>JBFWOX010000001.1:0-66021 GCA_050250295.1 Mycolicibacterium sp.
CCCTCACGCGTAAGCATCGTGCCAAACGTCCCTCAACAACCCGATCGCCTGCGACAGGCCATAACCACCCAGTTCAGAAGACCGTTTTTACGAATGACCCAACGCGGCAGGGGCAGATAAACAAAGCCGCGGCCGCTTTCGGGGCCATCCTCTACAGCGTGGTCACCGGGGACTCGATCGTGAGCGCGCTGACCAACATCATCAGCCGTGCGCTGAACACCAGCACCTAGGTGGTGACGCCGGAATCGTCACGGTGGAGGCGGCTTTCGGCGTCCTCGCGATGGTCGCCGTGCTGGTCATCTGCCTGGCCGGGCTCACCGCGGCGTCGTTCCAGGTCCGCTGTGTCGACGCCGCGCGGGAAGCCGCGCGGCTGGCGGCTCGTGGGGATGGCGGGACTGCCGAGCGGGCGGCCCGGACGGTCGCGCCGCAGGGTGCGGTGGTGGCGCTGCACCGCGACGGGGACTTCGTCGTCGCCACCGTCACGGCGAAATCGCCTCTGCTGCTGGGATTCCCGATCACTGCCCGTGCGGTCGCCGCCGCCGAGCCGATGGCGCGATGAGCGGGGTTCGGCCAGTGTGGTCGCGGCGGTGATGAGTGCCGCGCTGATGCTGGTGATGGCCGGTGGGGCCACCGTGTCCGCGGCGGTCATCGCCCGGCACCGCGCGCAGGCCGCCGCCGATCTGGCGGCGCTGGCCGGTGCGGCCCACGTCGGCGCCGGTGCGGCGAGCGCCTGTGCGCGCGCCGCGGACCTGGCCCGCGCCATGGACACCACCAGCGTGGCGTGCACGGTCGACGGGCTCGACGTGGTGGTCACCGTCGAGGCCGCGCCGGGTCTGGCGCTGCCCGGCACCGGTCCGGCCCGGGGGGTGGCCCGCGCGGGCCCCGCCGGCTGAGGTCGAATTGCCGGCCCGCCGGCTGAGGTCGAATTGCCGGCCCGCCGGCTGAGGTCGAATTGCCGGCCCGCCGGCTGAGGTCGAATTGCCGGCCCGCCGGCTAGTGCTTGGCAGATTTCTCCTTGCGCGACCGTGACTTTCGGGGATTCAGTGATTCCCGCCCGGCGATCCCGGCGGCGGCGAGCTCGTCGGGTGTGGGCAGCCGCCAGGACACCAGCGCGGCGTAGATGCCGGTGTCGAGCTCGACGGACTGCACGGTCATGTGCGCAGCGACCCAGCCGCCGTCGGGGGCGACCATCCGCAGCACCCCGGACACCGGCGCGAGGCCGAACTGCGCCGTCAGCGCCTGCACGGTGGGCAGGTCGTCGGGGTGGAACGCCCGCTCACCGACGATCTGCGCGCGCCAGTCGATGAAGGGCAGCGGGTCCCCGAGCCACTTCAGCAGGGTCCAGTGCCGCGGGTCGACGAGCGCGCGGTACACCCCCGGTTCGGCCAAGGAGTTCAGGATCCGTTGCGCCAGAAGGTCTTCCTGGATCGTCGGCGACTCACGGACGCTGCGCCAACTCATCCCCCGGCAGATCACGTGCTGGGCGCCGTCGGGCAGCAGCTCCGGCACGAACCGCGTCACGAAACCGACCGTGATCCGTTCACCGCGATAGTCGTTGACTTCCCAGGTGTCACAGATCGCCCGGCCCTCTTCGGGATTGATGATCATGCTCAGTGTGTCGGCTTCCCGCCGGGTGACGTGACGGGTGGACAGTCCGCCGGCGAACGGGCGCCCGTGCGCGGGGGCGTGGGGATCCCATCCGATGATGCGCAACGACTCCGGCGTGTCGATGGCCACGCCGGCGGCCAGATCCCAGATCTGCGGGCCGACCTCCGGGCGCGGCGGCGGCGTCTCGGACGGCGATCCGACCCAGAGCTGGACGCCGTGGATGTACCCGTCGGTCATCTGGACGACTTCGGTGCAGATCACCCGGTCGTTCTTCGGGGTCAGGCTGCTCAGCGGTCCCTTGGCGCGCACCGTCTCCCCGATCGCGGTCTGGATCGGCATCAGGTGCGGGTGGCGGCGCAGATACGTCGCGACCGGGATCAGGTTCTTGGTCCGCACACCGTCGGCCACGACCGCGGGCTCGTCACCGAGCGTTTCCACGAGCAACCAGTCGTGGGTCATGGCGGTCATCCTACCGAGCGAAACCCACAACAGTTGCGACAGCAGTGGTCAGGGCGTATTTTCGGCATCGAACCGGAACCGCGACGGCGCGGATCCTGGTCATGGTTCGGATTCACTGGCGATCGTCGAGGGGTCGGTCGTTGCGCGCGTAACTGGCCAGTGCACCGACCACGAGCCGCAACACCCGCACCGCGCCGTCCTTGTCCAGGGGATCATTGCCGTTCCCGCACTTGGGTGACTGGACGCAGGACGGGCAACCCATCGGGCACTCGCAGGCCTCGATCGCCGCCGCCGTGGCCTCCCACCACTGCGCGATCATCGCGAACCCCCGCGCGGCGAAACCCGCACCGCCGGGATAGCCGTCGTAGACGAATATCGTTGGCAGCCCGTCGACGGGACCGACCGCGGTGGATACCCCGCCGATGTCCCCGCGGTCGCAGCTGGCCAGCAGCGGCAACAACCCGATCGCCGCGTGCTCGGCGGCGTGCAGCGACCCGGGTACTCGAAGGGGATGAATGCCGATGTCCTGCAACGCTTCCGGGGTGATCGTGCACATCACCGCCATGGTGTCCAGTGCGCTGGTCGGCATGTCCAGCTCGACGAAGTCGATGACCTCCCCGTCAAGGCGGCGCCGCAGGTACCCGGTGACGGTGTTGCGCACCGACACCGGGACCAGGCCGACCGTGACCGGCCCGTGCGCCGCACGTTCGCCCTCGCCGGTGACGTCGATGTCGGTGAGCTCCCTGGCGAACGTCGTGTAGCCGGGATCCTCGGCATGCACGAACGCGATACCGTCCTCGAAATCCAAGGAGTCGACCACATAACTGTCGCCCTGGTGCAGGTACACCGCGCCCGGATGCACCGACGCAGGTGCCTGCCCCGACCCGGTGCTGCCCAGCATCCGCCCGGTACCCGCCTCCAGGATCGCGATCTGTCCGCCGGTGGCGCCGCGGATGTCGACGGCCGGATGCGGGTCGACGCCCGGGGTGGGGAAGTACCCGGTCGGACGCCGGCGCAGCAACCCGTCGTCGACCAACGCGTCCGCCACCGACTCGGCGTCCCACATCCGCACCTCGGCGTCGGTCAGCGGCAGCTCGGTAGCCGCGCAGAGCAGCTGCGGCCCAAGCACATACGGGTTGCCCGGATCGATCACCACGCGTTCGATCGGCTTGTCCAACAGCGCCGCGGGATGGTGCACGAGGTAGGTGTCCAACGGATCGTCGCGGGCCACGAGGATCACCAGCGCACCCTGGCCGCGGCGGCCCGCCCGCCCCGCCTGCTGCCAGAACGACGCCACCGTGCCCGGGAACCCGGCCAGCACCACGGCGTCCAGACCGGCGATGTCGACGCCGAGCTCGAGCGCGTTCGTCGTTGCCACACCGCGCAGTTCACCGTCGGCCAGCGCCCGCTCGAGCCGGCGCCGGTCCTCGGCGAGGTAGCCCGCACGATACGACGCCACCCGCTGCGCCAGCTCCGGCGCTGTATCGGTCAACCGGGCCTGCGTGCCGAGCGCGGTCAGCTCGGCGCCGCGGCGCGACCGCACGAACGTCAGAGTTCGTGCGCCCTCGGCGATCAGGTCCGCCATCACCCGGGAGGCCTCGGCGCCCGCCGAGCGGCGCACCGGGGCCCCGTTCTCACCCACCAGATCCTCGACCAGAGCCGGCTCCCACAGCGCCACCGTGCGCGCGCCCTGCGGGGAGCCGTCGTCGGTCACCTCCACCACGGTCTGGCCGATCAGTTCGGAGGCCGTGACCGCGGGCTGGGCGGTGGTGGCGCTGGCGAAGATCACCGTGGGCATGCCGCCGGACGGCGAATAGCGGGCGCACAGCCGCAGCAGCCGGCGCAGCACCATGGCCACATTCGAGCCGAAAATGCCTCGGTAGTAGTGGCATTCGTCGACCACGACATACCGCAGATGGCGCAGGAAGACCGCCCAGCGGGCGTGGTTGCGCAGCATCGACAGATGGATCATGTCCGGGTTGGAGAAAAGCCACCGGGAGCGCTCCCGCGCGAACCGGCGGACCTCGGTCGGACTGTCCCCGTCATAGGCCGTCGGGGCCACATCGGCCAGCGCCGGCACCGCGGCGGTCAGCTCTGCCGCCGCGCGCAGCTGGTCGTGACCGAGCGCCTTCGTCGGTGACATGTACAGCGCCCGGCAACGCGGATTGGCCGTCATTGCCGTCAATATCGGCAGTTGGTACGCCAGTGATTTTCCCGACGCTGTGCCGGTGCTCAGCACGACATGGCGTCCGTCGCGAACCAGCTCCGCCGCGGCCAGTTGATGCGACCACGGCGCCTCGATCCCGTGATCATGGAACGCCCGCACCACATCTGCGTCCGCCCAATGTGGCCAGGCCAGGGTGCGTGCGCGCCGGGGCGGCAGATCGGCCACGTGGCGCAGCGGATGCTCGCCGGCCGGTGTGCCCTCGACCGCGCAGGCGAGCAGCTCGCGGCCGAAATCCGGCGCCGCATCCGCCACCTGTGAACCTCCTGGAAGTCGAGTTAACCCCGTCGAAACGCGGTCGCACGTGAATTGTTCACTACGGGATCGATTCGAGACTGTCGCCGCAGGCCGGAACGTGATTGACTGATCGCGGTCGCAGCTTCTGTGTTCGTGTACCAGCACTCGCAGGAACGACGTTGCGATCGCGGTTCCTGCGAGGGTTGTAGGTCGGGTCGAGTTCCGAGCACTCCACGAAGGTATGGCGGTCGGAACGGGCCCGGTCTGCCGAAAGACGGCGGGCCGCCCCGGTGAATAAGAGAAGGAAAGTACGAAAGATGCCACAGGGAACTGTGAAGTGGTTCAACGCGGAGAAGGGGTTCGGCTTCATCGCCCCCGAAGACGGCTCCGCTGACGTGTTCGTCCACTACACGGAAATTCAGGGCAGCGGCTTCCGCACCCTGGAAGAGAACCAGAAGGTCGAGTTCGAGGTTGGCCAGAGCCCCAAGGGGCCGCAAGCCACCGGAGTGCGGGCCGTCTGAGGTTGAAGTAGGCCCACCAGGACCATCGAGCCTTTCGGCTCGACCGGCATTTCTGAGCACCCCCGCGTCGTCCCTCCCGGAGGGCGCGGGGGTTCTCTGTGTTCGTCGGGGTGTTTCGGTCGGGCCGACGCGGGAGCGCTCCGGCGGGGGCGACCCGGGTGGCCGCGGCGGCCCGGCATCCCTTCTGCGCGGGCGGGCTGCCTTAGTGTCAGTTGTGTGAGCCAGCTGTCCTTCTTCTCGGCCGAGTCGGTGCCCCCGGCTCTGGCCGACCTGACGGGCATCCTGGCAGCTCAAGGCCAAGTGGTGCAGGTGGCCGGGGCCGCCCGGCTTTCGGTCGTGGTGGAGGCGCTCTGGCGCGCCGAAGCGCTGGCCGAGATGATCGCCGACGCCGGGCTGGAGCCGGAGATCGCCCGCACCGACGAGAACACCCCGCTGGTGCGCACCTCGGTGGACGACCGGCTGGTCGGGATCGCCACCGAATGGACCCGCGGAGCGGTCAAGACGGTGCCCGCGCAGTGGCTGCCCGGACCCCGGGAACTGCGGGCCTGGACGCTGGCCGCGGGCAGCCCGGAGGCCGACCGGTACTTGCTCGGGCTGGACCCGCACGCCCCCGACACGCATTCGCCACTGGCATCGGCGATGATGAGGATCGGCATCGCGCCGACTCTGATCGGCACCAGGGGGGCCCGGCCAGCACTGCGGATCAGCGGGCGACGGCGGCTATTGCGCCTGGTAGAGAACGTGGGGGAACCGCCGGAGAACCCCGAAGCGTTGTCGCAGTGGCCGCGGGTCTAGCCGACTCGCGGACGTGGGGGGCAGGGGGGTCAGTTTGCGTCCACAGGCGTGGGGTGCGAAATTGTCAGTTGCCGGAGCGGGTCGGATGAATGCATCCGGACCTGCAGGCAGCACAGAAGTGGAGCTAGACGAACGTGGCTGACGCGGACCGCGACAGCGGTACAAACGGACGTGTCCGGCGGCTCGTCATTGTCGAGTCGCCGACCAAGGCGCGCAAGATCGCGGGCTATCTCGGCTCCAACTACATCGTCGAATCCTCCCGCGGGCACATCCGTGACCTGCCGCGCAACGCCGCCGACGTGCCAGCGAAGTACAAGTCGGAGCCGTGGGCCCGGCTCGGGGTGGACGTCGACCACAACTTCGAACCGCTCTACATCATCAGCCCGGACAAGAAGGCCACCGTCGCCGAGCTGAAGGACAAGCTCAAGAACGTCGACGAGCTCTATCTGGCCACCGACGGCGACCGCGAGGGCGAGGCGATCGCCTGGCACCTGCTCGAGACGCTCAAACCGCGCATCCCGGTCAAGCGGATGGTGTTCCACGAGATCACCGAGCCGGCCATCCGGGCCGCCGCCGAAGACCCCCGCGACTTGGACAACGCCCTGGTCGACGCGCAGGAGACCCGCCGCATCCTGGACCGCCTCTACGGCTACGAGGTCAGCCCCGTGCTGTGGAAGAAGGTCGCGCCGAAGCTGTCGGCCGGCCGTGTGCAGTCCGTGGCCACCCGCATCATCGTGCAGCGTGAACGCGAGCGGATGGCGTTCCGCAGCGCGGGCTACTGGGACGTCACCGCCGAGCTGGACGCCAGCGTCTCCGACTCACAGGCCAGCCCGCCGACGTTCATCGCCAAGCTCAACACCGTCGACGGCCGCCGGGTGGCCACCGGACGCGACTTCGACTCCCTCGGCGTGGTCAAGAAGCCCGACGAGGTGCTGGTCCTCGACGAGGCCGCCGCCAACGCGCTGGCCACCGGGCTGCGCGGCGCGCAGCTGTCGGTCGCCTCCGTCGAGCAGAAGCCCTACACGCGGCGTCCCTACGCGCCGTTCATGACCTCGACGCTGCAGCAGGAGGCGGGCCGCAAGCTGCGGTTCTCCTCGGAGCGCACGATGAGCATCGCGCAGCGGCTGTACGAGAACGGCTACATCACTTATATGCGTACCGACTCGACCACGCTGTCGCAGTCGGCCATCAACGCCGCGCGCAACCAGGCCCGCCAGCTCTACGGCGAGGAGTACGTCCACCCGACCGCGCGGCAGTACACCCGCAAGGTCAAGAACGCCCAGGAGGCCCACGAGGCCATCCGGCCGGCCGGTGACGTCTTCAAGACCCCCGGCCAGCTGCACAGCCAGCTCGACACCGACGAGTTCCGGCTCTACGAGCTGATCTGGCAGCGCACCGTCGCCTCGCAGATGGCCGACGCCCGTGGCACCACGCTGAGCCTGCGCATCGCCGGCACTGCGGCCTCGGGTGAGCAGGTGGTGTTCAACGCCTCCGGGCGCACCATCACGTTCCCCGGCTTCCTGAAGGCCTACGTCGAGAGCATCGACGAGCAGGCCGGCGGCGAGTCCGACGACGCCGAGAGCCGGCTGCCGAACCTGACCCAGGGCCAGCGCGTCGACGCCAAGGACCTGACCGCCGACGGGCACACCACCAGCCCGCCGGCGCGCTACACCGAGGCTTCGCTGATCAAGGCGCTCGAGGATCTGGGCATCGGCCGGCCGTCGACGTACAGCTCGATCATCAAGACCATCCAGGACCGCGGCTACGTGCACAAGAAGGGCAGCGCGCTGGTGCCGTCGTGGGTGGCGTTCGCCGTCATCGGCCTGCTCGAGCAGCACTTCGGTCGGCTCGTCGACTACGACTTCACTGCCGCGATGGAAGACGAACTCGACGAGATCGCCGCGGGTAACGAGCGAAGGACCAACTGGCTCAACAACTTCTACTTCGGCGGTGAGCACGGGGTCGAGGGTTCGATCGCCCGCGCCGGTGGGCTCAAGAAGCTCGTCGGCGGCAACCTCGAAGAGATCGACGCGCGAGAAGTCAACTCCATCAAGCTCTTCGACGACTCCGAAGGTCGCGCGGTCAACGTCCGGGTCGGCCGCAACGGCCCGTACCTCGAGCGCATGGTCGTCGGCGAGGACGGTGAGCTCAAACCGCAGCGCGCCAACCTCAAGGACGATCTGACGCCCGACGAGCTGACCCTGGAACTCGCCGAAAAGCTTTTCGCCACACCGCAAGAGGGCCGATCTCTGGGCATCGACCCGGAAACCGGACACGAGATCGTGGCCAAGGACGGCCGTTACGGCCCGTATGTCACCGAGGTGCTCCCGGAAGAACCTCCGGAGGACGGTGAGGCCGGCGCGACGGCGAAGAAGGGCAAGAAGCCGACGGGGCCGAAACCGCGCACCGGGTCGCTGTTGCGCTCGATGGACATCGAGACCGTGACGCTCGAGGACGCGCTCAAGCTGCTGTCACTGCCGCGCGTGGTCGGGGTGGATCCGGACAACGGTGAGGAGATCACCGCGCAGAATGGCCGCTACGGGCCATACCTCAAGCGCGGCACCGACTCCCGGTCGCTGGCCACCGAGGAGCAGATGTTCACCATCACCCTCGACGAGGCGCTGAAGATCTACGCCGAGCCCAAGCGTCGCGGCGGGCAGCGGGCCGCGACCCCGCCGCTGCGCGAACTCGGGACCGACCCCGTCTCCGGGAAACCCATGGTCATCAAGGACGGCCGGTTCGGCCCGTACGTGACCGACGGGGAGACCAACGCCAGCCTGCGCAAGGGCGACGACGTGCTGTCCATCACCGACGAACGCGCCGCCGAACTGCTCGCCGACCGCCGGGCCCGCGGCCCGGTCAAGAAGAAGGCCGCCAGGAAGTCGCCGGCCAAGAAGGCGACGAAGAAGGCCGCCAAGAAGGCCTAGCCGGGCTCAGCCGCGGTCGCCTGCGACTTCGCGCGGAACTTCCTTGGGCGAGACCAGGTTCACCGGCCGGGCCAGCTGCGTCGGCGCGGTACGGCCGCGCAACTCGACGACCTCGCCGACGTCCCAGCACAGCGCCTCGGAGTCCAGGGCTTCGCTCACCGCGACCGCCGAGGCCAGCACGTGGCCGGGCTCGAGCTTGGCCAGCTCGGTCAGCCGGGCCGCCTCGTTGACCGGGTCGCCGATCACGGTGTACTCGAAGCGGGCCTGGGCACCGATGTGGCCGGCGATCGCCCGGCCCGCCGACACCCCGATGCCGAAGTCGGTCTCGCCCAGCACCTCGATGAGTTCGTCGTGCAGTTCGCGGGAGGCGGCCAGCGCGGCGCCGGAGGCGTCGGGATGTTCGATCGGGGCGCCGAAGATGGCCAGCGCGGCGTCGCCCTGGAACTTGTTGACGAAGCCGCCGTGCCGGTTGACGGTGTCGACGACCACCCGGAAGAAGTCGTTGAGCAGGTTGACCACCTCGGCGGCGGGGATGGTGGCGGCCAGGTGGGTGGAGCCCACCAGGTCGACGAACAGCACGGCCACGTCGCGTTCCTGGCCGCCGAGCTCGGTGCCGCGCTCCAGCGCGCGGCGGGCCACGTCCTCCCCGACGTAGCGGCCGAACAGGTCGCGCAGGCGCTGCCGTTCGGCCAGGTCGCGCACCATGTCGTTGAAGCCGGCCTGCAGCAGGCCCAGCTCGCTGGCGTCGTAGATCTGCATGTGGGCGTTGTAGTTGCCGCGCTGCACCTCCCCGAGCGCCCAGCGGAGCTGGCGCAGCGGGTCGGCGATCGACATCGCCACCAGCACCGTGCTGGACAGCCCGATGACCAGCGCGGCGATGGCCAGCAGCAGGATCGTCGTGGTCAACCGGTCGGCGGGGGCGGTGAGCACCTCGAACTTGCTGGCGACCAGCGCCAGCACGATGGCCAGCACCGGCACCCCGGTGGACAGCACCCAGGTCAGCACCTGACGCAGGATCACCCCGGGGGCCCGGAAGTTCTCCGGCACCCCGCCGCGCAGCGCGGCCACGGCCACCGGGCGCAGCACCCGCTCGGACTGCAGGTACCCGATGATCGCGGTGGCGGTGGCGCCCAGCCCGGTCGCGACGGCCACCACGGGGGCGGACTTGCTGGCCACCGGCCAGCTGGCCACGATGAACACCACCGAGCCCAGCAGCCAGTTGGTGGCGCTGATCAGCGAGCGGTAGAACGGCATCTTCAGCGCCCGCATGCGGGCCACCTCGGTGTCGGCCGGGTCGCCGCGGTCGCCGAGCAGCATGTCGCGGCGCTGCCAGCGCATCACGGGGATGAGCATCCGCAGCGTCAGGTAGGACGCGCAGGTGAACGAGATAAACGGGTAGCCCAGGAAGATCGCCAGGTTGTAGGCCGGCAGGTCCTGCAGCTGGATCCGGTCCTCCGGGGGCAGCCCGAACCGCAGGAAGCCGAGGACCAGCAGGGCACCGATGATGTCGGCCTGCAGCATGCCGAGGGTGAACACCGGCCACGGCGTACGCGCGACCCAGCGGACGAATGCGCGGATTCGTCCGGTCTCGATCGGTTCGGCGTCCATCGCGTCTAACCGTATCGGGCGGCGCGGACGGCCACGGGGCGTCTGGGACGGACGTGTCGGTTCGCAGCATTACTGTTATCGGCGATGAGTGCTGTTTTCGAGCGGCTGGTCGGCCAGGACGCGGTGGTGTCGGAACTGGTCGCCGCGGCGCGGGCGGCCCGCGGTGATTCGACTCACACGGCAGGTCCGAACGAGATCGGGACCATGACGCACGCCTGGTTGATCACCGGTCCGCCCGGCTCGGGCCGGTCGGTGGCCGCGCTGTGCTTCGCCGCGGCGCTGCAGTGCACGGGCGACGGGGCGCCCGGCTGCGGGCAGTGCCGGGCCTGCACCACCACGATGGCGGGCACCCACGCCGACGTGCGCCGCATCATCCCGGAGGGGCTGTCCATCGGGGTCGACGCGATGCGCACCATCGTGCAGATCGCGTCGCGCCGGCCGGGCACCGGGCGCTGGCAGATCGTCGTCGTCGAGGACGCCGACCGGTTGACCGAGGGCGCGGCCAACGCGCTGCTGAAGGTGGTCGAGGAGCCGCCGCCGTCGACGGTGTTCCTGTTGTGCGCGCCGTCGGTGGACCCGGAGGACATCGCGATCACGCTGCGGTCCCGGTGCCGGCACGTCGCGCTGGTCACCCCGCGGGTGGACGCGATCGCCCAGGTACTGGTGGACAACGACGGCCTGGACCAGCAGACCGCACGGTGGGCGGCCTCGGTCAGCGGCGGCCACGTCGGGCGGGCCCGCCGGCTGGCCGTCGATGAGCAGGCCAGGGCGCGCCGGCTGCGGGCGCTCGGGCTGGCGCGCGACGCCGCCACGCCCGCGCGGGCGTACGCGGCGGCCGAGGAACTGGTGTCCACCGCCGAAGCCGAGGCCAGGGCGCTCACCGAGGGTCGCGACGAGGCCGAGGCTGAGGAGCTGCGCACCGCGCTGGGGGCGGGCGGCACCGGCAAGGGCACCGCGGGCACCATGCGCGGGGCGGCCGGCGCGATCAAGGACTTGGAGAAACGGCAGAAGTCGCGGCAGACCCGGGCGTCGCGGGACGCGCTGGACCGCGCGCTGATCGACCTGGCCACCTACTTCCGGGACGCGTTGCTGGTGGCCTCGGGGGCGGGCGGCATCACCCCGAACCATCCCGACATGAACGACAAGGTCGCCGCGCTGGCGGCGCACGCCGCGCCGGACAAGTTGTTGCGCTGCATCGAGGCGGTGCTGGACTGCCGCGAAGCGCTGGCGGTCAACGTCAAGCCGAAATTCGCGGTCGACGCCATGGTCGGCACGATCGGTCAGGCGCTGCGCAGCTGAGTTGGGTCCGCGGCGGGCCCTGCCGTAGACTTCAGGCCGCCGACGGCGTCGACCGCTCCTCGCGGAGCGTTCACCGCCCCGGCACGCCGCCTTAGCTCAGTCGGCAGAGCGATTCACTCGTAATGAATAGGTCGGGGGTTCGATTCCCCCAGGCGGCTCCACTACCTTCGGGTCGACCTTTCGTCTCCCTTCAACTCTCCTGCAGCAGCTGGCGGGTGCCAACCCCGCGAGCGTGCAGTGGTGGTAGTTGTGTGGGCCCTGCCGCTACCAGGAGTGCACGTTCGGTGGGTGCCAAGCCCGCGAGCGTGCAGTGGCGGTAGTTGTGTGGACCCTGCCGCTACCGGCCCCGCGACGGTTCACCTGGGTGCGACGAAGCCGACCGGCCCGGACGCGACACACACCGACAGCGCGGCGGTGTTGGCCCGCACGGTGATCGCGTCGCCGGCGCCGGGGATCCGCACGTACACCCGGTTCAGGCCCGGGCGCACCGGCACCTTCACCTCGTCGCCCTCGGACAGCGACACCATCATCGAGCCGTCGCTGTTGGCCAGGTAGTTGATCTCGGCGGTCCAGTCGGCGGGCAGCAGCGGCCCGTCCAGCGGCATCCGGGCCGGGAAATCCGGCTGGACCAGGTAGCCGCAGTTGGGTTGCGGCCCGGCGACGATGGACCGCACCCAGGTGACCTGCGCGTCCACCAGGTTGCCGGAGCGGTCGAGCATCCTCAGTTCGGTTGTCGCAGAGGCGAATTCGGGACGGTCCCGGAGCAGGGCGAACATGTGGCTGGCCAGGTTCTCCGGCCACGCCACCCGCTGCAGCACCAGCGGATCGACCTCCTGGTCCAACATCGGCGCCTCCGACGCGGCGTACGCGACCGCCAACCCCGCCCTGGCGTTGTGCAGATAGCCGACCGCGGGGTTGTCCCGCCAGCTGACCAGGAACGTCGCCGTCGAATACAGCGAGCTCGCGACCACCAGCACCGACGCCCCGGTGATCGCCAGCGACCGGGCCCGCGAGGCGTCCAGCCACCCCGACCGGGCCCGGTTCGGGGCGCACAGCCCGACCGCGGCCAGCAGCGCCAGCACCACCACCAGATCCGGCAGGTACCGCAGCGTCTGCGCCAACTCCAGCGCGGTGAACCGCGACGAGCGCATCAGATAGATCGGCACCTGGCAGGCCACCGCGTAGCCCAGCGCGGCCAGCCACACGCCCGCCAGCCGGTGCTTGCGCCACATCGTCACCGCGACGACGGCCGCCAGCACCAGCCAGCCGATCACCATCACTGCCGGCGGGGGCACCGCCCACGGCGACGCCGGCGCCCAGCGCTGCCAATCCCACGGCCCCCCAACCAGACCCGGCACGATCCCGTGAGTGAACGAGCGCCGCAACAGATCCCACGTCATCGCCAGGTCGAAACTCCAGCGCTGCTGGTCGACCACCACCAGGTAGACCCCGATCCACACCGCGGTCAGTGCCAGGCAGGACAGCCACAGCCGCACCCCGCGGCGCCACACCTCGCGCACCGATCCGGTGCCAGTGACATGGCAGTACAGCGCGGCGACGGTGAACGCGACGAACGGCACGATCGCCGTCTTCTCGAAGAACAGCAACCCGCCCAGATAGGCCAGCGCGCCGGTGACCGCATAGCGCCGATCCCCGGTGCGCTGCAGCAGGATCGCGTCAGCGCACACCCACGCCATCGCGGTCAGCATCGGCAGCGAGTTCAGCGCCGCCGCCCACCACGCGAACGCCGGCACCGCCAGCGGGGTGAACAACGCGAATGTCAACGGCACCAACAGCACCGGGCGCCAACCGAGGATCACGTACAACGCCCGCAGCAGCGCCAGCGACGCCAGCAGCCCCAACACCACCAGGCTGATCGCCGGCCCCACCCACTGCAGCGGCGCCACCCGGGTGACGGCCCCGGCCAGCAGGAACGCCGCGGGCATCACGTGACCGTCGTGGTCGTCGAACAGATACGACGGCGACAACAGCCCCTGGGTGCCGGCCCGGCCGACGAGGATCAGGTCGTCCCAGTAGAAGTAGCCGCCGAACGCGAGCACCGCCCGGATGACCAGCTGTAGCGCTATCAGCGCGGCGGCTGTGCGGGCGACGTTCATCTCGTCTCGACTGTACGGACACGGCGGACCCGGATCACCCCCCGGTATGGTGTGCCGGTGCGCACACTGGTCACCGGGGCAGCCGGATTCATCGGATCGACGCTGGTCGATCGTCTACTCGCCGACGGTCATTCGGTGGTCGGGCTCGACGACCTGAGCACCGGGCGCAGCGAGAACCTCGGTGCGGCCGAACGGCACGACGCCTTCGAGTTCGTCAAGGCCGACATCGTCGACGCGGACCTGATCGGGTTGCTCGGCGAGGTCGCGCCCGAGGTGGTGTTCCACCTGGCCGCGCAGATCTCGGTGAAGCGGTCGGTGGACGACCCGGTGTTCGACTCCAGCGTCAACGTGGTGGGCACCGTGCGGCTGGCCGAGGCCGCCCGCGCGGCGGGGGTGCGCAAGGTGGTGCACACCTCCTCGGGCGGCTCGATCTACGGCACCCCGCCGGGCTATCCGACCTCGGAGGACATGCCCGTCGACCCGAGTTCGCCGTACGCGGCCAGCAAGGTGTGCGGCGAGGTCTACCTGAACATGTTCCGCAACCTGTATGGGCTGGACTGCTCGCACATCGCGCCCGCCAACGTCTACGGGCCGCGCCAGGACCCGCACGGGGAGGCCGGCGTCGTCGCGATCTTCGCGCAGGCGCTGCTGGCCGGGCGGCCCACCAAGATCTTCGGCGACGGCTCCGACACCCGCGACTACGTGTACGTCGACGACGTCGTCGACGCGTTCGTGCGGGCCGGCGCCGACGTCGGCGGGGGGCAGCGGTTCAACATCGGCACCGGGGTGGAAACCTCGACGCGGCAGCTACATTCGGTCATCGCCGGTGCGGTCGGGGCCGCCGACGAACCGGAGTTCCACCCGCCCCGGCTCGGTGATCTGCGCCGGTCCCGGCTGGACTTCGGCCGCGCCGAGGCGGTGCTGGGCTGGCGGCCGCGGGTGGCGCTGGCCGACGGCGTGCCCACCACCGTGGAGTTCTTCCGGCAGCGCGGCTGAGCGGTCAGCGGTCCTCGGGCACCCTGGCGTCCTGCAACGCCACCGCGCGGGCCAGCTGCGCGTATTTCAGCTCGATGTCCTTGAACCGCAGATAGGTCGACAGCGTGGTGAACATGAACGCGATCACCAACAGGTACTCCAGCAGGTCCGTACCCCGGTCCACGCCAACCCAATTGGCGATCACGGTGGTGTCGTCGGGGCGCAGGATCGCGTAGATGGCCGCGATCACGAACAGCACGTAGCCGACCTTCACCCACGCCTTGGTGCGGGCGCTGCTGCGGGAACGCAACAGGTACACCAACAACGCCAGGATCGACAGGATCAGCAGCGCCTGGATCCAGTTCACCGCGACCTCCTTCCGCGCAGCAGGCCCTCGAAGAGGATGTTGACGCCGTTGAGCAACGGCTGCCCCTTCGACTTGGAGTAGTCGGTGTAGAGGATCTCCACCGGCTCTTCGACCACCCGCCAACGCTTCTGGTCGGCCTGGGTGAGGAACTCGCTCGCATGCCCCATGCCGTTGACCGTCAGTTCCAGCGCATCGGCGACCCGGCGGTTGAACACCCGCAGCCCGTTGTGCGCGTCGGTCAACCCGAGCCTGCGGCTGGCCGGGCTGAGCCGGGCCGCGGATCTGAGGACCAGCCGTTTGAGCGGCGGGACGTTGGTCAGCACCCCGGCGAAGCGGGTGCCGACGACGAGGTCGGCGCCGTCGGTGGACAGCCGGTCGATCATCCGGATGACGTCCTTGACGCGGTGCTGGCCGTCGGCGTCGAACGTCGCGAACACCGCCGCACCGGGTTGGCGGCGGGCGTACTCCACCCCGGTCTGGATCGCCGCGCCCTGCCCGAGGTTCACCGGATGGGTCACCACGTGTGCGCCCGCGGCCAGCGCGGTGTCACCGGTGCGGTCGCGGCTGCCGTCGTCGACGCACACGACATGGTCGAACGTGCAGCGCAGGTCGGCGATCACTTCGCTGATCACCGTTGCTTCGTGATAGGCCGGCACCACGATCCACACGTCGCGGTACCGCATGTCGGCGGTAGTTATGCGCAACAAAGTACACGGTCAGCCTGCGGAAACCCGGGCAAGTGCGCCAAGATGCAGCCCGATTCCCAGCAGCGGTCCGCACAGTAGCGCCACCACGGTGCGCACCTCGAGATCCAGCGGCAGCAACAACAGCAGTCCCGCGGCCACGGTGGCGCACAGCCAGCCGGCCGAATAGGCGCGGTGCAGCGCGGCGGCCACCGTCGCCGCGCCGGTCAGCGTCAGCAGCGCGATGGCTACCGCGGCGGCGGTGAACCAGGCCAGCAGCGTGCCGTCGGCGCCGTACTCGGGGCCGAACGCCTCCCGCAGCAGCCACGGTCCGAACGCCGCCGCCAGCGCCACCCCGGCCGCCCCCAGCCCGGCCACCAGCGCGGCGGGCGCGACCAGGGCGCGCAGCCGGTGGGCCTGCTGGTCGACGAAATGCGCGATCAGATTGCCCTGCATGGCGGTCAGCGGCACCAGCAGCGGAGCCCGGGTCAACGTCACCGCCAGGATCACCACCCCGCCCGCGGCGCCCAGGTCACCGCCGGAGGTGGCCTCGAGCAGCACCGGGAACCCCATCACCAGCACCGCGCTGGCACCGGCGGCGGCGATCGAGTGCCCGGTGCCGCGCAGGAACGTCGCGGTGCCGCCGGGGGTCAGCATCCGGGCGGCGGCCCGGCTCACCGGGGAGACGGCCAGCAGCCCCAGCCAGGCGAACGCACCCGCGACGGTGGCCCACAGGTAGCCGCCGAGCCCCCAGCCGACCGCGAACGCGGCCGCGGCCACCGCCACCCGTGCCACCGCGTCGGCCACCATCAGCGCTCCGTACTGCGACCACCGGCCGAGCCCGGCCAGCACCCCCAGCAGCGTGGTGTGCAGACAGAACCCGGCCAGCCCGGCGGCCAGCAGCACGACGCTGAGCAGGCGCTCCTCGACGAACACGTGTGCCGACCACAGCGGCGACGTCACCGCGAGGAGGATCCCGGCGGCGACGCCGACGCCGGCGGCCACCCGCATCGGGTGCGTGCGTTCGGTGTCGGCGCCGGCCGCGGCGGCCGAGCGGACCTCCCGGGTGGTCTCCTGCAGCAGCCCGAACGCGGCGCCGCTCACCAGACCGAACGCACCCCAGAACACGCCGAAGACGGAGAAGCCCGCGGGTTCCAGATCCCGCGCGGCCAGGTACAGCACCGAGTACCCGCACAGCGCCGACACCGCGGTGGCGGCCCCGACCCGGACCACGCTGCCCCGGGTGACCGCCCCCGCCGGTCCCGCCGTCGCGTCCGTCACGCCCGCGCGTCCAGCGGCGGGACGTCGGTCGAATACAGCCACCGCGCCCACAGCGGGCGCAGCGAATCGTCGGCGTAGTGGGCGGCCAGGCCGGTGAAATCGTCGGTCACCACGCTGCTGTGCCGGTAGCGCGTGGTCCAATCCTTCAACAGCGCAAAGAAATTCGCGTCGCCGATGTGGTTGCGCAGTGCGTGCAGCGTCAGTGCGCCGCGCTTGTAGACCCGGTCGTCGAACATGTCGCGCGGCCCCGGGTCGGCCAGCACCAGATCCTGTGCTGAGTCGACCAGCCGCTGGTGGTAGTGCCGGGCCCAGTGCTCGGCGCTGCGCTCCCCGCAGTGCTCGGACCACAGCCATTCGGCGTAGCAGGCGAAGCCCTCGTGCAGCCAGATGTGGCGCCAGCGTTGCACGGTCACCGAGTTGCCGAACCACTGGTGGGCCAGCTCGTGGGCGATCAACCGTTCCGCGCCGCGGTGCCCGTCGCAGTGGTTGGCCCCGAAGATCGAGATGCCCTGCGCCTCCAGCGGGATCTCCAGGTCGTCGTCGGTGACCACCACGGTGTAGCCGCTCGCCAGCGGGTATGGGCCGAACAACTTGGTGAACAGCTTCATCATCTGCGCCTGCCGGCCGAAGTCGTGGTCGAAGGCCGCGCGCAGCCGGTCGGGCAGCACCGCGGCGATCTCGACGCCGTTCTTGGCGACCCGATGCCTGCCGTACATACCGATCTGCAGCGTGATCAGGTAGGTGGAGGTGGGCTCGGACTGCTCGTAGGTCCAGGTGGTCGTGCCGGCCCGGGCCCGGCGGTTCAGCAACTTGCCGTTGGCCAGTGCGTAATACGGGCTCTCGGTGGAGATCTGGATGCCGAAGCTGGCCTTGGCGGCGGGGTGGTCGTCGCACGGGAACCATGAGGACGCCCCGTTGGGCTGTCCGGCGACCAGCGCGCCCTCGGTGAGTTCCTCGAAACCGACGTCGCCCCAATGGGATCGGATCGGCCGCGGGGTGCCGCCGTAGCGGACGGCGATGGACATCGCCGCGCCGGCGGGCAGCCGGTCGGGCAGGGTGATGTGCAGTTTGCCCGCCGCGGTGCGGTACTGCGCGGGCCGTTTCCCGTTGACGCTGACCTTCGTCACCGCCAGCGCGGGGGACAGGTCCAGCGTGAAGGTCTTCAGCTCGGCCAGCGTCACGGCGGTGATGGTGGCGAAACCGGTCAGCCGGTTGATCGCCACCTTGTACTCGAGCTCGAGCTCGTAGCGCGACGCCCGGTACCCGAAGTTGCCGGTGCCGGGCAGGTAGGGGTCGATGACCGGTGGCTCGCCCTTCTTGGCGGCCCGTTTCCGGGCCCTCACGCGGCCGCTGACTTCTTCGGTTTGGGGTCCTCGCCGCGCTTCTTGCGCGGCGGGCGCCACGGCGCGATCGGGTTGCCCTGCCAGCGGGTCGACGGCGGCACCTCGTCGCCGCGCATCACCAGCGATGCCGGCCCGACGGTGGCGCCGGCCCCGATCCGCGCCGCAGGCAGCGCGACGCAGTGCGGGCCCAGCGTCGCTCCCGGTTCCAGCACGACGGTGTCCATCCGCATGATGCGGTCGTGGAACAGGTGGGTCTGCACGACGCAGCCGCGGTTGACGGTGGCGCCGTCGCCGAGGGTCACCAGGTCGGCCTCCGGCAGCCAGTACGTCTCACACCACACCCCGCGTCCGATCTTGGCGCCCAGCGCCCGCAGCCACAGATTCATCACCGGGGTACCCGCCGCGGCGCGGGCGAACCACGGCGCGGCGACGGTCTCGACGAAGGTGTCCGATACCTCGTTGCGCCACACGAACGACGACCACAGCGGATGCTCGATCGCGCTGATCCGGCCGATCACAAGCCATTTCGCGACCGCGGCGACACCGCAGGCCAGCGCCCCGGCGACCAGCAGCACCGGTCCGGCGGCCAGCGCGGCCCAGCCCCAGCCCGCCGCCACCACCGCCTGCAGCGCACCCAGGACCGCCACCCCGATGCCGAAGGTCACCACGACCGGCACGAATCGGAAGGTTTCGACGATGGCGCGCAACGCCTTCAGCCGCGCCGACGGGTGGAACGTGCGCAGCGCGTCGGCGGCGGTCGGCTTGCGGCGCAGCCGCACCGGCGGGCTGCCCAGCCACGACGAGCCGGCCTTGGCCTTGTGCGGGGTGGCCGACAGCACCGCCACCAGCCCGTCGTCGGGGACCCGGCGGCCGGGCTGGGTGATCCCGGAGTTGCCGAGGAACGCCCGCTTGCCGATGGTGGCGCGCGCGACGTGGATCCAGCCGCCGCCGAGTTCGTAGGACGCCACCATGGTGTCGTCGGCCAGGAACGCGCCGTCCTCGACGACGGTGAACTTGGGGATCAGCAGGGCGGTCGAGATCTCGGTGCCCGCACCGACCTTGGCGCCCAGCAGCCGCAGCCACCACGGCGTCAGCAGCGCCGCGTAGATCGGGAACAGGTAGTTGCGCGCGGAGTCCATCAGCCGTTCGGTGGCCCACAGCTGCCAACCCGACCGGCTGCGCACCGGGTGGTAGCCCTCGTTCAGCCCGATCGCCAGCGCGCGCACCCCGAGCACCGTCAGCACCGCGTACACCAGTACCGCCGCCGCGGTGGCCGGCACCAGCCACGTCAGCGCGGGCAGCACCGCCTGGCTCAGCGACGCCGTCCCGCGGATCCCCCAGCCGATCACGGCCAGCCCGGCGGCCAGCGCGGTCAGCGGCAGCGCGCCCAGCAGCATCGACGTGACGCCATAGACCGCCACCCACAGGGGTGCCCGCGGCGGCCGGTGGTCGGGCCACGGATGCTTGGCCTTGCCGGACTTCACCGCCGGCGAACCCTTCCAGTACTGCCCGTTCTTGACCTTGCCGACCACCCCGGAACCCGGTGCCACGTCGGCGTTCTTCCCGACCACGGCGCCGGGCAGCAGCGTGGTGCGGGCGCCGACGGTGGCGTCGTTGCCGACGGTGATCGGGCCGATGTGGAACCGGTCGCCGTCGATCCAGTGCCCGCACAGGTCCACTTCGGGTTCGATGGAACAGCGGTGCCCCAGCGTGAGCATGCCCGTCACCGGCGGGGCGGAGTGCAGGTCGACGCCCTTACCGACCGAATTGCCCAGCGCCCGGGCGTAATACACCAGCCACGGCGCACCGGCCATGTTCTCGGCGCCGCTGGCCTCGGCCAGCCGCTCGGCCAGCCACACCCGCAGGTGCACCGACCCGCCCCGGCGGTAGGTACCCGGCGCGATGGTGCCTGCCAGGATCCGGGCGCCGAACACCGCGATCGCCATCCGGCCCAGCGGGCTGACGAACAGCAGGAAACCCGCCAGGATCCACCACCAGTTCAGCGGCGCCGCCCACGGCACCAGCGCCAGCTCGGCGGCGACGTTGTCGGCCAGCGCCAGCCACACCACCCACTGCATCCCGGTCAGTGCGGCCAGCGGCACCGACAGCGCCACCTGGGCCGCCTGGGTCAGCCGCGACACCGGCCGCACCGTCCTGGTCTCGACCGCCGGCGGCGGGTCCAGTTCGTCGAGGTAGCCGGCCAGCGAGCCGAGCCGCGGATGGTCGTACAGCTCGGCGACGGTGACCTGCGGGTAGCGCTGGCGCAGCGCGGCGACCAGCTGGGCGGCCGACAGCGATCCGCCGCCGAGGGCGAAGAAGTCCGCTTCCGGCCCGTCGACCTGGGCGCCCAGCACCTCGCGCCACAGCCCGGCCAGCCAGCCCAGTGTGCCGCCGAGGTCGGGCAGGTCGTCGGTGGCGGCGCCGGCGACCGGCCACGGCAGCGCGTCCCGGTCCACCTTGCCCGACGTGCGGGTGGGCAGTTCGTCGACGACGACCAGC
The DNA here is from genome assembly GCA_050250295.1 of Mycolicibacterium sp. Classification (GTDB taxonomy): domain Bacteria; phylum Actinomycetota; class Actinomycetes; order Mycobacteriales; family Mycobacteriaceae; genus Mycobacterium. The sequence continues at coordinate 20,944 of JBFWOX010000001.1, forward strand.
CGGGGCACCAGCGACGCAGGCAGCACCTGCGACAGCCGGGTGCGCGCGGAGTCGATGTCGAAGGCCGCGCCGGGGGCGGCGACGAGATAGCCGACCAGCAGCGGGGTGCCGCTGGCGGTCTTGCGGACCGCGGCAGCGGCTCCGCTGACCCCGGGCAGGTTCACCAGCGCGGTGTCCACCTCGCCAAGTTCGATGCGCCGGCCGCCGACCTTGACCTGGTCGTCGGCGCGGCCGACGAAGTACAGCCCGTCCTGCTCCAACCGCACCAGGTCGCCGCTGCGGTAGGCGCGGCTCCAGGCCAGGGTGGGCATGGCGGCGTACTTCTCGGCGTCCTTGTCCGGGTCCAGGTAGCGGGCCAGCCCGACCCCGCCGATGACGAGCTCACCGACCTCGCCGACGCGCACCGGTGCGCCGGCGGCGTCGACGACGGCCAGGTCCCAGCCGGGCAGCGGCAACCCGATGCTGACCGCGCGGCCGCCGGTGAGCGGGGCCGCGCACGCCACCACGGTGGCCTCGGTGGGACCGTAGGTGTTCCACACCTCGCGCCCGTCGACGGCGAGCCGCTCGGCCAGCTCCGGCGGGCAGGCCTCACCGCCGAAGATCAGCAGCCGCACCGCCTCTAGCGCCTCGGCCGGCCACAGCGACGCCAGCGTCGGCACCGTGGAGACCACGGTGATGTCGCGGGACACCAGCCACGGGCCCAGGTCCATCCCGCTGCGCACCAGCGACCGCGGCGCCGGCACCAGGCACGCCCCGTGCCGCCACGCCAGCCACATCTCCTCGCAGGACGCGTCGAACGCCACCGAAAGCCCGGCCAGTACCCGGTCACCGGGGCCGATCGGGTTGTCCTGCAGGAACATCCGTGCCTCGGCGTCGACGAACGCGGCGGCGTTGCGGTGGGTGACGGCGACGCCCTTGGGGGTGCCGGTGGAGCCGGAGGTGAAGATGATCCAGGCGTCGTCGCGGCTCAGCGGCGCGGTGGCGCGCCAGCCGCGCGACGACCCTGGCCCACGCACCAAACCCTGTTCGGTGATCACCGCGACGACGCCGGCCTCGGTGAACACCAGTTCGGCGCGTTCCACCGGGTCGTCGGCGTCGACCGGGACGTAGGCCGCGCCGGTGGCCAGGGTGGCCAGGATCGCCACGTACAGCGCGTAGCTGCCCGACGGCATCCGGATCCCGATCCGGTCGCCGCGGCCGATGCCGCGCGCGGCCAGCCAGTCGACGCTGTCGTTGATGTCGGCGATCAGCTCGGCGTAGGTGAGCTGTACCGTGCCGTCGTCGATGGCCGGCGCGTCCGGGTAGCGCCGCGCGGTGTCGTGCAGGATGTCGATCAGCGTGCGCGGCGGTGGCGCCGAGGACGACAGCAGATATTGCGGTGGGATCTCAGGTGTTGGATCCGGTGCCGTCACGGGTACAAACTACTAAGCGCCCGCAGTGGTCTCACGTGCTCGGGCGGTCCGCTTCGCGTGTCGGGCGGCCGCCTGGCACAATGGCCGACTTGGAGGGGAGTATTCCTTCGCCGCAGTGTCGTCATCACGTCGTCCGCCCTCGGACGACCGGTGCAGCGGGCCGCCCGCCGATCCCCGGATCGGCAGCGGTGGGAGAGACCTCCGGCGTTGAACGACGACCGGAGGTTTGATGAACGTATCTGCGCTCGAGTGGGCCATCACGCTGAGTGTGACCATCGCGATCCTGCTCTTCGACGTGATCGTGATCGGGCGTCGCCCGCATGAGCCGTCCCGCCGGGAAACCGCCACCTACCTCACCATCTACGTGAGCCTGGCGGTGGCGTTCGGGTTGTGGACGTGGTTCTTCCACGGCAGCCAGTTCGGCATCGAGTTCTTCGCCGGCTGGCTCACCGAGTACAGCCTGTCGGTGGACAACCTGTTCATCTTCTTGATCATCATGGCCAGCTTCAAGGTGCCGCGGATCTACCAGCAGCAGGCACTGCTGGTCGGCATCATCCTGGCGCTGATCTTCCGAGGCATCTTCATCGCATTGGGCGCGGTGGCGATCAACCAGTTCTCCTGGGTGTTCTACCTGTTCGGCGCGTTCCTGGTGTACACCGCGATCAAGCTGGTCCGCGACACCGAACACGACGACGACGCCGACAACGCGGTGGTCCGGTTCGCGCAGAACCACCTGAAGTTCACCGACACCTGGGACGGCCTGCGGCTGTGGGTCAAGGAGAACGGCACCCGGCTGATGACGCCGATGTTCCTCGTCATCGTCGCGCTGGGCAGCACCGACCTGCTGTTCGCGCTGGACTCCATCCCCGCCATCTACGGCCTGACCCGCGAGCCCTACCTGGTGTTCACCGCCAACGTGTTCGCGCTGATGGGGCTGCGCCAGCTGTACTTCCTGCTCGGCGATCTGCTCAAGCGGCTGGTGTACCTGTCGCAGGGGTTGGCGTTCATCCTGGGCTTCATCGGCGTCAAGCTGCTGCTGCACGCGCTGCACGAGAACGAGCTGCCGTTCATCAACGGCGGCGAGCACGTTCCGGTCCCGGAGATCCCGACGTTGGCCTCGCTGGGTGTGATTGTGGTCACGTTGGCGATCACCGCCGCGGCGAGTCTGTACAAGACGCGGGTGCACGACGTTCGCAACGGCGGTGGTAGCGCGGCCGGAGACGCCGACAGCGGCGGCAAGGACGCCGATGCGCCGTTGGACTCTCGCTGATCGCAACGGTGCCGGGACTCGGGCGCCGTGGTTAGCATCACGGCGTGCGGCTATTCGTGCTGGATGACGATGGGGTGGACGAACTCACCGACGGTGGGCAGCCCATCGTGCGAGTCGCCGCGCCTGATTTGAAGTACGCCAGCCGGGTCCGGTCCCGGATCCGCGACGGCGCCGACGATCTGGCCGTGGTGCTGGACATCACGGTCGCGGTGGCCGGTGACTTCCGTTCCGCGCACCGCGCCCTGGCCGCCGCCGCGGAATCCGACACGGTGCACTACGCGGGCACGATCGACGGGCTGGTCGGCCTGATCGCCGACATCGAGACCGCCGGGGTGGCAGACGGGGTCACGTTGATCCCGGTGACCGACGGCGACGACGCGCGGGCGTTGGGCCGCAATGTGCTGGCCCGGCTCGCGCTGCGGCACCAGGCCCGGGCCTCCTGACGCCGGGTTTCCCGGCTCAGGTCAACGCGGCGTCGATCAACGTGGCGTAGCGGTTGGTCCGCTCGCTCCCCGTGGTGCCGGGGCCCATCTTGTTCATCACATAGGCGAACGTGGCGCGCCGGTCGGTGTCCATCACCACCAGCGAGCCACCCCAGCCGCCCCACCAGCAGACCCGGCCGTCGGGCACCGCGGGCACGCTGGCCGGGGTCGGCAGGCCGAACCCGATGCCGAAGCGCAGCGGCTCGAACAGCACCTGGTCCACGCCGTCGGCCTGCTCGGCGAAGATCAACTCGATGGTCTGCGGCGACAGCAGCTGCACACCGTTCGCCTTGCCGCCCAACGAGATCGGTGACAGTGCCTGCACCAGGCCGCGGGCGTTGCCGTGCCCGTTGGCCCCGCCGATGTCGGCGGCGCGCCAGGGTTGGGTCTCGGCGACGGCGACGCTGTCACCGCCGGGCGGGAACGCGGCGAACGTCCTGACCGCCGGGTGGTCGCGGGGCAACCGGTCCAGGCCGAGGTCGCGGGGCGGCGGCGCGATCAGCTCCGCGATGCGCGGTGCGTCCTCGGGGCGGGCGCCGATCTGGACGTCCGCGCCCAGCGGCGCGGCGATCTCGTCGCGCAGGAAGTCCTTCAGCGCGCGGCCGGTGATCCGGCGGATGACCTCGCCGACGAGGTGGCCGTAGTTCAGCGCGTGATAGCCCGACGCGGTGCCGGGTTCCCACCAGGTGGGCTGGCGGGCCAGGTGCGTGGTCGACTTCTCCCAGTCGAAGATGTCCTGCCCGTCGAACGGCACCTCCCAGCCGGACACCCCGGAGGTGTGCGACAGCAGGTGCCGCACCTCGACACCGGCCTTGCCGTTGACGCCGAACTCCGGCCAGTACGCCGCGACGGGCGCGAACGGGTCCAGCGCACCGCGGTCGATGAGCACCAGCGCGGCCAGCGCGGTCAGCGGCTTGGTGCACGACCAGAAGTTGACAATCGTATCTTCTTGCCAGGGAAGCGTTTTCGCGCGGTCGGCGAAGCCGGCCCAGATGTCGGCGACGAGTTCACCGTCGACGTCGACGGCGATCGACGCACCCAGTTCCGTCCCGCGGGACACTTCCTCGGCGACCGCCGCCGCCACGGGTTCGAAGCGGGCGTCCCAGTGGCCGTGCACACCGTCCATCCCGCCATCATGCGGCATCACCCGGCGCTGGCCGCCCAAGCCTCGGTGACGCGCCGCAGCCCGTCGTCGGTCAACCGGCCGAACAGTCGCAGCCGCGCCATCCCGCCGTCGGGGTGGATGTCCAGCCGGGCCTCGGTGGCCGGGCGGGCCTCATCGAGCAGGAACCGGTGCACGGTGTCGGGCTGCAGATCGACGCGGGGCAGCAGGTCGAACCAGTCGCCGTCGCCGTCGCGGCCTGTCAGGGTTGCCGATCCGGGGGAGTTGCCCAGGAAGTAGGTGGTGTCCAGCTCGGCCGCGGTGAGCACGCCGTGGCCGGCCAGCCGGACCTGCACCCAGTCGTTTCCGGCGTCCCGGCGGCGGGAGGTCTCCCAGCCTTCGCCCATGGTCCTGGCCGTGCCCGGAAGCAGCAGGTTGTTGGGCGAGCTGTAGAACATGTTGGAGCAGGCGGTGATCCGGCCGCCGTTGGCCAGCGCGGCCAGGTCGAGCGGTAGCTCGGTGAACCGCGGGTCGAGCAGGCCTTCGCCGTGGACACGCAGCCGGGCCACGCCGCCGTCGGGGTAGATGTCCAGCCGCACATGGGTCCAGCGGCGCGGCGAGTCGACGGGCAGCGGGTTGGCGGTGTCGCCCTGGATCGGTTGGCGCGCCACGATCGTCGTCCACTCGGTCTTGTCGGCCAGTTCCTCCGGGGTGGGGTAGCCCTCGACGAACGCGGCCCGCACGGCGATCTCGGGTGGGTAGTTGCCGGTGAACCATGAGGTGTCGACGACGACCCCGCGGATGATCGCGGGCGCGCCGAGCCGGACGATGGCGGAGTCGTGCGAATCCGCGGTGACACCGCGGCGCCTGCGGGTCTCCCACCCGTCGTAGACCTGCCCCTTGTGGCCGAACGTGGCCGGCCGATGTTCGGCGGGGCCGGGTTTGATCAGGTTCTCCTTCTCGGCGAACAGGTCGTCGTTGGCCCACAGCACGGCCCCGCCGGCGGGGCGGGACGCGAGGTCGGGCAGGGAGACGAAAGATGGGGCGGGGCTCACCCGGACGAGCCTAGAGCGCAGCTCGATTGGTTGCTCGAGCGCTCGAGCCCTCAGCACCAGTTGTCGTAGCCGCCTTCGGGGCCGAGCATCCGCTCGAGCCGGGTGCGGTTGATCTTGGCGAGTTCGTTGCGGACCACTTTTCGTTCGGTCTCGTACTCGTTGTGCATGCGGTCGGCCATCGCGTGCAGGACGTCGTCGGCGCAGTAGCCGTTGACGAACATGACGAACCCGAACCCGAAATGGTCCAGGTAGGTCTTCGACGCGGTGGCCAGCGCGGTCATCACCTCGGGGCGTTCGTCGGCGATGGCGCACTGCTCGGCCTGCGATTTCTCACTGCCGGGGCGGCGGCCGACGTCGGGGTAGGCCTGCAGGATCGAGTCGATCGACTCCTCGCCGAGCCCGAACAGCAGGGTGTCGGCGAAGCGGAACAGCCGGTCGTGGCTGTCGAACGGGCGGGCGCGGGCCAGGTCGGCGGCCAGCGGCACGCTGTAGCAGCACTCGAAGACGGCGTGTACGGCCCGACGCATCGGCAGCGCGTTGAACGCCTGGAGTCCGATCCCCTGATGCAGCAGCACAAAGACATGATCGGAGCGGCAAACGGCGCAGGCGTTACGTCGTGTTACGGCCGGGAAAACTCGGCCGGTACACAGTCACAGCAGTCACACCCGGCGCCGGGCGGCCAGATCCGACTCTTGCAGGCCGGCACTCGAGCTTTTCGTCGCAAAATTCGGATCTCGTCGCCAGAAACCCCGACGGCTCAGTGCCCCTCGGCCTTGAACCGCTCGATCGAGCGGTTGATCTCGGCCTCGGCCTCCTCGCGGCCCACCCAGTCGGCGGCCTTGACGTACTTGCCCGGCTCCAGGTCCTTGTAGTGCACGAAGAAGTGCTTGATCGCGTCCAGCTCGAACTCCGAGACGTCGCCGATGTCCTGGATGTGGTCCCAGCGCGGATCGGCGAGCACGCACAGCACCTTGTCGTCGCCGCCCTTCTCGTCGGTCATCCGGAACATCCCGACCGGGCGGGCCTCGACGATGCAGCCCGGGAACACCGGCTCTGGCAGCAGCACCAGTGCGTCCAGCGGGTCGCCGTCCTCGCCCAGGGTGTCCTCGATGTAGCCGTAGTCGGTGGGATAGCCCATCGCCGTGAACAGGTAGCGGTCCAGCTTGACCTTCCCGCTGTCGTGGTCCACCTCGTACTTGTTGCGTGAGCCCTTCTGGATCTCGATGAGGACATCGAACTGCACGGTGGGCACTCCTATCCGATCTGCTGACGGTCTGCTGACGGCCGGGTCAACCCTAATGGAGCGATACCCTGCACTACAGACCTAGCCCGGGTAGTCCATCGAGAGCAGGAGAACCATGCGGCCCACTCGGTGGTGGCGATCCACCCATGTGGCGGTCGGGGTCGCGGTGCTGATGCTGGTCGCCGCCCTGGTCGCAGGCGGTGCGCTGCTGAACCGCGACCAGTCCGACCAGCTGGCCGTCGAGCCGGCGCCCCCGCCGGCCACCGCGGCCCCGGCGGTGGTGCCGGTCGCCGCGTCGGCGCAGGCGCCGACGCCACGCGGCTTGGCGGCGGCGCTGCGGCTGGTGGCCAGCGACCCCAACCTGGGCAACTTCACCGCGCGCATCACCGACGCGCTGACCGGTGACGAACTGTGGGCGCAGGGCGCCGACGTCCCGATGCAGCCGGCCTCGACGAACAAGGTGCTCACCGCAGCGGCCGCGCTGCTGACCCTGGACCGCGACGCCCGGCTCACCACCCGGGTGCTGGCGTCGGAGAAGCCCGGCGTGGTGGTGCTCGTCGGCGGCGGTGACCAGACGCTGTCGGCGGCACCGCGCGGTGAGGAGACCTGGTACCGCGACGCCGCCCGCATCGTCGATCTCGCCGACCAGGTGCGCCGCAGCGGCGTCAAGGTCAGGGAGGTGCAGGTCGACGTCAGCGCCTACACCGGGCCGACGATGGCGCCGGGCTGGGATCCGCTGGACATCGACGGCGGGGACATCGCGCCGATGGAGGCGGTGATGCTCGACGCCGGGCGCACCCAGCCGGTCAGCGTCGAATCCCGGCGCTCCCGGACCCCGGCGCTGGACGCCGGCCGTGCGCTCGCGGTGGCGCTGGGCGTCGACCCGGCCAAGGTGACGGTCCGTACGACCGCCGCACGGGGCGACGAGCTGGCGTCGGTGCAGTCCCCGCCCCTGATGCAACGGCTGCGCGAGATGATGAACGCCTCCGACAACGTGATGGCCGAGTCGATCGGGCGGGAGGTGGCCGCGCAAGCCGGCCTGCCGCAGAGCTTCGCCGGGGCCGCGCGGGCGGTGCTGGCCGCCCTCGACGACGCCGGCATCGACACCGACGGGGCGACGCTGCTGGACTCCAGCGGGCTCTCGGTGGACGATCGGCTCACCGCCCGCACCCTCGACCAGGTCATCAACGCCGCCGCCGGCGACGGGCAGCCGGCGCTGCGGCCGTTGGTCGACCTGCTGCCGATCGCCGGCGGCAGCGGCACCCTGTCCAACCGCTACCTCGACACCGACGCCGGCCGGGCCGCCGCAGGCTACCTGCGGGCCAAGACGGGGTCGTTGACCGGCACCAACTCGCTGGCCGGCATCGTCACCGACGAGAGTGGACGGGTGCTGACCTTCGCGCTGCTGTCCAACGACGCCGGCCCGACCGGGCGCACCGCGCTGGACGCGTTCGCCGCGACACTGCGCAGCTGCGGGTGCCGCGCGTGAGCCCGCCAGCCTCCGGGTTCAACGTCGGGCGCGCGGTCGACTGGAACCTGGCCGCCACGCTGGGCGCCAAGCTGGCCCGCCCGGAACCCGCCGCCACCGACTACACCCGCAGGCAGGCCGTCGTGCAGCTCGCCGAGGCCGCCCGCGCCTCCGAGGTGCCGGTGCGGGAGGTGACCGGCCTGATCGAGGGCGGTGAGATCCCGGAGGCTCGGGTCGTGAACCGGCCGCAGTGGATCCGCGCCGCGGCGCAGTCCATGCGGGCGATGACCAGCGGGGGTCAGGACGGCGACGCCAAGCCGCGGGCCATCAGCGGGCGCATCGCCGGTGCGCAGACCGGTGCGGTGCTGGCGTTCGTGTCTTCGGGGATCCTCGGTCAGTACGACCCGTTCTCCGCCTCGGGCGGTGAGCTGTTGCTGGTGTATCCCAACGTGATCGCCGTGGAACGCCAGCTGCGGGTGGCGCCCGCCGATTTCCGGATGTGGGTGTGCCTGCACGAGGTCACCCACCGGGTGCAGTTCCGGGCCAACCCGTGGCTGGCCGAGCACATGACCAACGCGCTCGGGGTGCTCACCCAGGACGCCGGCGAAGACGTCACCGCGGTGGTGGGCCGGCTGGCCGACTACCTGCGCACCGTGCGTAGCGGTGGGCAAGATGATGGCGCACAATCGAATTCGACCGGGATCCTCGGGTTGATCCGGGCCGTGCAGTCCGAGCCGCAGCGGGTGGCGCTCGATCAGCTGCTGGTGCTGGGCACCCTGCTGGAGGGCCACGCCGAGCACGTGATGGACGCCGTCGGGCCCGCGGTGGTGCCGTCGGTGGCCACTATCCGGCGCCGGTTCGATCAGCGCCGCCAGCGCAAACAGCCTCCGCTGCAACGGTTGATGCGCATGCTGCTCGGCGTCGACGCGAAGATGAGCCAGTACACCAGGGGCAAGGCGTTCGTCGACGAGGTGGTGGCCACCGTCGGCATGGAACGCTTCAACGCCGTCTGGTCCAGCGCCGAGACATTGCCGCTGCCAAGCGAGATCGACGAGCCACGGCGATGGATCGACCGGGTGCTGTAGCCGAGCTGCGCACCGCGCTGACCCGGTTCCTCGGCGAGCACGCCGGCACCGTCGACCGCTGGTGTGTGGCGCTGTCCGGCGGGGCCGATTCGCTGGCGCTGACGGCGGTCGCGGCGGCGGTCAAACCGACCACGGCGCTGATCGTCGACCACGGTCTGCAGCCCGGCTCGGCGACCGTCGCCGACACCGCCCGTGCCCAGGCGATCGAGTTGGGATGCGTTGCGGCCCAAGTGCTTCGCGTCGACGTCGGCACCGTGGGTGGCCCGGAGGCGGCGGCCAGGTCGGCCCGCTACCACGCACTGGAGCGGGCCCGGGCGGGCACGCCGGTGCTGCTGGCGCACACGCTCGACGACCAGGCCGAGACGGTGCTGCTCGGGCTGGGCCGCGGATCGGGTGCGCGGTCCATCGCCGGGATGCGCCCGCACGACCCGCCCTGGTACCGGCCGCTGCTCCGGGTGCGGCGCGACCGCACCCGGCAGGCCTGCGCCGAACTGGGGCTCACGCCGTGGCAGGACCCGCACAACACCGACCCGCGCTACACCCGGGTGCGGCTGCGCACCGAGGCGCTGCCGCTGCTCGAGGACATCCTCGGCGGCGGGGTCGCCGAGGCGCTGGCCCGCACCGCGGCGGCACTGCGCGAGGACACCGACACACTGGACGCGATGGCCGCCGAGGTGCTCGCGGGCACCGGCCCTGACCTGCCCGTCGCGGTGCTGACGCCGCTGCCCGCCGCGGTGCGGCGCCGGGTGATCCGGGGCTGGCTGCTGGCCGGCGGTGCCTGCGGGCTGACCGACCAGCAGATCCGCGCCGTCGACGCGCTGGTCACCGCCTGGCGGGGCCAGGGCGGCGTCGCGGTACCCAGCGCGGGGGCGGGGGAGCGGTTGTTTGCCGGGCGCCGCGGACCCGCGCTGGTGCAGTACCGCGAACCGGTGTGAGGGATCGCCTTGGTCATCCCGCCCACCGCATGGCACGCTGTGGGGCGTGCCTGCGCATGCTGCGGACTTGTATCCGGGGGACATCAAGTCGGTGTTGCTGTCCGAAGAACAGATCCGATCCAAGACCGCCGAACTGGCCGCTCAGATCGGCGCCGACTACCGCGACGCGGCCGCCGGCGACGGTCAGGACCTGTTGCTGATCACCGTCCTCAAGGGCGCGGTCATGTTCGTCACCGATCTCGCCAGGGCCATCCCGCTGCCCACCCAGCTGGAGTTCATGGCGGTCAGCTCCTACGGCTCCTCGACGTCGTCGTCGGGGGTGGTGCGCATCCTCAAGGACCTCGACCGCGACATCAACGACCGCGACGTGCTGATCGTCGAGGACATCATCGACTCCGGCCTGACGCTGTCCTGGCTGCTGCGCAACCTGGCCACCCGCGGGCCGCGCTCGCTGAAGGTGTGCACCCTGCTGCGCAAACCCGAAGCCGTACGCACCGAACTGGACGTCGCCTACGTCGGGTTCGACATCCCCAACGAATTCGTCGTCGGCTACGGCCTCGACTACGCCGAGCGCTACCGCGACCTGAGCTACATCGGCACGCTGGACCCCAAGGTCTACGAGAACGCCTAGAGCCGCGGGGAATAGATCCGCGGTGGCGGCGTTGCCAGCGCCGTGCGAACTTTCACCGAGGCCGAGCGTCAGGAATTCCTCGCCGCCAAGCGGGTGGCCGTGCTGTCCGTGGCGGCCGACGGCCGGCCCCCGGCCAGCGTCCCGATCTGGTACGACTACGCGATCGGCGGCAACATCCGCTTCACCACCTCGGCGTCCAGCCGCAAGGCCAAGCTCATCGAGCGGGCCGGGGCGGTGACGCTGGTGGTGCAGCACGACGAGCCGCCCTACCAGTACGTGGTCGTCGAAGGCACTGTCGTCGGCAGTGAGCCCAGCCCACCAGAGGTCCAGGATGCCATCGCGATCCGCTACCTCGGACCCGATCGGGGCCGGGCGTTCGTGCGTGACCTCGACCATCCGGACAGCACGCTGTTCACCGTGCGCCCGGACCGCTGGCTGACCGCCGACGCCACCGGCGCCTACTGACCGCCGAGTTGGCGGGTTCGGGTACCCGCCGGGCCGAACTCGGCGCAAGATCGAGGCATGCCCCACACCGCCCTGCGGATCTGCCCGCTCTGTGAAGCGACCTGTGGTCTGACGCTGACCATCGGCGACGACCGCGTCGTCGCGGCCAGGGGAGACCGCGACGACGTGTTCAGCGCCGGATTCATCTGTCCCAAGGGCGCCAGCTTCGCCGAACTCGACAACGACCCCGACCGGTTGCGCACGCCGCTGGTGCGCCGTGACGGCGTGCTGGCCGAGGCGAGCTGGGACGAGGCGTTCGCCGCGGCCGCCCAGGGCCTGGGCGCGGTGATCGCCGAGCACGGCGGCGCGTCGGTCGGGGTGTACCTGGGCAATCCGAACGCCCACACCGTCGCGGGCGCGCTGTACCCGCCGCTGATCATCCGCGCGCTGGGCACCCATCAGGTCTACTCGGCCAGCACGCTGGATCAGATGCCCAAGCACGTCGCGTTGGGCCTGATGTTCGGCAGCCCGGCCGCGTTCACGGTGCCGGATCTGGACCGCACCGACTACCTGGTCATCATCGGGGCCAACCCGCTGGTGTCCAACGGCAGCCTGGCCACCGCCGCTGATTTCGGCGGCAAGCTGCGCCGGCTGCGCAAACGCGGCGGCACGCTCGTCGTCATCGACCCGGCCCGCACCCGCACCGCCGAACTGGCCGACCGGCACCTGGCCCCGCGGCCGGGCACCGACGCCGCGCTGCTGCTCGGCGTCGTGCACGTGCTGTTCGACGAGGAGCTGGTCACCCTGGGCCCGCTGGCCGAGCACGTCGCCGGCCTCGACGACGTCCGCGCGCTGGCCCGCGACTTCCCACCCGAGGCGGTGGCCGAACACTGCGGCGTCGACGCCGCCGACATCCGGCGGCTGGCCCGCGAGCTCGCGGGCGCCCCCAGCGCCGCGGTGTACGGCCGAATGGGCACGTCCACAGTCGAATTCGGCACGCTGGGCAGCTGGCTGGTCGATGTGGTCAACGTGCTGACCGGCAACCTGGACCGGCCCGGCGGCGCGATGTTCCCGCTGTCGCCGGTCGCGCCGGCCCCGCGCGGGCACCGGCCGGGCCGCGGGTTCCGCACCGGCCGCTGGCACAGCCGGGTCTCCGGCCGTCCCGAGGTGCTCTCCGAGCTGCCGGCCGCGGTGCTGGCCGAGGAGCTCGAGACGCCGGGCGACGGCCAGATCAAGGCCATGATCACCATCGCGGGCAACCCGGTGCTCTCGGCGCCCGACGGCGACCGGCTCGACCGCGCGCTGGCCGACGTGGACTTCATGGTGTCCGTCGACCCCTACCTCAACGAGACCACCCGGCACGCCGACGTGATCCTGCCGCCCCCGCCGCCGTCGCGCAGCCCGCACTTCGACTTCGCGCTGAACAACCTCGCCGTCCGCAACAACGCGCGCTACTCACCGCCCGCGCTGCCGCTCGACGGCCGCCCCGGCGAGGCGGAGATCATGGCGCGAATCATCTTGGCGCTCTACGGACTCGGGCACGACGCGGACCCGGCGCTGGTCGACGAGCAGGTTATCGCGGCCACCCTGGCCAAGGAGACCGCCGACGAGTCGTCACCGGTGGCCGGGCGCGCGGTCGATGAGTTGACCGCGATGCTGCCGACGCGGCCCGGCTACGAGCGGCGCCTCGACATGATGCTGCGGCTGGGCGCCTACGGTGACGCGTTCGGCGCCAAACCCGGCGGGCTGACCCTGCAGCGGCTCGAAGCGGCACCGCACGGCATCGACCTCGGCCCGCTGCAGCCGCGGCTGCCCGGCCTGCTGCGCACCCCGTCGGGACGCATCGAACTGGGCCCGCCGCAACTCATCGCCGACGCCGCCCGGCTGCGCGAGGCGCTGGGCCGATGCGGCGACGGCTACCTGCTGATCGGTCGGCGGCACCTGCGCTCCAACAACAGCTGGATGCACAACCTGCCCGCGCTGGCCGGCGGCACCAACCGGTGCACGCTGCGGATCCATCCGGCCGACGCCGCCGAGCTCGGGGTGGGTGACACCGCACGGATCAAGGGGCCCGGCGGGGAACTCGTGGTGCCCGTCGAGGTGACCGACGGCATCCGTCGCGGTGTGCTGTCGCTGCCGCACGGCTGGGGCCACGACCGCCGCGGCACCGGGCAGACGCTGGCCGCCGACCAACCGGGGGTCAACGTCAACCAGCTCAACGACGGCTCGGTGCTGGATCCGCTGTCGGGGACCGCGGTGCTCAACGGCATCCCGGTGGTGGTCGCTCCCGCCTAGTCCTAGGTGAGCTCCCAGATCACCGTCACCGAGAACCCGACGGTCTGCTGGCCCGGCTCCAGCGGCACCGCGGCCTCCATCGCCCGAGGCATCGGCATCGGCACCGGCGGTGGCGGGCCCGACGGCGCCTCGGAGATCGAGATGACCTTGCCCAGCGTCAGCCCCGACAGCTCGGCGTACTGGTTGGCGCGGTCCTTGGCGTCCTCGAACGCACTGGCGCGGGCGTCGCGCACGAACTGCGAATCGTCCTCGATGGAGTAGCTGATCGAGTTGATCCTGGTGGCGTTGCCGCCGGTGCTGACGATCAACCCGATCGCCTCCGAGGCCAGGTCGAGGTCGCGGATGGTGACCTTGATCGAGTTGGTGGCCCGGTACGCCGCGATGACGGTGCCGTCGCTGCCGTACTGGGGCTGCAGGCCGGCCTGGGTGGTGGCGACGTCCTTGCGGTCGATGCCGGCGGCCACCAGCGCGTCGATGACGGCCTGCTGTCGCTCGTTGGTCTGGTTCATCGCGGCGGTGGCGTCGGGGGCCAGGAACTCCATCGACGCGTCCACGGTCAGCGTGTCCGGGGTGCCCTGCACCTGCCCGGAGCCGACGACGGTGACCTGCCGGATGCCGGTGTCGCTCGCAGGCGTCGGACCCTGCTGCGCATCGCAGCCGCTGAGCACGGCGGCCGCGATGCCCGCCGCGGCGACGGCGAGGAGTTTGGCTGCGGTGGACTTCGCTCCCGCGGGGATCGGCATGCTTGGCACCCTAGCGCGTCGGTATCCCGACCCGGTCACGTTCGCGGGGCGCCGGCCGATCCTGTTGCACTGGTGAGGAATTCGATCAGAAGGTGTGTCACCTCGGCGGGTCGTTCCTCGGTCAGCCAGTGCCCGGCCCCGTCGATCATCACCTCGCGGTAGTCCCCGACGGCCACCGTGGTGGCCCGGGCACGGGGCGTGTAGGCCAGCGTGGCGTCGGCGCTGCCGCCGATGAACAGCGCGGGCACGGCGATCGTGGCCGCGGGCGGATCGGCGGTCAGCTCCCAGTTGCGGTCGAAGCAGCGGTACCAGTTCAACGGGGCGGTGAACCCGTTACGGGTGAACTCCTCGACGTAGACGTCGAAGTCGGCCCGGCTGATCCAGTCGGGCAACCCGGCGGGGTCGGGGATGCGGGCCAGGAAGCCCTCGGGGCCGGGCGCGGCCATGCGCTGGTGCCCGATGGCCGGGACGGTGAACAGCTTGCGCAGCGTGGTGGCCGGGTCGGCGGCCAGCTCGGCGTCGGCGGGCCCGGGCTCCTGGAAGTAGAGGATGTAGAAGAAGTTGTCGCCGAAGATCCGGCGGAACGCCTGCGTCGTCGGCACCCGGGGGCGGGGCACCGGAGGCAGGCTCAGGCCGGCGACCGCCCAGAACCGGTCGGGGTGCAGCAGCGGCGCCGTCCACGCCAGCACCGCCCCGAAGTCGTGCCCGACCACCGCGGCCCGCTCGGCGCCGACGTCGTCGAGCAGCCCCACCACATCGGCGGCCAGCTCGGTCACGGTGTAGGCCGCAGGGTCGGCGGGTCGATCCGAACCGCCGTAGCCGCGCTGGTCCGGTGCCAACACGTGAAAGCCAGCCCCGGCCAGCGCATCGACCTGATGTCGCCAGGAAAACGCCAGCTCCGGGAAGCCATGACACAGCACGACGGCCGGCGCGCCGGGGTCGCCGGCCTCCAGCACCCGCAGCGTGACCCCGTTCGTGCGCACCATCCGTGACCGCATGGCTCCACCTTCGCCGAGCGTGCACCCACTGTCGTGCGAACCCCCGATCCACTACCAAGAGCGCACGCTCGCGGCCCAGCTCACACTCCGGGCTCACGCTGGATTGTTCCCTTCGTGAACTCCGGGCTCACGCTGGATTGTTCCCTTCGTGAACTCCGGGCTCAGGCTGGATTGTTCCCTTCGTGAACTCCGGGCTCACGCTGGATTGTTCCCTTCGTGAACTCCGGGAACTGCCGAACGTTGGTCTAGCGGTAGCCTTGAGGTTTCCAGCTGCGCATATTGGAAGGATTTGGCCGGCGGTTGACCCGTTGGCGCGATGTCAATGAACCGGACTCACGCATGAACCGCAAGAATGTGATCCGCACACTGACGGTGATCGCCGTTGTGCTGCTGCTGGGGTGGTCTTTCTTCTACTTCAGCGACGACACCCGCGGGTACAAGCCCGTCGACACCTCGGTCGCGATGGCGCAGATCAGCCAGGACAACGTCAGCAGCGCCCAGATCGACGACCGCGAGCAGCAGCTGCGACTCGAGCTCAAGAACGGCAACGGCGACACCGAGAACAGCAACAAGATCATCACCAAGTACCCGACCGGGTACGGGGTGACGCTGTTCGAGGCGCTGCAGGCCAAGAACGCCAAGACCAACACCGTGGTCAACCAGAGCAGCATCCTGGGCACGCTGCTGATCTACATGCTGCCGCTGCTGCTGCTGGTCGGCCTGTTCGTGATGTTCTCCCGGATGCAGACCGGCGGCCGGATGGGCTTCGGGTTCGGCAAGTCCCGCGCCAAACAGCTGTCCAAGGACATGCCGAAGACCACGTTCGCCGACGTCGCGGGCGTCGACGAGGCCGTCGAAGAGCTCTACGAGATCAAGGACTTCCTGCAGAACCCCAGCCGCTACCAGGCCCTCGGCGCCAAGATCCCCCGCGGTGTGCTGCTCTACGGCCCGCCCGGCACCGGCAAGACCCTGCTCGCGCGGGCCGTCGCCGGTGAGGCCGGCGTCCCCTTCTTCACGATCTCCGGGTCGGACTTCGTCGAGATGTTCGTCGGCGTCGGCGCCTCCCGGGTGCGTGACCTGTTCGAGCAGGCCAAGCAGAACAGCCCGTGCATCATCTTCGTCGACGAGATCGACGCCGTCGGCCGCCAGCGCGGCGCCGGCCTGGGTGGCGGCCACGACGAACGCGAGCAGACGCTCAACCAGCTGCTCGTGGAGATGGACGGCTTCGGGGACCGCCAGGGCGTCATCCTGATCGCCGCCACCAACCGGCCCGACATCCTCGACCCGGCGCTGCTGCGGCCCGGCCGCTTCGACCGCCAGATCCCGGTCTCCAACCCGGACCTGGCCGGTCGCCGCGCGGTGCTGAAGGTGCATTCGCAGGGCAAACCGATCGCCGAGGACGCCGACCTGGAGGGCCTGGCCAAGCGCACCGTCGGCATGTCGGGCGCCGACCTGGCCAACGTCATCAACGAGGCCGCGCTGCTGACCGCCCGCGAGAACGGCACCATCATCACCGGTCCGGCGCTGGAAGAGGCCGTCGACCGGGTGGTCGGCGGGCCGCGCCGCAAGAGCCGCATCATCAGCGAGCACGAGAAGAAGATCACCGCCTACCACGAGGGCGGGCACACGCTGGCGGCCTGGGCCATGCCCGACATCGAGAAGATCTACAAGGTCACCATCCTGGCCCGCGGCCGCACCGGCGGCCATGCCATGGCCGTCCCCGAGGACGACAAGGGCCTGATGACCCGCTCGGAGATGATCGCCCGGCTGGTGTTCGCGATGGGCGGCCGCGCCGCCGAGGAGCTGGTGTTCCGCGAGCCGACCACCGGTGCGGTGTCCGACATCGAGCAGGCCACCAAGATCGCCCGCGCGATGGTCACCGAGTACGGCATGAGCTCCAAGCTGGGCGCGGTGCGCTACGGCACCGAGCACGGCGACCCGTTCCTGGGCCGCACCATGGGCACCCAGGCCGACTACAGCCACGAGGTCGCCCAGATCATCGACGACGAGGTCCGCAAGCTCATCGAGGCCGCCCACACCGAGGCCTGGGAGATCCTCACCGAGTACCGCGACGTCCTGGACACCCTGGCCGGGGAGCTGCTGGAGAAGGAGACGCTGCACCGCGTCGAGCTGGAGGCCATCTTCAGCGACGTCAAGAAGCGCCCGCGGCTGACCATGTTCGACGACTTCGGGGGCCGGGTGCCGTCGGACAAGCCGCCGATCAAGACGCCGGGCGAGCTGGCCATGGAGCGCGGCGAGCCGTGGCCCAAGCCGGTGCCCGAGCCCGCGTTCAAGACGGCCATCGCCCAAGCCTCGGCCAAGGCCGCCGAGACGGCCCACAAGAACGGCGCCAACGGTGCCGGCGGCAACGGCGTCCCGGCGCACGGGGCGACGCAGCCGAACTACGGCGCCCCCGCCGGCTGGCACGCCCCGGGCTGGCCGCCGCAGCAGTCCGCCGCCCCGCAGCAGCAGCCGGCCCCGCCGCAGGGGTACTGGTATCCGCCGCCGCAGCAGCAGGGCTGGCAGGGCTACCCCCCGCCGCAGCCGCACCCGGGTTATCCGCCGTATCAGCCTCATCCGCAGCAGGGAGCCCCGGCCCCGCAGGGCGGTGCGCCGCAAGGTCCCGGTCCGAACGAGGATCCGGGCCACGACGGTGGCCGGGAAGCCCCGCCGAGCCGGCCCTGATCCCTCGGCTGAAAACTGAACGGAGACGTCGATGACGCGGTCGCACAACCATTCGGCCACGCTCACCACCCCTGGTTTCGACCAAGCCCGCGCCGAGGCCGCCGTCCGCGAGTTGTTGATCGCGGTCGGCGAGGACCCGGACCGGCACGGCCTGCAGGAGACCCCGGCCCGGGTGGCGCGGGCCTACCAGGAGATGTTCGCCGGGCTCTACGTGAACCCCGACGACGTGCTGAACACCACGTTCGACGAGAACCACGACGAACTCGTGCTGGTCAAGGACATCCCGATGTACTCGACGTGCGAGCACCACCTGGTGGCCTTCCACGGGGTGGCGCACGTCGGCTACATCCCGGGCGAGGACGGCCGCGTCACGGGGCTGTCGAAGCTGGCCCGGGTGGTGGATCTGTACGCCAAGCGGCCCCAGGTGCAGGAGCGGCTCACCGGCCAGATCGCCGACGCGCTGATGCGCAAGCTGGACCCGCGCGGCGCCATCGTGGTGATCGAGGCCGAGCACCTGTGCATGGCGATGCGCGGCATCCGCAAGCCGGGTGCGGTCACCACCACCTCCGCGGTACGCGGACAGTTCAAGACCGACAACGCCTCTCGAGCCGAGGCTCTGGAACTGATCTTGCGCAAGTGACTACCACGCGGGTGATGGGGGTCGTCAACGTCACCGATGACTCGTTCTCCGACGGAGGGCTGTTCCTGGACCGTGCGCGCGCGGTCGAACACGGGATGGACCTGATCGCCCAGGGTGCCACCATCATCGACGTCGGCGGTGAGTCGACCCGCCCCGGCGCCACGAGGGTGGATCCCGCGGTCGAGACCGCGCGGGTGCTACCCGTCGTCGAAGAGCTTGCCCGCCAACAGATCACGATCAGCATCGACACCATGCACGCCGGCGTAGCCGCCGCGGCGCTCGGCGCGGGCGCGTGCATCGTCAACGACGTGTCCGGTGGCAGGGCAGACCCGGACATGGCGCGGGTGGTCGCCGACGCCGGCGTGCCCTGGGTGTTGATGCACTGGCGTTCGGTCGGCGCCGAGCGGCCGCACGAGGTGCCTGGCTACGGCGACGTGGTCGCCGAGGTCCGCGACGAGCTGATGACGTGCGTGGACGGCGCCGTGCGCGCCGGGGTCGACCCGGACAACCTGATCATCGATCCCGGGCTGGGATTCGCCAAGACCAGCCAACACAATTGGGCATTGCTCAACGCGCTGCCCGAGTTCGTCGCCAGCGGGATCCCGGTCCTGGTCGGGGCCTCGCGCAAGCGGTTCCTCGGGGAACTGCTGGCCGGGCCGGACGGGGCGGCGCGCCCGCCCGGCGGACGCGAGACCGCCACCGCGGTCATCTCCGCGCTGGCCGGCTGGCACGGCGCGTGGGGGGTGCGGGTGCACGACGTGCGGGCCTCGGTCGACGCGCTGGCCGTGGTCGCGGCCTGGCGTGGCGCCGGAACGGGGGAGTCGCGATGACCGACCGGATCGAGTTGCGCGGCTTGACCGTTCGTGGCAACCATGGGGTGTTCGACCACGAGCGGCGTGACGGTCAGGACTTCGTCGTCGACATCACCGTGTGGCTGGACCTCTCCGCGGCCGCCGCCAGCGACGACCTGGCCGACACCCTGGACTACGGCCAGCTGGCCCAGCGCGCCGCGGCCGTCGTCGCCGGGCCGCCGCGCCAGCTGATCGAGGCGGTGGCCGGGGAGATCGCCGACGGTGTGCTCGTCGACGAGCGGGTGCACGAGGTCGAGGTGGTGGTCCACAAACCCGCCGCGCCGATCCCGCTGGATTTCGCCGACGTCGCCGTGGTGGTCCGACGCGCCCGCCGGAGCGGTGCGGGTTCGGCATGACCGCGGTGGTGCTCTCGATCGGCTCCAACCTGGGCGACCGGCTGGCCGCCCTGCAGTCGGTCGTCGACGGGCTGGGGTCCGCGGTGCGGGCCGTCTCGGCGGTGTACGAGACCGACCCCTGGGGTGGGGTCGATCAGGACCCGTTCCTCAATGCCGTTGTCAGCGCTGATGATCCCGAGCTCGATCCGCACGGCTGGCTGCAGCGCGCCCATCAGCTCGAAGACGCCGCGCAGCGAGTCCGGTTGCAGCGCTGGGGACCTCGCACGCTGGACGTCGACCTGATCACCTGCCACGGCCCCGACGGCGAGATCACGGTGCGCGACGATGCGCTGACCCTGCCGCACCCGTACGCGCATGCGCGGGCCTTCGTGCTGGTGCCCTGGCTGGCCGTCGACCCGCAGGCGACCCTGACCGTCGACGGGCGGACGCGTTCCGCCGCCGATCTGCTCGGCGGCCTCGACGAGGCCGAACGCGCCGCGGTGCGCCGCACCGAGCTGGTGTTGCGGGCGCGCTGATGGGGCCGACGCGAAAACGTGACCTGCTGGCCGCGGTCGTCGTCGCCGCGGTGGTCGGCTACCTGCTGGTGCGGGGCGCCTACAAGTGGTTTCCGCCGATCACCGGGTGGACCGGGGTTTCGCTGCTCGGGGTCGCCGTCGCCGTCGCCGGCTGGGGCTTCCACGTGCGCGCGAAGATCCGGGACGGCGAAATCGGTGACGGGCCAGGCCGATTGCATCCGCTGGCGGTGGCCCGCTCGGTGGTGATCGCCAAGGCGTCGGCGTGGATGGGCAGCGTCGTGCTCGGCTGGTGGCTGGCGGTGCTGGTGTACCTGCTGCCGCGGCGCGGCACCCTGCGGGTGGCGGCCCAGGACACCCCCGGCGTGGCGGTGGCCGCGCTGTGCGCGGCGGCGCTGGTGGTGGCCGCGCTGTGGTTGCAGCATTGCTGCAGATCTCCGGAGGAGCCCCCGGAAAACACCGACGCGGCGCCCGGCTGAGCGATCTCGCCGAATCGCCGCGGAGGTCGACACGCGAGATGACCTGTGCCGGGTACAGTCGCCCCATGACCGATCCGACCCGTGGCGTGCGCCTGCGCCGCGGCGGCCGAAGGCCCGGTTGGATCCTGATGACGGTGTTGCTGGTGCTCGCGATCGCAGCCAGTTCGGCGCTGGTCTTCACCAATCGGGTCGAGCTGCTCAAGCTTGCCGTGATCCTGGCGCTGTGGGCGGCCGTCGTCGCGGCGTTCGTGTCGGTGATCTACCGGCGGCAGAGCGACAGCGACCAGGCCAAGGTACGGGACCTCAAGCTGGTCTACGACCTGCAGCTCGATCGCGAGATCTCGGCGCGACGCGAGTACGAACTGGCCGTCGAATCCCAGCTGCGCCGCGAGCTCGCCTCGGAGCTGCGCGCGCAGGCATCCGACGAAGTGGCCGCGCTGCGAGCCGAATTGGCGGCGTTGCGGGCCAATCTGGAGTACCTGTTCGACGCGGATCTGTCGCATCGGCCCGCGCTGGAGACCGACCGTGGCGACGCGCGCGCCTACGACGGGTGGGGCCCCGGCAGCGACACCGCGGGACGGGTCAGCAGCAGCCGCATCGACGCCGAGGACGTCGAGGAGGTCACCGCCGACGACCACATCGATGCGGAGACGCAGGAGAGCCCGATCATCGACGTGCCCGCCGAACCGCATCCGCCGGAGGACGACCGGGTGGTCGCCGCGTCGCCGAGCGGCGGTGCGCACCGCCGCGCCGGCGACGACGTCCCGCCCCCGCCCCCGCCCCCGCCGCCTCCGCCACCCGGGCCCGAGCCGCAGTTCCCGTGGCTACCACCCGTCGCCCCGGCGGCAGCTCCCAGCCAGCCGCCGGTACCCCCGCCACCCCCACCCGTCCAGCACCCGGTCACCCCACCGCCCCCGCCCCCGCCACCGCCGCCGCCGGGGCGGGCCGCCGAAACCCCGGCCACCGGATGGCAACCGGCGCCGGCACAGGGGCAGTGGATCCCCGCCGGCGCACCCGGCAGCAACTGGGTCGCCCCGGTCGCCGAGGAACCCGCCCCCGACCCGGGGCAGCAGGAGTACGTTGGCCGCCGGCGCGCCCCCGAGCCGCCGCCGGTGCCGACCGGACCGCCGACCCCGCCACCCCAAGAGCCGACCGCGCCCCCGCCTGCCCCGGCGCCGCCCCGGGGCAGGCACGCCACCACGGCGGAGCCGGAGCCACCCGAGCCGCCAGAGCCGCCAGAGCCGCCAGAGCCACCGCAGCCCGAGCCCGCCGAGCCGGACGACACCGAGGAGCCCGGCGGCGCCCACACCGGCGGCCAGTCCGTCGCGGAGTTGTTGGCCCGGCTGCAGGCCACCCCGACCGGAGGCGGTCGGCGCAGGCGCCGCGAGGACTGAGCTAGTCTCGTAGCGACCGTCCGGTACCCGCGCTGCGGGACCGGAACGACGCCACCAGGATTTGCGAGGTTGCTGCGATGCTGCAGTCCCCCGCGGGCGGGAACGCCCCGCACGACGGACTCCGCCCGGCCAGGCTCACGATCGGCATCATCTCCGCCGGCCGCGTGGGTACCGCGCTGGGCGCGGCGCTCGAGCGCGCCGAGCACGTCGTGGTCGGCTGCAGTGCGGTCTCGGCCGCATCGCGGCGGCGGGCCGAGCGCTGGCTGCCCGAGACCGCGGTGCTCCCCATCGACGAGGTCGCCGCCCGCGCCGAACTGCTGCTGCTCACGGTCCCCGACTCCGAACTCGCCGGTCTGGTCGCGGGCTTGGCCGCCACCAACGCCGTGCGGGCCAACACCATCGTGGCGCACGCCTCCGGCGCCAACGGCGTGGGCATCCTGGCCCCGCTGGCCGCGCAGGGCTGCATCACGCTGGCGATCCACCCGGCGATGACGTTCGCGGGCACCGACGAGGACGTCGACCGGCTGCGCGGCACCTGCTTCGGCATCACCGCCGCCGACGAGATCGGGTACGCCATCGCCCAGTCGCTGGTCCTCGAGATCGGCGGTGAGCCGTTCCGGGTGCGTGAAGACGCCCGCGCGCTGTATCACGCCGCGGTCGCGCACGGCAGCAACCACGTCGTCACCGTGCTGCTGGACGCGGTCGAGGGGCTGCGCGCCGCGCTGTCCGGGCAGGAGCTGCTGGGGCAGGAGCTCGTCGGCGACGCCCCCGGCGGGCTGGCCGAACGGATCATCGCCCCGCTGGCCCGGGCGGCCCTGGACAACGCGCTGCAGCGCGGCCAGGCCGCGCTCACCGGCCCGGTCGCCCGCGGTGACGCCGCCGCGGTCCGCCGCCATCTGCAGGCCCTCGCCGAGGTCAATCCCGAACTGGCGCAGGCATATCGGGCGAACTCGTGGCGCACCGCCCAACGTGCGCAGGCGCCGGAGGAAGTGCTGGAGGTGCTGATGGAGGCCGGACAATCATGAACCCGCACACCCCGCCGAAGTTCACCCCCGGACAGCTCAACGTCTACGCCCGGCCCCGCGATGTCTCCGACGTCACCCGGGCGCTGCGCGCCACCGGCCGCCGAATCATGCTGGTGCCCACCATGGGTGCGCTGCACGAGGGCCATCTGTCGTTGATCCGGGCGGCCAAGCGGGTGCAGGGTGCCGTCGTGGTGGCGTCGGTCTTCGTCAACCCGCTGCAGTTCGCCGCCGGTGAGGACCTCGACGCCTACCCGCGCACCCTCGACGACGACCTGGCCGCGCTGCGCGCCGAAGGGGTCGAGATCGCGTTCACCCCGACACCGCAGGACATGTACCCGCTGGGTCCGCGCACGACCCTGGACCCCGGGCCGCTCGGATCCGAGCTCGAAGGTTCTTCCCGGCCAACGCATTTCGCTGGTGTCCTGACCGTGGTGCTGAAACTGTTCAACACCGTGCACCCGGACCGGGCCTTCTTCGGCGAGAAGGACTACCAGCAGCTGATCCTGATCCGGCAGATGGTCGCCGACCTCGACGTGGGCGTCGAGGTGGTCGGCGTGCCCATCGTGCGCGAGTTCGACGGGTTGGCCATGTCCTCGCGTAACCGCTACCTCGACCCCGAGCAACGCGAACAGGCCGGGGCGCTGTCGGCGGCGCTGCTGGCCGGCATGTACGCCGCGTCGGGTGGGGTGGGCGCGGCGCTGGACGCGGCCCGGGCGGTGCTCGACGAGGTTCCCGCGCTGGCGCTGGAGTACCTGGAGGTGCGCGACCCGCAACTCGCCCCGGCCCCGGTCGAGGGCGCGGCCCGGATGCTGGTGGCCGCCCGGCTGGGCACCACCCGCCTGCTCGACAACATCGCCATCGACATCGGGGCCAGCGCGGGCGTCGACGGCCATCCCCGCGTCGCGTCCGGCGTCAGCCACGAATTGCCTTGGAGGAACTGATGTTACGGACGATGCTCAAGTCGAAGATCCACCGGGCCACCGTCACCCAGGCCGATCTGCACTACGTCGGATCGGTGACCATCGACGCCGACCTGATGGACGCCGCCGACCTGCTCGAGGGCGAGCAGGTGACCATCGTCGACATCGACAACGGCGCCCGGCTGATCACCTACGCGATCACCGGCGCCCGCGGCAGCGGCGTGATCGGCATCAACGGTGCCGCCGCGCACCTGATCCATCCCGGTGACCTGGTGATCCTGATCGCCTACGGCACGATGGACGACGCCGAGGCGCACAGCTACCGGCCCAAGGTGGTGTTCGTCGACGCCGATAACCGGCCGATCGAGCTGGGCGCCGATCCCGCGCACGTCCCGGCGGACGTGTCCGACCTGATGTCGCCGAGGTGAGCTGAGTGCTGCTCGCGCTGGACGTCCGCAACACCCACACCGTCGTCGGCCTGCTCTCCGGTTCTGGGGACCACGCGAAAGTGGTGCAGCACTGGCGCATCCGCACCGAACCGGAGGTCACCGCCGACGAGCTCGCGCTCACCATCGACGGGTTGGTCGGCGACGACGGTGAGCGGCTCACCGGCGCGGCGGCCCTGTCGACGGTGCCGTCGGTGCTGCACGAGGTGCGGGTGATGC
Source organism: Mycolicibacterium sp. (assembly GCA_050250295.1). GTDB lineage: Bacteria > Actinomycetota > Actinomycetes > Mycobacteriales > Mycobacteriaceae > Mycobacterium. The sequence goes on from JBFWOX010000001.1 coordinate 45,634, forward strand.
TCGAACAGTACTGGCCGTCGGTGCCGCACGTCCTGATCGAGCCGGGGGTGCGGACCGGCATCCCGCTGCTGGTCGACAACCCCAAGGAGGTCGGCGCCGACCGGATCGTGAATTGTCTTGCCGCATACCACAAGTACCGCTCGGCGGCGATCGTGGTGGACTTCGGTTCGTCGATCTGCGTCGACGTGGTGTCGGCCAAGGGTGAATTCCTCGGCGGCGCCATCGCGCCGGGTGTGCAGGTGTCCTCCGATGCCGCGGCGGCCCGCTCGGCGGCGCTGCGCCGCGTCGAACTGACCCGGCCCCGCTCGGTGGTCGGCAAGAACACCGTCGAGTGCATGCAGGCCGGCGCGGTCTTCGGCTTCGCCGGGCTGGTGGACGGCTTGGTGCAGCGGGTGCGTGACGACGTCGACGGGTTCGCCGGCGACCACGTCGCCGTGGTGGCGACCGGGCACGGCGCGCCGCTGGTGCTCGACGACCTGCGCACCGTCAAGCACTACGACCGGCACCTCACCCTGGACGGGCTGCGGCTGGTGTTCGAACGCAACCGCGACGGACAGCGCGGCAAGCTGCGCCCGGCGCGTTAGCCGGTACCAGGGGTGAGCCCCGTGTTCACTAAGCTGGCACGTCGTGACTGGTGATTCTGGCGCGTCCGCAGGCCCTGACGACATTCCCGAGCAGTTCCGGATTCGTCAGGCCAAGCGGGACCGGTTGCTGGCCGAGGGCCGGGATCCCTACCCGGTCGAGGTGGCCCGCACCCACAGCCTCGCCGAGGTGCGCCAGGCCTACCCGGACCTTGCCGCCGACACCACGACCGGCCAGCAGGTCGGCGTCGCGGGCCGGGTGATCTTCGCCCGTAACTCCGGCAAGCTGTGTTTCGCCACACTGCAGGACGGCGACGGCAGCCAGCTGCAGGTGATGATCAGCCTCGACCAGGTCGGCCAGGAGGCACTGGACTCCTGGAAGACCGACGTGGATCTCGGCGACATCGTGTTCGTCCACGGTGAGGTGATCAGCTCCCGGCGCGGCGAGCTGTCGGTGCTGGCGGATTCGTGGCAGATGGCCTCCAAGGCGTTGCGGCCGCTGCCGGTGGCGCACAAGGAGATGAACGAGGAGGCCCGGGTCCGGCAGCGCTACGTCGACCTGATCGTTCGCCCGGAGGCGCGCACGATCGCCCGACAGCGGGTGGCGGTGGTGCGCGCGGTCCGCTCGGCGCTGGAGCGGCGCGGCTTCCTCGAGGTCGAGACGCCGATGCTGCAGACCCTGGCCGGCGGCGCGGCCGCTCGCCCGTTCGTCACGCACTCGAACGCGCTCGACGCCGACCTCTACCTGCGCATCGCACCGGAGCTGTTCCTGAAACGCTGCGTCGTCGGCGGATTGGACCGGGTCTTCGAGCTGAATAGGGTGTTCCGAAACGAAGGCGCGGATTCGACGCATTCTCCGGAATTCGCGATGCTGGAGACATATCAGGCATACGGCACGTACGACGATTCGGCGATCACCACCCGAGAACTTATTCAGGAAGTTGCCGATGAGGCCATCGGGACCCGTGAGGTCACATTGCCCGACGGCTCGGTCTATGACCTCGACGGGGAATGGCAGAGCATTCAAATGTACCCGTCATTGTCTGAAGCCCTCGGTGAAGAGATCACGCCGCAGACAACGGTCGAACGACTTTGGCAGATCGCCGACAAGCTGGAAGTCCAGATTCCCCGCGACCGCGGATATGGGCACGGGAAATTAGTAGAAGAGCTGTGGGAATTCGCGGTCGGCGACAAGTTGTGGGCGCCGACCTTCGTGCGCGACTTCCCGGTCGAGACCACGCCTTTGACGCGCGCGCACCGCAGCATCCCCGGCGTCACCGAGAAATGGGACCTGTATGTCCGCCACATCGAGCTGGCGACCGGTTACTCCGAGTTGATCGACCCGATCATCCAGCGGGAACGGTTCGAGGCCCAGGCCCGAGCGGCGGCCGCAGGCGACGACGAGGCGATGCAGCTCGACGAGGATTTCCTGGCCGCACTCGAGTATGCGATGCCCCCGACAACCGGAACCGGAATGGGGATCGACCGGCTACTGATGGCATTGACGGGACTGTCGATTAGGGAGACGGTTTTGTTCCCTATTGTTCGCCGCCACGGCAACTGAACTGCCGCGATTCGTGCCTTGTTGAATGGGTAGCGCCGCTATGGCACATTGGTGCCAGGGGCGCGCGCAAATCCATACGAACTTGTGCGTTTTTCAGAGAGGGGCAGTCACGTAATGGCCAAGAAAGTCACCGTCACCCTGGTCGACGATTTCGACGGTGAAGGATCCGCCGATGAGACGGTCGAATTCGGACTCGACGGCGTGAGCTATGAGATCGATCTCTCGGCCAAGAACGCCGCCAAGCTCCGTAACGATCTGAAGCCCTGGGTGGACGCCGCTCGCCGCGTCGGCGGCCGCAGGCGCGGCCGCTCCGTCGGCTCCGGCCGGGGCCGTGCCGCGATCGACCGGGAGCAGAGCGCCGCCATCCGGGAATGGGCCCGCCGCAACGGGCACAACGTGTCCACCCGCGGCCGGATCCCCGCCGACGTCATCGACGCGTTCCACGCGGCAACCTAGCCGGTCGGCGCCGCCCAACAGCCGGATTGCCGGGCCGCCGGGCCGTTCGCTTCTGGCGAACCGGTGCGGGTGCGCCGGCGGAAACGAATCCGCCGCATTCGGCGTTGGTCCAAGCAGTCTCGGGATCAGCGGCCAGATCAGCATCATGATCAGCCAAGATCACTGTCAGTTCCCGCGCCGGATGTCACGTTCCAAGACCCCGGCAGGCGGGACGCCCGGGGCCGCCGCCCATTAGAGTGGACGGCGTAGGTGCAAAGCACTCCGGAGCACTTCTCACGTTCCGGCGAGCAGTGCACCACCTATGCGATGGAGAGCAGGTAACCACGGATGTTCGAAAGATTCACCGACCGTGCGCGTCGGGTTGTCGTCCTGGCTCAGGAAGAGGCCAGGATGCTCAACCACAACTACATCGGCACCGAGCACATCCTGCTGGGACTCATTCACGAGGGTGAGGGCGTGGCCGCCAAGTCACTCGAGTCGCTGGGCATCTCCCTGGAGGGTGTGCGCAGCCAGGTCGAGGAGATCATCGGTCAGGGCCAGCAGGCGCCGTCCGGGCACATCCCCTTCACCCCGCGGGCCAAGAAGGTGCTGGAGTTGAGCCTGCGCGAGGCGCTGCAGCTCGGCCACAACTACATCGGCACCGAGCACATCCTGCTGGGCCTGATCCGCGAAGGCGAGGGCGTGGCCGCCCAGGTGCTGGTCAAGCTCGGCGCCGAGCTGACCCGGGTGCGCCAGCAGGTCATCCAGCTGCTGAGCGGCTACCAGGGCAAGGAGACCGCGGAAGCCGGCACCGGCGGCCGCGGCGGCGAGGCGGGCAACCCGTCCACGTCGCTGGTCCTCGACCAGTTCGGCCGCAACCTGACCGCCGCCGCGATGGAGGGCAAGCTCGACCCCGTCATCGGCCGCGAGAAGGAGATCGAGCGCGTCATGCAGGTGCTGAGCCGGCGCACCAAGAACAACCCGGTGCTGATCGGCGAGCCCGGCGTCGGCAAGACCGCCGTCGTCGAGGGCCTAGCGCAGGCCATCGTGCACGGCGACGTGCCCGAGACGCTCAAGGACAAGCAGCTCTACACCCTCGACCTGGGTTCGCTGGTCGCGGGCAGCCGCTACCGCGGTGACTTCGAGGAGCGCCTGAAGAAGGTGCTCAAGGAGATCAACACCCGCGGCGACATCATCCTGTTCATCGACGAGCTGCACACGCTCGTCGGTGCCGGTGCCGCCGAGGGCGCGATCGACGCCGCCAGCATCCTCAAGCCGAAGCTGGCCCGCGGTGAGCTGCAGACGATCGGCGCCACCACCCTCGACGAGTACCGCAAGTACATCGAGAAGGACGCCGCCCTGGAGCGCCGCTTCCAGCCGGTGCAGGTCGGCGAGCCGACCGTCGCGCACACCATCGAGATCCTCAAGGGTCTGCGCGACCGGTACGAGGCGCACCACCGCGTCTCGATCACCGACGGGGCGATCGCGGCGGCCGCCACGCTGGCCGACCGCTACATCAACGACCGGTTCCTGCCGGACAAGGCGATCGACCTGATCGACGAGGCCGGTGCCCGGATGCGCATCCGCCGGATGACCGCTCCGCCGGACCTGCGTGAATTCGACGAGAAGATCGCCGACGCGCGCCGGGAGAAGGAGAGCGCGATCGACGCGCAGGACTTCGAGAAGGCCGCCAGCCTGCGGGACCGGGAGAAGACCCTGGTCGCGCAGCGTGCCGAGCGCGAGAAGCAGTGGCGCTCGGGTGATCTCGACGTGGTCGCCGAGGTCGACGACGAGCAGATCGCCGAGGTCCTGGGCAACTGGACCGGCATCCCGGTGTTCAAGCTCACCGAGGAGGAGACCACTCGGCTGCTGCGCATGGAGGAGGAGCTGCACAAGCGGATCATCGGCCAGGAGGACGCGGTCAAGGCCGTCTCCAAGGCGATCCGCCGCACCCGCGCCGGCCTGAAGGACCCCAAGCGCCCCTCCGGTTCGTTCATCTTCGCCGGCCCGTCCGGTGTCGGTAAGACCGAGCTGTCCAAGGCGCTGGCGAACTTCCTGTTCGGCGACGACGATGCGCTGATCCAGATCGACATGGGCGAGTTCCACGACCGCTTCACCGCGTCGCGGCTGTTCGGTGCCCCTCCCGGGTACGTCGGCTACGAGGAGGGTGGCCAGCTCACCGAGAAGGTGCGCCGCAAGCCGTTCAGCGTCGTGCTGTTCGACGAGATCGAGAAGGCCCACCAGGAGATCTACAACAGCCTGCTGCAGGTCCTCGAGGACGGCCGCCTGACCGACGGCCAGGGCCGCACGGTGGACTTCAAGAACACCGTGCTGATCTTCACCTCGAACCTGGGCACCTCCGACATCTCCAAGGCGGTCGGTCTGGGCTTCAGCCAGGGTGGCGGTGAGAACAACTACGAGCGGATGAAGCAGAAGGTCAACGACGAGCTCAAGAAGCACTTCCGGCCCGAGTTCCTCAACCGCATCGACGACATCATCGTCTTCCACCAGCTGACGCAGGACGAGATCATCCGGATGGTCGACCTGATGATCGGCCGGGTGTCCAACCAGCTCAAGGCCAAGGACATGACGATGGAGCTCACCGACAAGGCCAAGGCACTGCTGGCCAAGCGTGGGTTCGATCCGGTGCTGGGCGCCCGGCCGCTGCGCCGGACCATCCAGCGCGAGATCGAGGATCAGCTCTCGGAGAAGATCCTGTTCGAGGAGATCGGCCCCGGCCAGCACGTCACGGTCGACGTCGAGGGCTGGGACGGCGAAGGCCAGGGCGAGGACGCGAAGTTCACGTTCAGCGGGGCCAAGCGGGCCCCGGCCGCCGAGCCGGACCTGGCTCAAGCCGGCGCCGCGGGTGCTCCGAGCGCGGCCGAGTAGTCCACCGAGGTAGTCCCGAGGTAATCCGGGACCGAGCGACACGCGGGCGGTCACCTTCCCTTTCGTCAACAGGGGGAGGGTGACCGCCCCGTTTGCTTTACGATGCTGGAGTAATCGACGGAAGCCGGAATCTGGTGAGAGTCCAGAACGGTCGCGCCACTGTAGACAGTCAGACCCGACGTCCGTCGCCGCTCTGGCTGGGACGCGACATCCCGGAAAGGACACACTCCATGACTTCTCCCGACGCAGGCAGGGCCCGGTCCGGCGCCATCGATTTCTCGGGCACCAAGGCCGCGCTGTGGCTGTCGCTCACCGCGTTCCTGGCGCTGGTGGTCCTGTACTTCATCGGCATGGACCAGGGCGCCACCTCGGTGTTCGGCAACAACACCTACGTGCACGAGTTCGTGCACGACGCCCGCCACCTGCTCGGCTTCCCCTGCCACTGACCCGGCAGCAGGAGACAACCGAACATGGAGAAGCAGATCATCTGGCGCGGCCTGCTGGCCGGCGCCGTTGCGGGCGTGCTGGCGTTCCTGTTCGCCAGGATCTTCGTCGAACCGCGCATCGAACTGGCCATCGGCTACGAAGAGGGCGTCGGCGCCGCGCACGAGGCGGCCGAGGCCGCGGCCGGGGTGGCCGCCCACAGCCACGGTGAGGGCGGCGGGTTCACCCGCGCCGTGCAGATGAACATCGGGATGGGTTTGGGGGTGCTGTTGTTCAGCCTCGCCATCGGCGCACTGTTCGCGGTGGTGTTCGCGGTGGCCTACGGCCGCGTCGGCAACGTCTCGGCGCGGTTGCTGTCGGTCTACGTCGCCGGCGGCATGCTGCTGAGCCTCTACGTCGTGCCCGCGCTGAAGTACCCGGCCAGCCCGCCGGCGCTGAGCCTGGACGAGACCATCCGGCAACGCACGCTGCTGTACCTGTTGGTGGTGGTGCTCTCGGCGGTGCTGTTGGTCGGCGCGGTGTACCTCGGACGGCGGCTGGTGGCCCGACTGGGCACCTGGAACGCGACGCTGGCCGCGGGCGGGGCCTACCTCGTCGCCGTGGCGGTGCTGTTCCTGGTGCTGCCGGGGATCCACGAGACGCCGGGGCCGCTGGTGGACGGCGCAGGCACGATCATCTACGAGGGGTTCCCCGCCGACGTGCTCTACGAGTTCCGGCTGTACTCGCTGGGCACCCAGGTGGTCATCTACGCGACGATCGGGCTGGTGTTCGCCGCGCTGGTCTCACGGCTGCTCGGCGAGCAGCGCAGGGCCGTCAGCGCGTGATGCCGCCGCGGTGAGTGAGGTCGTCCGGCTGACCCTGGTGGCGACCGCCATGACCGATGCCATGGCAGCCGGACGGTTTCCCACCGACGAGCCGCTGAGCGCCGTCGGCCGCCGTCAGGCGGCGACCGCCGGCGAGAACCCTTCGGGCCGCGGCCTGTGCGCGCCCGAGCTGCGGGCCCGCCAGACCGCTGAGCTGCTCGGCCTGCGGGCCGACGTCGAACCGGCGCTGGCCGACCTGGACAGCGGCGCCTGGCGCGGCAGTGACCTCACCGAGCTGGCACCCGAGCAGGTGGCGCGCTGGCTGTCCGATCCGGCGGCCGCGCCGCACGGCGGCGAGTCCGTCGTCGACCTGGTCGACCGGGTCGGCCGCTGGCTGGACTCGGTGACCGACCAGCGCACCCGCGTCGTGGCCGTCACCCATCCCGCGGTGATCCGCGCGGCCGTCCTCCTCGCCCTGGACGCACCGCCGAAGTCGTTCTGGCGCATCGACATCGCCCCGGTGAGCCGCACCACGCTGCACCACCGCGGGCAGGCGTGGACGCTGCGCTCTCAGCCCTGAGGGATCAGCTCGAAGGTCTGCTCGACGATCGACAGCAGCCATCCGGCGGCGGTCTGGCTGCGGAACTGCGGCCAATTCAGTTGGAAACTCACCACATAGGGCCGCCCGGTGCGGTTCTCGGTGTACCAGCTGAACGTCAGATCGCCCGGCAGGTTGCCCGCCTTGGCCCCGATGTAGGGCCACTCGGCGCGGTCCAGGTCGATGCCGGGTACCGCGGAGAGGATGTCGCGCACCGGCGCGGCCGCACCGACCGCGGACTCCTGCAGGGCGGCGTGCAGCCGGCAGATGTCGGCGGCGCTGCCGTACCACTCGGCGCCGATGCTCGACGCCGGTGTGTGCGTGCGCTCCGGATCCGGTTCGTAGGGGCGGGAATTCGTCTGCCGCAGCAGCTGGACCCGGCCCTGCGGGGAGGCCTTCTCCCACTGTTCGCGAAGGTCGGGTTCACCCCAGCCGACCGAGAACATCTGGTGCATGGTCGGAAACGGCGTCATGCTCGCCGGGTCGTGATGGCCCGCGGCCACCAGCGCGCGTTCCACCGCGCCGGGGCCGAGCCGGGCGATCAGCAGGTCGGTGGCCATGTTGTCGCTGGCCGAGATCATCTGCTGGGCGGCGTCGCGCACCGACACCTGAGTGCCCGGCGGGGCCTTGTCGAAGGCTGACGAGCCCACCGCCTTGGCCTCCTCGGTGATGGTCACGGTGTCCGTCCAGGACAGCGTGCCCGCCTGCACTGCATCCGAAACAGCAAGCAGCACATAGAGTTTGAAGATCGAGGCCAGTGGCAGCGACAGGTCGGTGTTGGTGCCGGCCACCGTCTGGCAGCGGCCGTCGACCACCTCGGACACCTGGTAGGAGTAGCGGGCGCCGGACTTGCTCAGCTCGGCGTCGATATCGGCCCACTCGTCGATCACGGGCGGGTCGATGGTGACGTCGAATCGGTCCACCATGCCGACGTCGTCGGTGCGCAGCTCGATGGTCTGGGCCACCCCGTAGGAGGTGAGCACCTTCAGCGTGGCATGCCCGGCGCCGACGTCGATGTTGGTGACGGTGAACGGACGGTCCCACCAGATCCGGTCCAGCGTGACCCCGACGTGCTCCACGGCCTGGGGTGCGGCCAGCGTGCGGACCCCGACCTCGCCGATCGGCCAGTCGCTGTTGAGCATGTCCATGGTCTGCTTGGCGCGCAGACCCTGGGGGGTGTTGAGCTGGATCGGTACGCCGTAGGCCGCGTCGGCGGGCGCCGGGCGTGTGGTGGCACATCCGCAGGCCAGGGCCGCCACCGAGAGCAGCGCGATGGTCAGGGTGCTCGCCGCGCGGCCGGCCCTGCCTGCGTTACTGCGCGGCGTCGGTCCCGGCAACGTCGAGCACGACCTCGAATTCGAGCAGCGAAGCGCCGGTGGCCACGGGGTTGGCCCGCTCGCCGGCATGTGCGGTCACCGCGGGACCGCTGGCCCACGCCTGGAAGGCCTCGTCGGACTCCCACTGGGTGACCACGAAGTAGCGGTTCTCACCCTTGACCGGGCGCAGCAGCTGGAAGCCGAGGAAACCGGGCTGGTTGTCCACCGCGTGGGCGCGGTGCGCGAAGCGCTTCTCCAGCTCCGGGCCGGCTCCTGGGGGGACCTCGATTGCGTTGATCTTCACCACGGGGGTCTGGCTGGCCATGGCGTTCAGGCTACCGCGCGGCCTCGGCATGATGACTCCATGGTTTCCGATCTGCTCGTGCGCCGCGGCGGCGCCGGCCGGCCGCTGGTGCTCGTGCACGGGTTGATGGGACGCGGCAGCACGTGGTCGCGCCAGGTGCCGTGGCTGGCCCGGCTGGGCGAGGTGTTCACCTACGACGCGCCGTGGCACCGCGGCAGGCACGTCCCCGACAGCCGGCCCATCTGCACCGAGCGGTTCGTCGAGGATCTGGGGGAGGCGGTGCAGAGCCTCGGCGCCCCGGCGGTCATGGTGGGCCATTCGATGGGGGCGCTGCACTCGTGGTGTCTGGCGGCGGCCCGCCCGGAGCTGGTGGCCGCCGTGGTGGTCGAGGACATGGCGCCCGACTTCCGCGGCCGCACCACCGGGCCGTGGGAGCCCTGGCTGCGCGCGCTGCCCGTCGAGTTCGGCACCGCCGAGCAGGTGTACGCGGAGTTCGGGCCGGTCGCGGGTCGGTATTTCCTGGAGGCGTTCGACCGCACCGATTCGGGCTGGCGCCTGCACGGTGAGCCGCAGCGCTGGATCGAGATCGCCGCCGAGTGGGGCACCCGCGACTACTGGGACCAGTGGCGCGCGGTGTCCGCCCCGACGTTGCTGCTGGAGGCGGGGGACTCGGTGACCCCACCCGGGCAGATGCAGACGATGACGCGGCTGGCCTCGTCGGCGATATATCTGCCGGTGCCGGGCGCGGGTCACCTCATCCACGACGACGCGCCGGGGAAATACCGCGACGCGGTCGAGGCGTTCTTAGCGACGTTCACCCCGCACACCTGAGGCAGGCCAGAACGGCTGCTCCTCGAAGCGGGTGCGGATCGCGTCCAGGTCGTGCTGGATGCGCGGAGCGTCGGGCTCCCCGAAACGGGGCAGGTGGCTGCGGTGTGCGTTGCGCGCCAGCAGCAGACCGGCCACGACCAGCGGGGATATCAGGATCAGGAAGGTCAGTGCAGTACTCATGGCAGTAATGGTGCGCCTGCATAAGATAGTGCCAACAGTGGCAGGACTGACATATATAGATAAGATGCTGCCATGGCGTTGAGAAGCGTATCGGCATTGGTGCTCGACGGGGTCGCCGTCTTCGAATTCGGGGTGATCTGCGAGGTGTTCGGCATCGACCGCTCCGGCGACGGGGTGCCCAACTTCGATTTCAAGGTGTGCGGGCCCAAGCCGGGCAAGGCGCTGCGCACATCGGTCGGCGCGTCGTTGACCCCCGACCACGGTCTCGACGATCTCGTCGGTGCCGATCTGGTGGCCATCCCGGCCATCGGCGGATCCAAGTACCTACCGGCCGCGCTCGACGCGGTGCGGCGGGCCGCCGAGTCCGGGTCGATCATCCTGACGGTGTGCTCGGGCGCGTTCGTCGCCGGTGCCGCCGGGCTGCTCGACGGGCGCCCGTGCACCACGCACTGGATGCACGCCGACGCGCTGGCCGAGATGTACCCGACCGCCAAGGTCGACCGCAACGTGCTGTTCGTCGACGACGGCAACCTGATCACCAGCGCCGGGACGGCGGCGGGTATCGACGCCTGCCTGCACCTGGTGCGCCGCGAACTCGGCAGCGAGATCACCAACACGATCGCCCGCCGGATGGTGGTGCCGCCCCAGCGCGACGGCGGGCAGCGGCAGTACATCGAGCAGCCGATCCCGGTGAAGTGTTCGGAGCGGTTCGCCCCGCACCTGGACTGGATCCTGGCCAACCTGGACAAACCGCACACCGTCACCACGCTGGCCAGGCGGGCCAACATGTCCGGGCGCACCTTCGCCCGGCGGTTCGTCGAGGAGACCGGCCGCACGCCGATGCAGTGGGTGACCGATCAGCGGGTGCTGTTCGCGCGCCGGCTGCTCGAGGAGACCACGCTGGACGTCGACAGCATCGCCGAACAGTCCGGCTTCGGCACCGCGACGCTGCTGCGGCACCACTTCCGCCGCATCATCGGGGTGACGCCGTCGGACTACCGCCGTCGCTTCGCCTGCGCGGGCGCCGACGAGGAGTGCGCGGTCTCCGCCTGATCGGACAGGGCCTGCCCGGGGCCTCCTTCGCCGCACAGCGCGAACCTGCCGTCGGCGGTCTGTTCCACCAGCCCGTCGACCAGCAGGGAGCCCAGGGCCCGGTCGCGCTGCGCGGTGTCGGTGGTCCAGGCCATGTCCAACTCGGCGCGGGTGACCGGCGAACCGCTACCCCGCAACACATCCAGCAGCCGCCCCCGCACCTGGCGGTCGGTGCCGGCGTAGCGCTGGACGCGCCGGGGTGCCTCCGCGTTGGCCGGGAACCCCAGCGATCGCCAGGTGCAGTGCGACAGCGGGCACAACCCGCAGCGCGGCGCGCGGGCGGTGCACACCGTGGCGCCGAGCTCCATCACTGCCACCGAGAACTGCGGTGCCGCTGCGTTTTTCGGCAGCATGGCCTCGACGTCGGTGAGGTCGCGCGGCGACGGCGGCCCGGCGTCGGCCCGCCCGTGCACGGCCCGGGCCACCACCCGGCGCACATTGGTGTCCACCACCGGAACCCGTTGTCCGAAGGCGAAACTCGCGATCGCGCGGGCGGTGTAGGTGCCGACCCCGGGCAGCGACAGCAGCGTGTCGACGTCGTCGGGGACGACGTCGCCGTGCTCGGTGGCGATCACCGTCGCGCATTCGTGCAACCGTTTGGCCCGGCGCGGGTAACCGAGCTTGCCCCAGGCCCGGAGCACGTCGGCCGCGCTGGCCGCCGCGGTCGCCGACGGGGTGGGCCAGCGCGCCACCCAGTCCAGCCAGACCGGCTCCACCCGGGCGACCGGGGTCTGCTGCAGCATGAACTCGCTGACCAGGATCTGCCACGCCGAGACCCCCGGGCGTCGCCACGGGAGGTCACGCGCAGCGTGCCGGTACCAGCCCAGCAGCTCGTCCGAATCGATCATCGGGCCACACTCGGGCACAATGGCCACCATGCCCAACACGAACCCGTTGACCGCGTGGAAAGCACTCAAGGAGGGTAACGAGCGCTTCGTCGCGGGCAAGCCCGAGCATCCCAGCCAGAGCATCGAACGTCGAGCCAGCCTGACCGCGTCGCAGAAGCCGACCGCCGTGGTCTTCGGGTGCGGGGACAGCCGGGTGGCCGCGGAGATCATCTTCGACCAGGGCCTCGGCGACATGTTCGTGGTCCGCACCGCCGGTCACGTCATCGACGGCGCGGTGCTCGGCTCCATCGAGTACGCCGTCACGGTGTTGCACGTCCCACTGATCGTGGTGCTCGGCCACGACAGCTGCGGTGCGGTCGGGGCGACGCTGGCGGCGCTGGACGAGGGTGCGGTGCCCGGCGGCTACGTGCGCGACATCGTCGAGCGGGTCATGCCGTCTATCCTGCTCGGCCGGCGCGACGGGCTGACCCGGGTGGACGAGTTCGAGGCGCGGCACGTCACCGAGACCGGTAAGCAGCTGCTGAGCCGGTCGACCGCCATCGCGGAGGCGGTGCGCGACGGTCGGCTGGCCATCGTCGGCCTGACGTATCACCTGTCCGACGGACAGGTGGTCCTGCGCGACCATATCGGTGACATCGGCGAGAGCTGACGGGCGACACGCCGGGCGACATCGGCCGGGGCGGCATGACCTGCCCTTACCGTGAGGATGTGCTGGATCTAGAACCGCATGGGCCGTTGCCCCAACAGATCTATTGGCGGCGCAGGGCGCTCGCGCTCGGCATCGCCGTCCTGGTCATCGGGGTGATCGCGGCCATCGTCGTGGTCGTCGTGATGAACAGCACCAGCTCCCAGCAGCCCACCGCCAACGAATCGCCCGCGCCGACGGAGGCCGTCGCCGCGCCGCCGACCCCGCTGCCCGGGGAGGATCCCGCGGTCAAAACACCGATCCAGCCGCCGCCCCAGCAGGCGCCGCCGCCGACGCCGACGCCGACCGCCGCCGTCGTGCCGCCGCCGCTGCTCAAGGAGGGTGACGACTGCCCGGACTCCACGCTCGCGGTCAAGGGCATCACGAACGAACCGCAGTACGTCGTCGGTGACCAGCCGAAGTTCACCATGGTGGTCACCAACATCGGCCTGGTCGCCTGCCAGCGTGACGTCGGCGCCGCGGTGTTGGCGGCCTACGTGTACTCACTGGACAACCAGCGGCTGTGGTCGAACCTGGACTGCGCCCCCTCCAACGAGACGCTGATCAAGACGTTCCAGCCGGGCGAACAGGTCACCACCGAGGTGACCTGGACCGGGATGGGCTCGGCACCCAACTGCCCGCTGCCACGGCAGCCGATCGGACCGGGGACGTACAACCTGGTGGTCCAGCTCGGCAATCTGAGATCGGCGACAGTGCCGTTCATCATCGCCCAGCCCGCGCAGGCGCTGCCCGGCCCCGACGGGCAGGTGCCACCGCCGCCGGCTCCCGAACCGCAGGGCTGACCCCCCGCTCAGGCCAGCCGGTCGGCGATCGTCGACTCGGCCAGCTGCGACAGGCCCTCCCGGATGTGGCGGGCCCACATCGAGCCGATGCCGTCCACCGACTGCAGGTCGTTGGCGCTGGCCGCCAACAGGCCCTGCAGCGAGCCGAAGTTGCGCACCAGCAGATCGACATGGGCGAACTGCAGCCGCGGGATGCCGGCCATCGCGCGGTAGCCACGCGAACTCATCGCCTGGTCCTGCGCTTCCGCCGTCGTCGGGTAGCCGAAAACCCTTGCCAGGGTGGTGAAGTCGAGCAGCTCACTGTCGGACAGGCCGTCCAGCTCCTCCAGCGTCGCGGTCACCTGCGCCGCGGTGGGCGGGTCCGGGTTGGCGTGGTAGTCCCGCACGATCAGCTCGCGGGCGGTGTCGTTGTCGCCGACGAGTTCGTCGAGCTGCAGTTTGAGCTGCCGGCCGTCGGTGCCGAGCTCGACGACGTCGGCGTCGATCTCCAGGCTGATCCGGCGCACCATCTCGAGCCGCTGCACCACGGTCATCACGTCGCGCAGCGTCACGAAGTCCTCGATCTCGGCCATCGACAGCTGCCTGCTGACCTCGTCGAGGCGGGTCTTGTACCGCTCCAGCGTGTCGATGGTCTGGTTGGCGCGCGACAGGATGGTGGCCGATTCGGGCACCACATGCCGTTCGCCGGCCACGTAGACGGTCACGATGCTCATCGAGTGGCTGACCGAGATCACCGGATACCCGGTCTGGATGGCGGTCCGCTCGGCCGAGCGGTGCCTGGTGCCGGATTCCTCGGTGGGGATGGACGGGTCGGGCACCAGCTGGACGTTGGCCCGTAGGATGCGGCTGCCGTCGCTGGAGAGCACCACCGCACCGTCCATCTTGGACAGCTCCCGCAGCCGGGTCGGTGCGTAGCGCACGTCGAGGGAGAAGCCGCCGTCGCAGATGGCCTCGACGCTGTCGTCGTAGCCGATGACGATCAGCGCCCCGGTGCGGCCCCGCAGGATCCGTTCCAGTCCGTCGCGCAACGGTGTGCCCGGCGCCAGCCTGGCGATGGTCTCCCGCAGGGTGGGCCGGGCCAGCGGCACCACCGTGCGGGCGGTGCGTGCTGTCGACTTCACGGCCATGCCTACCTCTCGGATCCGCTCAGCTGGCGCCATTCTGGCTGATCCGGCGCAGCACCTGCAACGCCGTGGAGATGTTGTCGGCGGGCAGCGCAGCCAGCCCGGCCGGCGCCGAGCCCACCCCGGCAGGCACCACGGCGTGGGTGAAGCCGAGCCGGGCCGCCTCCGCCAGCCTGCGGTCCATGCCGGTGACCCGGCGGATGTCCCCGGCCAGCCCGACCTCGCCGATGGCCACCGCCGTCGTCGGCAGCGCCAGATCGGTGAACGCCGAGCCGATGGCCAGCGCGACCGCGAGATCCGAGGACGAATCGGTCAACCGCATGCCACCCACGGTGGACAGGTAGATGTCGTTCATGCCCACCGGCAGCCTCGCGCGCTTCTCCAGCACCGCGGTGATCATCGCCGCCCGGGAGGAGTCGATGCCGCTGACCGCGCGCCGCGGGCTGCCGCTGGCCGGGGCGCCGATCAGGGCCTGCACCTCGCCGATCAGCGGCCGCTTGCCGTCCAGCGTGACCGTCACCGCGGTGCCCGACACCGGCTTGGGGCGTTGGTCCAGGAACAGCCCAGACGGATCGGACACGCACTCGATTCCGTTGTCGTGCAACAGGAAACAGCCGACTTCGTCCGCTGCGCCGAACCGGTTCTTGATGCCGCGGACCATCCGCAGCGACGACGCGCGGTCACCTTCGAAGTGCAGCACCACGTCGACCAGGTGCTCGAGGGAGCGCGGCCCGGCGATGGCCCCGTCCTTGGTGACGTGCCCGACCAGCAGCATCGCCACCCCGGTGGTCTTGGCCGTCATGGTCAGCGCGGTGGTGACGGCCCTGACCTGGGTGACGCCACCGGTCACCCCGTCGACCTCGGTGGTGGATATGGTCTGCACCGAGTCGACGACGACGAGGCTGGGCCGCACGGCGTCGATGTGCCCCAGCGCGGTCTGCAGGTCCGATTCGGCGGCCAGGTACACCTCGTCGTGGGTGCAGCCGGTGCGCTCGGCGCGCAGCCGGATCTGGCCCGCCGATTCCTCACCCGACAGGTACAGCGCCCGCCGGCCGGTCTGCGCCCAGCGGTGGGCCACCTCGAGCAGCAGGGTGGACTTGCCGACGCCGGGATCGCCGGCCAGCAGCGTCACCGAACCCGGCACCACACCACCGCCGAGCACCCGGTCCAGCTCACTGATGCCGGTGTGGAAATGCCTGGTGGTACCCGGGTCGATCGAGCTGATCGGCACCGCGGGGGAGGCGGGTGCGACGGGCCGCCGACTGGCCGTGCCGCCGACCGCGGCCAGGGCTACCTCGTCGACCGTGCCCCAGGTGCCGCACTCCGGGCAGCGGCCGACCCATTTGGGTGTGACGTGGTGGCACTCCGAACAGCGATATTGCGAACGTGCTTTCGAATTCGTCCGGGCCACCAGCTGACCGTAACGGGACGCACCGACAGATCCGCGCAGCCGGGCGCGTGTCCCGGTCGGCGGTGCCGGTCAGTGACCGCCGGTGTGGCCGGCCTCCACGGTGGCCTCGCGGCGCGGCGTCTCGCCGGCCGAGATCGGCACGTCGACCTGGACCTCGCCGGCCTTCTCGAAGGTGAAGGTGAAGTCGTAGGTCAGGCCGTTGGTGATCGGCTTGCTGAGCTCGACGGTGGCCTCGGCGCTGTCGGCGGCCTCGATGTTCTCCAGCGGCGTGGGCTGACCGTCCGGGGTGCCCACCACGAGCACGCCGCCGACCGGGACGGCGGCGTCGCCGGACAGCGTCACGGTGCCGACGTCGGAGGTGACCGAGACGAGCTTGTCGGCCACGTCGGGGGAGGTGTTGGCGGCGACGAAGAGCAACTCCACCTCGCTGCCCGGCTGGACGTAGTCGCTGGTTTGCGGGGCCCGCAGGTGGACGTTGCGCAGCGCGATGTCGCCGGCCTTGGCGCTGGTGCCGTTGACGGCGGGCTCCTGGGTGGCCATCTGCGAGACCTGCCCCGAGCCGCAGCCGCTCAGCAGCAGGGCTGCGCCCAGGCACGCCAACGCGGCGGGTGCGCACCTACCGAAGCTCCGGTTGAGGGGGTTCACTGGGCCTCCTGCAGGACGGTCACTGTAGTTCGACTATGCAGAGTAGTAGGTGGCGGATGCGGGCGGTAGCGCAGGGCCGATGCGCCTGATGACCGGTCGGTTGCTGGCGCGCGCAGGCTCCTCACAACTTCTGGCACGAGGTGCCTGAAAGGGTGTCCTACTGCACGGATTCGGCGGCCTGTCAAGCCCCATTGTTCGCTGACTGTGCCCCTGACCTGCAACGTTGATCCGCGCCGCCTGGCGCCGCGTGTTAAGATCGAGGGGTGAAAGGGGCTCGAAACTGATGATTTTCAAGGTCGGAGACACCGTTGTCTATCCACACCACGGTGCTGCGTTGATCGAGGCGATCGAAACCCGGACCATCAAAGGCGAACAGAAGGAATACCTCGTCCTGAAGGTCGCCCAGGGCGATCTGACTGTTCGGGTGCCCGCCGACAACGCTGAATACGTGGGCGTTCGCGATGTCGTCGGCCAGGAGGGCCTGGACAAGGTCTTCCAGGTGCTGCGCGCCCCGCACACCGAGGAGCCGACCAACTGGTCGCGTCGGTACAAGGCCAATCTGGAGAAGCTGGCCTCGGGGGATGTGAACAAGGTGGCCGAGGTCGTCCGTGACCTGTGGCGCCGGGATCAGGAGCGGGGTCTGTCGGCGGGCGAGAAGCGCATGCTGGCCAAGGCTCGTCAGATCCTGGTGGGTGAGCTCGCGCTCGCCGAGAACACCGATGACGAGAAGGCGACGATCATCCTCGACGAGGCGCTGGCCGCCGCGTCGTAACCGTCGCACGGTCGTCGCGAGACACTACGAAGTCGCTGCAAACGAGGGTGGCTGTTCGTGATGCGGCGATGATCCCGCGCGTCGGGCTCGGTACCGACGTCCATCCCATCGAAGCCGGACGCCCGTGCTGGCTGCTGTGTTTGTTGTTCGACGGCAGCGACGGCTGCGCCGGGCACTCCGACGGCGACGTCGCCGCCCATGCCCTCTGTGACGCGCTGCTGTCGGCAGCGGGCATGGGCGACATCGGCGAGGTGTTCGGCACCGATCGCCCACGGTGGCGCGGTGTCAGTGGCGCCGACATGCTCCGGCATGTGCATGGGCTGATCAGCGCAGCCGGTTTCCGGGTGGGCAACGCCGCCGTGCAGGTCATCGGCAACCGCCCGAAGGTCGGGCCGCGTCGAACCGAGGCGCAGGAGGTGCTGTCCGGCCTGCTGGGCGCCCCGGTGTCGGTGTCGGCGACGACCACCGACGGGCTCGGCCTGACCGGCCGCGGGGAGGGTCTGGCGGCTATCGCCACCGCCCTGCTGATCGCCGATCTGGTCGGCGATGACGAACCAGCCTGAACTGGCCGGTAAGCTGGCCCGTCGTGACCGAACGCCCCGCAGCTGTCATGCGGCTCTATGACACCTTGTCTGGTGGTGTGCGCGATTTCGCGCCACTGCGGCCCGGCCACGTGTCGATCTACCTGTGTGGGGCGACCGTGCAGGGGCTGCCCCACATCGGCCACGTCCGCAGCGGCGTGGCGTTCGACGTGCTGCGCCGGTGGCTGATGGCCAAGGGTTTCGACGTGGCGTTCATCCGCAACGTCACCGACATCGACGACAAGATCCTCACCAAGGCCGCCGACGCGGGCCGGCCGTGGTGGGAGTGGGCCGCCACCTACGAGCGGGCTTTCACCGCCGCCTACGACGCGCTGGGCGTGCTGCCGCCGTCGGCCGAACCCCGCGCCACCGGGCACATCACCCAGATGGTCGAGCTGATCGAGAAGCTCATCGAACGCGGCCACGCCTATACCGGCGACGGGGACGTCTACTTCGACGTCGCGACCCTGCCCGGCTACGGCAAGCTCTCGGGCCACCGGATCGACGACGTCCACCAGGGCGAGGGCGTGGCCACCGGCAAGCGGGACCAGCGCGACTTCACGCTGTGGAAGGGCGCCAAACCCGGGGAGCCGTCGTGGCCGACGCCGTGGGGCCGGGGCCGGCCGGGCTGGCACACCGAATGCGTGGCGATGTGCGAGACCTACCTCGGCGCCGAGTTCGACATCCACGCCGGCGGCATGGATCTGGTGTTCCCGCACCACGAGAACGAGATCGCCCAGGCCGAAGGCGCCGGGCACGGGTTCGCCCGGTTCTGGCTGCACAACGGCTGGGTCACCATGGGCGGCGAGAAGATGAGTAAGTCGCTCGGCAATGTGCTGGCCATTCCCGCTGTGCTGCAACGGGTTCGGGCCGCCGAGTTGCGCTACTACCTGGGCAGCGCGCACTACCGTTCGATGCTGGAGTTCTCCGAGACCGCGCTGGCCGACGCGGCCAAGGCCTACACCGGCATCGAGGACTTCCTGCACCGGGTCCGCAACCGCGTCGGCGCGGTGGTGCCCGGGCAGTGGACGCCGAAGTTCGCCGCGGCGCTCGACGACGACCTGGCCGTGCCCGCCGCGCTGGCCGAGGTGCACGCCGCCCGCGCGGAGGGCAACCGAGCGCTGGATGCCGGCGATCACGACGCCGCGCTGGCCCACGCGATGTCGATCCGGGCCATGATGGGCATCCTCGGGGCAGATCCGCTCGACGAGCGCTGGGAGTCCCGCGACGAGACGTCGGCGGCGCTGGCGGCCGTCGACGTGCTGGTGCAGGCCGAGGTGCGGCGCCGCGAGGAAGCCAGGGCGCGGCGGGACTGGGCCGAGGCCGACGCCATCCGCGACCGGCTCAAGGAGGCGGGCGTCGACGTCACCGACACCGCCGACGGGCCCCAGTGGTCGCTCGTCGACGCGGACGGTAAGTGATGGCCGGCAATTCGCAGCGCCGCGGCGCGATACGCAAGGCCGGCACCAAGAAGGGCCCGACGGTCGGCTCCGGCGGGGTGCGCCGCCGCGGGCTGGAGGGCAAGGGCGCCACCCCGCCCGCGCATCAGCGGCCGGGTCACCCGGCGGCCAAACGGGCCGCCAAGGCCGCCCGGCAGCAGCAGGGCAGGCACAAGAAGACCGACGACACCGAGACCGTCCTCGGCCGCAACCCCGTCGTGGAGTGCCTGCGTGCGGGCGTCCCGGCCACCGCCCTGTACGTGGCGCTGGGGGCGGACTCCGACGAACGGCTGACCGAGGCCGTGCAGATCGCCGCGGACAAGGGCATCTCGATCCTCGAGGTGCCCCGGCACGATCTGGACCGGATCGCGGCCAACGGCCTGCACCAGGGCCTGGCCCTGCAGGTGCCGCCGTATGACTACGCACACCCCGACGACCTGCTGAAGACGGCCAAGAGCGATGTGACGCCGGCCCTGCTGGTGGCGCTGGACAACATCTCCGATCCCCGCAACCTGGGCGCCATCGTGCGCTCGGTCGCGGCGTTCGGCGGGCACGGGGTGCTGATCCCGCAGCGACGTTCGGCGTCGGTCACCGCGGTGGCGTGGCGCACCAGCGCGGGCGCGGCGGCCCGGCTGCCCGTGGCCCGCGCGACCAACCTGACCCGGGCGCTCAAGCAGTACGCCGACGCCGGGTTGCAGATCGTCGGCCTGGACGCCGGCGGTGACACCGCGATCGACGAACTCGACGGGTCCGGGCCGCTCGTGGTGGTGGTCGGTTCCGAGGGCAAGGGGCTGTCTCGGCTGGTCCGGGAGAACTGCGACGCCATCGTGTCCATCCCGATGGCCGGCCCCACCGAATCGCTGAACGCGTCGGTGGCCGCCGGGGTGGTGCTGGCCGAGATCGCCCGCCAGCGGCGGGGCTAGTCGGACGACGATCAAGCGGCGAGGCACGAGCCGTGTTGAGGAGTTCGACAATGGGGCTAGTCGGACGACGATCAAGCGGCGAGGCACGAGCCGTGTTGAGGAGTTCGACAATGGGGCTAG
>JBFWOX010000001.1:66031-516894 GCA_050250295.1 Mycolicibacterium sp.
GGGCTAGTCGGACGACGATCAAGCGGCGAGGCACGAGCCGTGTTGAGGAGTTCGACAATGGGGCTAGTCGGACGACGATCAAGCGGCGAGGCACGAGCCGTGTTGAGGAGTTCGACAATGGGGCTAGTCGGACGACGATCAAGCGGCGAGGCACGAGCCGTGTTGAGGAGTTCGACAATGGGGCTAGCAGACTCCTAGAGCCCGAACAGCTGTATCCACACCCACAGCCCGAGGACCGCGGCCACCAGCGCCGCCGGGGTCGTGACGATCCCGACGCGGGTGAACTCCCCGAAGCCGGCCTGGATGTCCCGGCGCACCACGCCGCGCCACAGCAGGTTCGCCAGCGAGCCCACGTAGGTCAGGTTGGGGCCGATGTTCACCCCGATCAGCACGGCCAGCACCGCGGCGGGCCCGGCCGGTGCCACCAACGGCAGCAGCACCAGCACGGCGGGCAGGTTGTTGACGACGTTGGAGAGCACCGCGGCCACCGCGGCGATGCCGAGCAGCGCCGGCAGCCCGTGACCGTCGGGCAGCACCCGGTGCATCGCCTGGTCCAGACCGTTGCGCATGACGGCGTCGACGACCACGCCCAGGCACAGCACGAAGGCCAGGAACGGCACGTCGACGGCGGCGGCGATCTTCGTGACCGAGGTGCGGCGGGTGGCCAGCGCGCGCACTCCCAGCACCAGTGCGCCCGCCAGCGCCGCCCACGCCGGCGAATGTCCGAGCAGCGAGGCCACCGCGAAGCCGGCCAACGTCAGCCCGACCACCACCAGGGCGAACACCGGCACCTCCAGCGGCTCGTCGCGGGCCGGCCGGCGCGGCGGCACCGCCAGGTCCGCGCGGAAAAGCCAGCGCAGCAGCACGAACTCGACGGCGACGGCGGCCAGCCACGGCAGCGACATGGCGGCGGCGAAATGCAGGAACGACAGGCCGGCCGCGCTGAACGCCAGCAGGTTGGTCAGGTTGGACACCGGCAGCAGCAACGACGCGGTGTTGGCCAGATGCGCGGTGGCGTAGGCGTGCGGTCGGGCCGGGATAGCCAGCGTCCGTGCGGTCGTGAGCACGACGGGCGTCAGCAGCACCACGGTGGCGTCCAGGCTCAGCACCGCGGTCACCGTCGCCGATATCGCGAAAACCGATGCCAGCAACCGCTTCTGGCCGCCGGAGATGACGTGGGCCATCCACGTCCCAGCCGCGTGGAACAACCCGACGTCGTCGCACAGCCGGGCGAGCACCAGCACCGCGGCCAGGAACCCGACCACCGGTGCCAGCCGCCCGATCTCGGCCAGGGCGTCGTGCCAGGAGACCGCGCCGGCCGCGATGACCAGACCGGCGGCCGGGACCGCGACGACGGCCTCCGGCCAGCGGTGCGGGCGCAGCAGCGCGAACCCGAGGACCGCGACGAGCGCGGCCAGCGAGACGGTCAGCTCCATGGATCGGCGCGGGTCCACAGCGTGGGCAGGTGAAGTGCGACGCCGTCGTCGGCGGCCAGCCGGCTCAGCACCCGCATGGTGGCGTCGAGGTCGTCCGTGGCGAACGGCAGCGCGCGCACCGGCCGGTCCAGCGGCCGGAAGAAGTCGTCCCAGTGGATGAGCACCACCCGGCGGGCGCCGACGGTGCCGACGGTCTGGCGCCAGTACTCGACGAGGTAGCCGGTCGGCTGCAGCCCCAGCTGGCCGACGCCGAGGTAGACGACGTCGGCTCGGTGCCCGGCCAGCGCACCGGGCACGAACCCGGCGCTGCCGACGATCAGCAGCCGCCGATCGGTGGGGCGGTGGTGAACCAACGTCGACCATGCCTCCCCGCAGCGGTACGCCGACGCCCGCGCCGGCGGGGTCACCGGTTCGGTGATGGTGCCGGGGAAGCGGTCCGGCGGGCAGTGGCTGCCCTCGACCAGGGTGATGTCGAACGGTCCAGCGGGCACGGCCGTGCCGGGGGTGACGACCTCGACGCGGTCCAGCCCGTGTCCGCGGCCGACGTGGGCGGCGGAGGTCCCGCCGATCAGGCGGGCGCCGGTGAGCTGGGCGACGACCGCGGAATCCATGGCGTGGTCGTAGTGGGTGTGCACCGGCAGCACCGCCTCGAGCCGGCGCACCCCGAGCCGGCCCAGCGCCGCGTCGATGCGCGGCCGCGACGACACCAGCGGCCGGGTCGCGACGGTGAGAAGGCTTGGGCGGGAAAAGAATCCGTCGGTCAACAGCGCGGCGTCGCCGTCGTCGACCAGCAGCGTCGTCACCCCGGCCCACGTCACGGTCAGCGGGCTCGCCGACGACGCCGCGGGCAGGTCGGCGCGGGTGCGGTAGGCCGACAGGTCGGGGCGGCCGAGCTTCAGGCGCACAGCAGCCACCCTAGGCGGCGGGGCCGGGCGGCCCGACCCCGGTGGGATCAATAGCTGTAGGTGTTCTGCGGCGGCTCGATCTGCCGCACCTGCGAGACCTGCAACACCGGCTCAGCCGGGGTCGAGGCATTCTGTCCCGCACCGACTTTCCCCTCCACCCGGACCCAGGTGCCGTCGACCAGGCCGGCCGCCGGCGCGCCGTCGAGACGGATCCGCGCCAGCTGGGCGTCCGCCGCGCAGCACACGATGACGACCCGCCCGAGGTCGGTGCGGCCGCCGTCGGCCATCACGAACCCGGTGACGCTGAGCAGCCGGTTCTCCACCGTGCCCGCGCTGTCCTGGGCCAGCCGGATGAGCAGCTCCGGGAGCGTGATCTCGGGGGCGCGCCCGGCCGGCAGCGGCGGGAACGGGTGGCGCGCGGCGGCCGCCGAGATGTCGGCGGCCGGGGGACGGGAGGTCTGCGGACCGATCGCCGGGGGCACGATGAACGTCAGCAACCCGACCGGGACCAGCAGCAGCCACGCCGTCGCCGACCGGTGCCGGTGCCCGCCCGGTGCCGGGGATCCGCGCCGGATGTCGCGCGCCATCGACACCAGCGCCAACGCGATCAGCAGGACCGCGCACACCAACAGCCACGGCTGCAGCGACGGCTTGACGTAGCGGGTGTAGGCCCCGCTGAGCGTGACGAGCAGCGTGGCGACCCCGACCAGCAGCAGCAGCGTGTTCTCGGTCTCGCGGGTCACGGCGGGCCGATCATCAGCAGACCCACCCCGGTGGCGGCCGCGACGGCGACGGCGAAGGTGAGCGGGGCGAACCGGATCGCAAAGGCGCGGCCGAACATCCCGGCCTGCATGGCGAACAGCTTGACGTCCACGGCCGGCCCGACGACCAGGAACACCAGCCGCGGGACCAGCGGCAGCATCGACAGGCTGGCCGCGACGAACGCGTCGGCCTCCGAACACAGCGCCAGCACCACCGCGAGCACCGCCATCACGGCGATGCCCAGCGCGAGCTGTCCGGCGATGTGGTCGAACACCCGGGCAGGCACCAGCACGTGCAGGGCCGCCGCGGCGGCCGCACCGATCACCAGGTACGACGCGGCCACCAGGAAGTCGTGCCTGGCGGCCTCGGTGAACACCCGCCAGCGGGCACCGTCGCCGGCCTCGGCGCCTGGCGTCGGGCAGGTGATCCAGGCCGGGCGGCCGAACCGCGCCCACAGTGCGCCCATCGTCAGCGCGGTCAGCAGCGACGCCGCACACCGGGCCGCGACCATGCGGGGTTCGCCGGGGAAGGCGACGGCGGTGGCCACCAGCACCACCGGATTGATCGCCGGTGCGGCCAGCATGAACGTCAACGCCGCCGCGCCCACGCTGCCGTCACCGAACAGCCGGCGCGCGATCGGCACCGCACCGCACTCGCAGCCGGGCAGCGCCGCACCGCCCACCCCGGCGGTCAGGATCGCCAGCGCCGGCCGGCGGGGCAGCCAGCGGGCCAACCGGTCCGGGGTCACCAGTGCGGCCACTGCGCCGCTGATCACCACGCCGAGGCCAAGAAAGGGCAAGGCCTGGACGAAGATTCCGCAGAACACCGTCGCCGCGGTGGCGATATCGGGGGTGCCCGCGACCACACCGCGCAGCGTCTGACCGGCCAACGCCAGCCCGAGGATCGCGGCGATCAGGATGGGCATCGAGCCGACGCGGCGATACCTCGGTGCTGTCCCGACGGCCACGGTCGACATTGTGCCAGCCGCGGCCGGTGGCTCAGTGGGTCGCGCGCGCCCGCACGGTGCTGCGCAGCCCGATCGCCGCCGCCGCGAGGCAGGCGATGGCCGCGCCGACGGCGAACCAGGGGAACACCGACACCAGGTGCCAGCGGGTGGCCGCCCAGCCCGCGACCAGCGTCGGCACCGCCATCGAGCCGTAGGCCAGCAGGTAGAACGCCGACATCGTCTCACCGCGCCGCCCGGCGGGCACCACATCGGACAGGTGCCGCAGCGAGCCGCCGAAGCCCAGCCCGAACGCGGCGCCCAGCAGGACGGCGGCCACCAGCACCAGCGGCCATGAGTGCGACAGCAGCACCGGGATCGTCAGCAGCAGCGCGACCGCCATCCCGGCGTCGCCGAGGATCGCCGACCGCTTCGCCGGGACCCGGGTCGCCGCCAGCTGGGCCAGCGCCGCGGCCAGCGCGGTGCTGCCGACCACCGCGCCGCCGAACACCAGGTTGTCGATGTGGGTCTGCCGCGCGGCCAGGGCCGGATACAGCGACATCAACACCCCGAGCACCGACCAGGACGCCACCGCGCCGAGGGCGGCGAACCAGAAGTCTGACCGGATCTCTTGGGGCACAGCTGGTTTCGCGATCCGAATAGGTCCGCGGGTGCGGGCGGCGTGCGGCTCGCGCAGCGCCAGCACGCCGACACCGACCACCAGGCAGATTACCGCCACCACCGCGTACGGCGTGCGCAGCGGATGCGGGGCGTACTGCGCGAGCAGCGCCGCACCGAAGATCGCCACCGTCATGCCGATGTTGAAGCTCACCCCGCTGAGCAGGCCCGAGCGCACGCCGTGGTCGGGGCGCAGGTCCAGCAGCGCCGCAGCGCCCGCCACCACGATCGAGCCGACCGCGGCGCCGTGGATCACCCGGGCGAGCAGCAGCAGCGCCATGCTGTCGGCCACCAGGAACACCCCGAGCCCGACCAGCAGGGCGGCCATCGCAGTGAGCAGCACCGGCTTGCGGCCGACCGCGTCGGAGATCTTGCCCGACACCAGCACCGCCGCCAGCGCGGCGACGGCGTAGGCGGCGAAGACGATCGTGGTGGCCAGCGGGCTGAGATGCCAGCTCGTCTCGTAGAGCCCGTACAGCGGCGCGGGCAGCCCGGAGACACCCAGTGCGACGCCGCTGAGCACCAGTAACAGCGGGTAGGCCCAGCGCTGCGCTTCGCGGGTCGAGCTGTCGACGGCCACCATGGCGCGGCACCTCACGATCGAGTAGTTTGACCGGCATCGAACCCCGTCGAGAGTACGCTGGGTTCGACGAACATCAAACCCGCCGTGGTGAAGGACACTCGAGATGGCGCACGACGTGACGGTCACCGACCCGGCGGTCCACCCGGTCGGCACGGTGACCCAGGTGCTCGGCGCCATCCACGATCCGGTCCGCCTGGAGGTCGTCCGGCGGCTGTACAACGCCGGCACCGCCGTGCAGTGCGTCGCGCTCTACGACGGCATCAACAAGTCCACCGCCACACACCATTTCAAGGTGTTGCGCGAGGCGGGGGTGATCGAGCGGGTGGTCCACGACGGGCTGACCTATCAGCGGCTGCGCCGCGCCGAGGTGGACGCCGCGCTGCCCGGTCTGCTCGACAGCGTCGTCACCGGTGCCAACCGGGACGCCGAGGGCCGGCACGCCCGCTAGCAGAACGGCGTCAGCGTCACCCCGTCGCCGGCCAGCCGAGCCCGCACGGTGTTCGCGATGTGCACGGCCCCGGGCGAGTCGCCGTGTACGCAGATCGATTCGACGGTGATCGGGATCGTGGAGCCGTCCACCGCGGTGACCCGGCCGTACTCGACCATGGCTGCCACCCGGTCGCTGATCTCGTCGACGTCGGAGAGCACGGCGTGGCGCTCCCGGCGGGACACCAGCTTGCCGTCGGGCCGGTAGGCGCGGTCGGCGAAGGCCTCCGGCACCGTGCGCAGGCCCAGCCGCTGCGCCTCGGTGAAGAACGTCGACCCGGCCAGCCCCAGCACCGGGAGGGCGGGGTCCACCGCGTGCACCGCCTCGGCCACCGCGCGGGCCTGGGCGCGGTGCTCGACGATCGTGTTGTACAGCGCGCCATGGGGTTTGACGTAGCTCACGACCGAGCCGGCGACCTTGGCCAGGGCCTGCAGCGCACCGATCTGGTAGATGACGTCGGCGGTCAGCTCCTCGGGTGTGATGTCGATGAACCGGCGGCCGAAGCCGGCCAGATCGCGGTAGCTGACCTGGGCGCCGATCCGGACACCGCGCGCGGCGGCGGCGCGGCAGGTGTGAGCCAGGGTGGCCGCGTCGCCGGCGTGGAATCCGCAGGCGACGTTGGCGCTGGTGACCACGTCGAGCATGGCGTCGTCGTCGCCGAGGCGCCACACCCCGAAGCTCTCGCCGAGATCGGCGTTGAGGTCGATGGTGTCCGCCACGGGGTCCAGCCTAGGGCCCGCCGGGTTACGTGCCCGCCTGCCGGCGGCTGCCGACCAGCCAGCAGATCAGGAAGATCGCGAACGAGATCGTGGTGACGAACACCGACACCGGGACGCCCGGCGCCAGCGACAACACGATGCCGCCGACGGCGGCGAGCTCGGCGAACACCACCGACGCCCCGATCGCCATCACCGGCGACGTGCAGACCCGGGCGGCCGCGGCGGCCGGGGTGATCAGCAGCGACATCACCAGCAGCGCACCGACGATCTGCACCCCCTGGGCGGCGGTGACCCCGACCAGGGCCGCGAACACGATGCCCAGGGCCCGCACCGGGACCCCGCGCCCGGCCGCCACCTCGGGATCGACGGTGGCGAACAGCAGCGGGCGGTAGGACACCGCCAGCACCGCGATGACCGCCACCGTGACGGCGGCCAGTAGCGCCAGCCCCGAGTAGCCGACCCCGACGATCTGCCCGGTCAGCAGCGCGAAGCTGGTGCCGGTACGGCCCGGGTAGAGGTGGATGAACAGCACCGCCAGCCCGAGCCCGAACGCCAGCACGACGCCGATCGCGGAGTCGCGTTCGCGGGTGCGCTGCCCGAGCACGCCGAACAGCACCGCGGCCAGCGCGCAGCCCAGCAGGGCGCCGATGCCGATGTTGAAGCCGGCCAGCAGTGCGAACGCCGCCCCGGTCAGCGACAGCTCGCTGGAGCCGTGCACGGCGAACGACATCTGCCGCATCACGATCAGCGGGCCGATGACCCCGGAGACCAGGGCCAGCAGCACCGCGGCCAGCAGGGCCTGCTGCACGAAGTCGCGGCGCAGCAGGTCCATCGTGATGTCGAAGGCGAAGAAGTGCTCGAACAGGTGGCCCAACTTGTCAGTCATGAACGTGCCCGTCGGCGTGGTCGTGCTGGTACTGGCTCTGCTCCCCGACCACGATGTAGCGGCCGGCGACCCGGACCACCTCGATGTCGGCGCGATAGAGCTCAGAGAGTGTCGCCGAGGTCATCACCTCCTCGACGGTGCCGATCCGGAACCGGCCGTCGACGAGGTAGAGCACCCGGTCCACGTACGGCAGCACGGGGTCGACCTCGTGGGTGACGAACAGCACCGCGGTGCCGGCGTCCCGGCGCCGCCGGTCGATCAGCCCGCAGACCAGCCGGGCGTTGGCCGGGTCGAGGTTGAGCAGCGGTTCGTCGCACAGCAGCAGCGCGGGGTCGGTCACCAGCGCCTGGGCCACCCTCATCCGCTGCAGTTCGCCGCCGGACATCACCCCGACCGGCACCCGCGCCAGGGCGTTGCCGTTGACCTGCGCCAGCGCGGTGCGCACCGCCTGGCGTTTGGCCGCCCTGGCCTCGCGACCCCAGCCGGCGAACCCCCAGCGGTGCCCGTCGTAGCCGAGGGCCACCAGGTCGGAGCCGCGCAGTGCGAGCCCGCGGTCCACCGATCGGTGTTGCGGCACATAGCCGATGCGCCTGCTGCCGGTGGTGACGGGCGCGCCGCCGACGGTGACGGTGCCGCCGGACAGCGGCAGCTGACCGAGCAACACCTTCAGCAGCGAGGTCTTGCCGGTGCCGTTGGGGCCGAGGATCGCGATGAACTCACCGGCCCGGATCGCCATGTCGAGGTCGTCCCAGAGCACCCGCTCTCCGAAGGCGAGGCGGGCGCGGGTGAACGACACCACCTCGTCTGCCTGACCGGCCACGAGGTCGATTATCTGCTGTGCGCAGGTGCGCCATCCAAGCGGGCCGAGATCTCGTCGGTGGTGGCCCTCTGCCAGGCCAGGTAGTCCATGCCCGCGGGCAGCGTCTCGGTCACCTCGATGGCGGGCAGTCCGGCCTGCCGGGCGGCATCCGAGATCCGTTGGGTGGCAGGGGTTTCGGTCTGAGTGTTGACGACGATCGCGGACACCTGACCGGAGTTGATCAGGTCCAGCATCGCGGCCACGTCGGCGGGCGCCGGGTCGTCGCCCTCCTCGACGGCATCGGCGAAACTCTGCGGTGTCCTGTCGGTGATGCCGGAGTTGCGCAGGGCGTAGAAGGCCACCGGTTCGGTGGACACCACCGCGGCGCCCGGATGGGCCGCGCCGATCGCGCGCTGGGCGGTGGCCAGCGTGTCGAGCTCGGCGCCGAACCGCTCGGCGTTGGCGGTGTAGTCGGCGGCGTGCTCGGCGTCGATGCCACCGAGCTTCTCGGCGACGGCCGTGGCGACCGCCTTGACGGTGGCCAGGTCGTAGAAGACGTGCTCGTTGGCGGGTTCTCCGGTGGGCAGCAGCGAGAAGCCGTCGACGGTCGGGACGTCCGGGTTGGTCGAGAGCACCTCCTCGATCCAGTGGTCGTAGTGGCCGCCGTTGTAGACCACCAGCGCCGCATCGGCCACCTCGGCGGCGTCGGCCGGACTGGCCTCGAACGAGTGCGGATCCGCGACGGTGCCGGTGACCAGCGACTTCACCGTCCCGTGGGCGCCGACGACTGCGCCGGCCACGCTGCCCCACACGTCGGTGGAGGCCACGACGTCGAGACCGGCGTGCTGGTGCTCGGTCGGCGACGGGCTCGATGAGCAACCCGCGACGATGACCGTCAGCAGGGCGGCCGACGCGGCGGCGGTGAACAGACGCATGCAGGACTCCTCATACAAATGAAAATCGTTTCCATTAATGTAGCGTAAGGAATCGCGGCACCGCCAATCGCCGCAACATCGGTGAGCGTTGCGCTGACCGGCGACGTCGATCGGCTAACGTCAGGGAGCATGTCCAGGAGTCCGGCGCCGCGGCGGCGCGCGACCCTGGCTTCGTTGGCCGCCGAACTCAAGGTGTCGCGGACCACGGTCTCCAACGCCTACAACCGGCCCGACCAACTCTCGGCCGAACTGCGCGAACGCGTGCTGTCCACCGCGAAGCGCCTCGGCTACCCCGGGCCGGACCCGGTGGCGCGCTCGCTGCGCACCCGCAAGGCCGGCGCGGTCGGCCTGGTGATCACCGAGCCGCTCAACTATTCGTTCAGCGATCCGGCGGCCCTGGATTTCGTTGC
Organism: Mycolicibacterium sp.; assembly: GCA_050250295.1. Classification (GTDB taxonomy): domain Bacteria; phylum Actinomycetota; class Actinomycetes; order Mycobacteriales; family Mycobacteriaceae; genus Mycobacterium. The sequence continues at coordinate 75,575 of JBFWOX010000001.1, forward strand.
CGGGCTTGCCGAATCGTGTGAGGCCGTGGGGCAGGGCCTACTGCTGGTGGCGGTGGGCCCCAACCGCACCGTCAGCGAGGGGTCCGCGGCGGTGCTGGCGGCCGGGGTGGACGGGTTCGTGGTGTACTCGGCCTCCGACGACGACCCGTACCTGCCCGTGGTGCTGCAGCGACACCTGCCCGTCGTGGTCGTCGACCAGCCCAAGGAGGTGCCGGGTGCCTCCCAGGTCGGCATCGACGACCGCGCCGCGATGCGACGTCTCGCCGAATATGTTGTGGGACTTGGTCATCGCGAGATCGGGCTGCTCACCATGCGGTTGGGCCGGGAGTGGCCGCAGACCGGGCCCGGCCCGGCCGTCGCCGATCCGGCCCGGGCGGCCACCCCGCACTTCCACGTGCAGAGCGAGCGCATCCTGGGCGTGCGCGACGCGATGGCCGCGGCCGGCCTCGACCCCGGGTCGCTGACCGTGGTGGAGAACTACGAGCACCTGCCGACCTCCGGTGGGGTCGGTGCGGAGGTCGCGCTGGAGGCCAACCCGCGGATCACGGCGCTGATGTGCACCGCCGACGTGCTGGCCCTCTCGGCGATGGACCACCTGCGGGCCCGGGGTATCTACGTGCCCGGCCAGATCACCGTCACCGGCTTCGACGGCGTGCCCGACGCGATCGCCCGCGGGCTCACCACCGTCGCGCAGCCCAGCGTCGAAAAGGGCAGGCGCGCAGGGGAGTTACTGAACAACCCGCCGCGGTCGGGGCTGCCGGTGGTCGAGGTGCTCGACACCGAGGTGGTGCGGGGCCGGACCTCAGGCCCGCCCGCCTGAGCCCGCCGCGCGGCGGGCCAGCAGGTGCCGCAGCGCGGTGGTGACGTCCTCGGGCGCGTCGATGCGGAAGCCGGCCGCGGTGTCGCCCGGACCCACCTTCACCCCGATGTCGGAGCCGTGCAGCCGGCGGAACGCCTTCTCGTCGGTCACGTCGTCACCGAAGAACACCACGGTCGAGGCCTGGTGCCGCTCGCGCAGGATGTCGAGCGCCTCGCCCTTGTCGGTGGCCAGCACCGCGAACTCGAGCACGGCCTTGCCCGCCGTGACGTGCGCATCCCACCTGGCGGAGGCCTCCTCGGCCAGCCGCAGCGCCGCCTCGCCGTCGGCGAAGCTGGCGTTGCGCACGTGCAGCGCGACGCTGGCGGGTTTGGTCTCGACCGTCACGCCGGGGCGTGCGGCGGCGATCGCGGTCAGCTCGTCGGTGATGGTCTGCAGCAACGCCCGGTCGATGTCGTAAGTGAAGCCGGTGTCGAATTCGGCGCCGTGGCTGCCGACCAGGTGCACCGACGCCGGCATCGACGACAGCACCCGCAGGTCGCGTAGCGCCCGCCCGGAGATCAGCGCGACCGGCGTGGCCGGCAGCTCGGAGAGCTCCACCAGGGCGCGGGCAGCCTCCGGTAGCGGCCGGGCGTCGGCCGGGTGGTCGACGATGGGCGCCAGCGTGCCGTCGAAATCGGAGGTGACCAGCAGCCGCGCCGCCCGCGCGGCGGCATCCAGGGCGCCGGCCAGCTCCGGCGGAAGATCGCTCACCCGGACCACCTTAGCCGGGCGAAGCCGACGTTCCGACCAGGTGTACCGGTAACCGGTTGGCGCACAACGAAATTGCCCAGGGAACGTCAGTCGACATGCGGGCCGGGTTCAGACCTTGGGCCGCTCGCCATCGCCGATCAGCAGCCGCACCGCCAGGTCCAGCCGCTTGGCGACGTCGGTCGCCGACGCCCGCCGGGTCAGCCAGGCCAGCAGGTTCGACAGCCACACATCGGAGATCACCCGGGCGATGTGGTACTGGTCCTCGGTGGGTTCGCCGTCGCTCATCGCGCGGGCGAACATCGAGTCCATCAGCTTGCCGACGTGGTCCACCTCGCCCGCGGCCGAGGCGTCGGCGAACACGAACGCGCGCGTCATAGCCTCGGTGAGCAGCGGGTTTCGCTGCATCGCCCGGTTGAGCTTGCTGACCATCATGTTGAGCCGCTGATAGGGCGTGGCACCGGCGGCCAGCGCGGCCCGGTCGGTCTTGGCGTCGATGCGCTCGAACTCGCGACCCAGCGCCGAGACCAGCAGGTGGACCTTGGACGGGAAGTACCGGTAGAGCGTGCCCACGGCGACGTCGGCGCGCTCGGCCACGGCGCGCATCTGGACCGCCTCGTAACCGCCCTTGGAGGCGATGGCCAGGGTGGCGTCGAGGATGCGCTTGCGTCGTTCGCGCTGCGCCTCGGAGCCCAGTTCGGACTCGGACAGGACCGCCACGTTCATGACCTGACGCGGCCGGGAATCCGCCCCGGCGGGCGCGGATCCGCCGACCGGTACCACGGGTACCTGCGACGTACCCGATGACGATTCAGACGTCCCAGACATGCGACGAGCGGCTCCTTCACGATGCGATATCGGTGAAAACGATACGCATGCCGGACTACGATTTCTCACCCCCGTGCCCCTGGCGGCACCGGCGTGCCCTGCTGCTTTGGCGGTCGACTTGACGGTCGATCGCTGGCACTATTAGAACACGTTCTAGTGGGAAGCACCGCCTTCTCGCCCAAACGCTAGGAGTCACGGTGCCGGCTGGGTCCCTGAAAACCTCATCCACGATCGCCGACGACCAGGCCGACGCCCGCGAACTGGTCCGCAGCTGGGCCGTTGGGGCCAAGGCCGCCGAGGCCGTGCGTGAGGTGGAGCAGGGCGGGCCCGACGCGTGGCGCACGCCCTATGTCGGCCTGGCCGAACTAGGGATCTTCGGCGTCGCGGTTCCCGAGGCGCTCGGCGGCGCCGACGGCACCGTCGCCGACCTGTGCGCCATGGTCGACGAGGCGGCCGTCGCGCTGGTGCCCGGCCCGGTCGCCACCACCGCGGTGGCGACCCTGGTGCTCGGCGCCGAGCAGGCCGAACTGGTCGAGGCGCTGGCCGCCGGAACGCGCACCGCGGGGGTCACCCTGCACGCCCACCTCGACCACGCCGACGGCCGGGTGTCGGGCAGCGCGCCCTATGTGTTCGGCGCGGACGCGGGCGGGGTGCTGCTGCTGCCCGCGGGGGACCGCTGGCTGCTGGTCGACGCCGCCGCCGACGGGGTGACGGTGGAGCCGCTGGCGGCCACCGACTTCTCCCGGCCACTGGCCCGGGTGCAGCTCGACGGTGCCGCCGCGGTGGAGCTGGCCGTGCCGGCGCAGCGCGTGGTCGACCTGACGGCCACCGTGTTGGCCGCCGAGGCGGCGGGGCTGGCCCGCTGGACGCTGCGGACCGCCACCGAGTACGCCAAGGTGCGCGAACAGTTCGGCAAGCCGATCGGCAGCTTCCAGGCCGTCAAGCACATGTGCGCCGAGATGCTGTTGCGCTCCGAGCAGGCCGCCGTGGCCGCCGCCGATGCCGCCCGCGCAGCGGGCGATTCAGACGAGCAGCTCTCGATCGCGGCCGCGCTGGCAGCGTCGGTCGGCATCGAGGCCGCCAAGGCCAACGCCAAGGACTGCATCCAGGTGCTCGGCGGCATCGGCATCACCTGGGAACACGATGCGCACCTGTACCTGCGCCGCGCCTACGCCATCGCCCAGTTCCTCGGCGGCGGGTCGCGCTGGCTGCGCCGGGTGGTGGCGCTGACCCAGCAGGGGGTGCGCCGCGAGCTGCACGTCGACCTGGCGTCGGTGGCCGGCCTGCGGTCCGAGATCTCCGCCGCGGTCGCCGAAGTCGCCGCGGCGGCGCAGGATCGCCGGCAGGTCGCGCTGGCCGAGACCGGGCTGCTGGCCCCGCACTGGCCGCCCCCGTACGGACGCGGTGCGGGCCCGGCCGAGCAGCTGTTGATCGACCAGGAGCTGGCCGCCGCCGGGGTGGTGCGCCCGGACTTGGTGATCGGCTGGTGGGCGGTGCCGACCATCCTCGAACACGGCAGCCCGGCCCAGGTCGAGCGGTTCGTGCCGGCCACCCTGCGCGGTGAGCTGATCTGGTGCCAGCTGTTCAGCGAGCCCGGCGCGGGCTCGGACCTGGCCGCACTGCGCACCAAAGCCGTTCGGGTGCAAGGTGGTTGGCAGCTGACGGGGCAGAAGGTGTGGACCTCGGCCGCGCAGAAGGCGCACTGGGGGGTGTGCCTGGCCCGCACCGACCCGGACGCGCCCAAGCACAAGGGCATCACCTACTTCCTGGTGGACATGAAGAGCCCGGGCATCGTGATCCGGCCGCTGCGCGAGATCACCGGTGACGAACTGTTCAACGAGGTGTTCTTCGACGACGTGTTCGTGCCCGACGAGATGGTGGTCGGCCAGGTCGACGACGGCTGGCGGCTGGCGCGGACCACGCTGGCCAACGAGCGGGTGGCGATGGCGCACGGTACCGCGCTGGGCAACCCGATGGAGGAGCTGCTGCGCGCCGTGCGCGAGGATCCCTCGCTCGATCTCGATGCCGCGACGCAGGATCGGCTGGGCGCGTTGATCGTCACCGCCCAGGTGGGCTCGCTGCTGGATCAGCGCATCGCCCAGCTCGCGGTCGGCGGGCGGGACCCGGGCCCGCAGGCCAGCGCCCGCAAGCTGATCGGAGTGCGTTACCGGCAGGCGCTCGCCGAGTTCCGGATGGATCTGTCCGAAGGCGCCGGGGTGGTGGAGAATTCGCAGGTACACGACTTCCTCAACACCCGCTGCCTGACCATCGCCGGCGGCACCGAGCAGATCCTGCTGACCATGGCGGGGGAGCGGCTGCTGGGGCTGCCGCGGTAGCTCGGTAGCTCAGAAGGTGGTCTGTGCGCAGGCGTCCGGCGAGGTGAGGTTCACCCCGGCATAGACCACCTGGATGTGGGTGCACACGATGTAGTCGGCGTCGAGCTTGGGTTGGCCGGTCACCCAGTCCGTCGGCCAGGTGTTGCCGTGGATCTGGTAGCGCTCGACCGGGCCGCCACCGGTGTAGATCGTCGTGAACTCCACGGGCCCGATCGATTTGAACATCCGCGTGTCCGGTGCGTCGAAGTCGGAGTCCAGGTAGACCATCCGGTCCATCGAGCGCAGCGTGGTGGTCTGGCGGGCCCACAGGTCGTTGGGGAACCCGGTACGGCCTTGCGGCGTCGCGAGATTGGCCGATGCGGTGAAGTAGCACTGTTTGTCGGCGGGTACGCAGTTGGCGGAGGTGTGCACCTCGAGCGTGGTGACCGCGTCGACGGGGATGGATGCGTCGGCGGTGTCCACCGCGGCGGCGGACTGAGGTGCCACGGTACCGGCCGCAAGGGCCAGCCAGGTCGCGGCGACTGCGGACGTGCCCGTGGCGAATCGCTTCACTCGAGTTCCTCCCGTGCGTGCGCGCATGGTAGCCCGCGGCTCACTCGTCATAGGTCACTTCGACCGAATCCGACCGCGGGTGGGCCTGGCAGGCCAGGATGAGGCCCTCGTCGAGGTCCTGCTGCTCGAGGACGTCGTTGACCTCCATCTCGACCGCCCCGGACTTCTTGAGCACCGCGCACGCGCCGCAGTGCCCCTCCCGGCAGGAGAACGGCGCGTCGATGCCCTTGGCCAGCAGCACGTCCAGCAGTTTCGCGCTGCGCGGCCAGGACACCTCGTGGGTGTCGCCGTCCAGCGTCACGGTCGCGGTCGCCGGGCCTTCGTCGCTGTCGTCCTCGGCGACGGTGACGGCGGCGAACGGATCGGATTCCAGCGACTTGAACACCTCGATGTGGATGCGCTGCTCGGCGGTGCCGCACGCCGTCAGGGCATCCTCGGCGGCGGTCATGAACGGACCCGGCCCGCATATGAACGCCTCCCGGTCGGCGTAGGGGGCGAGCAGCCCGGCCAGCGCGGTGGCACTGGGCAGCCCCTGTACCGATTCCAGCCAGTGGGTCACGGTGAGCCGGTCGGGGTACTTGGCCGCGAGCTCACGCAGCGTGGCGGCGAAGATCACCGAATTCTCGTCGCGGTTGGCGTACACCAGCGTCACCTTGCCGCTGCCCTCGGACAGCGCGGACTTGCAGATCGCCAGCATCGGGGTGATGCCGCTGCCCGCGGCCAGCAGCAGGAAGTCGGTGTCCAGCGTCTTGGGCACGAACGTGCCCGACGGGGCCAGCACATGGATCCGCATGCCGGCGTGGGCGTTGTCGCACAACCAGTTCGACGCATAGCCACCCGCGGTGCGCTTCACCGTGACGGTCAGCGGGTCGCCGGTGAACGGGGAGCTGCACAGCGAATAGCATCGCGCCACCGAGCCGGTCCGGTCGCTGGGCACCCGCAGCGTGAGGAACTGCCCGGGCGCGTACCGCAGCTTCTCCCGCGGCACCGGCGCGTCCTCGGGCGAGGTGAACACCAACGAACGGGCGTCCGCGGTCTCGTCGATCACCTCGGCGATCTGCAGTTCCAGCACATGGGTGCCCAGTGGTTCGTCCGGCACCGCGTCGGTCGCCACGGAGACCCCTCTCAGTCGCATAATTAGAACAGGTTACAGAAATGCATGTCCGCAGGTCCAGTAGCCACAGGGTGGCGCTACTCGACACAAATCGTAACGTGTTCTAATCTTTTCTAGGTCAGCTCGCACGCCCGGGAGGCATACCAGTGACGTCCATTGAACAGCGCGACGCGCAGTCGGTCCTAGCCGGCATCGACGACCTGCTGCCACAGCTGCGCGATCGTGCCCAGGTCACCGAGGACCTGCGCCGGTTGCCCGACGAGAACGTGCAGGCGTTGGAGGACATCGGCTTCTTCAAGTTGCTGCAGCCGCAGCAGTGGGGCGGGATGCAGTGCGACCCGACGCTGTTCTACGAGGGGGTGCGCCGCCTGGCCAGCGCGTGCGGGTCCACCGGCTGGGTCGCCGCGATCCTCGGGGTGCACAACTGGCATCTGGCGCTGTTCGACCAGCAGGCCCAGGAGGACGTCTGGGGTGAGGACACCAGCGTCCGGGTGTCGTCGTCGTACGCCCCGATGGGTGCCGGCCATGTGGTCGACGATGGGTACCTGGTCAGCGGCGCGTGGAACTGGTCCTCGGGCTGCGATCACGCCACCTGGGCGTTCCTCGGCGGTCCGGTCATCAAGGACGGCAAGCCCGTCGATTTCGGCAGCTTCTTGATCCCGCGCAGCGAGTACACCATCGACGACGTCTGGCACGTCGTCGGGTTGCGCGGCACCGGCAGCAACACCGTCGTCGTCAAGGACGTCTTCGTGCCGCGGCACCGGTTCCTGTCCTACAAGGCGATGAACGACGGCACCGCCGGGGGGTACCTGACCAACACCGCGCCGGTGTACAAGATGCCTTGGGGCACCGTGCATCCCACCACCATCTCGGCCCCGATCGTGGGCATGGCTTACGGCGCCTACGAGGCGCACGTCGAGCACCAGGGCAAGCGGGTGCGCGCGGCCTACGCCGGGGAGAAGTCCAAGGACGACCCGTTCGCCAAGGTGCGCATCGCCGAGGCCGCCAGCGACATCGACGCCGCCTGGCGCCAGCTGATCGGCAACGTCGGCGACGAGTACGAACTGCTCGTGGCGGGCCAGGAGATCCCGTTCTCGCTGCGGGCCAGGGCCCGCCGCGACCAGGTGCGCGCCACTGGCCGTGCCATCGCCTCGATCGACCGGCTCTTCGAGGCCTCCGGGGCCACGGCCCTGTCCAATGATGCGCCGGTGCAACGGTTCTGGCGTGACGCTCACGCCGGCCGGGTGCACGCCGCCAACGACCCGGAGCGGGCGTACCTGATCTTCGGTAACGACGCCTTCGGGTTGCCGCCGCAGGACACGATGGTCTAGATGACCTCCTTCGCCGCCGAAGCTGCCCAGCAGCAGGAGATCACGTTCGAGTCGACCTCGCGCTACGCGCAGGTCCGCGACGATATGAAGCTGCACTACCACGAGGCTGGTGTCGCGCACCGCGAGACCGCGGGCACGGTGGTGCTGCTGCACGGGGGCGGGCCCGGGGCGTCCAGCTGGTCGAACTTCAGCAAGAACATCCCGGTGCTGGCCCGGCACTTCCACGTGCTGGCGGTGGATCAGCCCGGTTACGGGCACTCCGACAAGCACACCGAACACGAGCAGTACAACCGCTACAGCGCCACCGCGCTGGTGAACCTGTTCGACCATCTCGGCATCGAACGTGCTGCGCTGGTGGGTAATTCGCTCGGCGGCGGCACGGCGGTGCGGTTCGCCCTCGATCACCCGGAGCGGGCGGGCCGGCTGGTGCTGATGGGCCCGGGCGGGTTGAGCGTCAACCTGTTCTCCCCGGATCCGACCGAGGGGGTCAAGCTGCTGGGCCGCTTCGCCGCCGACCCGACGCGGGAGAACATCGAGAAGTTCCTGCGCATCATGGTGTTCGACCAGAACTTGATCACCCCGGAGCTCGTCGAGGAGCGCTTCGCGATCGCCAGCACCCCGGAGTCGCTGGCGGCCACCAGGGCGATGGGGAAGTCGTTCGCCGGTGCGGACTTCGAGCTCGGCATGATGTGGCGCGAGGTGTACAAGCTGCGCCAACGGGTATTGCTGATCTGGGGCCGCGAGGACCGGGTCAACCCGCTCGACGGCGCGCTGGTGGCGCTCAAGCAGATCCCGCGCGTGCAGCTGCACGTGTTCGGCCAGTGCGGGCACTGGGCGCAGCTGGAGAAGTCCGACGAATTCAACAAGCTGACCATCGATTTCCTCGGAGGTTCGTGATGATCCGGTCGCTGGGCTACCTGCGGATCGAGGCCACCGACGTGGCGGCCTGGCGCGAGTACGGGCTCAAGGTGCTCGGCATGGTCGAGGGTTCGGGCGCCACCGAGGGTGCCCTGTATCTGCGGATGGACGAGTTCCCGGCCCGGCTGGTGATCGTGCCGGGTGAACACGACCGGCTGCAGGTGTCCGGATGGGAGGCCGCCAACGCCGCCGGCCTGCAGGAGGTCCGCAACCGGCTGGACGCCCACGGCACCCCCTACAAGGAGGCCGCGGCCGCCGAGCTGGCCGAACGCCGCGTCGACGAGATGATCGTGTTCGACGACCCGTCCGGCAACACCCTCGAGGTGTTCCACGGTGTCGCGCTCGAGCACCGCCGCGTCGTCAGCCCCTACGGGCACAGGTTCGTCACCGAGCACCAGGGGCTCGGCCATGTGGTGCTGACCACCCGCGACGACGCCGAAACCCTGCAGTTCTACCGCGATGTACTCGGGTTCAGCCTGCGTGACTCGATGCGGCTGCCGCCGCAGCTGGTGGGCCGGCCCGCCGACGGTCCACCGGCCTGGCTGCGGTTCCTCGGGGTCAACCCGCGCCACCACAGCCTGGCGTTCATGCCGGGGGAGACCCCGAGCGGGATCGTGCACCTGATGGTGGAGGTGGAGAACTCCGACGACGTCGGGCTGTGCCTGGATCGGGCGCTGCGCCGCAAGGTGAAGATGTCGGCGACGCTGGGCCGGCACGTCAACGACAAGATGCTGTCGTTCTACATGAAGACCCCGGGTGGCTTCGACATCGAATTCGGTTGTGAGGGACTCGAAGTCGACGACGAGAACTGGGTGGCCCGGGAGAGCACCGCGGTATCGCTGTGGGGTCACGACTTCAGCGTGGGCTTCAAGTAGCGCGCTTCGGGTAGCTCCCATGGCCGGCCCTCCCATCGACCCGCGCACATTCCGCGATGTGCTGGGCCAGTTCTGCACCGGGATCACCGTGATCACCACGGTGCACGACGACGTCCCGGTGGGCTTTGCGTGCCAGTCCTTCGCCGCGCTGTCGCTGGATCCCCCGCTGGTGCTGTTCTGCCCGACCAAGGTGTCGCGGTCGTGGTCGGCGATCGAGGCCAGCGGCCGGTTCTGCGTCAACATCCTGCACGAGAACCAGAAGGACGTCTCGGCCCGGTTCGGTTCCCGCGAGCCGGACAAGTTCGCCGAGATCGACTGGTCCCCATCGAAACTGGGGTCACCGATCATCGACGGCGTGCTGGCCCACATCGACTGCACCGTGCACTCGGTGCACGACGGCGGCGATCACCACGTGGTGTTCGGGGCGGTGCAGTCGCTCTCCGATGTGCCCAGGCGCAAGCCGCGGCCGCTGCTGTTCTACCAGGGCCAGTACACCGGCATCGAGCCGGAGAAGAACTCCCCGGCCGACTGGCGCAACGACCTCGAGGCGTTCCTGACCGCGACTACCGACGACACCTGGCTGTAGCGCTCAGATCCGGGCGTTGATGAACCCGATGATCGCCGCGGCGATCTCGCGGTGCTGCGCCTCGTTGAGGATGTCGTGGCGGGCGTCGGGGAACTCGGCCAACTCGAGTGCGTCGATCTGCTCGGCGTACGCCCGGACCGCCCCGACCGGCGCGATCGGGTCCTTGGTGCCGTGCACGGCCAGCGTCGGCACCGCCAGCTTCGGCAGGTCAGTGCCGAACCGGTCCCAGCCCCGGTCCAGTTCGCGCGCCAGTGCCGTGCCGTCGGCGTCGGCGAACGCCAGCGGATCGTTCTCCATGGCGTCGAGGTAGAACGGGTCGGACGACAGCCAGTCCAGCTCGAGGTCCAGCGAGGTGTCGGTGTCCAGCAGTTCGGGCACCGGCACCAGCGGTGCCCCGGAGATGACGCCCGCCCGGTACGTCGCCGGATCGTCGAGCAGCCGGAACAGCGTGACGATCGACCCGAACGAATGGCCTTGCGCGATCAGCGGAACGCCGCGCCGGCCGGCCAGTTCGGTCAGGCCGTCGGCCAACGCCGAGCTGTCCTCGAGGGTGCCGAAGTCGCCGCGATCCCCAGGGCTCAGCCCGTGCCCGAACTGGTCGACCGCCCACAGGTCGATGCCCGCGGCGTTGAGCGTGAACCCGTACCGGTGGTAGAGACCGGTGTGCTCACCGAAACCGTGCAGGAAGACCACGGCGGCGCGGGGTTGCGCGGCGGCCCAGTGCCGGTAGTAGGCGGGCCCCTTGGGGTGCTCGAGGAAAGGCATGCGGCGACGGTAGCGCGTCTCCGCCCGCCGAGCCGACCGTCTTCGCGTGACCTCTGGCCAGCGGCCGGTTCGGCGCGCACACTCGAGCTGTCGTCGTCGAACGTAGGGGGCCGCGATGAGCGCACAACTGTACGACTTCTTCGGTGAGGTCTTCGGGCGGTACTTCCGGGCCGCGCTGCACCGGGAGCCGCGGCCGCACGGCGGGCCGGTCCAGAAGGTGTTCGCGCTGACCGACGCCGTGCAGGATCCACTGGAACAGAGCAGGCGCGGTGCGCTGGCGTGGGGCCGGGCCGAGGTGCGCGGCGCCCGCTTCGGCACCGAGCTGTTCGTCATCACCCAGCAGGGCCTGATGTACGGCGCGGAGCTGACCAACGCGCAGCGGGCGCTGTACTACCTGGCCACCCCGCCGGCACTGTTCGATCCGTTCGTCGACCAGGTCGAGACGGCGGGGCTGACCGAAGACGCGGTGGTGGTCGTGGACGGCCGGTTCGGACACGACCTGGCGTCGGCGCGGCCGATGGATGCCGCGCTGCGGCGCATCCTCGACGAGCACTGGGCGCTGCGCGTCGACCTGTCCGAGCCGGCCCTGCGCTAACGCCGGCCGCGCCCGCGTCGATAACAGGGACATGAATCGGTTCCGTGGGGTCGGCATGGCGGCCGCGGGGTTGGTCTCGGCCACGTTGTCGACCGCGGTGGCGCAGGCCCAGCCATTCGCCGAACTGCCCGCCGTCCCGGTGGTGGCGTCGCCGACGTGCGGCGGCACCGTCAGCGCGGAGGCGCAGGCGGTCCCGATCCAGACCTTCGACCGCCTGGACGGTGGGGTCCGGGTGGCGATCCACTACGACGCCGGCATCTACGACGGGTCCTGCTCGCTGACCGTGGTCGCGGCGTGGTCCAACCTCGACACCGGGGCTGGCGGTAGCACGGACATCACCGCGGTGTCGACGATCGACGGGCACTACGGCTTCATCGGCTACGCCAACACCACGTTCGAGACGGGCGCCGGACCGGTCGTCATCACGCTCAGCTCCCATCCGGGTGCCGAGATGCGGGTCACGGCCTGAGGCGCCCGCGCCGCTGAGACCCGGCCAGGATGAGGTCGGCGGCCCGCCACGCCAGCGCCATCGCGGGCCCGTTCAGGTTGCCCGAGACCAGGGGCGGCAGCACCGAGCCGTCCACGACACGCAGATCGCGCACGCCGCGCACCCGCAGCGCGGGATCCACCACATCGTCGGGTGCCGGTCCCATCGCGCACGTCCCGACGGCGTGATATCCGCAGTAGCCGTCGGCCAGGGCGGCATCGATGATCTCCTGCCGCCGGAAACCCGTGCCTGGGCATACCGTCCAGCCTGACCGCCGCGGTGGCCGAAGGGCACCGATTTTCGGTTCGCCCAGGCCACCGGGTTCAGTCCGCCCCGGCCAGCACGTCGCGCTGGTCGGCCATGCGCGCGATGATCGCGTCGACGACGGCGGCCACCTCGGGCCTGCGCAGTGTCTCGGCCCGCACGACCAGCCAGTACATCCGCCGGATCGACACCGTCTCGGCCAGCACCCGGACCAGGTCGGGGTGCCGATCGGCCATGAAGCACGGCAGCAGCCCCAGACCCGCCGACGCCCGGGTGGCCTCGACGTGGACGAACACGTTGGTCGAGGTGACCGATTCGCGCATGGGGGGTGCGAAGTTCGGCGCCAGGTCCAGTTCGTCGACCTGCAGCATCGAGTCGATGAAGTAGATGAGTGGGTAGCGGTGCAGGTCGGCCACATCGGCGGGGACGCCGTGCGTGTCGAGGTACTCCCGGGAACCGTAGAGGCCCAGGGTGTAATCGCCGAGTGGTAATGCCTTGGCGCGGTGCACCTTCGGTTCGCCGACGACGACCTCCATGTCGAGTCCGGAACGGTGCTGGGTGACGCGCCGGGTGGCGGCGACGATCTCGACGGACACGTTGGGGTGCTCGCGTTGCACGGCCGCGGCGGCCGGCGCGGCGATGTAGGCCGAGAACCCGTCGGTCGCCGAGATGCGCACCACCCCTTCCAGACGGCGTTCACCGCGCGCGGTGGACAGCGCGCGCACCGCGGATTCGACCTTTTCCGCGGCCGCCAGTGCGTCGCGGCCGAGCTCGGTGAGCTCCCAGCCGCCGGCCTCCCGGGCCAGCACGCGACCGCCCATCGCGGTCTCCAGCGCGGCGATGCGCCGGCTGATCGTGGTGTGGTTGAGCCCCAGTTCGTCGGCGGCGGCGGTGTACCTGCCGGTTCTGCCGACGGCCAGCAGAACCAGCAAATCGTCGGCGCTGGGCCGTCGTACGGTAGCCGCCATGCTGTGCATTTTTGCAGATAACTCCCGCGGTTTTGGGCATTGCTGCCCTGGGTAGCTGCATTAATACTCAGAGCCGAAGGGAGGGTCCGATGACCGCTCAACAGGATCCGCAGGCCGCAGGTTCGGGACCGATCTCCACCGGTCTCAAGCGCGTGGTGGTCGCCTCGATGGCGGGCACCGTCGTCGAGTGGTACGAGTTCTTCCTCTATGCCACCGCCGCCACGCTGGTCTTCAACAAAGTCTTCTTCTCGGCGGACACCAGTGAGTCCGTCGGCCTGATCCTGGCGCTGCTGACCTATGCGGTCGGCTTCGTCGCCCGCCCGCTCGGCGGGGTGGTGTTCGGCCACTTCGGCGACAAGCACGGCCGCAAGAAGCTGCTCCAGTTCGCGATCCTGCTCGTCGGTGCGGTGACGATCCTGATGGGCTGTCTGCCGACCTACGCGCAGATCGGGGTGTGGGCGCCGATCCTGCTGGTGACCCTGCGGTTCGTGCAGGGCTTCGCGGTCGGCGGCGAATGGGGCGGCGCGGTGCTGCTGGTCGCCGAGCACAGCCCCAACAAGGACCGCGGCTTCTGGGCCAGCTGGCCGCAGGCCGCGGTGCCGCTGGGCAACCTGCTCGCCACCGTGGTGCTGCTGATCCTGACCGCGGTATTGCCCGAGGCGGCGTTCCTGTCCTGGGGCTGGCGGGTGGCGTTCTGGCTGTCGGCCGTGGTGGTGCTCATCGGCTACTACATCCGCACCAAGGTCACCGACGCCCCGATCTTCGTCGCGGCCCAGCAGGAGGTCGAGCGGGTCAAGGCGGTGTCCTACGGCGTTGTCGAGGTGCTCAAGCGCTATCCCCGCGGGGTCTTCACCGCGATGGGGCTGCGCTTCGCCGAGAACATCCTGTACTACCTGGTCGTCACGTTCTCGATCATCTACCTGAAGAACGAGGTCGGTGCCGACACCAACGACATCCTGTGGTGGCTGTTGGCCGCGCACTTCGTGCACTTCCTGGTGGTCCCGCAGGTGGGCCGGCTCTCTGACCGGTACGGCCGGCGCCCGGTGTACATCGTCGGCGCGGTGCTGGCGGCCACCTGGGGATTCTTCGCGTTCCCGATGATGGACACCGGCAGCTACCTGGTGATCATCGCCGCCATCATGCTGGGCCTGGTGATCCATGCGTTGATGTACGCGCCGCAGCCGGCCATCATGGCCGAGATGTTCCCCACCCGGATGCGCTATTCCGGTGTGTCCCTTGGCTATCAGGTCACCTCGATCGTCGCCGGGTCGCTGGCCCCGGCGATCGCCACCTGGTTGCTCGACCAGTTCGACAGCTGGGTGCCCGTGGCGCTGTATCTGACCGCCGCCGCGGCGGTCACGCTGGTGGCCGCCCTGTTCACCCGGGAGACCAACGGCATCGACCTGGCCACCATCGACGACGCCGACCGAGCGCAGCTCGCCCGCGCCGGGGTGCTGTGACCGAACTCCGCGGCCGCCACGCCCTGGTGACGGGTGCGGCGAGTGGTATCGGCGCGGCGTGCGCGCGGGCGCTGGCCGCCCGCGGTGCCGAGGTCACCGTCGCCGACATCGACGCCGCGGGTGCCGACGCGCTGGCGCGCGAGATCGGCGGAACCGCTTGGACGCTGGACCTTTCCGACGTCGAGGCGCTCGAAGAGTTGACGCTGCAGACCGACATCCTGGTCAACAACGCCGGGGTGCAGCACATCGACGCGATCGCCGAGTTCCCGCCGCAGCGGTTTCGGTCGATGCTGGCGCTGATGGTGGAGGCGCCGTTCCTGCTGATCCGCGCCGCGCTGCCGCACATGTACGACAATGGGTTCGGCCGGGTCGTCAACGTCTCGTCGGTGCACGGCCTGCGGGCGTCGCCGTTCAAGGCCGCCTACGTCACCGCCAAGCACGCGATCGAGGGCCTGTCGAAGGTGACCGCGCTCGAGGGTGGCCCGCACGGCGTCACCAGCAATTGCGTCAACCCGGGGTACGTGCGTACGCCACTGGTCACGAAACAGATCGCCGATCAGGCCAGAACGCATAACATTCCCGAAGATCAGGTGATCGCCGAGATCCTGCTCAAGGAAAGCGCTGTGAAGCGTCTCGTCGAACCGGAGGAGGTTGGCGCGTTGGTGGCTTGGCTGGCTTCGCCGTCCGCGGCCATGGTGACCGGGGCTTCCTACACGATGGACGGCGGATGGACCGCCCGGTGACGACGGCGGCGCCGCAGTGGGTGCCGACGGACCGCGACGTCGCCGACGCCCGCATCACCGACTTCACCCGCTTCGTCGAACAGCGCACCGGGTCGAGCTTCCCCGACTACCACGCGCTGTGGCGGTGGTCGGTGGACGACATCGAGGGCTTCTGGGCCGCGCTGTGGGACTACTTCGACCTCGGTGAGCGCGCGCCGACGGTGCTGCAGGGCACCGGGATGCCGGGCGCCCGCTGGTTTCCCGGCACCACGCTGAACTACGTCGACCAGATCGTGCGCAACGCGCGCACCGACCGGCCGGCCATCGTGGCGGTCAGCGAGGGTGCACCGGACCGGGAGGTGTCCTGGGACGAGTTGCTGGGCCGCGCCGCGGCGTTCGCCGACCGGCTTCGTGCGGCCGGTGTCGGCCCGGGCGACCGGGTGGTGGGCTATCTGCCCAACATCCCCGAGGCGGTGATCGCGTTCCTGGCCACCGCCGGGATCGGGGCGGTGTGGAGCGCCTGCGGCCAGGACTACTCGGCCAAGGCCGCGCTGGACCGGCTGGGCCAGCTCGAGCCGAAGGTGTTGGTGGCCGCCGACGGCTACACGTTCGCCGGCAGGTACCGCGACAAACGCGGCGACGTCGCCGAGCTGGCCGCCGGGATGCCGACGGTGCAGGCCACCTTCACCACCGCCGATCTGGCCGCGCGCAGCGACGCCCCACTGGAGACGGTCGCGGTGCCGTTCGCGCATCCGCTGTGGATCCTGTTCTCCTCGGGCACCACGGGGCTGCCCAAGGGCATCGTGCACGGCCACGGCGGCGTGGTGGTCGAACACCTGAAAGCCGTTGCGCTGCAGAGCGACATGGGCCGTGACGACACCTTCTTCTGGTACACCAGCCCGAGCTGGATGATGTGGAACTTCCAGGTGGCCGGGCTGCTGGTCGGTGCGACGGTGGTCTGCTACGACGGCAGCCCGTCGGCGCCGCACCCCGACGAGCTGTGGCGCATCGCGGCCCGGCTTCGGGTCACCGTGCTGGGCACCAGCCCCGGCTATGTGCTGGGCTGCATCAAGGCCGATGCCGCGCCGAGCCGCACCCACGACCTGTCCGCGCTGCGCACGGTGGGCATCACCGGGTCCTCGCTGCCGCCGACGTCGTCGCTGTGGCTGCGCGACCAGGTGGGTGTCCAGACGTCCTCGATCAGCGGGGGCACCGATGTGGTGTCGGCGTTCATCGGCGGGGTGCGCACCGTGCCGGTGTGGCCGGGGGAGCTGTCGGCCCCGTTCCTCGGAGTCGCCCTGGACGCGTGGGACGAGGACGGCAAGCCGGTGCGCGGTGACGTCGGTGAACTTGTGATCACCAAACCGATGCCGTCGATGCCGGTGTCGTTCTGGCGTGATCCCGACGGAAAGCGGTACCACGACGCGTATTTCGACGTCTATCCCGGGGTGTGGCGGCACGGGGACTGGATCACGATCACCGACCACGGCAGTGTCGTCGTGCACGGGCGCTCCGACTCCACGCTCAACCGGCACGGCATCCGGATGGGCAGCGCCGACATCTACCAGGCCGTCGAGCGGCTGCCCGAGGTGGCCGAGGCGCTGGTGATCGGCGTCGAGCAGCCCGACGGGGGGTACTGGATGCCGCTGTTCGTGGTGCTCGCCGAGGGTGTCGAGCTGACCGACGAGGTCCGTGAGCGGATCAACGACGCCGTCCGGACCGAGGTGTCCCCGCGGCATGTGCCCGACGAGATCATCGCCGCGCCGGGGGTCCCGCACACCCGCACCGGCAAGAAGCTCGAGGTGCCGATCAAGAAACTGTTCCAGGGCCGCGACGCCGCCAGGGTGGTGGAGCGTAGCGCCGTGGACGATCCGGACCTGCTGGACTGGTACGCCGAGCAGCGCCGCAGCTGATCACCGCAGCGTGAGCTGCAAGACGATCACCGCAGCGTGAGCTGCAAGACGATCACCGCAGCGTGAGCTGCTGGGCGACCCGGTAGCGCTCCACCAGGTCCGGGGTCGGGTCGGCGCGGTAGCAGGTGGTGTCGGCGGCCGACCACTGCGGCGGCGAGTCCTGCCCCGACAGCACCCAGGCCGCCTGCCGCGCCGCGCCCAGGGCGACGTACTCCGCGGCGGCGGGCACGTGTACGTCGGTGCCCAGCATGGTCGGTGCGATGCGCCGGACGGCCTCCGAGCGGGCGCCGCCGCCGACCAGGATGACACGGTCGGTGGCCACACCGTGCTCGCCGATCTTGCCGATGCAGTAGGCCATCGACGCCAGGAGTCCCTCGACGGCCGCCCGGGCGATGTTGGCGGGGTTCAGGTTTCGGGTCGTCATCCCGTGCAGTGCGCCGGCGGCGTGCGGCAGGTTCGGGGAGCGTTCGCCGTCGAAGTAGGGGACCAGGACCAGGCCGTCGGACCCAGGCGGCGCCGACAGGGCGAGCCGGTCGAACTCGTCGAAACCCACCTCGAGCATGGCGGCGACCGCGGCCAGCACCGGCGCCCCGTTGAGCGTGCACACCAGCGGTAGGTGCGCCCCGGTGGCGTCGGCGAAACCGGCGACGATGCCCTCCGGATCGTGCGGGGCGGCATGCCCGACCGCGCTGACCACACCCGAGGTGCCCAGGGACACCACGCAGTCGCCGTCCGCGGCGCCCAGCCCGAGCGCGGCCGCGGCGTTGTCGCCGGCGCCGGGGCCCAGCAGCGCGCCGCGGGGTGTCTGTCCGGCCGGGGTGCGCGGCCCGAGCACCCGGGGCAGGGCGGGGCGGCGGCCGCGGAACGCGAGCTCGAGCAGATCTGGTTGATAACTGTCGGTTTCGGCCGCGAAGTAGCCGGTGCCGCTGGCGTCGCTGCGGTCGGTGGTGAGCTCGGCGATGTCGGTGCCGCCGTGCAGCCGCCAGGTCAGCCAGTCGTGAGGGAGGCACACCGCGGCGGTGGCGTCGGCGTGGTGGGGTTCGTGGTCGGCCAGCCAGCGCAGCTTGGTCGCGGTGAACGACGCGACCGGCACCACCCCGACCCGCCGGGCCCACTCGTGCGGCCCCCCGAGTTCGCCCACCAGCTGCTCGGCCGCCTGCGCGGAGCGGGTGTCGTTCCACAGCAAGGCCTTTCGGACCACCGCGCCGGCGGAGTCCAGGCACACCATGCCGTGTTGCTGGGCGGCCACCGACACCGCCGCCACGTCGTCGAAGTCGCCGACGCCGGTAATGGTGTTACACAACGTATCCCACCACAGCTGCGGGTCGATCTCGGTGCCGTCCGGATGCGGTGCGGAGGCCGCGCGCACCACCTCTCCGGTGTCGGCGTCGCAGACGACGATCTTGCAGGATTGGGTGGACGAATCGATCCCGGCCACCAGAGCCATGTCAGAACCTCCCCGGATCGGCGAGCACCGGAGCGAAGGCCAGCTCGGCCGCGCCGATCATCAGTGTGTCCGAGCCCAGGGTGGCGGGCACCACCCGAACCAGGTTGCGCGGCGCGGCCATGGTGTGCCGGGCCAGTTCGTCGCGCAGCACGGCCGCGGCGTAGGCCGGGAACACGCGCAGGAAGCCGCCGAGCACGATGAGCCCCGGGTTGAGCATGTTGATCGCGTTGCCCAGCGCGATGCCCAGCGAGCGGGCCTGCCGGCCCAGCACATCGCGTTCGGCGCCGCTGGGCTGCTGGGTGGCGTCGTCGGCCTCGGTGGCGTCGTCCAGCGCGGCCAGCAGCCGTGTCAACGGCGCCTGGGTGACCTCGGTCTCGAGGCAGCCGACGCTGCCGCAGTGGCAGGGTTCGCCGCCACCCACGTAGGTGTGCCCCAGCTCGCCCGCATATCCCGCGACGCCCTCCAGCAGGCCGCCGGCGACGACGAAGCCGGCGCCGATGCCGCTCGGGCCCCCGTTGACATAGATCATGTGCCCGGGGTGGTGATGGTTGCCGAAGACGTGTTCAGCTACGGCGCCGGCGTTGGCGTCGTTGGTCGCCCACACCGGCAATTCCGTTGCCGAGCTAAGCATCTGACCGATCTCCACGTCGTGCCAGTCCAGGTTCGGCGCCAGCTGTACCGCGGAATCGGGGCCGTGCACCAGCCCGGGCACCGCGACCCCGACGGCGGTCACGGACTGCCCCGCGTGCAGGCGCTGCCGGATCGCGCCGATCGCCTCGGCGGCGATGGCCACGGTGTCCGCGGCGGTCGGGATCCGCTCGGTCGGGCGGCGCACCACGTCGAGCACCGCGCCGCCCATCGCCACCACGCCCACGGTGACGGCGTCGACCTCGGGGGTGACCGCTACCGCGACTATCCGGTGGCTCGGGCGCACGATGGGGCTGGGCCGGCCGACCTGGGACACCGACGCGGCCGGGGATTCGTCGACCAGGTCCTTGCTGACCAGTTCCTCGACCAGGTCCTTGACGGTCGATCGGGACAGCCCGGTCCTGCGGGTCAGCTCGGCGCGGCTGAGCGCACGATGGCGATGGACCAGCGTCAACACGCTGGACAGGTTCCGGCGCCGGACGTCGTCGGTGCTGGTTCCCACGCGCACGGCCCGCTCACCGTCGGCCCGATTCACCGGCACTCCAACCCCCTCCCGACAGCGCTTGACAGTGTCGCGCGCCACATCTTATGTTCGCACAGAGAACAAAAGCATATTCGCATGTTCCTGACCCGCGTTCGGCGGTGTCATCATTCCCGAGGAGCCCCCGATGACCATCCTGGAGTCCGGCGTTGCCGAATCCGACCAGCTGACCCCGCGCCCGTCCGACAAGTTCTCGTTCGGGCTCTGGACGGTCGGGTGGCCGGGCGTCGACCCGTTCGGGGTGGCCACCCGGCCGCCGCTGGACCCGGTCGAGGCGGTGCAGCGGCTCGCCGAACTGGGCGCCTACGGGGTGACGTTCCACGACGACGACGTGTTCGCGTTCGGCAGCTCCGATGCCGAGCGCCGGCAGAAGATCGACCGGTTCGCAGCGGCGCTGCGCGGCGCCGGGCTGGTGGTACCGATGGTCACCACGAACCTGTTCACCCACCCGGTTTTCAAGGACGGCGGGTTCACCAGCAACGACCGGGCGGTGCGCCGGTTCGCCCTGCGCAAGGTGCTGCGCAACCTCGAGCTGGCCGCCGAACTGGGCGCGCAGACGTTCGTGATGTGGGGCGGCCGCGAAGGCAGCGAGTACGACTCGGCCAAAGACGTGCAGGCTGCGCTGGCGCGCTACCGGGAGGCACTGGATCTGTTGTGCCAGTTCGTGATCGACCAGGGCATCAAGATCCGGTTCGCGATCGAACCCAAGCCCAACGAGCCGCGCGGTGACATCCTGCTGCCGACCGTCGGTCATGCACTGGCCTTCATCGAGACGCTGGCCCATCCGGAGATGGTCGGCCTGAACCCCGAGACCGGCCACGAACAGATGGCCGGGCTGAACTTCATGCACGGCATCGCCCAGGCGCTCTACAGCGGCAAGCTGTTCCACATCGACCTCAACGGTCAGCGCGGCATCAAGTTCGATCAGGACCTGGTGTTCGGGCACGGCGATCTGATCAATGCGTTCTCGTTGGTCGACCTGCTCGAGCACGGCGGCCCCGACGGCGGACCGGCCTATGACGGCCCGCGGCATTTCGACTACAAGCCCAGCCGCACCGAGGATATCGACGGCGTGTGGACGTCGGCGGCGGCCAACATGCGCATGTATCTGCTGCTGCGCCAGCGCACCGAGGCGTTCCGGGCCGACCCGGCCGTCCAGGAAGCGTTGGCCGCGGCCAAGGTCGCCGAACTGCGCACGCCCACCCTGAACGACGGCGAGAGCTACGTCGAGCTGATCGCTGACCGCAGCGCATACGAGGACTTCGATGCCGACGCCTATTTTGGCGGAAAAGGTTGCGGTTTCGTGGCTCTGCACCAGTTGGCCGTCGAACACCTGCTGGGCGCGCGATGAGTGACGCGCACGACCGGAAACGCCGAAATCACGCCCATACGTGACCTACATCACGTTATATGTGAATACGCACAACAAAATATCTGACCGCCACCGATTCGGAGGACTCTTCGTGAAACGAACCAGCTGCCTGCTCGTCACCGCCGTCGCCGGTGTCAGCCTGACGCTGACTGCCTGTGGCTCGAGCTCGGAATCGTCCGACGCCCAGGGCGGCGGAAAGGTCGGTGTCATCCTGCCCGACACCAAGTCGTCCGTGCGCTGGGAGACCAAGGACCGGCCCGCGCTGGAGGCGGCGTTCCAGAACGCGGGTGTCGAATACACCATCCAGAACGCCGAGGGATCCGCCGACACGATGGCCACCATCGCCGACGCGATGATCGCCGACGGTGTCACGGTCCTGGCGATCGTGAACCTCGACTCCGACTCCGGTGCCTCGATCCAGGAGAAGGCCGCCAACCAGGGCGTCAAGACCATCGACTACGACCGCCTCACGCTCGGCGGCTCGGCCGATGTCTACGTGTCGTTCGACAACACCAAGGTCGGTGAGCTGCAGGGCCAGGGGCTGGTCGACTGCCTCGGCGGGCGACCGGCAAACGTGGTGTTCCTCAACGGTTCTCCGACCGACAACAATGCGACGCTGTTCTCCGACGGCGCGCATTCGGTGGTCGACGCGACGCCGTCGATCACGATCGTCGGGGAGCAGGCCGTGCCGGACTGGGACAACGACAAGGCCGTGACGATCTTCGAGCAGCTCTACACCGCCGCCGACGGCCGCGTCGACGGCGTCTACGCCGCCAACGACGGCCTCGCCGGCTCGGTCATCTCCATCCTGGAGAAGAACCGCCGTGCCGGTCAGGTCCCGGTCACCGGCCAGGATGCGACGGTCGAGGGGCTGCAGAACATCCTGGCGGGAACCCAGTGCATGACCGTCTACAAGTCGGCCACCGAGGAGGCCAACGCGCTGGCCGAGGCGGCGATTGCGCTGGTCAAGGGTGAGGAGCCGAAGACCACCAGCACTTCCCGCGACGACACCGGTGGGCGCGATGTGCCGTCGGTGTTGCTGACCCCGAAGTCGATCACCAAGGACAACATCAACGTGGTCTTCGACGACGGCGGACAGTCCAAGGACGAGGTGTGCTCGGGCCAGTTCGCCGAGATGTGCAACGCCGCGGGAGTCTGATGGCCGCGCCGAACGACCCCGCGCCGATCCTCGAACTACGGGGTGTCAACAAGAGTTTCGGTGTCGTGCACGTGCTGCACGATGTGGACTTCTGCGTGTACCCCGGCCAGGTGACCGCCCTGGTCGGGGACAACGGCGCCGGCAAGTCGACGTTGGTGAAGGCCATCGCCGGCATCCATCCCATCGACACCGGCACCTACCTGTTCGAGGGTCAGCCGGTGACGGTGCACAGCCCGAACGACGTGTCGGCGCTCGGTGTCGAGGTGGTGTACCAGGACCTGGCGCTGTGCGACAACCTCGACATCGTCGAGAACATGTTCCTCGGCCGGGAACTCAAGAGCCACGGACTGCTCGACGAGGCGCGGATGGAGACCATGGCCCGGCAGGCGTTGACGTCGCTGTCGGTGCGGACCGTGAAGTCGGTCCGGCAGACGGTGTCGAGCCTGTCGGGCGGGCAGCGGCAGACGGTGGCCATCGCGAAGTCGGTGCTGTGGAACTCCAAGGTGGTGCTGCTCGACGAGCCCACCGCGGCGCTCGGTGTCGCGCAGACTCGCCAGGTCATCGAGTTGGTGCGCCGGCTGGCCAATCAGGGCGTCGGCGTCGTGTTGATCTCGCACAACATGGCCGACGTGTTCGAGGTCGCCGACCGGATCTGCGCGCTGTACCTGGGCCGGGTGGCCGGGGAAGTGAAGGCATCGGAGGTCACCCACGGGCAGGTGGTGGAACTCATCACCGCCGGGCGTTCCGGCGGCATCGGTCTGGCGCCGGCGCAAGCCGCCGAGTCGCTGTGAACTCCACTGCTGCCCGGTCCCGACGCGAATCGGAGGATTAACGAAATGACCAGTGTCGGTACCCCTTCCGAGGCCACCGTGGCCGACGGGGACTTCGCCGATGACATCCGCGCCGAGCAGACGTTCGGTGAGGCCGTCCGCGGCTACGTGCAGCGGGTGCGTGGCGGCGACATGGGTTCGCTGCCCGCGGTCCTCGGGCTCGTGGTGCTGTTCGTGGTGTTCGGGTTGGCCAACGACAGGTTCCTGTCGGCGCTGAACCTGGCCAACCTGATCACCCAGGCCGGTTCCATCTGCGTGCTGGCGATGGGTCTGGTGTTCGTGCTGCTGCTGGGCGACATCGACCTGTCGGCCGGCGTCGCCGGTGGGGTGGCCGCGTGCGCGATGGGCTTGACCATCGTGAACATGAGCTGGCCGTGGTGGGCGGCGATGCTCGGCGGCATCGCGTGCGGCGCCGTGATCGGTCTGGCCATCGGTCTGCTACGCGCCAAGCTCGGCATCCCGTCTTTCGTGGTGACGCTGGCGTTCTTCCTTGGGCTGCAAGGGGTCACGCTGAAGCTCATCGGTGAGGGCGGCTCGGTCCGCGTCGACGACAAGGTGATCCGCGGCCTGACGATCAGCAACGTGCCGACCTCGATCGGGTGGGTGATCGCCCTGGTGGTGGTGCTCGGCTTCGCCGCGTTGGAGTTCACCCAGTACCGGCGCAAGAAGGCGCTGCAGTTGTCGCACTCTCCGCTGGGGGTCGTGGTGACCCGGGTGTCCGTGGTGGCGGCGGTGGTCCTCGGTGTCACCTTTGTGCTCAGCGTGAATCGCAGCGTCAACCCGAACGTGGAGATCAGCGGCATCCCCTATGTACTGCCGTTGATCCTGGTGTTGCTCATCGTCATGACCGTGGTGCTCAAGCGCACGTCGTACGGCCGGCACATTTACGCCGTCGGTGGTAACGCCGAGGCCGCCCGCCGGGCCGGTATCTCGGTGGACCGGATCCGGATATCGGTGTTCGTCGTCTGCTCGTCGCTGGCCGCGCTGAGCGGGATCATCGCCGCGTCCTATGCGGGCAAGGTGTCGGCCGCCTCCGGGGCGGGCAACACGCTGCTGTACGCCGTCGGCGCGGCGGTGATCGGCGGCACCAGCCTGTTCGGCGGTAAGGGCCGGGCGATCGACGCAGTGATCGGCGGTGTGGTGGTCGCGACGATCGCCAACGGCCTCGGCCTGCTGAACCAGTCGTCCTACATCAACTTCCTGGTCACCGGCGGCGTCCTGCTGCTGGCCGCCAGCGTGGACGCGATCTCCCGGCGCCGCCGCTCGTCCACCGGCCTGGGGTAGCACCCGGCGCTCAGGCGGCGCCGAAGCCAGGTTCGTCGGACGCTGAGTCGTCGGACACTGAGTCGTCGGACACTGAGTCGTCGGACACTGAGCCATCGGACGCTGTTGGCGGGCAGGAAGTCTCGCCGGGTTCAGCGCCGTCAGCATCGGTCCCGACCGCGCCCGGCGGGGCCTCGGTCCCATCGGAGGCATACCCGTCGGGTGGCTGGTTGTGTTCGGGCGCACCGGGTTCCGACCCGTCGTCGTCGCCCGTATCGGGATGGATCGGTGGTCCGTGGGTGGGGGTGTGTTTGAGGCGCCAGGTGGTGAGGTCGACGATGTCGATGCCGAGGCGGTGTTCGAGGGGGCTGATCGGGGCCACTGGTGGTCCGGGTGGTGGTGGTGCGGTGGAGCGGTAGGTGGCTGCGGTGGGGGTGGTCCAGGTCGCGGTGTGTACCCCGTCTTTCTGGGTGGTGTGGACGGTCCAGCCGGGTTGGTCTTTGGTGTAGTTACACGCTGCGCAGGAGCCTAGGCCGTTGGTGGCGGTGGTGGGTCCGCCGTCGCGGTGGGCGGTGGCGTGGTCGCGGTGGCGGATCGGGGCATCGCAGAACGGGGTGCGGCAGGTTTGGTCGCGCAGGCCGATGAATCGGGCCAGGCCTTTGGGGAACAACCGCGCCGTGGATTCCATGGCTACCAGCTGTCCGGAGCGGGGGTGGCGGTAGAGCCGGCGCAGGGCCACGGTGGCGGCTTCGGCGGCGGCGCGGGCGGTGGCGGTGTGGGCGGCGGTGGCCTCTTTGACGAGTAGCCGTAGCGCGGTGGCGGAGATGGGGCCGTAGTCCTCGCACCAGCCGGGGCAGTCGTCGTCGCCGAACAGGGTGGTGTCGGCCATCAGCAGGTTCAGCGCCACCGACACCGGCGCGGTCACCGTCCGGCCGGTCACCCTCTCGTAGAGGGTGTCGGCCATGACCTGCCCGCGGGTGCGGCCGTCGCCGCACAGGTCGACCTCCCGCTTCAACGCCGCGTAGGCGGCCACGCCCTGGGCCATCGGCAACAACGCAGTCAGATACGCCATGGAGTCCGGGGCGGGTCGGATCGTCACACACCGTTCACTCACGGCCTTGGCGGCCCGGTCGGCGACCGCGGCGGCGTCCAGGCGGGCGGCGATGCGTCGGGCGGCGGCGGCGACGCGGGCGTTGCCCCAGCCGTCGAAGCCGTCGGCTTCGGCGCACAACTGGGCATCCAGGGCGCGGCGGTGCTCGACGGACAGACAGGCCGATTCCCGCACGATCAGGGTGGCCCGCCATTCGGAGAGCTGCCCGGACTCCAACGCCTTCAGGGTGTGCGGCATCTCGTGCACCAACGCCTGCGCCAACCCGAGGTGTCGGCCCCCGGACCGCGGGGCCTCCCGGCGGGCCAGCGCCACTTCGGCGCCCAACCCGGCCCCGCGCCGCGCCGAAGGCACCCCGGCGGCGCCCTCAAAGGCCCGCCGCTTCTGAGACCACAACGCCGTCGCCCGGGCCTGCGCCGCCGCCGCGGCCGACTTGAGCCGTTCACAGCGCTCGATCAGGTCACGGAGCTCCTGCTGCGAAGCCCCCACACCCACATCGAACACATGTTCTAACACAAACCCGACGCTACCCCCCGGCACCGACAACTCCCCGGCCGCCGTCTCCCACACCGCCAAAGATTGGCGGAAATCGACCTATCAATCAAATTCTGCCAGCAGGCCGCTCAATCTCTGCCAACTGAAACAAACCCGCTGACCTGCGGGTTGAACCGGCCAGATCGCAAGATCAACACAACAAAGTCGAAACCGCGTGACCCGCTCCACGGCTCCGACCCACACCGAAGGGGAGAGACCGAAATGAAGAACTTCACCATCGCCACCGCTGCCGCCGCCGGCCTGACCGCCGCCGTCCTGGGCCTGGCCGCCCCGGCCGCCGCCGCACCCACCGCGGGTGGCAACGCCGCCGACACCATCAGCGCACTCGAGGCCCAGGGCAACCGGGTCATCGTGAACCGGCTGTCGGACAAGCCGCTGTCGGAGGCCACCGTGGTCGGCGTCAACCGCGGCAGCGACATCCGCTCCACCGTCCAGGACCACCGCTACGACCGGACCTTCCAGCAGACGGTCACCGGTCAGGTCGTCTACGTCGACGTCCGCTGACCCTCGAGACGAAGGCGGCACCCCCACAAGGGGTGCCGCCTTTTCCGTGGCGGCCCCGTCAGCCCAGCCAGGCACCGATGCGCCGCAGCGCCTCCTCGATGTCGGACGTCGGGCCGGCGAACGATAGCCGCACGTAGGCGCCGCCGCGCACGGTGTCGAAGTCCACGCCGGGCGCGATCGCGACGCCGGTGTCGTTCAACATCTTCGAGCAGAACGACAGCGAATCCGTGGTCAGGTGCGACACATCGGCGTACACGTAGAACGCGCCGTCAGTGGGTGCCAGCCGGTCGATGCCGATCGCGCGCAACCCGTCCAGCAGCAGCCCACGGTTGGTGGCGTAGCCGTGTACCAGCGCCTCCGCCTCGGCGATCGACTCCGGCGTGAACGCCGAGACCGCGGCCAGCTGCGGCAGCGCCGGCGGGCAGATCGTGAAGTTACCGGTCAGGCAGTCGACGGCGCGCTTGAGTTCCTGCGGCACCAGCAGCCAGCCCAGCCGCCACCCCGTCATCGCGAAGTACTTCGAAAAGCTGTTGACCACAACAGAATCCCGCGTGGTCTCCCACGCGCACGCGGTGGCCGGGGCACCCGGGTACACCAGGCCGTGGTAGATCTCGTCGCTGATCAGCCGCACCCCGGACCGCTGGCACCAGGTCGCGATGGCCGCCAGTTCCTCGGGCGGGATCACGGTGCCGGTCGGGTTCGCCGGGCTGGCGACGATCACCCCGGCCACCGGCGGGTCCAGCTCGGCGAGCATCTGGACCGTCGGCTGGAACCGGGTGTCCGGCCCGCATGGCAGCTCGACCACCTCGCACCCCAGCGCAGACAGGATGTTGCGGTAGCACGGATAGCCCGGGCTGGCGATCGCCACCCGGTCGCCGACGTCGAAACAGGCCAGGAACGCCAGCAGGAATCCGCCCGAGGATCCCGTTGTCACGATGACGTCGTCGGGATCGACGGCAAGACCGTGGCGTGCGGCGTAGGACTCCGCGATGGCGGCCCGCAGTTCCGGGATCCCGAGCGCGACCGTGTAACCGAGCTGGTTGTCGTTCAGGGCGGCGACGGCCGCGTCGCGCACCGCCGACGGCGCTCCTGCACTGGGTTGCCCCGCCGAGAGGTTGACCAGATCGCCGTGGGTGCGCTGCCGTTCCGCGGCGGCCAGCCACACATCCATCACATAGAAGGGCGGGATACCGGCGCGCATCGAGACGCGCCCCGAACTGCTCCTCGCGTCGGCGGTCACCATGCCAGGCTAGAACACCTCGGATTCGAGCCTGCGCAGCTGCTCGCGCGGCGGCCCCAGCAGCTGCGCGCTGCCGTGCGCCCGTTTGAAGTACAGCTGGATGTCGCTCTCCCAGGTGATCGCGATGCCGCCGTGCAGCTGCACCGCCTCGGCGGCCACTTTCGAGAACGCCTCGCTGGCCGCCAACCGGGCCAGCGTCGCCGATGTGGCCGACGGTCCGGCCACGGCGGCACCGACCACCGCGCGCGCCGACTGCACGGCGACGTACAGGTCCGCCATCCGGTGCTTGAGCGCCTGGAAGCTGCCGATGGGCCGGCCGAACTGCACGCGGTCCTTGGTGTACTGCACGGTCAGGTCCAAACAGCGTGACGCGGCGCCGATCTGCTCGGCGGCCAGCAGGATCGCCGCGGTATCGGCCAGGCCGGGGTCGGTGCCCAGGCCAGCGGTCTCGGTGGGCTCCAGCCGCGCCAGCCGCCGGGTGATGTCCATCGGCACCCTCGGCGACGCGGTGAAAGACAGCCACCGCGTGAGCTTTTCACCGTCGGCGGCGATCACCACGTCGGCGACGTCGCCGTTGATCACGTAGCCGGGGTCGAACACCACCGCGCCGATCGAGGCGCCCTCGCACAACCCCGAGAGCAGCTCGGGGTCGGGCTCGGCGGACGCCAACAGCGCGAGTTCGGCCAGCGTGGTGCCCAGCAGCGGCGTGGGCACCAGAGCCTTGCCGAGTTCCTCCAATACCACCGCGGCGTCGGCCAGCTCACCGCCTGCGCCACCGAACTCCTCGGGTACCACCAGCGCGGCGGCCCCGACCTGTTCGCACAGCATCGCCCACAGCGCCTCGTCGTAACCGCGCTCGGAGGCGGCCGCGGTCCGCACCGCCTCCGGTGGGGCGTGCTTGTCCACCAACGCGGCGACGGTGTCGCGTAACAGTTCCCGCTCTTCGGTCACGACAGGGCCTCCAGCACTCGGCGCCGATGCCAGCCCGGATCGCCCCACGCCGGGCGCAGCGCCTGCACCCGCAACAACAGCAGCGACAGATCGTGCTCCTGGGTGAAGCCGATCGCCCCGTGCGTCTGCAGCGAGGACCGCGCCGCCACCAGGGCGGCCTCGGCGGCCGCGGCCTTCGCCGCGCTGACGTCCCTGGCGGTGTCCGCGGACTCGTCGGCCAGCGACAGCGCCGCGCCGTACAGCAGCGGCCGGGCCAACTCGACGGCGATCAACACATCGGCCAGCTTGTGCTTGATCGCCTGGTAACTGCCGATCACCGACCCGAACTGGCTGCGCTGCTTGGCGTATTCGACCGCCGCGTCCAGCATCGCCTGCGCCGCCCCGACCAGCAGGGCCGACGTGGCCAGTGCACCGAACTCGAACGCCCGCGCCACGGCGGCCGCGCGGGCGGGCCCGGACGCGGTCACCTCGAACACGGTCCGCGACGGATCCACCGACTCGTGGCCGGCGCCCACCGATGCGTCCTGGACGACGCCGCCCTCGGCCAGCAGGGTCAACCCGACGATGTTCGCGTCCACCGCGCGGGGGACCAGCGGTGCCAGCGCGACGGTGGCGATCAGCTCACCGGATGCCAGCGCGGCGCCGCGACCGTCGTCGCCGAGCAGGATCGGGGCCACC
Organism: Mycolicibacterium sp.; assembly: GCA_050250295.1. Lineage (GTDB taxonomy): Bacteria > Actinomycetota > Actinomycetes > Mycobacteriales > Mycobacteriaceae > Mycobacterium. The sequence continues at coordinate 105,152 of JBFWOX010000001.1, forward strand.
GCAAGGGATTCGGCCACCGGTCCCGGAACGTTCCACCGGCCGATCCGCTCCAGCGCGACCACAAGGTCCACCGGGTGCGCCCCGATACCGCCGTGCTCCTCGGGCACCATCAGCGCGGTGACGCCCAGGTCGGCCAGCTGGGCCCACACCTTGCGTCCCGGCCCGGTGTCACCGTCGGCCCAGGCCCGCACCGCGGCGGGCAGGTCCGCGGCGCCCAGCGCGGCGTCGATACTCGCCGCGAAATCCCGCTGCTGTTCGTCGATCTCGAAGTTCACGTCATCTACTTTCGGGGCAGGCCCAGCAGCCGCTCGGCGATGATGTTGCGCTGGATCTCGTTGGTGCCGGCGTAGATCGGCCCGCCGAGTGCGAACAGCAACCCCTCGGTCCAGCTGTCGGCCAGCTCGCCGTCGGCGGCCCGCAGATCCAACGCCGTCTGGTGCAGCGCCACGTCCAGCTCGGACCAGAACACCTTGGTGATCGACGACTCCGCGCCCAGCTCCCCGCCGTTGCCCACCCTGGTGACGGTACCGAAGGTGTGCAGCCGGTAGGCCTGCGCCTTGATCCAGGCATCGGCCACCCGGTCGGTGAACGCTGGATCGGGATTCTGCTGCCATTGCGCGACAAGCCGTTCGGCGGGCGCGAGGAACCTCGCTGGGCTACGCAGCGACATGCCGCGCTCGTTGCTCGACGTGCTCATCGCCGCGCGCCAGCCTTCGTGCACCCCGCCGATGACGTCGCGGTCGGGCACGAAGACGTCGTCGAGGAAGATCTCCCCGAACCCGGTGTCCCCGCCCAGCTGCGCGATGGGCCGAACCGTCACGCCGTCGGCCTTCAGGTCGAACATGACGTAGGTCAGGCCCTTGTGGCGCTGCGCTTCCGGGTCGGAACGGAACAGGCCGAACGCTCGCTCGCCGAAGACTGCCCGGGAGCTCCAGATCTTCTGCCCGTTGAGCAGCCAGCCGCCGTCGGTGCGAGTGGCCGTCGAGCGCAGCGAGGCCAGATCGCTGCCGGATTCCGGTTCGGACCAGGCCTGCGCCCAGATCTCCTCACCGCTGGCCATTTTCGGCAGAACCCGGTCCAGCTGCTCCTCGGTGCCGTGCGCGAACAGCGTCGGCGCCAGCATCGAGGTACCGTTGGCGCTGGCCCGGCCGGGTGCACCGGCCCGGAAGTACTCCTCCTCGAACACCACCCACTGCAGCAGCGACGCGTCGCGCCCGCCGTACTTGGCCGGCCAGCTGATCACCGACAGGCCGGCATCGAAAAGCACCTTGTCCCAGCGGCGGTGCTGTTCGAACCCCTCTGCGGTGTCGTAGGACTTGGTCGGGAAACGGTCCCTGTTCGCCGCCAGGAATTCGCGCACCTCGGCCTGGAACTCGAGGGTGGCGTCGTCGAAACTCAGGTCCATTCAGTCCCTTTCACGGTCACGGAGCAGCGGTTTGACCACCTTGCCGCCGGCGTTGCGCGGCAGCGCGTCGAGGAACTCGACCGAGCGCGGAGCCTTGAAGTTCGCCAGATGCTCCCGCGCGTAGTCGATCACGGTCTTCTCGTCCAGCTGTGCGCCGGGCTTGGCCACCACGAACGCCTTACCGACCTCGCCGAGCCGCTCGTCGGGCACCCCGATGACGGCGGATTCGGCGACCCCGTCGAGGCGGGCCAGCACCTGCTCCACCTCGGCGGGGTAGACGTTGAAACCGCCGCAGATGTACATGTCCTTGAGCCGGTCGGTGATCTCGAGGTTGCCGGCCTCGTCCACGGTGCCGACATCGCCGGTGTGCAGCCAACCGTCGTCGTCGATGGTTGCCGCGGTGGCCTCGGGGTCGTCGAGGTATCCGAGCATCACGTTCGGTCCGCGCAGCAGCACCTCGCCCTGCTCGCCGATGCGCAGCTCGAAATCCGCGATCGGGCGCCCGGACGTGGTCGCGACGGTGACGGCGTCATCGTCGGCCCGGCACATCGTGCCGAAACCCGCTGCCTCCGTGAGGCCGTACGCGGTCAGCACGATGTCGATGTCCAGCTCGCCCTGCATCCGTTCGATCAGCACGACCGGGATGGTGGCGGCCCCGGTGACCGCGAACCGCAGCGAGCTCAGGTCGAAGTCGCCGCGGCGGGGATGGTCGAGCAGCGTCTGGTAGATGGTCGGGGGACCGGGCAGCACCGTGATCCGGTGCTCGGCCACCGCGCGCATGGTCTGTTCCGGGTCGAACGTCAACTCCGGGAACAGCGTCGCGCCGGTCTGCAGGCAGGCCAGGATGCCGGCCTTGTAGCCGAAGTTGTGGAAGAACGGGTTGATGCACAGGTAGCGGTCCGCGCTGGTGACCTGGCCGCAGGCCGCCCAGGCGGCGGAGGCGTCGAGCGACTGCCGGTGCGCGCACCGCACGCCCTTGCTGCGGCCGGTGGTGCCCGAGGTGAACAGGATGTCGGAGACGTCGTCGGCGGTGACGGCCGACGCGCGCTCGTCGACGACGACGAGGTTCGTGCCACGCGCCATGAACTCGTCCCACGTCCCGTCGGCCTTCTCGACCGGAATGCGCACGACGTGGCGCAGCGCGGGCAGCGAGTCACGATCGACGGCGGCGGCCTTGTCGGCGCCGAGGAACTCGCCGGAGGCGAACAACACCGGTGCCGCGGTGCGTTCGAGGATGTCGGCGGCCTCGCCGGCGGTGTAGCGGGTGTTCAGCGGGACGAGCACCCCGCCCGCGTGGTGGATCGCCAAGCAGGCCACGACCCAGTGCCAGGTGTTGGGCGACCAGATCGCCACCCGGTCACCGCGCTGCACGCCCAGATCGATCAGCGCCGCGGCGGCCCGGCGCACCTCGTCACGCAGGCCGGAGAACGTAAGCGTCCGAGCGGCCGTCACCACGGCGTCGTGGTCGGGAAGCTCGCGCGCGATCCGGTCGAGAACCGCGGGCGTGGTTCTCGGAACGGCCGTCATCGATGCTCCTCTGCTATCGAGTACCCAAGCAAGTGCTTGGTAGGTTACCCTACAAGGGTGATAGGGGTCCAGGAGTTCAGGGAGCAGGTCCGCGACTGGCTGGCCGACAACCTGGTCGGCGAGTTCGCCGCGCTGAAAGGCCTCGGCGGACCGGGCCGCGAGCACGAGGCCTTCGAGGAGCGACGGGAGTGGAACCGTCACCTCGCTGCCGCCGGGCTGACGTGCCTCGGCTGGCCCGAGGAACACGGCGGCCGCGGGCTGTCCGTCGCCCATCGGGTCGCGTTCTACGAGGAGTATGCCAAGGCCAACGCCCCCGACAAGGTCAATCACCTGGGTGAGGAACTGCTCGGTCCGACGCTGATCGCCTACGGCACGCCCGAGCAGCAGCAGCGTTTCCTGCCCAGGATCCTCGATGTCACCGAGCTGTGGTGCCAGGGTTATTCGGAGCCGGGTGCGGGCAGCGATCTGGCGAACGTGTCGACCACCGCGACGCTGGTCGACGGGGGAGCGACGGGGACCAAGCACTGGGTCATCAACGGGCAGAAGGTGTGGACGTCGCTGGCGCACTGGGCGCAGTGGTGCTTCGTGGTGGCCCGCACCGAGAAGGGCTCCAAACGCCACGCCGGGCTGTCCTATCTGCTGGTGCCGCTGGACCAGCCGGGCGTGCAGATCCGCCCGATCATCCAGCTGACCGGGGACTCGGAGTTCAACGAGGTCTTTTTCGACGACGCCCGCACCGACGCCGACCTGGTGGTCGGCCAACCGGGGGACGGCTGGCGGGTCGCGATGGGAACGCTGACGTTCGAGCGCGGCGTGTCCACGCTCGGCCAGCAGATCCGTTACGCCCGTGAGCATTCCAATCTGGTGGAACTGGCCAAACGCTCCGGCGCCGCCGAAGATCCGCTGATCCGGGAGCGGCTCACCCGCTCGTGGGCCGGGCTGAAGGCGATGAGGTCGTACGCGCTGGCAACCATGGACGTCGAGCAGCCCGGACAGGACAACGTTTCGAAGTTGTTGTGGGCCAACTGGCATCGCGAGCTCGGCGAGATCGCGATGGATGTGCTCGGGATGGCCGGGTTGACGCTGCCGGACGGGGAGTTCAGCGAATGGCAGCGGTTGTACCTGTTCTCCCGCTCAGACACCATCTACGGCGGGTCCAACGAGATCCAGCGCAACATCATCGCCGAGCGGGTGCTCGGCCTGCCCAGGGAGGCCAAGGGATGAGCATCCTTTCCGAACCGCCCAAGGAGATCGACGGGCACGGACTGCTGACCGGCAAGGTCGTGCTGGTGACCGCGGCCGCGGGCACCGGCATCGGGTCGACGACCGCGCGCCGCGCCCTGCTCGAAGGCGCCGACGTCGTCGTCTCCGACTATCACCAGCGCCGGCTCGACGAAACCCGGGACCAGCTCGCCGAACTCGGCCTCGGCCGGGTCGAAGCGCTGGTCTGTGACGTCACCTCCACCGCCGCCGTCGACGCGCTGATCGCCGAAACGGCGGCCACCATGGGCCGGCTCGACGTCCTGGTCAACAACGCCGGCCTCGGCGGTCAGACCCCGGTGGTCGACATGACCGACGACGAATGGGACCGGGTTCTCGACGTCACGCTGACGTCGGTGATGCGCGCCACCCGCGCCACGCTGCGGTACTTCCGCGACGTGCCGCACGGCGGCGTCATCGTCAACAACGCCAGCGTATTGGGTTGGCGCGCACAGCATTCGCAGGCCCACTATGCCGCGGCCAAGGCCGGAGTGATGGCCTTGACCCGGTGCAGCGCGGTCGAGGCCGTCGAATACGGGGTGCGGATCAACGCGGTGTCGCCCAGCATCGCGCGGCACAAGTTCCTGGAGAAGACCAGCAGCTCCGAGCTGCTCGACCAGCTGGCCGAACGGGAAGCCTTCGGTCGGGCCGCCGAACCGTGGGAGGTGGCGGCCACCATCGCGTTCCTGGCCAGCGACTACTCCAGTTACCTGACTGGAGAAGTGATCTCGGTTTCGAGTCAGCACCCATGAACACCCCGGCCAGCAGCAGACGCGACGAGCTGCTCGCGCTCGCCGCGACGATGTTCGCCGAGCGGGGCCTGCGGGCAACCACGGTGCGCGACATCGCCGACTCCGCGGGCATCCTCTCGGGCAGCTTGTATCACCATTTCAAGTCCAAGGAAGAAATGGTCGACGAGGTGCTGCGCGGCTTCCTCGACTGGCTCTTCGCGCGCTACCAGGAGATCATCGCCACCGAGCCGAATCCGCTGGAACGGCTCAAGGGGCTGTTCATGGCGTCGTTCGAGGCCATCGAAACCCGGCACGCTCAGGTGGTTATCTACCAGGACGAGGTCAAGCGGTTGTCGTCGCAACCGCGGTTCGGCTACGTGGAGGAGCGCAACCGCGAGCAGCGCAAGATGTGGATCGACGTGTTGACCCAGGGCATCGAGGAGGGTTACTTCCGGCCCGACGTCGACGTCGACCTGGTGTACCGGTTCATCCGTGACACCACATGGGTGTCGGTCCGCTGGTACCAACCCGGTGGACCGCTGACCGCCGAAGAAGTGGGCCGGCAATATCTTTCGATCGTCCTCGGCGGGATCACCGCTGGGCCAAAGAACAAGGAGAGCAGCAATGGGTGAGGCGTACGTCATCGACGCTGTGCGCACCGCGGTCGGCAAGCGCAACGGATCGCTGGCCGGTGTGCATCCCGTGGACCTGGGCGCGGCGGCGTGGCGGGGTCTGTTGGGGCGCAACGACGTCGACCCCGGCGCCGTCGACGATGTCATCGCCGGCTGCGTCGACGCGATCGGTGGGCAGGCCGGCAACATCGCCCGGCTGTCCTGGCTGGCGGCGGGCTACCCCGAAGAGGTGCCCGGCGTCACCGTCGACCGGCAGTGCGGGTCCAGCCAGCAGGCCGTCTCGTTCGGCGCGCAGGCCATCATGGCCGGCACCGCGGACCTGATCGTGGCCGGTGGCATGCAGAACATGAGCCAGATCCCCATCAGCTCGGCGATGACCGTCGGCGAGCAGTTTGGATTCACCTCTCCGACAAACGAATCCAAGAGCTGGTTGCACCGTTACGGCGATCAGGAGATCTCCCAGTTCCGCGGATCGGAACTCATCGCCGAGAAGTGGAACCTGTCCCGCGAGGAGATGGAGCAGTATGCGCTGACCAGCCACCAGCGCGCCCAGGCCGCGATCCGGGCCGGGTACTTCGAGAACGAGATCATCCCGGTCGACGGGTTCGTCATCGACGAAGGCCCCCGCGACACCTCACTGGAGAAGATGGCCGGCCTCAAGACCCTCGTCGAGGGCGGCCGGCTGACCGCAGCGATGGCCAGCCAGATCTCCGACGGCGCCAGCGCGGTGCTGCTCGCCTCCGAGCGGGCCGTCAAGGACCACGGCCTGAAGCCGCGCGCAAGGATCCACCACATCAGCGCCCGCGGCGCGGATCCGGTGTTCATGCTCACCGGACCCATCCCCGCCACCCGCTATGCCCTGGACAAGACCGGGCTGTCGATCGACGACATCGACACCGTCGAGATCAACGAGGCCTTCGCCCCCGTCGTGCAGGCATGGCTCAAGGAGACCAAGGCCGACCCGGAGAAGGTCAACCCCAGCGGCGGCGCGATCGCGCTCGGCCATCCGCTGGGCGCCACCGGCGCCAAGCTGTTCGCCACAATGCTCAACACGCTGGAGCGCATCGGCGGGCGCTACGGCCTGCAGACGATGTGCGAGGGCGGCGGCACCGCCAACGTCACCATCATCGAGCGGCTCTGACCGCACGCCCGGGTTTGCTGCGGTTGCTCGGTACGGACACCGGACGATCGCCGCAGCGACGATGATCTGCGGGAAAACCGGCGTAGGGCGAACGGCTTGCCGCTAAGCTCCATCTGACATCGCGCGTTGTCATATGGAGGATGTGTTGCGGGCGGAAAAGCGTCGGAAGGTCAGGCCGTTCGGCTACGGCCTCGCCGCGGCGGTGTTCGCCGTGGCGCTCGTGGTCGCGCCGGTGCACGGGGTCGCCTACGCCGACCCCGAGGCGACCGCCGGTCCGTCGTCTTCGGCGGCATCGAGCGCGGCCGAGCAGTCGCCGTCGGAGCGCTCGGAGGCCAAGAAAGCGCTCACCAGCACCGCACCGTCGGACCCCGACGCCTCGACACCGTCGGATGACGACGTTTCGACACCGTCGGATGACGACGTTTCGACACCGTCGGATGACGACGTTTCGACACCGTCGGATGACGACGCCTCGACACCGTCGGATGACGACGTTTCGACACCGTCCGATGAACCCTCGCCGGCGGAGGACTCGTCCGGGGAAGCGGGCACGTCGGACGAAGACCCGGAGGAGGGCCCCGCCGAGGAACCTGAGGGCCCGGCCCACGACCCCGCCGAGGTCGTCGACGAGAACGCCGACGACGCCGCCGAGGGCGCCGGAGAAGGGCCGGACCCGTCGGGCGCACCGCGCGACAAGCCGGGCGCCGAGGATGCCGATGCCCCGGACGCCACGGCGCCGGCGGCCGCACAGGCGCTCACCCCAGCGAAGTCCGACACCGCTGCGTCGGCGCGCCTCGCCGTCACCACCGTCGCCCCGGTCGACATCACGACACCGAGCCCGCCGAAGCCGCTGTCCCCGGTGGCCCAGCTGCTGGAGCTGCCGGCCCGGGTGATCAACGCGGTGCTGCAGGCGCTGGGCTTCACCGCATCGGCGGAGCATCCCGCGGTTCCGAACGGGCTGGGGCCGATCAACGACCTGATCTTCGGTGCGTTCCGGGAATGGGAGCGGCTGCTGGGGCTGCACCGGACGCCGGTCGCGGTGCCCGCCGTGCCGACCATGACCTACGACGGACCCACCGACACGCCCACCCCGACCGTCGCGCAGTTCCTCAACGCATCAGCGGCCGCCTACGTCCTCGGCGGCACCCCCGGCGGACTTGTTCCGTTCACCGTCAACGGGTTTCAGTTGTCGTCCACCAACATCTTCACGGGCATGGTGGGCAGGACGTGGGTGACCCCGGAGGGGCAGGTGATCATCGCCTACCAGGGCACCACCGGCGGCTCGCACCTGCTGTTCAACCCGCTGATCACGATCAGTCAGATCGTCGCAGACCTGCAGGTGATCTTCACCCGCACCACGCCGTTGGCGTTCTACGACGCGCTGCGGTTCGCCGACCGCGTCCTCGCCGAAGCGGCCCTGCAGGGCTACACCGCCGACAACGTCTTCGTCACGGGTCACTCACTGGGCGGCTGGGAAGCGCAGTTCGTCGCGCAACAGCGGGGTCTGGCCGGTATCGGCTTCGAAGCCCCCGGCATGAACACCCGGACCCCTGGCAACGGCGCCGATTCGAAGTTCGTCAACATCGGCACCTACGGCAGCACCGCGCCGTACATGTCCACCGATCTGCCCGGCCTGCAACCGTTCATGCCCGCCTATGTGCCCGGCGGTGGCACCAAACCGCACTTCGGGCCGCTCGTGATGATCGGCGATCCCGCCGCGATGACTCCGCTCTACAACGCATCGGCGTTGTGGGGCAAGGGGTTGATCGGCAGCGCGATCTTCGTCGTCGACTTCCTGATCAACTTCTTCCAGTACCACCTGCCGGGCGTGCAGGCCTATCACCTGGACGTCGTTCCGGACCCCGGCATGGTGCTGTTCCTGGGCACCTCACGGGGGCCGGTGCACACCGGCTACGGGACGCTGACCATCCCGCAGCTGCTGAAGGCCGCCTCCGACGACGGAATCCTCTTCCGCCCCTGACGCACCTCAGACCTTCGCCGAAATTGCATTCCAGCAGGGCTTCACTCGATGTTTCGCTGCTGGAATGCAATTTCGGCGGAGATCGCGACCGGACGCGGCCGGCGGAGATCCCGACCGGCTGGGGCTCAGTGGTCGTGCAGGATGACGCCGCGGATGTTGCGACCCTGCCGCATGTCCTCGTAGCCCTCGTTGACCTCGGCCAGCTTGTACTCGTGGGTCACGGTCTCGTCGAGCAGCAGCTTGCCCTCCCGGTACAGCGACAACAACCGGGGGATGTCGGCGCGCGGGTTGGCCTCACCGTAGAGGCTGCCCAGCAGCCGCTTCTGGAACAGCGTGAACATCATCATCCCCAGCGTCGGCTGGGTGTCGGCCATCGCGGACAGCGCCGTCATCACCACTGCGCCGCCCTTGCGGATGATGTTGGCGGCCTCCTCGAGCATCGACCCCTCCAACAGGCCGACCGTCAGGATCGCCGAATCGGCCATCACGCCGCGGGTCAGCTCACCCACGAGCGCCGTCGCCTCCGCGATCGAGGTCACGAAGTGGGTGGCCCCCAACTGGAATGCCTTCTCGCGCTTGGACTCGACAGGCTCGACCACGATGATCTTCTCCGCACCGGCAAGCCGGGCACCCTGGACCGCGCCGCTGCCGATGCCGCCGAAGCCGATCACCACGACGGTGTCACCGGGCTGCACGTCGGCGGTGTTGACCGCCGAACCCCAGCCGGTGGTGACACCGCAGCCGAGCAAGCACGCCCGCGACAGCGGGATGTCGTCGTCGATCTTGACGATCGACGCCTCGGGTACCGAGCCGAACTGGGAGAAGGTCCCGACGAACGCCATCGCCCCGACGTTCTGGCCGCGGGCCCGGCGCCGGTAGGTACCGTCGACCTGGGTCCCCGCCATGATCAACGCGCCCAGATCGCACAGGTTCTGGTGCCCGGTCGAGCAGAACCGGCACCGCCCGCAGGCGGGTAGGAACGAGGCGACGACGTGGTCGCCGGGGGCCAGCCCGACGACGCCCGGGCCCACCTCCCGGACGATCCCGGCGCCCTCGTGGCCGCCGATGAGCGGGAGCGGCGCGGGCAGGTCACCGGTGCGGATGTGCTCGTCGGAGTGGCACAGGCCGGTGGCTTCCCAGGACACCAGCACCTCGCCGTTACCCGGCGGATCCAGATCGATCTCCTCGACCGTCCAGTCGCCCCCGAACTCCCACAGAATCGCCGCATTGGTCTTCATCGGCCCGAGTTTAGGAATCCGGGCCGACCGCCGGGCCGGATTGCCGATCCCCGCCGCGTCACAACACGTTGCGGAGGCGGTCGCGGAAGTTCCTGCCGTCCGGGTCGTAGATCATCCGGTAGGCCGGGCCCGCCCACAGCCGCGTCATCAGCCCGAGCCGCTCGGGCCGGTGCGGCCGGAGCCGGCCGGGCGGGCGCGGACCCTGCCGTCCAGAGGTGTGCCAGGACTCCAACGCCTCGGCGGCGGAGACGATTTCGGCGATCGCGGTGTCGGGGTCCACCAGCCCGCCGTCCTGGCTTCCGTCGGCGGCTCGGTCCAGGTGTTCGCGCAGCAATTGCAGCCGGAGATCCCGCGCGAAACGGCGAGCACCGTCGCCGCGCCCGGCGGGGTCCAGCGGGGGACGGTCGTCGCGGGTCTGGTCCAGCACAGCGCAGGACAGCTCGCTGTCGTGCGTCCACGATCGGCGGTTGAAGTTGTCGCTGCCCACGCTGGCCCACACGTCGTCGACGACGCAGACCTTGGCGTGCACGTAAACCGGCGTGCCGTCGTGGTTCTCGACGTCGAACACGTGGACCCGCTCCGGGCCGGCGTCATGGCACGCCTCGATGGCTTGGTGACGACCGATCTGGTTGGGCGGCAGCGACCACCGGCCGTCGACGTCGGGATACCGCGGCACCACGGCCACCAGGTGCAGATCGGGGTTCTGCGCCAGCGCCCGCGCGAACAGCTTCGCCACCCGCTTGGACCACAGGTACTGATCCTCGAGGTAGATCAGCCGCCGGGCCCGCCCGAGGGCCTTGCTGTACCCGCGGGCGATGCTGCGCTCGCCGTCCGGGGCGAAGTCGTACTCGAAATGCGCGTCGGGGTACGTGCGCAACACCTGCACGGCATGCGGTCCGCACGGCGGCGGGTCGGGCGGGCGTTCCGGCAGCACACCGGCCTCCAGGTCGGCGCCGCGCAGCTTGTCCCTGATCCACGCGATCGGCGAGAGCATGTCCAGCTGGGCCGGGTCGTTCCAACGTTCCCGGAACGACAGATCCAGCGCACCGACCACCGGGCCCTGCAGCCGCAGCTGCACGTCGTGCCAGGGCGGGTGCTCGCCGTAGCGCTCGGCCATCCGCACCGCCTGCCGGTCCCCGCGATGCGTGGCGTCGTCGCGGCGGGAATGGCACAGGTCGATACCGCCGGCGAACGCCACGTCGCGCTCGGGCGCGCCGGGATGGCGCAGCACCACCAGCTTCTGGTGGTGCGACCCCCCGAAGCGGACCCGCTGGTCCAGCAGCACCTCGCCGCCCGCGGCTTCGATGGCCTCGCCCAGGTGCTGGTTCTCCTCCTCGCTGTAGGCGAAGGCATCCAGGTGCGAGCGCCACACCAGCCCCTTGACGACGACGCCGCGCTCGGCGGCGCGGCAGAACAGCTCGGCGACGGTGGGGCCGTCCTCGCGCATCTTCTGGTCGGGATCGCCGCGCCAGTCGGTAAAGAACAGGTGGTCGCCGGCGCGCAGCGCCTCGACGTCGGTGACGAGGCGGTCGAAATACGTCGACCCGTGGATCAACGGTTCGGCCCGGCTGCCCTCGCACCACACGGGCAGGCGCGAGAAGCGGTTACGCCGCTCCTCCTCGGTGAGGAACCACTCTGCCAGATCGGACATGGCGTCGGGGTACCCCGAAGCGGGCCGATCCGCTCAGTTGATGAAGCGTGAGGCCTTCTGCAGGTGTTCGATCGCCTCGGCGACGATCGCCGGGACGAGCTCCGCGCACGTCGGCAGGTCGTCGAGGATGCCGGCCACCTGCCCTGATGCCAGCACGCCCGCTTCCGTGTCGCCCTCGACCAGGCCGGCCTTGAGCAGCATCGGCGTGTTGGCGGCCATCACCACCTGGGCCCAGGTCAGCTCCTTGCCGTGGCGCATCGCCATGCCGTCGGTGATCATCGACTTCCAGGTCATCCCGGACATCTTCTTGAACTTCTGCGCGTTGAGCACCGCGGCGGCCAATCCGCGCACCGGGGAGCCGCTCTCCAGCTTCTCGACCAGCCCGGTGCGGAGCACGCGGTGCGGCATGCCGTCCACCTTGGTCGACACCACGGTGCCATCCAGTGCCGCGTCGAGGTAGCGCTGCTTGACCGCATCGGGAACGGTGGAGTCCTTGGTCAGCAGGAAGCGGGTGCCCATCGCGACCCCGGCGGCGCCGTAGCACAGTGCCGCGGCCAGGCCGCGGCCGTCGAAGAACCCGCCCGCGGCGATCACCGGCATGCCGGTGTCGGCGACGGCGTCGAGCACCGACGGCAACAGCAGCGTCGTGGCGATCGGGCCGGTGTGCCCGCCGCCCTCGCCGCCCTGGACGATGACGGCGTCGGCGCCCCAGCCGGCCACCTTCTTGGCGTGCTTGGCCAGCCCGACCGACGGGATCACCACCACGCCCGCGTCTTTCAGCTTGGCGATCAGATCCGGCTTGGGGGCCAGCGCGAACGAGGCGACTTTGACGCCCTCACGGATCAGCAGATCCACGCGGTCGTTCGCGTCACCGGCGTCGGCGCGGATGTTGATGCCGAACGGTTTGTCGGTGGCGGCCTTGACCTTGGCAACGGCGGTGGCGAGTTCGTCGAGCGTCATCGTCGCCGACGCCAGGATGCCCAGGCCGCCCGCGTTCGACGTCGCCGACACCAGGCGAGCACCGGCCACCCACCCCATGCCCGTCTGGACGACGGGGTGTTCGATACCGACCAGCTCGGTCAGCGGCGTCTTCAAGCTGGTCACAGCTTGACTTCCTTGTCCCGCAGCGATTTCGGGTCGATCACCTCACGCAGCAGCCGCTGCTCCTCACCGGACGGCAGCCGGGTGGTGGCGGCATCGGCCAGACCGTGCACCTCGAAGGCGGTGTTGTCGGCGACCTGATCGGGCTCGACCCCGGGATGCAGCGACACCGCCCGCATCTGGTGGTCAGGGCCGTTGAAATCGAAGACGCCGAGGTTGGTCACCACCCGGTAGACATCGAGGAACCGGTACGCGGGGTTATCGGGATCGACCTTGTCCCAGCCGATCCCGGAGACGATGTCAACGGATTCGCCGAACACCCGCTTGGAGTGGTTGCCCACCCAGTAGCTGGTCCGGTGGTTGACGGTGTTGCCCGGGGCGCCGCGCACGCCGAACATCTGCCGGGTCGGGTGCTGCAACGGGCCGAACGCCGACAGGTTCTGATTGCCGTACCGGTCGATCTGGTTGGCGCCCATCACGACATGCCTGCGGCCCCAGGCCAGGGTCTCGAAGACCCGGCCGAACGGCATCCAGCCCTCGATCGCCGCGGCGGCGCCGATGGCCGGGGTATCGGCGATCAGCCGGGCCTCACCGTCGGTCAACAGGATGTCGGGGGAAAACGTCAGCCGGGCCAGCCGGGCGCCGATCTGCACGATCGTCGTCATCGGGCTGACCATGATCTCGCCTGCGTCACGGAACAACTCGGCGCAGGCGACGGCGCACACCTCGGCGCGGGTCACGGAGATCACTTGCCGGCCTCCTGCTCCTGTGCGAAATGACGCACTGCCGCTTGATAGTCCGCCTCGCTGCCGGACAGGTAGGTGCCGACGAACTCGGCCCAGGTCTCCTCGGCGCCGGCGGCCTCGGCGTAGTGCCGCTGGAACTTCTCGTCGCGGCGGTAGTCGGGCTCGGCGGTGGTGAAGTGGGCGCCGTTCGGTGCCTCGACGACGGTGTCCACCATCATCCGGTTGACCAGAAGCGCTTGTGGAGGAACCGATTTCACCAGCTCCTCGGTGGACACCACCTTCTCCACCGACAGGAACCGGTTTCGCGCCGCCATCAGGAACAGGTCGTCGAAGTACGGGTCGATCCCAGTGTAGGCCGCATTGCCCTGCGCGTCACCGAGATTCATGTGCACGAACGCGGCGTCGAGGTTCAGCGCCGGCATCGCGATGAGCTCTTCATAACCGTTTTCCGGCGGGCTGGAGCGAAGCGACTCGGGGATATTCGGGGTTGGATAGGGCGATTTCACGGTCCTGAGCTCGCCGCCCCAGAAAGCCCGAACGTCGCTGCCGAGCCCGGCCCGGATCGGCAGGAACGGCAATCGCTGCGCGGCCGCCTGCAGGCCGCACCGCAGCATGCCCTCGTCCATCTCCCGGGCTTCGATCGCGCCGGACGTGCGTGCCTTGGCGAACCACGGATCGTAGAACGGCGGCGAATCCAGCGACACGAAGCCGTAGTAGACCCGCTTGACCTTCCCGGCCGAGCAGAGCAGACCCAGGTCGGGTCCGCCGTAGGTGACGACGGTCAGGTCGGTGACGTCGGTGCGCAGCAGCGCGCGTACGAACGCCATCGGCTTGCGCCGCGACCCCCAGCCACCGATGCCGATGGTCATCCCGCTCTCGATCGATGCCACCGCGTCGTCGAGAGTCGTTCTCTTATCGGACATCTACGACTTCCCCTTGTCGGTCCCAGCGAACGCATCGCGGTGTTCGTCGGCGACCCCGGCCAGGTTCAGTTCGAACGTGAAGCCCTGCTCCATGCGGTAACTGGCGTTGACGCGTTGCACGTCGATGAAGTTCAGCGCCTCCTTGGCGGCGCGGATCACCCGGGTGTCCTTGACGGCGATGTCGCGGGCCACGCGCAGCGCGGCCTCGTCGAGCTCGGCGCGCGGGACCACCTCGTGCACCGAGCCGAAGTGCCGCAACGTCTCCGCGTCGACGGTCGCCGCGGTGAAGAACAGCCGGCGCATCATGTGCTGGGGCACCAGCCGCGACAGGTGGGTGGCCGCCCCGAGCGCGCCGCGTTCCACCTCGGGCAGGCCGAACTTCGCATCGTCGGAGGCGACGATGACGTCGGCGTTGCCGACCAGCCCGATGCCGCCGCCCACGCAGAACCCGTTCACCGCGGCGACAACGGGCACGGCGCACTCGTACACCGCGCGGAACGCCTCGTAGCAGCCGCGATTCGCGTCGATCAGCGCGGTGAAGCCCTCGGTGTTCTGCATCTCCTTGATGTCGACGCCGGCGTTGAAGCCGCGACCCTCGGCGCGCAGGACCACCACGTGGGTGCTCTGGTCACGGCCGGCGGCGGTGATCGCGTCGGCCAGGTCGAACCAGCCGCGCGACGGGATCGCGTTGACCGGCGGGTAATCCACCGTCACCGAGACGATGCCCGGTTCCACGGTCTTGGTGGAAATCGTCATGCGCACTCCTGGGTCGAGGCCGCGGCTACCTAAGCAAGCACTTGCTTGGTACGCTAGCACAGTGACTGACACCGCCGACAGCGCGATCAGCCTGGGCCTGTCCGGCCGGATCGTGCTCGTCACCGGAGGGGTGCGGGGCGTCGGTGCCGGGATCAGCAGGGTGTTCGCCGCGCAGGGCGCCACCGTTGTGACCTGCGCGCGCCGCCGCGTCGAGGGGTCGCCCCATGCCTTCTACTCCTGCGACGTCCGCGACGACGCCGCGGTGAAGACGCTCATCGACACCGTCGTCGCCGCCCACGGCCGGATCGACGTCGTGGTCAACAACGCGGGCGGCTCGCCCTACGTGCCTGCCGCCGACGCATCGGCGTCGTTCAGCCGCAAGATCGTCGAACTGAACCTGCTCGGCGCGCTGTCGGTGTCCACCCACGCCAACGCGGTGATGCAGACCCAGGACAGCGGCGGCTGCATCGTCAACATCACCAGCGTCAGCGGGCGTCGGCCCACCCCGGGCACCGTGGCCTACGGTGCGGCGAAGGCCGGCATGGAGAACATGACCACCACGCTGGCCGTGGAGTGGGCCCCCAAGGTGCGGGTCAATTCGGTGGTGGTGGGCATGGTCGAGACCGAGCAGTCCGAACTGTTCTACGGCGACGCCGAATCCATCGCGGCGATATCGCGCAACGTGCCGCTCGGCCGGCTCGCTCGGCCCGACGACATCGGTTGGGCCACAGCGTTCTTGGCCTCGGATGTGGCCTCCTACATCAGCGGTGCGTCGCTCGAGGTGCACGGCGGCGGCGAGCCGCCGCACTACCTGTCGACCACCACAGCCAACCTCGGATAAGGAGCAACGGGAATGGGACTGCTCGACGGCCGCGTGGCCATCGTGACGGGAGCCGGCGGCGGCATCGGCAGGGCGCACGCGCTCGCGTTCGCGGCCGAAGGCGCACGCGTGGTGGTCAACGACATCGGCGTCGGCCTGGACGGATCCCCGGCGGGGGGCGGTTCGGCCGCTCAGGCGGTGGTCGACGAGATCCTCGCCGCCGGTGGGGAAGCCGTCACCAGCGGGGCCGACGTCGCCGACTGGTCCCAGGCCGAGGGCCTCGTCCAGACCGCGGTGGACAGCTTCGGCGGCCTGGACATCCTGGTGAACAACGCCGGCATCGTGCGCGACCGGATGCTGGCCAACACCAGCGAGGAGGAGTTCGACGCGGTCACCGCGGTGCACCTCAAGGGCCACTTCGCCACCATGCGGCATGCCGGCGCGTACTGGCGGGCGAAGGGCAAGGCCGGTGAGACCGTCGAGGCCCGCATCATCAACACCAGCTCGGGTGCCGGCCTGCAGGGCAGTGTAGGCCAGGCGAATTACAGTGCGGCCAAGGCGGGTATCGCCGCGCTGACGCTGGTGGCCGCCGTCGAACTGGGCCGCTACGGGGTCACGGTCAATGCCATCGCACCGTCGGCGCGGACTCGGATGACCGAGACGGTGTTCGCCGAGATGATGTCCACGCAGGGCCAGGAGTTCGACGCGATGGCGCCGGAGAACATCTCGCCGCTGGTGGTGTGGCTGGGCAGCGTGCAGTCCCGCGACGTCACCGGCCAGGTGTTCGAGGTCGAGGGCGGCAAGATCCGGGTCGCCGAAGGGTGGGCGCACGGCCCGCAGATCGACAAGGGCGCCCGGTGGGAGCCAACCGAGCTCGGCCCGGTGGTCGCCGACCTGCTCGCCAGGGCGCGCCCGCCGGTGCCGGTCTACGGCGCCTGAGTCACGGTGTGGGGCACCGGTAACCGCCGTCGCTGAGCCCGGCCTGCCGCTCGATGCCGCGGGAATCGGTGACCGCCGCCCACAGCATGCCGAGGTGACCCTTGGCCGCCCACTGCCGGGAGTGGATCTCCTCGTGGTGCAGCAGCCGATCCAGGTTCAGCCCGCCCGGGCGCGGGACGCCGTCGGCGCCGACGTACCAGCCGCGGCCGGACCGGACGATGCGCTCGAGCTGCCGGGCCGGACCGTGGCGGTGCCCGATGTTGACCAGGAACAGGTCACCCCAGGCGGTTCCGCCCCTGCGGCTGAACTGGCCCTGCAACCAGTTGCCGGCCATCCCCATCAACATGCCGTTCGGCGTCGTCACCACCGCGCCGCCGCGGCGGAGCAGCAGCGGCACGTCCTTGGTGTAGGTCCACGCGTTGGCGCTCTGCCGGTCGATGATCCGCTGGACCTCGTCGGCGCCGTACGGCGTCTCGGCGAAGTCCGTCGCCGGGTTGCGCCCGTAGCCGGTGCCGGCGTTGAGGACGTACGTCATCACCACCGCGGCCCGGACGTCGGTGGCCGGGGTACCCCGGGGCACCAGGAAGAACGACTTGCCCGCCGGGTCGGTCACCTCTGCCATGGCGTCGAGGACGTCGAAGTCCGCCGCGGTGATGCGGTGCCTGCGGGCGATGTCGGCGACGGTGCCGGCGGGAACTCCTTGCCGCTGCGCGTTTTCCAGCCACCTCCGGTAGTGATCGCTCACCCCACCGAGTATCCCCGGCTGCAGGAGTTCTCAGGCCGGATCGCAGAGCAGGATAGGGATCTTGCGGTCGGTGTAGGACCGGTAGTTGGCGAAATCGGGATACATCGCGTCGAGTTTGGGCCAGTACTCGTCGCGCTCGGCGTCGGTGGCGTCGCGCGCCACGAGTTCCAGTTTCTCGTTCTTGATCTGGAACGTGACGTTCGGGTTGGCCCGGATGTTCAAGTACCACATCGGGTTGGTCGCCCGTCCGCCCTGGGAGGCCACCAGCACGACGCGGTCGCCCTCGCGCAGGAACAGCAGCGGGCTCTCCCTCGCCTCACCGGACTTGCGGCCGATGGTCGTCAGGATGCCGACCGGCGGCGGTGCGCTGAACCGGTTGGACCCGACGCGCCACCGATACCCGACCCGGCCGCCGGTGGCCTTGTAGACCCAGGTGTTGAACCGCGACATCCATTTGATCCCGGTGCCGACCGCCTTCGAGTTGAGGTTCTCGACCTGCTTGGGGCTCAACGGTTTGGGGGTATCGACCATGGTGGGACCTATCGGGTCAGGAACGGGCGGATGGATGCCCTGATGTGGTGGATCTGCGCCTGCCCGGACGGATCGGCCGCCGGGATCAGGAACGTCTCGTCGATGCGGGCCCCGACCCGGCGGCCGGCCAGCGACGGTTTGGTGGTCAACTCGAACCGGGCCCGCACGGTGTCACCGTCGACGCTGAACTGCGGGGGGCTCACCGATCTGATGACCCGGTACTGCGGGCCGCCATTGAGGCTGCGCCGCAGGTGCTTTCCGGAGAAGCCGGTCTTCAGGCCGACTTCGACCCGAGTGCAGCCCGGCGCGAACGGCACGTCGTCGGCGCGGTGACTGGCCAGCGCGCTGATGTAGGCCTGGGCCGCGGCGATGCGGTCCTGATCGGGAACGGGCTGCACTAGATCCGCTCGATGATGGTGCCGGTGCTCAGCGCCCCGCCTGCGCACATCGTGATCAGCGCGGTGCTCTGGCCCGTGCGTTCGAGCTCGTGCAGCGCGGTGGTGATCAGCCGCGCGCCGGTGGAGCCCACCGGATGCCCGAGCGCGATCGCCCCGCCGTTGACGTTCACCTTGTCCAGGTCGGCGCCGTGCACCTGCGCCCAGGACAGCACCACCGACGCGAACGCCTCGTTGATCTCGACCAGGTCGATGTCGCCGAGCTTCATGCCGGCCTTCTCCAGAACCTTGGCGGTGGACTGCACCGGGCCGTCGAGGTGGTAGTAGGTCTCGGCGCCGACGTTGGCCTGCGCGACGATCCGCGCACGCGGCGTCAAGCCTTCCGCTCGTGCCACGGACTCGTCCATCCACAGCACCGCGGCCGCGCCGTCGGAGATCTGCGACGACGTGCCCGCGGTGTGCACACCGCCCTCGAGCACCGGCTTGAGGGCGGCCAGCGCCTCGGCGGTGGTGTCGCGCAGCCCCTGGTCGCGGGTCACCGGGGCCCACTCGGCGGTCGGCCGCTTGTTCTCGTCGAGCACCGGTGCCGAGATCGGGGAGACCTCGCGGTCGAACCGGCCCTCGGCCCAGGCCTGCTTGGCCTTGGCCTGCGAGGCCAGCCCCAGCGCGTCCACGTCGGCGCGGGTGATGCCGCGCCGCTGGGCGATCCGCTCGGCGGCCTCGAACTGGTTGGGCATGTCGATGTCCCACGACGCCGCGCGGATCAGGCTGCGGTCCGGGCCGGCGTTGGCGCCCAGCCCGACCCGGCTCATCGCCTCGATCCCGCATGCGATACCGATGTCGATGGCCCCGGTGGCGATCAAGCCGGCGATCAGATGGTTGGCCTGTTGCGCGGAGCCGCACTGGCAGTCGATCGTGGTGGCGCCGACGTGCTCGGGCAGCCCGGCGGTCAGCCAACCCACCCGGGTGATGTTGTTGGACTGCTCGCCGTACTGGGTGACGCAGCCGCCGATCACCTGTTCGACGGACCCGGCATCGATACCGGCCTTCTCCACGAGCGCCTTCTGCACTGCGCCCAGGAGCTCGGTGGCGTGCAGGCCGGAGAGCCAGCCGTTGCGCTTACCGATGGGGCTGCGGGTGGCTTCGACGATGACAGGGGTACCCATTCCGACAGGCTAGAACACGTTTCATTACTCTGACAAGCAGCGATGCCAGCGTGCCTTTCATCTGCGGTGGAGGCATGTTTTACTGACACTAGAACACGTTGCATTTGAGGAGCGCACAGCTATGCCAGGCCCCAATTCCTGCCCGATATCGCCCGAGTTCGACTTCCTCGACGCGACGCTGAACCTCGAGCGTCTGCCCGTCGAGGAGCTCGCCGAGCTGCGGAAGTCCGAGCCTATCCACTGGGTGAGCGTCCCCGGCGGCACCGGCGGGTTCGGGGACAAGGGTTACTGGCTGGTGACCAAGCACGCCGACGTCAAAGAGGTGTCCCGGCGCAGCGACGTCTTCGGCAGCTCGCCCGACGGGGCGATCCCGGTGTGGCCGCAGGACATGACGCGTGAGGCGATCGACCTGCAGAAGGCCGTGCTGCTGAACATGGACGCCCCGCAGCACACCCGGCTGCGCAAGATCATCTCGCGCGGCTTCACCCCGCGGGCTGTCGGCCGGCTCGAGGACGAGCTTCGGGCGCGCGCCAAGAAGATCGTCGAGACCGCCGCGGCCAACGGCTCCGGCGATTTCGTCGAGCAGGTCTCCTGCGAGCTGCCGCTGCAGGCGATCGCCGAACTGCTGGGCGTACCCCAGGACGACCGCGACAAGCTCTTCCGGTGGTCCAACGAGATGACCGCCGGTGAGGACCCGGAGTACGCCGACGTGGATCCGGCGATGTCCTCGGTCGAGCTGATCACCTACGCGATGAAGATGGCCGAGGAGCGGGCGACGAACCCGACCGAGGACATCGTCACCAAGCTGATCGAGGCCGACATCGACGGCGAGAAACTCTCCGACGACGAGTTCGGCTTCTTCGTCGTGATGCTCGCGGTGGCCGGCAACGAGACCACCCGCAACTCGATCACCCACGGCATGATCGCGTTCTCGCAGAACCCCGAGCAGTGGGAGCTGTACACGAAGCAGCGCCCGGAGACGGCGGCCGACGAGATCGTGCGCTGGGCCACCCCGGTGTCGGCGTTCCAGCGCACCGCGCTCGAGGACGTCGAGCTGGGCGGGGTGCAGATCAAGAAGGGCGAGCGGGTGGTGATGAGCTACCGCTCGGCGAACTTCGACGAAGAGGTGTTCGAGAACCCCCACACCTTCGACATCCTGCGCAGCCCGAACCCGCACGTCGGTTTCGGCGGCACCGGCGCGCACTACTGCATCGGCGCCAACCTGGCCAAGATGACGATCAACCTGATCTTCAACGCGATCGCCGATGTGATGCCCGATTTGAAGCCGATCGGCGAACCCGAGCGGCTAAAGTCGGGCTGGCTCAACGGGATCAAGCACTGGCAGGTCGACTACAGCGGCACCTGCCCCGTCCAGCACTGACGCGCGTCAAGGCTCGAGGAGGAGTCGGTGGATTTCAGTCCGGATGAGGGGCAGCAGGCTGTCGCCGATGTGGTGACCGCGGTGCTCGACCGGGAGAACACCTGGGAGGCGCTGGTCGCCGGCGGGGTGACCGCGCTGGCGGTGCCCGAACGGCTCGGCGGCGACGGTGTCGGCCTGGCCGAGATCGCGACCGCGCTGACCGAGATCGGCAGGCACGGAACGGTCAGCCCGGCGCTGGTCACCCTCGGGGCGACGGCGGTGCTGCTGGACCTGGCCACCGACGAGCAGCAGGACCGCTGGCTCGGCGGCGTCGCCGAGGGCGCGGTGCTCACGCTGGCGCTCAACGAACCTGGTGCGCCGCTGCCGGATCGGCCCGCGGTACGGCTGGCCGGCGGGCGGCTCAACGGCACCAAGATCGCGGTCGGCTATGCCCAACAAGCGGATTGGATCGCCGTGACGACGGACGCCGGTGTCGTCGTCGTCGCGGCCGGCGCCGACGGGATCGAGGTGACGCCGACGCCCGCGGCCAACGGAGGTTCCGAAGCCGCGGTGACGTTCGCCGACGTCGCGGTCTCCGCCGCCGACGTGCTCGCCGGCGCCGAACCGGCCCGGGTGAACCAGCTCGCGCTGGCCACCGTCGGAGCGTTCGCCGCCGGCCTGATCGCCGGCGCGCTGCGGCTCACCGCGGACTACGTCGCCAACCGGCAGCAGTTCGGCAAACCGCTGTCGACCTTCCAGACCGTCGCCGCGCAACTGGCCGAGGTCTACATCGCCTCGCGCACCGTCACATTGGCCTCGAACTCGGTGACCTGGCGGCTGGCCGAAGGCCGGGACGCGACCGAGGACCTCGACGTGCTCGGCTACTGGCTGACCTCTCAGGCCCCGCCGGCCATGCAGATCTGCCATCATCTGCACGGCGGCATGGGCATGGACATCGCCTACCCCATGGACCGGTACTACTCCACGATCAAGGATCTGGCCCGGCTGCTCGGCGGCCCCGCGCACCGCCTGAGCGTGCTCGGCGACTCGACCCTGGTGGGAGCGTAGATGTACATCGAGCTGACCCCCGAGCAGAAGCAGCTGCAAACCGAACTGCGCGGGTACTTCTCGAATCTCATCTCGGCCGAGGAACGCGCCGAGATGGAGAAGGACCGGCACGGCAAGGCCTACCGCGCGGTCATCAAACGCATGGGTTCCGACGGCAAGCTCGGGGTGGGCTGGCCCAAGGAGTACGGCGGCCTGGGCTACGGCCCGATCGAGCAGTCGATCTTCGTCAACGAGGCGCAACGCGCCGACGTGCCGCTGCCCGCCGTCACGCTGCAGACCGTCGGCCCGACGCTGCAGCAGTACGGCACCGAGGAGCAGAAGAAGAAGTTCCTGCCCGCCATCCTCGCCGGCGAGGTGCACTTCGCGATCGGCTACACCGAACCCGAGGCCGGCACCGACCTGGCGTCGCTGCGCACCACGGCGGTCAAGCAGGGCGACGAATATGTCGTCAACGGCCAGAAGGTGTTCACCACCGGCGGGCACGATGCCGACTACGTCTGGCTGGCGTGCCGCACCGACCCGGAAGCGGTGAAGCACAAGGGTATTTCGATCCTGATCGTCGACACCACGGACCCTGGCTACTCGTGGACGCCGATGATCCTGTCCGACGGTGCCCACCACACCAACGCCACCTACTACAACGACGTCCGGGTACCCGCCGACATGCTGGTCGGACAGGAGAACGGCGGCTGGAAGCTGATCACCACCCAGCTGAACAACGAGCGCGTCATGCTCGGCCCGGCCGGGCGGTTCGCCGCGCTCTACGACCGGGTGCACGAATGGGCCGCCAAACCCGGTGCGGGCGGCCATATCCCGATCGAACACCCCGACGTGAAACGCTCCCTCGGCGAGCTCAAGGCGATGTGGCGGATCAACGAGCTGCTCAACTGGCAGGTCGCTGCGGCGGGGGAGACCATCGACGTCGCCGACGCCGCCGCCACGAAGGTGTTCGGCACCGAACGCATCCAGTACGCGGGCCGGCTCGCCGAGGAGATCGTCGGCAGGCACGGCAACCCGGCCGACCCGGCGACCGCGGGGCTGCTGCGCTGGCTGGACGCTCAGACCAAACGCAACTTGGTGATCACGTTCGGCGGCGGAGTGAACGAGGTGATGCGCGAGATGATCGCTGCGGCAGGGCTGAAGGTGCCGAGGGTACCGAGGTGACGACACAGGACATCCTGGCGGCCGCGGAGCGGGTGAAGGCCGAGGGCAGGAGCAAGCCCCGCACCGCCCGGCATCCGGTGAACCAGCCGATGGTCGACCACTGGCTCGACGCGATGGGCGACAAGAACCCGATCTACGTCGACGAGGGCGCCGCCAGGGCGGCCGGGCACCCCGGCGTCGTCGCGCCGCCGGCGATGATCCAGGTGTGGACGATGATGGGCCTGGGCGGGGTCCGCCCCGACGACGATCCGCTGGGCAAGATCCTCGGATTGTTCGACGACGCAGGCTATATCGGTGTGGTCGCCACCAACTGTGAGCAGACCTACCGTCGCTACCTGCGTCCGGGTGAGCTGGTCGAGGTCGCCGCGGAGCTGACCGACGTCGTGGGCCCCAAGCGCACCGCGCTGGGGGAGGGCTTCTTCATCACACAGCGGATCACCTGGTCGCTGGCCGGGGATCCTGACGACGTCGTGGCCGAGATGCTGTGGCGCATCATGAAGTTCCGTCCCGCGGAGCAGGACGACCCGGCCACCGAGGTGCCCGCGGATCTCGACCCCGACGCGATGATGCGCCCGGCGGCGTCGAAGGACACCCAGTTCTTCTGGGACGGCGTCAACGCCCACGAACTGCGGATCCAGCGGCGCCCGGACGGCAGCCTGCAGCATCCGCCGGTGCCGGCCCTGTGGGCGGACAAACAGGCACCGGTGGACTACGTCGTCGCCGCGGGCACCGGCACGGTGTTCAGCTTCGTGGTGCACCACGCGCCGAAGGTGCCCGGGCGCACCCCGCCGTTCGTCATCGCCCTGGTCGAACTGGACGAGGGCGTGCGGATGCTCGGCGAACTGCGCAACGTCGATCCGGCCGACGTGAAGATCGGAATGCCGGTCCAGGCAACGTATATCGATTTTCCCGACGGTCCGTCCGGTCCGGCGTGGACGCTGCACGCGTGGGAGCCGCGAGCATGAGCGCACCGAGCGTCGAGGTGGGCACCGCACTGCCGGAGCTCTCGCTCTACGGCGATCCCACGTTCATCGTGTCCACGGCCATCGCCACCCGCGACTACCAGGATGTGCACCACGACCGCGACAAGGCGCAGGCGAAGGGGTCCAAGGACATCTTCGTCAACATCCTGACCGACACCGGTTTGGTGCAGCGCTACATCACCGACTGGGCGGGCCCGACCGCGGTGATCAAGTCGATCGCGCTGCGCCTCGGCGTGCCCTGGTACGCCTATGACACGGTGACGTTCAAGGGCGAGGTGACCGATATCTCCGACGGGGTGATCACGCTGAAAATCGTTGGCAGCAACAGCCTTGGCGATCACGTCATCGCGACCGCCACACTGACGATCGGGGCGGCGGCATGACCGACGGACTGTCCGGCAAGGCCGCCATCGCCGGGATCGGCGCCACCGACTTCTCGAAGGACTCCGGTCGCAGCGAGCTGCGGCTGGCCGCCGAGGCGGTGCTCGACGCCCTCGACGACGCGGGGCTGACGCCCGCCGACGTCGACGGCATGACGACGTTCACGATGGACTCCAACACCGAGGTGGCCATCGCGCGCGCCATCGGGATCGGCGAGCTGAAGTTCTTCTCCAAGATCCACCACGGGGGCGGTGCGGCCTGTGCCACCATCCAGCAGGCGGCGATGGCGGTGGCCACCGGGATCGCGGATTGCGTTGTGGCATACCGGGCTTTCAACGAACGCTCGGGGATGCGGTTCGGCCAGGTGCAGCTGCGGCTGGTGCAGGGCGCGGATTCGACCAGCGTGGACAACTCGTTCTCCTATCCGCACGGGTTGTCCACCCCGGCCGCGCAGGTGGCGATGATCGCCCAGCGCTACATGCATCTGTCGGGGGCGACCAGCCAGGACTTCGGGGTGATCTCGGTGGCCGATCGCAAGCACGCCGCCAACAACCCGAAGGCCTATTTCTACGGCAAGCCGATCACCATCGAGGATCACCAGAACTCCCGCTTCATCGCCGAGCCGCTGCGGCTACTCGACTGCTGCCAGGAAACCGACGGCGGGGTGGCGATCGTGGTGGTGTCCGCCGAGCGGGCCAAGGACCTGCGGCACCGGCCCGCAGTCATCGAGGCCGCGGCCCAAGGATCCAGCCCTAACCAGTACTCGATGGTGAGCTACTACCGGCCCGAGCTCGGGCTGCCCGAGATGGGGTTGGTGGGGCGGCAGCTCTGGCAGCAGTCCGGGCTGGCACCCAGCGATATCCAGACCGCCATCCTCTACGACCATTTCACCCCCTTCACGCTGATCCAGCTCGAGGAACTCGGGTTCTGCGGCCAGGGGGAGGCCAAGGACTTCATCGCCGACGGCGCGATCGAGATCGGCGGGCGGCTGCCCATCAACACCCACGGCGGGCAGCTCGGCGAGGCCTATATCCACGGCATGAACGGGATTGCTGAGGGCGTCCGTCAGCTGCGCGGCACATCGGTGAACCCGGTGACCGATGTGCACCATGTCTTGGTCACCGCAGGCACCGGCGTGCCGACCTCGGGGCTGATCCTAGGCTGATGTCTGCGCATGCGTGCGATTTCAGCAAATTTCTGTCGAGATCTAGGCGCCATCCACGGATGGCATGTTCGCGAGGACGATCGGTGCGGGCAGGGTTGCTGAGAACCCGCTCAACACGCAGGCCAGATGGCTGACGCTGCTCGCCGGCCCTGGATCGGGGCTGGTGGCAGGTCCGGGCATTTCTGGACTAAGACCGAATAGCGCAGTACGGCAGTCCACAGGCGCTGCATCGGCCGACATCGTGAAAGCCGTCGTCAACTGGGGTGACGCCGCCGCGGCGGGCGGTGTTCTCCCCAGATCGGTGATTGCCTTGGGAAAGAACTTGTGGATAACAAGAAATCTGACGGTTGACGGCCTTTTCAGCAAATGCCTAGCATGGGCCAGTCTGGTTTGTGGAGTCTGCCGTGCGGGGCGGCGGGTTCGCCCGTGGTCCCCAATGCCGTCGCGGGTTCCTCGCGACCGACCGGAGTCCCAGCTCCGGGAGCATCGCTTCGCTAGCGGGAATGTACGCACAACCGAATCATCAGAAAGCTCCGGGGTCAGCCGAGGCCCTTCACGTCGTTCACGGAGTGGAGTCACCATATGGCTCAGGTACTGGATACAGGCGAGGACGGCCGCTCGCACGGTGCGATGCGGTCCCGGGAAGCGGCGCATCTGGCGGCCCGATCCGGCCAGCTGATCGGCGCCGTGGGTTCGGGCACGGTGTTGGCCGTCGACCGTCTCCCACCGCAGGCGCCACCTCTGCGACGACTGGAAGCCTCGGTGCCCAGCGGTGTGAACCCTGACTTGATAACGCTGACCCAGATCCTCATCGTCGACGACTGCACGCTGCAGCGGGAGAACCTTGCCGCCATCCTCGGCGGCGGCGGGATGTCGGCCCTGGCGGTGGCCTGGGACCTGCCGTCGACGGTCGCGGCGCTCGCCGAGCGGGCCCCCGACATCGTGTTGTTGAGCATGCAGACCCGGGACAAGATCGCACTGTTGCACTCGGTCCGGGAGATCTGCCCGTCCGCCAGGGTGATCGTCGTCGGGATATCCGAGGACGACGAATCGGACATCATCGCCTCCGCGGAAGCGGGCGTTGCTGGGTACCACCTCCGATCGGAGTCGCTCGGAGAGCTGCTCAATGTCATCACGAAGGTGGTCGACGGTGAGCCGGCCTGCTCACCGCGGGTCTCGGCGATCCTGCTCCGGCGGTTGTCGGCAATGGCCTCCGCGCGGCGATCCAGCCCGCGGGACCTGGATCTGACCGCGCGCGAGTTGCAGATCCTGCAGATGCTCGAACTGGGACTCTCCAACCGCGATATCGCCGACCAGCTCTGTATCACCCTGCACACGGTGAAGAACCACGTGCACAGCGTGCTGACCAAACTCGGGGTCAGCACGCGAGCCCAGGCGGCGGCGTTCGCACGCACCCTGAGTTAGTCCTCGCCGGGGGCGGGGACCAGGCACGGGACTGGACTGAAAATCGCTCCAATGGCCCATATACGGTGAGCCGCAATGGAGTCGATAGTAGACCTGTGGGAGGTGGGTTAGCTCCGATCATCGGCCAGGTGCCGTCGAAGCGCTCCTCCCCCGCGCAGCTGTCGAGGAGGGGATCACATGGCGGAACGGCCGAACTTCTCGGGACGTCAAGTGCGCGTGGGAACTCGACGAATCCACGGCAGTACACACGGCATCGACGCCGGGTGTCGCTGCTCGCGCAAGCTGATCACCGCGGTGGTCGCCGGTGGGCTGGCGTTGACCGTATCGCTGTACCCCATCCCGCGTGAGTCGCCGGTCTACTTCAGCCTCGATCCGCCGGCACTCGACCACGCCAGCGCCGTGCCCGCCCGAGCCGACTTCGACTCGGTGTCGATGGGACACCTCGGCGGGCAGTACAAGAAGATCTCCCTGCCGGAGTTGTTGCTGGTGGCGCAGATCCTGACCGGGACGGCCGGGCCGACACCGCTGCCGGTAGCGGTGCAGTTGACCGAGCGGCACCGGGTATCCACTGCGGTGGGACACCATCTGGCCGCGGGGCTACCGGCCTTCGGGGCACCCGTGCCCGCTGAGGCCCTGCTCCGCGGCGGCGCGGGCGGATTCCCGTCGGTAGTCCCGGCCGCATGGCAGGAGTGGATCCTGCTGCTCGACATGCTGCTGGCCCAACTGCCAGGCCAGTTCCTCGATCCGGTCACCGTGCAGCGCCTGACAGACGCCGTGGTGGCACTGGCGGCGCTCCCCGGCCCGGCGGTGGTGCCAGCGCAACCGGCGGTAGCGCCGGTGCCGCTGGCGGCGGTGACAGCCGCACCGGTGGCATCGCCACCTGGAATCGAAACAGACTCGACACCAACGACATACATGTCATCGGTCGATATCCCGGTCAGTGCGCCGCCGCAGCCACCGTCCCCTCCGGTCGAGCCGGCCGCCGGCCCGGTCACCGCGACGATGGAGCCGAGTGCCCCGCAGGCCGCTCCTGCCGAACCCGAACCCGAGCCCGAACCCGAGCCCGAGCCCGAGCCCGAACTCGAGCCCGAGTCTGTAGCCGAACCAGGAGTTGAACCGGAAGCCGACGGCGGTGCGGCTTCGCCCGGCGGCCCGAGCGGTGACGAGCCCGGCGAGTCGTCGGCCGGCGACGGCGGTCCGTCCTCAGGCGACGCGGGTGACCCAGGTGATGCGGGTGACTCGACAGGTGGGCAGGGCGAATGAGTCCCGAACGCGACGGACATGACGGCTCCGTCCGCCAACGGTAGCCGCCACGGCGGTGTCGGCGGAAACGTCCTCCTCATCGATGATTGCGCGGTATACCGCGAAGCGCTGGCCTCAGCCTTGGCCGCCAACGGAATTGGACCGGTCCGGACCGCTTGGGACCTGCCGTCTGTGATCACGGCGCTGGAATCGGCGGTGCCGCGGGTGATCCTGCTGAACAACGCGACGATCGGTTTCCCCAAGCTGCTACGTGCCACCGCCGGCATGGGACCCCGGGTGCCGGTGGTCGCCCTCGGTGTCACCGCCGACGACGAAGACGCCGTCATCTCCTGCGCCGAGGCCGGGGTGGCCGGCTATCACATGCGCTCCGATTCCCTGACCGACCTGCTCGCGTTGGTCAATGTCGTTGTCGACGGTGGGATCTCCTGCCCGCCCCAGATCTCAGCAATGCTCTTGCGCCAGGTGTCGACCGTCGCTGCGCGGCACCGGCCGGCCCCCAGGGATCCAGGTCTGACCACCCGGGAGATCCAGATCCTGCGGATGCTGGAACTGGGCCGGTCGAACCAGGACATCGCCACCGCGCTGTCCATCGCGGTCCACACAGTGAAGAATCACGTCCACAGCCTGCTGACCAAGCTCGGAGTGAACACCCGCACCGAGGCCGCCGCGCTGGCCCACACCCTGCGTCTGGATCAGGATGCCCACCGCAGGGCTGGATCGCGGTCCAGGAAAAAATGGACCCGATGACCCATATACGGCCGGGGCGGCAACGCTGATAGTGGGGAGGTGGCGAACGACGTAACCCGCCAACACGTTCCCGGCGATCTGGCGAACGACTGCTTCGAGAGGTCCTCGAAGTGACTTGTTGAGGTTGCCCGTCTTTCAGGGGGAAACTGTTGAGAACACAGCAGCTCACTCGGGACCCGGCACCGCGCAGGCGAACAGCCCGCGGCGCCGTGCGCGTCCCGGCCTGACGTGACGAGGCGACACACCGTGTTCCCGAGCGTCAACGGCGAGAGACAGGGCTGGGCCGTCCGCCCGTCCACCAACGGCGCGCACAAGCCCGTCCATCACGGCACGACCCACCACGGCGGGGCCGACCGGGCGGATGTGCCCGGCGAGACGCGCGTGTTGATCGTCGATGACTGTGCGCTCTACCGCGAATGCCTGGCCGGCGTGCTCGCCACCCGGCACGGGGCGGTGCATCCCGGTGTGGCGTGGGATCTGCCGTCGCTGATCACCGCGATCGACGCGACGCGTCCTCATGTCGTGCTGCTGAACATGGCGACCCGCGACAATGCTCTGCTGCTGCGGCAGGCACTGCAGCTGAACCCACGCCTGCGGGTGATCGTCCTGGGTGTCGCCGAGGACGACGAACCCGGGATCGTCGCGTGCGCCGAGGCCGGTGCCGCGGGATATCACCTGCGCACCGAATCCCTGCACGAACTAATTGGGTTGATACGTAAGGTTGCTGCGGGAGAACCGGCATGTTCGCCGTGGGTTTCTGCGATACTGCTGCGACGGCTCTCGGCACTGGCCTCGCAGCGGGCGCCCGCGGTGAACGGACTGGCCCTGACGGCGCGGGAGATCCAGATCCTGCGGATGCTCGAACACGGCCTGAGCAACCGGGATATCGCCGATCAGCTCGGCATCGCCGTGCACACCGTGAAGAACCATGTGCACAGCCTGTTGTCCAAGCTCGGTGTGGGATCGCGGGAGCAGGCGGCCGCGCTCGCCCGCACCATCGTGCCGGCACCCGGATCGGCGACGGGCCGGTCCGCGATCTAGACCGGGGTCCAGACCGAAAATCGCTCTCATGACCCATGTACCAACACCTTCCGGTCATCGATAGTGAGTTGGTGGCTACGGGGGTAACTCAGAAGCGTTGCGGGACATCGCTGGAGCTGGTGCTCGAGGCAGGCGCCGGCGCGCTGCCCTCGTCGCACCGATGGCGCGGGAGAGTCCGTTAGATGTGCGGGATCATCGCCTGCCAGACCGACCGGCCGGCATTCGACTATCTGCGGGTCGGGCTGCGCCGGCTCGAGTACCGCGGATACGACTCGGTGGGCGTCGCGCTGCAGACCGTCACCGGCGATGTCGTGCGGCTGCGCACGGTCGGCCGGATGGCCGCGCTGGAGGCGCTGCTGGCGGACCGGACCGGTCCCGGGTTCACCGGCGCGGGGATCGGGCACACCCGATGGGCCACCCACGGCGCGGTCACCCGGAACAACGCCCACCCGCACACCGACTGCACCGGTGAGCTCAACGTCGTGCACAACGGAATCATCGAGAACGCCGCCGCGTTGCGGGCCGAACTGACCGCCGCCGGTCACCGCTTCGCCACGGAGGTGGACAGTGAGGTGCTGTGCCACCTCATCGAGGACGAGCGCCGCGACTCCGACCTTGTCGACGCGGTGCACAAGGCACTCACCAGGGTCGAAGGATCGTGGGCCCTCGCGGCCATGGCCGACGGCCGAATCACGGTGGCCGCCCAGGGTTCTCCGCTCCTGGTCGCACACACCGCCCACGGCGACTTCGCGGCGAGCGACGTCGCCGCGATCGCCGACTGGGCCGATGAGTTCCGCATCCTCGGCGACGGTGACATCGTCGAGCTGACCGATCTGGGCACGTGGTGCCGGTCGGGAGCGCTGATCACTCCGCCCCCGCCGCGCCGGTGTCGCTGGCGCGGCCGGGACGTCGAACTCACCGGCCACCCCGACTACATGGCCAAGGAGATCGACGAACAGCCGGAGGCCGCGGCGCGGGTGCTCGACGACATGGCGGCCGGCATCGTCGACGGCGCACTCTGGGACGGCCTGGGGCTGCGGCCCTTTCACCGGCTCCGGGTGATCGGTTGCGGTACCTCGCTGCACGCGGGCACCGTGATCGCCAACCTGGCGCGCTCCCTGGGCGGCCTGCCGGTGACCGCCACCGTCGGCAGCGAAGCCGCCACGGAGATCCCCGAACCCGACCAGCTCTGCCTGGCCATCAGCCAGTCCGGGGAGACCGCCGATGTGCTGCGGGCGGTGGAATCCCCGGCGGTGTACGCGGCGCAGGTGCTGGCGTTGACCAACAACCCACACTCCACTCTGGCCCGGCTCGCCGACGCCGTCGTCGGCTGCGCTGCCGGACCGGAGATCGGGGTGGCCGCCACCAAGACGTTCGTATGCCAGGTCGTCGCCGGGGCGGCGTTGACGATCTCGGCGCTAGTGGCGATGCGGCAGCTGCCCACGACGGCCGCGGCGGCGCTCGTCGAGGAACTCCGCCGAGTCCCGGATCAGCTGGCCGCCGCCGCCGCGGTGGCCCACCGGGTCATCCCCCCGATCGTCGACGAGGTGGCGACCGCAGGCGGCTTCATCTTCATCGCCAGGGGCGCCGGCCTACCGTATGCCGCCGAAGGCGCGCTCAAGCTCAAGGAGCTCACCTACCGGTGGGCCGAGTACTGCCCGGCCGGTGAACTCAAGCACGGTCCGCTGGCGTTGGTCGGTCCCGGCACCCCGGTGATCGCCGTCGACGGTGGCGAACCCAAGCTGCGGGCCAACATCGCCGAGGTGGCCGCCCGCGGCGGTCGCGTGATCACCGTCGGTCCGGCAGGCGCCTCGATTCCGGTGCTCGATCACATCGGCGCTCCCTGGGGACCGATCGCGGCGGCCGTGCCGCTGCAGGTGCTGGCCCGCACTCTGGCCCTGGCGCTGGGACGCGACGTCGACAAGCCGCGGAACCTGGCCAAGTCGGTGACGGTCGAATGACCCGCCCACCCTGCGCGCCGCCGCGTCTCGCCGACCGCGCCACCACCGCCATCGACGTGGTCGACGACTTCGGCATCGCGGCGCGGGCCTGGCCCGGCCGTACCGCAGTGGTGCACAACGGAATCCCGACCACATACCGGGAACTCGCGGCACGGGTCGCGACGACGGCGTCGCGGTACCGCACCGCGGCGCCGGGCCGTATCGGTGTGATGGTGTCCCACGACCCGGCCGCGGCCGAACACCTGCTCGCCGTGCTGGCCTGCGGCGCCACCTACTGCCCGATCGACGCCACGCTGCCGCCCGCGCGCCGACGAGCCATCGCCACCGCACTCGACGTGGATCACCTCGTGGCCGCGGAACCGCCCGCAGTCGGACTCGGTTCGACGGTGCTGCAGCACGAGCGGTACTCCTGCGCCCCGGCGTATGTGCTGTGTACCTCTGGGTCCACCGGGATGCCGAAGCCCGTGGCGGTCTCCCGGCCCGCCCTTGCGGTCACGGTGCGCGCGCTGCGTCAGCTGTTCGGCCTCACGCCCGAGGACCGCGTGCTGCAGTTCGCCTCACTGGGCTGGGACACCTGCCTGGAGGAGATCCTTCCCACGCTGACCAGCGGCGCCGCACTGGTTTTCGACAACGCCGCGCACTGTGGTTCGTTCCCGCCCTTCCTGCGCATGCTCGCCGCGCAGGGCGTGACGGTGCTCGACGTGCCGACGGCGTTCTGGCACGAGCTGGTGCTGCACCTGCATGACGAGCACGCGGAGCTGCCGGAGTGCGTCCGGCTGGTCGTGATCGGCGGAGAACGGGTCGATCCCACCCGACTGCGGCAGTGGCGCGACCTCGACGCCGGCCGGACCAGGCTGCTCAACACCTACGGCTGCACCGAAACCACGATGATCACCCACGCGGTGCAACTGAGCGGTCCCGGCACCGAGCCCGGCGTCGCCCGGTGCGCGGACGCTCCCCTCGGCCGCCCGCTGCCCCACGTGCACCACCACATCACCGGCGACGGCGAGCTGATGGTGTCGGGGCCGGGCATCGCTACCGGGTACCCCGGGCTGCCGGACAAGACCGCGGCCGCGTTCCCCGTCGCCGACCACGGGACGGGAACACGCCGGTGGTTCCGCACCGGCGACCTGGTACACCCCGCCGAGGACGGCCTGCTCCACCCGCTGGGCCGCACCGACGAACAGGTCAAAGTGCTGGGGGTGCGGGTGCACCCGGCGGAAGTGGAGGCGCAGCTGACCTCCCACCCGGCGGTGTCCGGCGCCGTCGTCGTCGGCGAGCACGCGCTGGGGCGCACCGTGCTGACGGCCTACGTCGTCGCCGCCGCACCGACCACCGCGGCCGATCTGAAACGCTACCTGCGCGACCGGTTGCCCAGCCAATTCGTCCCCACCCGAATGAATTTCGTCGCGACGTTGGCCTACACCGCCAGCGGCAAAGTCGACCGTGCGGCAACCCGGCGTGCCGCCGCGAACAGCAACAACAAAGGAGCATGCCGATGACCCCCGACCACATCGTCGCGATCTACCGCCGCGTCCTCGACGTCCCCACCGTGACCGCGGACTCCGACTTCTTCCAACTCGGCGGTGACTCGCTGCTGGCGACCAGGGTGCTCAGCGCAATCGCCCGCGACTTCGGAGCCGAGCTGAGCTACGACGACATCGTCGACCACCCCACACCGGCGGGGCTTTTCGACGTCGCCGCGGCAGTGGCGCCATGACCGGCGCGGACACCCGGGTGGTCGTGGTCGGTGCCGGCCTGGCCGGGTTGACCGCCGCCCTGGAGATCGCCGCGGCGGGCGCGGACGTCACCGTGCTCGAGGCCCGCGACCGGGTGGGCGGCCGGATGCACGGGGTTGCGCTGGCCCACGGTGCCGTCGCCGACGGCGGTGCGGCCTACCTGGGCACCCAGCACACCGAATTGCTGGCCCTGCTCGGCGAACACGGGCTCGGCCTGGCCTCCACCGAGATGTCCGGGGACAGTGTGTTCCTCGTCGGCGATCAGCTCAGCCGCAGTGCGAGCCGGGTACCACCCCTGGACGCGGTCGCGCTCGGCGACCTGTTCGACCGGCTCGATGACCTGGTCGCGACCATCCGGCCCGACGCCCCGTGGCGCAGTCCCGACGCGGGCCGCCTGGACCGGCTCTCGGCGGCCCGATGGCTGGCCGACGAAATCCAGCGCCCGGACGCCAGGACCTTCTTCCCGCTGTTCCTCGGTGAGATGATGGCCGCCCATCCCGGCGCGATCTCGGTGTTGCACATGGCGTTCTACCTCCGCTCGGGTGGGGGCATCCGCTATCTGAACGCGTTCGAGGGCGGGGCCCAGCAGTGGCGCGTCGACGGCGGTGCGCACCGGCTGTGCCAGGCGATGGCCGAACGGCTCGGTGAGCGGGTCCGGCTCGGCCAGCACGTCCTGGCGATCGACCAGGACTTCGACGGGGCCGTCGTGCGCTGCGTCGCCGACGGCGACGGCACCCGGTCGCAGTTCCGGGCCGACCGGGTGGTGGTGGCGATCCCGCCGCTGCTGGCGCAGCGGATCGAGTTCCGGCCCGGCCTGAGGGCACCACGGGCGACCGCGGCGACCGGGCGCGGGTGTGCGGTCAAGGTGCACCTGAGCTATCCGGAGCCGACCTGGCGCGACCGCGGGTGCTCCGGCTGGTCGGTGAGCACCAGCGGGCCGCTGCTGTCCACCGTCGACGACTCACCGGCCGACGGATCCGCCGGCGTCCTCACCGGATTCGTCACCGGCATCGCCGCGCCGGCCTTCTCGGCGCTGTCCGCGGACGACCAACGAGACGCCGCGCTGGCGCATGTCCGCCGGCTGTTCCCCGGGTTGCCGGAGCCGACCCGGTGTTCGGTGACCGACTGGCTGGCGCAGCGGTACAGCAGGGGCTGCTACGCCGCGCTGTTCGGCCCCGGGGACTGGCTGCGGCTGGGACCGACGCTGACCGAGCCCCATGGCCGCGTGCACTGGGCCGGCACCGAGACCAGTGTGGAGTTCTTCGGCCTCATGGAAGGTGCGATCAGGTCCGGCCGCCGGGCGGCGGCCGAACTGATCCACGGCGCGGAGCCGACCGTCGGCTCGGGGCAGGTGCTGGCACTGTGACCACACTCATCGGGCCGGAGCAGACCGGCTTCACCGCGGCCACCGATCAGCCCTACGCGTACGTCCGCAGGGCGTTGTCCGAACCGGACTGGCGCCGCTACCCGGGCTGGTCGGCGGTCACCGACGCGCAGTGGCGAGACCCGCAGTGGCAGCGCGCCCACACGGTCAAGAACATCAGGCAGCTGCGGGACGTGGTCGGCGGCCTGCTCGACGACCGGTTCTACGCCGACCTGGCCGAAGATCAGCAGCGGTGGGCAACCATGTCGATGCTGTTGCCCCCGCAGATGCTCAATACCACGGCACCGCACTGGATTCCCGGCTCGGCAGGGTTCACCGAGGCGTTCTACGCCGACCCGATCCGGCGGTACATGCTCCCGGTGTGCAGCGACCGGGACCGGCAATGGTGCTCGCATCCCTACGCGGAACGCGATTCGCTGCACGAGAGCGATATGTGGGTGGTGGAGGGGCTGACCCACCGCTACCCGACCAAGGTGCTCGCCGAGCTGCTGTCGACCTGCCCGCAGTACTGCGGGCACTGCACGCGGATGGATCTGATCGGCAAGTCGACACCCGCCGTGCGCAAGTCGAAACTCGCGCTGGATCCCGCCGATCGCCGACAGCGGATGCTGGACTACCTGCGCGCCACCCCCACCGTGCGCGATGTCGTGGTGTCCGGCGGGGACGTCGCCAACGTGCCATGGCCGCGGTTGGAGGCATTCCTGCTGCAACTGCTCGACATCGACACCATCCGCGACATCCGGCTGGCGACCAAGGCGCTGGCGTCCCTCCCGCAGCACTGGCTGCAACCGGTCGTCGTCGAGGGCGTCGGCCGGGTCGCGCGGCTGGCCGCCGCTCGCGGGGTCAACCTGGCGCTGCACACGCACATCAACCACGTGCAGTCGGTGACACCGTTGGTCGCCGCGGCGGCCCGGGCGCTGCTCGACGCCGGGCTGCGGGACGTCCGCAACCAAGGGGTGTTGATGCGCGGGGTCAACGCCACCGCCGACGATCTGCTGGACCTGTGCTTCGCACTGCAGGGCGAGGCCAACATCCTGCCGTACTACTTCTACATGTGCGACATGATCCCCAACGCCGAACACTGGCGGACCCCGTTGTGGCAGGCCCAACAGCTGCAGCTGTCCATCATGGGCTACCTCCCCGGGTTCGCGACACCGCGGGTGGTCTGCGACGTCCCGTACGTCGGGAAGCGGTGGGTGCACCAGGCGGTCCGCTACGACCGGGAACTGGGGATCTCCTACTGGACCAAGAATTACCACACCGGGCTCGACGTCACCGGGTGCGACACCCTCGACCGGGTCTACCCGTTCTACGATCCCATCGACGGTCTGCCCGCCTCCGGGCAGACGTGGTGGCGGCAGATCGCCGACACCGACGACGATCCGACCAGGACCGACGGGCAACCGGAGCCATGCCCGGCCTGACGGCCGCGGGCGCTGTGCGCCTGCGTCTGAACCTTCCCAGGGAAACAGGGAACGGCGTGCTCACCGCTGCCGGCGCCGCGGACCGCGACGCCGTGACCGGTGTCGTCGCGTTGGACCTCGCTGCCAAGGGCTGCGCGAAACGTGTTGGCAACGAGGGATGTTCACGGCGACGGTGCGGGACCGGGGGCTGTCCCCGATGACGGCCGAGCTCACCCCGATCACCGCGGCGGACCTGCCCGCGGTGGCGGAGTTCCTGCGCGTCAACCACGACGACCGCGTGCCCTGGGCGGCCTCCTGCACGGCCCCCTGGCGACAGGTCGATACCCCCAACCTCGGTTACCAGCTCCGCGACGGGGGGCACGTCGTCGGCACGCTGCTGGCGCTGTACTCCGAGCGGGTGGTCGCCGGCCGGGCGGAACGGTTCTGCAACATCGGCACCTGGTGCGTGCTGCCCGACTACCGGGCCCAGAGCATCCCCCTGGTCAAGGCCCTGCTCGCCCAGGACGGTTACCACTTCACGGTGCTCTCACCCAATGCCGGTCCGCAGGAGATCCTGGCGTGGTTGAAGTTCCGCTTCCTCGACACCTCCGCCGTGCTCATCCCCAACCTGCCGCTGCCCTCGCTGCCGGGCCGCACCACGATCAGCGGGGATCCCGGCGTCATCGAACAGACCCTGACGGGATCCGATCGCGCGCTCTACCGCGACCACGCCCGAGCGCTCGCCGCGCGGCATCTCGTGCTGACCCGCGGCGGTCAGTACTGCTACGTGATGTACCGGGAGTTCCGCCACAAGAGCCTGCTGGGTTACGCGATGATCCTGCATATCAGCAATGCGGAATTGTTCCACCGCAGCAGAATTCCGCTGACCCGGTTCCTCCTGCTGCGGCGCGGCCTGGTGGCGACGCTGGCCGAGTTGCGTGTGCTCGGCCGCAGCCCGGTACCGACGGCGATGGCCCTGGCGCTGACCAACCGGCCGAAGATGTACCGCAGCACCAGCCTGGACCCCACCCAGATCGACTACCTGTACAGCGAACTCGCATGTGTGCCCTGGTGACGGGACCGCCCGGCCGTTACCCGTTCCACCCGGTGCCGAGGAAGGAGCGATGATGGTCGAAGTGCTGACCGGCCTGCTGGTCGCGTTCGTCGCCGCGGTGATCGGTGCCGTGCTCACGGTGATGGTCGTCAACCTCGCGCTCTTCCTCCGACTTCGCGCACGGATTCCCCAGCAGCCCATGCCGGACGTCCCGGACGGAAGTGGCCGGTAGCCACTGCCGCACCGGCGGGAGGGTTGCTGTCCCGTAGCACCAGTATTTGCTGTGCGGCAGCACGTCGGTCGGGCGTTGTGGTGTGGCGGCGCGCCGGATGTCGTCGGTGCTGCCGGGAGCCGGGCCGGACGGCCCGGGCGGGACCAGTCCGGAAACATCGGTGGACTAGACCTCCTCCGGTCGGCGGCCATACCCGAGAGCAACTCATTGTCACGCGAATTCGGGAACCGCACCGATGCTCGGTGCGGTGGCCTCGACGAATCCTGTTGTCTCCTAACGCGGGTGGATCCAGGGACTAGACCGGGATCCACCCGAAAGATCGCTCCGACGGCCCATGTACTGCGGCGATGACGCACACGATAGTTATGGGGTGGATGTCGAGTTAGCTGTGGCTGGCGCCGGGCAATGGCTGTCAGACCGCGGGGAGGCGGGAACACGATGCGTTCACTAGTCACCGGCGCCGCCGGGTTCCTCGGCTCCGCCCTGGTCGACCGGCTGCTGGCCGAAGGACACCAGGTGATCGGGATCGACAACCTGCGCACCGGGGCGATGGCGAACCTGGACAACGCCTTCGGGTATGCCGAAGCGCACCCGGGGCGGTTCACGCTCATCGGCGTCGATGTCCAGGCGCCGGAGCTGGCCGACATCGTGGCGGGTGCGAACCCCCACACCATCTTCCATCTCGCCGCGCAGGCCGATCATGGCGCCGCGGTATCCGATCCGCAGTTCGACGCGCGCACCAACGTCCTCGGCACGATCAACCTGTGCGAGGCCAGCCGGCTGGCCGGTGTCCGCCGCATCGTGTACGCCGGCTGCGGCCGGCGCAGCCACGGGTCACCGCACGCGGTCGGCAAGATCGCCGCCGAGTTGTACCTGCGCGCCTACGCCGAGAGGTACGGGCTGGCCCCGATCTGCCTGGCGCTGGGGACGGTGTACGGTCCCCACCAGAACCGCTGCGGCGCAGGCGACATCGTCCTCGGTCTGGCCGCCGCGGTGATCACTGGGCGGCCGTTGGCCCTGCCGGCCGACCCCGATCCCGCCCGTGACTACATCTACGTCGACGACGTCATCGAGGCGTTCCTGTGCGCGGGCCGGGCCCCCATGACGGTGACCGGGACCTACCCCGTCGGCACCGGGCGGACCGCCACCGTGACCGAGTTGCACGCGATGATCGCCGCGGGCCTGCCCGGCGGCGACGACCCGTACGACGCCGCGATCGCGGGCGCGGGTGAACCGGAGCTGGGATGGCGGCCGGTGATCGGCCTGAGTGACGGCATCGGCCGCACACTGCGCTGGCTGCAGGACCGCACGAAATCCCCTGCAGTGGGAACGGATACGCCGCAACAGAGGTCCAGGACCGCGGAGCTGGTGGGATAGCGATGGCACATCCGAATGTCGTCAGCCGCAGCAGGAGGATGCTCGCCTCACCGCTGCGCAGACAGCAGTCGGTGGCGCCGGTCGTGCCGGACGCCGCCGGGCTGCGCCCGGCCGAGGCGCTGCCCCCCGCGGTGCTGGATCGGCTGTGTTGGCAGCGCCGGTACTCGAGATCCCTGCAGATGTCCGACACCGTCGTTGTCGTCGGGGCCGTCATGTTGGCGCACTACCTCCGATTCGGTGGCGCCCTGACCTCGTCGGAGTACACGTCGTTCTCCGTGATGTCCTACTCGATCGTGATCGCCGTCATGTGGTTGGTGACGCTGGCGGTCTTCCACACCCGCTCTCCGAAGGTCATCGGGGTGGGTATCGACGAGTATCGCCGGATCGGCGCGGCGTCGTTCGCGACGTTCGGCGCCCTGGCGATGATCGAACTGCTCGGCAAACTGGAGTTCTCCCGTGGCTATCTCGCCGTCGCCCTTCCCGCCGGCACGTGCGCCCTGGTCCTGAGCAGATGGTTCAGCCGCAAGTACGTGGCGGGTCGACGGACCGCGGGGGGCTACCAAACGGCGGTGCTGGCGATCGGAGACCGTGAGTCGGCGGTCCACCTGGCCAGGGAGCTGGACGACAACCCCACCGACGGCTATCGCGTGGTGGGCATCTGCATTCCCGGCTACGGCCCGCCCCGCACCGAGTATCTCGCCGTCGGCGACCGGGTGGTACCCGTCGCCGGCGGCGAAGACCATGCGCTGCAAGCCATCCTGGCCCACGGGGCGGACACCGTCGCGATAGCCGAGACCGGGCACCTCGGCATCCACGGGCTGCGCCGGCTGATCTGGGCGCTCGAGCCGATGGGGGTCGATCTGGTGGTGTCCCCCGGCGTCGTGGACGTGGCGCTGTCGCGGCTGGTGATGCGGCCGGTGTCGGGGCTGCCGCTGCTGCAGATCGAGAAGCCGCAGTTCCGTGGGGCCAAACGGTTCCAGAAGCGCGCGTTCGACTTCTGCTTCGCCCTGGCGGCGCTGACGGTGACGCTGCCGATCCTGGTGGCCGCGGCCGGCGCGATCAAACTGACCAGCAGGGGACCCGTCTTCTACCGCTCCGAACGGATCGGCCTGGACTCCAGGCCGTTCTCGATGCTGAAGTTCCGCAGCATGGTGGTCGGCGCCGACCAGCAGTTCGCGAGCCTGATGGCCAAGAACGAATGCGACGGCCTGCTGTTCAAGATTCGCGAGGACCCTCGGGTCACCCCGGTCGGCCGGGTGTTGCGGCGGTTCAGCATCGACGAGCTGCCACAGTTCATCAACGTGCTCCGGCAGGAGATGAGCGTGGTGGGCCCCCGTCCGCCGTTGCGGCGCGAAGTCGAGGCCTACGACGGCGACGTGCTGCGGCGACTCCTGGTCAAGCCGGGGATCACCGGCCTGTGGCAGGTCAATGGACGGTCGGATCTGCCCTGGGACAAGGCCGTTCGCCTCGACCTGTCCTATGTCGACAACTGGTCGATGGCGGGCGACATCGTGATCATCGCCAAGACGCTCAAGGCGGTACTGCAGCGAACCGGCGCGTACTGAGGGAAAAGCTGTACAGCAGATAGGGGATTGGCGATATGCGAGCACTCGTGACCGGCGCGGCCGGTTTCATCGGATCGACGCTCGTCGACCGGCTCCTGGGGGACGGGCACCAGGTGATCGGGGTCGACAACCTCACTACGGGCGTCGCGGCCAACCTGGAGCGGGCCAACCTCTGTTACGGGCTCACAGGTGACCGGTTCACCTGTTATCCCGTCGACATCCGCGAACCCGAGTTCGCCCGGATCGTGGCCGACACCGAGCCCGATGTGGTCTTCCACCTCGCCGCGCACGTCGACCTGCGCGCGTCGGTGACAGATCCCCGCGGCGACGCCAGCGCCAACGTGCTCGGCACCATCGACGTGCTGGAGGCGTGCCGGCGGTCCGGGGTCCGCCGGATCGTCTACGCCGCCTCGGGCGGCTCGCGCTACGGCGCACCCGGAACCCTACCGGTGACCGAATCCACTCCGCCGCATCCGCTGTCGCCCTACGCGGCAGCCAAATACGCGGGCGAGGTGTACCTGCGGGCCTACGCCGAGATGTACGACATCACCCCGTTCACCCTGGCCCTGGCCAACGTGTACGGGCCTCGGCAGAACCCGCGCGGGGAGGCCGGGGTGATCGCGGTTTTCGGCAGCGCGCTGCTCGCCGGTCGCCCGGTGACCGTGTACGGCGACGGCAGCGCCACCCGCGACTACGTCTACGTCGGCGACGTCGTCGACGCTTTCGCGCGGGCCGGCCGGGCACCCGCGAACGCGGCGGGGACCTACAACATCGGTACCGGACAGCAGACCAGCACCCGGGAGGTGCACCGGCTGATCACCGAGATCGTCGGTGGCGCGGCGCCGCCCCGGCACGCGCAGGCCAGGCCCGGAGAGGTACAGGCGATCGCGCTGGATGTGACCGAAGCCGAGCAGCGGCTGGGCTGGAAACCGGCCGTCGACCTGCAACAGGGCATCAGGCACACCGTCGGGTGGCTGCGTGGCGTCGTCGACCCGGCACCGGCTCCGATGGCGCAGGTGTGACGGTCATGGGCGCCCAGTTCGCACGGTACGCCGAGGACATCCGGCGCCGGTGGTGGATCGTCCTGCTGGTGGCCGGCTTCGCCGTCGCCGCGATGGTGCTGAATTCCTCGGACAGCCAACCGAAGTACGTCGGCAAGGCCCTGCTCGTGCAGTCCACACCGGGCCGCACCCCCGAACAGGACGCGACGATGGCGGTCGGGTACGCCCTGCTGTTCAACGAGCCGGTCACGATCGGCCGGATGCGTGAGCAGGCGGGCGTCCACGACCGCGTCACGTTGGAGGCCAAGACGGTCGCGGCCAGCCCGATCCTGACCATCGAGGCCACCGCCGATGATCCGGAGCTCGCCCAGACCGCGGCCGCGCGGGTGGCCGCGGCGTTCCGCAGGGACATCAACGCCGTGCGCCGCGCCGACTACGCCGAGCAGATCGCCGCCGCCGAACGCGCGCTCAAATCCGCTCAGGCTCAACGTGAGCCCGACGGCGGCATGAGCCCGATGGTGCCGGTCGTGCAGGCGCGGCTGGACACTCTGCGTGCCGACGCGGCTGATCAGCTCCAGGAGCTGCAGCTACGGGCCGGGGTGTCGACGACGGACCCCGAGTTCGCGTTCCAGCTCGGGACCGCCGCGGCGGGCGGGTTGTTCCTCGGTGTGCTGGCCGCCCTCGGCCTGGCGGCGATGTCCCCGCGCCTGGTGACCACCCGCGACGTCGCGCGTAAGACCGGGGTCGAACCGTTGGTCGAGGTGCCCCCAGGCGGATCGATCGAGGCGAACCGGCTGCGCGAGGACCGGCTCCGGATGCTGACGAACGTGGTGAGTCGGCTGGACACCCCGAAGTCCGCGGTGATCGCGCTCACCGACTGCCGCGGCGCGCACGAGGCACCGGAGCTCGCCGTGGCGATCGCCCGGCTGTCCGCGCTGCAGGGCCGCCGGACGGTGCTGGTGCACGCCGACAACGGGGACTGGCAGGGGGCCGGGCACCCCGGGTTCAACGAGGCACTCGCCGACAGCAGCCTGGTCACCGGCGCTCTGGTCGACGGGATGGTGGACGCGCTGAAGATCCTGCCCGCGGGCACCCCGGTCGCCGACCGGTACGCGCTGCTCGGCCGGGACCGCATCGACGCCGTCCTCGACGAACTCCGGATGGACGCCGAAACCGTTGTGCTGGTGGCCCCGTCGATCGTCGACAGCATCGAGGCGACCGCGGTCTGCGCCGCCGCCGACGCCACCCTCCTCGTCGTCGGCAGGCTTTCCTCGCGGGCCGGCGACGTCACCGCGGCGGCCGAAGCGCTCGCCGAGGCCCGCGCGGTGCTGATCGGGGCCGTCGTCGTCGACGGGCGCCACCAGCGCACCGGTCACCCGGCGGCAACCCTGGTCCGGCAGCCCGATGACGCGACGGATACCCCAGTGCCGCGGGGCTGGCAACCATGACCGCGGTGCGCACCGCGCCGCCGGCGACAGCGCACCGGCTGCCGGCGGT
The DNA here is from genome assembly GCA_050250295.1 of Mycolicibacterium sp. Lineage (GTDB taxonomy): Bacteria > Actinomycetota > Actinomycetes > Mycobacteriales > Mycobacteriaceae > Mycobacterium. Next base: position 148,650 of record JBFWOX010000001.1, read on the forward strand.
GGTGCCCGTCGCCGCCCTGGTGTGCGGCCTCGTCGTCGCCGTCGCGGCGACCCTGCCATTGGGGTCGAAGGCCGGTCAGGCGCTGTGCGCCGGGGCGTTCGCCGTCGCGGTCGCTGGGTGGGCGCTGGCCCGGCCCGTCGTCGCCGTGGTGGCGCTGATCGTGGTGATGTTCCTGCGGCTGCCGTTGTCCTCACAGATCGAATTGCCCTTCGAGCTCTGGTGGTTCGTGTTCGCCCTTGTGCTGGCCGCGACCGCGCTGTGGCTGGACCGCACCCCGGACCGGTTGCGCGGCACCGGGCCGGTCGAGTGGGCGATGGTGCTGTACCTGATGTGGAACGTCTACTCGATGGTCGCCCCGCACAAGTTCCCGGCCATCGATCCGCTGGAGGGCGCGCCGCTGCCGGTGGCGCAGTTCATCGCGATCGGGACACTGCTGCCGTTCGCGCTGTACGTGGTGGGCCGCTACACCTTCGACCGGCCGGCCGCGGTGCGGACCCTGTTGTGGACGGTGTTGACGCTGGCGGCCTACTCGGCCGCGGTGAGCATCATGCCGTTCGCCGGGCTCGGCCGGTGGGTCTGGCCCCGCTACATCGTGACCGATCCCGAGTGGAACGGCCGGGCGGTCGGCATCTTCAACCAGCCGGTGGTCAACGGCATGGTGCTGACGCTGGGTTTCGCGACCGCGGTGGTGCTGGCGAGCCGGCGCGGCGAACCGGTGTGGCGGCGGGCCCTGGTGCTGCTGGTCGCGCTGTCGTGCGGGGCGGGAATCTATCTGACCCACACCCGCGCGGTGTGGCTCAGCGCCGTGGTGGTGCTGGTCCTCGGTGCGGTGCTGGCCAAGGGTTTCCGGCGGGGATTCGTCGCGGCGCTCGGTCTGGTGGCGGCGGCGGTCGCGGTCAATTGGTCGGCGTTCACCAGCAGCGACCGGCAGGCCGGCGGCGTCGCCTCCCAGAGCGAGATCCAGTCCCGGCTCAACGGCATCCAGACGGCGTTGTGGGCCAGGGCGCGAGAACCCTTCGAAGGCTGGGGGATCGGCCGGTTCCCCGCCGTCAACCGGCATCACCACCAGCAGTGGTCGCTGGAGGTCCCGTGGATCGGCGGTTACGGCGAGGCGTCACACACCAACGAGATGGGGTTGCTCGCCGAACTGGGCCTGATCGGGCTCACGCTGTGGATCGCTGTGCTGCTGTTGATCGCCCACCGGCTCAGGGAAGCCTACCGGCGACTTCCCGACCACGACCTGTGCGGCCGGCCGCTCGCCGTCATCGCCATCATGGCCATGGCGATCCTGGTCTGCACCGGGCTGACCGTCGACCTGCGGTACTTCGACTTCCCGACCATCACCACGTTCCTCATCGCCGGAGTCGCCGTCGGCTGCTCCGACCGGGCGCAGGGGCGGCATCATGCCTGAGCAGCGCGCGCTGTCTTGTCAACGGGCACTCTGGGTGTCGACCAGCACGCACACCCGCGGCGGGATCGCCTCCTACGTCCGGGCCATGCAGCACACCCCGCTGTGGGACGACTGGCACATCCGGCACGTCACCACCCACCGCGACGGTAACGCTGCGGTGAAGATCGCGACGTTCGCGATCGGGCTGCTGAGGTTCTGCCATGAGCTGATCCGGTTCCGACCCAACGTGATCCATCTGCACGCCAGCAGCGGTGGCAGTTTCGTCCGCAAGGCGATCCTATTCTGGCTCAGCCGGCCCACCCGCATCCCGGTGGTCATCCACATGCACGGGTCGGGGTTCCAGGGCGACTACGCGAAGTCACCGCCGGCGGTGCAGGCCGTGATCCGGGCCACCCTGTGCCGGGCCGCCGCCTTCGTCACGCTCGGCGAGGTGTGGGCCGACCGTATGCGCACCATCGTTCCCACCGCGCGGATCATCGCGATTCCCAACGGGGTCCGGTTGGCCCGCCGCGCGGACCACCGCGCGTTCGACGCGCCGACCCGGGTGGTCTTCCTCGGCCGCATCGGCGAACACAAGGGCACCTTCCGGCTGCTCGACGCATGGGCCAAGCTGGCCTGCGAGCCAGGGTTCCGGACCCGCAAGGCGGACATGGCGACGCTGACCATCGCCGGGGACGGCGAAATCGAGCTGGCCCGGCGCTATCTCAAAGACCTCTGCGTGGCGGACACCGTCGAGGTGCACGGCTGGCTGTCCGAGCACGAGGTCGGCGAGATCCTGGACGGCGCACAGGTTCTGGTTCTGCCGTCCCGCAACGAAGGCCAGCCGATGGCGGTGCTGGAGGCGATGGCCCGGGGTCTGTGCGTGATCGCCAGCGACGTCGGCGGACTGCCGGAGATGATCGGCGGGGGGTGCGGCATCCTCATCCCACCCGAGGACACCGAAGCCATCGCCGCGGCGCTGCGCAAGGTCGTCTACCACCGCGACCTGCGCACCCGCTGCGGCGCGGCCGCCCATGGCCGGGTCCGCGAGCAGTTCGACACCGCGACCGTCGCGCGCCGCCTCGACGCGCTCTACCGGGAGGTGTGCGCATGAGCGGGTACCCGATCCGGGCCATGTTCGTGGTCCCGCTGTTGAAGGCCGGTGGCGCCGAACGGCACCTGACCACGTTGCTGCCCCGCCTGGACCCGGCACGGTTCGTCGCCACGGTGGTCTGCATCGGTGGCGAGGGCGACCTGTTCGACGACGTGCGTACCGCCGGGATCGACGCGACCGCACTGAACCTCGGCAAGTGGCAGGCCATTCGCGCGCTGCGCGAGCTGATCTCGCTCATCCGGCGGTCGCGACCCGATGTCGTGGTGGTATCGGGTTACAACGCCGAGACCCTCGGCCGCATCGCCGCGCGGGTGGCCGGCGCCGAGCACACGATCATGTGGGTGCACAACGCCAGCGAGATCACGCCGCGCGGTCCCGTGCAACGCGCCGTCGATCGGACCCTGATCCGCTGGACCAGCGGCTATTTCGGCGTCGCCGAGACCCAGCGGCAGTTTCTGGTACACCAGCGGGGCTACCCCGCCGACAAGGTCCGCATCATCCACAACGGGGTGGATCCGGCCCTGTTCGACGTCACCACCGATCGCCGGGCACTGGCCGAGTTCGGTGTCGGCCAACACGACCCGGTGGTGGGGATCCTCGGATCGCTACGGCCGGAGAAGGACCACGGCACCTTCCTGCGGGCGGCCCGCCTCGTCGTCGACCGGATGCCGAACGCGAACTTCCTCGTCGTCGGGGACGGTCAGTGCCGCACCGACCTGGAGGTGCTGTGCCGGGAGTTGCGGATCACCGCCAACGTGCACTTCGCCGGTGCGCGCAGCGACATCGCCCGCATGCTCCGCGCAATCGACGTGTTCACGCTGACCTCGACCACCGAGTGCCTGCCGATGGCGCTGCTGGAGGCGATGGCCTGCGCCCGCCCTGCGGTGTGCACCGCGGTGGGCGGGGTCGCCGAGGTCCTCACCGACGGTGTCACCGGATACCTTGTGCCACCCCGGGATCCGGAGCGGCTGGCCGACCGCGTCATGCGGCTGCTGTCGGACCCGGCGGCCGCGCGGCGCATGGGACGGGCGGGCCGGCGCCGCGTCGAGGCCGAGTTCGGCCTCGACCGCAGCGCGGCGGCGGCCCAGTGGGCCATCGAGGAACTGGTCACGGCCCGATACGAAACCCGGAGCGGAGTCCACACATGAAGCGCCACATACTGATCCTGGTCGAGAACCTGCCGGTGCCGTTCGACCGGCGGGTCTGGCAGGAGGCCTGCACGCTCACCCGGGCCGGGTTCCAGGTCACCGTCATCTGCCCGGCCGGCACCACCGGCGACACCGAACCCGACGTCGTCATCGACGGTGTCCGGATCCTGCGTTATCCGCTGCGGGCGGCCGCCGGCGGTCCGCTCGGCTATCTTCGCGAGTACTCGCTGGCGCTGTGGCACACGCTGCGGCTGGCGATCCGGGTCCGCCGCGCGGGCCGGGTGGATGTCGTCCAGGCGTGCAATCCGCCCGATCTGCTGTTCCTGATCGCGCTGGCCCTGCGTCCGACCGGCGCCCGCTTCGTGTTCGACCACCACGACCTGGTGCCCGAACTGTTCCTGTCCCGCTTCCCGGGTGGTGGCCGGCTGTTGTTCCGGCTGACCCAGTGCGTCGAGCGGCTGACGTTCGCCGCGGCCGACGCCGTCATCTCCACCAACGAGAGCTATCGGCGGGTCGCGATCGCGAGGGGCAAGATGCGCCCCGACCGGGTCGCGGTGGTGCGCAGCGCCCCCGACCTGGACCGGTTCACGCCGCGGCCGCCGGACCCCGGCCTGCGGGGCGGCAAGACCCACCTGCTGGCCTACCTCGGGGTCATGGGACCGCAGGACGGCGTCGACCACGCGCTGCGCGCGGTGCAGCTGCTGCGCGACGAGGCAGGCCGCGACGACTTCCGCTGCATCTTCATGGGCGCTGGTGACACCTTCGACGAATTGCGGGCGCTCAGCGCCGAGCTCGGCATCACCGACATCGTCGAGTTCCCCGGGCGGGTGCCCGACGAGTTCGTCGCACGCTGCCTGTCCACCGCCGACGTGTGTCTGTCACCGGACCCCCGCAACCCGCTCAACGACGTCTCCACGATGAACAAGGTGGTCGAGTACATGGCGATGGGACGGCCGATCGTGTCGTTCGACCTCGCCGAAGCGCGGGTGTCCGCCGGCGGCGCCGCGGTCTATGTCCCCGACAACGACGACGCCGCCTTCGCCAGGGCCATCGACCGGCTCCTGGACGCACCCGAAGAACGATGCCGGATGGGTGAACTCGGCCGCCGCCGAGTCGAACAGGCACTGTCCTGGCAGGTGTCGAGCGCAAACCTCGTCCGGTTCTACGAGGATCTGCTCGGGCAGCCGCAGACCGCCGAACAGGTCGCCGAACCCGCCGACCACGGTGTCGTCGCATGACCGGTGCGCTGGAGTCACCGACCGCCGTCGGCGCTACGCGCACGCCGGCGCCGCCCGCGGACCCACCGCCCGCGTCCACCCCGAGCCGCGCCGTTTCGGTGGCCATCGGCGGCGGCGCACTGCTGCTCTACGCCCTGGGGCCGAGCCGGAACTTCAACTACGCCGACGACGCGCTGTCCTGGGCGTACCAACTGACCGGAACCGGCGGGATCATCAACAGCCATCATCTGTTCCTCGAGCCGATGCGGTGGCTGTACCGGCTCTGCAACGGCGCCGGCCTGACGATCAACCCCGTCACCCTGCTGGCCCTCTACTCGGCGGGCTGGGGAGCCGCCGGCCTCGTCGTGCTGTACCGCCTGCTGGTCCGCGCCGGGCTGGGCACCGTCGCGGTCTGGGGCACGCTGTTCTGTGCGTTCAGCGCGGGCTACTGGTGCTACTCCATCGTCGGCGACGTCTACATCCCGGCGACGGCCCTGATGCTCATCGGCCTGTACTTCGTCTACGCCGGTCTGCGGGCCGAGCAGCCGCGCGCCGCCCTGCGCTGCGGGGCGGCGGCCACCGTGTCCTTCGTCGCGATGCTGGCACATCATCAGGCCTTCGCCGTCCTGGTGCTGGGCTTGCTGCCCGCGGTGTGGCTGATGCGCAAACCGCAGGCGCCACAACGCCGGATGATGTTCGCAGTGGCGGTGCCGATGGCGGTGTGCACGCTCGCCGTCGCGCTGTACGCGGCCGCGTACGCGTCGCTGCCCGAGGGCGACCGGCACGGGTTCGTCCGGTTCGGCGCCGGCTACGTCGACTCGTTCGAGGCCCGGGCGGACCAGAAGCAGCTCGGCCTCGGCTCGGTGATCAACCTCGCCGCGGGACAGACCCGCGCGCTGGTGTCCACCAACGTCGTGTTCGGCAACCCCGAGGTGGCACAGACGATCCAGGACCGATACCCCTACCGCGCCGTCTACCCGTTCCCCTATCTGGTGCGCGACATTCCGTTCCCGGTGGCCGTCCTGCTCGGGATCGGCGCGCTGGGAACTGTGCTGGCGACCGCGTATTTGACCGTGCGCGGCGTGTGGGCCGGGTGCAAGCAACGCGACCTGGGCGTGCTGGTGGTCGTCCCGATGGCCCTGCAGGTCGTGTTCTTCGCCTGGTGGGAAGGCATATCTGACGAATTCGCGCTGTGGACACTGCCGCTGCTGGCCGTCCTGGTCGCCTACGGCGCCGCGGCGACCGGGCATCCGCTGCGCTGGCTGCGGCCCCTGGTGGGCGCCCTGTTCGTCACCACGCTCGCCGGATCGGTGCTGCTGTACTGGAATCCGCACAACGACATCGACGCCGTCAACGACCGGTACGTGACCTCCCTCGGCGGCGGTGACGTACTGATCGGCTTCGAGGACATCCAGTCCGACTTCCGGATCAAGCTCGCGGCGGACACCCGCGGGTTCAGCTACCTCAACTTCTTCAACACCGGGGACGCGCGTGACCGTGCCGAGTTCGACGCGGCGCTCGACGCCGCGATCCGGTCGGGAGCACGGATCCATGTGTCACCCAGGCTCACTCACCCACCCGAGAGCGCGCTGGTGTTCAAGGAGTCGCTCGACCCGACCTTCGCCTCCGGCCGCGCGGCGCTGCTGGCACGGTTGCGGACCGTCCCGGACATCGACTGGCTGACTCCCGCCGTCGCCCCCCAGAGCTACGTCCGGCTCGACGACGGCACGCGGACGCCGCGGTAGGGACGCGACGATGACCGCCCTCACCTGGTACACCGGCCGCGCCGCCGCGATGTCGCCGCGCGAGGTCGGGTGGCGTGTCCAGCGGGCGGCCACCGCGCTGGCCTCCCGCGACGGCCTGGTGGACCGTCCCGACTCCTCGATACTGGCCGACGGTGAATCCGATTGGCCCGCACTGGTAAAGCGGTTCCGCACCGGCGCCGGACGGCCGGTGCTGCTCGACCGGGAGCGCGCCCGCGAGGTGGCCGACCGGCACCCGGCCCAGGTCCGGGCGCTGATCACCGAGGCCGACCGGATCCTCGCCGGCGAACGCCGCTACTTCGGTTACCGCAGCGTCGACGTCGGCGCCGACATCGACTGGAACCGGGACCCGATCAGCGGGCACCGCTGGCCGGCCGTCGCCGCAGCCCGGATCGACCACCGGACGGCGTCCGGCGACCCGAAGTGGATCTGGGAACTCAACCGGCTGCAACACCTGCCGGTGCTCGCCCAGGCCTGGCTGTTCACCGGTGAATCACGCTACGCCGAAACTGCTTTCGTCCAACTGGACTCCTGGCTGGAGCAGAACCCGATCGGCACCGGCATCGCGTGGCGGGGCGCGTTCGAGGCCGGGGTGCGGGCGATCTCGGTCGCGATCGCGCTGCAGGGCCTGCGGACCTCGCCGGCCTTGAATACGCAGCGGTACCGCCGGATCGTGCGGATGCTGGACGCCACCGCGCGGTACTGCTGGCGGGCCCGGTCGCGGTTCAGCTCGGCCAACAACCACCTGATCGGTGAGCTCAGCGGGTTGGCCACGGTAGCGCTGCTGTTCCCCGAACTGGCCGCCCCGGCGACGCTGTCCGGCCGCGCCAACGCCACCCTCGCCGCCGAGGCCGGCCGGCTGATCCTGCCCGACGGTGCCGGGGCCGAACAGTCCATCTCCTACCAGATCTTCGCCACCGAACTGCTGGCGGTGCCACTGCTGTTGATGCGGCTGCGTGGTGACCGCCCACCGGGGGAGCTGGCCGCCGCGCTCGACCGCGGCGCCGACTACCTGGTGGCTCTCGTCGGTTCCGAGGACCCGGACCCGCGCTACGGCGACGACGACGACAGCTTCGCGCTCCGGCTGGGTGCCGAGCGCAAACGCACGGTCCGCCAGCACCTCGGGATCGTCGCGGCGCTCACCGGCAACGGCGCGGCGGCCCGGTACGGCGAGGACACGCTCACCGCCGCGTGGATCGCCGCGGCGCTGGGCACCCCCATCGGTGTCCCCGGCGCCTATCCCGGCGTCCATGTCGACGCCGGGCACACCCGGCTCAGTGCCTACGCCCCGGACGGTGGGCTGGTGGTGCTGCGCGGCGACCGAAGGCGGGTGACGATGGACGTCGGCCCGCTCGGGTACCTGTCGATCGCCGCACACGGCCATGCCGATGCGCTCGCGGTGACGATCAGTGACGAAGGCCACGAGCTGATCGTCGACCCGGGAACCGGCAGCTTCTACGGGGACCCGGCAGTGCGAGCGGTGCACCGCGGCACCCGCGTCCATCCCACGGTGTGCGTCGACGCCGCCGACCAATCGGTGCCCGGCGGACCGTTCTACTGGCGGCGGCACGCCCGGACCACGGTGCATGCGGTCGATCTCCGGCACGGCGTCGTCGACGCCGAACACGACGGCTACCGCCGCCTCCCCGACCCGGTGGTGCACCGGCGGTGGCTCATCGCCCGGCCCGCAGATCCGACGGTCCTGGTGGTCGACCTGATCGACGGCCGCGGTGCACACGACGTCGCCGTGTCCTGGCCGCTGCACCCCAGCCTCGACGCCACCGCGGTACCGGCCGGGCACCTGATCACCAGGGACCGCCGCCCCGTACTCGGGCTCTACTATGCGGGCACCGCGCGGGTCGACACCGAACAGGTTCGGGCCGAGGGGCTTTCGCAGCTCGGGTGGTGGTCGGCCCGGCTGGAATCGCGTATTCCTGCCTGGCTGGTCGCCGCCCGCTGCCGGGCCGTGGCACCCGTGGCCATCCTGACGCTGGTACGCGTCGGGGACCCCGGAACGGTCACCGGACCGGACCTCGTCCGCCACGGTGTGTTGCTGACCGCGCGGTGGTCCGAACACGGGGTCCAGCGCGAACTGTCGATCGACACGAGCCGGCCCGGGGCCGTGCTCGGCATATCCACACCCTCGGTGACGGGATTTGGGAGAAGGTCATGAGCGATCCGGTGCGGAACTCGGTGAGTGTCTTCGGGTTGGGATACGTGGGCTGCGTCAGCGCGGCGTGTCTGGCCGCGCGCGGGCACCGGGTCATCGGTGTCGACGTCAACCCGGACAAGGTGGCCGCGGTGCGCCGCGGCGCCGCACCGGTGGTCGAGGAGCGCATCGGTGACCTGACGGCCGAGGTGGTCGCCGCCGGGGACCTCACCGTCACCACCGATGCGCGCGCCGCCGTGGCCGACACCGACCTGTCCCTGGTGTGTGTCGGCACCCCGTCGGCGCCCGGCGGCGGGTTGTCGACGGTGTACCTCGAGCAGGTCACCGACGCGATCGGCGCGGCGTTGGCGGCCAAGGACGGCTGGCACGTCGTGGTCTACCGCAGCACGATGGTGCCGGGAACCTGCGAGGGCCTGCTGATCCCGCGCCTGGAGGCGGCGTCGGGCAAGCGGGCGGGTGTCGACTTCGGGGTATGCGTGAACCCTGAGTTCCTGCGCGAGGGCACCAGCGTCCGGGACTTCCTGGACCCGGTCAAAACCGTTGTCGGCCAGACCGAATCACGCAGCGGCGCCATGGTCCTCGAGCTCTATCGTGGGCTGCCCGGCCGCCGGTTCCAGGTGCCGATCCGGGTGGCGGAGATGGCCAAGTACGTCGACAACTGCTTCCACGCGCTCAAGGTGGACTTCGCCAACGAGATCGGTGCCATCTGCTCGTCGCTGACCCTGGACTCCTATGCGGTGATGGAGATCTTCTGCACCGACACCAAGCTCAACATCAGCACCGCGTATCTGAAGCCCGCGTTCGCGTTCGGTGGCTCGTGCCTGCCCAAGGACGTCCGGGCGCTCACGCACACCGCAAGACAGAACGACCTCGACGTCCCGCTGCTGTCGAACCTGCTGACGTCCAACGAAAGTCATATGCGGCGCGCAGTGGAACTGGTGCTCGGCGCCGGCAGCCGCCGGGTGGGCATGTTCGGGCTGTCCTTCAAACAAGGCACCGACGACCTACGCGACAGCCCCATGGTGGAGCTGGCCGAACGCCTGATCGGCAAGGGTTTCGACGTGCGGATCTACGACGCCACCGTGGCGCTGTCGCGGCTCACCGGCGCCAACGAATCCTATATCCGCGCGCAGCTTCCCCACATCGGTGACCTGCTGACCGACGATGTCGACGTCGTGCTCGACCACGCCGACGTGCTCATCGCCGGGTCGCGCGAACCCCAGGTCGTCGACGCCATCGCCCGGGCCGGAGATGACCGCCACATCATCGACCTGGTGCGTCTGCCCGACGCCGCGCAACGCCGCGGATCGCCGAACTACCACGGAATCGGCTGGTGAGTCCGTGGACCCTCAGGAGGAAGTGCTATGGGCATCAAGGTTCTGATGATGGGCGCGTACCCGCTCGAGCCCGGTGTGGTGCGCGGCGGGATCGAGTCTGTGACGAGCACACTCGTGCCGGCGCTGGCCGACCGTGACGACGTCGACAGCGTCACCGTGCTGCGCTTCCACACCGGCGACGCGCCGACCGAGGTGCGGCGCGAAGGACCGAAGGTCGAGCTGCACTACGTGCGGGGCCAGCGCCGGTTCCGGATGATCACGGGTTCGTTCCTCGACGTCCGCAAGGCGCGCAGGCTCGTCGCACAGGTGGGCCCGGATGTGGTGCACGGCCAAGAGATCGGCCTCTACGGTGACATCGCACAGCGCTGCCGCCGCGATGCGGTGATCACCGTGCACGGCATCACGTTCACCGACACCGGCGCGCACACCCGCGACGACGGTAGCTTCCGGGCCCTGATGCGGGACAGGTTGATCCGGCGGTTGGAGCTGCGGGTGCTGCGCCGGGCGAAGGTCGTCATCTCGATCTCGGACTGGGATTCCGAGGTGCTCGGTAGCGCCGTCGGGGGTACCCGGGTGAGCATTCCGAACCCGACCGGCGACGAGTTCTTCGCCTTGGCGCCCGCCGGTCGCACGCAACCCCGATTGCTGTTCGCCGGGGTGTTCACCCCGCGCAAGAACCCGGTCGGGCTGGTCAACGCGTTCGCCCGGGTCCGGATGACGGTCCCGCAGGCCCGGCTGTGGCTCGTCGGTCCGCAACCGGACGTCCGGTATGCCGACGCGGTCCGGGACCGGGTCGACGAGCTCGGGTTGGCGCACGCGGTCGACATCCTCGACCAGGTCGACAATGCCCGCTTGCGCCAGGAGATCGCCAATGCCCGCGCCGTCGTGCTGTTCTCGCGGCAGGAGACGGCACCGACGATCCTGGCCCAGGCGATGGCGGCCGGGAAGCCGGTCATCGCCAGCCGGGTGGGCGGGGTGCCGGAGATGGTGGACGACGGCGAGACCGGCTACCTGGTCGACGCCGACGACGAAGCCATGCTCGCCGACCGGATGGTGAAGGTCCTGCAGGACCAGGAGCTGGCGCTGCGGCTGGGGCAACGCGCACATGACCTCGCCCGCGCGCGGTTCACCGCGGCGGCGGTCGCCGAGCGGACCGTCGAGGCGTATCGGAAAGCGATGGATCAGGGGGAATGACGATGACAACGGTCAAGGACGTGGTGGCAGCGATGTTGTGCGCCTGCGGAGTTCCGAAGTTCGGGCGCCGGCGCCGCTCCGACAGGCTGGCGATCCTGATGTTCCACGGGGTCACCGACGAACCGTTGACGCCGCCGTGCGACTGGGTGATCGATAAGGCCGGCCTGCGGCGCAACCTCGAGTACGTGCACCGCCACTTCACCGTGCTACCACTGGACGAAGCCCTGGACCGGCTGCGCGACGGCACGCTACCGCCCCGCGCGGCCGCGCTGACCTTCGACGACGGGACGCGCAACCTGCTGACCAACGCCGCACCGGTGCTGCGTGAGCTCCGGATGCCCGCCGCGGTGTTCCTCGCGACCGGGCCGATGGGCACACCGGAGCTGCTGTGGCCCGACCGGCTGTGGCAGGCCTTTGCCCACACCGGAGAACCCGAGATCGATCTCACCGCACTCGGCCTCGGGCGGTGTTCGCTGCGTGAGGACGCCGACCGGGTGCGGGTCCGCGACGCGGTGACCGATCTGCTCAAACGGGTACCCGACGCGCGGCGCCTCAACGCCGTCGAAACCATCGCCACCGCACTGGGATACACCGCAGGACCGACCGCGGGACCGTTCCAGATGCTGTCCTGGGACGAGGCCTGCACCCTCGCGGCCGACGGGCTGGTCACCCTGTACCCGCACACCGTCACCCACCCGGTGCTGTCGCGCTGCGACGACGCCAAGGTGGACCACGAGATCTCCGAATCCTGCCGCACCGTCGAGATCAACACCGGGCGGGCTCCGACGGTCTTCGCTTATCCGAACGGCGGTCCGCACGACTACGACGAGCGGGCCAAAGAGGCGCTGCGGCGCAACGGGATCCGGTGGGCGGTGTCGACGACCAATGGCTACGCAGGCCCGGAATCCGACCCGCTGGCCCTGCCGCGGCTGGGATTCGCCGCGCACCAGTCGTTCTCGGTGTTCAAGCTCAAGGTCTCCGGGTTCGCGGCACGACCGCGGGCCCTGGCCGCCGCCCACAGCGCGGGGTCGGTGCGAGAGGGCGTCGGCAGCGATGTCGGTGTCTAGGCTCGACGAGCGGCCACGGCCGCGAACAGGCGTCGCCGTCGAACTCCACCCGATCATCGCGGCGGACCTGCCGGAGGTGGCCCGGTTCCTGCACGACGAGCTCGACCCGCGGGTCCCGGCTGGCAGGTGGGCCGCCCAGATCGTCCCGACCTGGGCGGTCGACCAACCCAACTACGGCTTCCTGCTGCGCTGCCGCGGCCAGGTGGTCGGCGCACACCTGGCCTACTACTGTGAGCGGCCGATCAACGGGGTGCCGCAGCGCTTCTGCAACCTGGCGGCCTGGTGCGTCGCCGAACCGTACCGCTCACACGGGGTGCGCCTGCTGCGGGCGCTGCTGCGGCAGCAGGGCTACCACTTCACCGACTTGTCACCATCGCAGGCTGTCCGTGCGCTGAACGAGCGGCTGGGTTTCGCCCCGCTCGACACGTCCACGGTGGTGGTCGCCAACCTCGGGCTACCGGTGCGGGCGCGCGGTGTGCAGATCGTCTCCGACCGGCGCCGGATCGAGCAACTGCTCCGCGGAGAAGCGTTGGCGCTCTACCGTGACCACGCCGGCGCGGCCGCGGTCCGGCACGCGGTCATCCTGCGCGGGGCGAAGACCTGTCACGTGATGTACCGCCGCGTGCGGCGCAAGAACCTGCCGCTGTTCGCCGCGCTGGTGTACGTCGGCGACCGCGAGCTGTTCCGGGCCGCGGTCCCGCAGTTCCTCCGCCATCTGCTGCTGCACCACGGCCTACCGGCGGTGCTGATCGAGGCCCACGTCGCCGGCTCGGGCTTCGCCCGCCCGATGGTGGTGTGCAGGCCGGTGTCGGAGCGGCCCAAGATGTACCGCAGCGACACCCTGGCGCCCGCGCAGATCGACTACCTGTACAGCGAACTCACCGGAATGCAGTGGTGATCCCGATGAGAACCAACGTGCATCATCTCCTCGGACAGCGGGCCCGGTCCCATCCGGACACGCCCGCCCTGACCAGCGGCGCCGAGACGGTGACCTACCGCCAGCTGTGGCACCGGGTCCGCGGCGCCGCCGCCGGGTTGCAGCAATTGGGCGTGACGCGGGGACAGCGGGTCGCGGTGTACCTGGAGAAACGCATCGAGACGGTGGCCGCCCTCTTCGGGGCGTCCGCGGCGGGCTGCGTCTTCGTCCCGATCAACCCGGTACTGAAACCGGCTCAGGTGCGCCACATCCTGGCCGACTGCGACGTCACGGTCCTGGTGACCTCACCGGAACGGCTGACGCTGCTGCGCGCCGCTCTGGCCGGCTGTCCGACGGTCGAACACATCGTGGTGACCGGCGCGGGACCCTCCGACGGCGTCGCCGTGCACACGTGGACCGAACTGTGCACTCCGGCAGATACCGGCCGCACACCCAGCGGCGTGGTCGAGTCCGACATCGCCGCGATCCTCTACACCTCCGGCAGCACCGGGCAACCCAAAGGGGTGGTGCTCAGCCACCGCAACCTGATCGCCGGCGCCGAGAGCGTCGCGCACTATCTCGGCAACACCGCCGACGACGTCCTGCTCGCCGCGCTGCCGCTGAGCTTCGACGCCGGGCTGAGCCAGCTGACGACGGCGTTCAGCGTCGGGGCACACGTGGTCCTGATGAATTACCTTCTGCCCACCGATGTCCCGCGACTGTGCGCCCGCCACCACGTCACCGGCCTGACATGTGTGGCCGCGCTGTGGACCCAGATCGCCGATCAACACTGGCCGGCAGAGGCGACGGCGTCCATGCGCTATTTCGCCAACACCGGTGGCCGGCTGCCGAAACCGACCCTGGACACGCTGCGAGGCCACTTCCCTGGCGCGCAGCCGTTCCTGATGTACGGATTGACCGAGGCGTTCCGGTCCACCTACCTCGATCCGGCCGAGGTGGACCGCAGACCCGATTCGATCGGCAAGGCCATCCCCAACGCCGAGGTGCTCGTGTTACGGCCCGACGGCAGCCGCTGCGATCCCGGTGAGGAAGGCGAGCTGGTGCACCGCGGCCCGCTGGTCGCGCTCGGCTACTGGAACGACCCGGGCCGCACCGCGCAGCGGTTCCGGCCGATCCCCGGCCGGCGGAACGGCTGGGGCAGCGACGAGGTCGCGGTCTGGTCCGGTGACGTCGTGGTCGCCGACGACGACGGCTTCCTGTACTTCGTCGGCCGCACCGACGACATGATCAAGACGTCGGGCTACCGGGTCAGCCCGACCGAGATCGAGGACGCCGCCTACGCGACGCGCCTGGTCCGCGAGGCCGTCGCGTTCGGCATCGACGACGACGAACTGGGTCAGCGCATCATCCTTGTCGTCACCCCGACCGATGAGGCGGCCTTCACATCCGAGGCACTCACCGCAGGCATCGGGCAGCGGTTGCCGCGGCACATGGTGCCGGCCACCGTCTTCGTCTGTCCGGACATCCCCCGATCTCCGAACGGCAAGGTCGACCGCGCGCTGCTGCGGCGGGGGGTGCTGCGGTGAACCCGGTCATCGCCGCGTTCGGCATGGTCGACGGGCAACTGGCGGTCGGCGGGATACCGTTGGGCCGCCTGGCCGCCCGGGTGGGCTCGACGCCGTTCTTCGCCTACGACCGCGGCCTGCTCACCGCCCGGGTCGCCCAGTTGCGCTCGGCGCTGCCGGCCGCCATCCATCTCAGCTACGCCGTCAAGGCCAACCCGATGCCCGCGCTGGTCGGCCATCTCGCCGGCCTGGTGGACGCGATGGACGTGGCGTCGACGGGGGAGATGGCCACCGTGCTGGACACCGCGATGCCGGCCGAGCGGGTCAGCTTCGCCGGACCGGGCAAGACCGAGGCCGAGATCGAGCAGGCGGTGGCCGCCGGGGTCGTCATCGAGCTGGAGTCGGTGACCGAAGCCGGCCGGGTGGTGAAATCCGGTGAGCGACAGGGGATCCGGCCGCGGGTGGCGGTTCGGGTCAACCCGGACTTCACCGTGAAGGGATCGGGCCTGCGGATGGGCGGCGGGCCGGCGCAGTTCGGCGTCGACGCCGAGCAGGTCCCTGACCTGCTGGCCCGGCTGGTCACCGCCGACGTGGACCTGCTCGGGTTCCACGTCTTCGCCGGCTCGCAGAACCTCGATGCCGACCTGCTGTGCCGGGCCCAGCGGCAGACCGTCGACCTCGTGGTGTCCCTGGCCGATCGGCTGCCCCTGCCGGTGCGCTACCTGAACCTCGGCGGCGGCTTCGGGGTCCCGTACTTCGCCAGGGACACCCCGCTGGACCTCGCCGCCGTCGGCGCCCACCTCGCCGAACTGCTGGACACCCGGATCGCACCGCAGCTGAACGAGGCGCGGGTGGTGCTCGAGCTCGGCCGTTACCTCGTCTCCGAGTGCGGTATCTACGTCACCCGCGTCGTGGACCGCAAGCACTCCCGCGGGCGCGACTACCTGGTGGTCGACGGCGGGATGCACCACCAGCTGGCGGCGTCGGGCCACCTCGGTGCGGTGATCCGCCGGAACTACCCGATCACGGTGGGCAACCGGATGGACCAGCCCGCCGAGGACACCGTCACCGTCGTCGGCTGCCTGTGCACCCCGCTGGATCTGCTCGGCGATCAGGTCCGGCTGCCGCACGCCGACGTCGGCGACCTGATCGTGCTCTTCCAGGCCGGTGCCTACGGCCTGACCGCAAGCCCCACCGCGTTTCTCGGCCACGCCAAGCCGGCCGAGGTGCTCGTCGGGACCCCACCACCTGCAGGGAGGACAGCATGAACCACAGCGACATCCACTATGGCGACACGACGCTCGACCGCGTCAAGTCGGTCATCGTCACGACGTTGCACATCGCCGACCGCGCCGACACACTCGACGCGGGCACCCCGCTGTTCGGCGCGATGCCCGAACTCGACTCGCTGGCGGTGGTCGCACTGGCGGTCGCACTGGAACGCGAATTCGGCTTCGAGATCGCCGACGAGGACTTCACCGGGGAGGTGTTCGACACCATCGGCTCGCTCGCCGTGTTCGTCGAGCGCGGCTCCGAGCGCCACGCCGGCCTGTCCCGGCCCCACGCGGGGTAGCCACGTGGCGACGCTGGTGCTGACGTCGTCGCGGGTCGACGCGCTGCGCAGCGGCTACGACCTGCGGGTGGCACAGCTGTGCGCGCTCATCCCCGACGAGCTGCACCTCATGGTCGCGCCGCTGTACCCGCTGCCGCCGCGCACGCCGACGATCGACACCTCGGGGTTGTTCGCCGGCGTGACCGAATGCCCCGCGATACTCGGGGACCGGCTCTCGCCGCGACGACATCTGCGCCTCGACAACCATCGCTACCTGAGCAGGGGCCGGCCCCGCGGGTTCGCCGAAGCCCGGTCGACGCTGGCGACGGTGATCACCCGGGGCCACATCGACCGGATCGTCGTCTTCGGTTGGGAGATCGCGGAACTGGTGGCCGGCGTGGACTGCCCCAAGGTGCTCGACATCTGCGACAGCGCCGCGCTGACGCAGCGCCGGGCGCTGGCGCACGCCGGCTGGTCGCTGCGCGGCGCGCTGGAGCTCTACCGGGTGCGGCGGACCGAGGCGCGGCTGCCCGCGCTGTTCGACCAGGTGACCACCGTCAGCGCCGTCGACAGCGCCCACCTCGTCGCGCTCAGCGGCCGCCCCGGCAACGTGAGCACGGTCCCCAACGGCGTCGCCGACGCCTACCTCGCCCCGATGCCGCCGCCGGGTGACCGGCGCGGCGTGGTGTTCTGGGGCAACCTGGATTTCGCCCCGAACGCCGACGCGCTGTCCTACTTCTTCGCCGAGGTCTGGTACCCCGCGCTGCGGGCGGCCCGGGTGCACGTGGAGGTGATCGGCGGCAACGCCCCGGCCTGGCTGCAGGAGCTGGCCCGGCACGAGCCCCTGGTGCGGCTGTCGGGATTCGTATCCGACCTACGGGCCGCGGTGACCCGTTACCCGGTGATGGTCAACCCGATGCGCACCGGCAGCGGCCTGAAGAACAAAGTGCTCGAGGCGTTCGGGCTTGGGGTGGTGGTCGTCTCGACGCCGCGCGGGGTCGAGGCCCTGCCCGCCGCGAAGCACGGTGAGCACCTGGTCATCTCGGCCGACAGTGCCGGGTTCGCCGCCGCGGTGCTCGACCTGCTCGACGACCCCGGCAGGCGGGAACGATTGCGGTCCAACGCCAATGCGCTGCTGCACGAACGCTACCGCTGGCCCGTCACCACCCGGCCGTGGTGTGCCCTGTTCGACACCGCCGTCGGGTCGCGGGGAGCCTGACCGGCGTATGTCCGAGGTGAGCGAGTCGACCGAGCCGGTGGCGACCGCCCCGCTGGCGGGCACGCTGCGCCGCGGCGCGGCGATCGCGACCGGAACCCTGGTGTTCACCCAGCTGGTGTCCCTGGCCCAGACCCTCGTGCTGGCGCGGCTGCTGTCTCCGGCCGAGGTGGGTTGGTTCGCCGCGGGCACCGTGCTGTCGGGCTTCTTGCTCACTTTCGCCGAGGGCGGGATGTCGAACGCGGTGGTGCAGCGTCAGGACCGGCTCGACGACGTGGCCGCCACCGTCTTCTGGGCGACGCTGCTGGCCGGGCTGGGTTGGGCCGGTGTGGCGTTGGCCGCAGCGCCGCTGATGGCCCGCATCTTCGGCAGCGACACCGTCGGGCTGATCTGCGCGCTGTCGGCAGGCACCATCGTGCTGCACGCCCTGACGTACGTACCGGATGCGCTGCTGCAGCGACGATTCGACTTCCGGGAACGTCTCATCGTCCAGCCGGTCATCGTGGTCACCTTCGCTGTCACCTCGGTCACATTGTGCGCCACCGGTTTCGGGGTATGGGGCCTGGTCGTCGGCTCGTACTGTTCGGTGCTGGCCTGGCTGGCCGCGACCTGGACGCTGGCCGGCTGGCGGCCGGGCCGTGGTGGCCGGCCGTCGTTCGCGCTGTGGCGCGAGCTGGCCAGTTTCTCGATGCCGCTGGTGCTGTGGACCGTCGTGAACCGGGCCCGCGATCTGCTCGAAACTGCCATCGTCGGCGCCGCATTGAGCGCCACCGCGCTCGGATACTACCGCTACGGCCGCCGGCTGGGATCCCTGCCGGAGACCGCGGTGATCGACGTCGGGTCCTACGTGTTGTTCCCCGCCTTCTCCCGCCTCGCCGGTGACGCGCAGCGCATGCGGTCGGCCTTCCTGCGGGCCCTGCAGGTGCTGTGGACCCTGATCCTCCCGGCTGCCTGTCTCATCGCCGTCGTCGGGGAGCCGCTGGTGACGGTGCTGCTCGGCGAGAAGTGGCGCGGGGCGGGCGTGATGCTGGTGGCGCTGGCCGGTGTCGGACCGGGAGTGGCCCTGATGGCGGTCGGTATGGAATCGATCAAGGGTCTGGGCCGCACGCGGCTGCTGCACTGGGTCACTCTCGGCGCCACCGCGCTCGGCATCGGCCTGCTGTTCGCGCTGCTGCCACTCGGGTTGACCGGAGTCGGCCTGGCCCTGTCGATCTCGTCGCTCACCGCCGGCCTGCTCAGCGTGCTGCTGGCCCGCCCGCTGGTCGGGGCGACGGTCGGGGACCTGGCCCACAGGCTGGCCCCGCCGGTGCTGGTGGCGCTGCCTCCCGCCGCGGCGCTGTGGCTGCTCGAGCACCTGTGCACCCACGCCGACCAGCACGGCTTCCTGCTCGGCGCGGCCGTCCTGGCGGCCGAGGGCGCAGGTTACCTCGCCCTCTACGGGACCGGTCTGGCGCTGTTCGCCCCAGCGGCGTGGCGGGAGTTGGTGGCGGTGGCGCGGCAGGTGCGCCACCGGTGAACAGCCGTGCGACGAAGGAGTTCTGATGTTCGGACTGCCCCACACCAGGCCCGGCCTGCCTGCCGTGCTGCTGACCGTCGTGCTCACCATGGCCGCGGGGTGCACCGACGGCCGGTCACTGCCACTGGTGAAGGCCGAGTCGATGTTCATCGGTGACTACTCCACCGGGGACTTCAGCCAGTGGCCGAGCGTGCAGAACCCGTCGTACAACGGGCCCGGCGTCGATTACCGGCCCACCTACTCGGCGACCGTGGTCGACGACCCGGTGAAAGGCAAGGCCGCCCGGTTCGAGGTCCGCTCCGGTGACTGGCCCGGCTTCGCCACCGGCGAGCGCTCCGATGTGGGCTCGGACGCGAGCGCCACCGGCGGCACCGAAGGACAGGTGCGGTGGTATGCGTTCGCCACCATGTTCGACCCGAGTTTCCCGCAGAACCACGCCGATCTCGGGTGGGGGGTCACCAACGGGTGGCACCCGAACACCCGGATCGGCAGCGCCGGGTTCGAGTGGAGCGTGGGCACCAGGAACGGCTACTGGTCGCTGGTGGTCGACGAGCAGACCAGCCCGGGGGTCTACGTCGGGGACCGCACGATCTTCGAGACACCGCTGAACGTCGGGCACTGGCACGACGTCAAGATGCAGGTGAACTGGTCGACCGGGGTGCGAACCGGATGGATCAGGTTGTGGCTCAACGGGGTCAGGCAGACCTTCGCCGACGGCTCGGACACCTACTTCCTGAGCACCCTGGTGCCGGGCACGACGTCGTGCTACTACAAGGAGGGCTACTACCGGCAGGCGACCCGGCCCACCGGCATCGTCTACCACAGCGGTTTCCGGGCGGCCGGCGACGAAGCGGCGCTCTGAGGGGTCAGGCGTCGATGGCCAGGCTCGCCGGATCGGCCCCGTCGAGGAAGATCCGGGCCCATACGTCGAGGGTCAGCACGCTCCACAGCTCCTTGCCGAAGTCGTAGCGCCCGGCCCGGTGCAGCGCCAGCGCCCGGCGGACACGCTGCGGATCGACCAACGGGTCGGGCCGGGCGTCGCCGCCGAAAGCCAAGCGCTCCAACGCATCACCCAGGCTGCCCGAGAACCAGGGCCCCACCGGGACGGCGAAGCCGACCTTCTTGCGGGACAGCAGCTCGACCGGCAGGCGGCGCCGGGCGACCTCGCGCACCACGATCTTCGTGCGCCGCGGAGAAGCCTTGAGAGCCACCGGCATCCGGGCCGCGTACTCGGCGAGGTCGTGATCGAGCAGCGGCATCCGGCCCTCGATCGACGCCGCCATCGTCATCTTGTCCCCCCGGATCAGCAGGTTGTCGACGAGATAGCTCTCCACGTCCAGCGCGAGCATGCGGTCCAGCGGATGAAGGTCGGCGTCGATGCCCGCCAGTGCCGGATCCAGTGTCCCCAGCCCGTCGGGTGACAGCGCGGCCAGCCGGTCGGCGCCGAACCAGGCCGGCCAGCGCCGTTCCGGTGCCGCGGTGGCCAGCGCACCGACCGCCATCCGCGCCCGCCGCGGCAGCCGGTGCCACCCCGCCAGGCCGTGCAGCCGGCGTTCACCGACGACGGCCCGCCCGGCCCGGCCCGCCCCGGCCAGCAGGGCGTCGACCCGGTACTTCGGATAGCCGCCGAACAACTCGTCACCGCCCTCGCCGGAGAGCACGACGGTGACGTGCTCCCGGGCCAGCCGAGACAGCGCCAGCAACGGGATCTCCGAGGGCTCGGCCAGCGGTTCGTCGCGATGCCACACCGCGGCCGGCATCAGCTGTAGGAACTCCCGCGGCCCGAGCCGGGTTTCGTGGTGGCGGGTGCCGAACGTGCGTGCCGTCGAGCGGGCGGCGGCCAGCTCGTCACCGGCCCAGCCTTCGTCGAAGCCGATCGAGAAGGTCTGCACGGGCTCGTCGATCAGCTCGGCCATGAACGACAGCACCGTGCTCGAGTCCAGGCCCCCCGACAGGAAGCAGCCCAGCGGCACATCGCTGACCAGCCGCCGCGCCACCGCGGTGCGCATCAGATCCTCGACCGCGTCGGCGGCCTCGCTCAGCGCGACCGCCGACTTCGGCGTGTACCGCAGCCGCCACCAGCGCTGCACGTCGCAGCCGTCACCGCTGATCACCATCTTGTGGCCGGGCGGCAGCTGACGCACCGCCCGGAACAGGGTCCGCGGCGCCGGGACGTAGCGCAGGTCCAGGTAGGCGTCGACGGCGGCGTCGTCGACGTCGGCGGACACCCCCGCGGCCAGCAGCGCCTTGATCTCGGAGCCGAACACGATCTCGGTGCCGCTGCGCGAGTAGTACAGCGGTTTCTTACCGAAGCGGTCGCGGGCGACGAGCAGCCTGCGCCGGTTCTCGTCCCAGAGCGCCAGCGCGAACATGCCCGCGAGGCGGTGCAGCATGTCGTCGCCCCACTGCTCGTATCCGTGTACGAGAACTTCTGTGTCGCAACGGGTCGTGAAGCGATGACCGTGCCGCTGCAGCTCCGCGCGAAGCTCCCCGAAGTTGTAGATCTCGCCGTTGAAAACGACTGCGACCGAACCGTCCTCGTTGAAGATCGGTTGGTCGCCGCCGGCCAGGTCGATGATTGCCAGGCGGCGCATCCCCAGCGCCAGACCCGCCCGGTCGAACCGTCCGGCGCCGTCCGGGCCGCGGTGGTGGATGGCCGCCAGCATGCGGTCGAGTCGCCGGCCGGCTCGCGCCGGGTCGGAGTCACCCCAGATGCCGCAGATGCCGCACATCAGCGAACCGTTCCGGCGTTCCCCGCACATCGGGATTGTGTCAACAAACGCCGGGTCGCGCCGCGCATTGGCGATCTGCGCCCGGGGCGTCCCACGATCCGCCTGTTGCGCCCACTAACCTTGGCCAGATGAGCTCCCACGAGCCAGATCCCGATGACGCCGACACCGGGCCGTTGCACATCGAGAGCTTCCGGCCGCCGCAGGCGGGGGTGGGGGAGCGGCGTTTCGACGCGCCGCTGTCGGTCGATCCCCGGCCGGTGCGATCCGACCGCAGGCCCGTCGTGCTGATCGCGGCGGCCGCGGTGGCGGTGGTCGGCCTCGGCGTGCTCGCCTGGCTGTTCTGGCCATCGTCGGACGGCTCGGAGGTCTCCGCTGCCGAATCGGCCACCACCACCGAGACGGAGTCGCAGCAGGACGCCGAGCGCCGCTTGTTGGGCATGCTGCCGCCCGGCTACGCCCCCGACGCGTGCGAGCCGGTGGTACCGGTCAAAGGTGCTCTGGCACAGGTCAGTTGCACCAAGAACGACGACCCGGGCGGCCCCTTGACCGCCACCTACTCGCTGGCCAGCGACGGCGCGGCGCGCGACGAACTGTTCGACGCCGTGCTCGATACGTCGACGGTGGTCGACTGCCCCGGCAACATCCAGTCACCGGGGCCGTGGCGCCGCAACGCCACCCCCGACCAGACCGCGGGCACGCTGGTGTGCGGCTTCCAGCAGAGCAAGCCGACCGTGGCGTGGACCACCGATGCCGACCTGATGGTCAGCGAGGTGCAGTCGGGTCCGCAGGGACCCAACATGGTGCAGCTCTACACCTGGTGGTCCTCGCACTCCTGAACCGGCGGGCGCCGGTCAGGCGGGCGGTGCCGGCACGACGACCGTGGTCGTCGGCGCGCCCGGAACCGGTGCGACCTCGGTGACCGCGGGCGCGGCCTCGCTGCCCTCGATCGGGGTGCCGGAGCTGCCCTCGGGCGCGGCCGGTGCCGGGCTGACCGCGGCGGGCTGGGGGGCGGTGCCTTCTGCCGGCAGCGCAGCCGTGGCGCTACCCTCGGGCAGCGGGGTCCCGGAACTGCCCTCGGGCAGCGGGGTGCCCGAGCTGCCCTCGGGCAGCGGCGTACCCGAGCTGCCCGCAGGAGCCGCCGTCGGCTCGGGTGCCCCGGGGGCCGGACTGGTGGTCGGCGCCGGGCTGGTCGTCTCGGTGCTGGTGGCTTCGCCGGCCTCCGCCGATTCCGACGGGGTGGCGGAACTGCGCGCCGGGGCGGGAGCGGTGCGGGCCGGGCCGGTGGCCGGTGCGGGCGGAGCCTCGACCCAGATCAGCTGGTCGACGCCCGCGGAGTTGTAGATGACGCTGTTGGGCTTCTCGCCCACGACGTCGAAGTAGATCTTGCCCGTGGTCTTCTGCCCCTGCGCCAGCGTCGACGGGTTGACGCCCTGCGGAGTGGCGACACCGAACAGCACCCGGTAGGTGTCGCCGTTGGCGGCCCGGGCGTTCAGGTTGGAGATGATCGGCGTGACAGCACCGGCGACGGCCTCATCGGTGGCGGTGGCCTCCCACAGGGTCCCGTTCACCGGGTACGGGATGGTGTCGGTGCTGGGCTCGAGCCCGGTGATCGTCCAGCGCTGGACGACGGCGCCGTTCGTCAGTTCGCCGGGCTGCCCGAGGGTCACCACGGCGACGGCGTCGTCGGCCATGGCGAAGGGTGTGGCGAACGGCATACCGGCGATCCCCACCGCGGTTGCGGTGGCGGCAGTGATGGCTACTAGAGCGGGCTTGAATATCACGTGGTGCCTCCTGGATTCGTTGAGCGAGCAGCGAGGTGTGTCCCCCCAGGCAACGTAGCAGGCCATCCGGCCGCGTCGGTGCGCCGCCTGAGGGCAAAGCCGCTGATGAGCGGCCTCCCGGAGCTCCACCGACGGCCACGCCGATTCCGGCGTTCAGCGCCGCAGATGTTTGCCAATCATGGCCATCGCGATCCGGGATGCCACCGACGGGCAGTGCGGGCGGGCAGCGGCGGTCGAATCCATCGCGCGTTGGTAATCAGCATTGCCAGAATCGCATCGATATGACCCGCATCGTCATGCCATCGTTGCTCGGGCGAGCGCCAGCTGCGTCCTGCGCGGCGGCTTTATCGTCGTCAATCAGGCATTTGACACCAAGGAAGGTTATTGTCAGGTGAACCTCGTGTGATCTTGGGAACAGCACATAGATTTTTGCTAGAACGGTATTGCTGTGTGAAAGTGAGAGTGATAGCTTCGCCGTGAGCCATGGTGCGACCCGCTTGCTGCGAGTCGATGGTTAACCAGCGTCTGTTTGCGCGTGTTCGAGTGAGCCGCCGTGGCGGGAGAGCTCCGCGGAGCGGAAGGGGCGGCAGGTCATGAAGGTCGTGCTGTTTTGTGGCGGTTACGGGATGCGCATGCGCAGCACCGAGGGCGACGTCATACCGAAGCCGCTGCAGATGGTCGGGCCGCGGCCACTGCTGTGGCACGTCATGCAGTACTACGCCTACCACGGGCACAAGGAGTTCATCCTCTGCCTGGGCTACGGCGCGGAGAAGATCAAGGACTACTTCCTCAACTACAGCGAGACGCTGTCCAACGACTTCGTGCTCAGCGGCGGCAAGGTCGAGCTGATGGGCTCCGACATCGCCGACTGGACGATCACGTTCGCCGACACCGGGATGGAGTCGCCGGTCGGTGAGCGGCTGCGGCGGGCCAGGAAGTACCTGGGCGACGAACCGTATTTCCTGGCCAACTACGCCGACGTGCTGACCGACGCCCCGCTGGACCAGATGATCGAGCGCACCATCTCGACCAACGCGCTGGCCTCGATGCTCGTGGTGCCGCCGGTGTCGTCCTTCCACTGCGTCAACGTCGCGCCCACCGGTGAGGTCAAGGAAGTCCTGCCGATGACCGACATCGCCCTCGGTGTCAACGGCGGCTACTTCGTCCTGCACCAGGACGTCATCGACCTGATCCCGGAGAACGGTGACCTCATCGCCGACGCCTGCGAGGCGCTGGCGGGCACCGGCAAGCTGATCGGCCACGTGCACGACGGTTTCTGGCGGCCGGCCGACACCTTCAAGGAGCGCGCCGAACTCGACGCCGCCTATAACAACGGCATCCGGCCGTGGGCCCTGTGGGAGACCGCCGGGGCGCGCACGTGACCCTGGCACTGGACGTGTCCAGCGTCGCGGTGGTCGGGGCGCACTGCGACGACATCGCGATCGGGGCGGGTGCGACGCTGCTGCAGCTGACCCGCGACAACCCGGACGTGGTCGTGCACGCGCTGGTGCTCACCGGCGCGGGGACCGAACGCGAGATCGAGGAGAAGAACGCGTTCGCTGCGATGTGCGGCCCCGCCGAATTCCGGCTCACCGTCGCCGATCTGCCCGACGGGAACCTGCCCCGGCACTGGGGGCGGGTCAAGGACCGCGTCGCGGAGTTCCGCCGCACCTGCGAGCCCGACCTGGTGATCGGGCCGCAGCGGCGCGACGCCCACCAGGACCACCGGCTGCTCGCCGAGGTGATGCCCACCGAGTTCCGCGCCCATCCCTACTGGGGCTACGAGATCCTCAAATGGGAGACCGATCTGCCCACCCCCAACACCTTCGTGCCGGTCCCACCGGACATCGCGCAGGCCAAACAGGTTCTGCTACACGACAACTACCCATCCCAGACCGACAAGTTCTGGTTCGACGAGGAGGCGTTCCTCGGGTTGATGCGGATCCGCGGTGTGCAGTGCCGCAGCAGCTACGCCGAAGCCTTCGTCGCCGACAAGATCACCACCGAGATCCGAGGAAGACGATGCGCGTCCTGATCACCGGTTCCGACGGCTACCTCGGCGCGCTGGTGGCGCCGTACCTGTCCGCCAGGGGCTTCGACGTTGTCGGGCTCGACACCGGTTACTACAAATCCGGCTGGCTGTGCTCCGAGCACGTCATCGGCACCGAGACCGGGCGCGGCGGCTGGGTGCCCGCGACGCTGGTGCGTGACATCCGCGACGTCACCGCCGAGGACCTGCGCGGCTTCGACGCGATCGTGCACATGGCCGAGCTCAGCAACGACCCGCTGGGGGACCTGATCGGCGAGGTCACCTACGACATCAACCACCGCGGCAGCGTGCACCTGGCCGAGTGTGCGAAACAGGCTGGGGTGCGACGCTTCGTCTACATGTCCTCGTGCAGTGTCTACGGCGCCGCCGACGGCACGGTGGACGAGACCAGCCCGCTGAATCCGCTGACCGCCTACGCCAGGTGCAAGGCCATGGTCGAGCGTGACCTGACCGCGATGGCCGACGACGACTTCTCGCCGACGTTCCTGCGCAACGCCACCGCATTCGGGGCGTCCCCGCGGATGCGGTTCGACATCGTGCTGAACAACCTCAGCGGCCTGGCCTGGGTCGAGCGCACCATCGCCATGACCAGCGACGGCAGCCCGTGGCGGCCGCTGGTGCACGGGCTGGACATCGCCCAGGCCATCGGCTGCGCGCTGAGCGCGGACCGGGACACCGTGCACACGCTGGTCGTCAACGTCGGGGCCGACGAGAACAACCTCACCGTCCGCGACATCGCCTCCCTGGTGGCCGACGAATTCCCGGACTGTGCCGTGACTTTCGGCCCGCCCAGCCCCGACCAGCGCAGCTACCGGGTCGATTTCACCCGGATCCGCACCGTCTTCCCCGAGTTCAGCGCGCGCTGGGATGTCGCGGCGGGCGCGGCCCAGCTGCACCGGGTGTACCAGGCGATCGACCTGACCGCCGAGGTGTTCCACGGCCGAGGCCACACCCGGCTCAAGCAGATCGAGTACCTGATCGGCACCGGCCAGCTGGACAGCCGGCTGTTCTGGGCCGAGCCCGCGCTGGCGACGGCGGGGGTGTGAGCCCGATGCGATGCCGCCTCTGCGATTCCGACCGCATCCGCAGCGTGCTCGACCTCGGCGCCACCCCACCGTGCGAGAAGTTCCTCACCGCAGCCGAACTCGACGATCCCGAACCGACCTACCCGCTGCACCTACGGCTGTGCGAGGACTGCCTGCTGCTGCAGATCCCGGCGTTGATCAGCCCCGAGGACAACTTCACCGAGTACGCCTACTACTCGTCGTTCTCCGACAGCTGGGTCCGCCACGCCCGCACCTTCGTCACCGACGCGACCGAGCGGCTCGGCCTGGGCCCCGACTCGTTCGTGGTAGAGGTCGCCAGCAACGACGGCTACCTGCTGCAGCATGTGGTGGCCGACGGGATCCCGTGCCTGGGCATCGAACCGTCGGTCAACGTCGGGCAGGCCGCGCGTGACCGCGGGGTGCCCACCACGACGGCGTTCCTCGACGAGGAGCTGGCCGCCCGGGTGCGGGCCGACCGCGGGCCCGCCGATCTGGTGGTGGCCAACAACGTCTACGCCCACATTCCGGACCTGCTGGGCTTCACCCGGTCGCTGCGCGCGTTGATGAGCGAGTCCGGCTGGCTGAGCATCGAGGTGCACCACGCGCTGGATCTGGTGGGCCACGCCCAGTTCGACACCATTTATCACGAGCATTTCCAGTACTACACCGTGCTTTCGGCGATGCGGGCACTGGCCACCGCGGACCTCGCGGTGGTGGACGTGGAGCTGCTGAGCACCCACGGCGGATCCATCCGGGTGTGGGCCCGGCCGCTGGCGGTGGCGGGCCCACCCAGCCAGCGAGTGCGTGACGTGCTGGCCACCGAGGCCGCCGCGGGGCTGCACGAGGTGGACGGCTACCTCGACCTGAAACCGCGCACCGAGGCCATCCGCCAGGAGCTGCTGCGGTTCCTGCTGGACTGCCGGGCCGCCGGCCGGCGGGTGGTGGGCTACGGTGCGCCCGGCAAGGGCAACACCCTGCTGAACTACGCGGGCGTGCGTTCGGATCTGCTGGAGTACATCGTCGACCGCAATCCCTACAAGCACGGCCGGTTCACCCCGGGCACCCGGATCCCGATCTACGATCCCTCGGTGCTGGCCACCGACCGGCCCGACGTCGTGCTGGCGCTGCCGTGGAACCTCGAGGAGGAACTGACCGAGCAGCTGGCGTACATCGCCGACTGGGGCGGGCAGCTGTACTTCCCGCTGCCGGAAATCCACGCGGCAGCGCGGTGAGCACCGGGCCTCGGTCAGCCGAGCCGTTCCAGCAGCTCGCGCCAACTCCCCGCGCCGGCATCGCGTTCGGAGATGTGGGTCACCGGCTGCGGCCACGCGATCGCGAGGTCGGCGTCGTGCGGGTTGACGGCGATGTCCTCGGCCGGGTCGTGGGGGCGGTCGATCCGGTAGCACACGTCGGCCTGCGGGGTGAGCGCCTGGAAGCCGTGCAGGAACCCCGGCGGGACGTAGAGGTGGCGGAAGTCCTCGTCGTCGAGCAGGAACTCCTGCTTGGCGCCGAAAGTGGGCGATTCACTGCGGATGTCGACGAGCACGTCGTACACCGCGCCGCGGGCGCAGCGCACCAGCTTGGCTTCCCCGCGTCCGGAGCGGCCGTGCATACCGCGAAGCACGCCCTGGCGCGACCGCGACTGCGAGTCCTGCACGAACGTCGCCGATGTGCCCGCGCCGAGATGACCGTCGAACACCTGGGCGTCGAAGGTCCGGGTGAAGAAACCGCGCTCGTCCCGGTGGGGTTCGGGGGCCAGCACCAGCACATCGGCCAGCCGTGTCTGCTCGATTCGCACCGAAGGATTGTCGCATGAACTCCTGCCGCGGATGTCTGGGCGGTGCCCTGCACACCGTCCTGGACCTGGGTCGCGTACCCGCCGCAGACTACTTCCCGCCCGCGGAAACGCCGGTGGCCCAGGAAGAGTCGTCGCACCCGCTGCGGATGGACCTGTGCACCCGATGCGGCCTGGCGCAACTCGCCGAGGACGACACCGAGACCGAGGAGCCGCGGGGCATCGAACCGCTGGCGCTGCGCGAGCAGGCCGCCGACGCGGTCGCGCGGGTCACGCGGGCCGGCTGGCTGCGCGGGGCCACGGTGCGCGAGTTCGGCAGCCCGCACGGCGGCACCTGGCTGCCCCTGCTACATGAGCGCGGCTTTCGCACCGCCGACAGGGATTCCGCCGAGGTTGTCCTCGACTGCTTCGGCATCATGCACGACGCCGACCAGCGCGAGGCGTTCCGGCTGCGCGCCGCCGCCACCGCGCCCGGCGGGGTGCTGCTGCTGCAGTTCCACTCGCTGCTGACGATCGTCGAACAGGGCCAATGGAATTCGCTGCGGCACGGACACTTCGCCTACTACTCGCTGACCGCGCTGCGCGCCCTGCTCGCCGACGCCGGGATGAGCATCGCGGCGTCGTGGGAATTCGACCTCTACGGCGGCACCGTGCTGGTGGCCGCCGTGCACGGCGACGCCGAGCCCGACCCCTGCACCCGCGAGATCCTGTCCCGCGAACAACGATTCGGCATCACCGACCCGAAAGTGATTGCACGGCTGGACCGTGAGGCTCGCGATCAGGCCGCCGCGCTGCGGCACCGCATCGAATCCGCACGCGCGGCGGGCCGCACGGTGTACGCCTACGGCGCGTCGTCGCGGGCGGTGGCGCTGTTCAGCCTGGCCGAGTTGGACCGCAGACTGGTGCCCGCGGTGGCCGACGCGGCCCCGGCCAAACAAGGCCGCCGGATGCCGGGCTCCGACATCGTCATCGTCGCCCCTGAGGCACTGCTGTTCGCCGATCCCGACGACGTCGTGCTCACGCTGCCCGACATTCTTGGCGAGGTGTCGCGGTCCTATCCCCGGCTGGCCGGCCGCTGGCGCACCGACTGGACCCGGCGAGCAACCGTTTCCGGGCACCGGTAGCCGGGCCGCTCAGTTCAGCCGCAGCCCGGTCGCGGTGTCGAACAGGTGCACCGACCGGGGATCGGCGGTGACGTGCACGACCTCACCCATCCGGATCTGGTCGCGCCCGCCGGCGCGGACGATGACCTCGGTGCCGGTGCCCGAGACAGTGCCGTACAGGTAGGCGTCGGCGCCCAGCGTCTCCACCACCGCCACCGTCACCGGGAGCCCGCCGCCCGGTGCGCACAGCCGCCAGCCCTCGGGCCGGATCCCGGCCACCGCCGGACCGCGGCCGGTGCCGTGCACGGGCAACGTGTACCCGGCGCCGCCGGCCGCCTCGGCGGACAGCACGAAACCGGTTTCGGTCAGCTCACCGTCGAGGAACTTCATCGCCGGCGAGCCGATGAAGCCGGCCACGAAGATGTTCACCGGCCGGTCGTAGAGCTCCATCGGAGCTCCGACCTGTTGCAGCTCACCGTCTTTCATCACCGCGACCCGGTCGCCCATCGTCATGGCCTCGGTCTGGTCGTGGGTGACGTAGACGGTGGTGACGCCGAGGTCGCGCTGCAGCTTGGCGATGTCGGTGCGGGTCTGCACCCGCATCTTGGCGTCGAGGTTGGACAGCGGTTCGTCCATGCAGAACACCTGCGGGTTGCGCACGATGGCCCGGCCCATCGCCACCCGCTGGCGCTGCCCGCCGGAGAGCGCCCGCGGTTTGCGGTCAAGGTACTCGGTCAGCCCGAGCGTCGCGGCGGCCTTGGCGATGCGTTGCTCCCGTTCGGCTTTCGGCATCCCGGCGTTCTTCAGGCAGAACCCCATGTTGCCCGCGACGGTCATGTGCGGGTACAGCGCGTAGTTCTGGAACACCATCGCGATGTCGCGGTCCTTGGGCGCGGTGGTGGTGATGTCGCGCCCGCCCAGGTGGATGGACCCGGCCGTCACCTCCTCCAGCCCGGCGAGCATGCGCAGCGTGGTGGACTTCCCGCAGCCGGACGGACCGACCAGCACCATGAACTCGCCATCGGCGATGTCGAGGTCGATGCCCGCCACCGCGGGACGGTCGGCCTTCGGGTACCAGCGTTGGGCCTTGTCGAAGCTGATCGTGGCCATGGCGTGCTCCTGTGGGTCGGGTGGGGTCAGCGCGAGGAGATGCCGCCGACCATACCGCTGATGAAACGTTTCTGAAGGGCAAAGAACAGCACCGCGATCGGCAGGGCGACCATCACGCCGGCAGCGGCGAGCAGCGAGTACTCGGTGAGGTGCTGGCCCTGGAACAGCGCCAGGCCCAGCGGCGCGGTCCGCAGGTCGTCGGAGACCACCATGACCAGGGGCAGCAAGAACTCGTTCCAGGTCCACATCGTGACGATCACGGCCATGGTCATCATCGGTGCCCGGCTCGGTGGCACCACGATCTGCCACAGCAGCCGCAGATCGCCGGACCCGTCCAGCCGGGCCGCCTCGATGATCTCGCCTGGGAACGCGCGGAATTGGTTGCGCATCCAGAACACAGCGAATCCCAGCGACTGTGCTGTCTGCGGCAGGATCAGCGCCCAGTAGGTGTCGGTCAGCCCGACGGTCCGCAGGTTGAAGTACAGCGGAATGATGAACGCCTCGGTCGGCAGGGTCAGCCCGAGCAACAACAGGTAGAACAGCACCGAGGAGCCGGGGAATCGCATGCGGGCGAATGCAAACCCGGCGAGGGTCGCCAGCACGACCGTCAGCGCCACCACGGCGGCGGTCACCACCAGGCTGGAGAGCAAATAGTTGCTGAAGTTCCCGCGCGACCACGCCGCCGCGTAGTTGCCGAGATCGACGCTGGTGGGCACGGTGAATCCGCCGGGGTTCTGGTCGGCCGGGGTGATCGACGACAGCAGCACGCCCAGCAGCGGCACGATGGCGAACACCGCGAACATCGCCAGAATCAGTTGGTCGAGCAGTCTTTCGGCCCGGTTGATACTCATTCGGCCTCCCGCGGCGTGATGCGGCTGATCAGGAACGTCAGCGCCACGATCACGACGGTCAGCACCACGGCGACCGCGGCGGCCAGGCCCACCTGCCCGGTGTTGAACGCCCGGTTGTAGGCCTCGAAGGCGGGCACCGTGGTCGCCGTGCCCGGACCGCCGCGGGTGGTGATGTAGACCAGGTCGAAGGTTTTCAGTGCCGACACCACGGTCAGGGTGAGCGCCACCGCGATCTGCCCCCGCAGCGACGGTAACGTGATGGCGAGGAACTCGCGGACCCGTCCGGCGCCGTCGAGGCGGGCGGCCTCGAAAAGTTCCGGGGCGATGGTGCCGATACCGGACAGGAACAGCACCAGGCACAGCCCGATGTTGAGCCAGGTGCCGATCAGGCCGACCGCGATCAACGCAAGATTGTGGTCGCCCAACCACACCCGGGCCACCGAGCCGAGGCCGATGGCGCGCAGCGTCTGGTTGAGTAGGCCGTTGGTGGAGTAGATGGAGATCCAGATGGTGCCGATCACGACCGTCGCGATCACCTGCGGCAGGAACAGCACGGTGCGGAAGAACGACATCGACCGCATCGCGTGGGCGCGGGAGATGATCGCCGAGAGCGCCAGCGCGATCACGACGGGCACCACCGCGTAGAACAACAGCAGCACCCCGGCGTGCAGGAACGAGGCCCGCAGCTGTTCGTCACCGAACACGGTGAGGTAGTTGGAGATTCCCGCGACCGTCGCCGTGCCGATGCCGTTCCAGTTGTAGAACGAGTACTGCACGGTCTGCAGCAGCGGGGCGCCCAGGAACGCCGCGAAGACCGCGAAGGCCGGCAGCACGTAGAGGTAGCCGCGCAGCGCGCCACGCAACCGGCGCCGGGGCCGGACCGGCGCCGGCGGATCGCCGGCGCCGTCGTGCAGATCCGGCGGGTCCGCCGCCCGGCTGGCCCGCCGCAGCGTCACGGTCATTTCTGGCTGGTCAGGAACGCGGCGTAGTCCTTCTGCAGCCGGTCGACGAACTGTTGCGGATCAGCCTGTCCACCAAGGAGTTCCTGCATGCCCGCGGTGATGGTGTCGTAGAAGGTCGGGGTGGCGTAGTCCAGGTAGGGCACCTCACCGTCGGCCTTCTGCACGTCGCGATACTGGGTGGCGATGTCGGCGGCCAGCGTGCCCGGCTCGGGCTGGTAATCCGAGGGCAGCACCGTGGGCAGGTTCCCGGTGTCCAGGAGCAGCTGCGCGGCCTTGGCGTTGGTGATGAACTCGATGTAGGCCGCTGCCACGTCGGGATGCGCCGACTTGGACGTGATCGCCCACGCCAGCCCCTGACCGCCGGTGGTGGCCGGCCCCGACTCCGAGGTCAGCGTCGTGAAGCCGACGTCGGTGCCCATGGCGTCCTGCAGCGGCTGCTGCATCCATGTCCCGGTCAGCGTGAAAAGCGCACCGCCCCTGCTGAACTCGGCGATCGCGTCATCGCGGGACACCCCGTTGGTGCCCGGCGTCAGATACCCTTGCTGGGCCCAGCGCGCGATCTCCTGGGCGGCGTTGCGCGACGGCTCGTCGGTCCACGCGCCGCCCTGGCCGCTGACCAGCTCGGTGACCGCGGGCGCGCCGGCCAGCGCGGCCTGCACCACGCCGAACAGGTGGATGCCCGGGCTCTTGTCCAGGTTGCCGAACGCCATCGGCAGGATCCCCTCGGCCTTGGCGGCCGCCATCGCCGAGTCGAGTTCGGCCAGCGTGGTCGGCACCGGCTGGCCGAGTTCGGCCAGCAGCTTGCGGTTGTAGAAGATGCCGACGACCTCACCGGTCTGCGACACCCCGAACAGGGTGTCGCCCTGCCAGGTCTTGCCGTCGCTGCTGAAGCTGTTCTGCTCGAGCAGGCTCTTGGGGTAGTAGCCGTCCCAGCCGTAGAGCTCGGCGTAGTCGTTGAGCGGGCGCAGCATGCCGCCCGAGACGAACGCCCCCATGTCGGGGTAGCCCTGATTGGCCTGCACGACGTCGGGCGGGGTGTTGCTCGACAGCGCCAGCTTCAGCGTGGTCTTGAGGTCGCTGAACGACTCGACCGTGCGGTCGATGGTGACGTTGGGGTACATCTTCTCGAACTCGGCGTTGAGTTGCTCCTGCGCCTCGGAGATGCCGCCGTCGGTGTTCTGGTCCCAGACCGCCAGCGTGACCTCGCCCGCCGAGGCGATGTCCTTGGACACCTCGTTGGTCGGGGCCGCGGGCGTGGTGTCGCCGCCGCCGGAGGGACCGGGCGCACAGGCACTGGCGAGGAACAGGGCGGTTGCGGCGGCTGCGGCGGCTGCGGCGGCGCCGACGCGGCCCCGGCGGGTCGTGGTCATGGGGTGAGCGCTCCTTGGGTTGCGGGGACGGGGGAGTTGCGGTGTCGTTCGGCCCACTGGTGCACCGGCGCCCAGTCCGGGTCGTCGCGGTAATCGGCGAGCAGGTCGGCGATGTCGGCCGGCCGCGGAGCGCTGCGCGCGCCGCCGGCCCCGCGCACCGAGCAGGTGGCGCTGACGCTGGCCAGCCGCAGGCGAGGGGCCAGCGGCCAGTCCCACGCGGTGGCGGCCATGAAGGCGGCGGCGAACGCGTCCCCCGCGCCGGTCGGGTCCACCGCGCGCACCGTGATTGCGGGAACCGACAGCCGCGCCGCACCCTGGGCGGCCAGCGCGCCGCCAGGCCCGAGGGTGATGACCGCGAGCCCGACACGCCCGGCCAGCACGTCGAGGGCGGCTTCCGGGCTGCGGCTGCGGGTGTACTCCAGCGCCTCGACCTCGTTGACGATGAGGACGTCGACGCAGGCTAGATCGTCGAGCAGCGTTTCCGACCACTGCCCCGACGGGTCCCAGCCGACGCCGGCGACCAGCGTGGTGCCTGCGGCGCGCAGATGCTCGGCCGGTTCGGGGATCGGGCCCTGGCCCAGACCGACGTGGGCGACCCGCACCGGTGTGTCCTCCGGCCAGGACGGCAGGTGCGGGGGCTGTTGTTCGAAGGTGACGAACGACCGGTCGTGCCCATCGGTGATGGCCACCGAGATCGGGATCTGGTAGCCCGGGTGCTCGACGGCGAAGCGCAGGTCGAGGTTGGGTTCGGCGCGCAGGCCACGCGCCACCAGGCAGCCGATCGGATCGTCGCCGAGCTCGGTGACCAGCGCGGTGTGCGCACCCAGCCGGGCAGCGGCGACCGCGCGGTTGGCGGCGCCGCCGGCCGAGATCGCGAAGCCGTCGGCGAACACCTCGGCGCCCGGGGCCGGCGCGTTCACGCCGGTGAACACCAGGTCGCTGAACACCCGGCCGGCGATCAGCACGTCGATTCCGCGGTCGGTCACGGGCGGGCCACCTCCAGTTGACAGAGTTTGACGATTATTGCGCGTCTAGCGTCATCAGCCTGGCCGCGCTGCGTGACGCTTACGTTGCATCGTGGTCTCTCTTGGGTAATTTCGCCAGCGTTTCGCAAAACTAAATCAAACTCGTGCAAACTCGGTCACGGTGTGGGTAGGATTCCGGCATGCTCCTCGCCCAGCGTCACGAACGCATCCTGGAGGCCCTGGCCGGTGGCGGTCAGTCCGTGGTGCAGCTCGCCGAGGCGCTCGGCGTCAGCGAGTCGACCATCCGCCGCGACCTGGACATGCTCGCCAAGGGTGGCCGGCTGGAACGGCTGTACGGCGGGGCGATGCTGACGCAGGGCAGCCGGGCCAACATCACCGACTCGGGCGGCGTGGAGGACCCGTTCACCTCCGACGCCCGCGGTGATCTGCACCTGCGCCAGGCGATGGCCGCCGAGGCCGCCGAGCTGGTCACCGACGGCGATGTGGTGGTGCTCGACATCGGCTCCACCACGCAGCTGGTGGCCAGGGAGCTGCGCGGCCGACCGGTCACCATCATCACCTCCAACCTGGCAGTGCTCGACGAGGTCCGCGACGACGACGCCGTAGAGCTCGTGCTGCTCGGCGGCGTGCTGCGCCGCAATCAGCAGTCCCTGGTCGGTCCGCTGGCCGAGCAGGTCATCGGTCACCTGAGCGCGGACATGATGTTCCTGAGCTGCACCGGTGTTCGGGGCGGCCGGGTGCTGGACAACATGGCCGTCGAGGCGCCCATCAAGCAGGCGCTCATCGCTGCGTCGCAGCGCATCGTGCTGTTGGCCAGCGAGCTGAAGTTCCCGGGATCGGGTGCGTTGCGCTTGTGCTCGCTCGATGAGGTCGACGTGCTCATCACCACCGCGGGGACGCCCGCGGACGAACTCGACCAGCGCCGGGAGGCCGGCAGGAAGGTGATCGTGGCATGAAACTCACGATCCTCGGCGGCGGCGGATTCCGCACCCCCTATGTGTGGCAGGCGCTGATCCGCGACCAGGGCTCGCCCCGGGTGACCGAGGTCGCGCTCTACGACGTCGACGAGACCCGGCTGGCCACCATCGTCACTATCCTCGGCCAACTGGCCACGGGGTTCACCGACGTCCCGGTGGTGCGCACCTACACCGAGCTGCGCCCCGCGCTGGAGGGCGCCGACTTCGTGTTCGCCGCAGTCCGGGTCGGCGGGGTCGAACAGCGCTGCTGCGACGAGCACGTCGCCCTGGACCTCGATGTGATCGGGCAGGAGACCACCGGCCCCGGCGGCATTGCCTACGCGCTGCGCACTGTGCCGGTGATGCTCGAGATCGCCGAGGCCACCAGGGAGGTGGCCCCGGACGCCTACTTCCTGAACTTCACCAACCCTGCGGGCATCATCACCGAGGCCCTGCAGACGGTGCTCGGCGACCGTGCCCTCGGAATCTGTGACACCCCATCGGGTCTGGGCCGGCGGGTGGCCGGGGTGTTGGGCTACGACCACACCCGCATCCACATGGACTACGTCGGCCTGAACCACCTCGGCTGGATGCGCCGGATCCTGGTGGACGGCCACGACGTGCTGCCCACGCTGCTGGCCGACGAGCCACGGCTAGCGCGAATGGAGGAGGCCCAGGTCTTCGGGGTGGACTGGATCCGGGCGCTCGGGGTGATCCCCAACGAGTACCTGTACTACTACTACTTCAACCGCGATGCGGTGCGCCGCATCAAGGAATCCCCGCAGACCCGGGCCGATTTCCTGCTGCAGACCCAGGGCCGGTTCTTCGCCGAGGCCGCCGCGGCGCCCGAGCGGGCCGCCGCGCTGTGGGCGGCCGCCGTCGACGAGCGCGGCGCCAGCTACATGGCCGAGGCCAAGGGCGGGGTGCAGGGCGCGCCGGCCGCCGAGTGGGACCGCGAGACCGACCCCGCGCATCTGGGCTATGCCGGAGTGGCCCTTGGAGTGATGGCGGCGATCAGCCGGGACGAGAAGCGCACCATGATCCTCAACGTGCGCAACCGCGGCACCATCGAGGGCCTGCCCGCCGACGCGGTGGTGGAGGTGCCCGCGCTGGTCGACGCCAACGGCGTGCACCCGATGGCGCTGCAGACCCAGCCGGACCTGCACCAGCTCGGCCTCATGCAGCAGGTGAAAGCCGTTGAGCGGCACACGATCTCCGCCGCCACCAGTGGCTCGACGACGGAAGCGCTGAAGGCGTTCGCGCTGCACCCGCTGGTCGACTCGGTCACCGTCGCGCGGGAACTGCTGGAGCGTTACGTCGAAGCCAACCCCGACATCGCCCGGGTGTTGGCGAAGCGGTCGCTGGCGGCATGACCCCGATCGTCGAGATCGGTTCGGACGCAGAGGTTGTCGGCCGCCGCGTGGCGGCGCGGATCGCGGCGCTGATCCGCGGTAAGCCCGACGCGGTGATCGGGGTGGCCACCGGGTCCTCGCCGGAACCGGTGTACCGCGCGCTGGCCCGCCGCGTCGAGGACGGCCTGGATGTCTCCGCGGTGCGCTGGTACGCCCTCGACGAGTACATCGGGCTGCCGCCCGGCCATCCGCAGTCCTACCGGTCGGTGCTGGAACGGCTGTTGATCGAGCCCCTGGGTCTGCCGACGTCGGCGCTGCGGGTGCCCGACGGCACCGCCGCGGACCCGGATGCCGCCGCCCAACGCTACGAGGCCGACCTGGTTCGCGCCGGGGTTGATCTGCAGATCCTGGGCATCGGGGTCAACGGGCACATCGGCTTCAACGAACCGGGCACGCCGTTCACGTCGACCACGCACCGCGCGCGGCTGGCCGAGTCCACCCGGGCGGCCAACGCGCGCTTCTTCTCCGGGCCCGAGGAGGTCCCGCACGAGTGCCTGACCCAGGGCCTGGCGACCATCATGCGGGCGGCCCGCATCGAGCTGATCGCCACCGGGCGGCACAAGTCCGCGGCGGTGGCCCGGGCGTTGTACGGCCCGGTCACCGAGGACTGCCCGGCCAGCGCGCTGCAGCGGCACCCGCACGTGCGGGTCAGCCTGGACCAGGCTAGTGCGGCAGCCGCCGCGGGTGCGCCGACCTCCTGATCGCCGGGGCGACCGGCGCACCGGCCAGCAGGCCGTCCACGGATCCCGCGTCGAGGGCGCGGCGGTAGACCCGCAGCACCGCCGACGCGGCGTCGACGGTCTGGTCGATGTCGGCATCGGTGTGGGCCGCCGACGTGACGAACGACTGCCCGAGGATGCCGGCGCGCAGCATCTCCTGTAGGAACAGCGTCCGGAAGGGTTGTGACGGGTGGCCCCCGGGGTCCCGGGTGACGAAGATCAGACACGACGGCCGCCCGGTGACCTCGAAGAATTCGGCGATCCCGAGGTCGCGCGCCACTGCGTTGACGCCGTCAGCGAGCCGGCGCCCAGCCGCCTCCATCGCCGCGATCGGATCGTGCTCGCGGTAGGCGGTGACCACCGCGCGGAACGCGGCCAGCCCGGTGCTCTCGGCGCCGTAGGTGGTCGACAGCAGGAAGACCCGGTCCCGGTCGGTGTTCAGCCCGCCGAGCTCCATCAACTCGCGGCGGCCGGCCAGCGCCGAGATCGGGAACCCGTTGCCCATCGCCTTGCCCCAGCACGAGAGGTCCGGGGTAACGCCGTAGACCGTCTGGGCGCCGTGCATGGACCAGCGGAAACCGGTGATGATCTCGTCGAAGACCAGCACCGCGCCGTGCGCGTCGCACAGCGCCCGCACGCCCTCGAGGAAGCCGGGCTGCGGTTCGGCCATCGCGGTGGCGGCCTCCATGATCACCGCCGCGATGCCGTCGGGATGGGCGTCGAACAGTGCCTGCACCGAGCCCAGGTCGTTGTAGGAAAAGCGCAGCGACTGGCTGCGGGTGACCTCCGGGATGCCGGCCGACATCTCGGTGGTGCCGATGAACCAGTCGTCGGTGGAGAAGAACGGGTGGTGGCAGATCGCGACCAGGTCGCGCCCGGTGGCCGCCCTGGCCAGCCGCACCGCGGCCGTCGTCGCATCCGAACCGTTCTTGGCGAACTTGACCATGTCCGCGCCGGGCACCAGGCCCAGGAAGTCCTCGGCGGCAAGCAGTTCCAGTTCGGTCGGCCGGGTGAAGTTGACACCGCCGGCGATCGCCGCGCACACCGCGTCGACGACCGGCTGGTAGCCGTGCCCCAACGTCACCGAGCGCAGGCCCATGCCGTACTCGACGTAGTTGTTGCCGTCGGCGTCCCAGACCCGGGCGCCACGGCCGCGCACCAGTACCGGTGCCATGTCGACCGGGTACTGGTCGGCGCCGCGCGCGTAGGTGTGCGCGCCCCCGGGCACCGCGGTGTGCAGTGCGGCCTGCAGAGCGGTGGACCGGGTGAAGGAGCGGACGGCGGGTTCGGTCGGCGCCGGGGTCTCGACGGTCAACGCGGTGTCCTTCCTGTCATAGCCAGCAGGTGCGGCTGAGGTGGAAAACACTCGTCACGCACGTGAAGGCAAACTTACCGCACTTTGCCCGCCGACGCCGAACGGTGGCCCTTCGCAGGCGCTCGGCCGTGGGTGCCGCCCCCGTACGCGGCGGCGTACGCGTGGCGCGCCGGTTGCGGCGGCCGGGCCGGCGCCGGATCGCGGGACACGCCCGGTGCGGCGGCCCGCGGGTGTACCCACGCGCATATGCCCGACCCATACTCGGTGCTCAAAACCGTTGTCGGTGAGCAATTTTGGCGTGCGCTATGATCGCCCAATGTCGCAAACCGGAAACTCTGCTGGGGTGTCGAATCGGCTCACCGTTGTCGCGTTGGTCATCGCCGTCGTCGCGGCTGGTCTCGCCGTATGGGCGCTGGTGCGCACCCCCGGGTCGGACGTGGAGGCCAAGGCTGTGAGCCAGGAGCAGAGCGCCGAGGCCAAGACCCGGATCTGCGAGGCGTTCCAAACGGTGCGCGCGGCGGTGTCGCTGCAAACCAACGCCAACCTCGGCAAGGACAAGGTCGCGGTGCAGGCGGTGGCCGCCAACGCCCGGCTCGCGACCCTGGGTGGCGGTCAGTTCCTGCTGTCACTGCTCGACGACGCGGTGCCCGCCGACCTGGCCGACGCGGTGCGCTCCTTCGCGACCGACCTGGAGTTCATCGGGATGGGGCAGCTGGCCGGCGCCCCGGGTGACGACCCGACGCAGACCGCGCGGATGACCGGGGCGCAGACCACCGCCACCACGATCAACGAGCTGTGCGCGTAGGCTCCGGTCTCACGCCGGGACGAACTCGACGCCCGCCAGCGCGACGGCGTCGTCGCGCTCCGGCGCGGTGACCGTCGCGACGTAGCCGCCGCCGTCCTTCCACACGTTGACGCGCAGCGTCTCACCCGGGAACACCACGCCCGCCATCCGGGCGCCGTAGGACTTCACCCCGGAAACGTCGCCGTCGAGCAGGTGGTCCACCAGCGCCTTGCACGTCATCCCGTAGGTGCACAACCCGTGCAGGATCGGCCGCGGAAAACCCGCTGCCGCCGCGAAATCGGGATCGGAGTGCAACGGGTTGCGGTCGCCGCACATCCGGTACAGCAGCGCCTGCTGTGGCGAGGTCGGCACGCTCAACTCGAGATCGGGCGCGCGCTCGGGCGCCGCCGAGGACCCCGACGGCCCCCGGTCGCCGCCGAAACCGCCTTCGCCGCGGGCGAAGATCGACCGCTTCTGCGTCCACAGCAGCGTGCCCGCGGGGTCGGTGACCGTGGTCTGCGACCAGATCACCGCGGCCTTGCCCTTGTCCCAGATCTCGGTGAACCGGGTGACCGCCACGCCGGTGCCCGACGCCGGGATCGGACCGGGCACCGTGACGGCCTCGCTGGCGTGCAGGACCTTGCTCAGCTCGATGTCGATGCCGGGGAACTTCACCGCGGGCGGCTCGGTCATGTGGAAGCTCTGCGCCACGTTGCCGAACGTCGGAAGCACCTGCGGGGTACCGTCGAGCAGGTAGCGCAGCTCGCGCCGGTCCATCGGATCGATGCCCGCCCCGAGGCCAAGGTGGTAGAGCTGGACATCGCTACTGGTCCAAGAGAATTCGACGGGGTCGAGCTCGGCGCCGATGGCTTCGTCGAGGTTGATGGGCACTGTTACTCCTTGCCTGCCGCGTGCAGCGCCGCGAGGTATCCGAACGTCATCGCCGGTCCGATGGTGCCACCCGGGCCCGGATAGGTGTGCCCCATCACCGGTGCGCTGACGTTACCCGCGGCGTAGAGACCTTCGATGACCGAGCCGTCGTCGCGCAGCGCGCGACCGTGCACGTCGGTGACGACGCCGCCCTTGGTGCCCAGGTCCCCGGGCACCAACTTGGCCGCGTAGAACGGTGCCTGGTCGATGGCGCCGAGGTTGGGGTTCGGTTTGTTGGTCGGATCACCGTAGTACCGGTCGTAGGCGCTCTGGCCGCGCTGGAAGTCCTCGTCGGCGCCGGCACGGGCGAAACCGTTGAACCGGGACACCGTCGCCGTGAGCGCGTCGGCCGGCACGCCGGTCTTGGCGGCCAGCTCGTCGAGGGTGTCGGCCTTGACGATGACGCCGGACTCCAGCCACTTC
This sequence comes from Mycolicibacterium sp., assembly GCA_050250295.1. Classification (GTDB taxonomy): domain Bacteria; phylum Actinomycetota; class Actinomycetes; order Mycobacteriales; family Mycobacteriaceae; genus Mycobacterium. The sequence goes on from JBFWOX010000001.1 coordinate 190,101, forward strand.
GACGGGATCCGCTGTCCGGGCTGCAGCCCGGCGAAGATGTAGCGGTCCCGGTAGCGCTGGTCGAACACCAGCCAGGCCGGGATGTTCTCGCCCGGGCCAGGGCCCTGCCCGTACTGGCCGCCGTACATGTGGTGGCACGCCTCGACGTAGGGCATGGACTCGTTCATGAACCGCTTGCCGGACATGTTCACGATGATCGAGCCGGGCGAGTTGCGTTCCGACAGCGCGAACCACGGCGCCCCGACCAGCGGCACCGTCGGCCCCCACCAGGCGTCCTCCATCACATCCAGTGCCGCGCCGAGCTTCTCGGCGGCCAGGATCCCGTCACCGGTGTTGGCCTTCGCGCCGACCGTCCACTCCGTGGTGATCGGGGCGCGCTGGTACTTCACCCGCATCTGCTCGTTGTGCTCGAAGCCGCCGCAGCCGAGGATGACCCCCCGGCGGGCCCGGATCAGTTGCGGTTCAGTCGATTCGGATCCGTTGGCGTCACGGACATAGACGCCGCGCACCGTGCCGTCCTCGACGTGGAGCTCCGTCATGGCGGTGTTGAGCCGTACCGGGACGCCGGCCTCGCGCAGACCGATGCGCAGCGGGGCGATCAACGCGCGGCCCATCCCGACGAGGTTCTTGCCGGTCGCCTGCGCCCACATGGTGCGCGCGCCGACCTTCAGGCTGCGCAGCACCCCGCGCGGGTGGCGCTTGAGCTGGTTGAGCCGGACGTAGTCCTGCTGCATGACGACGACGTTGAGCGGGACCTTGCCGTAGGGCGGTTCCAGTCCGTCCAGGTCCGGCCCGAGCTTCTTGGCGTCGAACGGTCGCGGTTCCACCGAGCGGCCGGTGGCCTTGCCGCCCGGGGTCTCGGGGTAGTAGTCGGAGTAGTTGGGCACCCAGCACAGCTTCAGCGGTGAGTGCGCGAGGACGAACGAGAGCATCTCGGGACCGCGCTGGAGATAGGTGTCGATCTTCTCGGCCGGCACGACGTCGCCGATGATCGCGTGCAGGTAGGTGCGGGCGGCTTCGGCGGTGTCGGTGACGCCGTCGCGGCGCAGCACCTCGTTGTTCGGGATCCACACCCCACCACCTGACCGCGCAGTGGAACCACCGTAGTGCGGGGCCTTCTCGACGACTACTGTCGAGAGTCCCTGGTGGGCCGCGGTCAGGGCGGCGACCATGCCGGCGGCACCGCTACCCACCACGACGATGTCGTACTCCTGCTCGGTCATGTAGAACACGTTATAGAATTGCCCGGCCGACTAACAACTGTGCCGGTCGACGAAACGAGGGGACTTCACCAGATGTTGCCTGCTGAGGTGCGTGAGAAGCTCGCCGCCGACCTGGCCGAGGCCGAACGCAGCCGGGAACCGATCCGCCCGCTGACCGACGCCCATCCCGACATCGACGTGGTCGACGCCTACGAGATCCAGCTGGTCAACATCCGGCGCCGCGTTGCCGACGGTGCCCGGGTGATCGGGCACAAGGTCGGCCTCTCCTCGGAGGCCATGCAGAAGATGATGGGCGTCGACGAGCCCGACTACGGCCACCTGCTCGCCGACATGCAGGTGTTCGAGGACAAGCCGGTGCGCTCCGGCGATTACCTGTATCCGCGGGTCGAGGTCGAGGTGGGTTTCGTGCTCGCCGACGACCTGCCCGGCGCCGGATGCACGGAGGACGACGTGCTGGCCGCGACCGCGGCGTTCGCGCCGGCGATCGAGTTGATCGACAGCCGGATCACCAACTGGCAGATCAAGTTGTGCGACACCATCGCCGACAACGCCAGCTCGGCCGGCTGGGTGCTCGGGGAGGCGCGGGTGTCGCCGAAGGACATCGACATCCGCTCCATCGACGCGGTGCTCACCAACAACGGTGAGGTGGTCGCCGAGGGCCGCAGCGATGCGGTACTGGGCAATCCGGTGACCGCGGTGGCGTGGCTGGCGCGCAAGGTGGACAGCTTCGGCGTCCGGCTCAAGGCCGGCGACATCGTACTGCCGGGGTCGTGCACGCGTGCCATCGACGCCCCGCCGGGAAGCCGTTTCGTCGCCGAATTCGCGGGATTAGGTTCTGTACGACTGGATTTCGAATAGGAGCCGGGATGGCCGACAAAAAACCCGTTGCGATCGTCGGGTCGGGCAACATCAGCACCGACCTGCTGTACAAGCTGTTGCGCTCGGAGTGGCTGGAGCCGCGGTGGATGATCGGCATCGACCCGGAGTCCGAGGGTCTGGCGCGGGCGCGCAAGCTCGGGTTGGAGACCTCCCATGAAGGGGTGGACTGGCTGCTGGGCCGCGACGAGCTGCCCGACATGGTGTTCGAGGCCACCAGCGCGTACGTGCACCGCGACGCCGCCCCGCGCTACGCCGAGGCCGGCATCCGGGCGATCGACCTGACCCCGGCCGCCGTCGGCCCCGGCGTGATCCCGCCGGCGAACCTGCGCGAGCACCTCGACGCGCCCAACGTGAACATGGTGACCTGCGGTGGGCAGGCGACCATCCCGATCGTCCACGCGGTGTCCCGGGTCGTCGGGGTGCCGTACGCCGAGATCGTGGCGTCGGTGTCGTCGGCGTCGGCCGGGCCCGGCACCCGGGCCAACATCGACGAGTTCACCAAGACCACCAGCGCCGGGGTGCAGAACATCGGCGGTGCGGCGCGCGGTAAGGCGATCATCATCCTGAACCCGGCCGAGCCCCCGATGATCATGCGCGACACCATCTTCTGCGCCATCCCCGAGGATGCCGACCACGCCGCGATCACCCAGTCCATCAGGGACGTGGTGGCCGAGGTACAGACCTACGTGCCCGGCTACCGGCTGCTCAACGAACCGCAGTTCGACGAGCCGTCGGTGGTCAACGGCGGCCAGCACGTCGTCACCACGTTCATCGAAGTGGAGGGTGCCGGGGACTACCTGCCGCCCTACGCTGGAAACCTGGACATCATGACCGCCGCGGCGACCAAGGTCGGCGAGGAGATCGCAAAAGAGTCTCTGGCGGTGCAGGCAGGAGGCCAGGCATGAGCACTGACGGCATCTACTTCGACCCGATCTGGGATGTCCGGATGACGGACACCTCGCTGCGCGACGGCTCGCACCACAAACGCCACCAATTCAGCGCCGACGAGGTGCGCGCGATCGTCGCCGCGCTGGACGCGGCCGGGGTGCCCGTCATCGAGGTCACCCACGGCGACGGGCTGGGCGGGTCGAGCTTCAACTACGGGTTCTCCAAGACCCCCGAACAAGAGCTGATCAAGCTGGCCGCCGAGACGGCCACCGAATCGAAGATCGCATTCCTGATGCTGCCCGGCGTCGGCACCAAGGACGACATCAAGGAAGCCCAGAACAACGGCGGATCGATCTGCCGCATTGCCACCCACTGCACCGAGGCCGACGTGTCGATCCAGCACTTCGGGCTGGCGCGCGAACTCGGCCTGGAGACGGTCGGATTCCTGATGATGAGTCACACCATCAGCCCGGAGAAGCTGGCCGCGCAGGCCCGGATCATGGCCGACGCCGGCTGCCAGTGCGTGTACGTCGTCGACTCCGCCGGGGCGCTGGTGCTCGAGGGCGTGCGGGACCGGGTGGCCGCGCTGGTGGCCGAACTCGGCGACGACGCCCAGGTGGGCTTCCATGGGCACGAGAACCTGGGCCTCGGGGTGGCCAACAGCATCGAGGCGGTGCGCGCCGGGGCCAAGCAGATCGACGGGTCGTGCCGGCGCTTCGGCGCCGGGGCGGGCAACGCACCGGTGGAGGCGCTGATCGGGGTGTTCGACAAGATCGGCGTCAAGACCGGGATCGACTTCTTCGACATCGCCGACGCGGCCGAAGAGGTCGTCGCGCCCGCCATGCCGGCCGAGTGCCTGCTGGACCGCAACGCGCTGATCATGGGCTATTCCGGGGTGTACTCGAGCTTCCTCAAGCACGCCATCCGCCAGTCCGAACGCTACGGAGTGCCCGCCCACAAGCTGCTGCACCGGGCCGGGCAGCGCAAGCTCATCGGTGGCCAGGAAGACCAGCTGATCGACATCGCGCTGGAACTCAAACGCGAGCAAGAGGCCGCCGCGACCTGACCGGTCGCGGATCCCGACGCGGGCGTTCTGCCTGCAGCTATCCGGGTCCGACCCGGATTCCCGACCACCGGGTGGGTTTGAGCTGCGCGCCGACGGGCAAGGAACAGGGTGCGGCCGACTGATCGCAAAGTCGCCTCCCTGTCGCCTGACTGTCTAGGAGTGATTTCTATGAACGCGTCCGCCACCACAGTGCGCCGCGGCCTTTTCGGCATGTTCGCCGGCGGACTGCTGGCCTTCGGCACCGCGGCCATCCTCACCCCGATGGCCAACGCCCAACCGGCCCCCGGCCCAGACTGTTCGGCCTCCAGCGTGGCCGGCACGGTCAGCGCCGCCACGGCGTCCGAGGGTGCTTACCTGCTGGCGAACCCGCAGACCAACGAGGCGCTGTCGAGCATCGCGGCCCAGCCCGCACCCGCGGCGCAGACCGCTTATCAGGCGTTCTTCGCGCAGAACCCGCAGGTCGCCGAACAGCTGGAGAACATCCATCAGCCGGTCAGCGCCCTGCAGCAGCAGTGCGGCATCCAGCTGAGCCCGACGCCGGTGGCGCAGGCCGTGTGGAGCAGCACCAACGTCGGCGCCGAGGTGCCGCAGGTGGTCGAGCCGTCGGTGCTCCCGCAGGCGCCGGAGGCCGCTGACGTCACCGAGGAACCCCCGGTCCCGGGCACCTGAGCGCACGGGCCGACCGAGTCGTCGCCCCCGCCCGGCAGGATGGGGTGATGGCGACACGAACCGCGGCGCAGGCGCTCCTCGAACAACTGGCCGGACCCGATGCCCGCCTGCGGGAGGACCAGTGGACGGCCATCGAAGCGCTGGTGGTGCACCGCCGTCGGGCCCTGGTCGTGCAACGCACCGGCTGGGGCAAGTCGGCGGTGTACTTCATCGCCGCGAAGCTGCTGCGTGCCGCCGGCCGCGGCCCGACCGTGATCGTCTCGCCGCTGCTGGCGTTGATGCGCAACCAGGTGGCCGCCGCTGAGCGTGCCGGTGTGCACGCGGCGACCATCAACTCCAGCAACGTCACCGAGTGGGACGCCGTCCACCACCGCGTCACCGCCGGTGAGCTCGATGTGCTGCTGGTCAGCCCGGAACGGCTGAACAACCCGGACTTCCGCGACGCCGTGCTACCCGCGCTGGCCGCCGACGCCGGGCTGGTGGTGGTCGACGAGGCGCACTGCGTGTCCGACTGGGGCCACGACTTCCGGCCCGACTACCGGCGCATCCGCACGCTGATCGCCGAACTGGGCGCCGACATCCCGGTGCTGGCCACCACCGCGACCGCCAACGACCGGGTGGTCGCCGACGTCGCCGCGCAGTTGGGCGTCGGCTCGGGCATCGGGGACGACACCCTGGTGCTACGCGGCGGGCTGGACCGCGAATCGCTGCGGCTGTCGGTGGTGCACGCAGGCGGGCCGGCGCAGCGCGCCGCCTGGCTTGCCGCGCACCTGGATTCGCTGCCCGGCTCCGGAATCGTCTACACCCTGACCGTCGCCCAGGCGCACGACATGGCCGCGCTGCTGCGCGAGCAGGGCCACGCCGTGGCCTCCTACACCGGCGCCACCGAAGCCGCCGAACGCGAACAGCTCGAGGCCGATCTGCTGGCCAACCGGGTCAAGGCCCTGATCGCGACGTCGGCGCTGGGCATGGGCTTCGACAAACCCGACCTGGGTTTCGTCGTGCACCTCGGGGCGCCGTCGTCGCCGATCTCCTACTACCAGCAGGTGGGGCGGGCCGGGCGTGCGACGGCCAGCGCCGAGGTGATCCTGCTGCCCGGGCGCGAGGACGCCGATGTGTGGCGGTACTTCGCGTCGGTAGCATTTCCACCGGAAGCGTTGGTACGCAAGGTGATCGACGTACTCGAGGCCGACCGTGCTCAGTCGACTGCGGCGCTGGAGCCGCTGGTGGACCTCAACCGGTCCCGGCTGGAGATGGTACTCAAGGTCCTCGACGTCGACGGCGCGGTGCGCAGGGTCAAGGGCGGCTGGATAGGTACCGGGCAGCCCTGGGTGTACGACGAAGCACGCTACCGCCGCCTCGAGCAGGCCCGGCACCGCGAACAGCAGGCGATGCTCGACTACCAGCGCACCGACGAATGCCGAATGATGTTCCTGCGCCGCCAACTCGACGACCCTGAACTGGGATCGCAGCCCTGCGGGCGGTGCGACAACTGCGCCGGCCCGCGCTACCACGCCGACGTCGACGCCGGGGCGGCCGAAGCCACCAGGGCGCGGCTGATGCGCCCGGGGGTGGAGATCGCCCCGCGCAAACAGTGGCCGACCGGGCTGGGCAAGCTGGGGCTGGACCTGTCGGGTCGCATCACCGACGGGCCGACGCCGGGCCGGGTCATCGGGCGGCTCACCGATCTCGGCTGGGGTGCGCGGCTGCGCAAGCTGCTGGCCGACCCCGACGCCGAGGTGTCCGACGACGTGGTGGGCGCCGCCGTCGCGGTGCTCAAGGCCTGGGACTGGCGGGTGCGGCCCAGCGCGGTGCTGGCGCTGGACTCGGCCACCCACCCCAAGCTGATCGAGTCGCTCGCGGCGCGCCTGGCCGAGGTGGGTCGGCTGGAAAACCTTGGGGTGTTGGAGTATTCGCCGCAGCACCGGCCGGTCTCGGCGGCCAACTCGGCCTACCGGGTCGCCGCCCTGCGCGACGCGTGGCTGCCGCCCGTCGGGGTGGACGGCGCCACGGTGCTGATCGTCGACGACCTCACCGATACCGGCTGGACCATGACGATGGCCGCCAGGGCGGTCCGCGCCGCCGGCGCAGCCGACGTGCTGCCGTTCGCGCTGGCCGCCGTCAGCTGAGCCGCGCTGGCCCGTACAGGCCAGGGTTGGCGCGCGCAGCCCAGGTTCGGCGCCCGGCGCGACGCCGATACTCGGGGCGGACAGAGCAGGAGAAGCCATGCATATCGATGTCGACTACACGCTGTGCGAGGGCCACGGCCAGTGCTTGCTGGCCGCACCCGACGTCTTCGATCTCCCCGACGGCGCCGACCGGGTCGTCGTGCTGGACAGCGATCCGCCCGACCGCGACCACGACGCCGTCGTCCGCGCCGCCGCCATGTGCCCGGCGCAGGCGCTGACGGTCAGCTGAGCCGTCAATCGTCGAGAAGCCCGCACCGACCGGCCAATGCGGCCGCCGAGATCCGGTTGGCCACACCGAGTTTGCGCAGCAGTGCGGCCACCATCCGTTTCGCGGTGCGCTCCGAGACCACCATCCGCTCGGCGATCTCACCGGTCTCCATGCCGGTCGCCAGCAACGTCCACAGCGTCAGGTCCGCCGGGGTCAGCGACTCCAGGATATCGGCGGCAGGGCTGCGGGTGTGCGACAGCAGCGCGTCGAGCAGCCCGGGATCGAGCACCCGAAAGCCGGCGGCGATCGTGGCCAACGGCTCGGCCAGGGCGTCCGGGCGCACCGTTTTGGACAGGAACCCGTCGGCGCCCGCCCGCAACGCCTCCTCGGCCAGCTGCTGGTCCCCGGTGCCCGACAGCGCCAGGATCCGGGTCCTGGGATGACGGGCCTTGATGTGCCGGATCGCCGCCACCCCGCCGAGCGGCGGCATGGACAGGTCCACGATGGCCAGATCGGCGTCGCAGGACATCGCCAGCTCGGCAGCCTCCTCGACGAACGTGGTCCGGCCGCCGATCACGAACTGCGCACCCCAGTCGCGGGTCAACAGCAGCTCCAACCCTTCGGCGAACAGCTCGTGGTCGTCGACGATGACGACGACGTAGGGCTTGGTGCCGGGCTTTCGGCTCATCCGCCGGATGATAGTGATCCCGCCACCGGGGAGGTCGCCGAATGTCTAGCGTCGAGGGCGTGAGCAGCGTGCAGCACGACCGCGACTTCGACGACTACGGGCTGGCCCGGGTCGTGGTGGCCGTCCGGGTCGCGGTGGTGCTCTCGATCGCCGTCCTGGTCGTGACCGGCCCGTCCTGGCTGCGTGCCCACACCGTCGGCACCGCGGTCGTGCTGGCCGCGGCGCTGACCTACGCCGCCGTACTGATGGCCGTTCCGCGTTACGAGGTGCGCCGGACCCGGTTCGCGTGGCTGGTGTCGGCGCTGGACGCGACGTTCACCCTCGCACTGATCGGGTTGACCGGCGGCGCCGCGAGCCCGGTCGCCTCGGTGCTGACGCTGGTCGTCATCGCGTCGGCGGCCCGGCTGGCGCTGCGGGAATGCCTGCTGCTGTCCGCGCTGGTCGGCGCCGGGTATCTGGCGGTGGTGCTGTTCGTCGGCGGGGGCGACGCCGCGCTGGCGCCCGGGGCGCTCGGGCTCTGGTGGGCGCTGTACCTGGTGTTCATCGCGCTGCTGAGCGGCGGGCTCTCGGCGCTGCTGGAACGCGAACACCGGTCCCGGGTGCGGGCGTTGGTGGAGGCCGAGGCCGAACACGCCGCCGCCGAGGAGGAACGCGACCTGCGGGCCCGGTTGCTGCGCTCGTATGAGGCGCAGCAGGAAGGCCTCAAAGTGCTGTTGCACGAATTCCGGACGCCGGTGGCATCATTGGATGCGCTGACGGCGACGGCACCCGACAGCGAGGCCGCGGTGCAACTGATCCGGCGCCACGCCCGGCATCTCTCCGACATGCTCGACGCGCTCGCCGACGTCAGCTCGAGCCGGCTGCCCGCCTTCTCCACCGGACGGGTCCGCACCGTCGACCTGGCCGATCTTCTCACCGACGCCGCCGATGCCGCCGGCATCGAGGCGACGCGGCTGCAGACCTCGATCAGCGGTGACACGTCGGCGATCAAGGTCGACGCGCAGGGGCTGCGCCGGGTACTGACCAACCTGCTGGAGAACGCCGCGCGGCACGGCCGCGGACTGCCGATCGACGTGGCGGCCAACCGGGCAGGCGATGTGCTCACCGTGTCGGTCCTCGACCGCGGACCGGGGGTGGCACCCGATGACATCGGTGATCTGACCGCGAAGTTCGTCAGCCTGTCGGACCGGCGTGGCACCGCGGGGCTGGGGCTGTGGATCGTGGCGCAGATCGTCGACGCGCTCGGCGGCACCCTGTGGTTCACCGTGCGCGACGGTGGTGGCCTGTCCGCGTCGTTCACCTTGCCCGTCAGCTAGAACTGGCGCGCGCCGGGCTCGGCCAGATCTGGCCCGTGTGGGCCGTCGGTTGGCCCGCACGCCGCGACCACGCGGGCGGCATCTGTCCAAGACTGGCACCGATCCGACGGTGAGCTGCACCACACGCGGATATCGCCAGAAAGGACACCGCCATGACCACGGCATTCCCCGCCACCACCCACGGTGACATCGATCTGAGCGACCGGGACTTCTGGTCCAAGCCGCCCCGGGAACGCGATGAGGCCTTCGCGGTGCTGCGCCGCGAGAATCCGGTGGCGTGGAGCCGACCCGCCGACTCCGACCTGCTGCCGCCGGAGCAAAACCTCAAGGGGTTCTGGTCGCTGACCAAGCACGAGGACATCCGCTACGCGAGCCGGCACACCGAGGTGTTCTCCTCGGCCCAGGGCATCACGATGGAGGATTTCCCGCCCGAGATGATCTCCATCGCCCAGTCGTTCATCGCGATGGACGCCCCGCGGCACACCCAGCTGCGCGGCATCACGATGGACGCCTTCAAGCCGCGCAACATGCGCCGCCTGCAGGATTGGATCCAGGGCCATGCCCGCGACCTGGTCACCGAGATGTCCCACCTCGGGGAAGGCGACTTCGTCGAGCTGGTGTCGGTGAAACTGCCGGGCCGCATCTTCGGCAGCTTCTTCGGTCTGCCCGAGGGCGAGATCCACGAGAAGACCATCAACGCCGCGCAACGCCTGCTGGGCTGGACCGACCCCGAGGTACGCGGGGACCGCAGCGCGCTGGAACTGTTCGCCGGGGCGGTGCTCGACCTGCACGAGACCGCGGCGCTGCTGATCCCCGAACGCCGCGCCAACCCCGGCGACGACCTGGTGACCTGGATGGTGCAGGCCGAGTTCGACGACGAGAAGATGTCCGACGACGAGTTGAAGGCCTTCTTCGTGCTGCTGGCTGTCGCAGCCAACGACACCACCAGACATGCCTCGGCACAGGCGATCCACGCGTTCTCGAAGTTCCCCGACCAGCGTGATCTGCTGGTGGCCGACGTCCCCGGCCTGATCGACACCGCGGTCGAGGAGGTGCTGCGCTGGTCGTCGCCGCTGCTGCACATGCGCCGCACCGCGGTCGAGGACTTCACGTTGCGCGGCAAGGAGATCAGGGCCGGCGACAAGGTCGTGCTGTGGTACATCTCGGCCAATCGGGACGAGGATGTGTTCGAGGATCCGTTCACCTTCGACATCACCCGTAAGTCCAACCCGCACCTGGCTTTCGGTGGTGGCGGACCGCACTTCTGCCTGGGTGCGGCGCTGGCCCGCACCATGCTGCGCTCGCTGCTGACCGAGGTGTACACCCGGATCCCGGACATCTCGGCCCCCGAGCCCAACTTCCAGGTCGCCAACTTCATCAACGGCATCAACAGCCTGCCCGCTACCTGGACCCCCGAAAACCGCTGAGGCCGGAAAGGAATCACGCTATGAAGACCAAAGCCGCCGTCCTGTGGGGCCTGCACCAGAAGTGGCAGGTCGAAGAACTCGACCTCGAGCCGCCGCGGGCGCAGGAGGTCCTGGTCAAGCTGACCGCCAGCGGGCTGTGTCACTCCGACGACCACCTGGTCACCGGCGACATGCCGATGAACCTGCCGGTGGTGGGCGGGCACGAGGGCGCCGGTGTGGTCGCCGAGGTCGGGCCCGGCGTCACCGAGGTCGAGGTCGGTGACCATGTGGTGCTCAGCTTCATCCCGGCCTGCGGCCGTTGCACCGAATGTGCGCGGGGCCGCAGCAACCTGTGCGTGTACGGGGCGGCGATCGTCGCCGGACCGCAGCTCGACGGCACGTTCCGCTTCCACGCCCGCGGCCAGGGCGTCGGCCAGATGTGTGTGCTCGGCACGTTCTCCGAGTACACCGTGGTGCCGATCGCGTCGGTGGTCAAGGTGGACAAGGACATTCCGCTGGACAAGGCAGCCCTGGTCGGGTGCGGGGTCACCACCGGCTACGGTGCCGCGGTGCGCACCGGTGAGGCCCGCGACGGCGACACCGTCGTCGTCATGGGGGTCGGCGGCCTCGGCATCAACGCCGTGCAGGGCGCGGCGCTGGCCGGAGCCCGCCACGTCGTCGCGCTGGATCCCGTTGCCTACAAGCGGGAACGGTCCTTCGAGTTCGGCGCCACCCACGTCGCCGCCGGCGTCGAGGAAGCGCAGGCGCTGATCGCCGACCTGACCCGCGGCACCATGGCCGACGTCTGCGTCGTCACCACCGACAGCGCCGAAGGCGCCTACGTGGCGCAGGGGTTGAGCCTGGTCGGCAAGCGCGGCCGGGTGGTGATGACCGCGATCCCGCACCCCACCGACACCACCGTCGACATGTCGCTGTTCGACCTGACGCTCTACGAGAAGCAGGTCCGCGGTTGCCTTTTCGGGTCCTCCAACCCCCGGCTGGACATCCCGCGGATGCTCGAGCTCTACGGCGCGGGCCGGCTCAAGCTCGACGAGCTGATCACCCGCGAGTACACGCTCGAGGAGATCAACCAGGGCTACGAGGACATGCACAACGGGCGCAACCTGCGCGGCCTGATCAGGTTCTGAAAAGACTGGGTACCGATGACAGCACTTCCGCATTACCAGATGTACGTCGACGGCGGCTGGCGCGACGCCGCCGAGTCGATCGAGGTGCGCAGCCCGGCCACCGGCGCCCCGGTCGCCACCGTGGCCTACGGCGACCTGACCGCCGTCGACGAGGCGGTGTCCGCGGCCAAGGCCGCCCACGAGGCCGGGGTGTGGCGGTCCATGTCGCCACAGCTGCGCGCCGACCTGATCGACGCGATCGCCGACAACTTGGCCGCCCGGTCCGGGGAGTTGACCGCGCTGCAGGTCGACGAGAACGGCGCCACGGTCCGCGGCGCCGGCGCGTTCCTGATCGGCTACGCCATCGCCAACCTGAAATACTTTGCCGCACTCGCGCGTGCCTACCAGTTCCAGTCCAGTGGTCCGCTGATCGAGGCGCCCACGCTGGCGTCGGGCATGATCGTGCGGGAACCGGTCGGAGTGTGTGCAGGCATCATCCCGTGGAACTTCCCGCTGCTGCTGGCGGTGTGGAAGCTCGGGCCGGCGCTGGCGGCGGGCAACACCGTGGTGCTCAAACCCGACGACCAGACCCCGTTGACGCTGCTCGAACTCGCCCGCGCCGCCGACGAGGTGGGTCTGCCCGCGGGTGTGCTCAACGTGGTGACCGGGCCGGGGCCGGTGGTCGGGGCCCGGCTGGCCGAGCACCCGGACGTGCGCAAGATCGCGTTCACCGGCTCCACCGAGGTGGGCAAGGGCGTGATGCGCGCCGCGGCCGACAACGTCAAGAAGGTCACCCTGGAGCTGGGCGGCAAGGGCGCCAACATCGTGCTGGACGACGCCGACTTCGACCTCGCGGTGGACGGTTCGCTGTTCGCGTTCCTGCTGATGAGCGGGCAGGCCTGCGAGTCGGGGACCCGGCTGCTGGTCCACGAGTCCGTGCACGACGAGTTCGTCGCTCGCCTGGTGGCCCGCGCCGAGACGCTGGTGATGGGTGACCCGATGAACCCGGCCACCGACCTGGGCCCACTGGTGTCGGCCAAACAGAAGGCCCGCGTCGAGAAGTACCTCGCGCTCGGCCAGGAGGAGGGCGCCAAGATCGCCTTCCAGGGCACTGTGCCCTCGGATCCCGCACTGGCCGAGGGGCATTGGGTGCCGGCGACCATCCTTACCGGGGTGACCAACTCGATGCGGGTGGCCCGGGAGGAGATCTTCGGCCCGGTGTTGGTGGTGATCCCGGTCCGCGACGACGACGAGGCGGTGGCGATCGCCAACGACAGCGAGTACGGGCTCTCGGCGGGAGTGTGGAGCTCCGACAACGGTCGCGCGCTGGGCATCGCGCGCCGGCTGGAGTCGGGCACCGTGTGGATCAACGACTGGCATATGGTCAACGCGATGTATCCGTTCGGCGGGGTCAAGCAGAGCGGCCTTGGCCGCGAACTGGGTCCCGATGCCCTCGACGAGTACACCGAACCGAAGTTCATCCACGTCGATCTGACCAACGATCGCCGCAAGCGCGCCTACGCTGTCGTCGTGTCGGCCGCCGCTGCCGAATAGCCGCCCCACCGAACAGCACCGAAGGACACCATGTACCCGGGTACTCACGCCCAGACCGCGCCGGACCGTCCCGCCGTGATCGTCGCCGAGACCGGTGAGCAGATGAGCTACCGGCAACTCGACGACGACTCCGCGGCGCTGGCCCGGGTGCTGCACGACGCCGGCCTGCGCCGCGGCGATGTGGTGGCGCTGTTGACCGACAACACCCCGCAGGCGCTGGTGGTGCTGTGGGCGGCGCTGCGGTCGGGGCTGTACATCACCGCGATCAACCACCACCTGACCGCGAAGGAAGCCGGGTACATCGTCACCGATTCCGGTGCGCGGGCGTTGATCGCGTCGGCTGCGCTGTGGGAGCTGGCCGAGCCGGTGGGGGCCGGGCTCGCTGTGCGGCTGGCCTACGGCGGCCCGGTCGAGGGCTTCGACTCGTTCGAGGACGCGCTCGCCGGGGCTGGGCCGCGGCTGACCGAGCAGCCCTGCGGTGCGGTCATGCTGTACTCGTCGGGAACAACGGGATTCCCCAAGGGAATTCAGCCCGAGCTGCCGAACCGCAGTGTCGACCAGCCGGGCGACCCGATCGTCGCGATCGCCGGTGCGCTCTACCACATCGACGGATCCGACAGCTACTATTCGCCCGCGCCGATCTACCATGCCGCACCGCTGCGGTGGTGCGCCATGGTGCACGCACTCGGCGGAACCGTGGTGCTGGCCAAGCGATTCGACGCCCAGGCCACGCTCGAACACATCGAGCGCTACCGCGTCACCGTCACCCAGATGGTGCCGACCATGTTCATCCGGATGCTCAAACTGCCCGACGACGTGCGCACCCGTTACGACGTGTCCAGCCTGCGGGCGGTCATCCACGCAGCGGCGCCCTGCCCGGTCGACGCGAAGCGCGCGATGATCGACTGGCTGGGTCCGATCGTCTACGAGTACTACAGCGCGACCGAGGCGCACGGCATGACGTTCATCGACAGCGCCGACTGGCTGGCGCATCCCGGGTCGGTCGGCCGCAGCGTGCTCGGGACGCTGCACATCTGCGACGACGACGGCCGCGAGGTGCCGCCCGGCACGGTCGGCACCGTCTACTTCGAGCGCGACGCACTGCCCTTCTGCTATCTCAACGACGACGAGAAGACCGCGAGCGCCCAACATCCAGAACACGCGTTCTGGACCACCGTCGGCGATCTCGGCTCCGTCGACGAGGACGGGTATCTGTATCTGGCCGACCGCAAGTCGTTCATGATCATCTCCGGCGGGGTGAACATCTACCCGCAGGAGGCCGAGAACGTGCTGGCCCTGCATCCCGCGGTACACGACGTCGCGGTCATCGGCGTGCCGGATCCGGAGATGGGGGAGCAGGTCAGGGCCGTCGTCCAACTCGCCGAGGGCGTGCAGGGCAGCGACGAGCTGGCCGCCGAGCTCATCGACTACACCCGGTCCCGGATCGCGCACTACAAGGCGCCCCGCTCGGTGCGCTTCATCGACGAGCTGCCCCGCACCCCCACCGGCAAACTCCTCAAGGGCACGCTGCGCTGACCGGCGCGGCGGCTCAGCAGCCGCGCGGCATCCTGCCCGGCGCAGTCCTCCGTCACCTTCATTATGGTTGAAGGTATTGTCGCAGCTACACACCGACAGTTTCAATACGGTAAGGAGGATGCTCATGTCGGTCGTCAAGATCAACGCGCTGCACGTTCCCGAGGGGCAGGGGCCCGCCTTGGAAGCGCGGTTCGCGGCACGGCCGCGCATGGTGGACGGTGAACCGGGATTCGAGGGATTTCAGCTGCTGCGCCCCGTCCGCGGAGAGGACCGCTATTTCGTGGTCTCCACCTGGGCGACGGAGGAAGACTTCGCTGCCTGGCGCGCGAAGACGCAGGCCAGTCATGGCGCCGGCGCCGAGCCCGAGGGGAAACCGGTTGCGACGGGGGCCGACCTGATCGAATTCGAGGTGGTCGATCTGGCCCGGTGATCCGGTGGGCGTCCGTGTTCGGTACGGGCAGGTCGCTAAACTGCTGACGTGGCGACTCGCGAACGACCGGCTCCCAACCGTTCCGTCGGCCGTCCACGTAACGTCGCCGACTCCGACCCCTCTTCGTCGCCGCGCGAGGGGATCATCAAAGCGGCGACGAAGCTGTTCTCGGAGAAGGGCTACGCGCAGACCACCATCAGCGACATCGCCCGTGCCGCCGGTCTGCACCAGTCCTCGGTCTACTATTGGTTCGCCAACAAAGAGGCTTTGCTCAACGAGACACTGCAGGTCAACCGGGCACCGCTGAACTTCATCGCCGACGTTGGTGCCGGTACGGGATCGCCCGCGTTGAAGCTGTATCGCCTGCTGCGTTTCGACACCCTACAGCTCGCTCTGTCGCCGATCGACTTCAACGAGATCCAGCGCATCGCCCATATGCAGCGCGCCGAGTTCGAGCAGTTCTGGAGCGATTACGAACGGCTCAGGAACTGGGTCGCCGACCTGATCGGCGCTGCGATCAGCGAAGGCATCTTCATCGACTGCGACAAGATCGAGACGGCCAACCTCTTGCTGAACTTCGACGAAGGCGCCCAGAAGCGCACGCGTCTGCACGCCGATCAAGGCGACCGCTACGACGAGGCCGTGCGGATCGCCGAGCAAGTGGCGATCCTCAGCGTCCGCGGGCTATTGAAACGTCCCAGCGAGATCACCCGCATCAGCGCACGCGCGGCGCGGTTCGACGACGCGGCATTCGCCGCTCGCGCCTGCCAGGTCAACGCCGAATGACCCCTCGCGCGTCCGATGCGACGGGCGGGGTGCCGGCGAGGAGCCCGAGTTCGCGACCGAGGTAGCGGTAGAACTCCCACAGCGGCCGCTCCAGGTGCGACAGCCGTCCCACCCCGGTGACCCCGGAGTTGATGGCGCGTTGCACCGCCGCGCAGACGTCGAGGTCCTCTCGATGGATGTCGCAGATCGATTTGATCAGCTGGCTTCGTCGCTCGTCGAGAGCCGGCGCGGCCAGCGCGGCCGGTGACATGGTGATGTCCAGGTAGAGGTCGATGCGGCCCGCGCCGAGTGGCAGCACCTTGAGCCACCACATGAACCCGGGGCCGAGGGCGATCAGCAGCAGGGGATAGACCGCGAAGATCAGCATCTTGTGGCTGTGCTCGGGGCTCAGAGTGGCTGCGCCGGGCGCCATGAACGGCGGCTCGGCCGGATAGCCCGGAGCCTGTTGCGACCACATCGTGGTGAAGTGGTCCCCGACCTCACCGGTGTAGCTCGAGGTGGCGGGAAACTCCGCCTCCAGGCTCTGGCGATGCGGGCCGATGTGGTGGTAGCACTCCATGAAGTTGTCGACCATGACTTTCCAGTCCCACTCACACACCCCCCATTCGGTCTGTTCGACGATCCGGTAGTTCTCGAAGTCGTAGGGATCCACGATCGGATCGAGCGCGCGGAGTTGGTCGGCCAGCGGCGCAGCTCGACCATCGATGTTGACGAAGACGAACCCCTTCCAGATCTCGTGCCGGAACACTTTGAGGCCGAAATCTTTCCGGTCGAAACCGGGTGAATGTTTCATCTCCGGGGCGCCGGCGAGATGACCGTCGAGACCGAACGACCACAGGTGATAGGGACACTGCAGAACGTTCGCGGTGCCGGCGCCGTTGCAGATCTCCATCCACCGGTGCGTGCAGTTGCGGGAGAGCACACGGATATCGGAGTGCCGGTCGCGGGTGACCACCAGGGGGATGCCGAGCACGTCGATGCTGTAGTAGCTGCCGTCGACGGGCAGTTGCTCCACCCTGCACAGCGGGATCCACCCGTGTTTGAACACACGGTCGGTCTCGGCGGCGAACACCTCATCACTGGCGTAGGCCTCGGGCGGCAACGTCACGGCCCGGTCCGGTGACTCGACCGCACAGCTTGCAGCGATCCGGGAGAAGTCGAATGGCATGGGTGCTCCTTCGCGGGGTGCCACCCAATATTCTGCGCCGCGGGGCAGCCGAGCGGCGGGCGTTCAGCGGTGCCGGGGTGTCGCCGACGGACGTGTCACTCCACGCCCCCGACCGGCCGGTTGCAGGAGTTACCCAGGGTTAACGGTCGGGGGTGCGCACCGTAACAACCACGTCGAATATTCATACCGCATGGATGCTCCTGAGCGCGATCGGTGCGGTGATGGGCCGAAGCCACTGCACGGCATCGGCATCGGATTTCACCCCGGGGCGGTATCACTGCGGGACCTGCTGGCGGCGGTCGCTCCTGACGGCGGAACCCGACCGAGTAGCCGGCGGGCAACCGAAAGCCGCTGAGGCACTGGCAATATCTCGGCGGTAACTGTCTTCGCAGCCACTTTCTCGCGGGGGCGAACTTCTCGACGATAGATCGAGGGAGGTAGTCCCCATCGACGAGCGTGTGAGGAGCGTGTGGTGACCGGAGCCAAACCGTACGGGCAGCTGCAGTACAAGGAGATCCGCGGCAAGCAGATGGCCTATATCGATGAGGGCCATGGAGACGCGATCGTCTTCCAGCATGGCAACCCGAGCTCGTCATACCTGTGGCGCAACGTGATGCCGCACCTCGAGGGGCTCGGGCGACTGGTGGCCTGCGACCTGATCGGCATGGGCAATTCGGAGAAACTGGACGATCCGGGCCCGCACAGCTACCACTACCACGAGAACCGGGACTACCTGTTCGACCTCTGGGACGCGCTCGATCTCGGAGACAACGTGATCCTGGTGATCCACGACTGGGGTGGCGCGCTCGGGTTCGACTGGGCCAATCAGAACCGCGACCGCGTCGCCGGGATCGCGCACATGGAGACGGTTTCGGTCCCGATGGAATGGGAGGACTTTCCCCCCGAGGTCGCTCAGATGTTCCGCGGTTTCCGGTCCCCGCAGGGCGAGGCGATGGTGCTCGAGAACAACCTCTTCATCGAGGGGGTGCTGCCGTCCATCGTGCTGCGCGACCTCGGCGAAGAAGAGATGGAGTACTACCGCGCACCGTTCCGCAACACCGGTGAAGACCGGCGTCCCACGCTGTCATGGCCCCGCGACGTACCGCTGGCCGGTGAGCCGGCCGAGGTGGTGGCGGTCGTCGAAGAATTCGGCGCATGGCTGGCCGAGAGCGACGTTCCCAAGCTTTTCGTTCGTGCCGATCCCGGTGTCATCCAGCGCGAAGGACGCGTCCTCGACATCGTGCGCAGCTGGCCCAACCAGACGGAGGTGACGGTGCCCGGCTCGCATTTCCTGCAGGAGGACAGTGCCGACGAGATCGGCAAGGCGGTTGCGGCATTCGTCCGCAAGGTCCGCAGCGACAGCAGCAACACGGTCTGAGCCCTGCTCGACGACTTCGGTCCGCCCTCTAATAGGGGTCGCGCCGACGCGGTGCCCCGCACGCCCTCCCCGTGTGCGGGGCACCGCCGCGTTTCTGAGTGCCTCGGCAGACGCGGTCGATCGTGCTCCCGGGCCGCGCGGCGGTGCCGAGTGCCAATGATCTATGGGGAGACGATGCCCATCCGGGCAGGTGGTGTGCCAGCGAGCGCCGCGATGTGTTTCAATAGCCTATTGAGAGTTCACGCGGGCGGCGCAGTGCTCGCCCGAATCTGTTCGACGGGACCCTCGGTACGTCCGCATCACATACATGTTCATCCGCCCAGGCAGATGAAGGAAGGCAGTCAATGACCACCACGTGGCAGGACACACAAACCGGCATCCGCGCGCAGGCCAGGGAGGTTGCAGAGTCGTTGGCGAAGTCCGGGGTGAAATACGCCGCGATCAGCTTCGTCGACATGCACGGCAAATCCAAGGCGAAGATGGTTCCGGTCAACCACTTCGTCGATGCCGCACTCGGGTCGGAGATGTTCACCGGAGCCGCGCTGGACGGGGTCCCGCAGGACGTCAATGACGACGAGGTCAGCCCACACCCTGACCTGTCGAACCCCATCATCATGCCGTTCAACCGAGAGATCGCGTGGTTCCCGGGTGATCTCTGGGTGGGCGATGTGCCCTTCGAGGCATGCAGTAGGCAGATCCTCAAGCGCGTCACCGGCGAAGCCGCGGCGCTGGGTTTCACGTTCAATCTCGGCATCGAGACCGAGTTCTTTCTCTTCACCGAGGGACACGGTGGCGCACCGGTGCCGTTCAGCCCTGACGACACCCTCGCCAAGCCGTGCTATGACCTGCGCAGCCTGCTGCACAACTATCCGATCGTGGATGAGATCGTCAGCGCCATGAACGAACTTGGTTGGGACGTTTACTCGTTCGACCACGAGGACGGCAATGGCCAGTTCGAGACCGATTTCACCTACACCGACGCCGTTTCCATGGCCGACCGTTTGGTCTTCTTCCGGATGATGGTGGGTGAGATGGCTCGCAAGCACGGCCTGTTCGCGTCGTGGATGCCCAAACCGTTCGCCGATCGCACCGGCAGCGGCGCCCACTACAACATGTCCCTGGCCGACTCGGACGGCGCCAACGCATTCGCCCGTGACGACGATCCGCGCGGATGCGGCCTGTCCGAACTCGGGTACCAGTTCATCGCCGGCGTGCTGCGCCATGCCCGAGCCATCTGCGCGGTCACCGCGCCCACCGTGAACAGCTACAAACGGCTCGTCAAGCAGGGCAGCATGTCCGGATTCACCTGGGCGCCCATCTTCGCCTGCTATGGCGACAACAACCGCACCAACATGCTGCGCATCCCCCGCGGTGGCGGCCGCGTCGAAAGCCGAGCCGCCGACAGCGCGAGCAACCCTTATCTCGGCGCGGCGTTGATGCTGGCCGCCGGCCTGGAGGGAATCCGCGAAGGTCTCGATCCCGGTGATCCGAATCGCGACAACCTGTATCAGCTCTCGGAATTCGACCTCGCCCAGCGGGGCATCGGCTGGCTGCCCCGGTCACTCGGTGATGCCATCGATTCTCTGGAGGCCGATCCGCTGGTGCGAACGGTGTTCGGTGACGCGATGTTCTCGGCCTTCGTCACCGAGAAGCGCGCCGAGTGGGACGAGTACTGTGGTCACGTCTCCGCCTGGGAAACCGACCGATACCTGCGGTTCTTCTGATCGCGACGATGCGGCCTCCGGCGGTGCCCGCCCAGTATCGCGGCGCCGAAGTCATCTCCCGGGCTTCGGCGCAACGGATGATGGGCGGGCATCCGGCCGCCTGCTCAGGTACCGGAAGATCTCTTCCGGTCCCCAGTGGGCGGGAAGGTGTTTCACCAGTGGTTGGATGGCGGTGCCGGTCGCCGCGCCACCGCCACTGACGAGTTCTTCGAGTATGTGCAGGAACCGATTCCGGTCGATACCGAACTGTTCGAAGATATCCGAGTCGCTGGGGCCGCCGAAAGGCGCCCACCGCACCGCGAACTCGATCAGGGCCCGCTCGTACCGTTGCATGATCTAGCTCCCGTCCGCCTCCGCGGTGCGCACGACCGCGTTGGTGTGCCCACGGTGTTCGCTGTCCTGCACGGCAGGGGTGGCGCTCGAGCGCCGGCTGCGGCGGCCGAGTCGCTTACGCGCGATGAGGTACATGCCGACCGTCGACACCACGGCCCACGTCGCTTCCATCAGGAAGAATCCCCACTGCCCGAGCAGCCAGGCCTGTGCGGCCAGCACCGACGACCCGATCAGGTTCAAGGCGATGTACACCGCCGAGTCGGTCGAGAGGATCTTGAACTGAGCGAGCGTGAAGCACGCCACGATCACCAACGAACAAATCAACTGCAATACCTGCACTTCTGCATCCCTTCGTGGTCGTTGCCGGGCGCGTCGAGGTGGCAGCCCGCGTGGTTGGTGCTGCGGTGTTCTCCGGATCGACCAAAACGGCGACGGCGGCCACCGATGACGGTATTCTATATCAATAGAGTATGGAAAGAGTTTTCCCATGTGCTTCGAACATCTCGCCTCGACGCCCGCGGCGTGACCGACCGGGAACCGGACATGGCCGATCAACCAACCCTCATCCAGAGCGTGCAGAGGGCTCTCCGCCTGATCGACACGGTGGGCGCCAGCTCCACGACCCTGAGCGCCAAGCAGTTGGCGCGGCGCACCGCACTGACCCTGCCGACCGCCTACCACCTGCTGCAGACACTCGTCCACGAGGGTTATCTCCAGAAGCGGGACGGCGGCTACGTACTCGGGGACAAGCTCGTCGGCCTGCACGCCGGCGGATTCCGCCACGGTGCGCGCGACGAGGTCCACCGGCTGCTGCAGATCCTGCGTGACCGTGTTCAGGGCGGGGTCTACCTCTCGGTGTTCCAAGAGGGTGAGATCGTGCTCACCGAGATCCTGGATCCACCGTCGACGCACAGCGTAGATCTGTGGCCCGGTGTCCAGCAGTACGGGCACGCAACAGCATTCGGGCAGTGCATACTGGCCAACTTGGCTCCGCAGGATCGTGTCGATTTCCTGCACCGGCGCAGCCTTGCCGATCTCACGCCGCACACCCTCACCGATCGGACGGTACTCGCCGACCGCCTTCGGGTCGTCGGCCATTTCGCCTGTGACCGTGAAGAATTCCGGTTGGGGACCGCGTGCATCGCCTTCCCCGTCCGGACCCCAACCCTGGTGGGGGCGGTCGCCCTCTCCGAACGCGCATGGCGATACGATGCGCTGCTCGCCAGCTCCGAGCATCTCCGCGCAACGGCCGCCGCGATCAGCCGCGCATGGATGATCGGGGAGTAGCGCACTTGCACGGCCCCCGGAGACCGCACCGCCGCCGGCGGTGATTATCACCATTTGCGAGCCGCAGACCTTGCCCGCGCGCCGGCGTACCAGCACGCTCTCATACAGACCCCGAGGAGGCGAAATCATGGACAACACAACACGACTGGATCTGTACCGAACGATGGTGCTGATCCGCACCTATGAAGACGCCATCCTTCGCGAATACCACGCCGACAAGAAGCCCGGCTTCGATATCGGCGCGGGGAACATCCCGGGCGAGATGCACCTGGCCGCGGGCCAGGAACCGGTCGCCGCGGGGGTGTGCGCGCATCTGCGCACCGACGACGCGGTGACGGCCACCCACCGTCCGCACCACTTCGCGATCGCCAAGCACGTCGATCTGAACAAGATGACCGCGGAGATCTTCGGCCGAGTCGACGGTCTCGGGAGGGGGCGGGGCGGCCACATGCACCTCTTCGATCCGGCGGTGCACTTTTCCTGTTCGGGCATCATCGCCGAGGGGTTGCCGCCGGCGCTCGGCATGGCCCTGGCCTTCAAACGCCAAGGTAGCGGACGCGTTGCCGTCGCGGTGACCGGTGAGGGCGCAGCCAACCAGGGGGCGTTCCACGAGTCGCTCAATCTCGCGGCAGTGTGGAAGCTTCCCGTCATCTTCGTCGTCGAGGACAACGACTGGGGGATCTCCGTGCCGCGCAGTGCGTCGACGAGCGTGAAGTCCAACGCCACCCGCGCCGACGCGTACGAGATGCCCGGGGAACGCGTCGAGGACAATGCCGTGGAGGACGTGTATTCGGCCGCCGAGAGAGCCATTTCGCGGGCCCGGCAGGGTGGCGGGCCCAGCCTGATCGAAGTGCACACGCTGCGGCTGTACGGGCACTTCGAGGGAGATGCGCAGGGGTATCGCCCGGAGCTGCAGAGCGTGCCGGGCCACGATCCCATCCCCACCTACGAGGATCGCCTGCGGACTGCCGGGATTCTCGACGACACCGTGGTGCGCAGTGCCAGGGCGGAGGCCGAGAGGATCGTCGAAGACGCCATCAGCTTCGCCAAGGAAAGTGCTGAGCCCTCGCCCACGACCTGTCTGGACTACGTGTTCGCCGCGCCGAGCATGGGACGGAGCAACTGATGGCCGACAGCACCCGCAGGCTGACCATGGCCAAGGCCATGGCGGAAGGCATCGCCACGGAGATGGACCGCGATCCCGACGTTTTGGTACTCGGGGAGGACGTGGGTGAGTACGGCGGAATCTTCAGTTCCACCACCGGGCTGCTCGCACGGTTCGGACCCGACCGGGTGATGGATACCCCGATCTCGGAGACGGCGTTCATCGGCGCCGCGGTCGGGGCGGCCACCGAGGGCCTGCGACCGGTCGTGGAGCTCATGTTCGTGGACTTCTTCGGCGTGTGCATGGATCAGATCTACAACCACATGGCCAAGATCCACTTCGAGTCAGCCGGAAATGTCCGTGTTCCCATGGTGCTGACCGCCGCGGTCGGGGGCGGTTATTCCGACGGCGCGCAGCACTCCCAATGCCTGTGGGGAACCTTCGCGCACCTGCCCGGCATGAAGGTCGTCGTTCCGAGCAACCCGGCCGACGCCAAAGGCCTGATGATCGCCGCGATCCGGGACGACAACCCGGTGGTCTACCTGTTCCACAAGGGTGCGATGGGCCTGCCCTGGATGGCGAAGAGTTCACGCGCGGTGGGCGCGGTGCCGGTCGAGGCGTACGAGACCGAGATCGGCAAGGCCAATGTGGTCAGGTCCGGCAGTGATGTCTCGGTGGTCACGTTGTCGCTCTCGGTCCACCACGCCCTGGACGTCGCCGAGGCGCTGATGCCTGAAGGCATCGACTGCGAGGTGATCGATCTGCGCAGCCTCGTCCCCCTCGACATCGACACCGTGATGGAATCAGTGTCCAGGACAGGACATCTCGTCGTCGTCGACGAAGATTACCAGTCCTTCGGTCTGTCGGGCGAGATCATCGCCCGCATCGTCGAGCGCGATGCTCAGGTTTTCCGCGCTCCACCCGTGCGGGTATGTGTCCCCGACGTACCGATCCCTTACGCGCGGTCACTGGAGAACGCTGTACTGCCCACCGCTGCGCGTATCCGGGCGGCCATCACAGAGCTCATGGGGGACTGACGTGGCGCAAATCCTTTTTCCGATGCTGTCATCCGAGGATGCCGACGCCGAGGGAGTGGTCTCGACGTGGTTCGTCGCCGACGGGGACTCGGTGACCGAGGGTGATCTGCTCGCCGAGGTCGCCGTGGACAAGGTCGACATGGAGATCCTCGCTCCGGCCACGGGGACGGTGCGCATCCTCGTGGCGGAGAACGTCGCTGTCGTCCAGGAGCAACCGATCGCCGAGATCGATTGACGAACCGATGGTCCGGTGAGGATCGGAGGCGCCAGGGTCTTCCCCTGACCGACCGCACCCGGCGCACACTGCTGCGCGGGCGGGTGCGGCACCGCGGGTTCGCCGGGATCAGCAGCGCAGCAGGTCGACGCGGTCGGGGTCGAGACGATCCGGGTCATGGTGGATGGTGCCCGGCGTTCGGGCCAACGGACGACCGGTTCCCGACCACCGGCGAGCGATGATCTCCGCCGCGATCGAGACCGCGGTCTCTTCGGGTGTTCGCCCACCCAGGTCGAGGCCGATGGGGGAGGACAGCCGGGCGATCTCGTCGTCGGTGACGCCGACCGCTCGCAGCCGCTCGATCCTGTCGGTGTGGGTGCGCCGGGAGCCCATCGCGCCGACGTAGGCGACCTCGGGCAGACGCAGGGCCACCTCCAGCACCGGGACATCGAACTTCGGGTCGTGGGTCAGTACGCAGATCACCGTCCGGCTGTCGATCGCGCCGATCTCGGCTTGGCCGGCCAGGTAGCGATGCGGCCAATCCACGACGACCTCGTCGGCGGTCGGGAACCGCGCCGGGGTCGCGAAGACGGGCCGGGCGTCGCACACGGTCACCCGATAGCCGAGGAAAGAACCCTGCTGGGCGACCGCGGCGGCGAAGTCGATGGCACCGAACACCAGCATCCGAGGTTGCGGGGCATAGCTGGCGACGAACACCTGCATGCCCTCACCGCGTCGTTCGCCATCGGGACCAAAAGTCAATGTCTCGCTTCGCCCGGCCGCCAGCAGCCCACGAGCATCGTCGGTGACGGCGGCGCGGGCGCGCGGTGAGCCCAGCTGACCGTCGACGGTGTCGGCATCGATGATCAGCCGCTGCCCGACCCGGTCCGGGGCGGGATGGGAGATGACGGTGGCGACCGCCACCGGGCGATGGGCGATGACATCGGCTGCCACAGCGTCCAATTGGGGGAACGTGGCGCGCGAGATCGGCTCGACGAAGACATCGAGCACCCCGCCGCACGTCAACCCCACGTCGAACGCGTCGTCATTGCTGATGCCGTAACGCCGCAGCACCGGTGTGCCGGTGGCCGCCACCTCGGTGGCCAGCTCGTAGAGCGCACCTTCGACGCACCCGCCCGACACCGACCCGCTGACGGTTCCGTCCGGACCGACGACCATCGCGGCGCCCGCCGGCCGCGGTGCGGACCGGAATGTCCGCACCACGGTGCCGACACCGGCCGTGCCACCGGACCGCCATATCGCCAGCAGGTCGGACAAGACATCCCTCACGTGCTCTATCCCTCGTCGACGTCGACCGTCACCCGCCGATGGCGGACATCGGACGGGCGGGTTGCAGGAAAGCGAGGTCGTCGATGCCGTGGCCGGCCCGCTTGCTGCGCATCGCGGCGCGCCACTGCGCGGCGAGGGAGTCGTCGTCGGCGCCGGCGCGCAGCGCGGCGCGCAGATCGCTCTCCTCCCGCGCGAACAGGCAGTTGCGTATCTGGCCGTCGGCGGTCAGGCGAACCCGGTTGCAGTCCCCGCAGAACGGGCGGGTCACCGACGCAATGATTCCCACCGTTGCGGGGCCTCCGTCGACGAGGAATCTCTGCGCGGGAGCCGAACCCCTGGAGCCGACCGGGGTCAAGGTGAACGATCGGGAGAGCAATGACAACGTCTCGTCGGCGGTCACCATGTCCGTGCGGTTCCACGCGTGCTGGGCGTCCAGCGGCATCTGCTCGATGAAGCGCAGCTCGTACCCGCGGTCGAGGCACCAGCGCAGAAGCCCGGGTGCTTCGGTGTCGTTGATCCCACGCAGCAGCACGGCGTTGACCTTGATGGGTGTCAAGCCGGCGTCGCGGGCCGCGGCCAAGCCGGCGATGACGTCGTCGAGCCGGTCGCGGTGGGTGATGGTGGTGAAGGTGTGTGCGTCGATGCTGTCGAGACTGATGTTGACCCGGTCCAGCCCGGCAGTGGCGAGCGCGTGCGCGGTGCGCGCGAGACCCAGCCCGTTCGAGGTCATGGAGATCAGAGGAGCCGAGGGCAGCGCCTTCGTGTGCGCCACGATCTGGGGAAAGCCGCGGCGCAGCAGGGGCTCCCCGCCGGTGAACCGCACCTCGCGGATGCCCAACTTCTCCACCCCGACCGAGATCAAGCGCAGCAGCTCGGAATCCGTGAGCATGTCGTCGCGGGGGAGCCAGTCCAATCCTTCCGGTGGCATGCAGTAGCTGCACCGCAGGTTGCACCGATCGGTCAGGGAGACACGCAGATCGGTGGCGACGCGGCCGAAATCGTCGACCAATGCCGTCTCGGTGCAAGCCATGCGTACATTCCGATCCACGGTGCTGTGCGGGCGGTTCAACCGGCGCCGGACGGGGAGCCCTCGTCGAGGGCGGCGGCGTACTCCGACCATCGCTCACACAGTGAGGTGACCACATAGCTCAGGTGCGCCATCTGTTCGGAGACTGCCTTCTCATCGCGGCTGCGCAGGGTCTCGATCATCGAGCGGTGGGTGGACTCGAAATACTCCGACTCGAAGTACTCGGCGTCGACGACCGTCAGAGCCAGCCGGATCTCTCCGATGAGTTGTTCCCACATCTGCAGCAGCCGTCCGTTGCCGCTGTGCCGGACGAAACACCGATGGAACTCGATGTCGGCCGCGATGGACTTCGGCAGATCATCGAGGTTGTCCTCGACGTTGTCGAGCAGTTGGTGCAGCGCATCGGCGACCTGGTCGAGGTCGGGCCTCGCGATGATCAGGCTGGCGGCGATCTTCTCCAACCCCGTTCGAACCGCGTACATTTCGCGGACCTCCACCGGAGTCAACACCCGTACGAACGTTCCCTTGCGGGGGACCGCCACCACCAGACCTTCGGCTTCCAGGGTGCGGATCGCCTCCCGTAGCGGCGGCCGGCTCAGGCCGTAGCGGGTGGCCAGGTGCTGCTCGTTGAGGCGCTGGCCGGGACGCAACCGGAACGACCAGATCTCTTGGCGCAGGATCTCGACCATTTCTCGCGAGACGCCACGGCTCTGGATGATCGAGGCCGGCGGTTGTGCACCCGTGGTGTCAGTCATGTAGAGGACACTACTTCCGCCGCCGTCGCAGCAACTTCTTGATCTTGTCCCGGAGTATCCCGAGCAGGATAGCGCCGATGTTCAGGTTGCTCTGGCGCCCGGCACGTCGCGGGGGTCTGGCCTGGGACGCGAACCGGCGCCGCCGCAGCAGCGAACCGTCGTCGTCGCTGTCGGGGACCGTGACCGTGACACCATCCGCGGTGTCGCGGTCGAACTCCTGTGCGGCCGCCGCATCGGGGGGAACGCTTGTCTGCCCACCGGCGGGCGATGCGCCGGAACCGGCCGTCCCCGCCTCGCCGGCGAAGAGCTCCTGCAAGTTGGCCGAGAAGTCCTGAAGGATCTTGTTGGCGACGTTCTCGATCAGCTCGCCGCGGCCGAAACGGGCCAGCTTCCCGCCGATGGTGTAGTCGGTGTCGACGTGGACGCGGCTGGCGCCACCCTCGGGTGACACCGTGAACACGATGGTGGCCTGCGCTTTGCTCTGCCCGCCCTTGTCTTTTCCCTCCGCGCGCAGCGTCGCTCTCTTGGCGTCCCGGTCGACGTCGAAGAGTCGCAGCTCGCCGTTCATCGTCGTCTTGGTGGGTCCGATCCGGGCGGTGAACGACCCCTTGTAGACGCCGTCCCCGAGTGCCTCGGCGACTTGGGCGCCCGGCAGGCAGGGGGTGACGCGTTCGATGTCGATCAGTGCGGCGAACACCTCGTCGGGCGACGCCGGCGAATCGAAATCCTGGACGAGTTTCACGATGCGACCCCCTGCGACTCGCGGTCCCGGATCGCTTCTCGAACCCGTTCCGGCGTCATCGGCAGCCGTGTCAGCCGGACGCCGATCGCGTCGGCGATCGCACTGGCGATGGCCGGGGCGGTCGGGCCGATCGGTGGCTCGCCGATCCCGCGGGCACCGAGCGGACCCTTGCCGAGATAGCGTTCCAACACGATGGTTTCGATGTCGGGCAGTTGCGGGGCCGTCGGCATCAAATAGTCGGCGAACAGCGTCGAGGTGTTGACACCGTCGGCCAGGACGACGTCCTCGCTGAGCGCGTACCCGATGCCCTGGGCGACGGCACCCTGGATCTGGCCCTCGACCCTGTTCAGGTTGATGACCCGACCGACATCGTGACAGGCCACGTAGCGGCGTACGGTGACCGCGCCGGTCGCCTCGACCACCTCCACTTCCACACCGTGAGCGCCGTAGGTGTAGTCCGGGGCCGTCCGGCCGGTGCCGGATTCCGTGTCGAACGTGCCGACCTCGGCGTGGAACGTGGAGTGCGCGTACGGCAGTACGTCGCGGCTGATCGCGAACGCCACCAGCTCGGCATGGGTGATGCGGTTGTCTGATTCGCTGGTGCTGACCCCGTTGTCGGCCCACACCAGGGCTTCCTCCGCGCTGTCGAGCAGCTCGGTGGCGAACGGCACCAACAACGCCTTCAGCTCCCGGGCCACCTTCTCGACGGCATTGCCCGACATGTACAGCTGGCGCGACGCGAAGGTGCCGCCGGTGAGCGGGGTCAGCGCGCTATCACCGATGTGAACGGTGATGTTGTCGACCGTAGCCCCGAGGATCTCGCCGGCGATATTGGCCAGCGACGCCGCTTGGCCCGCCCCCAGATCGGTGACACCGGCCCGCACGACCAGAGTTCCGTCGGTCTCGAAGCCGATCCAGCTCGAGGCGCGGTCGGCGATGAAGACGTTCCGGCCGTAGGGGTGCATGTTGCAGGCGATACCGCGCCCGATCAACACCCCGTCACGGTTCTCGGGCCGCGGCCCCAACGCGGCCTCGACCAGGCTCAGGCATTCCTCGACGGCCACCTCGGTGTCGATGGCGTCACCGGAGGGGCGGAGGTCACCCAGGGCGACGAAGTTGCGCCGGCGGACCTCGTTCGACGAGATGCCCAGCCGGTCGGCGATGCGTTCGATCTGCTGCTCGTGGGGCAGCACGATCTGCATGGCGCCGAAGCCGCGGAACGCACTGGTCGGCACGGTGTTGGTGAACACCGCCCGGCTCCTGATGCGGACGTCTTCGACCTTGTACGGCCCGCAGGCGTGCACCGCTGCTGCGAAAAGGACACGGGCGCTGAGCATCGGGTACGCCCCGGCGTTGCCGATGATCTCGATGTCCTGGGCGATGATATGGCCCTGCTCGTCGATCGCGGTGCGATAGCGCATCGTCATGGGGTGGCGCTTCTGCCGCGCCTGCAGCGATTCCTGGCGGGTCCACACCATCCGCACCGGGCGGCCGGTCGCGAGCACCAGCAGCGCGAGGAACGGTTCGACGGTCATGTCCTCCTTGCCGCCGAACCCGCCACCCATGAACGACGCGATGACGCGCACCTTGCTGTGGGGAACGGCAAGGATGTTGGCCAGCTCGCGGGCGTGTTCGATGACCTGGGTGGACACCCGCAGCGTCACGACCCCGTCGGTGTCGATCCAGCCGACGCCGGATTCGGGCTCCAGATAGGCGTGGTCGACATGCTGGGTCCGGTAGGTGGCGTCGATGACGTCGAAGGCGTAGGACATGGCGGCGTCGGGATCGCCACGGCCGATTTTCCAGTCCACGAACAGGTTGCCCTCTTCGTGGACCAGCGGTGCGTCCTCGCGCAGCGCCTCGATAGGATCGAAAACTCCTGGCAACTCTTCGAGTTCGATGTCGACCAGTTGGGCGGCCCGCTCGGCGATCTCCTGCGTCTCGGCCGCGACGATGGCCACCGGTTCGCCGTCGTAGCGAACCACGTCGGCGGCCAGCACCGGCATCACCACCGAGCCGTTACCGAGTCCGCTGGGGTCCTCGCTGAGGACGTTGCGGGGGACGTCGGCGGCGGTCAGGACTGCTCGGACGCCTTCCAGTGCCATGGCTTCGGTGGTGTCGATGGAGACGATGCGGGCACTGGCCGCCGACGCGCGCACCACCACACCGTGCAGCATCCCCGGCAATCCCCAGTCGTCGGCGTAGCGCAGGGTGCCGGAAACCTTCTCGACGAAGTCCCGGTGGATCTGCTCGGGCCTCTTCTGCGCGATCGCGCTCGCCCGCGCGTCGGTCGCGATGTCAGTCATTGTCCACTCCCGCCGAGTACGCTTCGATGGCGTCCACGATCTTTGTGTAACCGGTGCAGCGACAAAGGTTTCCGCCGATGGCGTCCCGAATCTCGGACCGGCTCATGTTCTGGTTGCGGTTGACGTGCCACAGGGCGGTCAGCACCATTCCCGGAGTGCAGAATCCGCACTGCGCACCGCCGTGTTCGACGAAAGCCCGCTGCAGCGGATGCAGCGGCTCGGAGCCACCACCGAGCGACTGGACGGTGATGATGTCAGCGCCGTCGGCTTGGACGGCGAAGACCAAACAGGAGTTGGTGAGTTCGCCGTCGAGCAGCACCGTGCAGGTGCCGCAGGTTCCCTCACCGCACCCCGCCTTGACATCGGAGGCGCCGGCGCGGGTGCGAAGAAAGTGGATCAGGGGTTCGTTCGGTTCGACGGTGGCCTCCACCAGCCGGCCGTTCACTTGGATCGAGATGTCGCGCTTGGTCATCGATGAGGCTCCTCGGTGGCTCGGTGCAGTGCTGCGGTCAGTGCGTCCTCGGCGACGACCTGCACGAGTTCACGCAGGTAAACCGTCGATCCGTGCTCGCTGTGTCCGATCGGCACCTCCCCGGCGACGGTGCGTGTCGCCGTCCGGATCCCGTCTGCGGTGGCCGCCGCGCCGGCGAGGTACTCGCTGACATCGATAGGACGGTCGGCGATCGCACCGAGTACGAGCCGCGCACCGTCGAGGCTGCCTCCGTTGAGGCAGACGCTGGCGGCGGCTTCGACCGCGGCGTAGTCGCCGGGGCGGCGAGTGAACTCGGCGAACGCGCTGCCCGTCCTCGCAGCGGGCAGGGCGAACGTGATATCGGTGATGACTTCGTCTGGTGCCAGCGATGTTTCGAAGTGGCCGACGAAGAGATCTCCGGCGTCGACCACGCGTTCGCCGTCGGGGCCGAGCACCGACACCTGGGCGTTGAGCGCGACCGCGGCCACGGGCAGCTCGGCGGCGGCATCGCTGTGGGCCAGGCTGCCGCCGATCGTGCCACGGGACCGCACCCGGATGTTGCCGATCGACTGGGCGGCCTCGGCCAGGGCCGGGAAGCGGGCCCGGACGAGCTCGGATCCAGCGACCTCTCGATGCCGAGCCAATGCGGAAATCACGACTGCCCCTTCCGTTTCGGTGATGTCGCGGGATGCCGCGTGCGAGACGTCGACCAGGAACGCGGGTTCGGCCATCTGCATCATCATCATGGGGACCAGGCTTTGCCCCCCGGCCAGCGGGCGGGCCTCCTCGCCGTATTCATGCAGGTAGCCGACCGCTTCGGCCCACGATTGCGCCTTCACGTACTCGAACGGGGTGGGAAACACGACAACCTCCTGGCGTCTATTGTCTACAGTAGACCTACAGCGAGGCGGGAAAGTCAATATGCGGTTGTTGTGTTTCCCGATCGGAAACGACCCACCGGAGGCGCCCGCCGCCTGCTCTCGATATCGGATCCTGTTGGCGTTCAGTCTGACTCAGCCTAGCTGGGGCCGGCCCGGCCGCTAGCGACGGTGCACGCGCCGCAGGACCAGAGCGCGTGGTTTCACGATGAGGACTCCACGCAGCTGCAGGTCGGACAGTGCACGATTGACCATCTCCCGGGACGCTCCGACATAGCGGGCGAGGTCTTCCTGACTCAGTCCGTGGTCGACGTAGATGCCGTGGGTGTCGGGGGCGCCGAAGCGCGCCGCCAGCTCGATGACAGCTTTGAGCACGCGGGATTTGACGTCGAGCAGGGCGGCATCGGTGATCGCCTCGTTGGCCCGCCGCAGCCGGCGGCTCATCTGTGCCAGCAGCCGCAGGGTGGAGCGTGGGTGCGCCAACAGCGTCTGTTCCACGTCGGTGTACTCGAGAACGGCCAGCTTCGCCGCGGTCAGCGCCGACACCGACGCCGACCGTGGCGCGTCGTCGAACATGGAGAGTTCACCGACCACCTCGCCGGGCCCGAGCACCTCCAGCATGCGCGTGCGGTCGTAGTCGTCGGATTGGAAGACCTGCATGCGGCCCTCCAGGACGACATAGAGACGGTCGCCTTTGTCGCCGGTGGAATACAGCGTTTCCGCCGCAGCGACGTCCTCGACGTACATCTTCGCCGTGAGTTCGGCCGCCACGGCGGTATCCAGCGACGCGAGGAACGACGATGCCAACACTGTCTGTACGTGGTCCTCGGACAGTGGTTCCGGGCTCATCTTCCTATGCCTTTCGCTGATCCGTGTCTCGGAGATCCGCTACCTGCGCGGCGCTCACGCAGTGGGAGAAGCCAAGAGCAACACTGCCTTTCCCCTCCCGTCGACGAGCCCAGGCGCACCGTTGGTTACCTGTTGTTGACACCGCGCCCAAAAAGCACCTTCCACCTGCGTCGACGCTTTGTGCGAAAGCGCATATTGTCGGGTGACAGGGGTCACATTACCCTTCCAACAGGGCCCATCGTTCAGCCCGGACTCACTCAAAAAACCCTTAAGGAAAACTCGTGCTGGCAACGCTGGAAATGTTCGACAACCCCGAGCTCTCGCGCGACACCGCGCGCGTCCTGGAAATGGTGAAGGATCGCGCGGCGCCGATCGCAGCGATCCCGGGCCTGCAATCCAAGATCTGGTTCAACAATCCGGAGCTGGGGCGGATCGGGGCCTTCCTGGTCTGGCGTTCAGCCGACGCGTTGGCGGCTTTCCGTGCCTCCGAGGACATCGATTCGATCGCGGCGCGCTGGGGTGTGCGCCCGCAGATCACCGACTTCGAGATCTATCAGTCGGTCATCGACGGGTCGATCACGGTTTTGAAGTAGTCGCCCACCCACACCCACACCCGAGCCAGTGGTGTTCGGGCGCAACAACTAGAGCATTTCGAGAATCACGCTAGGAGGGTTCAATTACCATGTCCACATTCGAAACGAACCTCGACTATTCGCAACTGCGCGATGTCAACAGCCCGCGGGCGAAGTTCGCGACGATCATCCCGTCCACCAACACCACCGTGGAGTTCGATTTCCACGACATCAGGCCCGCCGGTATCACTTTCCCCGTCGGCCGCATGTACATCCCCGAGCCGCAGACCGGTGACGACTCCGAATTCTCGAACATGATCGACCAAGTCAACGCCTCCCTGGAGGAAGCCATCAAGGTGGTCATGACGACCAACCCCGACTACCTCATCCTGGCGATGTCCGCGCCCACCTTCTGGGGCGGTGTCGAGGGCAACCAGAAGATGGAGACCCGGATGAGGGAGATCTCGGGTCTGAACGGGGTGACGTCCGGGTCGACGGCGGTGCGGGACGCGCTGACTGCCCTGGGTGCGAAGAACATCGCGTTCCTGACGCCGTATCAGCCCGTCGGTGACGGTCAGGTCGAGCGGTTCTTCACCGAGGCGGGGTTCAACGTCAAGCGCTCGATCGGTCTCAAGGTGCCCTCCATCGACAAGATCAGCAGCACGCCGCGCAGCACGTTGATGGATGCGCTGCGCGCCCTCGACGGTGACGACATCGATGTGCTGGTGCAGGCCGGTACGAATCTGTCGATGGTGCGACTGGCCGATGAGGCCGAGCGGTGGCTCGGCAAGCCGGTGGTCACCATCAACGCGGCCGCACTGTGGCATGCACTGCGCAACTACGGAATCAAGGACCAGTTCGAAGGATTCGGCACTTTGTTGCGCGATTACTGACCGCGATATCGGTGCGGGCGAGGGAACCCAGACCTAACGAAGAGGCGTTACATGTCGGAATTCATGCAGTACGTGGCCAACGGCCTCGTGACCGGGGCCATCTACGCCCTGATGGCCTTGGGGTTGACGATCATCTTCGGCCACATGGGAGTGGTGAACTTCGCGCACGGTGCGCTGTATGCCTTCGGCGCCTACATCGGCTTCTCGGTGGCCAGCGCAAGTGGCCTGGGTTTCTTCGCCGCGCTGGTCACCGGAGCGGTGGCAATAGCCATCTTCGGGGCGGCGGTCCAGCTGGGGCTCCTCGAGGGCGTCAAGGGCCGAGATCCGATCATGCCCCAGATGTTGATCACAATCGGGTTGTGGCTTGCGCTGCAGAGCCTGGTGATCATCATCTGGGGCGCTTCACCGAAGCGTCTCGAGTCGCCCCTCAGCGGCGGTTCGTTCAACTTCGGCGCGTTCCGTCTGCAGTCCGAACAAGTTCTGGTCGTGGTGCTGGCGCTGGCGCTGATCCTGCTCGTGCATCTGTGGATGCAGCGCACACACAGTGGCCTGACGATGCGGGCCACCTTCCAGGACAAGGATGCGGCGTGGCTCGCCGGCATCAACGTCCGCAAGGTGTACGCGATCGGCTTCGGACTCGGCGCCGGTCTGGCTGCCATGGCCGGCGTGCTGGTCGCCTCGCTGAGCGCGTTGACTCCCGGCATGGGGGAGGTCGCCACCGCGAAGGCGTTCGCCGTCGTCATCGTCGGCGGCCTGGGATCGTTCCCCGGGGTCGTGATCGCGGGAATCGTGCTCGGCATCGCCGAGAGTCTGACGGCGGGTTACATCTCTTCGGGGTATGTCGACGCCATCTCCATGGCGGTGCTGCTGGCCGTGCTGATGGTCCGCCCCGAAGGCCTTTTCGGTGTCCGGATGAATGTCAAAGGATGAGGGTCGCAGTGTCGAAAGTTCCCCTGGAGAAGCTCAAACCGCTTCTCAGCGTGACTGCAGCGGTGGTCGTGGTCGTGGTGGTGTATTTCCTCACCGGGCTCGGCAACAGCTACAACCAACAGGTCATCGCGCTGTGCTGCATCTTCATCGTCCTGGTGTCCAGCTTGAACATCGTGGTGGGCCTCGCCGGTCTGGTCAGCATCGGTCACCAAGCGTTCTTCGGCCTTGGTGCGTACGTCTCGGCGCTGCTGACGTTGCAGACCGATGTGCCCAGCTATGTCGGCGTGCTCGCCGCCATGGCCGCGGCGGGGCCCATCGCCTGGGCGGTCGGCAAGATCACCCTCCGGCTGCGCGCCGCCTTCTTCGTCATCGCCACACTCGCGGTCGCGGAGATCTTCCGGACCGTGGTCATCAACGCCATCGATTTCACCGGCGGGCCCAACGGATTACCAGGCGTGCCGCCGTTGGAGATACCTGGCGGCATGACGTTCCTGACCGCCTACGAAGCGCTCATCCCGCTGAGCGTCATTGCGGCGCTGTGTGTTCTGGCCTGCCAATGGATGTCGAACAGTGAGTTCGGGTCCAAACTGCGGGCGATGCGCGAGAACGAGGAACTGGCAAAAGCTTTGGGCATCAACACCCCCAACCTGGCCTCGATCGCCTTCGTGGTCAGCGCCTCGATGGCGTCGATGGCCGGTGCGCTGTACGCCCACTTCGTCGGCTTCATCGCGCCCGACCTGTTCTCGTTCTCCCTGATGGTGACGCTGCTGCTGATGCTGGTGGCCGGCGGCATCGGGACGGTCATGGGCCCCGTCGTCGGTGCTGTGGCCTTCACGCTCCTGCCCGAGGTGCTGCGGTTCAGCGATCAGTGGCGCCTGGTGATCTACGGCGTCGCGCTGATGCTGCTCGCCCGGCTGCTGCCGGAGGGGCTGTGGGGCGGGGTAACGCGGTTGCGGGACTTCGCTTTCGCGTCCCGGGCCCGCACCAGTCAGCGCACCTCGGGCCCGAAAGCCACCGCCGGCCTCGTGCCGGAGGGGGCAGAGCGATGAGCACCGGTACCACCCGGGAAATCCTGCGCGCCGACCGCATCGTCGTACGATTCGGCGACCTGGTCGCGGTCAACGAGGTGTCGTTGCAGGTGGCGGCGGGAGAGACCGTCGGGCTCATCGGACCCAACGGTGCGGGCAAGACCACCTTCTTCAACGCCATCACCGGCTACATCACGAGCGCAAAGGGTGCCCTGAGCCTCGGTGCCACCGATCTCTCGGGTGCCCAACCGTGGGTCATCGCCAGATCCGGGGTGGTGCGCACCTTCCAGAACCGCGGTGTCTTCCCGGGACTTTCGGTCAACGAGAACCTGCGGGTCGCGCGGGCGGCGCAATCGGGCCGTGCTGGCTACGCCGACACCGCGGTGCTCGATTCGATCGAAGACGAAGTTCGCCGCAACGGCAACGCCAAGGCGGGTGAGCTGGCATACGGTCAGCAGCGATTCCTCTCGATGGCGATGGCGCTGGCCACCAAGCCGAAGTTCCTGCTCCTGGACGAACCCGCCGCTGGACTGAACCCTGCGGAGACGGTGCGGGTGGGCGAGCTGCTCCGGGAGGCCAGCAGCAACGGGGTCGGAGTGGTGCTGGTGGAGCACGACATGGAGTTCCTCATGCCGCTGGTCGGGCGTGTCTACGTTCTCGATGCCGGTAAGACGATCGCAGTCGGGCGGCCCGAGGAAGTCCAGGCAGACGAGGCCGTCCACAAAGCCTATCTGGGAGGGCCGACGTCCAATGCTTGAGCTCGACAACGTCAGCATCGCCTACAACGGCGTCAAAGCCGTCAAGGGGGTGTCCATCTCGGTGGTCGAAGGCTCCCTGGTGACGCTCATCGGCAGCAACGGGGCCGGTAAAACCTCACTGCTGCGCGCGATCTCGGGACTCGTGAAGGTCTCGGGTGGAGAGATCACGTTCAAGGGCACGCGCATCACCAACGAACGGCCGAACAAGATCGTGGCGCAGCGTCTGGTGCACTGCCCCGAGGGCCGACACGTCTTCCCTCGCCTGAGCGTCGAGGAGAACCTACGCGCGGGCAGCCACGTCAGCCGTAAGACGTCCGCGCAGGTGATGGGCGAGGTCTATGCCCTGTTTCCCCGGCTGGAGGAACGACGCAGGCAACTCGGGCAGAGCCTGTCCGGTGGTGAGCAACAGATGCTGGCGATAGGCCGGGCGTTGATGGCCCAGCCGCGAATGCTGCTCCTCGACGAGCCGTCGCTGGGTCTGGCACCGTTGGCCGTGCAAAGCGTGTTCGATGCGATCGAGCGGATCAAGTCGTTGGGCACCACCGTGTTGCTGGTCGAGCAGAACGCCCATCTGGCGCTGAAGGTTTCCGACTATGCCTACGTCTTGGAGCGCGGATCGCTTCGTCTGCAGGGCCCTTCGGCGGAACTCGCCGATTCGGAAGAAGTCCGTAAAGCCTATCTGGGGATCTAGCAAGCTTCACACCCACCGAAGGAGAAAACCATGAAGAGAAGCTTTATCCTCCCGGTCGTGCTCGGCCTCGCGGCAGCCACCGGTGTGAGCGCATGTGCCGGCGAGGGCGGGGGTGGCGACAGCAACGAGATCGTCATCGGTGTTTCGGAGCCGCTGACCGGTGTCGGTGCGGCGGCCGGTGGTGGCATCGTCGACGCCATCGAGATGGCCGCCGACGAGATCAACGCCGCAGGCGGGATCGACGGCAAGACGATCAAGGTGGAGGTGCTCGACAACGCTACCGATCCGGCACAGTGCACCACCACTGCGCAGAAGATCGTGTCCAGCCCTGCGGTGGCGATGATCGGCGGATGGTCGTCGTCGTGCACTCTGGCGATGATCCCGGTCACGACCCGTGCCGAATTGCCGCTGGTGGTCGAGACTTCCAGTTCTCCGGCGATCACCGACCCCGAGGAGAGCGGCAGTGAGTGGGTGTTCCGGATGAGCCCGCCCTCGACGATGGACACGGTTGCGGTGGGGCAGTTCGTCGAGCAACTGGACATCAAGAAGGTGTTCATGCTCGCCGAGAACACCGACTTCGGCCTCGGTGCCAACGAGGCCTACCAGGCCATGTTCGCCAAGGCGGGCGTCGACGTCACGGGATCGGAGACATTCGCCCAAACGGCTCAGACCTTCCGCGACCAGGTGACCAAGGCGATCGCCGCGGGCGCCGACACCTGGGCGGTGACAACCGAAGTCGAACAACTCGCGCAGATCCTGCGAGAAGCACGAGGTCAGGGCGGCAAGGCCCAGGTGCTTGCCAGCGGCGGATCGGCCAGCCCGAGCCACGTGATCGAGCTGGCGGGGCCCGAGACGGCCGAAGGCCTGCTGGCCACCGAGTACTTCCCCGAGTTCGATCCGTCGCTCGCCGGTGATCCGGCGGCGGCCGAGGCGTTCTCGAAGAACTGGGTCGAGGCCGGCCATGACGTCAACGTGATCTCGGAGGCGGCCCGTGGGTATGCGGCGCTGTACGTCATCGCCGACGCCTTGAAGCAAGCCGACGATCCCACCAGTCGCGCATCGGTCCGTGACGCGCTGGAAAAGGTCGACGTCGCATCGATCATCTACGGGCGGGTCAAGTTCGAGGACTGGTGCGGGCTGATCAATCAGAACCAGCCCACCATCACGCTGACCAGGGTCCACAACGGGGCGGTCGAACTGGCGGGCAAAGCGGTTCCGCCGTATGACTGCCCAGCCGAGTGAACGCATTCTGAACAGGAAGGGTCGACTCTGATGCAGCGGGATCTCGTCGGGTACGGCACCCGGGTGCCGACCGGCAGCTGGCCGGGCGGTAACCGGCTCGCCATCTCGGTCGTGGTGAACTACGAAGAGGGATCTGAACAGGCGTTCGCCAACGGCGATGCCACACAGGAATCGCTCACCGAGTGGGGGCAGTACGTCTATCCGCCGACGATCCGCAACCTGGCGATGGAGTCGATCTTCGAATACGGATCGCGAACGGGTGTCTGGCGGGTGTTCCAGGCCATCGAGGCGCACGGGATACCTGCCACCATCTTCGCGTGTGCTCAGGCACTGGAGATGAACCCCGAGGTTGCGGCGCACTTGCGCACATCGAATCACGAGGTCTGTAGCCACGGCTACCGCTGGGAAGAGGTGTTCAGGCTCAGCGCAGAAGAAGAAGCGGCGCACATCGTTCAGGCCGTCAAGAGCATCGAGAAGACGGTGGGCCGTGCGCCCGTCGGGTGGTACTGCCGTTACGGGCCCAGCGAGCGCACCCGGGAACTGATCGTGCAGACCGGACAGTTCCTCTATGATTCCGATTCCTACGCAGACGATTCGCCCTACTTCGTCGATGTCAACGGTGCCGAGCATCTCGTGCTGCCCTACACCCCTGATGTCAACGACTTTCGTTTCTGGCAGGCCAACGGGCCGGTGAAAGCCGATGACTTCACCGACTATCTCATCGACACGTTCGAGGAGCTGCTGGCGGAATCGCAGCACGTTCCCCGGATGATGTCGCTGGGATTGCATCCGCGGATCATCGGCCGTCCCGGGCGCATCAAGTCGCTGCGGCAGTTCTTCACACACGTCGAGAACCGTCCCGGTGTCTGGTTCGCCACCCGCGAGCAGATCGCCCGGGCGTGGCTGGACATGCGGGCAGCGGAGCCCGTAAGTGGTTGACCACGCGCTGACGTCGACCTGCTCCGGCTTGATCGCTGCCGGACAGGTGCGGCAGGAGATCCTGGAGAACCGGCCAGAGGTCGGGGCCCTCGCCGGTATCACGATGATGGGTGCCGGGGCCCGGACCGACCAGCTGCGCCACGATGTCGAGGAGATGGTCTACTTCGTCGAGGGTGAGCTCGAAGTCACCGTCGAGAACAACACGCGGACCGCCCAAGCCGGGCAATTCCTCACGATTCCCCGGGAATGCTGGCATTCCTTCCGCAACGATTCCGGCGCTCCGGCGCGGATGCTGTACGTGTTCGCGGTCTCGGCTCCGCGCACCGACCGGCGGTGACGTACATCCGCCGAGACCGATGCGTGCCCGGCCGCGGTGAGGTGGCGACGAGCCTATGACGGCATGTGGCAGCGGTTTTCGCACGGCCAGATCCCATCGCCGGATGGCAGCAGAGCGCCTGTCGGTGCTCCGCTGATGCCGCTACGGTCGGAATCTCGGTGTCGAAAGGACCAATGTGCACACATCGACGGGCCCGCTGTCTCCCCGGAGCGCCTCATGACCGCGGCCCTGGAGTTCTCGGGGCGGCAACCCAGTGCGGCGATGATCGTCTTTCCCGGCTTGACGATGCTGGATCTGGTCGGCCCCTGGGAGGCCTTGCGCTGGGCGTTCGACCTGCATCTGGTGGGCTCGACAACGGAGCCGTTCCTGTCCGACACCGGTTTGCCGTTCCGGGCCCACGAATCGCTTGCGGACGCACCCGAATACGTCGACATGATTTTCGTGCCGGGCGGTGGCGGGACGGCCGACGCGATGCGCGACCGTGGCATCCTCGACTTCCTGGCCGACCGGGGTGAGCGCGCCCGGTATGTCACCTCGGTGTGCACCGGGTCGCTCGTGCTCGGTGCCGCAGGCCTGCTGGCGGGATACCGAGCGACGTCACATTGGTCGGCGGTGGAGTTGTTGCCGGCCTTCGGTGCGATTCCCACCGAAGGACGCGTGGTGATCGATCGCAATCGCATCACGGGTGGGGGCGTCACCGCCGGCATCGACTTCGGTCTCGTCGTGATGGCCGAGATGCTCGGTGAGCAGGCGGCCCGCTACTCGCAACTCCTGCTCGAGTACGACCCCGCTCCGCCCTTCGACGGCGGGTCGCCCGCCAACGCGAGCGCTGAGGCCATCCAGAAGGTGCGCGATTATGTGGCACCGCTTTTCGCCGCCACCCAGCGGCACACCCCGCAGGCCGCGAGGTCCGGCGATCTCACGTAGGCCGCTGCACCCGACGAGCTCAGCCGAGGTCGCCGGGCGCCGGCCCGCCGAGCAGTGAGCGCGCTGTCCGGGTGATCTGCGCGGTCACGTCCGGCACCAGACCCGGCCGCCCCGCCATGTGCCCGAAGACCGACCGGATCGGTTCGATTCGCGCACCAGGGATCAGGTCGCAGTCCAGGGTGGCTTCGGCGGCGGTGAAGTACTGGTCGTCGAGGCAGGGCATCACCACGGTGGCTGCTCGGATCGTCGCGAGCCGGGTGTCGGCCGACACGCTGCCGTCGGTGAAGTCCGCGCGCTGCCACGCGGCCAGCATCGCCAGGAGGTCGCGGGGGTCCCACGGGCGGTGGTCGTCGGCCCACCGTTCACGGAGATCTTCGGCCGTCGCCACGCCGAAACGCCGGTGCAGCCGGGTGCGGTAGAACTCCGCGGAGTAGGCCCATGACGAGTAGGCGCGGCCGAAGTCGGCGAGTCCTTGCACCCGGAGTTCCGGCGGCGTCCGGAGGAACGGTGAGATTCCCTCGAGGAATGCGAAATTCAACGGCCAGCAGCGGGCCGTCGCGCAGATGGGCAAGATCGCGTTCACCCGGTCGGGGAAGCGCGCCGCCCACTCGAAGGCCTGCATTCCGCCCATCGACCAGCCCGCGACCAGCGCCACCCGTTCCACCCCGAAGACGTCCGCGAGCAGCATCTGCTGGGCCCGGACGTTGTCGGGCACCGTGACGGCCGCCACCGGTGCCGGATCGTGGGCATTGCTCGGCGAGGTCGACACGCCGTTGCCGAACATGTTGGCGCAGACGATGAACCATCGCTGCGGGTCGAACGGCCGGTCGGGTCCGATCCACGGGCGGTAGTCGTCGTGCCTGCCCGTGTAGTACGTGGGTAGCACGATCACGTTGTCCCTGGCCTTGCTGAGCACTCCGTGGGTCTCGTAGACGAGGGTTACCGACGTCGGGCTCTCGGGGGCCAGGGCAAACGTGAACTCGTCGATCTTCCAGCGGCCGATAGTCACGAGCGGCGGCGCCGGAACCTACGAAACAACTTGGGCTGTGTTGACTTCCACCAGAGGAAGCCGTAGTCGCGGAGAGCGTGAGTTGCCGTCCACCCACTGGATCGCCTGATACGGGCAGGCGTCGATCGCACGCTGTCCGGCCGCGACGTCGCTGGTGGACACAGGTGTCCCGTATGCCTGGACGAGCCCCCAGTCATCAGCGGAGAACTGCTCTGGTGCGAGTTCCAGACAAATGGCGTAGCCGCGGCATTTCGTCGGATCGACCCTCAATCTCATGAAACCACCTCGAGTTGTGTGATGCCCCGGGTGGGAGAACCGGTCACATCATTGGGTAGGGGAGTGGGCACGCCAACCGTGAGATGGTCCCATCTGGCGGGTGTGCGGGCCGGACCGAATGACTGCTCGGTCAGCCAGCCGTGCAGTCGATCCGGGTAGTGGCGCAGTAGGGATCGCAGCACCACGGCGACGCCGTCGGGCACCGCGCACGCCCCGCGTCCGACGAGCTGGTCGCTCCACCGGGTCAGCGACGCCACGGCTCGGGAGACGTCGGTGAGCTCACCCTCGAGGACGTCCGCGACAGCCCTGGTGCCGTTGACGCAGGATCGGCACTGACGCGCATTGTTGTCCGAGTAGTACCGGGCCACGGCCGCACCGACGGCGACGGGATCCTCTCCGGAGGAGATGACATACAGGGAAGCGCAACCGAGTGCGCCGCCGTGTTCCTCCATGGATGACACGCTGATCCTCAGGTCGCCGGCGACTGGCAGGATGCCCCCGAAGAACCCGCCGACGAGCACGCTGGTGTCGTAGGTCGATAGCCCCAGGTAGTCGAGGAGATCGCCGACCGCCAGGTCATTCGGTACCTCGACCAGCCACGGTCGGCTGCCGGACCCGGAAACGGTCACCAGGAACGGGCTTTCGCCTTCACAAGGGGTGGGCATCACCGCTCGGGCCAGCCGGCCGAGGGTTTCGACATTCGACACCAGGGTGGGCGCACCCGCGACGCCGTCCGTGGAGAGCCGTCGGACATTGTCTCGGGGCCGCGCCACTCGGGTGGTGATCGCCCGCACCGCGGCACTTGCCTCTCCGGCGACAAAGGTGTCCTGCGCGTGCACGAACTCCAGGGCGGGCAACTCGAGGCCGGCCGAGACGGCGTCACGACCGGCCTGTTCGAGCGTGTGTGAACTCAGGTCGTCACTGACGTACAGGTAGGCGGTTCGTGCGCCGACGGCCGCAGCTGCCAGCGCCACCCCATCGAGGACCAAGTGCGGGCGGTGCCGCATGAGGTATCGGTCCTTGACCGAGAGCGGTTCTCCCTCAGCGCCGTTGGCCACGACGCAGGGTTCCGCATCGGACCCCCGCGCGGCGGCGCGGACGCTGGCGACCTTGGCCAGGAACGGAAAGGCGGCACCGCCGCGTCCGCGCAGCAGCTCGACGTCGGGCCGGCGCACCAGTTCGTCGTGAACGTTCGCCGAGGACTCCAGCAGCGCGTATCCGCCGGCCTCCCGATAGTCGGACAGGCTCTCGGCC
Organism: Mycolicibacterium sp.; assembly: GCA_050250295.1. GTDB lineage: Bacteria > Actinomycetota > Actinomycetes > Mycobacteriales > Mycobacteriaceae > Mycobacterium. The sequence goes on from JBFWOX010000001.1 coordinate 233,487, forward strand.
CGGTGGGGGGTCGGGGTGAGAACGCTGCCTGCGACCGCCGGCCAGGCGCCGACCGCCGCCGTCCGTGCGCCCTCGGCCTCAGCCACGGACCTCCTCCGTCAACAGGCCCGCGAGGTAACGCTGCAGCTGGAGCAGCGGCAGCTCCTGTTCGTGGAAGACTCCGCCGACTGCGCGCTCCGAATGGAACATCGCCTGCACCCGCTCGTTGACGGCCGCGTCCTCGCCCTGGATGGCCTGGAACATGTCGACCGCTCTGGCGATGTGCTCGTCAGTGGTGCCCTCGGCCGTGCTGTTGGGTGCCAGCACATGGACCTTGAAGATGTGGGTTTCCGGGCCTGTCGGCAGCAGCTGGAGCCAGAACGAGAAATCGGGTGCAGCAGCGAGGATGAGCAGCGGGAAGCGCACCGTGAAGATGAAGTCACTGCGCTCGGACGGGGTGATCTCGGGGGCGCCCAGACCCATCAGCGTGGGCTGGAGGTACCCGTCGACCTCACCTGCGGCGGCATCGGCCGAGATCGGGCACTTCGAATAGTAGACGTGATCTCCGCGCGACCCGTCGTAAAGCCTGGTTCCCAGGCCCGGCATCACCGATTCGAGGGTGACCAGGTGGGCGCCGATGTGGTGGTAGAACTCGAGGGCGTTCTCCATCGCCACCTTCCAATTCGACGGGAGGTTTCCCCAGTCGCTGGTGGCCACCAGGCGCCAGTTGGTGAAGTCGTAGTTGCCCAGTGCCTCGTCGAGCACTTCCATGCCGAGGGGGCGCTCGCTGTCATCGTCGAGGTTGACGAAGACAAAGCCCTGCCAGATCTCGGATTTGATCTCGCGGAGCCCGTAACTGGCCGGGTCGAACCCCTCGCGTCCCGCGAAGTCGACCGCGTTGATCAGAGAGCCGTCGAGTCGGTAGGTCCACATGTGGTACGGGCAGGAGAAGTTGTCGAGGCATCCCGATTCCGGCACCTCGCCCTGGGTGTTGGCCAGCACGTCGGCGTACCGGTGGCGGCAGACCCGCGACAGCACCCGGATCTGGTCGTCGGTCCCTCGAACCACGACCAGGGCCTCACCGGCGATGTCGACCGTGACGAAGTTCCCGACCTCGGGCACCTGCTCCACCCGGGCGGCCGGGACCCAGTCGCTGTGCAGCACCCTGCGCGTCTCCACCTTGTAATAGTCGGCGTCGATGTACGCGGCCCCCGGCAGCGTGGTCGCGCTCGAAAGAGGCTCTTGTGACTGCTTGGCGATCACGTCGATCAAGTCGGCGGTCGTCCTGGTGTCACTCGACATCGAAGGGGACACGGGCTGATCCTTTCAATTTTGCGAGAGGCGGCGTGCAAAGCGCGGGGCCGTCGCCAAGATTCCTATCTCAATAGGCTATTGAAATAGTCTGCATGCGCGGCCCGCTTTCGTCAAGAGCGGTGCCCACTTGGTCGCGTGACACTCTTGTTACGTGCGTCGCCGTTCGGCGCCGGCGCGGCCCACTGTGCGTGCTTGCCGATCAATATCCTATGGATATAAGGTGTGGCTCACCGGTGAGGGAAACGGTGAGAACCCGTAGTTCGTGGCAGGCCGAGCCGGCCCGCGCGGCGGGGGCCCTCCTGGCTCACGTCGGGAGGCGTCCACGACGCGCCGCGAGAACAGCAAGCGTGAGAGGCGCCTAATGAATCAGATCAACGGTACGTCGAGTGGCAATTCCACGGTCATCGCTGAGATTTGGGATCAGAATGTCATCGGGTTGCTGGGGTCGGCCCCTCAACAGGTGGAGACGCTGGACACCTACATCTCCGGCGGCGGCTACCGCCTGACCTCCGACGGAACCACGGTCGACGTCCTGGACGTCCTGAAGGACCGCCCTGCCAATCAGAGCCTGCGCGGTCGCGGCGGAGCGGCGTTCCCGACGCTGCAGAAGATCAACTCGGTCAACGAATGTGCACAAGCTGCGGGCGTCACCCCGACCGTGCTCTGCAACGGAGCCGAGAGTGAGCCGCTCAGCTACAAGGACCGGCATCTGATGCGGCATCGTCCGCACCTGGTTCTCGATGGTGCTCTGCTGGCCGCGGGAGCGGTCTCGGCCGGACAGGTCTACGTCTACGTCGGCGACGACGCCAGCCATACGGCGATGAGGCTCGCCGTCGACGAATTGAACGCGCGACGCCGCGGAGGTCCGGAACTCGTACTCGTCAAGGCCCAGGACACCTATGTGGCCGGCGAGGAGTCCGCCGCGATCCGTGCCGTCGAAACCGGTGTCGCACGACCCACCGACAAACCACCGCGCCCCTACAGCCACGGCATCGGCGGCAACCCCACGCTGGTGCTCAACGTCGAAACCCTGGCGCGCCTCGCTCATTCGCAACTCCCAGGCACGAACACCGCCGACGATCGCTTCCTGGCCACGATCTCCGGAGCGGACCTGGCGCCGCGAATCTACGAGCTGCCGGTCGGGCTCCCCCTTCAGACTCTCGCCGCCAGGCTCGAACTCCCGGCCGATGGCGGTGGTTACAACGTGCTGGTGGGCGGTTTCTTCGGAGGCCTCATGCCCGCGGACCCCGGGCTGAACCTGAGCTATGCGATGCTGCGCGCGCAGGGCAACGGCCTTGGTTGCGGGGCGCTGCACTTCATCGCACCGCAGGACTGTGTGGTCAGCGTCGCCGCCGACGTGGCGATGTTCTTCTCCGAGTACAACGCCCGCCAGTGCCGTTCGTGCATCTCGTCGACACAGGCGGTGGCGGACACGCTGGTCAAGCTGGCGGTTCCCGGTAGGTCGACCGCGGCGGACCTGGAAAAGCTCATCCGGTGGTCGAACCAACTCCCCGGACGAGGCGCGTGTGCGGTGCCGGACGGGCTCGTGGTGCTCCTGCAGACGCTGGTCCGCCACTACCAGGCAGATCTGCAGGACCATGTCCACAGCGGGTGCCGCCGGTGCCGCGATGCCGCCGTCGACCGTCGGTGGAGCCGTCTCTCGGTCACCGGGCACGACCTGGACGGGCGGTACCCACGCCGGCAACTGGTGTTCCAGGGAGCGTTCTGAGGTGCACAGGGCCGACAAGCGGTCCGCGGCCCAGGTGGCGGCATCCCCGCTCACGCGGGGTCGTGGACGCCCACGCAAGGACACCTCCAGCTCGGTGTCGACCCGAGAGCTTATCCTCGAATCGGCTGGGAAACTCTTTGCCGCCAACGGTTACGCCTCGACCAGCGTCAGCGATATCGCCACCGAGGCGGGGATCCAGCAGTCGTCGGTCTACTACTACTTCGACAACAAAGAAGCGATCCTGCGCTCGTCGAGCAGCATCAACCGCGACTCGCTGTCGTTCGCGGCCGAGCTGTCGCAGCGCTCGGACGATGTGCATCTTCGGCTCTACGACCTCCTCTACTACGACACCCTTCACCTGTGCAATTCACCGCTCGACTTCAACGAGGTCGAACGGCTGGCGGAGGCCGATCCCAAGGATTTCAGCGACTTCTGGGACGACTACCGGAAGTTGCGGGACATCACCAGCGGTCTCGTCGTCGAAGGCGTGGCCAATGGCATCTTCCGCCCGTGCGATGAGGACTTGGTGGCCTGCGCCATGCTGTCGCTCAACGAGGGGCTCCAGAAGCGGTACCGGACCCAGGAGGGGCACTCGTACGATTCGGACAATCCGTTCGTCGTTCCTTCCCGCAGCCCCGGCGACTACGCCGGCCTGAGTGCCATCACGTCGCTGCGGTCCGTCGTCGTCGAGCAGGATGTGCTGCGGTCCCTGGAGCATCGCATCCCAGTCATCTAGCTCCGCCCGGCGATGCCGCCGGGCGCGATTCTGGCGCACGTCGTACCAGCAGCAATGGAGACGGGCCGGGCACTCCCACGGAGTGCCCGGCCCGCCTCTTCAGGAGAATTCACATGACTCGATGCCGGAACAGATTTCGCCGTCCTGACCGCGGTCAGTGCTGGCTGATGGGAACGGGGGAGCGCAGTGCCTCGTCGTGCGCGGGTCGGTGATTGCGTTCGGGCGAGACGGTGATGAGAATCCCGTAGAGGACGGCAGCCACACCAGCGGAGACGAACATGCTGATGTCGACGCCACCGGCGATGTTCGCCAACGGTCCGACGTACATGGGCGGGGTCTGGACGAACAGCAGACCCAACCCGGCCGCGATGATGAAGGTCAGCGCGGCCTTGACGCTGACACCGCGGGTGTACCAGTAGGCGCCGCCGGTGGCACGGGCATTGAACACCTGCAGATCCAGCGGATAGTAGCGTCCGCGGCAGGCCCACATGCCGATCAGGGTGACGACGATCCAGGGCATGATCATCACAGCCAGCAGGATGGTGAACGCCGTGATCATCTCCAGGGCACCGCTGGTCAGGAAAGCGCCGATGTAGACGATGGCCAGCAGCACGACGCTGATCGAGATGGTGGCGGGCACGCGGGGCAGCCGGGGCACCAGCGAGGAGAAGTCCAGCCCGGTGCCGTAGAGGGCGACCACACCCTGGGCGAAGCTGCCGAGCAGTCCCACCAGCAGCACCGCCGCGATGTACCACTTCGGCGAGATGGTGATCAAACCTTCGGCGTACGAATGCACATCGAGGGGGAACATGGTGGCGGTGAACGCCGCGAACAGCACCGCCAGCCAGCAGCCGAAGAACATTCCCAGGCCCGCTGCCAGGGCCACGGATCGTTTGGAGTAACGGCGGAAGGAGATGTAGCGCGAGTAATCGCCGGACAGCGAGCAGTAGGAGATCGGCAGCTGGGCGGCCACCACGAAGCTGAGTAGCCAGGTGGGCCAGAACGACCCGAGAAGGTACTCCCCGCCGGCGTACTGGGCATCGAAGCGTGGCGCCAAGATGATGACCCCCACGATCAGCAGCACCAGCACCACGGGCGCGGCGAGTTTCTGTACGGCCACGACGTTGGCGTGACCGTAGATAGACACCGCGATCATCACGGCCAAGATGATCCCGTAGCTGATGGCCTTGGCCCCGTTGGATTCCGAGGTGCCGAACAATGAATGCAGCGAGTACACCACGACGTCACCGCTGATCCACACGGTGATCGCGCCGTATCCCACGGCGCCGAAGAAGGCCAGGAGCGAGCCGACCACACGACCCACCACCCCGAAATGCGCTCCCGAGCTCACGGCGCTGTTGGTCCCGGTCCACGGCCCGAGCAGTGAGAACGCCGCATGGAAGAACGACCCCGCGATCATCCCGATCGTGATCGCGGTGAACGCACCCCACCAGCTGAGCCCGAACACGATGGGCAGCCAGCCGATGATGATGATCCCGAAGGTCATCTGCGTGCCGAACCAGACCCAGAAGAGGTTCTTCGGGGCCGAGTGCCGCTCCGCCTCGGGAATGTAGTCGATCCCGCGGGTCTCGACATGACCGACAGCATCAGAGCCTCCGGCGCCACCCGCGGGAACGGTGAGCACACCGTCCGCTGCCGCGGAAACGTCTTTGGAAGTTGTCATGGACGACGCCTTTCTTGCGCTCTCTCACACGGACTCGGGCCGGGTGTAGCGATAGCTGAGGTTATATCCATAACTTATTGAACACAAGACCGAATTCGCGTGATCAAGCGAAAATGCGGGGCCGGATCGTCGAACGATCGCGAAGCAGCGTCTGCCAACGCTGGCACCCCTGACGCCGTCAAATGCTCGGACGCGTGGATGGTTGGCAACGGTTGTGCGGACACGGCGTTCCACCGACTGCTCTCGAGTACGCGGAGCCGCGTGTTCGGTCGAATCATCAACGAATAACTGTCTTTTCGAGCCGACTTACCACGCTAGGCGTGGTCTCTGGCCCGGTGTCGCGCGAGAACGTCGAGACCGAAATCGGCCTCCGGGTCACGCCACACCGAGTGCGCGTGGTTGGCGTCTCGTTGGGTGTTGTCCCACTCGATCAACAACCGTGGTCCCTGCAACCGGTAGTAGTGAGGCTGCCCCGGCTCGGTGGAACCGGCCCAGGCGAAGTGGACGTTGTCGAGGGCGGCGTCGTCGTAGTCGGACGCCGGCGACACCGACGACGGAACCCGATCGAAGTAGGACTTCAACAGGGCGAACATCAGTTCACGCTGAGAGGGGTTCATCGCGTTACCGGGCAAGCCTTTCGGGACGGTGCGGTATGCGACCTGTACGTGATCCTCGGGGGTCAGGCCGCAGTTGGCATCGAAAGCATCACTGACCGCCTGTAGTTTGGCCTGCTCCTCCTTGTCGGGGAACTCTTCGTCACGCCAGATGCCGACAAGCGGGATGACCTGGTCCCCGTCGGAGACGACGGTGCGGTTCGCCGTGACCAGATCCGACGGTGCCTTTCCCAGAATGACCGCGCGGTGGGACAGTTCCGGTGGCAACGAACGGACCAGCTCGCGAGCCATGTCCTCGACACGCCCCAGCGGACGGTTGAGCACCTCCCCCAACAGCGGTGAGGACGCCGGATCGGCGCCCATGAAACATGGTGTGGTGGAGACCAACACGCCATCGACGATGAGGTTGTTCAACGACACGTGGTGTCCGCCGAAGCGCCAACCCCACGGCTGCTCACCGCCTGGCTCGCCGAAGACCCGCAGATAGTAGAGTCCTGGGTCGCGACCCCGTTCGCGGTCGAAACGTGCGATGAAACCCTCGACGCGATCGAGGATGTTCTCCAACCCCATGGTAGTTGCGACCGTGACGTATCCCGCCATCGACAGACCGGTCGCGACCAACCTCATGGCCGCCCGCTGCTGGGCGGGCGACTGCTGGTGAATGGTCAAACCCCCGTGGTCGGTCGGCGTGTAGAACCAGCGCCGCCGCTCTGCCTCGGCTTCAGCGTTGTAGGCCGGCACCCCGTAGTGGGCCACGACGCGCTGCTCGCGGTCCAACGAACCCAGCCAGTCGATCGCCGCCTCGGCCATCTCTGACGCGGTTTGACGAGGTGAGGCCTTCTGCGGATCGACTCGACGATCCAGCGTCACCTCGAGTGCATGCTTGCGGGGGGATGTCATAGGGACTAGTGTCGCCGACGACATTTCAATTGTCTATGGAAAAGAGGGAAATGGTGTCTACTCCCACTGATGAAAACCGCAGTCTATTAACGGTCGTCGCCTACATGCGGGCTGCCGAAGGCAAGACGGAAGAGCTCCGAGCAGCGCTCGAAGCACTGATCGAGCCGACGTCGAAGGAGGACGGATACGTCAACTACGACCTCCACCAGGGTGTCGAGGACCCGCGCTTCTTCACGTTCTACGAGAACTGGGTCTCCGGGGAACACCTGGATGCGCATCTTGCGGCCCCGCATCTCGTCGACTTCGCGAACAAGATGGGCGACCTCCTCGATGACGATGGGTTGACCGTCAACCGAGTCCGGCGTATCGCCTGAAGCGGCCCGTCGCCACGGCGAGCTGGTAGCCGAATCGATCGAGGGCACAACCGGTCTCGCACGGTGTCCGTTGCGAAACCGGCTGTGCCGAGGCTGTTATCGAGACCTCATCGCCGTGACCTGTTCGTTCAGCGGCCCGACGAACTGGCGCACGAACTCGATATGCTCCTGGCTCGCCGTCCGCGGTGTTCCGCTGTCGAACGGGGGATCGGGGTCGTACTCCATGATCAGCTGCGTGAGCCGGGCCGCCTGTTCGTCGAACATCTCGGCGAGCAGCGTGAGCCCGAAATCGATACCGGCGGTGATACCGCCGGCGGTGATGCGGTTGCGGTCGACCACGACGCGACCCTCGGTCGGTACCGCCCCGAAACTGGGAAGGCTGTCCATGGCCGCCCAATGCGACGTCGCCCTGTACCCGCGCAGCAGGCCGGCGGCACCCAGGACCAGTGCCCCGGTGCACACCGACGTCACGTACCGTGCCCGTTGACCGCGGTCGGCGACGAACTCGATCAGTTTCGGGTCGAGCATCGCGTCACCGGTGCCCAGCCCGCCGGGCATGAAGAGCACGTCGTAGTCGGCGAGGGCCTCGTCGAACGTGTGTGTCGCGCGGAAGGTGAAGTTGCTGTCGGACCGGACCTCTTCGGTGGACGCGACCAGATGCAGGTCCAAGAGCTCGCGCCAGGTGTCGTAGGGGCCGATCATGTCGAGCATCGTCATTCCGGGGTATGCCACCATGGCGGCGGTCGGCCGGAGTTCAGTTGGCGGAGGCAGCGGCGGAGTCATGAGCCGACCTCCATCTGGCTTGCGTGCGATCGCATGTCCCGTCCTTTCCGAGGATGTCACTCGAACCTAGCGACGCGTCGCCCGCGCCAATACCGACCGGATGGTCGTCCAGCGCCGGGATCTTGCCGCTGGGCGCGACGCAGGGCGGACAGAACCCGCCTGTGCGCTTTCGCACATGGCGATGAAATCAGCTCCACCCCCATGAGTGCCTCGTTAGCGTGACTACTCGTGGTGGTACGAGCACGGTGGATCGACGAGCGGTGCGTGAGGGAGGTCGCTGACCAGATCATCGGCGAAGTACGCGGTGCCGGACCTGATCTGGTGTCTTCGAGTTACGTCATGTGAGCAGTCGTCGACCCGCTCGGAAAGCGTTCGAAGCGGTGCTGCTCGTCAGCGGTCTGGTCGCCATCGCGTTGAATCAACGCCCCACCATCGTGGCGGCGGGGGTACTGGTCGGTGAGTTGCGCACCGACACCGGGATCGGTGCCGCTCCGGCGAGCCTGTTGACCACGTTGCCGCTGGCCTGCTTCGGTGTCTTCGCGTTGTTGGCGCCGCCGATGGGACGACGCCTGGGGTTGGACCGCACCTTGGCGATCGCCCTGACGGTGTTGCTGGTCGGAATCTGCCTGCGGCTCGCGCCGTCGCTGGCGGCGTTGTTCATCGGAACCGCGATCGCGGGTTCGGGCATCGCGGTCACCAATGTCCTGCTGCCCAGCGTGATCAAACGGGACTTCCCTGATCGCCTGGGGTCGGCGATGGGCGCATACTCGGTGCTGCTCAGTGGGGGTGCCGCGCTGGCCTCGGTCGCGACGATCCCGATGGGGGAAATCCTCGGGACCGGCTGGCGCACGACGCTCGCGGTGTGGGGCGTGCTGGTAGTGGTGGCGCTCGGGCTCTGGCTACCCCGGACGTTCCGCCGACAACACGCGGCCGACCACACCGAAATGTATCCACCGGCGGGCATCTGGCGCTCCCCGCTGGCATGGTCCGTCGCGGGGTTCATGGCGCTGCAGTCGCTGGTTTACTTCGCATTGATCGCCTGGCTCCCGGCCCTCCTGCACGACTCCGGTCTGACCCAGGCACGAGCAGGCTTCATGTCGGCGGTCATGGGCGCGGTGGGCATCGTTGCATCCTTCGTGGTGCCCGTGTTGGCCTCGAAGACGACAAGTCAGCGTTCGCTGGTCGTCGTCACGGCCGGCACGTTCGCCGCCGGGGTGGCGGGCCTGCTGTGGGAGCCCGCCGCGGGGGTGTGGTTGTGGATGGTGTTGCTCGGGATCGGCCAGGGTGCCGGGATAGGGCTGGTTCTGACCTTGTTCGCGCTGCGCACGACCGACAGCGCGATGGCGGCGGAGTTGTCCGGAATGGCTCAGGCCGTCGGCTATCTCGTCGCCGCCACGGGACCGACGATCATCGGTGTCCAACACGAGGTTTCGGGCAGCTGGACGCTTCCGCTGGTCACGCTGATCGTCGTGGTGGGCGGCCTGCTGGTCAGCGGCTGGTTCGCCGCAGCGAATCGTACTGTGCAGCGCCGCTCACCCGAGCGATCGTGAAGACCGACACGAGCTCGCCTAGAACCCGGGAACCTGGTCACCCCACCCTGAGGCCTGGACGATGTCGGAGAACCTGAAATGGGGCGCGCCGTTGATGGCTTCGTGCGCGTGTGCCGACAGGCTGAAAGGCGGCGCCTTCAAGGGGTTCTCCGGCTGGCTGCGCGGGCCGTCGGCGATGGCCGCAACGATGGCGTATCCGACATCGTGGCGTGGCCAGTCCCGATTGACCCGTTCGAGGAAGTCCGCGGCAAAAAGATCCCGTGCCCGGCCGTCGATGTCGAAGGAGATCGCACTTCCGGCGATGGACGGAACCGGCCCGAATCGGTTGAAGAGTCCGATGCTGGCGTGCAGCGCGATCGCCTGCCAGATCGCGTTCAGCTTGTCCTCGGGCAGGTTGTAGTCACCGAGGAAGCGCACCGCCGCGTCGGCGCCTTCGACCTCGAACCGTTGTTCCCCGGCACCGAACTCGGTGAGGCCGAGGTCGTGCAGAAGGCAGGCGAGGTAGAGCGTTTCCTCGTCGTAGTCGATCCCGCTCAGCAGCTTCTGCGCCGCGGCGATCTCCCGGCTGAACAGGTAGCTGCGGACGCAGTGGTTGGTCAGGAATGCGGGCGATACGTCAGCCACCAATCTCAGGCCGGCGCTGGCGACCTCCGAATCGGGCAGACCCCACTGGGTCGCCAGGTCGGTGATCGTGGACGGCGAAGGAGATGCGTTGGTCATCTTCATAGAATGTTGAGTTCGCGGCGATGGCACCAGTAGCCCGACAGCCAGTGCTCGCCGGAATTCGGCCACCGCTAAAAGCTCGCCAGGCCGAACGTGTCACCCGGACCTCAGTAGTCACCGTCGCGGATGCGCGAGATTTGCAGTGACGGGCTACTGAGCCCGGTGGCCCGCATTCGACCGACGATGCCTTCACGTCAATGCAGGAGGTATCCGCCATGTCGAATGCAGGTTCGCCGAGTCTCGGTCGAGAAACACTGAGCGCCACTTGCGCGTTCGCGACCGCCGGCGTACTGGTGTGCGGTTTCGTGGCGCCGTCGACCACGGTGCCCGACATGCATGCGGCAAGCCCCGTCGTCCAGCTGACGTCGGCCACGGCGGCGTACTCGCCGGCCGTGGTCGCCGCCGCGATTCCCGAAGCGATCGTCGCCGATCCGGCAGCCGTCGCCATCGCGGTGCAACTGGCCACCGGCGAGAACCCGGAGTTCGGCGCGGCCGGCCAGGCCGACGCGATCGTCGAAGCGGCCGAGGCGACCACCGACGGATTGCACTTGGCAGCGCGGACCCTCAGCGTACTGCTGCAACCGCTGGTGTGGCTGGTGCAGGTGTTGCCGGCTCCCCTCAAACCGTACGCCGGTGGGGTGTTGTTGTTCTCCATGTTCGTCGGCGGGGCCATCGCGGCCGCGATCGACAACGTGCTGGATCCCATTCTGGCATTCTTCGGACTCCGTTCCCCGGCGCCCGGCCCGCTCGCCGCCGAGGACCCGAGCGCCCGCGGTGCCGAGACGTTGCTGGCTGTCACCGGTGACACAGGAGCGGCCGACGCCACCGTGGAGCCGGCCGCCTTGGAGACAGAAGTTTCGGAGACCGAAGCGGCTGCGGTTACCGCCGCGGACGTGCAGGCCGAACCGGAGACGGTCGCCCAGGCGGAGGCGCCGGAGGCCACACCTGCCGACGTGGTCACCGAACCCGTTGCCGCAGAGCCGGATCTGGCCGAGGTCGAGGAATCGACCGACGTCGAGGTGACGGAACACGATACCGAGGAGCACGGTGCCGAAGAGGCCGGGCCCGAGGAATCAGAGCAGCTCGCGGGATCAGAGCCTGAGGAAGCAGGGCCCGCCGACGGGGAAGAGGACTCGGCCACCGACCTGGATGACGACCCGGGCGAGGCCTCCGATGAGGGAGTGTCGGCGGAATCGTCGCCTTCGAGTGAGGCGGCCGCGTCCTGACAATGGGTCCGTGACCGACCGAGCCGTCCTCCCCTGTCAGTCCATCGGCTTCCCGCCGCCCAGCTGTGCGGTCACCGCATCGGCGGTACCCGTCAATGCCCGGGCCCGGTCCCGGATCTCGCTGTCGGTCAACGCCTTACCGATGTGCATCGACACCACCATCGCCTGGCGGTCGTGGTGGTCGAACACCGGTGCGGAGATCACGCTGACGTCGTGCCGGCGACGGCCGGGTTTCTCGTCACGGAGATACACCCGCTCCCCGATGTCGGACACCAATTCGCCCAGCAGCGCCCGCAACTCGTCGGGCAGGGTGCTCGACACGCCGGCCAGCATCGAATACAGCCGGCGGCCGCCCGGGGTGAGCCGCTCGACCAGATAGCCGTCGGCGCGGCACCGGTCGACCACCCGGCGCAGCCGGGCGGGTTCGGTACGAGGGGCGCGCAGCGGCACCGTCGGCTCCAGGGCCAGCCAGTCCCGCAGCGCCTCGTCGTCCCACAGCACGAACATCAACCCGACCGGCGGTGCGAACGGATAGCTCTCGCCGACGACCACGCCCGGTTGCACCCCTGGCGGCGCGACCAGGTCGAGCACGGTGATCCGGTCGTCGATCACACCGGACAGAGCCACGGTCACGGTGTAGCGCGCCGAGAGCCGGCGAAGCTCCTCCCGCGCGGCCGGGCTGACCCGCAGCGACTCCTGCGCCCGGTGCCCGAGCGTGATCAGCGCGGGTCCCAGCCGATAGGTCTTGTCGCCGGCGTCGCGGACGAGATAACCCGCCTCGGTCAGCGACGTCACGATGCCCAGGCAGGTCGGCTTGCTCAACCCGACGCGACGGGCCAGTTCGGAGATCCCGAACCGTTGGTCGGGGCGGCCGCCGAGGTACTCGAGGATCGCGACCACGCGGTCGGTGGGCGGCGATGAACGTGCAGTCTCGGGTGGCACGCTCAACAGCCTACCCATGTTCCATATTTGGAACGCAGCGGTCGATATATTGACTGTCGCTAGAACGCGTTCTAGTTTCGAGGTGTGTACGCACAGCCGTTGGTCGACGCCATCGCCGAAGCAGAGCGCCTCGTCACCGAGGCCCCGTTCATCGAGTCCGAGGCCGACCTGCTCGAAGGCCTGCAATACCTCGCCGGGTGTATCGCCGCGTGCACACACGTCGCGTTCGACTACGACCGCGACCATCCCTTCCTGCACAGCGGCACCGGGCCTTTCACCAAGATGGCCCTCGACAACCCCGACACCCTGTACTTCGGCACCCGGGTGCAGCCCGGGTACGAGTACGTCGTCACCGGCACGCGGGGAACCACCACCGACGTCAGCTTCCAGCTGCTCGGCGGCGAGTACACCGACGAGGTGGTGCCCGACAGCGATACCGCCTTCGACGACCGCAAGCTCGACATCGCCGCCGACGGCACCTTCGAGTGGCGGTTCACGCCGACGATGCCCTCACAGCTGGTGATCCGCGAGGTCTACAACGACTGGTCGGCGCGGCGCGGCACCTTCGCGATCGCTCGCACCGACACCGCGGGCACCGCACCGCCACCGTTGACGCGGGAACTGATCGAGAAGCGCTACGCAGTCGCGGCCAAGCAGCTGGTGCAACGGGTCAAGACCTGGCTGCAGTTCCCGCAATGGTTCTACAACGACTGCCCGCCCAACACGATGGTGGCACCCCGGCTGACCCCCGGTGGACTGGCGACGCAGTACTCGTCGGTCGGCCGCTTCGACCTCACCGGGGACCAGGCGCTGGTCATCACGCTGCCGGTCACCGACGCACCGTACCTGGGTTTCCAGCTGGGCAGCCTCTGGTACATCTCGCTGGACTACATCAACCACCAGACCTCGCTGAACGGTACTCAGGCCCAAGCGGATCCGGACGGCAAGATCCGCATCGTGGTCTGCGACCGAAACCCCAGCGTGACGAACTGGTGCGAGACGCTGGGGCACCGCAAGGGCTACCTGCAGTTCCGCTGGCAGCGGGTATCGCGGGAGCTGAGCCCCGCCGACGGGCCGACGGTTGAGCTGGTGGGCGTCGACGACGTCCCGGCGGCACTGCCGTTCTACGACACGAACAAGATTTCCGAGGAAGACTGGCGCGCACGGATCGCACTGCGCCAGAAGCAGATCGGCGAGAGAATGGTGGGCTGAGATGGGTGCGGCACTCCCGCTGTTGGAGAACAAGGTCGTCGTGATCAGTGGTGTCGGACCGGCCCTGGGCACCACACTGGCCCGGCGCTGCGCGGAGGCCGGCGCCGACCTGGTGCTGGCCGCTCGCACCGTGGAGCGTCTCGACGACGTCGCGAAGCAGATCACCGACCTGGGCCGGCGCGCGGTGTCGGTCGGCACCGACATCACCGACGAAGCGCAGGTCAACAACCTGGTCGAGGCCTCCCTGAAGGCTTACGGCAGGGTCGACGTGCTGATCAACAATGCCTTCCGGGTGCCGTCGATGAAGCCTTTCGCCGACACCACCTTCGAGCACATGCGGGATGCCATCGAGCTGACGGTGTTCGGCGCGCTGCGTATGGTCCAGGCGTTCACCCCGGCGCTGGTCGAGGCTAAGGGCTCGGTGGTGAACGTGAACTCGATGGTGGTCCGGCATTCGCAGGCCAAGTACGGGGCCTACAAGATGGCCAAGTCCGCGCTGCTGGCGATGTCGCAGACCCTGGCGACAGAGCTTGGGGAGCAGGGTATCCGGGTGAATTCCATACTCCCCGGCTATATCTGGGGTGGCACCCTGCGCGGCTACTTCGAGCATCAAGCCTCTAAGTACGGCACCACCGTCGAGGACATCTACCAGGCCGCCGCGGCCGGGTCCGACCTCAAGCGGCTGCCCACCGAGGACGAGGTGGCCTCGGCCATCCTGTTCATGGCCAGCGATCTGTCCAGCGGCATCACCGGACAGGCACTCGATGTCAACTGCGGGGAGTTCAAAGCCTGATGAGCGCGCCGAGAACAGATGTCGGCACGGTCGAGGACCTGCATGCCTCCGCCGTGAAGGCCTGCGGGCTCGACGATTTCGGTTCCGACGACGACAACTACCGCGAGGCGTTGGGCGTGCTGCTGGACTCCTATGCCCGCGACGCCGGCCTCACCGAGCTGGGCAGCAAGATGTCACGTTTCTTCCTGCGCAACGCCCTGGTCGCCCGGTTGCTGTCCGAGGCGGCCTGGAAGCAGTACCCCGAACACGCCGAGGTGACGATCGAGCGTCCGATCTTCGTCACCGGGCTGCCCAGGACCGGCACCACGGCGCTGCACCGGCTGCTGGCCGCCGACCCCCGCCACCAGGGGCTCGAGCTGTGGCTCGCCGAGTTCCCGCAACCCCGTCCGCGACGCGAAACCTGGTCACAGGACCCGGTTTTCACCGAGATCGACGCACGATTCAAGAAGGCCCACGAGGAGAACCCCGACTACACCGGACTGCACTACATGACCGCCGACGAGGTCGAGGAATGCTGGCAGCTGTTGCGCCAGTCGCTGCACTCGGTGTCCTACGAGACGTTGGCGCACGTGCCGACCTACTCGCGGTGGCTGGCGCAGCAGGACTGGACCAGACCTTATCAGCGGCACCGCCGCAACCTGCAGCTCATCGGGCTCAACGATCGCGAAAAGCGTTGGGTGCTCAAGAATCCCAGCCACCTGTTCGCACTCGACGCACTGCTGGCCACCTACCCCGATGCGTTGGTGATCCAATGTCACCGGCCCGCCGAGACGATCATGGCCTCGATGTGCTCGCTGGCCCAGCACACCACCGCGGGGTGGTCCGAGGTGTTCGTCGGCGACACCATCGGCGCGGACTCGCTGGAGACGTGGTCGCGGGGCCTGGAGCGGTTCCAGGCGGTGCGGGCCGGCCATGACCCCGCGCAGTTCTACGACATGGACTACTTCGAGCTGATCGCCGACCCGGTGTCGACCGTCGAGGGCATCTATCGGTACTTCGGCATCGAGATGACCGAGGCGGCGCGGGCGGCGATGGTGGCCAGCCACGCCGAGAGTCAGCAGGGACCGCGTGCCCCCAAGCACACCTACTCGCTCGATGACTACGGGTTGAGCACTGAACAGGTCAGGGCGCGGTTCGCGCATCTATAGCAGAGTTTGTACCACGAGCTCGGGACTGTAGCGCTTGTGGAATCCGGAATGCCGTGATATCGACCGGCTTTCGGCGTCTACGCGGGCCCGGTGTGTTGGCTATCACCTTTCCGATCGGGCTGCCTTGTGTGCAAAATGGCAGGGCATAAACTTGATCGAATCCAAAGAAAGGGTGTGCCTCGTGGCCCTGTTGACCATCGGCGACCAATTCCCCGCATACAGCTTGAAGGCCGTCGTCGGCGGCGACCTGTCCAAGGTGGACGCCAAGGCTCCCGACGACTACTTCACCGATGTCACCAGCACCGATTCGCCGGGATCGTGGCGGGTGGTGTTTTTCTGGCCGAAGGACTTCACCTTCGTGTGCCCCACCGAGATCGCCGCGTTCGGCAAGCTGAACGACGAGTTCGAGGACCGCGACACCAAAGTGCTTGGTGTGTCGGTGGACAACGAGTTCGTGCACTTCCAGTGGCGGGCCCAGCACGAGGACCTCAAGAAGCTGCCCTTCCCGATCGCCAGTGACCTCAAGCGCGAGCTGGCGTTGGCCACCGGTGTGCTCAACGCCGACGGCGTCGCCGACCGCGCCACCTTCATCGTCGACCCCAACAACGAGATCCAGTTCGTGTCGGTGACCGCGGGCTCGGTCGGCCGCAACGTCGACGAGGTGCTGCGTGTGCTGGACGCGCTGCAATCCGACGAGCTGTGCGCCTGCAACTGGAAGAAGGGCGATCCCACCATCAACGCCGGCGAGCTGCTGGCCGAGGCGGTCTGATCATGGGTGTCGACGCCATCAAGGAGGCGCTGCCGGAGTTCGCGAAGGATCTCAAGCTGAACCTGGGCAGCATCGTGCGCTCCACCGAGCTCACCGAGCAGCAGCTGTGGGGTGCGCTGGTGGCCACCGCGGCCGCGTCCCGCTCGCCGCGGCTGCTCGAGGAGATCTCCGGCGACGCGCTGGACGTGCTCTCCGAGGAGGCCTACCACGCCGCGCTGGCCGCGGCGTCCATCATGGGTATGAACAACGTGTTCTACCGGACCAAGGGTCAGCTCGACGGCGGTTACGACGATCTGCGGGCCGGGCTGCGGATGAACGTCATCGCCAATCCCGGTGTGCCCAAGGCGGATTTCGAGCTGTGGTCGCTGGCGGTGTCGGCGATCAACGGTTGCGCACACTGCGTGAACGCGCACGAGAAGACGCTGCGGGAGGCCGAGGTCTCGCGGACCGCGATCTTCGAGGCCATCCGGCTGGCGGCCATCGTGTCCGGGGTGGCGCAGGCGCTGCTGACCACCGAGGTGCTCGCTGCGGTCTGAGTGATCGCTACCCGTCGCCGGGGGGCGGTGCGGTCGAGACCTCCTCGAGGCAGCCCTCGGCGACGGCGTGGCGGATGCTGTCGGCCAGCCGCGGGCACGACCGCTCCCGGGCGGGATCGCCGCCGGATTCCCGGATTTCGGCGAAGTGCGCACACCGACGGGTGGCTTCGGTGTTCCACTGCACGGCAGTGTGCGCCGGACCGAGCTTCTTGACCGACACGGTGACGTGGCAGAAGCGGCAGTCGATCGGCACCAGCCCGGCACGCAGGTAGCGGTCCCGGTCACGCTGCGTGCCGGCCCGCACGGCGGCCGCGCGGTCCGGATCGGACGCGAAATCCGGTGCCTTGCGCCATGATCCGGGGCTCGCATCGCTTCCGGCCGGCCCGTGCTCGTGCTCGTCGTCGTGGACGCCGTGCAGCAGCAGCATCGAGCGAGCGAGCCGGTCGACGTCGGGTGGCTGCTGGCGGGCGGTCACGTCGCCTGCTTCTGGGCTTCCCGGGCCTTGAGGTTTTCCTCCACCTCCACATGCCATTTGGCGACGGCAGCGGTGGTGTCGACCTCCATCTCGAAGCGGTCGGTCATCTCGGGGGTGACATCGGCTGCGTCGACGTAGAACTGCTGGTACCAGCGGCGCATCTGATACACCGCGCCGTCCTCCTCGACCAGCAGCGGATTGTCGATGCGGGTCTTGTGTTTCCAGATCTCGACGTCCTGCAGGAACCCCTTGCTGACCCCGTCGGTGAACGCGGCGGCCAGCTTCTCGGTGGTCTCGTCGTCGAGGCCCTTGGGCTTCTCGACGATGACCCCCCACTGCAGCACGAACGAGTTCTGCGTCACCGGGTAGTGGCAGTTGATCAGGATCGACTCGGCCTTGAAGTCCCCGTAGGTGTTGTGCAGCCAGTTGATCATGAACGACGGCCCGAAATAGCTCGCCTCCGAGTCCAGATGCGCCTCACCGTAGGCGGTACCCATGTCGTTGACGTCCGGCCGGCCCACGTTGTGCAGGTACTGGCTGGCGATGTGGCCCTCGAAGACGTTCTTGAAGTAGGTCGGCAGCCCGAAGTGGATGTAGAAGAAGTGCGCCATGTCGGTGACGTTGTCGATGATCTCGCGGCAGTTGCTGCCCTCGATGAGCAGCGTGTTCCACTTCCACTCGGTCCAGTCGTCGCTGGCCCACTGCGGGATCTCGGGGATGCGGACCTCGGGCTGGGGTGGATTTCCTTCGTGGTCGTGCCAGACGAACAGCAGCCCGCCGCGGATGTCGGTGTGCCAGGCGCGGGTGCGGGCCAGCCGCGGTGTGCGCTTGGCATAGGGCACGAGCTTGCACTTGCCGTCGCCGCCCCAGCGCCAGTCGTGGAACGGGCAGGCGACCTCGTCACCCTTGATGGTGCCCTGGGCGAGGTTTCCGCCCATGTGCCGGCAGTAGCCGTCGATGATCTTGATCTCACCCTGGGAGTCGGCGAAGACCACCAGCATGGTGCCGAAGATCTCGACGCCGTGCGGCTTGCCGTCGCGGTACTGCGCGACCGGACCCAGGCAGTGCCAGCCCCTGGCGTACCGGTCGGGCAGCGTGCCGGTGTCGATTTCGCGAATGCCTGCGGTTTCGATGCTCACCTCTGGCCTCCCACTCGATGACTCGAACTAGAACACGTTACAGTTTTTGCCCTCCTCGGCGCAATCCAGGTATGCCTCACCTGCGTTGACCCCGTGGCCCTCGCTGGGGGTTACCCGCCCTGAGCTCCGATTTTGCGCCGATTCCCGTCCGCCTATATAGTGAACACAATGTCCAGTAATGTGATGGCGCGCACAACGACGCGGACACCGGAGCTGCGGCGGTCCGGGGGATGGGCCGCGGTGGGCGTGGCGACGTTCTCGACCGCGTGGGGCGGCAACCAGTTCACGCCGCTGCTGGTCATGTACCGCGCCGACGGTGGCTTCTCCGCGCTGACGGCCGACCTGCTGCTGTTCGCGTACGTGCTGGGCATCGTGCCGGCCCTGCTCGTGGGCGGGTCGCTGTCGGATCGCTTCGGGCGACGGCCCCTGATGCTGCCTGCGCCGGTGCTGGCGGCGGTGGGGTCGGCGATCCTGGTCGTCGGCGGCTCGTCGGCCTGGGCGCTCGGCGTCGGCCGGGTGTTCAGCGGGCTGGCGCTGGGCCTGGCGATGGCGGTCGGCGGCAGCTGGATCAAGGAGCTGTCCAGCCCGCCCTGGGAGACCGCAGCCAAGGGTGCTGGCGCCCGCCGCGCCGCGATGAGCCTGACCGCGGGGTTCGGGCTCGGTGCCGCGGTGGCGGGGGCGCTGGCCGAGTGGGCCCCGGCACCGACGGTGCTGCCGTATGCCGTCAATATCGCCGTGGCGCTGGTCGCCTGGGTGCTGTTGCTGCGCACCCCCGACACCCGCACCCCTCAGCGCCGAAATTGCATTCCAGCAGGCGCCCACTCGATCTTTGGCTGCTGGAATGCAATTTCGGCGGGGACGTGGCGGCGGTTCGTCCGGGTCCTGGTGCCGGTCGCACCGTGGGTGTTCGGGGCGGGCGCGTCGGCCTACGCCGTGCTGCCCGCCCTGATGGCGGACCACGTCGCGGGTGCGCCGGTCGCGTTCTCGGCGGTGCTGTGCCTCGTCGCGCTCGGCGTCGGCTTCACGGTCCAACACTCCGCGCGGCATTGGGGGCTCGACGACCGGACCGGCGTGGTGGTCGCGCTGAGCCTGGTGGTGCTCGGCATGGTGCTGGCGGCGTGGGCGGCGGCGGTGCTGACCGTGTGGGCGGCGCTGATCGCGGCGGCGATGTTGGGTGCCGGCTACGGGATGACGTTGTTGGTGGGACTGCAGCAGGTTGAGCGCATCGCCGGTCCTGACGATCTGGCCGCCCTGACTGCGGTCTTTTACAGCCTGACCTACCTGGGCTTCGCGGTCCCCGCGGCGCTGGCATTCCTGTCCCGGTCGCTCAGTTATCCGGTGATGTTCGGGTTCGGCGCGATCGCGGCGGTCGTCAGCCTGTTCGCCGCCGTCGGCGGATCGAGGAGACCCGTCCCCATAAGCTGACCGGGTGGTCGATCATCAGCACGCGGCCCGCCGCGGCCGCCCGCGCAGCCAGGCGGTGCGGGCCGCGGTGCTCAAGGCGGCTGCGGAGCTGGCGCTGACGGGTGGGCCCGCCGCCGCGACGGTGGACGCGATCGCCAAACGTGCCGAGGTGAGCCGCACGACCATCTACAAGTGGTGGCCCTCGGCCGCATCGATCGTGCTGGAAGGCCTGCTGGAGTCGGTGCGCGAGTCCATCACCCGCCCGCCGGGCAGCACTTCGGTGCAGGCCATCGCCCACCACGTCTGCGCGCTCAACGCCATCCTGGCCGACCCCGAGGTGGGCCCGTTGCTGCGCAACGTCATCGCCGCGTCACCGTCGGACCCCGCCATCGAGCGGGCCCTGCTCGACCAGTGGATCCATCCCCGTCGCGGGGCCGTCGCCGCCACCCTCCGGGAGGCCGTCAGCACCGGCGAGCTGCCGGCCGACATCGACGTCGAGGTCGTCGTCGACGCACTGGTTTCGCCGCCGTACTACCGGCTGGTGTTCGGGATGCCGCCGCTGGACGACGAGGCGGTGCGCGCGCTGGTCGACACCGTCTGGCGCGGCTGCCTGCCCTGAGTCATCCGCCGAAATTGCATTCCAGCAGCACTTTTGCGAGTGCAGGCCTGCTGGAATGCAATTTCGGCGTGGGTGGGGTCAGGTGAGGGCGGCGATGAACTCGTCGGCGGTCATCGGCCGGGAGAACATCGGGTAGTCGTATTTCAGCGCGTTCTCGTGCTCTTGGACCGACGTGGCGGCGACGCAGTCGCTCAACGTGATCACCTGGTAGCCGTTCTCGTAGCCGCTGCGCATCGTCGACTCCACGCAGCAGTTGGTGAGGAAGCCGCCGAGCGCGATCGTCGTGATGCCCTTGCTGCGCAGGATGAAGTCCAGGTTGGTGCTGGCGAAGGTGTCCAGTCCGCGCTTGCCCTCGACGACGATGTCGCCGTCGGCCGGCGCCAGGTCGTCGACGATCGCCGCACCCCAGGACCCCTTGACGAAGGCGTTGCCGTCGACGACGCCCTTGAGGATCCCGTAGGGGTGGTTGGTGATCTCGCCGTAGCCCTCGGCGAAGGTGATCGGGGCGTGCATGACGGTGGCGCCGGCGCTGCGCGCCGCCGCCACGACTTCCTGGGTGTGCGCCAGCATGTCAGTCTTCGCCATCACCTCCGCGACCGCGTCGTGCAGCACCCCACCGGCGGTGGTGAAGTCGTTCTGGTATTCGATCAGCACGACGGCCGTGCTCTTCGGGTCGATGCTCATGTCCGCAGGCTAGACCGCTGCCGCCTACCCCGCGCCGAAATTGCATTCCAGCAGGCGCCCACTCGACTTTCCTCTGCTGGAATGCAATTTCGGCGGACAGTCTCGGGGGCGGAGGTCAGTTCTGCCAGCCGGAGTGGATGTAGGTGTCGGCGAAGCGCTTCAGCGAATCGTTCTTCTTCTCGATCGGCGCGTCGAAGCCCAGCCCATCGAACACCCAGGGGATCACGATGTTGTCGGTGACGCCGGCCTCGGCCAGCTCGCGGTGGCCGTCGACGCCGAACTTGTCGATGCACACCGCCTGGTACTCGAACGGCTGATCCGCGCGGCCGTACTCCGCCCGCAGCGCCTCGAGTTCGCCGATCGTCTCGGCCAGCTGATCACCGGTCATCATCGCGCTGGTCCAGCCGTCACCGATGCGTGCGGCCCGACGCAGCGCGACGTCGGTGTGCCCGCCGACGTAGAACGGCACCGGCTCGCTGGGTGCCGGGCTCATCTGCAGCCGGTCGAAGTCGAAGAACTCGCCATGGAACTCGACCATGCCGCCGGCGAGGACCAGCTTGATCACCTCGATCATCTCGTCGACGCGTTTGCCGCGCTTGGCGTAGGGCACCCCGCACCACTCGAATTCCTCGGGCGCCCAACCGATGCCGACGCCGAACCCGAACCGGTTACCGGTCAGGTTGGCCACCGAGCCGACCTGGCGGGCCAGCAGCAGGGGGTTGCGGGAACCCAATTTCATCACGTTGGTGTAGAAGCGCAGCCGCGACGTCACCGCACCCATCGCGGCGGCCGCGATCAACGGATCGACCCACGGGGTGTCCTCGTTCCACATCCGCGACCCGTCCGGGGTGTACGGATAGTCCGCCGCCTGCTTCTCCATGTAGAACAGCGAATCGGGCAACGCGATCGCGTCGAAGCCGACTTCCTCGGCGGTCCTGGCGATCTCGACCAGTTGGTCGATCGGCCCCATCGCGATGCTGCAGGTGTACTTCATCACGCGCCCGGTTTGTCGGTGCCGACCACCCACATCGAGAAGTACTGCGCCCCACCGCCGTATGCGTGCCCCAACGCCTTGCGGGCGCCGGGGACCTGGTGCTCGCCGCCCTTGCCCATCACCTGGATCGCCGATTCGGCGAAGCGGATCATGCCCGACGCGCCGATCGGGTTCGACGACAGCACCCCGCCGGACGGGTTGAACGGGATCCGGCCCGTCATCGCGGTCTCGCCTGCCTCGGTGAGTTTCCAACCCTCACCCTCCGGGGCGAATCCCAGGCTCTCCAGCCACATCGGCTCGTACCAGGAGAACGGCACGTAGACCTCGGCGACGTCGATCTCGTCGATCGGGCTGGTGATCCGGGCAGCCTTCCACAGTGCCGCCGCGGCGTCGCGGCTGGCCTGCGGGTTCACCTGGTCGCGGCCGGAGTAGGCCAGCGGCTCGGTGCGCAGCGCGGTGGCATGGATCCACGCCACCGGATGGCCGTCGGCCACCCGGGTGTCGGCGCTGGCCTCGTCCCCGATCACCATCGCCGCGGCGCCGTCGGACGACGGGCAGGTCTCGTCGTAGCGGATGGGGTCCCACAGCATGGGGGAGGACATCACCTTTTCCAGCGTGATGTCGGGCTGGTGCAGGTGCGCCAACGGGTTGCGCGCCCCGTTGAGCCGGTCCTTGACCGCGACCATGGCCCCGATGTGGGTGGGAGCACCGGAGCGACGGATGTAGGCGCGCACGTGCGGTGCGAAGTAGCCGCCCGCGCCGGCACCCACCGGTTTGGTGAACGGCACCGGAATGCTCAGCGCCCACATGGCATTGGACTCCGACTGCTTCTCCCACGCCATCGTCAGCACCCGCCGGTACTTGCCCGATTGCACCAGGCTGGCCGCCACGATCGCCGTCGACCCGCCCACCGAACCGGCGGTGTGCACCCGGATCAGTGGCTTGCCGGTGGCACCGGTGGCATCGGCCATGAACAACTCGGGCATCATCACGCCCTCGAAGAAGTCCGGCGCCTTGCCCACCACGACGGCGTCGATGTCGGCCATGGTGGCCCCGGCGTCGGCCAGCGCCCGGTCGATCGCCTCGCGCACCAGGCCGTTCATCGAGACGTCCTTGCGCTTGGCGACGTACTTCGTCTGCCCGGTGCCCAGCACGGCGGCGAGCTTCTTGCCGGTTGTCGGAGCCATCAGACTTCACCCTCCAGGACCGCGACCAGATTCTGTTGCAGCGCAGGTCCGCTCGTCGCATGGGCCAGCACGCGGGAGGCGTCGCCGGCGAAGATGTGCCTGGCCGCGAAGCCGATGCGCTCCAGGCCGGCCGAGAACATCGGGTTGGCGGCCAGCGCGCCGCCGGACGGGTTGATCGTCGTGGTGTCCTTCAGACCGATGGCCTCGGTGAGGATCAGCTGCTGATGGCTGAACGGCGCGTGCAGCTCCGCGATCTCGATCGAGGCCGTGTCCCCGCCGGTTGCCGCCTGCGCCGAGGCCGCCGTCGACGGCGATGTGGTCAGATCCCGCGCGCCCAGCACCGGGGTTTCGATGCGATGCTCGATACCGGTGATCCACGCCGGACGTTCCCGCAGTTCGCGGGCCCGGTCCCCGGCGGCCAGCACGATCGCCGACGCCCCGTCGGTGATGGGTGCGATGTCGTGGCGGCGCAACGGATCCGCGAAGTAGGGCCGTGCCAGCAGGTCCTCGACGCTGCTGCCCGGCTCCACCGAATCCACCCGCGGGGCGCCGGCCTGCGAGTCCAACGCCACCTGGGCCATCTGTTCGGCGGTCCACTTGCCGGCATCCAGCCCGAACCGGGCCTGCAGGCCGGCGATGCTGACCGAGTCGGGCCACAGCGGTGCGACGGTGTACGGATCGGTCTGCAGCGCCAGCACCCGGCGCAGCGTGCCCGCCGAGGACTTGCCGAACGCGTAGACCAGCGCGGTGTCGACCTCACCGGTGAGGATCTTGATGTAGGCCTCGTAGAGCGCCCACGCCCCGTCCATCTCGACGTGTGACTCGTTGATGGGCGGCACCGCGCCGATCGAGTCGATCGCCGAGATGAACGAGAACGCGCGCCCGGCAAGGTAGTCCGAGGATCCTGAGCACCAGAACCCGATGTCGCCGACCGAGATGCCGAGTTCGGCGTAGATCGCGGCGAAGCACGGCATCAACATCTCGACGCCGTTGGTGGTGCCGTCGGTACGGCGCACGTGCGGTGCGTGCGCGAAGCCGACGACGGCAACTGAACGGTCCAAAGCCATGTGCATCCGCCCTGTCAGAGGTGGTGTTTGTAGGTGTCGTAGTCGGCGTCGGGTTCGCCCGTCGGCCGGAAGTACTCGATATTGTCGATCCCAAGACCCCACTGGTCCTTGGGTTTCCACACCGCCTGCACGCGCATCCCCATCCGGACCTGGTCGGCCTCGATGTCGGAGACCAGATGCAGCACCGGGATGTCGGCGCCGTCGAGCAGCACGTAGGCCGCGACATACGGCGGGGTGATGCGCTGGCCGGCGAACGGGATGTTGATGATCGCGAACGTGGTCACGGTGCCCTTGTCGGGCAGTTCGACGAACTGGTCGAGCTGCTTACCGGTGGCCGGATCCGCTTCGCGCGCAGGGAAGTACACCTTGCCGTTGTCGCCGGTGCGGGCGCCGAGCAGCTTGCCCTGCTCGAGGGCGCGCAGGAACGCGCTCTCCGGGTGTGACGCCGTGTGCTGGATCTCGATGGCCGTCGGCACCACCAGCATGGTCACCGGGTCCAGGCCCTCGGCCGGCGGGGGCGACTCCTCGGCCTTCTCGCCGAGCGCGAAGTAGGCGATGTCGGTGATGGCGCCGACGGTCTCCTCGGCCCAGTGCGCGTGCACCCGGGCGCCGGTGGCGATGGCGTCCGGTGAGCCGGCGTCGACGGCGTGGATGAGCGGGGTGTCGGCGCCGTCGAGTCGGATCAGCGCCCACGCGAACGGCCGGTCCAGCGGTTGGCCCGCCAGCGGCTCGGGCTGCCAGGTCCACGACACGACGGTGCCGACGCTGGCCACCGGTACGATCTGCGTCAATTGCTCGTAGGTGACCGGATCGTATTCGGCCGGCGGCACGTGCACCCGCCCGTCGGACCCGCGCACCCCGACAATGCGTCGCTCGCGCAGAGCGGTGAAGAACTCGCCGAGGAGTGGTCCGACTGAACGGGTGTAGTCGAAGGACAGCTTCAGAGGCGCCGAAAGCGGCGGCTCATGCGGGTCGATCTGCACCGGGCTGCTTTGGCTGGTGGTCACGGCATCGAGTAGAACAGGTTCTAAGAATGGTTTCAAGACACCGTGAAGAGGTCTGCCGATGAAGCTCGGACTGCAGTTGGGTTACTGGAGCGCACAGCCGCCGGAGAATCACGCCGAGCTGGTCGCCACGGCCGAGGAGGTCGGCTTCGACACCGTGTTCACCGCCGAGGCGTGGGGCTCGGACGCCTACACGCCGCTGGCGTGGTGGGGCCGCGAGACCACCCGGATGCGGCTGGGTACCTCAGTGATCCAGCTGTCCGCGCGCACCCCGACCGCGTGTGCGATGGCGGCGCTGACGCTCGACCACCTCTCGGGCGGCCGGCACATCCTCGGCCTCGGAGTGTCTGGGCCGCAGGTCGTCGAGGGTTGGTACGGGCAGAAGTTCCCCAAGCCGCTCGCGCGCACCCGGGAGTACATCGACATCCTGCGTCAGGTGTGGGCGCGCGAGGCACCGGTGCGCAGCGACGGCCCGCACTACCCGCTGCCGCTGACCGGCGAGGGCACCACCGGGCTGGGTAAGACGCTCAAGCCGATCACCCATCCGCTGCGCGCCGACATCCCGGTCATGCTGGGCGCCGAGGGGCCCAAGAACGTGGCGCTGGCTGCCGAGATCTGCGACGGCTGGCTGCCGATCTTCTATTCGCCGCGGCTGGCCGGCATGTACAACGAGTGGCTCGACGAGGGGTTCGCGCGTCCCGGGGCGCGCCGCACCCGGGAGACGTTCGAGATCTGCGCAACGGCCCAGGTGGTCGTCACCGACGACCGGCCCGCGGTCATGGAGCTGATGAAGCCACACCTGGCGCTGTACATGGGCGGGATGGGCGCCGAGGACACCAACTTCCACGCCGACGTGTACCGCAGGATGGGCTACGCCGACGTCGTCGACGACGTGACGAAGCTGTTCCGCTCCGACCGCAAGGACGAAGCGGCCAAGATCATCCCCGACGAACTGGTCGACGACGCCGCGATCGTCGGTGACCTGGCCTACGTCAAGGAGCAGATCACGGCGTGGGAGGCCGCAGGCGTGACGATGATGGTCGTCGGGGCGCGGTCGTCCGAGCAGATCCGCGATCTCGCGGCGCTGGTGTAGACACTTCTTGCCGACTGTCTAGAACGCGTTCTAGATTGACGGGGTGGCCGATCCCAGCGCGGTATCCCAGCACACGATCGCCGGTGCCCTCCTGACGATGCCGGTGCGGGTGCGCACCGCCCACCAGCACACCGCGATGTTCGTCGTCGACGCCGACGCCGCCCAGCGCATGGTCGACTACAGCGGCCTGCAGGTGTGCCGGTTCGGCAGGGGTGGGCGCCGCGCCCTGGCGGTGCTGATGTTGATGCGCTACGAGGACACCGATCTCGGCCAGTACTACGAGTACGGCACCAACATCATGGTGAACCCGCCTGGCTCGCACGCCCGCGGTGTGCGGGCGCTGCAGCACGCCGGCGCGTTCGTGCGCCACCTGCCCGTCGACCAGGCGTTCACGCTCGAGGCCGGCCGCACCATCTGGGGCTACCCGAAGGTGATGGCGGACTTCACCGTCCGCGACGGGCGGCAGTTCGGGTTCGACGTGCACATCGACGGGCAGCTGGTGCTCGGCATGGAGTTCCGCCCGGGGCTGCCGGTGCCGTCGGCGCTGAGCGCCCGCCCGCAGGTGCACTCCACGTACTCGCATCTGGACGGCGTCCTGCGCGAGACGCCGGGGGAGATGCTGATGACCGGGGTGCGGTACCGGCCCGGCGGTGTGCGGATCCGCCTGGGCGAGCACCCCTACGCCGCCGAACTCGCCGCGCTGGGGCTGCCCAGGCGGGCGCTGGTGTCCAGTTCGGCCGCCAACGTCGACATGACGTTCGGTGACGCCCGGGTGATTTCGCCGTAAGCCTCGACCACCAGGAGAGCCATGACATCAATCATCTCCGGCCTCGACGTCGACCTTGCCGACGGCCGCTTCTACGCCGACGGCGCCGCCGCGCGGGAGGCCTACCGGTGGATGCGGGCCAACCAGCCGGTGTTCCGCGACCGCAACGGGCTGGCCGCGGCCACCACCTATCAGGCGGTGCTCGACGCCGAGCGCAACCCGGACTTGTTCTCCAGCGCCGGCGGCATCCGCCCGGACCAGCCCGGCATGCCGTACATGATCGACATGGACGATCCGGCACATCTGTTGCGGCGCAAGCTCGTCAACGCCGGCTTCACCCGCAAGCGGGTGATGGACCGGCTGCCCTCGATCGAGGCGCTGTGCGACACGCTGATCGACGCGGTGTGCGAGAGAGGGGAATGCGACTTCGTCCGCGACCTGGCCGCACCGCTGCCGATGGCCGTCATCGGCGACATGCTCGGCGTGCTGCCCACCGAGCGCGAGATGCTGCTGAAGTGGTCCGACGATCTGGTCTGCGGGTTGAGCTCGCACGTCGACGAGCAGACGGTGCAGATGCTGATGGACACGTTCGCGGCCTACACCGCGTTCACGATGGGGGTCATCGCCGACCGGCGGGCCCACCCCACCGACGACCTGTTCTCCATCCTGGTCAACTCCGAGGTGGAGGGCCAGCGGATGTCCGACGACGAGATCGTCATGGAGACGCTGCTGATCCTGATCGGCGGCGACGAGACCACCCGCCACACCCTCTCCGGTGGCACCGAACAGCTTCTGCGGCACCGCGATCAGTGGCAGCGGCTGGTCGCCGATCCGGAGCTGTTGCCCGGGGCCATCGAGGAGATGCTGCGGTGGTCGTCGCCGGTGAAGAACATGTGCCGCACCTTGACTGCCGACACCGAGTTTTACGGCACCCAGCTGCGGGCCGGGGAGAAGATGATGCTGATGTTCGAATCGGCCAACTTCGACGAGTCCGTCTTCGGCGACCCGGACGTCTTCCGCATGGACCGGAACCCCAACAGCCACTTGGCCTTCGGGTTCGGTACGCACTTCTGCATGGGCAATCAGCTGGCGCGCCTCGAGCTGCGGATCATGCTGACCCGGGTGTTGCAACGCCTGCCGGATCTGCGGCTGGCCGACGACGGCGAGCTGCCGCTGCGGCCGGCGAACTTCGTCAGTGGATTGGAAGCGATGCCGGTGGTGTTCTCCCCGAGCGCCCCGCTGGCACCCGCCGGGGCTTGAGCACAAAGCTCATTCCCAGCGAGACGGCGCCGATCCCGGCGCAGATCCACAGCGCCAGTGCGAAACCCGCCTGCGTGCCCGATCCGACGATCGGCCCGGCCCAGGCGAACCCGAGCGACGACCCGACCCCGTAGGCGGCGTTGCTGATTCCCGGCAGCGAGCCCGGTTCGTCGTCGGGGGCCTGCACGACGCCGAGAATGCCCATCGCCGTCATCGCGATGCCCATGTAGGCGACGCCCATGGTCGCCACCAGGATCGCCAACAGGGTCCGGTCGTGGAAGAACATCGCGATGAGCGTCACCACGATCAGTCCGCCGACCTGTCCGATGCGCAGCAGCGTCACGAAGCCGATGCGCACCGCGATCCGGCCGGCCAGCGGGGCGACCATGAGCTGCAGGATCGCAGCGGGTGTCACGAAAACCAGGGCCGTCATCAGGCCGGACATCCCGAAGCCGGAGTCGTGGTCCTCGGCGATGTAGGGCACCACGAAGCCCAGCACGATCAGGTACGAGCCCATGTTCAGCGCGGTGACGACGATCAGCGGCCAGGCCTCGCGTGAGCGCAGCTGATCGATGTTGACCAGCGGATGGTCGAGGCGCCGTTCGACGAGGACGAGGGCGCCCAGCGCGGCGATCGCGGCGACGATGAAGCCCAGCGCCAGCGGTGACGTCCATCCCGAACCGGCACCCGCGGAGAAGAACAGGTTGATGCCGGCCACGCCGAGGGCGATCAGCGCCGCGCCTCTCCAGTCCATCCGCCCGGGTGCCGCCCGGGTGGCGTCGTCACGCGGGATGCCCAGCGCGCACAGCAGCACCCCGACGGCGCCCACCACACCGATCAGCACGAACAGCGAACGGTATCCGAACTGATCCGACAGGAACCCGCCGATGAGACCGTCGATGCCGGCGATCCCGCCGGTCATCGCGGTGACGATGCCGCTGCACAGCCCGAAAGTCTTGTCGTCCAAGCGTTCCCGCATGGTCAGGAACGCCAGACCGAACGTGACGTTGCTGACGCCCTGCAGGAACCGGCCGACCAGGACCACCGGCAGCGACGTGCTGACGATGCACAGTACGGTGCCGACGGTCAGCACCGTCAACACGATGAACATCATCCGTTTGCGCCCGATGAAGTCGCTCCAGCGAACCAGGACCACGTTGCCGACCGCCCCGGCGAGATAGAAGTACGTCGACATCGCCGCGAACGATCCGTCGCCCAGCTGCGTCTCGATGTCCCGGATCGCCGGCGCCAGCATGGTGGCGTTGAGCTGGAAGGACATCACCGCGACCAGTAGCGCGGCGACCATG
This sequence comes from Mycolicibacterium sp., assembly GCA_050250295.1. Taxonomy (GTDB): domain Bacteria; phylum Actinomycetota; class Actinomycetes; order Mycobacteriales; family Mycobacteriaceae; genus Mycobacterium. The sequence continues at coordinate 263,498 of JBFWOX010000001.1, forward strand.
AGCACGATCTGGCGTGTCGTCAACCCGCCCACGCCGGCGTCGCCGGGAGCGGTCCGCCGGTTGGTCATGGCGGGAACTGTAAACCGTTAGCAGTGCTCGCCGCTGGTACACGGCCCGATCCCGGTGCCGCCGGTGCAGCTGACGGCCCGCAGCAGCAGGCCGTGCAGAGCCACCTGTTCCTGGTCGTCGAGCCCGGCGAAGAGCCGCTGCTCCAGCCGGCCCAACGCGGCCTCGACGTCGGCCAGCCGCTCGGCGCCCGCCGGGGTCAGCACCACGGTGTGGCGCCTGCGGTCCTGCGGCGAGCGCCGCCGTTCGATCAGACCCTCGGCCTCCAGTTCGTTGAGCAACGCCACGACGTTGGTGGGGTCGAGGCGCAGGTCTTCGGCGAGGTCGGTCTGGCTGCGTTCGCCCAGGTCACGCAACAGGGTCAGGCCGACCACATGGCGCGGGCGCATCCCGAACTCCAGCAACTCGGCTTCCCCGGCGCTGCGAACCCGGCGGGTGAGCAGGTCCAACAGCGGGCCGAGCAGCTGCGGTCCCGCCGGCCTGACATCCACCCGCCAAGCCTACGGGAATAGAACAACTATCCCTATGGTATAGATCATTTGTACTACACCAACGATAAGTGAGGAATTGGTTATGGCGCATCTGCTGCACATCGACTCGTCGATCCAGGGTGAGCAGTCCGTCAGTCGCCGGCTGACGGCCCGCGCGGCCGAGCGGTGGCTCGCGGCCCACCCCGGCGGCACGGTGACCTACCGTGACCTGGCTGCTGACCCGCCGCCGCACCTGGACCCCGGGACCTCCGCGGCGCTCAGCGCGGAACTCGTCGAGGAGATCAAGGCGGCCGACACGATCCTGCTCGGGCTGCCGCTCTACAACTTCGGCCCGCCGAGCACCGTCAAGGCATGGGTGGACCACATCGTCGCGGCGGGGTTGTCGTTCGACCCGGTCACGCACGCCGGGCTGCTCGGTGGCCGGGAGTTCGTCGTCCTGCAGTCCCGCGGCGGCGGATTCGGCCCCGGCACGCCCCGGGAAGGCTGGGACCACGCGCAGTCCTGGCTGCCCCACGGCGTCGCGCTCACGGGGCTGGAGCCCCGGTTCATCACCGCCGAGCTGACCATGGCCGACATCAACCCGGCCCTGGCCGAGTTCAAACCGCTTGCGGCGCAGAGCCTCGCCGATGCCCAAGACGAGATCGACCAGCTCTGGGAGGTGGGCGAGAACGCGGCCTGAACGACGCGCTCAACTCCGCGAGGCGTTGCTCGATCTGATCTTTCCGGCGCAGGCATTCGCCCCCACGCTAATCGGCCTGTGTGTCACACTGATCCGGTCACGCGGTCCGAATTTGCTGGGGGGCATCGATGCAGGCTGCACCGGGAGCGGTGGACCGCGATCGGGCCGCGTCACCGGCCGCGGCCACCTTCGATGCGTTCCTGTCGTATGCGCACGAGGACCGACCCGCTGCGACGGGAGTGCAGAAGGCACTGCACCGCATCGGCCGCCGCATCGGCCAGCTCCGTGCGCTGCGGGTGTTCCGCGACGACACCAATCTGGAGGCCAGTCAAGATCTTTGGGGCAGGATCACCGCCGCCATGGATCAGGCCCGGCACATGGTGGTGGTGCTGAGCCCGCATGCTGCGGGGTCGAGGTGGGTGAACGCGGAGGTCGAGTACTGGCTGCAGCGCCGTGGTACGCCGCCGATGATGGTGCTCGCGGGGGGCCGGCTGACGTGGGACGAGCGCAACCGGTGCTTCGACCCGTCGCGCTCCGACGCGGCGCCACCCGTGCTGCTGGACCCCGGGTCGGTGCCGGTCGAACCGTTCTACATCGACATCAGTGAGGACGGGCCGCCGTGGACGCCGAGCGCCGCCGGTTTCCGCGACAAGTTGACGGCGCTGGCCGCGACGATCCACGGCAAGCCCAAGGACGTGCTCGCCGGTGACGATCTGCGGGAGCACCGGCGATTCCGGTTGCTGCGCGCGGGCGCGGTCACGGCCCTGGCGCTGCTGAGTGTCGTCGCCGTGGTCGCGGGCCTGATCGCCTGGAACTCGCGCCAGGATGCGGTGCGCCAGCGCGACGAGGCGATCGCCGCGCGGCTGACCGCCGAGGCCCGGTCGATGCTGGAGAACTCCATCTCCGGTAACGACGTCACCGCGCTGCGCAATCTGCTCGCCGCCCGGACGATCACCGAGAACCCGGACGACGGAGCGCTTTACAACGCGGTCGTGGAGAAGGCCAACGTCGTGAGGATCATCGACACCGGGCACGCCGTGTACGGCGGTGCCGTCAGCCCGGACGGGACCCGGTTCGTCGCGGGCGGGGCGCACACCACGATCCGTATGTGGGATCTGCGCACCGGGCAGCCGGTCGGCCGGCCGCTCGAGGGGCACGAGAAACTCATCCTGGGAGTCGCGATGACCGCCGACGGACGCACGATCGCCACGGCCAGCGCGGACTCGACGGTCCGCCTGTGGGACGGCGAAACCGGCGCGCCCATCGGCGAACCCGGGCGCGGCCACGAAGGAAACGTTAATGCCGTGGCCTTCAGCCCCGACGGCACCCTACTGGCCTCCGCCGGGGACGACCGGACGGTCCGCCTGTGGGACGCGCGCACCGGCGCGCCCCGCGGCACCCTGCTCGGGCACGAAGGTGAAGTCGTGGCGCTGTCGTTCAGCCCCGGCGGAACGCTCGCCTCCGTCGGGCGCGACCGGTTCATCCGGTTGTGGGACGTCACCACCAAGGCGCCGACCGGACCCCAGTTCACCCCGGTGACCATGATGACCTTCGGCGTCACATGGAGTCCCGTCGCCGACAGCCACCAGCTGGTCACCGCCGGCGCGGACAAGTTGATCCGCATCTGGGACGCCCGCACGGGCCAGCAGATCGGTGAGCTGGCCGGCCATCGGGCGGGCGTGCTCAACACCCGGTTCAGCTCGGACGGGCGGACCCTGGTTTCGGGAGGCTTCGACAAGACCGTCCGGATGTGGGACGTCGAGGCGCGAGCACCCATCGGTGACCCGCTCACCGGCCCCGACGGCACCGTCGCGGTCACCCTGCTCGGCGACGACCGGCACGTCGTCGGTGTCAGCAACGACCACACGATCCGGTTGTACGACACCCGGGCGGCGCAGCCCTGGCAGGCCCACGACGGCCCGGTCACCGGCGTGGTGGCGAGCCCGGACCGCAGCCTGCTCGCGTCGACCAGCTGGGACCTGTCGGTCATCGTGTGGGATTCCGGATCCGGGCGGGAGATCCGCAGGCTTCTCGGCCACCAGGCGCAGATCACCTCGGTGGCCTTCGGCCCGCGCGGACACGTCGCGTCGGGCGACATCAACGGCAAGGTGCATCTGTGGGCGGTCGACAACGCCGAACCGCTGCTGACGGTGTACGACATCGGCGACCAGATCAACGGGCTCGCCTTCAGCCCGGACGGACGTGTCCTGGTGCTGGCCAGCCACTACCGAAAAGCGTTGCGGTTCATCGACTTGACCACCGGTGCGACCGCCGATGTCGCCGACCCGCGGGAGTTCCCGCCGGTCGCCGTCGCCTTCAGCCCCGACGGCGAGCTGCTCGCCTCGGGCAGCGAGGTGGCGATCCACATGTGGGACCCCGACGAGCGGGAGCGCGCGGGCGACCCGCTGGAGGGACTCGACGAATACATCACGTCCGTGGCGTTCGCCCCGGACGGGGACCGGTTGGTGGCGGGCAGCGGCGATCACCGCCTGCGACTGTTCGACGTGCCCGAGCGCAGGATGCTCAGCGTGAGCCCGCCCGAACAGGCGATCATGGGCACCGTCGCGTTCAGCGGCGACGGCGACCACGTCGTCACGGGGGCCGTCGACGGCACGGTGCGGCTGTGGTCGGTGACAGGCGACGAGCTCCGCCCCGTCGGCAGCCCGCTCGTCGGCCACGAGGAGCAGGTGAGCCGCGTCGCGTTCACCGCGGACGGCACCCGGTTCGTGTCGGCCAGCCTCGATGCGACGCTGCGGGAGTGGCCCGCCGTGGCCGACCCCGCCGACCTGTGCGCGAAGCTGTCCCCGATCAGCGATGCGGAGTGGAACGCGCTCGTCGCGCCCGCCGTCCCGAAGCGCCCGGCCTGCCCGTGACGCCCACCCGTCGCCGAAATTGCATTCCAGCAGGCTCTCACTCGAACTTTCGCTGCTGGAATGCAATTTCGGCGGGGGGGGGGGCAGGCTGGCTGACCGAGGCGGGGATGGGGTTACTTCATCTGGAACTTGGGGGGCCGCTTCTCCTTGAACGCGCGCGGGCCCTCCTTGGCGTCCTCGGACAGGAACACCTTGATCCCGTTGGCGGTGTCGGGCTTGAAGGCCTCCTCCTCGGGCAGGCCCTCGGCTTCCCGAATGGTCTTCAAGATCGCCTGCACCGCCAGTGGCCCGTTGTTGTTGATCACCTCGGCGATCTCGAGGGCCTTGTCCAGCGCGGTGCCGTCGGGCACCACGTAGCCGATCAGCCCGTACTCCTTGGCCTCGGCGGCGGTGATGTGCCTGCCGGTCAGCAGCAGGTCGCAGGCGATGGTGTAGGGGATCTGGCGGGGCAGTCGGACGGCGGATCCGCCCATCGGGTACAGGCTCCACTTCGCCTCGGAGATACCGAATTTCGCGCTCTCGCCGGCGATGCGGATGTCGGTGCCCTGCAGGATCTCGGTGCCGCCGGCGATCGCGGGTCCCTCGACCGCGGCGATCAGCGGCTTGGTCAGCCGGCGGCCCTTGAGCAGACCCTCGATCTTGGACGGGTCGTAGCTGCCGTCGGCGAACGAATCGCCGGGCGGCTTGGCGGTGGCGGCCTTGAGGTCCATGCCCGCGCAGAAGTAGCCGCCGGCCCCGGTCAGGATGCAGGTCCGGATCTCGGGATCCTCGTCGACGCGGTTCCACGCGTCGACCATGATCGAGAGCATCTCACCGGAGAGGGCGTTGCGCGCCTCCGGCCGGTTCAGCGTCACGATCAGGGTGTGTCCGCGCTGCTCTACCAGCGCGTCGGGGGCCTTCTGGGGATCACTCACAGGGGTTCGCCTTCCAGCGTCGCTGCCACAGACTTGTCTGGAAATGTAACACGTTCTAATTTAGAGCCGTGGCCCTGAACATCGCCGACCTCGCCGAGCACGCCATCGACGCTGTGCCCGATCGCATCGCCCTGATCGGCGGTGACGAACACGTGACCTACGCCGAGTTGGAGGAGAAGGCCAACCGCCTGGCCCACTACCTCATCGACCAGGGCGTCAAGAAGGACGACAAGGTGGGGTTGTACTGCCGCAACCGCATCGAGATCGTCATCGCGATGCTGGGCATCGTCAAAGCCGGCGCGATCCTGGTCAACGTCAACTTCCGCTACGTCGAGGGCGAGCTGAAGTACCTGTTCGACAACTCCGACATGGTCGCGTTGGTGCACGAGCGTCGCTACGCCGATCGGGTGGCCAACGTGCTGCCGGAGACCCCGAACGTCAAGACGATCCTGGTGGTCGAGGACGGGTCCGACGACGACTACCAGCGGTACGGCGGCGTCGAGTTCTACAGTGCGCTGGTGCAGGGCTCCCCGGAGCGGGACTTCGGCCCGCGCAGCGCCGACGACATCTACCTGCTCTACACCGGCGGCACCACCGGCTTCCCCAAGGGCGTGATGTGGCGCCACGAGGACATCTACCGAGTCCTGTTCGGTGGCATCGACTTCGCCACCGGGGAGCCGCTGGCCGACGAGTACGATCTGGCCAGGCAGGCCGCGGCCAACCCGCCGATGATCCGGTACCCGATCCCGCCGATGATCCACGGCGCCACCCAGTCGGCCACCTGGATGTCGCTGTTCAGTGGCCAAACCGTGGTGCTGGTACCGGAATTCGACGCCGACGAGGTGTGGCGCACGATCGAGAAGCACAAGGTGAACCTGCTGTTCTTCACCGGTGACGCGATGGGCCGGCCGCTGCTGGATGCGCTGCTGGCGCACCAGGACGAGGGCAACGAGTACGACCTGTCGTCGCTGTTCCTGCTCGCCAGTACCGCCGCGCTGTTTTCCACCAGCATCAAGGAGAAGTTCCTCGAACTGCTGCCCAACCGGATCATCACCGACTCCATCGGTTCGTCGGAGACCGGTTTCGGCGGGACCAGCATCGTGGCCAAGGGCGAATCGCACACCGGTGGTCCGCGGGTCACCATCGACAAGAACACCGTGGTGCTCGACGAGGACGGCAACGAGGTGGTGCCCGGCTCCGGGGTGCGCGGCTTCATCGCCAAGCGCGGCCACATCCCGGTCGGCTACTTCAAGGACGAGAAGAAGACCGCCGAGACGTTCCGCACGTACCACGGTGTGCGGTACGCCATCCCGGGTGACTACGCGATCGTCGAGGCCGACGGTAGCGTGACGATGCTGGGCCGCGGCTCGGTGTCGATCAACAGCGGCGGCGAGAAGATCTACCCCGAAGAGGTGGAGGCGGCGCTCAAGGGCCATCCGGACGTGTTCGACGCGCTGGTGGTCGGGGTGCCCGACCCGCGGTTCGGGCAGCACGTCGCCGCCGTGGTCCACCCGCGCGAGGGCACCCGCCCGACACTGGCCGAGTTGGATGCGTTCGTGCGCGCCGAGATCGCCGGGTACAAGGTGCCGCGCAGCCTCTGGTACGTCGACGAGGTCAAGCGCTCACCGGCGGGCAAGCCGGATTACCGGTGGGCCAAGGACGTCACCGAAGAGCGCCCGGCCGACGACGTGCACGCCAAGCATGCGGCGGTGAACTCGTGAAAACCGCGCTGTGCGAACGCTTCGGCATCGACTACCCGCTGTTCGTGTTCACCCCGTCGGAGAAGGTGGCCGCCGCGGTCAGCAGGGCCGGCGGGCTCGGTGTGCTGGGCTGCGTGCGGTTCAACGACGCCGACGACCTCGAGGACGTCCTGCAGTGGATGGACGCCAACACCGACGGCAGGCCCTACGGTGTCGACATCGTGATGCCGGCGAAGGTCCCGACCGAGGGCACCGCGGTCGACATCGACAAGCTGATCCCGTCGGCACACCGCGATTTCGTCGCCAAGACCCTCGCCGATCTCGGTGTGCCGCCGCTACCCGAGGATGAGAAGCGTGCCGAAGGCGTTCTGGGATGGCTGCATTCGGTGGCGCGCAGCCACGTCGAGGTGGCGCTCGAGCACCCCATCAAGCTGATCGCCAACGCGCTGGGCTCCCCGCCGCGCGACGTCATCGACCAGGCGCACGACGCCGGGGTGCCGGTCGCGGCGCTGGCCGGTTCGGCCAAACACGCGCTGCGCCATGTGGAGAACGGCGTCGACATCGTCGTCGCCCAGGGCCATGAGGCCGGCGGGCACACCGGTGAGATCGGCTCGGTGGTGCTGTGGCCGGAGATCGTCGATGTCCTCGACGGCAAGGCCCCGGTGCTCGCCGCCGGCGGCATCGGCACCGGCAGGCAGGTGGCCGCGGCGTTGGCCCTTGGCGCCCAAGGGGTCTGGATGGGCTCAGCGTTCCTCACCTCGGCCGAGTACGACCTGGGCGTGCGCCTGGAGTCAGGCCGCTCGGTGGTCCAGGAGGCCATGCTCAGGGCCACCTCCGCTGACACCGTGCGCAGGCGCATCTACACCGGCAAACCGGCGCGGCTGCTCAAGAGCCGCTGGACGGACGCCTGGGACGCCGACGGTGCGCCCGAACCGCTGCCGATGCCGTTGCAGAACATCCTCGTCAGCGAGGCCCATCAACGGATGAGCGAGTCGACCGACCCCACCACCGTCGCGATGCCGGTCGGGCAGATCGTCGGCCGGATGAACGAGATCCGCCCGGTCGCCGACATCATCGCCGAACTGGTGAGCGGCTTCGAGGACGCCACCAAGCGACTCGACGCGATCCGCGACGCCTAACTCACCCGCGCCCCGGCCAGCTTGCGCTCGATGTCGGCGGCGAACAGCCGCGTCTCCTCGTGCACGTGCCTGCGCAGGAACAGCGGCGTGCCCACCAGCGCCGCGGCCGGCCGCAGCAGCAGGGGCAGGTCGACCTCGACCGTGCAGGTGAACGTCGCGGTGGCGTGGTCGCGCGGTTCCGCCGTCAACGTCCAGCGCACCCACACTGGCACCGGCACGAGGTGGAACAGATAGCCGCGGGAGCGTTCGGAGAGCATGTCGACGTGCGTGGGGCCGGCCTGCTGCTCGAGGTAGTGCTGGATCAACAGGGTGCCGCCGACGGTCTCGACGTTGACGGTGCCGCGACGACCGTCCTGGACGAACGTGCCCGCCGCGCGGTGCCCGCGGGCGGCGGCCTGATACTCGGCGTCGGACAGCGTGAACAGCCATGTCTCCAAGTCGATCGCCTCGACGGGAGCCTGGATCACGGCCTGCGCGGTGTACTTCATAAGATCTCCTCAGATTGGTAAACGCATGTTTAGTTATACCTCTGTTCTACCCGATGGCTAAACGGTTGTAAAGTGATCCTCGTGACATCGGTGCGCAAGCGTGAACGCAACCCGAAGGGGGCGGGGGACCGGCTGCGCGAGGAGATCGTGGCGGCCGCGGCGGACCTGATCGCGGAGAAGGGCCAGGAAGGCCTGACGCTGCGCGGCATCGCCCGCCGGGTCGGGATCACCGCCCCGGCGATCTACGCCCACTTCGACGACCTCGACCAGGTGTGGGATGCGGTGAACCGGGAGACCTTCGCCGCGTTCGCGCACTACCTGCGCGAGCGCGGCCGCGGCGTCGAGGACCCCACCGCCCGGTTACGGGCCTACTGTCAGGGCTATATCCGGTTCGGGCTCGACCATCCGCTGCAGTACGCGGTGCTGTTCGGACGCGCCGCGATCGTTGCCGACCGCCCCGACAAAGCCATCGACACGATGGTGGGCGGCGAAGCCTTCGCGATCCTGCGCGACGCCATCGGCGACTGCGTGACGGCCGGGACGTCGGGGTCGACCAACCCCGTCGACGACGCCACCGCGGTCTGGGTGGCGCTACACGGCTACGTCGGCCTGCAGGCGGCGCTGCCCGACTTCCCTTGGCCGCCAGAGGATTCCCTGCTCGACACGCTCGTCACGCGACTCGCCCGCCTGACTCCCGGCGGCGACACCCACCGGGAGGACCGATGAACGGCGCACGCGCACTGCTGGAAACCCTCGTCGGCAGCGGCGTCGACGCCTGCTTCGCCAACCCGGGCACGTCCGAGATGCACTTCGTCGCGGCGCTGGACTCGGTACCGCGGATGCGGGCCGTGCTGACGTTGTTCGAAGGCGTCGCCACCGGCGCCGCCGACGGGTACGCCCGCATCGCCGACAGACCCGCGGCGGTGCTGCTGCACCTGGGCCCCGGGCTGGGCAACGGTTTGGCCAACCTGCACAACGCGCGCCGCGCCAGGGTCCCGATGGTCGTCGTGGTCGGTGACCACGCCACCTATCACAAAAAGTACGACGCCCCACTGGAATCCGACATCGACGCGGTGGCGGGTTCGGTGTCGGGATGGGTCCGCCGGACCATGGATCCCGCAGGCGTCGGCGCCGACACCGCGGCCGCCATCGCCGCCAGCCGCACCCCGGCGGTGTCGACCCTGATCCTGCCCGCCGACGTGTCGTGGTCCGAAGGGGCGAACACCGTTGCGGTGCAGCCCGCACCGGCCCCGCCGGAGATCGACGACGACGTGCTGCGCGCCGCGGCGGCCGCGCTGCGCTCGGCCGAGCCGGCGGTGCTGCTGATCGGCGGTACCGCGACGCGGAAACCTGGACTTGCCGCGGCGGTCCGCATCGCTGAGGCCACCGGGGCGAGGCTGCTCTGCGAAACGTTCCCGACTCGGCTGGAACGCGGTGCCGGGGTGCCGGCCGTGGACCGGCTGAACTACTTCGCCGAAGCCGCCGCGGCGCAGCTCGCCGGGGCGCGGCATGTCGTGCTGGCCGGGGCGCCGTCGCCGGTGTCGTTCTTCGCCTACCCGGACCAACCGAGCGATCTGGTGCCCGACGGCGCCGCCGTGCACCTGCTGGCCCAGCCCCCCGGTGCCGCCACGGCGCTGCAGCGCCTCGCCGACGAGCTCGCCCCCGACAGCACCGCCACCGTCGCACCCGCGGTGCGCCCGGAGCTGCCCACCGGGGATCTGACCGCCGTGTCCCTGGGCGCGGTGATCGGCGCGATGCTGCCCGACGGCGCGATCCTGGTCGACGAATCCAACACGGCGGGAATCGGTGTCGCCGCCGCGACGGCCGGCGCCCCGGCCCACGACGTGCTGACGTTGACCGGCGGTGCCATCGGGTGGGGCCTGCCCGCCGCGGTGGGCGCCGCGGTCGCCGCACCGGACCGGCCGGTGCTGTCGCTGCAGGCCGACGGTTCGGCGATGTACACCATCTCGGCGCTGTGGACCCAGGCCCGGGAGCAGCTCGACGTGACCACCGTGATCCTCGACAACGGCGCCTACGACATCCTGCGGATCGAACTGCAGCGCGTCGGTGCGACGGCAGGCGAGGCGCCCGGGCCGAAGGCCGAGCAACTGCTCGACCTGGGCTCTCCCAGCATCGATTTCGTCGCCATCGCCGAGGGGATGGGGGTCCCCGCCCGCCGGGTCAGGACCGCCGAGGAGCTGGCCGCGGCGCTGGCCGAGGCGTTCGCCGAACCGGGCCCGCACCTGATCGACGCCGTGCTGCCGTCGCTGGTGACCGGCTGGGTCAGGGCGTGATGACGGTCTCGTCGTCGATGACGTTGGTGGCCTCGGCGACGATGTCGCTCTGACTCTCCAGGCCGTCGGCGTTGAGCTGCAGCACGTACAGGCCGTCGCGGCCGGGGATGACGACGGTCTTCTGGGCCACCACCTTGGCCACCCCGTCCTGATTCCAGTTGCCGGCAAGCTGATAGGCGGGGTACTCACCGAGCGTGCTCTCCCCGCCTTCGCCCAGTGGGGTCCAACCCGGCAGGTTGGTCAACTCACCGGCGGCGTGGTCCAGCACGGCCTGCGGATCGACGTTGCCGACCAGCCGTGACACCAGCGCGACCACGCTCGGGGTGTACTCCTCGGCGCCGGGACCGTCGTAGTAGATCGCCCCGTACGCCCACTCCGGGGTGTCCTCACCGGCGGGTTGCCAACCTTCGGGCATCGGCAGATCGATCTCCGGTGCCCCGGGGTCACCGACATGGACCGGGAACTCCTGGATGTCGTTGTCGGCGATGTAGTCGGCGATGGTCGGCGCCGGGCCCTTCGGGGCCTCCTTGCGCGGCGCGATGCGGGCCGTCGACGGTGCGGCCGTGGCGCTCGTCGTCGTAGTCGCCGTTGTTTCAGGCGATGTGGTTTCGACCGACGTGGTTTCGGCCGACGTGCTGGTGGCCGGCTCGCTGCCGGAACCGCCACACCCAGTGGCGACGACCGCCACCGCCGCAGCGACCGCGGCCGAGCGGGACAAAACGGTGAGCGTCATGCGCAACTCCTGGTCCGAGGATCGATGGTTCAGCGAAGCGTAATCGATGACCTGGGGTTTTACGGGTGAGTAGATGTACTCGAGCGCTGAGCTCACCGGCAGACGAACTGCACGACCGCCTCGGAGAACGCGTCGTTGTCGTCTCCGGCCGCCGTGTGGCCCGCCCCGGCCAGCTCGACGAAATCGGCGCCGGGCACCTTGTCGAGGAAGTCCCGGTACCCCTGCGTGCTCACCACATCGGACAGCTCACCGCGCACGAGCAGGATCGGGATGGTCAGTCGCGTCACGGCGCGCTCGAGCTCCTCCACCCGCACGAACGCGCCGCGGGTCGGCGAAGTGAGAACCGCGGGGTCCCAGTGCCAGTACCACCGGCCGCCGCGCAGCCGCAGGTTCTTCCTCAGGCCCTCCGGGTTCCGCGGCTTGCTGCGGTGCGGCAGATAGGCCGCCACCGCGTCGGCGGCCTCCTCCAATGAATCGAAACCGCTCATGCCGCTGGACATGAACGCGCTGACCCGCGCACTGCCGGATTCCTCGTACCGGGGCACCACGTCGACGAGGACCAGCTTGGTCACCCGGGTCGGCCCGGCGGCGTCGGCGACCAGCATCCCGGTCATCCCGCCCATGCTGGCACCGATCAAGGCCACCGGCCGCCCGATCTGGTCGAGTACTTCGAGCGTGTCGGCGCACAGCGCCTCGATCGTGTAGTTGGCGTCCGGGGCGCGGCCGCTGTCACCATGTCCGCGGTGATCGAGCGCTACCACGTGGAAACCATTGCCGGCCAGTACATGTCCGGTGTTCTTCCACGAATGGCGGTTCTGGCCACCGCCGTGCAACAGCAGCACGGTCGGCCGGTGAGCACTCGACGGCGCCCCGCGGTTCCATTCGTCGGCGGCCAGAGTGATGCCCTCGGTGCCACGAAACATCACGTTGCGTGGTGGGATTTCGGTCACTACCATCCTGTCGCGGCGTCGACGCCGGGTCGGCAGAAATATCGACCGTGATGGTACGGCACCGAAATCCCCTGCCCACGACCAAATCTGGACACGTTGCGGATCGATCTTGCCATCACCGGCCCCCGCGGCTCCGCAACGCGGCCCCGTTGCCGGGCTTCCCGCCGGTCTGCAGAATTGGCCGCTGACGTGACTATTCCAGTCCTGCTGCGGTAAATATCCGCGAATTGGCAATGGCTTTATCAATTCCTTTTATATTTGTCCGGCTAAATAACTGGCGGGACGGATTCGGGCATTCCGCGGACAGTCTGTCCACCTGTTTGATAAGGCGCCCCGACCGTGCTGCAGTGGGCCGCCGCTGGGCCATTTAGCTGGGCTCGATGAATTGGGTTGCCGGTGATGCCGTCGGGGATGCTTACTGGCGTCCGGCAGCGGTTATGGGAACGCCTGACGTACATGATCCACCCGCTGACCTGGTTGTACACCTGGCGCAGCCGGGCCGGTGCCGCGAATGGTGAATGTAATTCACCAAAGCGAATATCAATCCCTTTTGTGTATAGGCCTAGCGAATATGAGGGATCTGCACGAAATTTCCTCGTAATGGAGTGTTGACTTCCACCGTTTCGTGCCGTTCAATCGACTCCGAGTGCACGGGTGATACTTACTACTGATGTAGTCGATGTGCGAAGGCGCTGCATTTTCGGCAGCGCGCCACGAACGGTAGAGCTGTGTATTCGAAAGAGATTCTCCGGAGGAAGAATGCGCAATGAACTCGCAAGCTGTCCCGGCCGGGAAGTGCCAGGCGGTTCCTTCGTCCTCGCTTCCCGTCTGCCCGCTCTCCGTGTCGTCGTAACGCCATGACCGCGACGACCTCGGGGCCGGCGCGGGTCCGGTCCCGCACCATTGCGATGCCCCGGGCCGCAGGCAAGGCCCTCGACGGCGTCGGCGACTTCTTCGCGATGTCGCTGGACGCTTTCGTCTTCCTGTTCAAACCGCCGTTCGCGTGGCGTGAATTCCTGCTGCAGTCGTGGTTCGTGGCCAAGGTGTCCATCGTCCCGACGCTGATGCTGGCCATTCCGTTCACGGTCCTGACGCTGTTCACCATCAACGTGCTGCTCGTCGAGATCGGCGCCGCCGACTTCTCCGGGTCGGGCGCGGCCCTGGGTGCGGTCACCCAGATCGGTCCCGTGGTGACGGTGCTCGTCATTTCCGGTGCCGGCGCGACCGCGATGTGCGCGGACCTGGGCGCGCGCACCATCCGGGAGGAACTCGACGCGCTGCGTGTACTTGGCATCAATCCCGTTCAGTCGCTTGTGGTTCCGCGGATACTGGCGGCGACCCTGGTCGCGCTGATGCTCACGTCGCTGGTGACGCTGGTGGGTATCGTCGGCAGCTTCGTGTTCGCCGTCTACTTCCAGAACGTCACGCCGGGCGCGTTCGCCGCCGGATTGACGCTGGTAACGGGGCTTCCCGAGTTCATGGTCAACCTGGCCAAGGCGGCTACCTTCGGGCTGACCGCCGCCCTGATCGCCTGCTACAAGGGGATTTCGGTGGGCGGCGGACCGCAGGGCGTCGGGAACGCGGTGAACGAGACCGTGGTGTTCACGTTCATGGCGCTGTTCTTCATCAATGTGGTGGCGACCGCGATCGGTGTGAGGGCGACCCAGTGACACAGAGCGCTCCGAGCACCCAGTTCCCGCTGCTGCGCGGCGCTGTCGGCCGATGGGCCCGGGGCTGGAACAACATTGGCCGCCAGGCCCAGTTCTACGGCTTGGTGATCGCCGGCACCAAAGAGGTGCTGGTCCGGTATAAGGCCGAGCTGATCCGGCTGGTGGCGCAGATGAGCCTGGGGATCGGCGCGCTCGCCCTGATCGGTGGCACCGTGGTGATCGTCAGCTTCCTGACGATCTCGGCCGGATCACTGATCTCGATCCAGGTGTTCAGTCAACTCCAGGAGATTGGCGTGGATGCGCTGGCCGGGTTCGCCTCGGCCTTCATCAATGTCCGCATCGTCGCGCCGCTGGTGGCCGGCATCGGGCTGGCCGCCACGATCGGTGCGGGCGCCACCGCGCAGCTGGGCGCCATGCGGATCAGCGAGGAGATCGACGCGCTGGAGGTGATCGGCATCCGCTCGATCGCCTACCTGGCGTCCAGCCGGGTGCTGGCCGGGATCATCGTGGTGATCCCGCTGTACTGCCTGACCTGCCTGATGGCGTTCGTCTCCACCCGGGTCGGCACCACCGCGGTTTACGGCCAGTCCACCGGCGTCTACGACCACTACTTCTACACGTTCCTCAATCCGTGGGATCTGCTCTGGTCGTTCCTGCAAGCGATCACCATGGCGGTCGTGGTGATGCTGGTGCACACCTACCACGGCTACGTCGCCACCGGTGGTCCCGCGGGCGTCGGTGCGGCGGTCGGGCGGGCCGTGCGCACCTCGTTGGTCGCCGCGGTGACGGTGACGCTGTTCGTGTCCCTGGCCATCTACGGCCAATCCGGCAACTTCAACCTCGCGGGCTAGCCGATGGACCTCTTACCCGAGCTCAAACGGATCTCACCGGCGGTGCTGGCGCTGCTGCTGATCAGCGTCATCGCCGGGCTGATCGCGCTGTGCGGAGCCTTCTTCTACGGGGCGTTCACCAGCCACGTGCCGGTCACCCTGACCGCCGACCGCAGCGGCCTGGTGCTCGAGCGCGGCGCCAAGGTGAAGATGCGCGGCGTGCTGGTGGGGCGGGTTGCCACCATCGACAGTTCACCGAATTCGATACAGCTGCAACTGGATATCGACCCCGCCCAACTCGGGTACATCCCGGCCAACGTCGATGCCCAGATCCGCGCCACCACCGCGTTCGGCGCCAAGTACGTCGACCTGATCTATCCGGCGGAACCGTCGAAGCAGACGTTGGCGCCCGGGGCGGTGATCCGGTCGCGCAACGTCAGCACCGAGGTCAACACCGTGTTCCAGAACATCGTCGAGGTCATGGACAAGATCGACCCGAGCAAGCTCAACGCGGTGCTGTCCGCGTTCGCCGAGGCGTTGCGCGGACGCGGCGAGCAGATCGGCCGGGCGACGACGGCCGCCAACGAGTTCTTCGCCGCGGTCAACCCGAGAGCCGAGACGATCCGCCGGGATTGGCAGGCGCTGAAGGGATTCAGCGACACCTACGGTGCCGCGGCCAAGGACATCCTGGCCGCGCTGAACGCGGCCAGCACCACCAGCACCACGATCACCGAGAACGCGAAGGAGTTGGACGCGTTGCTGATCGAGGTGGCCGGAATGTCGCGCAGCGGAATCGAACTGCTCGGCCCCAACAAGGACAACCTGGAGCGGGCCATCGAGGTGGCCGAGCCGACCACGGGCCTGCTTCTTAAGTACGACCCGCAGCTGACCTGCACGCTCGTCGGCGGCAAGTGGTTCCTCGACAACGGCGGTTACGACTCGATGGGCGGCAACGGCAGGACGTCGATGGCCGACGTCTCCATCCTGCTCGGTGACGACCCCTACCGGTACCCGGAGAACCTGCCCATCGTCGGCGCCAAGGGCGGCCCCGGTGGGAAACCCGGTTGCGGATCCCTGCCCATCGTCGCGAACAAGTTCCCGCACCGGCAGCTGATCACCAACACCGGGTGGGGCACCGGGTTGGACCTGAGGCCCAACAGCGGAATCGGATTCCCGGGCTGGATCAACTACCTCCCGAAGACCCGTGCGGTCCCGGAACCGCCCAGCATCCGGTACCAGGGGCCGCCGGCCCCCGGGCTGATCCCGTACCCGGGTGCGCCCGCCTACGGCGCCGATCTGTACGCCGACGACGGCACCCCGCTGTGGCCCGGCCTGCCGCCGGCCCCGCCACCGTCGGAGCAGCCCCCGCCGGACCCGAACGACCCTGTGCCAGGGGCGGAGCCGAGCGCGCCGCCACCGGCGCCCTGATCGAGTGCATACCAGGAAAGGTCACCAACGGTGAGAGACAACCTTGCAGGCGCCGTGACACGGCTGGCCGTGTTCTTGGTGGTCTGTCTGCTGGCGATGTTCTCGATGATCGCCATCTTCGGTCAGCTCCGTTTCGACGACGAAATCCGGTACCGGGCCCAGTTCTCGAACGTGTCGGGCCTCGAGGAAGGCAACTTCGTCCGGATTGCCGGCGTCGAGGTCGGCAAGGTGAAATCCGTGTCGGTTCAACCCGATACCACGGTGCTGGTGGAGTTCGCGGTGGATCCGTCGGTCGTGCTCACCGACGGCAACCGCGCGGTGATCCGCTACGCCGACCTCATCGGGGGACGGTACCTGAACCTCGAGGAGGGTGCCGGCGACACCCGCCGGATGAACCCGGGCGACACCATCCCGCTGGCGCGGACCTCCCCGGCGCTGGACCTCGACGCGTTGATCGGTGGCTTCCGCCCGCTGTTCCGGGCCCTGGACCCCGACCAGGTCAACGCGCTGTCGAGCGAACTGATCCGCGCGTTCCAGGGACAGGGCCCGACCATGCAGTCGCTGCTGGCCACCACCGGCACCCTGGCCAACACGTTGGCCGACCGCGACCAGCTCATCGGCGATCTGATCGACAACCTCAGCGTGTCCCTCGGTGCGCTGGCCGATCAGAACGACCAGTTCGACAAAACGGTCGTCTCGCTCAGCGAGCTGGTGGCGCGGCTGGCCGACAAGAAGCAGGCCGTCACCGACTCGGTGGCCTACGGCGACGCCGCGGCGAAGTCCATCGCCGACCTGCTGGCGCAGGGCCGCCCGCCCGCCAAGCAGGTGCGCGAACAACTTGACCGCACAGCGGGACTCGTGGTGGCAGACCACGACTACATGGACGACCTGCTCAACACGCTGCCCGACGCCTATCAGATGCTCAACCGCCACGGCATGTACGGTGACTTCTTCGGCTACTACCTCTGTGACGCGATCCTGAAGGTCAACGGCAAAGGCGGACAGCCGGTTTTCATCAAGGTGGTCGAGCAGGTCACCGGAAGGTGCGCGCCGAAATGAAACTCTTCTCCGAGCGCAACCCGCGCCGCATCGGGCTCCTGGGGCTCGCGCTGACCTTCGCGGTCCTGTTCGCGGCGCTGAACTACGACCGGCTCCCGTTCCTCAACGGCGACAACCACTACGAAGCCTATTTCGCCGAGGCGGGCGGGCTCATCCCCGGCGCACCCGTGCAGGTCTCCGGATATCAAGTGGGCAAGGTGAACTCGGTGGACCTCGACGGCAAACAGGTGCTGGTGCGGTTCTCCATGGACGACAAGATCCGCCTCGGGGACCGCAGTGAGGCGGTGATCAAGACCAAGACCATGCTCGGCTCGAAGATCATGGAGATCGTCCCGCGCGGCACCGGTGAGCAGCACGGGCCGATCCCGACCGACCGCACCACCTCCCCTTACCAACTACCCGACGCCATCGGCGATCTCACGTCCGCGATCAGCGACCTCGACGTCGACGACCTGTCCGAATCGCTGTCCGTGCTGGCTAACACGTTCAAGGACACCCCGGCCGACCTGAAGGTCGCGGTGCAGGGCGTCGCGCGGTTCTCCGAGACACTGGACAAGCGCGACGCGCAGCTGCGAAACCTGTTGCGCGACGCCGAGAAGGCGACCGGAGTGCTGGGGGAGCGGGCCGAGCAGCTGGCCAGCCTGATCCTGAACACCAACGCGCTGCTGGCCCAGCTGCAGACCCAGAGCGCCGCCCTGGATTCCATCGCCGGGAGCATCACTGCGGCGTCCGAGCAGATCACCGGGTTCATCGGCGAGCACCGGGACACGCTCGCGCCGGCCCTGGACAAGCTCAACGGGGTCCTGGCGATGGTCGACAACCGCAAGGAGCGGGTGCAGAAGGCGATCGTGCTGTTGAACAAGTACGCGATGTCGCTGGGCGAGTCGGTGGGCTCGGGACCGTTCTTCAAGGCCTACGTCGCCAACCTGCTGCCGGGCCAGTTCCTGCAGCCGTTCATCGACGCGGCGTTCTCCGACCTCGGTCTGGACCCGAATGTGCTGCTGCCGTCCGAGCTCGGCGATCCCGAAGTCGGACAGCGCGCCACCCCGGCGCTGCCGTCGCCGTATCCGCGCACCGGGCAGGGCGGGGAGCCGCGGATGACCATCCCCGACGCGATCACCGGCAACCCCGGCGATCAGGGTTGCGGTCCGCCCGGTATCCCGCTGCCCGGCCCGACCGGCTGCTACCCGTACCGCGAGCCGCCGCCCGCCCCGCCACCCGGCGGGCCGCCGCCGGGCCCGCCGGCCCTGCCGGCACACGCAACAGGGCAGGAGGTGCCAGGTGAGCAATAGAGGGGTCCTGCGGATCGGTGCCGCGGTCGCGCTGGCCGTGGCCCTGGTGCTCGGCGTGGTCACGGTGACGCGTGCCGTCGACCCGACGCGCATCCACATCACCGGCTATTTCGCCAACAGCAACGGGTTGTTCGTCGGCGACGAGGTGCGCATCCTGGGCGTGCCGGTGGGTGAGATCGAGAGCATCGAACCGCAGGTGCAGCGGGTGAAGATCACCTTTTGGGTGAACGACAGGTACAAGGTGCCCGCCGACGTCAACGCCGCGATCCTGTCACCGTCGCTGGTGACGTCGCGCGCCATCCAGCTCACCCCGGTCTACGACGGGGGACCGCAACTGGCCGACGGTGCGGTCATCCCGCCGGACCGCACCGCGGTCCCGGTCGAGTGGGACGACTTCCGGGTGCAGCTGCAGCGGCTGTCCGAGACGCTGCAGCCCGACCGGCCCGGCGGCGTGAGTTCCCTTGGCGCACTGATCAACACCACCGCGGACAACCTGCGCGGCGAGGGTGTGAACATCCGCGAGATGATGATCGAGCTGTCGTCGGCGTTCTCCGCGCTCGGTGACCACAGCGACGACCTGTACGGCACCTTCAAGAGTTTGTCGGCGTTGGTGTCGGCGCTGGAGGGCAGCACCGACCTGATGCGCGAGGTGAACGTCAACCTCGCGGCGGCCACGCGGCTGCTCTCCGACGACCCCGACGAGGTCGGCGCCGCGGTCGAGTCCGCCAACGCGGCGATCGGGGAGGTCGAGACGTTCGTCGCCGCCAACCGGGAGGCGCTGGGCACGACGTCGGACAAGTTGGGTTCGGTCACGACCGCGCTGATGCAGAGCATCGACGACATCAAGCAGACTCTGCATCTGGCGCCCAGCACCTTCCAGAACTTCCTCAACATCTATCAGCCGTCGCAGGCGGCGCTGACGGGTGCGCTGGCACTGACCAACTTCGCCAACCCGATCGCCTTCATGTGCGGTGCCATCCAGGCGGCGTCGCGGCTGGGGGCCGAGCAGTCGGCGAAACTGTGTGTCCAGTACCTGGCGCCGATCTTCAAGAACCGCCAGTACAACTTCCTGCCAGTCGGCATGAACCCGCTCGTCGGCCAGATGGCCCGGCCGAACGAGATCACCTACAGCGAAGATTGGATGCGACCGGACTACATACCGCCGGCACCGCCTGCAGCCCCGGCCGCTCTTGCGGCTCCCGCCACGCCGGCACCGGCCGCACCCCTGGCCGCCGAGGCCCAGCCGACCGACCCCGCCGCCGGACTGCCGGGGATGATGCTGCCCCCGGGAGGACAACCATGAGCGTTGCGCGCCGATCACGCCGGCTGCTCGGCGCCGGACTGCTGGCCCTGGCGACCGCGGCCAGCGGGTGCGCGGACTGGCGGGGAGCCAACTCCCTGCCACTCCCCGGCACCGAGGGGCAGGGCGCCGATGCGTTCGAGATCCAGGCACAGCTGCCCGATGTCGACCACATCGAACGCAACTCCCGGGTGCGCGTCGGCGACGTCACCGTCGGCAACGTGGAGAAGATCGAGCGCCAGGGCTGGCACGCCCTGGTCACCATCCGGCTCAACGGCGACGTCGAACTGCCGGAGAACACCACCGCGACGGTCGGCCAGACCAGCCTGCTGGGTTCGCTGCACATCGAGCTCGCCGCGCCGGTCGACGAGCCGCCCAGGGGCAGGCTGCGCGACGGATCGCTGATCCCGCTGTCGGCGGGCAAGACCTATCCGTCGACCGAGCAGACGCTGGCGGCGGTCTCGATGGTGCTCAACGGCGGCGGAATCGGCCACCTGCAGGACATCACGGCGGCACTGAGCACCGCCTTCGCCGGGCGTGGCGACGAACTTCGAACGTTCATCGAACAGCTCGACGCGTTCATCGCCAACGTCGAGGACCAGACCGGTGACATCATCGCCGCCTCGGAGAGCCTCAACGGGCTGGTCGGTCAGGTCGCTGAGCAGCGGCCGACCGTCGACACCGCCCTGCGGACCATCCCGGACGCCCTGGCCGTCCTCAGCGAACGTCGCGACCAGCTCGCCGACACCCTCGAACAGCTTGGCCATTTCAGCGCGCTGGCAGCCGATTCGGTCAACCAGACCAAGGAGAACCTGGTCAAGGAGCTCCACGACCTCGGACCGGTGCTGAAGTCGGCGGCCGATGCAGGTCCGGCGCTGACCCGCTCGTTGAGCTTTTTCAGCACGTTCCCGTGGGCTAAGGAGACCATCGGGAACTGGTCCCGCGGCGACTACGGCAACCTCACCGCGATCCTCGACCTGACCCTGAGCCGGATCGACCAGTCCTACTTCACCGGAACCCGTTGGGAGGGCGACCTGACCGAGCTCGAACTGCAGTGGGGCCGCACCATCGGCCAGATGCCGAGCCCGTACACCGCCGGCAACCCCCTGGTTGCCCCTTATCACTTCAACCAGGGGCCGTGAGATGCACCTGACCCGTCGGATCTGGATCCAGATCGGTGTCTTCACGTTGGTGTCGATCACCGCAGGCGCCTTCGTCGTCTTCAACTACATGAAGCTGCCCTCGCTGCTGTTCGGTGTCGGGCGCTACGAGGTCACCCTGCAACTGCCCGCCTCGGGCGGGCTGTACGAGCGGTCCAACGTCACCTACCGCGGCGTCGAGGTGGGGCACGTGGAGTCGGTGCGCCTCGACGGCACCGGGGTGGCCGCGGTGTTGGAGCTGCGCTCGGACATCGAGATACCGTCCGCGCTGACGGCTGAGGTGCACAGCGTCTCCGCCGTCGGCGAGCAGTATGTGACGCTGCTGCCCACGCACGAGTCACCCCCGTTGAAGGACGGCGATGTGATAACCGTTGAGCAGGCGTCGGTTCCGCCGCCGATCGACGCGCTCGTCGACGCCACCAACCGGGGCCTGGAAGCGATACCCGGGGACAACCTGCGCACCGCCATCGACGAGGCGTACGTGGCGTTCGGCGGGCTCGGCCCCGAGTTCGCCCGGCTGGTCGACGGTTCTACGAAGCTGGCCATCGGCGCGGGCGAGAATCTCGACGCGATCACCACGCTGGTCGACAAGTCGGCGCCGGTGCTGCAGACCCAGATCGACACCTCCGACTCCGTGCAGGCCTGGGCTGCGCACATCGCGAACATCACCGATCAACTGCGCCAACGGGATACCGCGGTACGGGGGATCCTGCACACCGGGCCCCCGATGGCGGCGCAGACCCGAGCCCTGTTCGACCGGCTCAAGCCCAGCCTGCCCGTCCTGCTGGCCAACCTGGTGGGACTCGGTGAAGTGGCGGTGACCTACCGCGACGGTATCGAGCAGCTGCTCGTGCTGCTGCCGCAGGGCACCGCCATGATGCAGGCCACCGGGGTGGCCAACCACAACGTGAAGATGGACTACCGGGGTTCGTTCCTGAGCTTCAACCTGAACATGAACCTGCCGCCGCCATGCACCACGGGATACCTGCCGGCACAACAGATGCGGGTACCCAGCGAGGTGGACTACCCGGAACGTCCGCCGGGCGATCTGTACTGCCGCATACCGCAGGACGCGCCGTTCAACGTGCGCGGTGCCCGCAATACGCCGTGTGTGACTCGGCCGGGCAAGCGGGCGCCGACGGTCGAGATGTGCGAGAGCGACCAGCAGTACGTCCCGCTCAACGACGGCATGAACTGGAAGGGCGACCCGAACGCGACGTTGTCGGGCCAGGACATTCCGCAGCTCGACCCCGCGCCGGCTCCGGCTCCGGAGCCAGCACCCTCGCCGGCACCGGCTGCCCCGGTGGCGGTCGCGGAGTACGACCCCCAGACCGGGTCCTACGTTGGCCCGGACGGGAAGGTCTACACCCAGGCCAATCTGGGTCGACCGGCGGCCGAAGGTCAGACCTGGCAGTCGATGCTGGTCCCGCCAACTCCCTGACCAGAACCCCGTCGAGCCGTAGTCCCGTCCTGAATTCGCCGAAATTGCATTCCAGCAGAGGTTTTTCGAGTAAGGACCTGCTGGAATGCAATTTCGGCGGTGGGTTATTGAGGTTCACCAAGGTGATGACCGACAACTTCCGTTTTGGCGCATAACCGCAGATCAGGCCGGTTACTTATTCCGAAAAGTGTTGACTTTCATACCCGCGCTGGCGTTCAATTGGCAACAGATCATTGATCCGAAAAGCCAACGCACAGTTGGTATTAACGTTATTGCCGCTCCATAAATTTGGTGAATGCCTAGATCCTGAGTGAAGGTGGTTAACCGGGAATGGACGTAAAGATCGAACCCGAGAAATGTGTGGCATCGGGGCAGTGTGTTCTGCTCGCCGACACGGTATTCGACCAGGACGACGACGGTATCGTCGTGCTGCTGAAGGACACTGTCGACAACGGTGAGGTCGACGGGGTGACCGAAGCGGCCAAGGTCTGCCCGGCCGCCGCGATCCACCTCGAGGGCTGATCCGTGCACGCTGACGTCGCGGTCCTGCCCGATCCCGGGTCGCCGTTCGTGATCGAACGGATCGAACTACCGGAACTCGGGACCGACGAGGTGCTGGTGCGCATCGCCGGTGCCGGGATGTGCCACACCGATCTGCTCGCCCGCTCGCTGCCGCCCGAAATCGTCTCGCTGCCAGCTGTACTCGGCCACGAAGGTGCAGGCGTCGTCGAACAGGTCGGCCCGTACGTGACGCAGGTGGCCGTCGGTGATCACGTCCTGCTCAGCTACGACTCCTGCGGGTGGTGCCGGCAGTGCCTGACCGGCGCGCCGTCCTACTGCGACGAGTTCGGCGCCCGCAACGTGGTCGGGGTGCGCGGGACCGAGCGGGTCGAAGGCGTCAGCGCCGACGGAACCCGCGTCCTGACAGGGTGGTTCGCGCAGTCGTCGTTCGCGACGTACTCCATCGCCACCCAGCGCAACGTGGTCAAGGTCGACAAGGAGCTGCCGCTGGAGATCCTCGGGCCGCTGGGCTGCGGGCTGCAGACCGGCGCCGGATCGATCCTCAACTCGATGGACGTCCGGTACGACTCCAGCGTCGCCGTGTTCGGCACCGGGGCCGTCGGACTGGCCGCGGTGATGGCCGCGCGCATCGCCGGGGCCACCGTGATCGCCGCCGTCGACATCAACCCGGCACGGCGCGAGCTGGCCGCCGAACTCGGCGCCACACACGTCTTCGACGGTGCTGATCCCGAAGTGGCCGAACAGATCCGCGCCGTCACCGGCGGCGGCACCTCGCACGCCTTCGATACCACCGGCATCCCCGCGGTAATCCTCACCGCGCTCGCCTCGATCCGGCCGCTGGGGTTCTGCGGGCTGGTCGGCGGGGGCGGCGGCCCGATCGACCTGCCGCAGGAGGCCCTCAACGAAGGGCGGCGGATCTCGTTCCTGCTCGAAGGCGACGCCGTACCACAGCTGTTCATCCCCAAGCTGATCGAACTGTGGCGCCTTGGCCGGTTCCCGTTCGACCGCCTCGTGACCACCTATCCGTTGGACAAGATCAACGACGCCGAGGCCGACTCGCTGTCCGGCGTCACCGTCAAACCGATCCTCATCCCCTGAACTGAAAGGTTGCGCTATGTCGATGGCGGAACACGCCGTCATTGTCGGGACCGGCGCCGCCGGGGTCGCGGTCGCGGAATCCCTGCGCACCGAGGGCTTCACGGGCAAGGTCACGCTGGTCGGCGACGAAACGTCGCTGCCCTACGACCGGCCGCCGCTGTCGAAGCAGGTGCTCAGCGGCGCGTGGGACATGGACCGGGTGCGGCTGCGCAGCGCAGACCACTTCGCCAAGCAGGGCATCCGCCTGCGGCTCGGGAAGGCGGCGCAGAACCTGGACACCCAGCAGCGCCGGGTGCGGCTCACCGACGGGGAGACCCTCGACTACGACCACCTGGTGATCGCCACCGGCGTGCTGCCCCGCCTGCTGCCGTTCGGACACGACCTGCTCGGGGTCCACGTGCTGCGTTCGGAGTTCGACCTCGCGGCCATGCAGGACACGTTGGCGCGCAGCAAGAAGCTCGTCGTCATCGGGGCCGGGTTCCTCGGGGCCGAGGTTGCGTCGGTGCTCGTCGAGAACTACGACGTCACGCTCGTCGACCCGTTGCCGTCGCCGATGATCCGCCAGGTCGGCCCCGCCGTCGGCACGCTGGTCGCCGAGCTGCATCGCGCCCGCGGGGTGAACCTGATCACCGGCACCGGCGTCGAGACCATCGCCGGGCACCAGGGTCGGGTCTCCGGCGTCGGGCTCGGCGACGGCCGGATGCTCAGCGCCGACCTCGTCCTCGTCGCGATCGGCGCCGTGCCGGCCACGGACTGGCTGCGCACCTCCGGTTTGATCCTCGACGACGGAGTGGTGTGCGACGCGTACTGCCGGGCCGCTCCCGACGTGTACGCCGCCGGAGACGTCGCCTCCTGGCCCAACTTCCGCTACCACGGCCAGCGTATGCGCCTCGAGCACCGGCTCAACGCCACCGAGCAGGGCGCGGCCGTGGCCCGCAACATCGTTGCCGACACCCCGACTCCGTTCACCCCGATCCCGTACTTCTGGTCGGATCAGTTCGGGATCCGGCTGCAGGCCTACGGCGTCTTCCCCCCACGCGCGGACATCGAGTTCGCCGACGGCAACCCCGGTGACGACCGGTTCGTCGTGCTCTACAGCGTCGACGGCAAGCTGGTCGGGGCACTGGGCTGGAACCACCCCAAGGCCACGATGAAGTACCGCAAAGTCCTCGCCGAGTCGTGGACACCGGACGCCGTGCCCGTCGGCTCCGGGGAAGCGCTATGAGTCTCGGAACCAAACCCCGCTCGTCAGTACAAGATTGGAGACTTCGATGACGAAACCCGTGGAGGCACCCGCAGACCTCGGGCAACCCTTCCCCTGGTCGCGCGGCACCTACGACCCCTCGCCGGTCTACGAGTTCCTCCGGGAGAACGAACCGATCAAGCGGGTCATCATGCGCGATGGCACCCCGGCGTGGCTGGTCACCCGCTACGACGACGTGCGCGCGATCCTCGGTGATCCCAGGGTGAGCGCGGCGGAGGAGACGCCCGGATTCCCGCAGTCCGTACCCGGTTTCCCGGTCTCCGCTCCCGAGGATCGGCTGTTCCTACGCATGGATCCGCCCCGGCACACCGTGTTCCGGCGGCTGCTCGGAAAGCACTTCGTCGTCAAGCGGATCGACGCACTACGGCCCAGGATCCAGCAGCTCGTCGATGACCAGTTAGATGCGATGCTAGCGAAAGAAGCGCCGGTCGACTTCGTGCGGGAGTTCGCGCTGCCCGTGCCGTCGACGGTGATCAGTTGGGTGCTGGGTGTGCACCCGGAGGACCACCCGTTCTTCAACCGCGAGAGCGAAAAGCTGCTGGAGGTGACGGCAGGGAACATCTCCCCGGAGAACATCGCCAGCTCGCTGCAAGCCCGCGCGAATCTGATGAACCTGATCGACGAATTGGTCAAGGAGCGGGAAGTCCTCGACGATCCGGGTGACGACATCCTGGGCGACATGGTCCGCGCCTCCCGCGAGGAAGTGATCGACCGCCGTGACATCATCAACACCGGCTGGCTGCTGCTGGTGGCCGGGCACGAGACAACGGCGAGCATGACCGCGCTGGGCACGCTGACACTGCTGGAGCACCCTGACCAGCTTGCCGAACTACGCGCCAACCCGGAGCTGATTCCCGCTGCGATCGAGGAGCTGCTGCGCTACCTGAGCATCGTCCACCTCATCATCATGCGCATCGCCGCTGAGGACATCGAGATCGGCGGGGTCACGATCCCGGCCGGCGAGGGCATCATCCCGCTCAATATCTCGGCCAACCGCGACGATGCCCACTACCCGAACGCTGCGTCACTGGACATCCACCGAAACGTCCGCGACCACTTCGCCTTCGGCTACGGCGTGCACCAGTGCATCGGTCAGCCGCTGGCCCGCGCCGAGCTGCACGTGATCTTCGAGACCCTGCTGCGCAGGGTTCCCACGCTGAGCCTGGCCATCGATCCGAGCGAGGTCCCGTTCAAGACCGAGGCGACGATCAACGGTGTGTTCAACCTGCCGGTGAAGTGGTGACCCGCCAGTTTATCAACCCGAAAGGAATCACACGTGTCTGAACTGACGACACTCGTCACTCCGGAAATGGAAGCGCTGAAAGGTGTTTGGGTCGACGAGGAGGTCTCCTACCCGGTCTCGGCGTCCGACATCAGGAAGTGGGCCATTGCGGTGTACTGGGACAAGACCCCGCCGCGGATCTTCTGGGACCAGGAGTACGCCGCCACGACCAAGTGGGGCGGCATCATCGCCCCCGAGGATTTCAACCCGTTCGCCTGGGCGGTGCCCGACGGCAGCCCACCGGAGTTGGCCGGTGCCCTGCCCGGCCAGGAGGTCGAGAAGGGCGGCAACATCCTCAACGGCGGCATCGTCGACACGTTCGGCGCCAAAATCCGCCCCGGCGACGTCATCACCAGCCGCACCCGGCTGTCGCACTGGGAGGAGCGG
The DNA here is from genome assembly GCA_050250295.1 of Mycolicibacterium sp. Lineage (GTDB taxonomy): Bacteria > Actinomycetota > Actinomycetes > Mycobacteriales > Mycobacteriaceae > Mycobacterium. Next base: position 290,558 of record JBFWOX010000001.1, read on the forward strand.
ACCGGCAGACACGGCCTGACGCTCTACACCTACAACGAGATCGAATGGCGCAACCAACGCGACGAGCACGTCAAGACTCGCGTACTGACACTTATCCGCTACTGAGCCAGGGGATTGACGATGAGCAAGCAGATCTATTTCGAGGACATCGAGATCGGCCAGCAGGGGCCGCCGTTCGAACGCAAGACCGACTTCATGCACTGGAACCGCTACGCCGCGGTCAACGAGGAATTCGTCTACGTCCACATGGACGACGAGGCCGGCAAGGCGGCCGGGCAGGGTGCCGCGTTCGGAATGGGGCATCTGCGGTGGGCGTATCTGCTCAACGCCCTGCGGGACTGGCTGGGTGACGAAGCCGAGGTGCGCGAGCTGAAGATGCAGTTCCGCGCCATCAACCACAAGAACGACGTCCTGACCACCAGCGCGGTGGTCACCGAGAAGTACCAGGACAACGGGTCACATCTGGTGCGACTGGCCACCGACGTCACCAACCAGGACGGTGCGTCGACCTCACCCGGGTACGCCGTCGTGGCACTGCCCAGCCGCCAGCAGTAGCTCTGACAGAGACAGGAAAGGTCATATGGACGCATTGCAGGACCTGCGGGTGCTCGACCTGAGCACCGGGGTCGCAGGCCCCATCGTCGGGATGTTCCTCGCCGATTTCGGCGCCGACGTGGTCAAGGTCGAGCCACCGAGCGGTGATCCCGCCCGCAGCTCGCCCGGATTTGCGATGTGGAACCGGGGCAAGCGTGGCGTGGTCGTCGACCCGGCGTCCCCGCCCGAATTGTCCTGGCTGCGTGACCAGATCGCCGGGGCCGATGTGGTGCTGACGAACGGTGCACCGACCCTTGACCTTTTCTCGCTGCAGGCCGACGAGCTGCACGCGCATCCCGCTCTTGTGCACGTGTCGATGCCGGTCTACCTGCCCGACTACACGCCGTGGGCCGGCGGCCGGGAGTCCGCCGGCCTGCTGGCGGCCTTCGGGGGCCAGGCCGCCCGGCAGTCATCGGAATCCGGTGATCCCGTCGAATCCGTCTATCCGACGGTGCTCTACGCGCACGGCGTGTGGGCGACCGTGTGCACGGTGGCCGCCCTGGTGGAGCGGGAGCGGTCCGGGGTGGGCCAAGAGGTCACGGTCAGCGGGGTCAACGCGCTGCAGCAGTTGACCATGACCTTCCTGGTGATCGACCCCGACGAGGATGATCCCGCGACCGCCGTGGGTGCGGCGGGCCGGCACCCGACCTACACCCGGATGCGCGCCGGGGACGGGTTGTGGCTGGGCGTCGGTGCGCTGGGCCCGAAGTTCGAGGCGGCGCTGCTGCGTGCGCTGGAACTGGAGTACATCCTCGACGACACCCGGATCGGCGGCAAGCTGATCAATCTCGTTGCCCCGCAGAACATCGAATGGGTGCAGAAGGCGGTCTCGGATGCGTTCCTGACCAAGACCCGCGCGGAGTGGCTGGAGATCATCGATCGCCTCGGGGTGCCGTGCGGCCCGGTCGACGACCGCGACGACTGGCTCGATCATCCGCAGCTCGCGGCGATCGGGATGCGCGCGGAGGTCGACGACCCGGAGCGCGGCCACGTGGTGATGCCCGGTGTGCCGATCAACCTCTCCCGCACCCCCGGCCGGGTCCGCGGGCCGGCCCCGAGGCTGGGCGAGCACACCGGCCGTGTCGAGGCGTGGCCGGCGCGCAAACGCAAGCCCGCTCCGCCGCGCACCCCGATCCGGCCCGGACCGTTGAGCGGCTACCGCATCCTGAACACCGGCACGTTCCTGGCCAGCCCGTACGCCGGCAGCCTGCTCGCCTCGCTCGGGGCCGAGGTGATCAAGGTGGAGCCACCCACCGGCGACCCGTTCCGCGCCCCCGCCTATTCGGCCAACCGCGGAATGCGCAGCCTGGCCATCGATCTCAAGAGCGACGTGGGCCGGGATACGTTCTACCGGATCGTCGCGAAGTCCGATGCCTTCATGGACGCGCTGCGTCCCGGTCTGACCACCGAGATGGGCATCGATTACGACTCGTTGCAGAAGGTCAACCCCGGCATCGTCACGATGTCACTCGCGGCCTATGGGCACGCGGGGGCCATGCGCGACAAGGGTGGGGTGGACATGGTCGTGCAGTGCATGACCGGGATGATGAAGGCCGAAGGCGGCGACGACGAACCGGTGGCCAACACCATCGCGGTCTGCGACATCGTCACCGCGGCGATGTCGTCGCTGGCGGTGTGCCTGGCCCTGTACCACCGTGAGCGCACAGGTGAGGGCCAGGCCACGTCGGACTCGCTGATCGGCACCGCGACCTACCTGCAGAGTGGGGAGATCATCCGTTTCGCCGGCCGGCCGAAATCCCCTGTGGGCGGCCGAAACCACAAGGGCACCGACCCGATCAACCGCATCTATCAGGCCGCCGACGGCTGGATCCGGTTGGACGGCACCGCGGTACCGGGGGTCCGGTCGGTGCTGGCCGCCGCGCTGGGCATCCCCGAAGCGGCCCTGGACACCGATTCCGCGGCGACCGAGGCGATCTCGACCGCGGTGGCCGAACGCAACGCCGCCGACGTGGTGCGGCTGCTCAACAGCGCAGGCGTGCCCGCCGTCCGGGTCCGCACCGTCGGCGAGGTCATCCGCGACCCACGGCTGGCCAACGCGGAGTTCCTGCACGTCTACCCGGGCGACGACGGCAAGTTCATCACCGGGCCCGGCAACATGGCCCACTTCAGCCGGACCCACCGGTACGGGCTGCTGCTGCCGCCCGGCGTCGGCGAGCACACCGCGGACATCCTCGCCGCCGCCGGGTTCGGCGACGACGAGTTGGCCGCGCTGTCCGAGCAGGGTGCCGTCGTCGCCGGCGCACCAATGGTGCACGCCCTGCTGCCCGCCTACCGGTAACCGCACCAAGCCCGTCATCGTCGAAGGAGCACCATGTACGAGTTCGGAATGACCATCAACGGCAAGTCCGTGGCGGCAGACGAATCGTTCGAGGTCGTCAATCCCGCCACCGGAACGCCTTTCGCCGCGGCCCCGGATTGCTCCCGGGAACAGCTCGACGAGGCGATGGTGGCAGCCCAGGCCGCGCTAGGGGAGTGGCGGTGCGATGAGGAGCGCCGGCGCCAGCTGCTGCGCGACACGGCGGCGGCCATCGCCGCCGCAGGCCCGGAACTGGCAGGCGTGCTGAGCCTGGAGCAGGGCAAGCCGGTCAAGGAGGCCGGCCTCGAGTTCGTCGTCGCCGAACAGTGGCTGCGCTACTACGCCGAACTCGACATGCCGCGCGAGGTCATCTCCGACCCGGCGGGGGACGGCTACGCCGAGGTCCTGCGGCGTCCGGTCGGCGTCGTCGGCGCCATCACACCGTGGAACTTCCCTGTGGTGCTGGCGTTCTGGAAGATCGCGCCCGCGCTGCGGGCCGGCAACACGCTGGTGGTCAAGCCATCGCCGTTCACGCCGCTGACCACGCTGGCCTTCGGCGAGGTGCTGCAGCAGGTCCTGCCGCCCGGGGTGCTCAACGTCGTCTCCGGGAAGGATCCGCTGGGGGCGGCCATCACCACCCACCGGATTCCCCGCAAGATCAGCTTCACCGGCTCCAGCGCGACGGGTAAGCGGGTGATGGCCGCCGCCGCAGAAGATCTCAAGCGCGTCACGCTGGAACTGGGCGGCAACGACCCCGCGATCGTCCTTGACGACGTCGATGCTGGCGCCATCGCCGACCGACTGTTCTGGGGTGCGTTCGGCAACAACGGCCAGATCTGCGCCGCGATCAAGCGAGTGTACGTGCAGGAGAACGTGTTTCCCGATGTCGTGGATGCCCTCGCGGAAAAAGCCAAGGGGGTCAAGGTTTCCGACGGCAACGATCCAGAGGCCGAGCTCGGCCCGGTGAACAACCTGCCGCAGTTCAGTCGGGTGTCGAACCTGGTGGCCGACGCCGTCTACCACGGCGCGCGTGCGGTGGCCGGGGGCGGTCCGCTCGACCGCGCCGGATACTTCTTCAGCCCGACGATCCTGACCGGGGTAGACGACTCCACTCGCATCGTCGCCGAGGAGCAGTTCGGCCCGGCGCTGCCCGTGCTGCCGTTCCGCACTATCGACGAGGTGGTGGGCAGGGCCAACACCTCGGACTACGGGCTGACGGCCTCGGTGTGGTCGGCCGACCCCGACCGGGCCGCCGAGGTCGGGCTGCGGCTGGATGCCGGTCAGGTCGCCATCAACAACCACGCGACCGGTGTGCAGCCGCACCTGCCGTTCGGTGGTCACAAGTGGAGCGGGGTCGGGCTGGAGAACGGGCCGTGGGGCCTGCGCGAGTTCACCGAGACACAGGTGATCCATGCCATCGACGGCAAGCTGCGGATGTTCGACTGACGTCAGTCGCCGTCGTCCGCGGGTCGCGGATCCCGGCTGCCGTCGGCGGGGTTGGGAGAGCCGGCCGGGGAGAACGCGGTGACGAACATGTCGACCAGGTCGGGGACCATCTCGATGAAGTCGTCCGGTTCCCACTGGTCCCCGCTGTCGGCCATGTGCAGGCTCACCGCACCGGTCAGCAGCACGCTGACGATATGTGCGCCGCGCCGGCCGCTGATCTCCGGGGCGATCTCGCCCGCGGCGGCGGCGTCATCCAGCGCCTGGGTGAAGATGTCGACGATCCGGGAGCTGGGGCCCATCGCCTCCGGCGCGGGTTTGTAACCAGGCACGGGCCGCCAGATGATCAATTGCGCGAGCTCAGGGTTGTCCGCCGCGAACGCGCTGGCGGTCTGCACGGCGGCCCGGATGGTCGCCATCCCGGGCTGCGCCGCCGACACGGCCGTATTGATCTGTTCGAACAAGGTCTCGAGAGCCCGCCGGAACAGGGCGTCGTAGACGGCGATCAGCGACGGGAAGTATTTGTAGAGCGCGGTCGGCTGGACGCCGAGCCGCTTGGCGACCGCGGTCAGGTTGAGACCGGCGACCCCCTCCTGCTTCATCACCTCGAGTGATAGGTCCAGGATCTCGTCGATGGTCTCTTGCCGCCGCCGTTCACGCCTGGACATAGTGACGGTCGGCCCGCTGGGCTGGTCCATGTTCCGCTGTCCTCAATGCTGCCTGGTAACCAGATGCCAGGTCTACCACATCGCCTCGCCACGCGCGGCGGGTTGAAGCTAATCGAGAATAACCGATAGCTAATTAGAAGGGCTTTCGAAAAGGCGGCCGCGCCCCTGAGCTGGCAAACGCGTTGTGCGGATTGCGCACAACGCGTTTGCACTGCCTTTATGTGGTTGTCCGACGGGCTCAGGGCCGACGGTTCGACAACACCAGGCTGCCGGACGCCCAGAAGAACCCGCCGACGCCCTGTACGAAGCTGATGGTGGCGTCGGGCACCTGGACCACCGCCTCGCCGCGGAGCTGCCGCACCGACTCCTGCATGGCGTACATGCTGTACATGCCGGAGTGGGTGTAGGACATGCCACCGCCCTGGGTATTGATCGGCAGCTTGCCGCCGGGCCGGGTGTGACCCTCGGCGAAGAACGCGCCCGATTCTCCGTGCCCGACGAAGCCGGTGTCCTCGAGCATGTAGAGCGGCAGGTGGGCGAACGCATCGTAGAACATCGCGTGGTCGATGTCGGCATGGGTCACCCCCGCGGTCTCGAACGCCTCCTTGCTCGACCGCCGGAACGCCCCCGAAGTGGTGATGTCGTCCATCTGGGAGACGATGATGCTCTCGGTCGACTCCCCGGACCCGAGCAGGTACACCGCCCGGTCGGCGCTGGGCAGGTCCTTGGCCCGCTCGGCGCTGGTCAGCACCAGCGCGCCTCCACCGTCGCTGACCAGGCAGCACATGTCCTTGGTGAACGGGTAGGCCACCTGCGGGCCGGCGAGCACCTCGTCAACGGTGATCGGTGTGCGCTTCATCGCGCGCTCGTTGGGTATCGCCCACTCCCGTTGTGCCACAACGACCTCGGCCATATCGCGGGGCGTCATGCCGCGGCTGTCCAGGAAGGCAAGTGCGGGCAGCGTGAAGGCAGAGTAGGGTGCCGCCGCACCGAATGGCATTTCGAACTGTCCGGCAAGCGAATTCGGTGCGATCGTGTAGGGCGGCATAGCGACGTTGGATCGGCCCGACTCACCGTGCGTGATCAGGACGACGTCGGCCTCCCCGGTCGCGATTGCGGCGGCCGCATGCCGCACGTGCAGGATGAAGCTGCAGCCGCCCACCATCGTGCCGTCCACCCAGCGTGGTCGGACACCGAGTAGGTCCGCCACCTCTACGACGAACGAAGGCCCGGCCGACGCGATCCCGTCGACATCGGCCATCGTCAGGCCGGCGTCGCGCAACGCGTTGCGGGCGGCGTCGGCGTGTAACTGGATCATCGACATGTCGGGTATCACGCCCAGGCGCGTCGTCTCCGAAGCCCCGACGATGGCGATGTTCCCCTGGTGGATGGACTTGGTCTTGTGGGTGGACTGTGTTGGCATCAGTTGGCTCCCTTGGCCGGAGCGAACAGCGGCACGGTCTGATCGCCCCTCTCTTCGAACCGGACCGTCAACTCCAAGCCGAGCGGCAGGTTCGCCGGATCCGGTTCCACGTCGATGATATTCGTGCACAGCCGCGGACCCTCGTCCAGAGTGACGAGCGCAATGATCTGTGGCTCATCGCGTTTGAACGGCGGCAGCGGCCGATAGTTGATCACATAGGAGGCGAGCTTCGCACGGCCCGAGACTGCCTGCCATTCGACCTTTTCCGAGAAGCAGTTCGGACAGAAAGGCCGTGGATAGAAGTAGAACTCGTCGCATTCCAGACACTTCTGGATGCGGAGCTCACCCGCGGCGGTGCCTTCCCAGAAGGGAGCCGTCTCGGGCGTGGGCTGTGGTACAGGGCCAACCGACATGGTGTCCTCTCGAGATGTCTGTAGGTCGCGGGAACGAGAACAGGGCTCGCGTCGCACCCGAGGCAAAGGGGATCGAGGTGCGACGCGAGCCCTGCGGGTCAGGAGGGGATCTGCGAGGCGAACAGGTTCTCCGTGTCGGCGACGAGCGGCTTGAAGTTCTTCACCACCGCTTCGCTGAAGGCCGCATAGTCCAGGGAGGCGGTGCCCTCGATGGTGGAGATCGTCTCGGGCACGTTGTAGAGGCTGAGTTCGTCACCGCCGGCGGCGATGGTGCGCCCGGTCAACCAGCTCGACTCCGTGCTCGCAAGGTACAGCGTCGCCGGTGCCACATGGCGCGGTGCGTGCCGTTCGCCGCTGACGTCGAGGTCGTAGTCGAGCATCTTGTCCTGCCCGATGGTGGCCACCAGCCGGGTGGTGGCGGTGGGGGCGATGGCGTTGGCGGTTACGCCGTAGCGGCCCAGCGCGTTGGCGAGCGACATGGTCAGGCCGACGATGCCCAGTTTTGCTGCGGCATAGTTGGGTTGGCCGGGCGACCCGTGCAACCCGGAGGCGGAGCTGAAGTTGATGATGCGGTAATTGCCTTCCGGGTTGCGCTGGGAGCGCCAGTAGGCCGAAGCCGGCCGGATGGTCGAGTAGTGGCCCTTGAGATGGACCCGGATGACGGCATCCCAGTCCTGCTCGCTGAGGTTGAAGATCATCTTGTCGCGCAGGATCCCGGCGACATTGACCAGGATGTCGAGCTTGCCGTAGGTGTCCAACGCGAGCTGCACCAGCCGCTCGCCGGTGGCGACGTCGGCGACGTCACCGCCGTCGGCGACCGCGGCACCGCCGTTGTCGTTGATCTCCTTGGCGAGGGCGGAGGCCGGGCCGCTGTCCTGGCCGTCACCCTTCTCGTCACCGCCGAGGTCGTTGATCACCAGCTGGGCGCCCTCGGCCGCGTACAGCCGTGCGATCGCCTCGCCGATCCCCCGTCCACCGCCGGTGATGATCGCGACGCGTCCGTCCAACACTCCCATTGTCTTTTACTCCATATCTATTTCGGGTTGCCCATTGCCCGCAGATGAGCTGAAATGGTGCACTGTCGAGTTGCGTATCCGGGGATACTAGATTGCGCCGAATTGCGCTCCTCCTGGATTGAACGATAGACCGCCAATGAAGTCAATAACAGCTCGAAAAGAGCTATACCCGTTTGCATTTGCGGGAATCACTGGCATTGGTGAAGGGTCATAACCAAGGGTTGAGGGTCTGACTGTTGTGACGGTGGTTCGCGCAGGTTCATGTTATTGAGGAAAGCGAGTCGCGGACACCAAAGTGACTGTGGGCATTCCGGGTTCGACCCAGAATAATCGCCAAGTGACTTTGAGGCATTCCGAGGTCGATTCCCTGGACATGACGGCCACGACGGCCCCGAGCCGCCCGCGGATGATCGTAGTGCTGGGACTCATGGTCGCCCTCGGCGCGTTGACCATCGATATGTATCTGCCTGCGCTGCCGGACATCGCGGGCGATCTCGCGGTCTCCTCGTCGGTGGTCCAGCTGACGCTCACCGCGACGCTGGCGGGCTTGGCGGTGGGCCAGCTGGTCGTCGGGCCACTGTCGGACTCGGTGGGCCGCCGCAGGCCACTCATCGCCGGCATCGTGGTACACATGCTGGCCTCCCTGCTGTGCCTGCTGGCCGACGACATCGCAATGCTCACGGTGGCGCGCGCTGTGCAGGGCATCGGCGCGGCGGCGGTGATGGTCGTCGCGATAGCCGTCGTCGGTGATCTGTTCGACGAGTCAGCCGCGGCCACCGTGATGTCGCGACTGATGCTCGTGCTCGGGGCTGCACCGGTTCTCGCGCCGTCGCTCGGGGCCGCCGTGCTGCTGAAGGCCTCGTGGCACTGGGTGTTCGCAGCGCTGGTCGGTATCGCCGCCATGCTCCTGCTCGTCGGCGTGCTCGCGCTGCCCGAGACCCTGCCGGCCCCGCACCGCAGGCCACTAAAGATCCGCGGCATCGCCGCCACGTACCTGGAGCTGTTGCGCGACATCCCCTTCGTGGTGCTGGTGTTGGTCAGCGCGCTGGGGATCTCCGGGCTGTTCGCCTACATCGCCGGCGCGTCGTTCGTGCTGCAGGGTGGCTTCGGATTGGACCAGCAGACGTTCGCGCTGGTGTTCGGCGCGGGCGCGATCACGCTGATCGGTGCGACGCAGTGCAACGCCGTGCTGCTGCGGTGGTGCGCCCCGGCGACGATCACGGTGTGGGCGCTGGCGTGCGCGTCGGTAGCGGGGGCGGTCTTCGTCGCGTTGTCGGTGACGGGCGTCGGTGGTTTGGCCGGGTTCGTGGCACCGCTGTGGACGGTCCTGGCGGCGGTGGGCCTGGTGGTCCCGAACGCGCCCGCGATGGCGCTGTCGCGCCACCCCGATGCGTCGGGGACGGCGGCGGCGCTGTTGGGCGCCACGCAGTTCGGATTGGGCGCCGCGGTCGCCCCGGTGGTGGGCGCGCTGGGCAACGACGCCCTGGCGTTGGCGATCGTGATGACTGCGGGCATGATGGTCGCGTTGCTCGCGCTGGTGGCCGTGCTGGTGGTGGCCCGGCGGCGGCGGTGACGCGACCGCCGGCGGTCAGTACCGGCCCTGGGCCTCGAAGATCCGGCGCGGGTTGTCCACCAGCATCGTGGTGAGCTGCTCGTCAGTGACGCCGCGAGCCTTCAGCGCGGGGATGACGTCGTCGTGGATGTGCAGGTAGTGGTAGTTCGGCCGTGCGGCCAACAGCACCTGGTCCGGCATCGCATCGAAATAACATGCGGCGTCGTGGGATAGCACCATCTTCCCGGCGTGGCCGCGTTCGCACATCGTCGCCACCGTCGCGACGCGCTCCTCGAAACCGACGAACGCGTCGGCGCCGAACCGGTCCATGCCGAGGTAGGACCCGTTGGCGATGAGCTCCTCCAGATAGGCGATGTCGGTGGTGTCACCGCAGTGCCCGATGATCACGCGGGCGAGGTCGACGCCCTCCTCGGCGAGGACCCGCTGTTGGTCGAGGCCGCGGCGGGTGGGGGCATGGGTGTGCGTCGAGATCGGCACCCCGGTGTGGCGATGCGCCTGCGCGACCGCCCGCAACACTCGCTCGACGCCGGGAGTCAGCCCTGGTTCGTCGGTGGCGCACTTGAGGATCGCCGCCTTGACGCCGGTACCGGCGATCCCGTCCTCGATGTCGCCGACGAACATCTCGGTCATCAGCTCCGGTCCCTGCAGCAGGGTGCCGGGCCCGCGCAGCGAGAAGTACATCGGTACCTCGTCGTAGGTGTAGAGCCCGGTGGCGACGACGATGTTGAGCTCGGTGGCCGCCGCGATGCGGGCGATGCGCGGGATGTAGCGGCCGAGCCCGAGCACGGTCAGATCCACCAGCGTGTGGACGCCACGGCCCGCGAGTTCGTCGAGCCGCCGGATCGCATCGCGCTCCCGGGCGGATTCGTCACCCCAGGCACCTGGATAGTTCTGGGAAATTTCGGGATTCATGATGAACACGTGTTCGTGCATGAGGGTGACGCCCAGATCGGACGTCTCGATCGGACCTCGGGCGGTGGGGAGTTGTGCCATGTCGGGCGTCCTAGGTCAGTGCCGCGGCGAGGCGGCGCCATTGTTCTCTGGGGAATTCGGTGGGGTCGGCGGTGAGAACCTGTACGCAGACGTGATCGGCGCCCGTCGAGAAGTGTTCGGCCACCCGGTGGGCCACGGCGTCTTCGTCGCCCCAGGCGATGACCGAGTCGAAGAGGCGATCGCTGAGCCCCGCGAGGTCCTCGTCGGTGAAGCCGGTCCGCCGCAGGTTGTTGGCGTAGTTCGGCAGCGCCACGGTCGCCCGTAGCCAATCGTCGCCGACATCGCGTGCCGCGGCGCGGCTGTCGGTGAGCAGCACGGTCTGCTCGGGTGCCAGCAGTGGCCGCGGCCCGAGCACCTCGCGGGCATGATGTGTGTGCTCCGGGGTGACAAAACAGGTGTGCACGCCCCGGGACCGGGCCGCCGCCAACTCCAGCATGTTCGGGCCCAACGCGGCAAGGATTCGTTCTTCGACGGGGACCGGCGACACCGCCTGGTCCAACGCGTCCAGGAAGGAGCGCATCGCGCCCAGCGGCCGGCGATAACGGTGGAGGTCGCCGGAATCGAGCAGTGGCGCATGGCTGACGCCGATGCCCATCAGGAAGCGGGCCCCGTGGCGGGCGGTCAGCTCGGTGTACTCGGCGGCGACACGGTTCGGGTCGTGCATCCACAGGTTCAGGATGCCGGTGGCGATCACCGTGCGTCTGGTCGCCGTCAACAGCCCCCGCACTGAGTCGAACAGCGGCCCGCCGGCATCGGGGACCCACAGAGCGGTGAAGCCGAGCTCCTCGAGCTCGGCCGCCGCCTCCCGCGCTTCGGCGGGATCGCCGTAGCGCAGTTGGGAACTCCACACTCCGACGCCGGCGACCTCCATTCCGTGACTTCCGTCAGCCCGCCACGCCGAGGCGGGCGCCGACCTTCTCGAAGATCTCGGTCAGCGGCGCCAGGCTGGGCTCGAGGTGCGCCTTCGCGATCGCGGTCAGTTCCGGCCCCGCCAGTTCCGGGCTGCCCACCGGGAACAGCGGCTCCGGTGCGTATTCGCACTGCAGGATGGCCTCTTTCGCGGCTTCGTCACCGTAAAGGTCCTGCAGCAACCGGAAACCGATCTCGAAGCCTCCGGTGGCGGGCCCGGCGGTGATGCGGTTGCGGTCCTCCACGACATTGCCCGGCGCATAGGTGGCGCCGACATAGGGCAGGAAGTGCACGGCCCCGAAGTTCGTGGTGGCCCGATAGCCCTGTAGCAGGCCGGCGGCGCCGAGCAGCAACGAGCCGAGGCAGGAACCCGCGATCCAGCGGGCCCGTGAGCCGCGGTCAGCAAGGAATTCCAGGGTCTCGGTGTCGGTGAACTGGGCGTGGCCGGGCGCACCGACGTAGAGGATGTCGAGGTCGGCCGGACACTCGTCGAAAGTCGTTGTGGGTCGGGTCGGAAAGGTGGGCGTGCCCATCACCTCGTCCGTGTTCTTCCACACCAGGTGCAGGTTGACACCCGGCATCACCCCGAGCAGGGTGTGCGGGCCGATGATGTCGACCGGGTTGTAGCCGGGGGCGACGAGGATGGCGAACTCGATCGGCTTGGCGGCGCCGCCGGTCATGTCGATGGTCAGGGATTCGGTCATAAGGTCTCCTGGGGAATTGGGTTCGGATTCATTCAGCTAGACCGTGTTCATTCAGCTACACCGCGGCCGCCCTGAACACCGGCGATAGTGACGAGTACCGGTCATATCTGGCCAACTGGTCCGGCCATTCCGTATGTGGATGGAATACAGCACTTTTCGGTTATCGACCGGTGGTCGACTGGGTAGGCTGACGACCATGCACACCGTCGCGGTCCTGGCGATGCCGGACGTCGTTGCGCTCGATCTGAGCATCCCGGTCGCCGTGTTCGGGTCCGCCCGACTGGCTTCGGGTGAGAACGCGTATCGCGTCCTGGTGTGCGGCAGCGAATCCGTCGTGGGCGCAGGTCCGTTCACCATCACCGTCGAGCGAGGTCTGGACCTGCTGGCCGAGGCCGACACGATCGTCGTCCCCGGTCGTTCAGACATCACGGCGCCGCCGCCTCCGGCAGTCGTCGACGCGTTACATGCCGCACGTGCCAACGGGACTCGCATCACCTCCATCTGTTCGGGCACGTTCACCCTGGCCGCCGCCGGTCTGCTGGACGGACTGCGGGCGACGACGCATTGGGTGGTGGCCGACGTGTTCTCGGCCGCTTTCCCCGCGGTGGAGCTCGACGCCGACGTGTTGTACGTCGACGAGGGACAGATCCTGACCTCGGCGGGTGCATCGGCCGGGATCGACCTGTGCCTGTACATGGTGGCTCGCGACCATGGTGCCGCCGTCGCCGCCGACGCGGCCCGGCTCACCGTGGCCCCGCTGCACCGCAGCGGGGGGCAGGCCCAGTTCATCCTGCGGAAGCCGCCGTCATCCGAAAGCCTCGGGCAACAGCGCGATCTCGATGACGTGCTGTCCTGGATGGAGCGGGAAGCGCACCGGCATCTGACGCTGGGGGAGATTGCGGGCCATGCCGCGGTCAGCATCCGCACGCTGAACCGGCGGTTCCAGCTGGAGACCGGGCAGACACCGATGCAATGGCTGACCAGCGTACGGGTCCGGCACGCCCAGCAGTTGCTGGAGAGCACCGATCTGGGAGTCGAATCCGTCGGGCGGCGAGTGGGTTTCCCGTCGGCCACCAACTGCCGCAAGCAGTCCCGCAGGGACACCGGGGTCTCCCCGCGCCGCTCCCGCGAGACGCGCCGCGACCGGCTGGCCGGCTGAGGCCGGCGAGCCTATCGCGGAACGACACCACTACGACCGAGATTCGGTGGGGGTGCGGCCCTTCTTGGCCACCGACGCCGAGAGGCCGGCCAGGTGTTGGAGCTCCTCGTCGCTCAACTGCAGCTTCAACACACCGGCGGCCTCGGTGGCGTGGCGCGGTTTGGAGGCCCCCGCGATCGCCACCACGGTGTCGCCGTAGTAGCTGATCAACCAGGCCAGCGCGACCTGGCTGACCGTGGCCTCATGGCGGTCGGCGACCTGGGCCAGTCCGTCGATGAGTGGCTGTGTGCGATCGAGGGATTCGTTGGAGATGCCGTTGGACTTGCGGCGCAGCAGCGCGATGTCCTCGACGAGCTTGCGGTTGCTGTGGAACTTGCCTGTCAGCATGCCGCTGGACAGCGGCGTGTAGGCGATCAGGGTGATGCCGAGGCGGCGGGCGGCATCCAGCACGCCGTTGGTCTCGATCTCGCGCGACAGCATGTTGATGCGCACCTGGTTGGAGGCCAGCGGGATGCCGTGCTCGGCCAATACCCGGTGTGCGGTCACCATCTGGCTGGCGGAGAAGTTGCTCACGCCGACCGATCGGACGAGACCCTTCTCGACGAGCCGGGCCAGCGCATGCACCTGTGCGGTCACCGAGGAGAACGAGCCGAAGCCGAGGTGGATCTGGTACAGGTCGATCGGGAACGGGGACAGCGCCTCCAGGCGGTTCCCGATCGTCTTCTCGAGATTCTTCGCGGTGCGGCCCAGCGGGCTCCACTTGGTGGCGACGATGGTGTCGCCGGGTTTGAGGCCGCAGTTGGTCAGCCCGGTGGCGAGCTTGCGCTCTCCGGTGCCCTTCCCGTAGTTCTCCGCGGTGTCGAACCAGGACAGGCCGCCGTCGAGCGCCGCCTGGACGATCGCGTCGACCTCAGGTTGCGGCAACGGGGTGTGGAATCGCGACACCAGGCCGGGGCCGGAGAACTGCATGCAGCCCAGGCCGATCGCAGAAATCTGGATACCGGTCGAGCCGCCCAGTTCCCTGACGGTGTTCATGTCTGCTCCTTCTACAAGCAATTGTTCATCGAAATAGCCAATAGGGGATTGTCCATCGCTATTCCCGGCGATGCCACATGTTCTTTTGCGCTTTCAACTCACTAAAGTGAATGGGTGTCACCAAAATGATCAGGTATCACCCTGAAATATCGTGATGTACTGCAGCTCAATCGATTTGATCGGGAAACTGTATCGTTGACGAGCTCTGAATTGTATCGTTCAATCGATGCGAGAGTGATGGTTCTCACGAGCCCGAAAGGTGAGTAAATACATGGGAGTGTTGGACGGACGTGTCGCGATCATCACCGGTGGCGGTCGGGGGATCGGCGAGGCGATCGCACGGCTGTACGCCGCCGAAGGTGCCCAGCTGGTGATCAACGACCTCGGCGGTGACGAGAAGGGTGACGGTCAGGACAGCGGCCCCGCGGAGGCGATCGCCAAGGAGATCAACGACAACGGCGGTGCCGCGGTCGCCGACGGCGGTGACGTCGCCGACGTCGCCACCGGCGAGCGGCTGGTGCAGCTGGCGCTGGACACCTACGGCAAGCTCGACATCGTGGCCAATGTCGCCGGGATCCTGCGCGACAAGATGATCTTCAACCTCACCGAGCACGACTGGGATGCCGTCATCCGCGTGCATCTGAAGGGTCATTACTCGACCATCCGGCCGGCCTCGGCCTACTGGCGCGCCCAGCGCAACCCCGAGGGCAATTACCGCATCATCAACTTCACGTCGGGTTCGGGTCTGCACGGGTCGCCCGGCCAACCCAACTATGCGGCAGCCAAGATGGGCATCGTCGGGTTGACCATGTCGCTGGCCAACGGCCTTGGCCGCTACGGAGTGACCGCCAACGCCATCGCCCCCGGTGCCGCCACCCGGTTGGTAGCGACAATGCCCCAGGACAAGCGGTTCTCCATCGCGCTCGATCTGGAGAACGAGGCCAACTCACCCAAGCGCGTGGCGCCGGCGGCCGTGTTCCTGGGCAGTGCGGAGTCGAGCTGGTTGACCGGGCGCACCATCGCCGCCGGCGGAGACGAACTCAGCCTCTACAACGTCCCCGAGATCATCTCGACGATCGAGGGCACCGCCAACCTGGACTACGCGGCCTTGCGCAAGGCGGTCGAGAGCACCTTCCGCCCGTTGGCCGACGGACCGGCGCCCTCGATGTTCGCCGCGCAGATGAGTTCGTGACGGTGGTGCTCAGCCGAAGCTGAACACCACCTTGCCCCCGCGCGCCGGGGCACTGGCGTGCTCGAAGGCCTTCAGGTAGTCCGTCAACGGGTAACTCGCCTCGACCGGAACCGACAGCTCGCCCTCGGCGACCAGTCGCGCCAGGTAGCTCAGCGTCTCGGTGATCTCGGCCCGGTCGGCACGGAAGTACCAGTTGCCCAGCCAGAAGCCGGTGTAGCTGAGGTGCCGGGCGATCAGGTCGAGGTAGCCCACTCCGTCCGGCGGACCGATCAGCGAACCGTAGGTCACCGCAGCGCCTCCGAACTTCAATGCGCCGATGAGGCCGGAGGCCTGCGAGCCGCCCAGCGCGTCGAGCACGAGGCTGAGCTCGCGGCCGTCGAGTGCACGTTTGACCTCGGCGGTCAGCTCGGGGCCGTCGAGTACGACGAGGTCGGCACCCGCCCGGCGCAGCTCTTCGGCGGTGTCCTCGCGGCGAACGACGCTGAGCGTCTTCAACCCGCGTCGCTTGGCCAGGGTGATCACGAGACGTCCGACCGCGGAGTTCGCCGCCGTCTGGCCCACCCAGTCACCGACCTGTAGGTCACCGAAGCGGTCCAGCAGCAGGTGGGCCGTCACCGGGTTGATCGTCAGCATGGCCAACTGCAGCGGGTCGGCATCGGGTGCTACCACCACCACGTCCTGTGCGGCCACGACGACCTTCTCCGACCACGAGCCGAACTTGAAGGTCGGGAGCAGGATCACCCGCTTGCCGATGAGGTCGTGGTCCACCTCGCCCCCGGCCTCCTCGACGATGCCGACGCCCTCGGCCCCCAGCGGGGCGGGCAGTTCCGGGCGGACCAGGTAGCGCCCCTGCACGAGGAGGAAATCCGATGGGTTGATCGCTGCGGCCTCGACGCGCACCACGACGTCGCCGGGTCCAGGCGAGGGGTCGGGCCCGTCGGACAGTTGCACCGATTCGGCCGGATCGCCGTACTTCGTCAGAACGAGATGCTGCATGCTTTCCTCCTGCGTTGGAACGGATACCCGTCAAAGTACACCGATCGGTTTTCAATTGATAGGGTGCGCTGGATCACTCCCGGCTGCGGTAAACCGGTCGGTATATTCGACGGCATGACCGAGGATGCCCGAGGCGGTGGCCGCGGCGCGCGGGACAGGATAACGTCGGCGGCGGCCGTGCTGTTCTACCGCGACGGCATCCACGCCACCGGCGTCGAATCGATCATCCAGCACGCCAGGGTGTCCAAACGCACTCTCTACCGACATTTCTCCAGCAAGGACGAGTTGGTCGAGGACTACCTGCGCAATCTGGACCGGTGCGCGGCATCACCGATGGAGCAGGGACTGAACCGCACGGATCTGTCGCCGCGCGAGCGTCTGCTGGCCGTCTTCGCCATCCCGCCCACCGGACGGTTCCGCGGCTGCCCGTTCCACAACGCGGCGGTGGAGTCGGCCGGGGAGTGGGCGACGGTGGAGGACATCGTGCGCGCGCACAAACGGCGGTTCGCCGACGCGGTTGTCGCGGTGGCCCGGCTGACCGAGGCGGCCGACCCCTACATTCTCGGCCAGCAGATCCTGGTGCTGTTGGAAGGGGCGACTTCGCTGGCCACCAGCCTCAACGACAGCGCGCCGCTGGCGCATGCCCGGGCGGCCGCCGTGGCGCTGATCGACGCCGCCGAGATGGAGCGGCTCAGCGAGTGAGCATGTCGCGCACCGCGAGGTGGCTGAACACCATGCTGGTGCCGATCGGGTTGCCACCGCCCGGGTAGACGGCGTCGCTGGGTGCGGCCATCGTGTTGCCCGCCGCGTACAGCCCGGGGATCGGGCGACCATGGATGTCGAGGACCCGCGCCGAGGTGTCGGTGCGCAGGCCACCTTTGGCGCCGAGGTCGGAGACCCCGAACGCGGCGGCGAGCAACGGTGCCCGCTCGATCGGGTACAGCGGCGGTGCGCCGCCGGAGAAGGCCCGGTCGTAGGGTTCGTCGGCGGGGGGCCTTGGCCGCGATATGGCGCATGCCGTCGGCGCGGGCCTTGGCCGTGCTCGCGACGTAGTCGGGCCACGGCAGCGTTGGAACGGGAGCTGGTCGTCGGTTTCCAGGTACCCGATCAGTGGCGCTCCGCTGCGGACATAGGTCTCCTGCAGCGCCCGCGGCGTGCGGTCGCCGACCACCCCGGTGTCGTAGCGCAGCGCGTCGTCGACGGTGTCGTCTGCCCCGGCGCGCAGGAGCACCGGGTTGGCGGGGAAGCACATCCCGCCGCCGCCGGAGTACGCGGTGGTGCCGTGTAGGCGCCGGTGACGCCGCCTGCCCCGGAGCCGGCGACCAGGACGTCGGTGGTCTCGTCCCAGTCAGACATGGCTTCTCGTGATCGGGTAGACGGGGTCGGCGCAGTCGGTGCCCTCGGCGGAGAGTGTCCGTTTGATGACCTTGAACGTCTCGGTGCGCGGAAGCGTGGCGCTGACCCGGACGAAGGCCGGCCACTGCTTGGGGCCCAGATCGGGCTGTGCGGACAGGAACTCGGTGAACCGGTCGGGATCGAACCGGATGCCCGGGGCGGGCACCAGCGCCGCCATCACCTGGTCGCCGACGGCCGGGTCCGGGATCGGGTACACCGCGGCTTCGGTGATCCCGGGGAACCGCAGCAGGATCCGCTCGATCGGGGCGGTGCCGAGGTTCTCGCCGTCCACCCGCATCCAGTCGCCGAGCCGGCCGGCGAAGTAGGCGAAACCGGCCTCGTCGCGGTAGGCCAGGTCACCGCTGTGGTAGATGCCGCCGCGCATCCGTTCGGCCTCCGCCTCGGGATCGCGGTAGTAGCCCCGGAATTGGCCCGGCCCGTCGACGTTGACCAGTTCGCCGACGACCCCGGGTGGGCATTCGGCGCCGGTGTCGACGTCGACGATGCGCACCCCGCCGACCAGCGGGCCCAGCGCCCCCTCGGGGGTCTCCGGGGTGCGGGCGATGGCGACCCCGCCCTCGCTGGAGCCGAACCCGTCGACCACCTGCACCCCGAACCGGCGCGCGAAACGATCCAGGTCCTGCGGCGAGCCCTCGTTGCCGTAGGCCACCCGCAGCGGGTTGTCGGCGTCGTCGGGGCGCGGCGGGGTGGCCAGGATGTAGGACAGCGGCTTGCCGACGTAGTTGGCGTAGGTGGCGCCGACGCGGCGGATGTCGGGGATGAACTGTGACGCGGAGAACCTGCGCCGCAACGCGATCGACGCGCCCGCGGCCACCGCGGGCGCCCATCCCGCCATGATCGCGTTGGAGTGGAACAGCGGCATCGACAGGTAGCAGGTGTCGGCCGGGCCGAGCCCGAACCGCTGTGCGAGCATCTGGCCGGGGAAGGCCACCTTCTCGTGGGTGCACCGCACGGCCTTAGGGTCCCCGCTGGTGCCCGAGGTGAAGATGAGCATGAACAGGTCGTCGGGATCGGCGCGGGGGAACTCGGCGCCGGCGCCGGAGGACGCCGCGAGTTCGTCGGCGAATTCCGGGGATTCGACGTCGAGGACGGGGACAACGCCGGCACCGTCGGGCGGTGCGCACCGGTCGACCAGCACCAGCTGGCAGTCGGCGTGCTCGATGTCGCGGTGCAGCGCCGCGCCGCGGCGGGTGGGGTTGAGCCCGACGGGGACGATGCCCGACAACGCGGCGGCGACCAGCACCGTGCCGAAGAACGGGGTGTTGCCCAGCAGGACGCCGATGTGCGGCGGGCGGCTGGGGTCCAGCCGCCGTCGCAGGGCCGCGGCCAGCTCGGCGCCGCGCCGAATGTGGTTGCGCCAGCTGACGAACGACACCGGGTCCGCGTCGACCGCGAACACACCGCGGTCATCGACGTCGGCCAGCGCCGACAGCAGCGCGGGGACGGTCGGTCGGCTCACTGCGGTCAGGCCGGGGTGTCGGCCAGCTCGCGTCCGATGGCCAGCAGCGCCCCGGTCGCACTGCCCAGCGCGAACTCGGTCTGCTTGGCGGCCAGGAAGTACCGGTGCACGGGATGGTCGGTGTCGATGCCGACCCCGCCGTGCACGTGCACGGTGGTGTGGGCGACCCGGTGCCCGGCCTCGGCCGCCCAGAACGCCGCGGTGGAGACGTCCACGTCGGCGGGCAGGTCCTCCGAGAGCCGCCACGCGGCCTGGGTCACGGTCAGCCGCAGCCCCTTGACGTCGATGTAGCCGTCGGCCAGCCGCGCCGACACCGCCTGGAAGCTACCGATCGGCCGGTCGAACTGCTCGCGTTCGCGGGCGTAGGCCGCGGTGAGCTCCAGTGCGCGATCCAACACCCCGAGCTGGAACGCGGACAACCCCAGCGTCAGGCGGGTGCGCAGCCAGCCGAGCACCGCGGCCCCGTCGACGCCGAGCACCCGCGTCCCGTCCACCTCGGCATCGCGCAGGTCGAGGTGACCGACGCTGCCGTGCCCGGTGGTGCCCAGCGGGCTCACGGTGACCCCGGGATCGTCGGCGGCCACGACGAACACCGCTGTCCCGCTGTCGGTCTCGGCGGGAACCAGGAACGCGTCGGCGACCGGCCCGTAGGGTACCTGGGTGCGCACCCCGGTCAGCCGGTATCCCGCACCGCCGGGCTGGGCCCGCACCGGGCCGTCGCCCATCTCACCGGCCAGCGCGACGGTCAGGACCTTCTCCCCGGCGACGGCGGGCACGGCCCACTGCTGGGCCTGCTCGGCCGAGCCGAACTGCGTCAGCGCCCCGGAGGCCGCCACCACCGACTCCAGGTAGGGCACCGCGGCCAGTTGCCTGCCGAGCGCCTCTAGCACGGCGGCCTGCTCGAGCACGCCGTAGCCGCCACCACCCAGGGACTCGGCGGCCGCGGCCGAGACTACGTCGGCCTCGATCAGCTTGGACCACAGGTCCCGGTCGAAACGCTGTGCGGCACCGTCGAGTTCGCGTTGCCGCTCGGGCGTGCACACCGCCTCGGTGATGGTACGGACCAGGCCCGCCAGGTCCTGGGCTGCCTCTGAAGGTGTGAAGTCCATGTGTATCCGCCCTCTCAGCGGTTGACCCGGGGCAGCCCGAGGGCGACCATGCCGATGATGTCGCGTTGGATCTCGTTGGTGCCGCCCCCGAACGTGAGGATCAGGCAGGACCGGTGCATGCGCTCGATGCGGCCGCGCAGCAGCGCGCCGGGCGAACCGGGCCGCAGCGTCGCCGCGGTGCCCAGCACCTCCATCAGCAGCCGGTAGGCCTCGGTCGCCAGTTCGGTGCCGTACACCTTGGCCGCCGACGCGTCGGCCGGTGACGGCGCCGCCTCGGCGGAGGAGGCCAGCTCCCAGTTGATCAGCTTGAGCACCTCGGCCTTGGCGTGCACCCGCGCCAGGTTCAGCTGCACCCACTCCGAATCGATGAGCCGCTTGCCGTGCGCGTCCTTGGTGTTCTGGGCCCACTCCCGAACGCCGTTGAGCGCCACGAAGATCGGTTGGGCGGAGACCAGCGCGACTCGTTCGTGATTGAGCTGGTTGGTGACCAGTTTCCAGCCGGCGTTCTCCTCTCCGACCAGGTTGGTGGCCGGCACCCGGACGTCCTGGTAGTAGGTGGCGCTGGTGTCCACCCCGGCCATCGTGTGCACCGGGGTCCAGGAGAAGCCCTGCGCCGTGGTCGGCACGATCAGCATCGAGATGCCGCGGTGTTTCTTTGCCACGGGGTTGGTGCGCACCGCCAGCCACACGTAGTCGGCGTAGGCGATCAGGCTGGTCCACATCTTCTGGCCGTTGATGACGTAGTCGTCGCCGTCGCGTACCGCGGTGGTACGCAGCGCCGCCAGGTCGGTGCCGGCGCCCGGCTCGGAGTAGCCGATGGAGAAGTGCAGCTCACCCGCGGCGATCTTGGGCAGGAAGAACTTCTTCTGCTCCTCGCTGCCGAAGTGCATGATCGTCGGCGCGACGCTGTTGATGGTCAGGAACGGCACCGGCACGTTGGCGATGGCGGCCTCGTCGTTGAAGATCAGGCCGTCCATCGGCGGCCGGGCCTGACCCCCGAACTCCTCGGGCCACGACAGCGTCAGCCAGCCGTCCTTGCCCATCTGGGCGACGGTTTCGCGGTAGACGTTGCCGCGGCCCATCTCCCCGTCGTTGGACGCCAGCGCCTCGGCGCGCTCGGGGGTCATCAGCTTGGTGAAGTAGGACCGCAGTTCGCGGCGCAACTCCTCCTGTTCGGGGGTGTAGCCGATTCGCATCGCGTTGTCCTCACTTCTCTGCAAACCTGTGACCGGGGTACCTAGGCATACCTGACGTCTTCCCCGGTTGTAACACGTTCTAGTGTTGGGGTCCAGGGCGGCGTCACAGAGGTGTCCGGCCGGTCAGCCCCAGCCGGGGAACGGGTAGGAGGTTGTCATGCGAGTGGAAGTGGATCGTGATCGGTGCGAGGGCAACGCGGTCTGTGTGGGAATAGCCCCGGACCTGTTCGACCTCGACGATGACGACTACGCGGTGGTGAAGCTCGACCCGGTGCCCGCCGACCAGGAGCAGGCTGCCGAGCAAGCCATCGCGGAGTGCCCGAGGGCCGCCCTGATCCGACACGACTAGAGGTATTCGTAAATGACACTCACAGATCTGTCAGGGCACGTCGCCGTGGTGACCGGTGCCGCCGCGGGGCTCGGCCGCGCCGAGGCCGTCGGGCTGGCCCGCGCGGGGGCCACCGTCGTCGTCAACGACATCGCCGCCGCGCTCGACAAATCCGATGTTCTCGACGCGATCGCCGCCGCCGGCGTCAAGGGGGTAGCGGTCGCCGGCGACATCAGTGAGCGGTCCACCGCCGACGAGCTGGTCGAGACCGCCGACGGTCTGGGCGGGCTCGGCATCGTGGTGAACAACGCGGGGATCACCCGGGACCGGATCCTGTTCAACATGACCGACGAGGAGTGGGACGCGGTCATCGCCGTGCACCTGCGCGGTCACTTCCTGCTCACCCGCAACGCCGCGACGTACTGGCGGGCCAAGGCCAAGGCCGGGGACGGGCAGGTCTACGGCCGGATCATCAACACCTCGTCGGAGGCGGGCCTGTCCGGACCGGTCGGGCAGCCCAATTACGGTGCGGCCAAAGCGGGCATCACCGCGCTGACGTTGTCGGCGGCGCGGGCGCTGGGCCGGCTCGGGGTCCGGGCCAACGCGATCGCGCCGCGGGCCCGCACCGCGATGACGGCCGGGGTGTTCGGCGAGGCCCCCGAGCTGCCCGACGGCGCGGTGGATCCGCTGTCGCCCGAGCACGTCGTGAACCTCGTGCGGTTCCTGGCCTCGCCGGCCGCCGACGGGGTCAACGGGCAGCTGTTCATCGTCTATGGTCCGACGGTGACGTTGCTGGCGGCGCCGACCGTGGAGAAGCAGTTCAGCGCCGGCAGTGACGCGTGGGACCCTGCCGCGCTGTCCGACACACTCCAGACCTACTTTGCTGACCGCGACCCCGAGCGCAGTTTCTCGGCTGCCATGGGGCTGGGGGATCCGCACTGAGGATCCGTGTCCCACGCCGCGCACGTCAATTAGAACGTGTTCTAGAATGACCTGCGTCACAATGCCCTTGAACAGCACGAATATGCATGTCAGAGGGTTTCTCGCGGCTTTTGACAGTGCGAACACGTTCTAGTTAGTATGATCCGGCTCACTACCAGCCACGCTGATCGAGAAGATCGGGAGACGTCACGAGCGACCCATGACGGAGCCTTCGCCACAGAGCCTGGCGCAGCGTGTTCCCGCCGGAATGTCCACAGCATCCTGTCCCGAGAACGGAGCCGAGGTTGATCGAACAGCTTGCGGCACCGGCGAGGGCCGTAGGCGGGTTCGTCGAGATGTCGCTGGACACCTTCGTCCAGGTCTTCCGGCGGCCCTTCCAGTTCCGGGAGTTCCTCGACCAGACGTGGATGATCGCCCGCGTTTCGCTGGTGCCCACGCTCCTGGTGGCCATCCCGTTCACCGTGCTCGTCGCGTTCACGCTGAACATCCTGCTGCGGGAGATCGGCGCGGCCGACCTGTCCGGTGCGGGCACCGCGTTCGGCACCATCACCCAGCTGGGGCCGGTGGTGACGGTGCTGGTGGTGGCCGGCGCGGGTGCCACCGCGATCTGTGCGGACCTGGGTGCGCGGACCATCCGTGAGGAGATCGACGCCATGCGGGTGCTCGGCATCGATCCGATCCACCGGCTGGTGGTGCCGCGCGTGCTGGCCTCGACGTTCGTGGCGCTGCTGCTCAACGGCCTGGTCTGCCTGATCGGGCTGTCCGGCGGCTACGTGTTCTCGGTGTTCCTGCAGGGCGTCAACCCCGGGGCGTTCATCAACGGGCTGACCGTGCTGACCGGCCTGCCCGAACTCATCCTCGCCGAGATCAAGGCCCTGCTGTTCGGCGTCGTCGCCGGGCTGGTCGGGTGCTACCGCGGCCTGACCGTGCAGGGCGGCCCGAAGGGTGTCGGCAATGCCGTCAACGAGACCGTCGTCTACGCGTTCATCTGCCTGTTCGTGATCAACGTGATCATGACGGCGATCGGGGTGAGGGTGCTCGCCCGATGAGCGCTTGCGCGAAGAACAGAGGGCAGCGATGAGCTACGACGCCACGCTGCGGTTCCGGCGCCTGCTCCGGGTGTTCCCCAGGATGGTCGACACGGTCGGCGAGCAGGCGCTGTTCTACGGCGAGTCGGTGCGTTACGTGCCCAATGCGCTGACCCGGTACCGCAAGGAGACCGTCCGGCTGATCGCCGAGATGACGATGGGTACCGGCGCGCTGGTGATGATCGGCGGCACGGTGGGGGTGGCGGCGTTCATGACGCTGGCCTCTGGCGGGGTGATCGCCGTGCAGGGCTACTCGTCGCTGGGCAACATCGGTATCGAGGCGCTGACCGGCTTCCTGTCGGCGTTCCTGAACGTGCGCATCGTTGCGCCGGTGATTGCGGGAATCGCACTGGCCGCGACGATCGGGGCGGGTGCGACGGCACAGCTGGGCGCGATGCGGGTGGCCGAGGAGATCGACGCGGTCGAGTCGATGGCCGTGCATTCGGTGTCGTACCTGGTGTCCACCCGGCTGATGGCCGGGCTGATCGCGATCGTGCCGCTGTACGCGCTGTCGGTGCTCGCGGCGTTCTTCGCCGCCCGGTTCACCACCGTCTACATCAACGGCCAGTCCGCGGGCCTCTACGACCACTACTTCAACACGTTCCTGATCCCCAGCGACCTGCTGTGGTCGTTCCTGCAGGCCATCGTGATGTCGATCGCGGTGATGCTGGTGCACACTTACTACGGCTACAACGCCTCCGGCGGCCCCGTCGGCGTCGGCGTCGCGGTCGGGCAGGCGGTGCGCACGTCCCTGATCGTGGTGGTCACCATCGTGTTGTTCATCTCCCTGGCCGTCTACGGCGCGTCCGGCAACTTCAATCTTTCGGGATAGGTTGGGGCACAATGGCCGACGGTGACGCCAAGCGCAGCCACGTCAGGATCGCCGCAGCGATCCTGGCGGCGGTCGTGCTCGCCGCCGTGGTGTTCACCTACCTGTCCTACACCGCGGCGTTCACACCCACCGACCGGGTGACGGTGCTCTCGCCGCGCGCCGGGCTGGTGATGGAGGACAAGGCCAAGGTCAAGTACCGGGGTATCCAGGTCGGTGAGGTCGAATCCATCGAATACGCCGGGACACAGGCGAAGCTGACGCTGGCGATCCGCAGCGGCGAGCTGCGCTACATCCCGGCCAACGCGAGCGTGCGCATCGCGGGCACCACGATCTTCGGCGCCAAGGCCGTGGAGTTCCTGCCGCCGGAGGATCCGGACGACGCGTCGCTGCGGCCCGGCGCCGAAGTGCAGGCCAAGGACGTTCAGCTGGAAGTCAATACGCTGTTCCAGACGCTGACCGATGTGCTGAACAAGATCGACCCGGTGAACCTGAACGCCACCCTGTCGGCACTGGCCGAGGGGCTGCGCGGGCACGGGGAAGACGCCGGCGCCATGCTGTCGGGCCTGAACAGCTATCTGGCTCAGCTGAACCCGAAGCTGCCCACGCTGCAGGGAGACCTGCGCCAGACCGCGGTGGTCGCCGACATCTACGCCGACGCCGGTCCGGACCTGGCCCGCATCTTCGACAACGCGCCGGCCGTCGCGCGCACGGTGGTCGACGAGCAGGACAACCTCAACGCCACGCTGCTGGCGGCCACCGGGCTGGCCAACAACGGTACCGCCACGCTGGAACCGGCCGCCGACGACTACATCGCCGCGATCCAGCGGCTGCGCGCCCCGCTGAAGGTGGCCGCCGACTACTCCCCGGAGATCGGCTGCATCCTGCAGGGCACCGCGCAGGCCATCGACACGTTCTCGCCGATCATCGGTGGCACCCGCCCCGGCCTGTTCGTGTCCTCGAACTTCCTGCCCGGCGCACCGGCCTACACGTATCCGGAGAGCCTGCCGATCGTCAACGCCAGCGGTGGCCCGAACTGCCGGGGCCTGCCGAACATGCCGAGCAAGCAGTACGGCGGATCCTGGTACCGCTCACCGTTCTTGGTGACCGACAACGCCTATGTCCCCTACCAGCCGAACACCGAGTTGCAGTTCGACGCGCCGTCGACGCTGCAGTTCCTGTTCAACGGCGCCTACGCTGAGAGGGACGAGTGGTGAGCGACAGGAAGACTCTGGTCAACGTCTCGGTGTTCACCGTGGTGATGCTGTTGGTCGCGGCCATGCTGGTGGTGGTGTTCGGCGAGTTCCGGTTCGGTTCCGACAGGAGCTACCACGCCACGTTCACCGATGCCTCACGGTTGAAGTCCGGTCAGGACGTGCGCATCGCCGGGGTACCGGTCGGCAGCGTCAAGGGCGTCACACTCAACGACGACAACACCGTCGACGTGGCGTTCACCGTCGCGGACCGCTATCAGCTCTACACCTCGACGCGGGCGCTGGTCCGCTACGAGAACCTGGTCGGCGACCGGTACCTCGAGATCGCCTCGGGTCCGGGCGAGCTGGTCAAACTACCGCCGGGCGGCACCATCGCCAAGGAGAACACCCAGCCCGCACTGGATCTGGACGCCCTTCTGGGCGGGCTGCGGCCAGTGCTCAAGGGCCTGGACGGCAACAAGATCAACGAGGTGAGCAACGCCGTCATCGAGCTGTTGCAGGGCCAGGACGGCGCGCTGTCGAGCATGCTGTCGAGCACCAGTGCGTTCACCCAGAACCTGGCGGCGCGCGACCAGCTCATCGGGGATCTGATCACGAACCTGAACACCGTGTTGGGCACCGTCGACGAGAAGGGCGCCCAGTTCGACGCCAGCGTGGACCAGTTGCAGCAGCTGCTCACCGGGCTGGCCGAGGGCCGGGACCCGATCGCGGGCGCGATCGGGCCGTTGGCTTCGGCGGAGAACGACCTGACCGCGATGCTCGAGCAGTCCCGCAGGCCGCTGCAGGCCGTCATCGAGAACGTCCGACCGCTGGCCCAGCGCATGGACGAGCGCAAGGGCGATATCAACAAGGTCATCGAGCCGCTGGCCGAGAACTACCTACGGCTCAACGGGCTCGGAGCCTACGGGGCGTTCTTCAACATCTACTACTGCTCGATCCGGATGAAGATCAACGGCCCGGCCGGCAGTGATCTGCTCATTCCGTTCGGCGGCCCGCCGGACCCGACCAAGGGGAGGTGTTCCGAAACTGGCTGACACAGACGGCGGAAATCCGCTCCGCACAGGAATTTTCGGCATCACCCTGGTGACGTGCCTGGTGCTGGTGTCCTTCGGGTACAGCAGCCTGCCGTTCATGCCGCAGGGCAAACCGTACGAGGCGTTCTTCACCGACGCAGGCGGCATCTCACCGGGCAACGACGTCAACGTCTCGGGCATCAAGGTCGGCAAGGTCACCGGGGTCGAGCTGGCCGGGGACACGGCGAAGGTCACCTTCACCGTGGATCGCGAGGTCCGCGTCGGCGACCAGTCGCTGGTGGCGATCAAGACCGACACCGTGCTCGGTGAAAAGTCGCTGGCGGTGACCCCTAAGGGCGCGGGTTCGGTGACGTCGATACCGTTGGGGCGCACCACCACCCCCTACACGCTCAACACCGCGCTCCAGGACCTCGGGCAGAGCGCCAGCGAGCTGGACAAGCCCCGCTTCGAGCAGGCCCTGCAGACGCTGACCGACTCGCTGCAGGCCGCCACCCCGCAGCTGCGCAGCACGCTGGACGGGGTGACCAACCTCTCGCGCAGCCTCAACAAGCGCGACGAAGCGCTGGATCAGCTGCTCGCCCACGCCAAACGGGTGTCCGACACGCTGGCGCAGCGGGCCGGGCAGGTCAACCAGCTCATCGTCGACGGGAACCTGCTGTTCGCCGCGCTGGACGAGCGCAGGCAGGCGCTGAGCAACCTCATCGCCGGAATCGACGATGTGTCCCAACAGCTCTCGGGCTTCGTCGCCGACAACCGGCGTGAGTTCGGGCCCGCGCTGGAGAAACTCAATTTGGTGATGGACAACCTGCTGGAGCGCCGCGAACACATCGGTGAGGCGCTGCGCCGGCTCCCGCCCTACGCCACCGCGCTCGGCGAGGTGGTGGGCAACGGTCCCGGGTTCAACATCAACCTCTACGGCCTGCCGCCAGCCACCATTTCGGAGGTGCTGCTCGATTCGTACTTCCAGCCGGGCAAGCTGCCCGACAGCCTCGCCGACTACCTGCGCGGGCTCATCTCCGAACGCTTGATCATCAGGCCGAAGTCGCCATGACCGACACGGGATCCCGCTGGATGCGGATGGGGCTGGCCGCGGTGCTCGTCGCGGTGCTGGCAGTCGGGGTGTACCTGGTGTGGCCGAACCGCGCCGGGCACAAGATCGTCGGCTATTTCGAGTCCGCGGTCGGGCTGTACGCCGGGGACCAGGTGCGCATCGTCGGCGTCCCGGTCGGCCGGATCGACTCGATCGAACCGCGGGCCGACGACGTCAAGATCACCATGTCGGTGCGCGGCGACGTCAAGGTGCCCGCCGACGCCAAGGCGCTGATCATCGCGCCGAACCTGGTGGCGGCCCGGTTCATCCAGCTCGCCCCCGCCTACACCGGCGGCCCGGTGATG
Source organism: Mycolicibacterium sp. (assembly GCA_050250295.1). Lineage (GTDB taxonomy): Bacteria > Actinomycetota > Actinomycetes > Mycobacteriales > Mycobacteriaceae > Mycobacterium. The sequence goes on from JBFWOX010000001.1 coordinate 319,003, forward strand.
GCCGACGGGGCCGAGATCGGTCTGGACCGCACCGCGGTGCCCGTCGAGTGGGACGAGGTCAAGGAGCAGCTCACCGCGCTCAGCGTCCAGCTGGGACCGCAGCAGGGCAACCTGCAGGGGCCGCTGACCCAGTTCGTCAACCAGGCCGCCGACACGTTCGACGGCAACGGCGACTCTTTCCGCCAGGCCGTGCGTGAGCTGTCGCAAACCGCTGGGCGCCTGGGTGATTCCCGCACCGACCTGTTCGGCACGATCCGCAACCTGCAGGTGCTCGTCGACGCCCTGTCCAACAGCAACGAGCAGATCGTGCAGTTCACCAACCACGTCGCCTCGGTCTCCCAGGTGCTCGCCGACAGCTCGGCGGGCCTGGACGACACGCTGGGCACGCTGACCACGGCGCTCGCAGACGTGCGGGGCTTCCTGAACGAGAACAACCAGGCGTTGATCGACCAGGTGGGCAAGCTGGCCGACTTCACCCAGATCCTCACCGACCACAGCGACGACATCGAGCAGATCCTGCACATCACGCCCAACGGCCTGTCGAACTTCTACAACATCTACAACCCGGCCCAGGGCACGCTCGCGGGTCTGCTGTCGCTGCCCAACTTCGGCAACCCCGTGCAGTTCATCTGCGGCGGCACGTTCGACGTCGGCGCCTCACCAGACAACTTCAAGCGCGCCGAGATCTGCCGACAGCGGATGGGCCCGGTGTTCCGGCGGATCGCGATGAACTACCCGCCGGTGTTGTTCCACCCGATCACCAGCATCACCGCCTACAAGGGCCAGATCATCTATGACACCCCGGAAACCGAGGCCAAGGCGCAGACGCCGGTGCCGTACCTGCAGTGGCAGAACGCCCCGGGCGTGACGCCCCCGCAGGTCCCCACCGACGCCGATCTGACCGCGCTGCTGGTGCCCCCGGCCCCCGAGGCGTCCACCTCGCACGTCGGCGGCCCGGAGTCGGCCCCGGCGCCCGCGCCGGCTCCCGCTGCGGGTCCGGCCCCCGCTCCGGTGACGGGGGCGGGCGGATGATGCGCCGCGTCCTCGCGCTGTCGTCGTTGACGGTCCTGCTGGCGGGCTGTCAGTTCGGCGGGCTGAACTCCCTGGACATGCCTGGCACCGCCGGGCACGGCCCCGGGTCGTTCACCGTCACCGTGCAGCTGCCGGACGTGTCGACGCTGCCGCAGAACTCGCCGGTGATGGTGCACGACGTCACGGTCGGCTCGGTGTCGGGCATCGACGCGGTGCAGCGGCCCGACGGCACGTTCTTCGCCGCGGCGCAGCTGTCCCTGGACAAGGACGTGCACCTGCCCGCCAATGCCACCGCGCGGGTGGCCCAGACCTCGCTGCTGGGTTCGCAGCACATCGAGCTCGCCGAGCCCGTCGACGAGGCGCCGCAGGGCCGGCTGCAGGCGGGGTCGGAGATCCCGCTGGAGCGCACCGGACGCTACCCCACCACCGAGGAAGTTCTCTCGGCGCTGGGCGTCGTTGTCAACAAGGGCAATCTCGGTGCGGTGCAAGACATCACCGACGAGGCCTACAACGCGGTGGCCGGCAGGCAGGGTACCTTCGCCGAGCTGATCCCGCGGCTGGCCGAGCTGACCAGCTCGCTGGACCGCCAGACCCAGGACATCATCGCCGCGATGGAGGGCCTCGACCGGTTCGCCGGGATCCTGGCGCGCAGCAAGGACAATCTGGGCCGCACCCTGGACACGCTGCCCGGGGCGCTGGAAGTGCTCAATCGCAACCGGGCCAACATCGTCGACGCTTTCACCGCGCTGCGCAGGTTCGCCGTGCTGGGATCGCGGATCCTGCAGGAGACCAAGGACGACTTCGCCGCGGACTTCAAGGACCTCTACCCGGTCATCAAGGAGCTCAACGACAATGCCGACGATTTCATCAAGGGTCTGGAGTTGCTGCCGACGTTCCCGTTCCACTACAGCTATCTGCGCCGAGCGGTGCGCGGCGACTACCTCAACGTGTTCGTGACGTTCGACCTGACGCTGCGCCGGATGGGGGAGTCGGTGTTCACCACCTCGCTCGGCCTGGATCCGAACATGAAGCGGATGTCCGAGGTGATCAACCCGCCGGACTTCCTGACCGGCGCGATGGCCAACCTGTCCGGCCAGGCCGCGGATCCGTTCCAGGTGCCCGCGGGCACGGCCACCCAGCACGAGCCGATGCCCTGATGAACGCGCGGGTGACCAGGATCCAGCTGACGATCTTCGCGATCGTCACGGTGCTGACCGTCGGGGCGATCTCGATCTTCTATCTTCGCCTGCCCGAGAGTGTCGGGATCGGCTCCTACAAGGTGACCGCGAACTTCGTTTCCGGCGGCGGTCTTTACCAGAACGCCAACGTCACCTACCGCGGTGTGACGGTGGGCCGCGTCGAGTCCGTCGGGCTCAGCGACGACGGCGTCGTCGCCCACCTGCGCCTGCAGAGCGGCACCCCGGTGCCCGAGAACGTCACCGCCACGGTGAAGAGCGTCTCGGCCGTCGGCGAGCAGTACATCGACCTGGTGCCCCCTGAGCAGCCCGCGCCGGGCACCCTGCGCAACGGCTCCGACATCGGGATGGACCGCACCTTCATCGGGCAGGACATCTACGGACTGCTGGCGCAGGCCGACGCGTTGGTCAGCAGCGTCGGGGACAGCCGGCTGCAGGACCTGCTGCGCGAAACGTTCAAGGCGTTCAACGGGTCCGGGCCCGAGCTGGCGCGGCTGATCCAGTCCGCCCGGCTGCTGGTCGACGAGGCCAACGCCAACTACGGGCCGACCACCCAGCTCATCGACCAGGCCGGCCCGTTCCTGGAGGCCCAGATCCGCAGCGGCGACGACATCCGGTCCCTGGCCGACGGCCTGGCCAGGTTCACCGGGGAGGTGGCCAACGCCGACCCGCAGCTGCGCTCGGTGCTGCAGACCGTGCCCGGCGCCACCGACGCGGCCAACACCACGTTCGAGGGCATCCGGCCCACCTTCCCGGTGCTGGCCGCCAACCTGGCCAACGTCGGCCGGATCGGCGTGATCTACCGCAAGTCCATCGAACACGCCCTCGTCGTCTTCCCGGCGCTGATGGCCACGCTGTTGACCGTGGCCGGCGGGGTGCCCGCCGACGAAGGCGGCAAGCTGGACTTCAAGATCAGCCTCGGCGACGCGCCGCCGTGCCAGGTCGGGTTCATCCCGCCGCCGATGGTGCGCTCACCGGCCGACCTGACGCTGCGCGAGCTGCCCACCGATCTGTACTGCAAGACCGCACAGAACGACCCGAGCGTGGTGCGCGGTGCCCGCAACTACCCCTGCCAGGAGTTCCCCGGCAAGCGGGCCCCCACGGTGCAGCTGTGCCGCGACCCCAAGGGCTACATCCCGATCGGCACCAATCCGTGGCGTGGGCCGCCGATCCCGTACGGCACCCCGATGGATCAGCGGGAGGACAACCACTACGAGCCGCCGGGGCGGAACATCCTGCCCCCCAACAAATTCCCGTTCATCCCGCCGCAGGTCGACCCGGATCCGGGGCCGCCGGTGGTGCAGTTGCCGCCGGGGGCGGTGCCCGGGCCGGGACCGGCGCCGCACGCACCGTTCCCGCTGCCGGTGCCGCCCAACGAGGTCGGTCCGCCGCCCCCGCCGTGGCCGTTCTTCGCGCCACCGGATCAGGTGGTGCCGCCGTACGGGCGCACACCTCCCGCGCCGGCGCCCGCACCTGCGCCCGCGCCGAACCCGCTGCTGCCCGCCGAGGCGCCGCCGCAGGCGGCGAGCTACGACCAGAACGGACAGTTCGTCGACCCCGAGGGTGGAACTGGCATCTTCGCCCCCGGAACTGACAAACTGGCCCCTGCAGAGAACTGGGTCGACCTGATGCTGTCGCCCAAGCAGGCGTTGTCGGGCGCGGGTTGGCACGAAAATGCGCTGTGGCAGAACAAGATTCGGGGGTTGTGGGTCGTCGGGCCCGGCGCGGGGCGTCGCGGGCGGCCGGCCCGCCCGCAGAGGCGGCCACCACCGTCGCCGTGGTGGCCGAGGCTCCGAGACCGAAGCCGCGCCCGGTGGCGCGGCCGGCCGCACCACCGCCGCGGCGGGCACCGAACCGCTTCCTGGTCGCGCTGGTGGCCGTGCTCACCCTGGTGGTGCTCGGCGGCGCCCTGGGCGTGGGCGTCGTGGTGATGCGGTCCCAGCAGCATTCACTGCAGGCCCGGCTGGACCGTGAGCAACGCTTCGTCGACACCGCGGCGCAACTGGTGGTCAACATGTTCAGCTACACCCAGGACACCATCGACGACAGCGTGAACCGGTTCGTCGACGGCACCAGCGGGCCGTTGCGCGACATGCTCAGCCAGGACAACAACGTCGAGAACCTCAAGGCCCTCTTCCGGGACACCAACGCCAGTTCCGAGGCCGTCATCAACGGCGCGGCGCTGGAGAAGATCGATGACGTCGCCGACAACGCGGCGGTGCTGGTGTCGGTGCGCGTCACGGTCACCGACATGGAAGGCACCAACAAGCCGTCGCGGCCCTACCGCCTGCGGATCATCGTGCACGAGGACGACAACGGTCACATGACCGGCTACGACATCAAATACCCCGAGGGAGGCAACTGATGACCGCCGCGCGCTTGTGGGGCGCGCTGTCGGTGCTCCTGGCCGCGGGCGTGGTGGCGCTGGCCGCGGTGGGGGGCTGGTCGTACTGGGACGGTGTGCAGATCCACGGGCAGCAGAGCACCCGTGAGGAACTCGCGCCGCTGGCCGCCGAACAGATCCCGCGGGTGTTCGGCTACGACTACCAGACCGTGGAAGGCAGCCTCTCCACGGTCTATCCGCTGCTCACCCCGGAGTACCGCAGCGAGTTCCAGGACCGCGCCACCAAGGACATCATCCCGCAGGCCCGGGACCGTCAACTGGTCAGCCAGGCCAACGTGGTCGGCGTGGGAGTCCTTGACGCCCAACGTAATTCAGGGTCAGTGATGGTCTACCTGAACCGAACCGTCACCGACAAGTCGCGCCAACCCGTCTACGACGGCAGCCGGCTGCGCGTCGACTACCAGAAGATCGACGGTAAGTGGCTGATCGACTACATCACCCCGATTTAGCCAGCGCGTCCAAGAACGAGCGGGCCCACCGGTCGACGTCGTGGGCCAGCACCTGCCTGCGCAGCGCCCGCATCCGGCGCCGGCCCTCTTCCGGCGTCTGGTCCAGCGCCGCTTCGATGGCGTCCTTGACACCCTGCAGGTGATGCGGGTTGGTCAGGTAGGCCTGCCGCAATTCCGCGGCGGCGCCGGTGAATTCACTGAGCACCAGCGCGCCGCCGAGATCGCTGCGGCACGCGACGTACTCCTTGGCCACCAGGTTCATGCCGTCGCGCAGCGGGGTGACGAGCATGACGTCGGCGGCGACGAAGAACGCGATGAGGTCTTCCCGCGGCACCGGGCGGTGGATGTAGTGCACCACCGGGTGGCCCACCTCGCCGTACTCGCCGTTGACGTGCCCGACCTGGCGCTCGATGTCCTCGCGCATCGCGATGTAGCTCTCCACCCGCTCCCGGCTGGGGGTGGCCAGCTGCACCAGCACGGTGTCCTCGCGGTTCACCCGGCCCTCGTCGAGCAGTTCGGAGAACGCGCGCAGCCGCACGTCGATGCCCTTGGTGTAGTCGAGCCGGTCCACGCCGAGCAGGATCTTGCGTGGGTTGCCCAGCTCGCTGCGGATCTCGCGGGCGCGCTGGCGGGTCGCCCGGGTGCGCGCCTTCTGGTCCAGCTCGGAGGAGTCGATCGAGATGGGGAAGGCGCCGACGGTGACGGTGCGGAACCCGACGTGTACCTCGCCGAACCGGGTGCGTACCCCGACGTTGCCGCGGGAGGTGGTGGCCCCGATCAGGCGGCGCGACAGGATGAGGAAGTTCTGGGCGCCGCCGGGGAGGTGGAATCCCACCAGGTCCGCGCCGAGCAGGCCCTCGATGATCTCGGTCCGCCACGGCATCTGCATGAACAGCTCGACCGGGGGGAACGGGATGTGCAGGAAGAACCCGATGGTCAGGTCGGGCCGCAGCATCCGCAGCATCTTCGGCACCAGCTGCAGCTGGTAGTCCTGCACCCATACCGTCGCGTTCTCGGCGGCGGTGGCTGCGGTGGCTTCGGCGAAGCGGCGGTTGACCTCGACGTAGCGCTCCCACCACTGCCGGTGGTAGATCGGCTTGACGATGACGTCGTGGTAGAGCGGCCACAGCGTGGCGTTGGAGAAACCCTCGTAGTACAGCGCCACGTCCTCGGCCGAGAGCGGCACGGGCACCATGAACAGGCCGTCCTGCTCGATCGGCTCGCGGCTGCCGTCGGCGTCGTCCGGGGATTCGGGCACCCCGGCCCAGCCGATCCACGCGCCCTGGCGTCGCCTCAGCAGTGGCTCCAGCGCGGTGACCAGGCCGCCGGGACTGCGCTTCCATTCGGTGCTGCCGTCGGGCAGCCGCACCTTGTCGATCGGCAGCCGGTTGGCCACCACCACGAAGTCAGCGGTTCCGGAGCGGGCTCGGTCACCGCTCTGCGCCGTCATTACGCGTCGATTTTCGGTCCAATGCCGAGCATCGACAGGAAGATCCGGCATTCATCGGCATCGGTCGCGTAGGCGGCGACGACACGGCGGGCCTGCCGTTCGGTGCTGTCGGCGATGGGTTCGACGTCGCCGATGTCGGCGGGATCAGATTTCGCAGGCATAGGACAACTGTAGCCAACGGTCACAGGCCTGGTCGTAGTGTGCTGGGCGTGACAACCCCCGAACAGGTGACCTACGAGAGCCTCGACGACGGCCGCATCGCCCGGATCTGGCTGAACCGCCCCGACGCGCAGAACGCCCAGTCCAGGACGTTGCTGGTGGCGCTGGACGAGGCCTTCGGGCGGGCCGAGGCCGACGACGACGTCCGCGTCGTCATCCTCGCCGCGCGCGGCAAGAATTTCTCCGCCGGCCACGACCTGGGCTCGGAGGCCGCGCTGGCCGAGCGGGCGCCCGGTCCCGACCAGCACCCGAGCTTCCGGATCAACGGCGCCACCCGGTCCGGCGTGGCCGAGCGGACCTACCTGCAGGAATGGCACTACTACTTCGAGAACACCTCGCGCTGGCGGGACTTGCGCAAGATCACGATCGCCCAGGTGCAGGGCAACGCCATCTCGGCGGCGTTGATGCTGATCTGGGCGTGTGACCTGATCGTGGCGGCCGACGACGCCAGGTTCAGCGACGTGGTGGCCGTGCGGATGGGCATGCCGGGCGTCGAGTACTACGCACACCCGTGGGAGTTCGGGCCGCGCAAGGCCAAGGAGCTGCTGCTCACCGGCGACTGCATCGACGCCGACGAGGCGCACCGGCTGGGGATGGTGTCCAAGGTGTTCCCGCGCGACGAGCTCGAGGACAAGACGCTGCAGTTCGCCCGGCGTATCGCCGAGCTGCCGACGATGGCGGCGCTGCTGGTCAAGGATTCGGTGAACGCCGCCAGCGATGCGATGGGGTTCCCCGAGGCGCTGCGCCACGCGTTCCACATCCACGAGCTCGGCCATGCCCACTGGGCGGCCAGCAACGAGAACCGGTTCCCGGTCGGTCTGCCGCCCGACGTCCCGGACTGGCGCACGCTCGGTCCGCCGAAGCCCGCTCGCCGCGACGAACCGTGACGTATAACTAGAACCTGTTCCAGTTCTCGGTGGAAGGGTGTCTCGCGTGTCGTTGACGGATCGAACGGTGGTGGTGACCGGCGGTGGCAGCGGGATCGGCAAGACGGTGGCCGCCGCGGTGGTCGCGGCCGGTGGCCGGGCCCTGCTGGTCGGGCGGACCGCCGACAAGCTGCAGGCCGCCGCCGAGGAGATCGGCTCCCAGGACGCGGTGCGCTGTCACCCGGCCGACGTCACCGACGAGGACCAGGTGGTCGACGCGGTGGCGGCCGCGACGGGGTGGACCGGCCGGTTGCACGGCGTCGTGCACTGCGCCGGCGGCAGCGACACGATCGGCCCGATCACCCAGCTGGACTCCGCGGCGTGGCGACGGCTGGTCGACCTCAACGTCAACGGCACGATGTACGTGCTCAAGCACGCGGCGCGGGAGATGGTCCGCGGGGGTGGCGGCTCGTTCGTCGGGATCTCGTCGATCGCGGCCAGCAATACCCACCGCTGGTTCGGCGCCTACGGCGTCTCCAAGGCGGCCGTGGACCACCTGATGCAGCTGGCCGCCGACGAGCTCGGCCCGTCCTGGGTGCGGGTCAACTCGCTGCGGCCCGGCCTGATCCGCACCGATCTGGTGGCGGCGGTGTTCATGTCACCGGAGGTCAGCGGCGACTACGCCGCGGCCACCCCGCTGCCGCGGCCGGGGGAGCCTGCCGACGTCGCCAACGCGGCGGTGTTCCTGCTCAGCGATGCGTCGAGCTACATCACCGGGCAGGTCATCAACGTCGACGGCGGACAGATGCTGCGGCGCGGACCGGACTTCTCGTCGATGTTCGAGCCGCTCTTCGGTGCCGATGCGCTGCGCGGGGTGGTGGACAGCCCGTCATGACGAAAGCGGCACCCTTCTGGGGGTGCCGCGTGGGGTGCCGCTTTCGGTCTGCGGTGCTAGCGGACGTCCAGGTAGATGACCTTGCCGGTGATGGTGTCCTGGTAGGTGCGGTCGTAGCGGTGGTCCTGCACGGTGGAGCGGACATCGCTGCCGCGGTTGACCCCGACGATGCCGGCCTGCGACAGCGGGGCGTCGGAGAGCCGGTTGACGATGACGCGGTTGCCCTCGGCTTCGAGCCGGCCGATGGTGTCCTGGGCGTCGCCCGCGCCCGACGGGGCGGCCAGGGCCGGGGCGGCCAGGCCGAGGACGGCGGCGGTCAGGGCGCCGGCGGCGGCGGTGGCGATGGTGAAGTTCTTCATGTCGATCTCTCCCCTTGGCGTCTGGTCTCTGCGTTCTGATCGGTTCAACCCGCAGGTCAGAGGGTTTATTGCGGGTGGCAGAGATTGACCGACGCGTGGCAGGAATCAATCGGTGTGCGAGATGCCGCCATGGTGGGGGGGAGACAGGCTCCTGAGCCGTCGCGCTCAGTCGCCGGGCCGTGGGCCGCCGGCCTCCCAGGCCGCCAGGGCGCCGAGGGCCGACCAGTCCAGGTCCCGGCCGCCGCCCGCCATCAGCGCCAGGAAGCGGTCGCGCAGCAGGCTGGCGATCGGCATCGGCACCTCCAACTGTTCACCGGCCGCCAGCACCAGCCGGACATCCTTGAGCCCGAGATACGCGGCGAAGCCGGCCGGCCGGAACTCCTCGCGGGCCACCAACCCGCCGTAGACCTGGTAGATGGGCGCCCCGAACAGCGTCGAGGTGAGCAGCTCCAGATAGTCCTTCTTGTCGACGCCGGCCTTCTCCACCAACGCCATCGCCTCGCCCAGCGATTCGATGACCGAGCCGATCAGGAAGTTCCCCGACAGCTTCACCAGGCTGGCCACCTTCGGCTCCGGCGACAGCACGAACGTGCGCTGCCCGATCGCGTCGAAAACCGGCCCCACATCCCGCACGGCGTCGTCGGCCCCGGCGGCGACGACGAATAACTGCCCGGCCGCCGCGGCCGCCGGCCTGCCGAACACCGGAGCCATCACGAACCGCTGCCCGGCCTCGGCATGCGCCTCGGTCAGCCGCTCCGCCAGCGCCACGCTGATCGTGCTCGACGACAGGTGGATCGCCCCGGCCCGCAGCGACGCCACGATGCCGGCGTCGCCGAACGTCACCGCCTCGGTGGCCGGATCGTCGGCCAGCATCGAGACCACCACCTCGGCGTCGCAGGCCGCCGCCACCGTCGGCGCCGCCGTCGCGCCCTGCTCGACCAGCCCGGCGACCTTGCCCGCGGACCTGTTGAATGCGATCACGTCGTGCCCGGCCGCCAGCAGGTTGGCCGCCATGCCCATGCCCATGTTGCCCAGGCCGATGAACCCGATTCTCATGGCTAACACCATGCCTTACCCGGGCGGCGGTGGTCACATCGTTCCGGCGGCCCGTTTCACGGCATTGAGGATGCCTTGGTAGCCGGTGCAGCGGCAGAAGTTCCCCGACAGCCCCTCGCGGATCTCCGCGTCGGTGGGCGTCGGGTTGTCCCGCAGCAGTGCGGTGATACTCGTGACGAAACCCGGTGTGCAGAAACCACATTGGAGACCGTGGCACTCGCGCATGGCGGCCTGCACCGGCGACAGTTCGCCGTCGTCACCGGCGATGCCCTCCACGGTGGTGACCTCCTGGCCGTCGGCCTGCACCGCGAAGACCAGGCAGGACCGCACGGCCTGCCCGTCCAGCAGCACCGTGCACGCCCCGCACGCCCCGTGTTCGCAGCCCAGGTGCGTGCCGGTCAGCCCGCACTTCTCCCGCAGGAAGTCGGCCAGCGTCAGCCGCGGCTCCACCGTCGCACCGCGGCGGCGGCCGTTGACCGTGAGTTCGACGGGCAGTTCATGCATCGAGGGCCTCCTTGGTCGCCTCGGTCCAGGCCCGCGCCACCATCGTGGCCCCGACCCGGCTGCGGTAGGAGGCCGAGCCCTGCAGGTCGGTGGGCACGTCGTCGAGCCCCGCCACCGCCAGCCGGCCCACCTCCTGCGCGGACAGTTCTGCCACCGGCCTGCCGAGCACGGCCCGCTCGGCCACGGTGGCCCGACGCGGTGTGGGGCCCAGCCCCAACAACCCGATCGCACACCGCGTCACGGTGCCGTCGTCGCCGAGCTCGACGGCCACCGTCGCTCCCGCGATGGCGAAATCCCCGTGCCGGCGCGCGAACTCCTGCACCGAGAACCCGCACCGGCCGGACCACACCGGGAACCCGACCCCGGTGAGGACCTCGTCGGCAGCCAGCGCCGTCTCCCACAGCCCGGTGAAGAAGTCCGCGGCCGGTATCCGGCGGCTGCCGCGGGTGGACGTCGCCTCGATCTCGGCGTCCAGCGTCAACGCCACCGCCGCATACTCCGCTGCCGGGTCGGCATGCGCGATCGCCCCGCCGAGCGTGCCGCGGGTGCGGATCTGGAAGTGCCCGATGAACGGCGTGGACCGGGTCAGCAGTGGCACCGATTCGGCCACCTCGTCGTCCAGACCCACCAGCGCGTGCGGGGTGCCCGCACCCACCCAGACGGTGTCACCGCGGCGATCGATGTCGCGCAGCTCGTCGATCCGGGAGATGTCGATCAGGTTCTCGAAGTGCGTCAGCCGCATCGCCAGCATCGGCACCAGGCTCTGCCCGCCGGCCAGGATCTTCGCGTCGTCGCCGAACCCGCCCAGCAGCTCGGTCGCTTCGGCGACGGTGCCGGGGCGGTGATAGGCGAACGGTGCCGCTTTCATGACGACAGCAACCGGGCCAGCGCGGCCTGCAGATCGTCGCCGAACGCCGGGGCCCGGCGCGACCGGCGGCCGACCAGGAAGCCGATCGTCCCGGCGAGGACGGCGGCGATCGCCGGCGCGAACCGCTTGGCCATCGGCACCGCGACTATCTTGAGCAGGTCGACAGACTCAACGGAGGTGGAAGTGTCTGCCGCCGAACCGGTTTCGGGCGGCACCGGGGTGGGCGCGGCCGCGCCGCCGCGCAGCTCGGCTTCCAGGCTCCTGGCGAACTGCGTGATCAGGTTGCCCGCCACGTCGGCCAGCACCCCACGGCCGAACTGCGCGGCCTTGCCCGAGATCGCCAGATCGGTGGTGATGCCCACGAACGTCGAATCGCCGTCATCCTCGAGCTGGGCGGTGATCGTCGCGGCGGCGGTGCCGTTGCCCCGGGTCTCCTTGCCCTCGGCCTGCAGCACGAGCCGCCGGCTCGCCGCGTCCTTTTCCTGGTAGCTCGCCACCCCCTGATAGGCCACGGTGATCGGGCCCACCTTGACCTTCACCGCGCCGGTGAACCGATCGCCGTCTACGGTCAGGAGCGTGGCGCCCGGCAGGCACGGCGCGACCCGTTCGACGTCGGTGAACACCTCCCAGGCCTCGGCGGCCGGGACCGCGACCCGGAATTCGTTGTTCAGTTCCACCCTCAGCGGTCCTTTCTGGCGTTCTCGATGAGTTCGACGATGGTGGCCGGCGTCGCGGGCAGCCGGGTCACGGTCACCCCGAGCGGGGCCAGGGCGTCGTTGATGGCGTTGATCACCGCCGGTGGCGAGCCGATGGCCCCGCCCTCACCGGCGCCCTTGTAGCCGCCGACACCGGGGCCGGGGATCTCCACGTGCCCGAACTCGATCGGCGGCACCTCGGTGGCCGTCGGCAGCAGGTAGTCGACGAACGTCGACGCGATCGGGTTGCCCGCCTCGTCGTAGGCCAGCTGCTCGAGCAGCGCGCCCCCGATGCCCTGCACCGTGCCGCCGGCGATCTGGCCCTCCACCACGTTCGGGTTGATCATCGGGCCGACGTCCTCGCTGACGATGTAGCGGGTCAGCGTCACCTGCCCGGTCTCGATGTCGACCTCGCACGTGCAGGCGTGAGTTGCGTTGGCCCAGTGGATCATCGCCTGCGAGTTGAACCGGGCCGTGGCCTCCAGCGTGGGTGACACCCCGCCGAGCAGCGCCGGCTCGTAGTGGGCCCGGTAGGCGATGTCGGCGAAACCGACCCGCTTGTCGGGATCCTCGCGGCTGCTCGCCGACGAGTCCGCGAGCACCACGTCCGCGGCCTCGACGCCGAGCATTTGGGCGGCGATACCGATGATCTGGCTGCGCAGCATCTCGCCCGCCTCGGCGACCGCGCCTGCGGTCATCGGTGCGCTGCGGCTGCCCTGGGTGCCCGCGCCGTACGGGGTGACCGCGGTGTCACCCTGGATGGTGGAGATGTCATCGATGTTGGCGCCCAACGCATCCGCGGTGAGCTGCACGACCGTCGTCTCGATGCTGTTGCCCGCCGAGCCGCCGTTGACATACACGTTGACGCGTCCGGTCGGCTCCATCCGCATGGTCGCGCCCTCGGTGGACAGGTGCCCGGTGGCCGCGCCGGTCGGTTCGATGTACGCGGAGAACCCGAGCCCGATGTAGCGGTCCTGGGCCAGCGCGTCGGCCTGCTCCTTGCGGAAGCCCTCGTGGTCGAGGATCTTCACCGCCTGCTCGAAGGTGTCCGCGGGCGCGCAGTTGTCGTACGGCATGCCGTTGGGGTTCACGAACGGCATCTCGTCGCCGCGCAGGATGTTGATCCGCCGCAGCTCGACGGGATCCATCCCGATCTTGCGCGCGGCGATGTCGAGAAGTATTTCCCGGGTGAGGGTTTCGTACTGCCACGGGCCGCGGTAGGCGTGCAGGCCCGGGGTGTTGGAGAACACCGTCTTGTAGTTGAAGCTGGCCTTGGGCACCCGGTAGGGCCCGGGGAAGAACATGCCGATCGCCGCCGTGGTCAACACCGGGTACGGCGTCGGGTACGACCCGATGTCCTGGATGAAGTCGATGTCGGCGGCCAGGATCGTGCCGTCCTCGTCGAACGCCATCCGCACGGTGCCGTCGACGTGCCGGGACTGCCCGGCCGACATCAGGTTCTCCCGCCGGTCCTCGATCCACTTCACTGCGGCGGGCAACTTGCGCGCCGCCAGCAGGATGCACATGTCCTCGCGCATCGGCACCACCTTCTGGCCGAACGCGCCGCCGGTGTCGCGCATGATCACCCGCACCCCCTGCGCCGGGATCCCCAGCAGCCGCGCGGCGAACGCGCGCAGTTCGTGCGGGGTCTGCGTCGACGCCCACACCGTGAGTTCGTGCGTGCTCGGCGTCCACTCGACCACCAGTCCGCGGGTCTCCATCGGCACCGGAACATGCATCTGCTGATAGATGCGCTCGGTCACGACGTGCGGTGCGGTGGCGAAGAGCTCCTCGTCCGGTGGCATGCCGCCCATCCCACCGGCCACGTTGTCCGGATAGGCCTCGTGCACGACGGGTGCGCCGGCCTCGGCGCCGCCGACCGCCCGGCGGAAATCGGCGACGGCGGGTAGCGGTTCGTAGTCCACCTCGACGAGGTCGACGGCGTCTTCGGCGACATAGCGGCTGTCGGCCACCACCAGCGCGACGGGGTCGCCGACGAACTTCGCCTCGCCCTCGGCCAGCGGGGGCCGTGGGGTGTCGGGGACGTCCTTCCCGGCGACGGCGTGCCAGGACTCTTTGACGTCGGGGTTGAGGTCGGCGGCGGTGAAGACGGCGTGCACGCCGGGCAGCGCGAGCGCGGCCGAGGCGTCGACGCCCTTGATCCGGGCGCGGGGGAACGGGCTGCGCACGAAGCAGGCGTGCAGCATCCCCGGCCGGGTGACGTCGTCGACGAACGAGCCGTGACCGGTGAGAAGCCGGTTGTCCTCGACCCGGGCGACACGCCTGCCCGCATAGCGCGCGGTGACGGAGCCGGCCGTGTCCGCGACGGTGTCGGTCACGTCGATCACCCTCCTCACATTGTGAAGAGTGACGTTATCGCATCCGAGAGCGACATTTCCAGCATCTGTGTCTCACCAAGCGTGCGGGTGCCCGCTCTACAGTGCAGTTGTGAAAGCTGTCGCGCTGTGCGGGTTGGTCATTGGGCTCGTCATGGCCGCCCCGGCCACGGCCACGCCCGCGCCGCCGGTGTCCGACGAGGCGCGGGCGGCCGGGTTCGTCGACGTCCGCAGCGTCGTACCCGATGCGGTGATCGACCTGCGCTACGCCACGGCGGACAACTTCGTGGGCGTGCCGCTGTATCCGGCCGGAGCCCGCTGCCTGGTGCACGAGTCGCTGGCCGACGGGCTCGCCACCGCCGCGGATCTGTTGCGCCGGGGCGGGGAACGGCTGGTGTTCTGGGACTGCTACCGGCCGCATGCGGTGCAGGTCGCGATGTTCGAGGCGGTGCCTGACCCCGCCTGGGTCGCGCGCCCCGGTCCGTACGCGCGCAGCCACGTGGCGGGCCGCTCGGTGGACGTCTCACTGGCCGACGCCGGCGGCCTGGTCGACATGGGCACCGGGTTCGACGACTTCTCCGCCCGCAGCCTGGCCTATGCCACCGAGGGCGTCACCGCGGCGGCGCAGGCCAACCGCGCCCGGCTGCGGGACGCGATGACCGCGGGCGGGTTCTCCGTCTACCCAGGTGAATGGTGGCACTTCGACGGGCCCGGGGCGGCGGTGGAACGGCCGATTCTCGATGTACCGCTCGATTAGGTGCTTCGATAGTCCCATGCGCAGATTCATCGCTGCGGCCTTCCTCGTGGCCGTCGCGTTGTCCGGGGGGTGCAGTCGCGCGCAGGAGCCGAACTCGTTGGTCGACGACGCGGGATACCACGTCAGGGGCAACACCGTCTTCTACCTGAACCCGTTCCCGGGCAAGGCTTTCCCGGTGGAGGGAGCCGACGCGGCGACGTTCGAGGTGTTCGACCGCACCTACGCGCGCGACCGGGCGCGCGTCTACATCAACGGTCATCTGCTCGACGGTGCCCACGCCGGGTCGTTCGAGTTGCTGGACCGGCCCGGGTTCGCCAAGGACAGCGCCCGGGTGTACCAGCACGACCAGCCGATCAGCTCCGATCCGGACCATTTCGTGCTCCTGGACCACGATCTGGCCAAGGACAGCATCAGCGTGTACTGGTCGGACGGCACGGTGCTCTCGCGCGACCCCGACCACTTCATCGTGGTCTCCGACCGCGAGCACTACTTGTTCGCCAAGGACAGCACCACCGTGTTCGTCAACGGCAACCCGCTGCCCGACGCCGACCCGACGAGCTTCCGGGTGCTGCAGGGCGCGTACTCGCGCGACGACGAGCGCGCCTACTACTTCGACGAGGAGATCCGCGGCGCCGATGCCGCCACCCTGCACCCGCTGGCCGGGCCGTACGCCGTTGACGCGCAACGGGTCTATTGGATGGGCAAGGTCATCGACGGCGCCGATCCGGGTACCTTCCGGGTCCTCAACGCCAACTTCGAGTGCTCCGCCGACGCCGCCCGCGCCTACTACCGCCAGCACGTGATCCCGCACGCCGACCCCGCGACGTTCCCGCGCGACCGCACGGTGACCGGGTGCTCGGCGACGTCGATCTCGTTCGGGGACTGACTCAGATCTTGGTCAGATCGGTGTGCATCAGCATGACGTTGTAGTCCGACCACAGCGACAGGTTCCAGTACAGATCCGAGCTCGTGCCCAGCGTCGACGGCGACCACGGATGCAGCATCGGGGCGTAGATGCCGCCGGCCTGCTGGCTCATCAACACGTTGGCGTCCGACCAGACGCCCTCGGGGGTGTCGGAGGTGCGCATGACGATGTTGTTGAACTGATCGCCGTAGAGCACGATGTACTTCTTCAGGTACTCGTTGTACTGCACGGACATCTCGCTGACGGTGTAACCGGGTTTGGTGGCGCCGCACGCCCCGCCGGATTTCCCGATGATGGCCGACGCGGACGACGGGCTGCCCTTGACCCATTTGGCCGGGGAGCTGCCGAGCCAGCCGGAGCTGGCCTTCTTGTAGTACTCGTACTTGGACACGTCGAGGATGTCCTCGGCAGTGACCCGCGCCAGGTACGCCGCGCCCTGACGACCGTTGGGGGTGCCATACACGTACACGTAGCCGTCGTCGCCCTTGACGAACGCCGACTGCTGGAAGTTCCGGTTCCCGCTGAAAATCGAGTTGTAGCGCACACTTTCGGGGGCGATCTTGAAGTTCTCGCCGTTGTCGGTCGAGTAGGCGATGGCCGAATAGTTGGTGGTCCACCGGCCGGACTGGCCCCACTGCGTCACGGACATGAAGCTGACGTACTGCGTGGCGCCGTAGGGGGCGTCCTTGGTGATGGGGGAGGGCAGTGAGATACCCGCCGTCGGGATCAGGGTCACCGAACCCGGAAGCCACGCCGGGCGGTCGATGATCGGGCGGGCGACGGTCGCAGCGGACAGCGGCGCGCCGCCGAACATGTTGCCGTTGAACCACTCCCCGTCCGGGATGGTGATGCCGTCGGACAGGTCGTGATCGGAACTGCGGAACAGCGTGTTGTAGCGCCACCCGAGGGTGCGCGCGGCGTTGGCGAAGGTGTCGCCGACCGCGATGAGCACCTGGTGCTCGTCGATCAGCGGGGTCGCCGGGTTGTCGGGAATCCCGTTGTCCCACATGACACCGACGTCGGTGCCGTACACCCAGAAGCGGTCCATGGTGTCGTTGTGCTGACCGGTCACCCAGCTGATGAACTTCGTCGACGGGCTGACCTGGGGGTTGACCCACGGTGAATCGGCTGCCGCCGCGGCGGCGGCCGCTTCGTCGGCCAGCACCAGGCTGGTCGGGGTGGCGGCGGTCGGCTTGGCGCCGTTGGTCGTGGTGCGCGCGGCGAAGAGGTTCTCGAGCTCACGGCGCGCGAACGACAGCAGCGCCCACAGGAACGGCGGCTGCGGAGCGTCGTCCGGGCCGGCGGCGGCTTTCTGGCGGGCCCAGTCCAGCATGCTGTTGACCACGTTGACCACGGCCGTGACCAGGTTGGGTTTCTTCGGCTGCGCCGACAGCAGCGCCGCGACCTTCGGGGAGACCGCGGCCGGGCTGGCCGCCGCCAGCGTGCCGGCGTCGGCGAACACAGCGACCTTGGCCGGCTCCTTCGGAACGGCCGCCGGGTCGTCGGCCGGCTCGGCCTCGTCCTTCGTGGCGGCGGCGCTGGTGGTCTCGGTCCCGGTCTTGGTGGCCTCGGTCTTTGTTGTCTCGGGGGCCTGCGTGGTCTGCGCGGTCTTGGCCGGGGCGGTGCCGGACTCCTTGACCGGCTGCTCGGGAGCCTCCGGCGCGGGGTCCACCCCGCCGGTGGGCTCCTCTTCGCTGGGTTCCTCTTCGCTGGGCGTCCCTGCGTTGGGTTCCGTCGGCGCGGGTTCCTCTACCGCGGGTTCCTCTTCCGCCGGGTCCTCGTCGGTCGGGTCCTCTTCCGCCGGGTCTTCGTCGGTCGGGTCTGAGGCGTCCTGCGGTTCCTCGGGCTCCTCGTCGCCGACGGGCTCGTCCTCGTCCTCGTCCTCGTCCTCGTCGGCGGGGTCCTCGTCGGCGGGGTCCTCGTCAGCGGGATCGTCGGATTCGGCGCCGTCCTTGTCCGTGTCCTTGTGGTTGTCCGTGTCCTTGTGGTTGTCCGTGGTGTCGGTCCTGGGGGAGTCCGTGCTGTCCCTGCCGCTGTCGGCCTTGGCGCCCGACGTTGCTGGGGACGACGACGCCGACGTCGACGAGGCGGTGTCCTCGGCCCACGCCACCCCCTGTCCGGCAAAGACGGCCGATCCGACGCCCAGCGCGACGGCTAGCCCGCCGACCCGTCCGACGTACGCTGCAGCACCCATGAAACCCCTCTTGTCCAGCCGTGTATGTCGCCCGTCGCCGTAGCTATTCAAGCGCATCGTCGCGAGGGCAGGTAGCAAAAGGTTAAATCGTCACAGTTTTCGTATCGTTACCGTGACCATGGGCAATCCTGGGGAAGCGGTTCCCGCAGCAAATGCGGGACGGGTGGTTACTCCAGGGTCTCCAGGGCCTTCTCGTAGAGCGCGACCGCCTCGGCAATGCCATCGCCCAGCCACGCGTCGACGACGCCGACCTGGTCGGCCACCAGCTGCACTCGATTGAGCCAGACCTCGAAATCGGGGTCCCGGCGCAGCGCGTCGATCTGCTCGTCGGACCCCTGGATCAGGATGAAGCCGCCGAGTTCGATGCTTTGCGGCTTGAGGACCACTCGATCGAACCGTTCGATCCGGCCCTGGGCCTGGATGCCGGCCAGGTAGTGCTCGGTCTCGATCAGCAGATCCAGGGCCCTGCGCTCACGCCCGCGCGTCGGAACCCCCCATGCGACCCACAACCCCGCCTCGGCCATGGGCCCGACTGTAGTCGGGCCGGGCCGGCTGGCCGGACCGGCACAGTGGAGCCCCCTGTCAGGATTGAACTGACGACCTTCGCTTTACAAGAGCGGTGCTCTACCACTGAGCTAAGGAGGCATGAAGCGGCAACAGTTTATCGGCTCACTCGTCGACGTCGATAATCCGCTGCGAGGTCACCGGGCGGCTGCTCGGCCGGGTCCGCGGCCGTCGGCCCGGCAGCGGGATCCGGTCGGCGATGTTGCTCAACGGATTGACCACCTGGCTGAGCACGATCACCGCCTCGCGCAGCGCCTCGATCGTCGGCTCCAGCGCCTCGAGGCCAGGGGCCAGCCGGTTCAGCGTGTCGGCGGCCGCGGCCAGCTGTTCCAGCGGGCCGTTGCGCGCGGTCAGGGTGTCCACCACACCGCCGTCGGCGAACAGCCGGTCGGCCACGCCGTCCTCGGCCAGCAGCCGCTCGACCAACCCGTCCTCGGCCAGCAGCTGGTCCACCAGCCCGCCCGGCTCGAGGGTGCGCATCAGGCCGCCCTCCTCCTGGGTGAGGCGGTCCAGCGCCCCGCCGGGCGCGGTCAGCCGATCCACCACCCCGCCGGGCCGCAGCAGCCGGTCCAGCGGACCGTCCGGCGCGAGCGCCCGCCCGAGCGGCTGGTCCTCGTCCATCAACCGGGCCAGCCGGTTGGCGCGCTCCACGGCGTCCTGTACCCCGAGCATCTGGGCCAGCGACGTCGGCGCCTGCCGGACCCCGTCGGTACCCTCGCCGACGGTGCGGTAGGCCACGTCGACGGCGCTGTTGGCCAGGCCGATCCCGGCGTCGGCGACCGCCAACCCGAGGCGCACCGGTGCGAAGGCCAGCTCCGTCAGGGATCTGCCGAGGTTCATCCGCCCAGTCTATGGACCGGGCAAGCCCAAATTCACAGGAAGTACACAGGCCGCCGGCAGCATACTTCCAAGCGAACGGGTGGAGATTGAGGGGCATGGCTATGCCGATCCAGGAGAACGTCCCCGAAGCGCGTGTACTGGTGGTCGACGATGAGGTCAACATCGTCGAGCTCTTGTCGGTGAGCCTGAAGTTCCAGGGTTTCGAGGTGCACACCGCGTCCAACGGCCCGGCCGCCCTGGACAAGGCCCGCGAAGTCCGCCCCGACGCGGTCATCCTCGACGTCATGATGCCCGGCATGGACGGCTTCGGGCTGCTGCGCCGGCTACGTGCCGACGGCATCGACGCGCCCGCGCTGTTCCTGACCGCCCGCGACACCCTGCAGGACAAGATCGCCGGCCTGACGCTCGGCGGCGACGACTACGTCACCAAGCCGTTCAGCCTCGAAGAGGTGGTGGCGCGGCTGCGCGTCATCCTGCGCCGCTCGGGTGCGGGCATCCAGGAGCCGAAGCCGTCGCGGCTGACCTTCGCCGACATCGAACTCGACGAGGACACCCACGAGGTGTGGAAGGCCGGCGAACCGGTGTCGCTGTCGCCGACGGAGTTCACGCTGCTGCGGTATTTCATCATCAACGCGGGCACGGTGCTGTCCAAACCCAAGATCCTCGACCACGTCTGGCGCTACGACTTCGGCGGCGACGTCAACGTCGTCGAGTCCTACGTGTCCTACCTGCGTCGCAAGATCGACACCGGCGAGAAGCGGTTGTTGCACACCCTGCGCGGTGTCGGTTATGTCCTGCGTGAACCCCGATGAGTTGAACAATGGTGCCGTGGCGGCACGCACCAGACGGGCACGGCGGCGGGGGATCCCGCTCCGGGTAGGGCTGGTGGCCGCGACGCTGCTGCTGGTGGCCTGCGGCCTGCTCGCCTCGGGTGTCGCGGTCACCACGATCATGCAGCACAGCTTGATGAACCGCGTCGACGACACGTTGCTCGACGCCTCCCGCGGCTGGGCCCAGGTGCCCCGGCGGCTGCCCAGCGTCCCCGTCGAAGGCCCCAACCCGGCGCGGCCGCCGTCGGACTTCTATGTCCGCGGCATCGATCCCGACGGGCACATCTGGATGGCGGTCAACGACCGCGAGGCCGAACCCGCGCTGCCCGCCGACAACAATGTCGGCCCGGTGCCGGTCACCGTCGGTTCGGTCGACCACTCCGACGTGCAATGGCGGGCGATGACCGTGCGTGGGCTGCGCGGGGAGCTCACCACGGTGGCCATCGATCTCTCCGATGTGGAATCGACCATGCGTGCACTGGTCTACGCGCAGCTGGGGATCGGCGCGGCGGTGTTGTTGGTGCTCGGCGTGGTGGGCTACGCCGTGGTGCACCGCAGCCTGCGGCCGCTGGCCGAGGTCGAGCAGACCGCCGCCGCGATCGCCGCCGGACAGCTGGACCGGCGGGTCCCCGAACGCGACCCGCGCACCGAGGTGGGCCGATTGTCGTTGGCGCTCAACGGAATGCTCGCCCAGATCCAGCGGGCCCTGGCGTCGTCGGAATCCTCTGCGGCACAGGCCCGTAGCTCCGAGGACCGGATGCGCCGCTTCATCACCGACGCCAGCCACGAGCTGCGGACCCCGCTGACCACCATCCGCGGCTTCGCCGAGTTGTACCGCCAGGGCGCGGCCCGCGACGTCGAGATGTTGATGAGCCGCATCGAGAGCGAGTCCCGCCGAATGGGTCTGCTCGTCGAGGACCTGCTGCTGCTCGCCCGCCTCGACGCGCAGCGTCCGCTCGAGCAGCACCGGGTCGACCTGCTCGCGCTGGCCACCGACGCGGTGCACGACGCCCAGTCGATTGCGCCGAAGCGCCGCATCGGGGTCGAGGTGTTCGACGGGCCGGGCACCCCGGAGGTGCTCGGGGACGAGGCCAGGCTGCGGCAGGTGCTGAGCAATCTGGTGGCCAACGCGTTGCAGCACACCCCCGACGAAGCCAGCGTGACGGTGCGAGTGGGCACTGACGGCGACGACGCGGTGCTCGAGGTGTGCGACGTGGGACCGGGCATGGCCCCCGAGGACGCCCAGCGGGTGTTCGAGCGGTTCTACCGCGCGGACTCCTCGCGGGCGCGCGCCAGCGGCGGCACGGGGCTGGGCCTGTCGATCGTCGACTCGCTGGTGCACGCCCACGGCGGCCGGGTCAGCGTCACCACCGCCCCCGGCCGGGGCAGCCGGTTCCGGGTCTGCCTGCCGCGCATCGCCGACGCGGCGGTGCCGCGCCCCGCCGACGTGGCGGTGGGCTGATCGGTCAGCGCAATTCGGCCAGGGCGGCCTTGATCTTGGTCTGCGCCTCGTCCAGCGACTCGGGTGAGGGGTTGCGGTCGACGTTGGCGAACCCGAAGTCCGACAGGTTCCGGGCCGGGAAGACATGCACGTGCAGGTGCGGTACCTCCAAGCCGGCGATGATCACCCCGGCCCGCTGGGCGTCGAACGCCGTGCACACCGCCTTGCCGATCAGCTGGGACACCTCCATCACGCGAGCGAACACCGCGGGCTCGATGTCCTGCCAGTTGTCGATCTCCGCGCGCGGCACCACCAGGGTGTGGCCCTGCGTCATCGGCTCGATGGTCAGGAATGCGACGATGTCGTCGTCCTCGTAGACGAATCGCCCGGGGATCTCGCGGTTGATGATCTTGGTGAAGATGGTCGCCATGCGCACACGCTAACCGGTGCCGGATCAGCCGTCGATGTGCCCCGGAGGGTCGGCGAACGACGGATCAACCGGCGGCCGGGCCGGGCCCATCACCTCGCACCGCCGGACCGGGATCAGGTGTGAGCTGAGCCCGGAGGGCACGTACTGGGCGACGGTCACGCACCGCTCCCAGTTCCCGTCGGCCTGCACCGGCCCGTCGCACTTGCCCAGCACCGGTCCGCCGTAGATGCAGCCGGCCGCTGCCGGCGGCGCGGTGGCCAGCACCGCCGTGGTCAGCAGCCCAGCGGCGAATCCTGCAGCGATACAGCGCCTGTTGGTCGGCCTCATGGTCGTCTCCCGTCGCTGTCGTCGACGCTACCGGCGCGCGCCCCGATCGTGGCGCGAAAGGCAGCGAAAGACACATAACCGGCACCGTTGGCGCCGAGTTCGCTCTAGCCTGGCCGCATGCTGGGATTGATGCAGGACAGGCCCCTGATGATCTCGTCGCTGATCGAGCACGCGGCCACTTTCCACGGCGACACCGAGATCGTCTCGCGGCTGCCGGAGGGGGCCACCCGCCGCAGCACGTGGGCACAGGTGGCGGAGGTGTCCAAGCAGGTCGCCAACGCGCTGACCGAGCTGGGGATCCAGCCCGGCGACCGGGTCGGCACACTGGCCTGGAACAGCGACCGCCACCTGGCGCTGTACTTCGGCGTCTCGGGTTCGGCGGCGGTGCTGCACACCGTGAACCCGCGGCTGTTCCCCGACCAGATCACCTACATCGTCAACCATGCCGAAGACCGAATCCTGTTCTTCGACATCACTTTTGCTCCGCTGGTGGCGGCGCTGGCCGCCGACCTGGGCACCGTCGAACTCTTCGTCGTGATGACCGACCGCGAGCACATGCCCGACATCCCGCAGGTCCCCGAGGGCCGACTGCTGTGTTGGGACGACGTCATCGGCAAGCAGTCCACCCACTACGACTGGCCGGAGTTCGACGAACGCAGCGCGTCGTCGCTGTGCTACACCTCCGGCACCACCGGGAACCCCAAAGGTGTTCTCTATTCCCACCGTTCGACGATGCTGCACACGTTGATGAACCCGGCGCGCGACACCAACGACATCCACACCGGATCGGTCATCCTGTTGGTGGTGCCGATGTTCCACGCCAACGCCTGGGGCACGCCCTACACCGCGGCGATGGTCGGCGCCAAACTCGTGATGCCCGGGCCGCACCTGGACGGCGAGTCGGTGTACCACCTGATGAAGACCGAGCGGGTCAACCAGTCCCAGGGTGTGCCGACGGTGTGGATGATGCTGTTCTCCTATCTCGACGAGCACCCCGAGATCGATCCGCGAGAGATCGGCCTGCGGTTCGCCGGGACCGGCGGCGCGGCACTCCCGCTGTCGATGATCGAACGGTTCGAGCGGGACTTCGGCGCCCAGGCGTTCCAAGGCTGGGGGATGACCGAGACCAGCCCGCTGTGCGTGATCGGCCGTCCGCTGCCCAAGCACGCCGGCCTCGACGCCCACGAGCTGGCCCAGCTCAAACTCAAGCAGGGCCGCGGGATCTGGGGTGTCGAGCTCAAGATCGTCGACGACAACGGCAACCGGTTGCCGTGGGACGGCAAGGCCTTCGGCGAGGTGTGGGTGCGCGGGCCGTGGATCGCCAGCGGCTACTACCGCGGGGAGGGCGGCGACAAGCTCGACGCCGAGGGGTTCTTCCCGACCGGTGACGTCGCCACCATCGACGCCGACGGCTACCTGCAGTTGGTCGACCGGGCCAAGGACGTCATCAAGTCCGGTGGTGAATGGGTCAGCTCGATCGACCTGGAGAACGCCGCGATGAGCCACCCGGCCGTCGCCGAGGCCGCGGTCATCGGTGTGCCGCACCCCAAATGGCAGGAGCGGCCGCTGCTCATCGCCGTCGTGCGCAAGGGTCAGAGCGCCACCCGCGAGGAGCTGCTCGACCACCTGGCCGGCCATGTCGCCAAGTGGTGGCTGCCCGACGATGTGGTGTTCGTCGACGAACTGCCGCACACCGCCACCGGCAAGGTGTCCAAACTCCAACTGCGCGAGAAGTTCCGGAGCCGCTGAGGATCGGCCGCGCAGATTCTCAGGCCGGCGTGTACTCCAGGTGCAGCTTGGTCAGGCCGCGCAGCAGGAACGTCGGGTCGTAGGCGAAGGTGCGGTCCTGCGCGGGTCCGTGCACGGACTCGTCGATGAGGATGTCGCGCAGCCGGTCCAGCAGCCGCCGCACGGTGATCTGACCCTCGACCCGGGCCAGCGGCGCGCCGGCGCAGGTGTGGATGCCGCGGCCGAACGCGATGTGCTCGCGGACGTTCTTTCGGTCCGGGCGGAAGGTGTGCGGATCCTCGAACTTGCCCGGATCCCGGTTGGCGGCACCCAAACACAGCATCACGATGCTGCCGGCCTTCAGGCGCACCCCGCCGAGCGTCGTGGTCTTGCGAACCAGCCTGAAGTCCACCTTGGTGGGCGAGTTCATCCGCAGCGACTCTTCGATGAAGTTCGGGATCCGGTCCGGGTGCTCGCGCAGCAGGTCCTGGTAGTCGGGTTGTTCGGCGAGGGTCTTGACGGCCGCGCTGAGCAGTTTGGTCACCGTCTCCTGGCCTGCCGCGAACAGGAACGTCGCCGGCTTGACCACCTCGATGAGCTCCGGGGTGGATCCGTCGGGGTACACCGCGGTCGCCATCCCGGAGAGCACGTCGCCGCGGGGTTCGCGGCGCCGCTCGGCCAGGTAGCCGGCGAACTTGTCGTCGAGGTACTGCAGCGGGTCGAGCCCGACCGGTTGGCCGTCGAGCGCACCGACTCGCGCCCCGTCCGGCTGTTCGGCGCCCAGCGCGGCGAGGAACTCCGGCCGGTCCTGCTCGGGCACCCCGAGCAGATCGATGATCGCCGAGGTGGCAAAGGGTTTGGCGTACTCGGAGAGGAACTCACAGCGGCCCTGGGCGGAATCGGGGTCGATGATCTGGTCGATCTGGCTGTCGACCAGCTGCCACATGTAGTCCTCGTTCTCCTTGAGGCGCCGCGGGGTCAGCAGCTTGTTGAGCAGCGAGCGGGCCCGCTCGTGTGCGGGCGGGTCCATCACGACCAGATGCTCGTGGATCGGGAACAGGTGGCGATGCGCCTCGATCTGCTCGGTGATGTCGTCACCCTCGGGGGTGAACGGCAGCGGCGGGAACGGTCCGCCGATCGCGTTGACCGCCGAGAACGAGCCGTGGTCCTTGAACGCCGCGAGCACCTCCTGGTACCCCGTCACGGCCCAGACCCCGTGGCTCGGTTCCTGGTACACCGGCCCCTGCTCGCGCAGATAGTCCCAGTAGGCGTACGGGTCCTGGGTGAGCGCGTAGTCGGAGAAGAAGTCCACTGTCGCGAAGTCGGTCACGCCGCTCACATCCTGGTCGATCGATCAGACTGCTAGAATGCGCCATGCCTACCACGGGATCTGGTCCAGGGTCAAGCAACGACCGGGGCGAGGCCCGGCAGCGGTTGATCGAGGCGACGGCCAAGATCATGCGCGAGGACGGGTATGCGGCGGCGACCTCCCGCAAGGTGGCCGCCGAAGCGGGCGTCAAACAGGCGTTGGTCTACTACTACTTCCCGACCATGGACGACCTCTACCTGGAGGTGCTGCGCTCGGGTGCGGAGGCGTCGCTGGCCCACATGCGGGCCGCGCTGACCGACGACGATCCGCTGCGCACGCTGTGGTTGATCAACAGCGATCTGCGAATGACCGGTCTCAACACGGAATTCATGGCGCTGGCCAACCACCGCAAGGCGATCAGGGCCGAGTTGAAGGCCTATGCCGAACGGGTCCGCGACATCGAGACCGCGGCCGTCACCGTCGCACTGCGGGCCAACGGGGTCGACCTCGACCGGCACCCACCCGTGGCGGTCTCGATGCTGATCGCGCAGATCGCGCGCAGCCTGTGCAACGAGAGCGCGGTCGGGGTGACGCTCGGGCACGCCGAGATGCGGGCCTACGTGCAGCGCTTGATCGACACCCTGTCGGGGCCCTGATTGGTTGACACCAAAGGCGTTAAATGTCACGCTCCTGATCGATCGACAAAATCTAGGCGAGAGATCGAGGTGGGCACATGGGCGGTCGGGTCGAGGACAGGGTCGCGTTCATCACGGGCGCGGCACGGGGGCAGGGGCGCAGCCACGCCGTCCGGTTGGCCGAGGAAGGCGCCGACATCATCGCGGTCGACGTCTGCAAGCAGATCAGCAGCAACACCGAGATCCCGCCGGCCACCCCGGACGACCTCGCCGAGACCGTCGACCTGGTCAAGGGGACCGGACGGCGCATCGTCGCCACCCAGGTGGACGTCCGCGACTATGCCGCGCTGAAGGAGGCGGTGGACACCGGGGTGGAACAGCTGGGCCGCCTCGACATCGTCGTCGCCAATGCCGGCATCGGCAACGGCGGGCAGACGCTGGACCTGACCAGCGAAGAGGACTGGGACGACATGATCGCCGTCAACCTCTCCGGTGTCTGGAAGTCCGTCAAAGCCGCTGTCCCGCATCTGATTTCCGGAGGTCGGGGCGGGTCCGTCATCCTGACCAGCTCGGTCGGCGGGCTGAAGGCCTACCCGCACACCGGCCACTACATCGCCGCCAAGCACGGCGTCGTCGGCCTGATGCGCACGTTCGCCGTCGAACTCGGCCAACACTCGATCCGGGTCAACTCGGTGCACCCGACGAATGTGAACACCCCGCTGTTCATGAACGAGGGCACGATGAAGCTGTTCCGCCCGGACCTGGAGAACCCGGGCCCCGACGACATGAAGGTGGTGGCCCAGATGATGCACGTGCTGCCGGTCGGCTGGGTGGAGCCCCGCGACATCAGCAACGCGGTGCTGTTCCTGGCCTCCGACGAAGCCCGCTATGTCACCGGGCTTCCGCTCACCGTCGACGCGGGCAGCATGCTCAAGTAGATGCAGGTGCTGGCCGGTGGGTGATCGAGGAGATCACGCCGTCATGTGCGTGATCAGCGAACCTGCGCGGCGATTTCCTCGATGGTCCACGGTGGCTGCTCGTGGTGGCCCCGGTAGGCCACGATTCTCGGGGTCTGCCGGTCGAAGCGGCCGACGAAACCTCCTGCGGCGATGAAGATCTGGCCGGTGACGTCCTTGGCGAGGTCACTGACCAGGTAGGCGTACGTCGGCGCCGTGAACTCCGGCGGCGCGGCGTCGAGCGCGCCCTGGTAGCTGATGTCGTCGAGCAGGCCGCGGCGGTTGAGCTCGGTGAGGTGCGCTTCGTACTCCGGGCCCGTCGACAGCCGGGTCTTAGCGCCCGGGCACACCACGTTGGCCCGCACCCCATGCTCTTTCAGCTCGGCGGCGATCGCCAGCGTCAGGCTGTTCACCGCCCCCTTGCCCGCCGGGTAGCCGGTTCCGCCGTAGTCGCCGAGGAACGCGAACGAACTCGTGTTGACGATCGCGCCCGCGCCCTGCGCCACCATCTGCGGCGCTGCCGCCCGGCAGGTCTGGAACACCGTGCCCAGGTGCGCGTCCATCAGCTCGGTGAACTGCTCGGGCGTCACTGACAGGATCGACGACCCGGCCGGTTCGGCGGTGCCCGCGCAGTTGACGAGGATGTCTATGCGGGCGAACTCCCGCACACACGTGCCGATCAGGGCGTCGGCAACCGCTGGGTCGGCGGGCGATCCCGGATACGCGACGGCACCCGGGATCCGTTGCGCCGCTTGAGCCGCGGCCGTTTCGTCGCGGCCGTTGACCACCACCGACGCGCCGAGGGTTGCCAGCAGTTCGGCCACCGCGAGCCCGACCCCGCGGGTACCGCCGACCACCACGGCCGCGCGGTCCGCCAGCGGCCGCCCGGCTGCGGCGCTAATCCGTCTTCTCCGCCTCGGCGAACGTCATCGCATCCATGTTCCAGTAGCCGCGCAGGTTGGTGATCAGCCCGGCGTCGTCGACGCGGTAGGTGAACACCCCGCGCACGGTGGCGACGAATCCGTTGGGGAACGTCGTCTCCAGCACCAGGATGTAGGCGATCTCGGTCGGGCTGCTGGACGGGAACGTCTCCTCGCAGGTGACCCGCAACTGGTTGGGCCCGATGTTGGTGTCGTAGAACGCCGCGACGGCATCCTTGCCCCGCACCCCGGTGCCGTCGGGGTTGGTGACCGCCTGCCCGATCGGGTCCTCGAGGACCACGTCGTCGGCCATCAGGGCCAGCCAGCCCTCCCGGTCCCCGGATTGCACGCAGCGCCAGGAGTTGCGCGACGCCGCGATAACAGGTGTCAGTTCTGTCGTCTCCGTCATGCCGCTCCTTCGTCCGCCGGTTCGTCCGCCGAAATTGCATTCCAGCAGGCTCCTACTCGCACTTTCGCTGCTGGAATGCAATTTCGCGGGAGCATGGGGGTTACCAGTCGGCTTCGGTGAAGCGGATCACGCCGCGGATGTTCTTGCCGTCGAGCATGTCCTGGTAGCCCTCGTTGATCTGCTCGAGCTTGTACTGCCGGGTCACCATGTCGTCGAGGTTGAGCTTGCCGGCCTGGTACATCGACAGCAGTTGCGGGATGTCGAAGTGCGGGTTGCCGCCGCCGAAGATGGTGCCCTGCAGGTTCTTCTGCAGCAGGGTCAACATCGACAGGTTCAACGTGACGTTGGTGTCGAGCATGCTGCCGATGGCGGTCAGCACGCAGGTGCCGCCCTTGGAGGTCAGGTTGAGGTAGTTGTCGACATCCTCGCCCTTGAGTTCGCCGACGGTAACGATGGTCTTCTTGGCCATCAGCCCGTGTGTCACCTCGGCGATGCCCATCATCGCCGTGCCGAGGTCGGGGTAGGCGTGGGTGGCGCCGAACTTGAGCGCCTGATCGCGCTTCCACTCCACCGGGTCGATCGCGAAGATGTAGCGGGCGCCGGCGTTGACCGCCCCCTGCAGCGCACCCATGCCGACACCGCCGATGCCGACGATCGCCACGTCCTCACCAGGGCGGATGTCGCCGCTGCGGACCGCCGAGCCGTAGCCGGTGGTGACGCCGCAGCCCACCAGGCAGGCCACCTCGAACGGGACCGACGGGTCGATCTTCACCACCGAGCTCTTGTGCACCACCATGTACGGGCTGAAGGTGCCCAGCAGCGTCATCGGGAACACCGGCTGGCCGTTGGCGGCGTGGATGCGGTGGGTGCCATCGGACACCGCGACGCCGCCGAGCAGCCCGGCGCCCAGGTCGCACAGGTTGCGCAGCCCGGCCTGACATGACGGGCACGAACCGCACGACGGGATGAACGACAGCACCACGTGGTCACCCGGTTCGAGGCCCTCGACACCCGGGCCGACCTCGGTGATGACGCCGGCGCCCTCGTGCCCGCCGAGCACCGGGAAACCCATCATCGGGATACCGCCGGTCACCAGGTGGTGGTCGGAGTGGCACATCCCGGCCGCTTCCATCCGGATCTTGACCTCGTCCTTCACCGGATCACCGAGCTCGATCTCCTCGATCGACCACGGTTTGTTGAATTCCCAGATCAGAGCGCCTTTGGTCTTCATCTCTCCTGCTTTCCGCCTAGAGCCCCTAGTGCCAGATAGTGCCAGACTAGAGGCTCTAGTTAGCCATACCAAGAGGTGCCCGAGCAACTGCTTGGTGGAACTACCAGATCGGGACGGGGGCCTGGCCCAGGGGGTAGTAGCCGGGCAGCCGTTCCCCGGAAAGCGAGCGTTCGATGCGTTTCTGCATGGCCGGGGTGAGGTCGCCGGACTCGATCAGTTTGGCGTAGCCCTTCGCGACGTGGCCGAAGTCGAAGAAGTCGCGCTGCCACTCGATCAGCAACTGGTCGTTCAGCCGGAACCAGCTGCCGCCGATGCCGTAGATCTCGGCGTGGGTGCCGTCGCTCCTGTTGGCGATCTGCTTCCAGAAGCCGACGATCTCGTTCTGCTTCTCGTCGATGAGCACCTTCTGGTACTCGTAGACCCAGTTCTCCAGGCCCTCCATCTCCAGGCCGAGCGCGACGTCACGGATCTCCTGCTTGCCGACGCACATGACGTCCTCTTTGGGGCCGATGTTCCACCCGTAGGTGGCGTCGTCGGTGTAGAACTCCGCCAGCGGCTTCCAGTCGCCGGCGTCCTCGGCGTCGCGGTTGGCCTTCAGCCAACGCTCGACCCAGTCCTCCAGCTGTTCTCTCGACGCCATGAATCACTCCTTCTCGACAACACTCAGTGCTCGGGTGGGACACATCTCCACCGCCATCTCGACGGCCTCACGGAGCTCGTCGGGCGGTTCGGGGTCGACGATCTCGACGACGCCCCGTTTGGGAACCGTGAAGACGTCCGGGGCCTCCAGCTCGCACATCGCGTGGCCCTGGCACAGGTCCTCGTCGAGTTCGATGCGATAGCAGCCCATGGTTCAGTCGACCCGCCTGCGGTAGCGAACCTTCGACGGCCGGGCCAGCTGGACCACCATCTTGGAGTGGTCGTTGCGGTAGGTCTGGGGCGGCTGCGCCATCTCGAACTCGTACTCCCGCAACAACACCGAGAAGATCGCCTTGATCTGCATCTGCGCGAACGCGGCGCCGACGCAGCGGTGCTTGCCCGCGCCGAACGGGATCCACGTCCACCGGTTGATCAGATCCTCCTGCCGCGGTTTGTCGTAGCGGTCCGGATCGAACGCGTCGGGGTCGGGGAAATCCTCGGGGATCCGGTTGGAGATCGCGGGGGAGGCCGCGACCATCTGCCCCTTGCGGATGGGATGGCCCACCACTTCGAAGTCCTCCTGGGCCACCCGCATCAGGATGATCAGCGGCGGATGCAGGCGCAGCGTCTCCTTGACCGCGTTGTCCAGCAGCGGGATCTGGCGCAGCGCATGGAAACTCACCTCCTGCCCGTCGGCGTAGAGCTCGTCGAGCTCGGCCTGCACCTTGGCGTAGTACTCCGGGTTGCGCAGCAGCTCGATCAGGGTCCACGCCGACGTGCCGGAGCTGGTGTGGTGCCCGGCGAACATCAGCGAGATGAACATGCCGGTGACCTCGTTGGCCGAGAAGCGCGGCTTGCCCTGCTCGTCCGTGATGGACACCAGCACGTCGAGCAGGTCGCGCTCGCTCTTGTCCTTGGGCGGGTTGGCGATCCGGTCGTCCATGACCTCCTGTACCAGCTCGACCAGCTGGACGCGGGCTTCGTCGCGCACCCGGAAGCTCTCGATGGGCAGGTACGGGTCGACGTAGCACAGCGGGTCGGTGCCGCGCTCGAGCAGATGGAAGTAGTGGGCGAACCGCGAATCCAGCTGGTTGCGGAACTTCACCCCGATCAGGCAGGCCGTCGAGGTGTAGATGGTCAGCTCGGCGAAGAAGTCGAGCAGTTCGATCTCGCCCTCGTCGCCCCACTCGGCGATCATGCCCTTGACCTGCTGCTCGATGGTGGCGGCGTGGCCCTTCATCTGCTCACCGCGCAATGCGGTGTTGTGCAGCATCTCCGCGCGCCGCTCGGGGTCGGCGTCGAACACCACACCCTCACCGAACACCGGGGTCATGAACGGATAGGCCGCGGCCTGGTTGAGCTCGCTGTCGGTGGAGCGGAAGAAGAACTCGTTGGCCTCGGCGCCGGACAGCAGCACGACCTGCTTGCCGGCCAGCTGGAACCAGCCGATGTCCCCGCACTCCTCGCGGACCCGCTTCATCAGGCCGATGGGGTCGGTGCGGAACTCCTCGAGGTGGCCGTGCTCGTCCTCGCCGCCGGAAACCCTGGGGACGATCGCGGTGGTCATGACGGCATTCCCTCCTCACCGAGAGCAAGCTTCTGGCGGTCCTTGACGTCGGCCAGCGGTGCCTCGGGCTGCAATTCCATGTTGGCGATGTAGTGGCCTCGCGGTGTCTCGGCGACGAACGTGATGGCCCGGGCCAGATCGTCGGCGCGCATGAAGTAGTCGTGCCGGGCCTGGCCCCACTTGGCCCAATCCTCCAGGGCGGGACCGATCTTCTCGGCCGGCAGGCTCCAGCCCATCGAGGTGCGGGTCGGGCCCGGGTGCACGATCGAGGCACGTACACCGGTGCCTTCGAGTTCCATCTGCAGGTTGGTGACCATCGCCACCAGCCCGGCCTTGGCCGCGCCGTAGGCCCCCATGTGCGGCCGTTGCCGCAGCGCCACATCGGATCCGACGAAGATCAGATCGCCACGCCTGCGGTCGATCATGCCGGGCAGCACCGCGGTGGCCAGCCGGTTGGCACCGACCAGGTGGATCTGCAGCTGATCGGCGAACTCGTCGGTGCTCATCTCGTACAGCTTGCCGAAGTCGGTGTCACCGGCCCCGGCGACCAACACCTCGATCTCGCCGAGTTCGGCATTGGTCTGCTCGACGGCGCCCTTCACCGAGGCCGGGTCGGTGACATCGAGCTGGACGGCGATCGCCTCACCGCCGTCGGCGAGGACCTTGCCGACGATCTCCTCGAGCTTGTCCACCCGGCGGGCGCCGAGTGCGACCGGAAAGCCGTTGCGGGCGAGCCGGATCGCGGTCGCCTCACCGATTCCGGAGGACGCCCCCGCGACCAGTGCGGGGCGACGGTCGGGCAACGGGTCGAAACGGGGCATGCACAAGGCCTTTCAGCGGACCGTGACGGAGATCGGAAGGTGGGCGAACCCGCGGACATTGCTGGAGTGCACGCGGACGGCATTGGCCTCGTCGACCTCGTAGCCGCGGATTCGCCTGAACAACTCGGCCAGCGAGACGCGGGCCTCCATGCGCGCCAGGTGCGCGCCGAGGCAGAAGTGTGCGCCGCTGCCGAAACTCATCAGCTTCGAGCCGATGTCGCGGCCGACGATGAAGTCGTCGGGGTTGTCGAACACCCGCTCGTCGCGGTGCGCCGAGCCAGGGAGCAGCAGCACCACGTCGCCGTCGGGGATCGTGGTGTCGTACAGCATCAGTTCGCCGGACACGGTGCGCGCCAGGATCTGGCTGGAGGTGTCATAGCGCAGCGTCTCCTCCACCCACAGCGGCACCAGGTCCAGATCGTGGTAGACCGGCGCCAGCTGGTCCGGGTTGCGGTGGCCCCAGAACGCAGCATTGGCAAGCAGTTTCGTGGTGGTCTCGTTGCCGGCGATGACCATCAGGAACATGAAGCCGAGGACCTCGTCGTCGGTCAGCCGGTCCCCGTCGATCTCGGCCTCCAGCAGCGCGGTCGTCAGATCATCGGTCGGCGTCGTGCGGCGTTCGGCGACCATGCCCTGGTAGTAGACGATCAGGTTCAACGACGCCTCGATGGCGGAGTCGGGGACGTCGGTGACACCGTCCTCGCGGTGCATCACCGCGTCGGCCCACGCCCGCACCTGCGCCCGGTCCGCTTCCGGCACCCCCATCAGCTCGGAGATGACGTCCATCGGCAGCTTGCCGGCGAAGTCGTCGACGTAGTCCACGGTTTCGCCGTCGGCGGCCCTGGCCAGCATGGTGTCCAGGTGCTGGGTCGCGATCTCGGTGACCCGCGGCTCGAGCTCCCGGATCCGGCGTGGGGTGAAGCCCTTGGACACCAGCGTGCGCAGCCGCAGATGGTCGGGGTCGTCCATGGCCAGGAACGACATCGTCTTGCTCGCGTGCGGGCCGCGGGACGCCGGATCCAGTGAGACACCGAACTTGTTGGACAGCGTGGTGCTGTTACGGAAACCCTTGAGCACATCGGCATGTCGCGACAGCGCCCAGAAGCCAAGCTCCTCGTTGCGGTACAGGGGAGCCTCGTCGCGCAGCCGCCGGTAGTACGGGTACGGGTCCTCGTGGAAGTCGTAGTCGTACGGGTCCAGCCGCACCTCACTGACCGTCACTTCTCGTCTCCGACGCTCAGGCTCATTTATCGTCTCCGACGATGAGGCTCACTTCTCGTCTCCGACGCTCAGGCTCATTTATCGTCTCCGACGATGAGCCCCACCACATAACCCAGCCTGTCCGCGATCTCGTGATATGTGAACGCCCCGCTGCCTGCGTTGACCAGCGCCCCGAAGAACGTCATCTCCAACGCGGCCAGCATCCGCGGATCGGGGTCGGGGCCGACGGCCGCGCGGATGCGGCGGTGGATCTCGGCGCCGATGCGCTCGCGCACCGTGCGCACCGTCGGGTCGTTACCCGACAGCAGTGCCGTCGTGCAGGCCGCGGCGACCTCGGGTTCGTCGGCGACCATCAACGCCATGCTGCGCAGCGTCTTCTCCACCCGCGCCACGGTGCTGTCGTTGACGTCGGTGAAGTACTCGACCTGCCGCATCAGGTCGAGGTAGATCTCGGCGATCAAGTGGTTCTTCGACGAGAAGTAGGTATACGCCGTCGCGGGGGCCACCTTGGCGCGCGCGGCGACGGCACGCACCGTCAGATCGGCGTAAGAGGATTCGCGCAGCATCTCCCGACCGGCCGACAGCACCTTGCGAAACGTCTCTTCCTGGCGCCGGTTGCGGGGCTGCCGAGTCTCCTCGGTCACCGCGGCAACAGCTTCGCTGGACACTTGTCCAGGTTATCCGACGGAGCCGCCCGCTAGCAAGAGCGTGGGGGAACAACCACTTCAATGACACTTTTCCGATCTGAGCCCGAGCGTGTCCTTGCCCTGTGCAGCGCTTCGGGGATATCGTTCGGAAGTACTCAGTCGGACAGTTGTCCAGTAAACAGACGGGAGCTTGGATGTCACTCCTGGCCGATCGCGAGAGCCGGCTGTTCATCGACGGCAAGCTCGTCGCGGGCAGCGCGGGCACCTTTCCCACCCTCAACCCCGCCACCGAGGAGACGCTCGGGGTGGCCGCCGATGCTAGCGCCGAGGACATGGCAGCGGCCATCGCCGCGGCGCGGCGCGCCTTCGACGCCACCGACTGGTCGACCAACACCGAGCTGCGGGTGCGGTGCCTGCGCCAGCTGCAGCAGGCCCTGCGCGACCACGTCGAGGAACTTCGCGAGCTCACCATCGCCGAGGTCGGTGCCCCGCGGATGCTTACCGCCGCCGCGCAGCTCGAAGGGCCCGTCGAGGACCTGAGCTTCTCCGTCGATCTCGCCGAGAACTTCGAGTGGCGCACCGATCTCGGGGTGGCCGCGCCGATGGGCATCAAGACCCAGCGCACCGTGGTGCGAGAGGCCATCGGCGTGGTCGGCGCGATCACACCGTGGAACTTCCCGCATCAGATCAACCTGGCCAAGATCGGGCCCGCACTGGCCGCGGGCAACACTGTCGTCCTCAAACCCGCACCGGACACCCCGTGGTGCGCCGCCGTGCTCGGCGAACTCGCCGAACACACCGACCTGCCGCCCGGGGTGCTGAACGTCGTCACATCCAGCGACCACGGGGTGGGCGCGCTGTTGTCGAAAGACCCTGCGGTGGACATGGTTTCCTTCACTGGGTCGACTGCGACCGGCCGCGCCGTGATGGCCGACGGCGCAACCACGGTGAAGAAGACCTTCCTCGAGCTCGGTGGCAAGTCGGCGTTCTTGGTGCTCGACGACGCCGACCTCGCCGGCGCGTGCGCGATGGCGGCGTTCACCGCGGCGATGCACGCCGGGCAGGGCTGCGCGATCACCACCCGGCTGGTGGTGCCCCGCGAGCGCTACGACGACGCCGTCGAGGCCGCCGCGGCCACGATGAGCGGGATCAAGGCCGGCGACCCCAACGACCCAGGCACGATCTGTGGCCCGGTGATCTCGGCGCGCCAGCGTGACAGGGTGCTCGGTCACCTGGACTCCGCGGTCGCCGAGGGCGGCCGGTTCGCCTGCGGCGGTGGACGTTCCGCAGAACGCGACACCGGGTTCTTCGTCGACCCCACCGTGATCGCCGGGCTGGACAACTCCGCCGCGGCGGCCCGGGAGGAGATCTTCGGGCCGGTGCTGACCGTCATCGCCCATGACGGCGACGACGACGCGGTGCGCATCGCCAACGACTCGCCCTACGGCCTGTCGGGTACCGTGTTCACCCCGGACCTGGTGCGCGCCAACGCGGTCGCGGCGCAGTTGCGGGTCGGCACAGTCAACATCAACGGCGGTGTGTGGTATTCCGCGGACATGCCGTTCGGCGGTTACAAGCAGTCCGGCATCGGGCGGGAGATGGGGCGTGCCGGTTTCGAGGAGTACCTCGAGATCAAGGCGATCGCCACGGCAGTGAGCTAAGGAGCGGAAACCAGTGGGATTCTACGGGGATCACTTCGCCGAGAAGGTGGCCATCGTCACCGGCGCCGGCGGCGGGATCGGTCAGGCCTACGCCGAGGCGCTGGCCCGCGAGGGCGCGGCGGTCGTCGTCGCCGATATCAACGTCGAAGGCGCGCAGAAGGTCGCCGACGGCATCAAGGGCGAGGGTGGCACCGCGCTGGCCGTGCGCGTCGATGTGGCCGATCCCGATTCCGCCAAGGACATGGCCGCGCAGACACTTTCGGAGTTCGGCGGCATCGACTACCTGGTCAACAACGCCGCCATCTTCGGCGGGATGAAGCTGGACTTCCTGATCACCGTCGACTGGGACTACTACAAGAAGTTCATGAGCGTGAACCTCGACGGGGCGCTGGTGTGCACCCGTGCGGTCTATCGCAAGATGGCCAAGCGCGGTGGCGGCGCGATCGTCAACCAGTCCTCGACCGCGGCCTGGCTGTACTCGAACTTCTACGGCCTGGCCAAGGTCGGCATCAACGGCCTGACCCAGCAGCTGGCCACCGAACTCGGCGGGCAGAATATCCGGGTCAACGCGATCGCCCCCGGCCCGATCGACACCGAGGCCAACCGGACCACCACCCCGCAGGAGATGGTGGCCGACATCGTCAAGGGTATTCCGTTGTCGCGCATGGGCGAGCCCGAGGACCTGGTCGGGATGTGCCTGTTCCTGCTGTCGGATCAGGCCAAGTGGATCACCGGCCAGATCTTCAACGTCGACGGCGGCCAGATCATCCGCTGATGAGGGCCTGCGCGAAGGGGAGACGGTCATGAGCACTCCGAAGCTCGGCTACATCGGGCTGGGCAACCAGGGTGCTCCGATGGCCAAGCGCCTCGTCGGCTGGCCCGGCGGCCTGCTGGTGTTCGACGTGCGCACCGACGCGATGACCCCGCTGTCCGAGCTCGGCGCCACGGCCGCCGGCTCCGTCGCCGACGTCGCGGCGGCCGACGTCATCAGCGTCACCGTGCTCACCGACGCGCAGGTGCGTGACGTCGTCGGTGAGCTGGCGGCTCATGCGAGGCCGGGCACCGTCATCGCGATCCACTCCACGATCGAGCCCGGCACGGCGGCCGAGCTGGCGCAGCGACTGCAGCCCAACGGGATCCACCTCGTCGACGCACCGGTCAGCGGGGGCGCGGGGGCCGCCGACAAGGGCGAGTTGGCCGTCATGGTCGGCGCCGACGACATCGCGTACGAGATCGTCAAACCCGTCTTCAAGACGTGGGCGTCGATGGTGGTCCGGGCCGGGGAACCCGGGGCAGGCACCCGGATGAAGATCGCCAGGAACATGTTGACGTTCATCGGGTTCGCCGCCGCGTGCGAGGCGTCCAGGCTGGCCGAGGCCGCCGGGATCGACTTGCAGAAGCTCGGCCGGGTGGTGCGGCACAGCGACGCGCAGAGCGGTGGCCCCGGCGCCATCATGGTGCGCGATGACACCGCGCCGCTGCCGTCGGACCACTTTCTCTACGACATGTTCGTCCACACCCGCGGGCTGGCCGAGAAGGACCTGAACCTGGCACTCGGACTGGGGCGGGACACCGGTGTCGAACTGCCGCTGGCCGAGATCGCACTGCGCGACCTGGCCGCTGGTCTCGGTGTGCCGCAGACGACTTCGACCACGAAGGGGTGACAGAGATGGACGAGCTGCGCCGGCAGGGCCTGGCGAAGATGAACGAGGTCTACGGCTGGGAGATGCCGGACATTGAGGGGGACCCTTTCTTCGACCTCACCGTCGACCACCTCTTCGGGAGGATCTGGACCCGGCCCGGCCTGTCGATGCGCGACAAACGGATCATGACGCTGACCGTCGTCGCCGCCGTCGGGAACTCCGACCTGGCCGAGATCCAGGCCAACGCGGCCCTGGCCAACGGTGAGCTCACCGGCGAGGAGCTCAAGGAGATGGCGGTGTTCCTGACCCAGTACCTGGGCTTCCCGCTGGCCTCCAAGCTCGACGGCGCGGTCAGCAAGGTCGTCAAGAAGCGGCAGAAGGCGGCCGAGCGTGGCGAGGGCGAGGACAAGCGCGCCAACGTGAACGCGGCGGTGCAGATGCACTCGGGAAACAAGGTCCACGATGAGCACCAAGAGTAGATACGCTGCGCTCTCGCGCGGCGAGCTGGCCACCCTGGTCCCGGAACTGCTGCTGATCGGCCAGCTGATCGACCGGTCCGGAATGGCGTGGTGCATCAGCAGTTTCGGCCGGGAGGAGATGCTGCAGATCGCGATCGAGGAGTGGGCCGGCGCGAGCCCGCTCTACACCAAACGCATGCAGAAGGCCCTCAACTACGAGGGCGTCGACGTCATCACGATCTTCAAGGGGCTGCAGCTCGACATCGGTGCGCCGCCGCAGTTCATGGACTTCCGCTACACCGTGCACGACCGCTGGCACGGCGAGTTCCACCTCGACCACTGCGGTGCGCTCCTCGACGTCGAGCCGATGGGCGAGGACTACGTGCGCGGCATGTGCCACGACATCGAGGACCCGACGTTCGATGCGACCGCGCTGGCCACCAACCGCCGCTGCCAGGTGCGTCCGATCCACCGGCCGCCCCGCACCCCCGCCGACCGGCATCCGCACTGCCGGTGGACGGTGATCATCGACGAGTCCTACCCGGAGGTGGGCTTCATCCCGCAACTCGACGTCGTCGCCGCCAGCCGGGCCTACCGCACCGAGCTCGATTCGATCGATCCCGACGACGACGGCCTGGCCGACTACTCGGGACCGCTGCGCAGCGACCTGGACTTCGGCGCGTTCTCGCATTCGGCGCTGGTGCGCATCGCCGACGAGGTGTGCCTGCAGATGCATCTGCTGATGGTGTCGTTCAACCTCGCGATCGCGGCGCGCACCAAAGACGATGCAGCGCTGGCAGAATCGATCCGGTACAAGACGCTGACCGGCATCGCCGGGGTGGCCGCCGGACGGATCCACCGGGCGCTGGGGCTGCCCGCCGACGCGTCCGGTGCGCTGCGGGTGCTCGAACTGCACCCGATGCTCAACCCGGCGGCCTACGTGTCGGTGAACCTGGACCGCGATCACCTGTCGGTGCGCACGTCACCCGCACACGATGACGGTACGTGGGTGTCGCTGGTGTCGCCGGCGGCCGATCGGCCCCTGCAGGCGATCGTCGCCGCGGTCGACCCGCATCTGCGCGCCGAGCTGGCCGGCACCGAGACGGACTGGACCGTCCGCGTCGTGGAAACCGACACCGCGGCCGAGGAGTTCTCCGAAGTGGCGGTGTGCAAGATCAGCGGCGGCGCGTCATGGGTTTTCGAGGACCGCAGATCCCTGCCGCTGACCGTGGTCTGACAACGGCGCGCCACCGGGCGGCTGGCGAGTGAGGAAGTGTCTTCTGCTGCCGTGCGGGAATATCCGGCCGTTCGGGCAGGTTGTTCGTCACTGATGTCGACGCCCGAGAACTGCTGACTGCCGTCTGGAACACGGGGTCGAAATTCCACGAATCGCGCTACCACATTCTTGCGCAGAACTGCGCGTAGTAAACCGTGAACCGCACCTCGACACACGAAACGAGGCACCATGACGACCTCACCGTCTGACCACCGCCCAGCGATTCTCGTCATCGGCACCGGAGAACTCGGTGGCAGTGTGCTCTCCGCGCTCTCGCAGCACCTCGCCGAACACCCCGAAGCAGCCACCCTCGCGGTGTTGTTGCGCCCACCGGCGGCCGGCACCGATCCTGCGGTCGACCCCCGCCGAAAAAAGCTGATCTCCAAGGGAATCGATATCGTAGACGCCGATGTCGCCACCGCGTCGGAAGCCGACCTCACCGCAGTCATGCAGCGCTTCCACACCGTGATCAGCTGCGTCGGGTTCGCGGCCGGACCCGGCACCCAGCTCAAACTCGCTCGTGCCGCCCTGGCCGCCCGGGTCACCCGGTACTTTCCCTGGCAGTTCGGTGTGGACTACGACGAAATCGGCCGCGGCAGCGCTCAACCCCTCTTCGACGAGCAGCTCGACGTGCGCGATCTACTCCGTGGCCAGGACGCGACCGAATGGGTCATCGTCTCCACCGGAATGTTCACCAGCTTCCTGTTCGAACCCGCCTTCGGCGTGGTCGATCTGGCCGCTGAGACGGTGTACGCGCTGGGCAGCTGGGACAACCAGCTGACGTTGACCACACCGGAAGACATCGGTGTGCTGACCGCCGATATCGTCTTCGCGCAGCCCCGGATCCGCGACACGGTTGTCTACGTCGCCGGTGACGCGATCAGCTACCGCGAGCTCGCCGACATCGTCGAGCGCGTGGCCGGTACCACCGTCACCCGCACGTTGTGGAGCAACGAGTTCCTCACTGGGCAGTTGCGCCAGGATCCAGACGACACCATGCGCAAGTACCGTGCGGTGTTCGCCCGGCCATCCGGGGTAGCGTGGCCAAAAGAGCAGTCCTACAACGTTCTTCGGAACATCGCTACGGTGAGCGCCGAACAGTGGGCACGCGAGAACCTGGGGTGAGTCTTGCGCATGTCCAACGCTCCCGTCACTCGCTCGCCCCACACAGGACCACCGATACGCGGCACATGTTACGTATTTAGGTGGTGCGTGGTGTAATGGGTGAGTGACACCCGCACTCTCCTCCCGCCCAGACGGCGGAGCACCGATCCGCAAACGTCATCGGATGGTCGACCGAGTCGCCGGGATCCTCGAGATGGCGGCCCGCCATCACGATGGTGTGACCCTGACGGAGTTGGCCCGCAGCCTGGACTCGCCGATCAGTTCTATTCAAGGGCTCGTCAATGGTCTGGTCGCCGCGGGCTATCTCGATGAGTACGAGCGCCGTTACCGGCTGGGCGGGGCGCCGTACCTGCTGAACCTGATGGCCGGCCGCCACCTGGTCACCCAGGTCGGACACGCCGAACTCGAGGCCGTCAACGCCGATACGGGGCTCACGGCGCTGCTGGCGGTGGTGGTCGGCCAGGGCGTCTTCTACGTCGACAGCTGCTCGTCGTCGCCGCGCTATGACTACCTGGCCGAGAAGCTGGTTCGGCGGTCGTTGATCAGGACCTCGGGCGGTTGGGTGTTGCTGGCCGGCTTCAACACCCGTGACCTGTGGAGCTACCTGTCCACTCTCCCCGAGGGCGACGAGCCCGTCGTCGAGCGGTTCTTGGCCGAGTTGGAGTCCATGCAACGCAGCGGTGTGTGTGCCGCGCCGGGCCTGTCGGACGTGGCCGACGGGGTGTCGGTCGCGGTGCGTGAGAACGGCCGCACGGTGGCGGCGGTGGGAGTGGTCGGTCCACACGACGAAATCCGCTCGCGCCGCGATGAATTGGTGTCGCTGTTGGAAGATCACCGGCGCAAATGGGAACGTAGAGCGCGGTGATGAGGCGCCGCGGCTTCAGAGTGCTTTGCCGCGCCAGGCCATCCCGCCGTCCAGCGTCATGATGCAGCCACTGGTGTAGCTGCTGCGCGGCGAAGCGAGAAACACTGCAGCAGCGGCGACTTCGTCTGCGGTGGCC
The DNA here is from genome assembly GCA_050250295.1 of Mycolicibacterium sp. Lineage (GTDB taxonomy): Bacteria > Actinomycetota > Actinomycetes > Mycobacteriales > Mycobacteriaceae > Mycobacterium. The sequence continues at coordinate 360,887 of JBFWOX010000001.1, forward strand.
ATCCGTCGCCCCGGGTAGCCGCTGATGTCGTCGGCCCATCGCCCAGGATCACCGAAGTCGGTGTGGGCCCGAGACCGCAGCGCGTCGCGGATGCGGTCGGTCTGGACGGGACCCGGGTTGCGTACTCGGTACCGATCGCCTTGATTTGCTCGGCGATGGAAGCCAGTTCACCGTTGGAGCGCGTGAGAATGTCGGCGATGTCGGCCGAGCCTTTGCCAACCACAGGCCACAGCCGCTGCTCACCTTCGGGAGTGTTCGGTACGGTGGCGGCCGCGGCCGTTACGTACTGTTTGACCGCATCGAGGTCGCGGCGTCCCCGAGCGACCGCCGATGCTGATCGGTCGACCGCGTCGGCGAGTCTGTTGTCCAGCACGGCGAGCGCTGCCAAGGTCTGGGTGTGCTTATCGTTCTTGGCGGCGTACGCGGTGGCGGCACCACCACGCCAAGCCGGGCCGGGTGCGGCGGACTCGGCCTGGTCCTGAAGCTGCCGGAACTGGGCACTGCTGTCGAATGCGTTGCCGGGCTGTGTATTCCCGCTCCGAAGGTGGCGCGCGCTTGTGACCATATGCCGAGGAAAGCGTCGAGCACACCCATGGGCCCAGTCTAAGTGGCTCAGCCCGCCCCTGGTTCACTGTTTTGCGCGGCGGTGCGCACCGTGGCGCCCACCCAGCGGCGCAGGTAGGTGCGCAGCTCGTCCCCGCGGCGCGGCGGCCGGCCCGGGTCGATGACGAAGGACTGCAGCACGCGCAGCAGATGCTCACCGAGCTCGTCGAGTTCGGCATCGTGGAATCCGGCTGCGGCCCAGTCGACGTCGAGTCGCTCGACCATGTCCCTGGCGAACTTGAGCGCCACATCGGAAGTGACGGACTCGACGTGCCGGGAACCGCCCGGCACGATCAGCAGGCCGATGTACTTCTCCCGGGGCAGCCATTCCAGCGCGGTGGCCAGCGCCTCGGTGACGGCCTCGGCCGGGTCGGTGATGCCGGCCATGTGGGCGGTCATCCGATCCAGGAAGCCGTCGACGGCGCGCACCGCGGCGGCGATCAGCAGCGCCTCGGTGCTGGCGAAGTAGCGGTAGACGGTCTGACGGGTGACACCCACCGTGCGCGCCACGTCGGAGATGCTGAAGTCGGCGCCGCGATCCTCGATGACCTGGCTCGCGGCAGCCAGGATCCGGGCGATGGCCTCCTCGTCGGAGGCCGGCTTGGCTCCTGACCAACCGTGGGTACGCACGAAGGAACCATAGGCCACCGAGGCCCCGGTCACCGATAGGCGACTTGCAGGCCCTTCACGCCGTTGATCCAGCCCGACCGCAGCCGTTGCGGCTCCGCCAGCTTCGCGATGTCCGGGATCTGCTCGGCGATCTCGTGGAACATCAGCTTGATCTCCATGCGCGCCAGGTTGGCGCCGATGCAGAAATGTGCGCCGTTGCCACCGAAGGACAAGTGCGGGTTGGGGTTTCGGGTGATATCGAAATCGAAGGGGCGATCGAACACCTCTTCGTCGAAGTTCGCCGAGCTGTAGAACAGCCCCGCCCGCTGCCCCTCGGCGATCGTCACGCCGCCGATCTCGACGTCGGTGAGCGCGGTGCGCTGGAAGCAGTGCACCGGGGTGGCCCAGCGGATGATCTCGTCAACGGCGGTCTCGGGGCGTTCCCGCTTGAACAGCTCCCACTGCTGCGGATGGTCGAGGAACGCGTTCATCCCGTGGGTCATCGCGTTGCGCGTGGTCTCGTTGCCCGCGACGGCCAGCAGGATCACGAAGAAGGCGAACTCGACGTCCTCGAGCGCCTCGCCGTCCTGGTCGGCCTGCACCAGCCTGGTCACGATGTCGTCGGCCGGGCAGGCGCGCCGGTCCTCGGCCATTGCGTAGGCGTAGCCCATCAGCTCGGCGTTGGCCGCGACGTGGTCGCCCTGGAAGTCGGGGTCGTCGGTGTTCATGATCGCGTTCGTCCAGTGGAAGAGCTTCTCGCGGTCGGCCTCCGGCACCCCGATCAGGTCGGCGATGGCCAGCAGCGGCAGCCGCATGGCGATGTCGTCGACGAAGTTGCCGCTGCCCTTCTCGGCGGCGGTGCGCACGATGTCGCGTGCGGCGACGGCGAGCTTGTCCTCCAGCGCGGCCACCGCCCGCGGGGTGAACAGCCGCGACACGATCTTGCGCAGCCGGGTGTGCTCGGGGTCGTCGTGGTTGATCAGCAGCGCCTTCGTCAGCTCCAGCTGCTCGGCGGTGGCACCGTCGGGCAGCCGCATCACCACCCCCTTGCGGTTGGTCGACCACAGCGCACTGTCGCGGGAGATGGCCTTGATGTCGGCGTGCCGGCTGATCACCCAGTAGCCGCCGTCGTCGAAGATCGATTCGGCCTGCGCGTTCCACCACACCGGCGCGGTGTGGCGCAGTTGCGCGAACTCGGCGACCGGGATGCCGTCGAGCAGTAGGTCGGGATCGGTGAAGTCCCGTCCCGGGGGGAGGAAGGGGCAGCTATCGGTCGTGGTCATGGGATTCACTCCTGTGTGACGTGACGCGCTCTTCCTCGACCATACACATGATGCCCAATTGTATGGCCGATCGGATGGGACCCGCTAGAGGCGCGTGCCATTAGGGTGGGCATCTGTGCACGTCCTGGTGGTCGGATCCGGAGCCCGCGAACACGCCCTGCTACTAGCCCTGCGTCGAGATCCGGAGGTCGACGCGCTGTCGGTGGCCCCGGGCAACGCCGGCACCGCCGCGGTGGCCACTCAGTACGAGGTCGACGTGACCTCCGGCGACGCCGTCGCCGCACTGGCGCGCCGGATCGGCGCCGACCTCGTCGTCATCGGACCCGAGGTGCCGCTGGTCCTCGGCGTCGCCGATACCGTGCGGGCCGCGGGCATCACCTGCTTCGGGCCGACCAAGGACGCCGCCCGCATCGAAGGGTCGAAGTCCTTCGCCAAGGACGTCATGACCGCCGCCGGGGTGCGCACCGCCACCAGCGAGATCGTCGACAACCCCGCGCACCTGGACGCGGCGCTGGATCGCTTCGGGCCGCCCGGTGGCGACCCCGCCTGGGTGGTCAAGGACGACGGGCTGGCCGCCGGCAAGGGCGTGGTGGTCACCGCCGACCGGGAGGCGGCCCGCGCGCACGCCGCCAGCCTGCTCGACGCCGGCCATCCGGTGCTGTTGGAATCGTTCCTCGACGGCCCCGAGGTGTCGCTGTTCTGCCTCGTCGACGGCGAGACGGTGGTCCCGCTGCTGCCCGCGCAGGACTTCAAGCGGGTCGGCGACGGCGACAGCGGACCCAACACCGGCGGCATGGGCGCTTACACCCCGCTGCCGTGGCTGCCCGCGGAGATGACCACCCGCATCGTCGACGAGATCGTCAAACCCGTTGCGGCCGAACTGGTCAGGCGCGGCAGCGGTTTCGCCGGCCTGCTCTACGCCGGGCTGGCGATCACGTCGAAGGGGCCGGCGGTGGTCGAGTTCAACTGCCGCTTCGGCGATCCGGAGACCCAGGCGGTGCTCGCGCTGCTCGACTCCCCGCTGGGGCAGCTGCTGCGCGCCGCGGCCACCGGCACCCTGGCCGGGCAGCCGCCGCTGCGGTGGCGCGACGGCTCTGCGGTGACCGTCGTCGTCGCCGCCGAGAACTATCCCGGCCGGCCCCGGGTGGGGGACGTGATCACCGGCGCCGACGGGGAGCAGATCCTGCACGCGGGCACCGCTCGGCGCGACGACGGCGCCGTCGTCTCGTCCGGCGGCCGGGTGCTCTCGGTGGTCGGCCTCGGGCCCGACCTGTCCGCCGCCCGCCAGGACGCCTACACCCGGATCAGTTCGATTCGGTTGCCGGGCAGCCACTTTCGCAGCGACATCGCGCTGGCGGCGGCGGAAGGGCGGATCTCCCTCTAGCCGGCCAACAGTGGCGCGGCCCAGGTCATCTCGCCGGTCAGCTGCGAGGACCAGAACGCGGCGTTGTGTCCGCCGGGGGAGAACCCGCCCGCCGGCGGGCGGGACAGCTGGGCGATGAACTGCTCGGTGGCGCCGTAGAACGGATCGTCGAAGCCGCAGTCGATCCGCAGCGGGATCTCGTCGAGCGCCGCCCGCCCCCACACGCTGTTGTCGGTGTAGTCCTGCGCGCTGTCGAACGCCCCGGGCGCCGCCGCACCCGGGGAGGTCCACAGCGCGGGGCTGACCGCGCAGATCGCCGCGGTGCGCCCGGCGCCCAGCCGCGAGCCCAGCAGCATGGCGCCGTACCCGCCCATCGACCAGCCCAGGAACGCCACCCGCGAGGTGTCCAGGCCCTGCTCGGCGAGCAGCGGGAGGAACTCGTCGAGCACCATCGCGCCCGGGTCGTCCCCGGAGGCGCGGCGGTGCCAGTAGCCGTTGCCGCCATCGACGGCGGCCATCGCGAACGGCGGCAGGCCGGCACGCACGGCGTCAGCGAGGAACTGCTCGACGCCCATCGACATCACCGTGTGCGCGTTGGAGTCCTTACCGTGCAGCAGGATCACCGGCCGCAGCGCGGCGGACTGGCCGGGCGGGCGGGCGATGATCCAGTTCGTCACCGCGCCGCCGCGCGCGGCGGAGGTGAACGATCCGGTGGCGTAGGTAGGTGCGGCGGTGGCGGGCGACGGCGGTGCCGCCGCGGCCACCGCGGTGCCGAACGTGTACGCGCCGACGGCTCCGAGCCCCAGTTGCAGAGCGGCGCGGCGGCTGATCGCGGACATGCCGGCCATCATGCCATCGCGCTCCCTGTGTAAAGGCTGATGATTGGCCGAAAGGGCAATGCCGAAACCCCGTGGCTGGCACCATACTGATGTGACAGCAGCAGTGACTCCGAAGGGAGAACGCCGGCGATACGCACTGGTCAGTGCTGCTGCGGATCTGCTCTGCGAAGGCGGGTTCGACGCGGTGCGCCACCGGGCGGTCGCGCGCCGGGCCGGGCTGCCGCTCGCGTCGACCACGTACTACTTCTCCTCACTCGACGACCTCATTGCCAGCGCCGTCGAACACGTCGGGTCCCGCGAAGCCGAGCAGCTGCGCAGCCGGGTGGCCGCGCTGTCCCGCCGGCGCCGGGGCGCCGAGTCCACCGCCGACATCCTGGTCGACCTGTTGGTCGGCGAGACCCCTGAGCACGTCACCGAACAGCTGATCTCCCGCTACGAACGGTTCATCGCCTGCGCGCGCCAACCGGGTCTGCGCGACATCCAGCGGCGCATCCTGCGTCAGCGCACCGACGCCGTCGTCGAAGTGGTGGAACGCTCGGGCCGGTCGGTGAAGGCGGAGTTGCTCACCGCGCTGGTCTGCGCCGTCGACGGCGCGGTGGTGGCCGCGCTGGTCGACGACGGCGACGGGCCGCGCGCGACGGCCAGGGCCACGCTGATCGACGTCATCGACGTGCTTGCCCCGTTCGACTGACCCGGTGCCCCGGAACCCGCTGGACCCCTTGTCCTTTCCCCGCGGCCAGGGCCGGCGTCGCCGCGGTGGGTGCACGGCACGTCAGATCGTGACCCGAATAGCGGGTTTGTCGTTGCCACTGCGTGGTTAAGTGGTTCACGGATTGCTCGGAACCCGGGTGATTCGCGCGGTCGAGCGGAGGGGGCGTGATGTCTGAAGCGGTGACCAGATCGAGCGGCTCGGATCAGCAGCCCGAACTCAAGCGGGTGCTCGGACCCGGGTTGCTGCTGCTGTTCGTGGTCGGCGACATCCTCGGCACCGGCGTGTACGCCCTCGTCGGTGACGTCGCCGCGGAAGTCGGTGGCGCGGCGTGGCTGCCGTTCCTGATCGCGTTCGCCGTCGCGACCATCACCGCGTTCAGCTACCTGGAGTTGGTCACCAAATATCCGCAGGCGGCGGGCGCGGCGTTGTACGCGCACAAGGCTTTCGGCATCCACTTCATCACCTTCCTGGTCGCCTTCATCGTGATGTGTTCCGGAATCACATCGGCCTCAACGGCTTCCAGGGCATTCGCGGCGAACTTCTTCACCGGTGTCGGGGTGGACGCCTCGAAAGCCGCCGTGCTGGCGCTGGCCCTGCTGTTCATGGCCGGGCTGGCCGCCATCAACTACCGCGGCGTCGGGGAGAGCGTCAAACTCAACGTCATCCTGACCATCGTGGAGATCACCGGTCTGCTGGTGGTGATCCTGGTCGGTCTGTGGGCCTTCACCGGCGGAGCCGACGTCGACTTCTCCCGCATCGTGGCGTTCGAGACAGCCGCCGACAAGCACACATTCCTGGCCGTGACGGCGGCCACCTCGCTGGCGTTCTTCGCGATGGTCGGCTTCGAGGACTCGGTCAACATGGCCGAGGAGACCAAGGACCCGGTTCACACGTTCCCGAAGATCCTGCTCTCCGGGTTGTCCATCGCCGGGCTGGTCTATGTCCTGGTGTCGATCGTCGCGGTGGCGCTGGTGCCGATCGGCGAGCTGGAAGCCAGCGACACCCCGCTGGTCGAGGTGGTCAAGGCCGGTGCCCCCGGGCTGCCGATCGACGACATCCTGCCGTTCATGACGATGTTCGCGGTGTCCAACACTGCGCTGATCAACATGCTGATGGCCAGCCGGCTGATCTACGGCATGGCGCGTCAGCACGTGCTGCCGCCGGTGCTGGGTTCGGTGCATCCCACCCGACGCTCCCCGTGGGTGGCCATCATCTTCACCACGCTGATCGCGTTCGGGCTCATCGCCTACGTGTCGACGGTGGCCAGCAGCAACGCCATCTCGGTGCTCGGCGGCACCACGTCGCTGCTGCTGCTGACGGTGTTTGCGGTGGTCAACGTCGCGGTGCTGGTGCTGCGCCGCGACGTCCGGCAGGCCGGCGGGCATTTCAAGACCCCGACCGTGCTGCCGATCATCGGGTTCGTGGCGTCGCTGTACCTGGTCACCCCGTTCTCCGGGCGGCCCATCCAGCAGTACGTGGTGGCCGGCGGCCTGGTCGTCATCGGTGTGGTGCTGTTCTTCATCACCCAGCTGATCAACAAGCAGCTCGGCATCCACGACGGCCGCATCACCGATCCGACCCACCTGGGCAACGCGCCGGACTAGCTGCCGAGAGTGCACGCTCGGTGTGCGCCGGTCGCGCGATCGTGCAGTGATGGTAGTGGTGTGGGCGTGTGCACTACCGAGAGTGCACGCTCGGCGAGCGCCGGCCTAGCCGAGGCGCTCCCGCATCCGCTGTAACCGGTTGTCCAGCAAGGCCGTCCGATGGGCATTGCCGTCCAGGTCGACGTAGCGCCGACCGAAGACCGCCAGCAGCGCGTCGTCCAGGCGGCGCACCGCGCCGGCGGGGAAGCGGTAGTCCATCGCGGCGTTGACGGCGTCGGTGTCGATGCCTGCCAGCACCGCGTCGACGCCTTCGATCGACTCGACACCCAGATCCAGCAGCAGCCCGGCGATCCAGGCGTAGTGGTCGGTGCGCGACCAGCCCGCGTCGGGGAAGCGGTTGCCCAGGTAGGTGGCCAGCACCGGGGTCGGGATGCGGGGATCGCTGGTGACCTCTGGCGCGCTGCGGTCGGGGATCGACGACCGCAGCCGCTCCCGGATCGCCGAGAACTCCCGGTCGGCCAGCTCGAGCAGCCCGGCGGCCAGCGTGAACCGCCGGTCCAGGTCGGGAGCGTCCTCCTCCGGCACCGAGCCCTTGTAGCGGACGTCGTGCTCGAACTCCGCCCACGCATGCTGCAGGATGGTCCTGACCTGCACCGACGCCGGCTGCTGTTCTCCTTCGACGCCGACCAGCAGGTGCCGGCTGGCATACCCCCAGCGGCCCTCGCTGGCGGTCTCGAGACCCATGTCGCGGTCGTCGAGCAGCCGCATCTCCTCACCGAGCACGTTGGCGACGGCGGCGACGTCGTCGCGCAGGTAGGTGATGACCCGCAGCCCGATCTGGTCGGTGATCTCCGAGAGCGGGTCGGTGTAGAGCCGGCGCCCGTCGACGTGGCGGTCCGCCTTCGCGGCGAAGGAGGCGACGGTCTTGGTGCGTCCGGTCACGCTCAGGTAGTTGATGCCGGCGTCGTCGAGCAGGCCGGTGACCACCGACAGGTACCGCTGCGTCGACTGGGCCAGCAGCGGGCGGCGCTCGGCGTAGGCCGCGACGGCCTCGTGCACCGCGCCCGGTGTCGGCTCCGGCGGTGCGGGCTCGAGGTCCGACGGCAGCGTCGGGGTGACGATGGCACCGGTCTCGGTATCGCCGTACACCGTCACATCGGCGGGCCTGCGGGTGGCGAACATCGCCACATACGCGCACATCACCGCGTCCACCGGATCCTCGACGCGACGCAGTTCGCTTTTGCGGTTCGCCGTTTCGGCCGCCGCACGTAGCTCGATCCACTGCGCGCAGTCGCCGACCCGCAGCGCGGGGTCCGCGGTCACCAGCCCCTCGATGAGCTCCATCAGGCGCAGCAGCTCGGTGCGCAGCTGTGCCACACCGCGCCCGGGTTTGGCCTTGTACTTCAGCGTGCGGCCGAGCCGGAACAACGCGACCGCCGCCGAGTGCGGGTACACCTCCAGCGCCCGGTGGGGTGCCTGGCCGAGCGGATCCAGGTCCAGTCCGAGCGCCTCGGCCAGCCGCCCGGCGCGGGTGCCGTCGGCGAACTCGGGCTTGCCGGTGTTGGACGGATGCGCCCCGGCCTGGAAGCGGGCGAAGTCGGCGTTGAGCGCCCGCTCGGCCGGGCGCTGACCGGTGGCGTTGCGCACGATCAGCGGCGCGTCGAACCCGACCACGCACTCGTCGGCCACGTACGGGGACACCGCCGCTCGGATGCTCGCGTCGTCGGTGGCCGCGGCGACGTACACGAGCCGTCCGGCGTCGTCGACGACGGCCACGCCGGTGGGCTTGCGCTGCCCCCACGCGAGGTCCAGGCCCACGAAGAACATGCGCCTACTGTGCCGGATTCGGGTCGAGCCCGGGCACGTAGGCTGTGTGTTCGTGACAATCCCGAACGTATTGGCCAACCGCTACGCCAGCGACGAGATGGTGTCCATCTGGTCGCCGCAGGCCAAGATCGTGACCGAGCGCCGGTTGTGGCTCGCCGTGCTGCGGGCCCAGGCCGAGTTGGGGATCGAGATACCGGCAGGGGTGCTCGACGACTACGAGCGGGTGCTCGAGGTCGTCGACCTGGACTCGATCGCCGCGCGGGAACGGGTACTGCGCCACGACGTCAAGGCGCGGATCGAGGAGTTCAACGCCCTGGCCGGCCACGAGCACGTGCACAAGGGCATGACCAGCCGCGACCTCACCGAGAACGTCGAGCAGCTGCAGATCCGCAAGTCGCTCGAGCTGGTGCACGCCCACGGCGTGGCCGTCGTCGCGCGGCTGGCCGAACGCGCCGCGCTGTACCGCGATCTGGTGATGGCCGGGCGCAGCCACAACGTCGCCGCCCAGGCGACCACGCTGGGCAAGCGGTTCGCCTCGGCGGCCGAGGAGATGCTGGTGGCGCTGCAGCGGGTCGGCGAGTTGATCGAGCGTTATCCGCTGCGCGGCATCAAGGGGCCGATGGGCACGGCCCAGGACATGCTCGACCTGTTCGACGGCGACACCGACAGGCTGGCCGATCTGGAGCGCCGCGTCGCCCAGTTCCTGGGGTTCACCGAGATCCTCACCAGCGTCGGGCAGGTGTACCCGCGCTCGCTGGACCACGACGTCGTCTCGGCGCTGGTGCAACTCGGGGCGGGGCCGTCGTCGCTGGCGCACACCATCCGGCTGATGGCCGGCCACGAGCTGGTGACCGAGGGCTTCGCCCCCGGGCAGGTCGGGTCCTCGGCGATGCCGCACAAGATGAACACCCGCTCCTGCGAGCGGGTCAACGGCCTGCAGGTGGTGCTGCGCGGCTACGCCTCGATGGCCGCCGAGCTGGCCGGCGCGCAGTGGAACGAGGGTGACGTATTCTGCTCGGTGGTGCGCCGGGTCGCGCTGCCGGATGCGTTCTTCGCCCTCGACGGGCAGACCGAGACGTTCCTGACGGTGCTCGACGAGTTCGGCGCCTACCCGGCGGTGATCCAGCGGGAGCTGGACCGCTACCTGCCGTTCCTGGCGACGACGCGGATCCTGATCGCCGCGGTGCGCGCCGGTGTGGGGCGGGAGACCGCCCACGAGGTCATCAAGGAACACGCCGTGGCCGTCGCGCTGGCGATGCGCGAGCGCGGCGCCGAACCCGACCTGCTCGACCGGCTGGCCGCCGATCCGCGGCTGCCGCTGGACCGGGCCGCCCTGGACGCCGCGTTGGCCGACAAACAGGTGTTCACCGGCGCCGCCGGGGATCAGGTGGACCGGGTGGTGGCCGCCGTCGACGACCTGATCGGCCGCTATCCGGAGGCGGCCAAGTACACCTCGGGCGCGATTCTGTGAGCCGCGCGGGAGCCCTGGCGGAGATCGACTTCACGGATCTGGACAACTTCGCCGATGGCTTCCCGCACCACCTGTTCGCGTTGCACCGCCGCGAGGCGCCGGTGTACTGGCACGAACCCACCGCGCACACCCCCGACGGCGAAGGCTTCTGGTCGGTCGCCACGCACGCGGAAACCCTTGCGGTGTTTCGTGATCCGGGCACCTATTCGTCGGTCACCGGCGGGGACCGGCCGTTCGGCGGCACGCTGCTGCAGGACCTGTCGATCGCCGGACAGCTGCTCAACATGATGGACGACCCGCGGCACGCCGCGGTGCGCCGGCTGGTCAGCTCCGGTCTGACGCCGCGGATGATCCGCCGCATCGAAGACGACCTGCGCGGGCGGGCCCGCCGGCTGCTCGCCGCCGTCGAGCCGGGGACACCGATCGACTTCCTCACCGAGGTGGCCGCCGAGGTGCCCATGCAGATGATCTGCATCCTGCTCGGAGTTCCCGAATCCGAACGACATTGGCTGTTCCAGGCGATCGAGCCGAGCTTCGATTTCGGCGGCGCCCGGGCCGCGTCGATCACCCGGCTGTCGGTCGAGGAGGCCGGATCGCGGATCTACAACTACGGCCAGGAGCTGATCGCCGCCAAGCGGGCGCGGCCCACCGACGACATGCTCTCGGTGGTGGTCAACTCCGACGACCCCGAGCTGTCGGACCTGGAGAGCTACCTGTTCTTCAACCTGCTGTTCAGCGCGGGCGCCGAGACCACCCGAAACTCGATCGCGGGCGGGCTTCTGGCGCTGATCGAGAATCCGGAGGCGTTCGCGGCGCTGCGCGCCGACCCCGAGCTGTTGCCGACGGCCGTGGAGGAGATGGTCCGCTGGACCTCGCCGTCACCGTCGAAGCGGCGCACCGCGACCCGGACCGCGCAGCTGGGCGGACAGACCATCGAAGCCGGCCAGAAGGTGGTGGTGTGGGAGGGCTCGGCCAACCGCGACGACGCCGTCTTCGCCGCCGCCGACCGCTTCGATATCACCCGGAAACCTAACCCGCACTTGGGTTTCGGGCACGGCGTGCACTACTGCCTCGGCGCCAACCTGGCGCGGCTGGAACTGCGGGTGGTCTTCGAGGAGCTGCTGGCCCGGTTCACGTCGGCGCGGCTGGTCACTCCGGTGGAGTGGACCCGCAGCAACCGGCACACCGGCATCCGGCATTTGGTGGTCGACTTCCACCCCTGACCGGCCGGGTTTGTCGCCGAAATTGCATTCCAGCAGCGAAAGATCGAGTGAGGGCCTGCTGGAATGCAATTTCGGCGAAGGGTGTGTGGGGGTCTGCGGGCGGGCTCGGCGAAGGGTGTGTGGGGCTAGCGGGCGGGGCGGATGCCGGCGGCGCGCAGCTCCAGGGCGGCCAGCCCGCGGATCGCGATCCGGTCCTGGTTGCGCCACGCCCCCGCCGGGTCCGGGCTGACGGCGGCCAGCTTGGGCAGCGGCCGGTTGGCCAGCGCCCGCAGCGCCAACAGCTCCTCCCCGGCCGCCGTGGACGCCAGCGTCACCGCGGTCCACTTGCGCCGGGAGAACCGCAGCCGCAGATACAGCCACGGCATCATCAGCGCCAGGATCGGCGGAGCCGCCACGGCCAACGCCAGCAGCCAGGCCAGCCAGCCCGCCGTCACGCCGAGCGTCGCCCCGGCACCGGCGATCTCCCGCGCAGCATCACCGGCCGCGGTGAGTGGTCCGGCCAGCGAACCGCCGATCAGCGGGATGTCGTCCGCACTGTCGCCCGCGGAGTCCAGGTTGCCCGCCACGCCGTTGGCGCCGCTTTCCACCCGGTAGCCGAAGTCGGCGATCGTCGCGACCGCCGAGTGCACGGCGACGCCGACGAACACCCAGATCGCCGTCCAGGCGATCACCACCGCATCGCTGAACAACTGTGACAGCAGACGACCTGGTGTCGAGGCATAGGGGACCCACCGCGATGTCATGGGATCGATCACAACACAAGCCCGTCGGCGCGACCGATAGGCTGGCCCGATGCGTCCCGCTCTGTCCGACTACCAGCACCTGGCCAGCGGCAAGGTCCGCGAGATCTACCGCATCGACGAGGGGCACCTGCTGTTCGTGGCCTCCGACCGGATCTCGGCCTACGACTACGTCCTGGACTCGGTCATCCCGGACAAGGGGCGCGTGCTGACGGCGATGAGCGTGTTCTTCTTCGATTACCTCAGCCGCACCGCCGGGGTGCCGAACCATCTGGCGGGTCCGCCGGACGACGAACGTATCCCCGCCGACGCGCTCGGCCGGGCGCTGGTGGTGCGCCAGCTCGAGATGCTGCCTGTCGAGGCGGTTGCCCGCGGCTACCTCACCGGGTCTGGCCTGATCGACTACCAGAAGACCGGTGCGGTGTGCGGCATCGCGCTCCCGGCCGGGCTGGTCGAGGCCAGCAAGTTCGACCAGCCGCTGTTCACCCCGGCGACCAAGGCCGAAATCGGCCTGCACGACGAGAACATCAGCTTCGACGACGTCGTCGCGCTGATCGGCCCGGAGCGCGCCGAGGAACTGCGGGAACGCACCCTGGCGACCTATCAGTGCGGCGCCGAGCACGCCCTGTCCAAGGGCATCATCGTCGCCGACACCAAGTTCGAGTTCGGCGTCGACGGCGACGGCCGGCTCATCCTCGCCGACGAGGTGTTCACCCCCGACTCGTCGCGCTACTGGCGCGCCGACGACTACACCGAGGGGGTGGTGCAGAAGAGCTTCGACAAGCAGTTCGTCCGCAACTGGCTCACCAGCGCCGAGTCCGGTTGGGACCGACACGGCGACAGGCCGCCACCGCCGTTGCCCGACGAGATCGTCAAAGCCACCCGGGACCGCTATATCGAAGCCTACGAACGGATCTCGGGACTGCGGTTCGACGACTGGATCGGCGGTGCGGCATGAAACCGCCGGTGGCCAAGCGCATCGAGGTTCGCCGCGAACACCACGGCGACGTGTTCATCGACCCCTACGAATGGCTGCGCGACAAATCCGACCCGGAGGTCATCGGTTACCTGGAGGCCGAGAACGCCTTCACCGAGGCGGTGACGGCAGATCTGGAACCGCTGCGGCAGAAGATCTTCGACGAGATCAAGGCCAGGACCAAGGAGACCGACCTGTCGGTGCCGACCCGGCGTGGCGACTGGTGGTACTACGGCCGCAGCTATCAGGGCAAGCAGTACGGGGTGCAATGCCGCTGCCCGGTGACCGATCCCGACGACTGGAACCCGCCGCAGTTCGACGAGGACACCGAGATCCCCGGTGAACAGGTACTGCTCGACGAGAACGCAGAGGCCGAGGGGCACGACTTCTTCTCCCTCGGCGCGGCCACCGTCAGCATCGACGGCAATCTCCTGGCCTACTCCGTCGATGTCAAGGGCGACGAACGCTACACCCTGCGGTTCAAGGATTTACGCACCGGAGAGCGCTACGACGACGAGATCGTCGGGATCGGCGCCGGCGCCACCTGGGCCGCGGACAACCAGTCGCTGTACTACATCACCCTCGACGATGCATGGCGCCCGGACACCGTGTGGCGGCACCGGCTGGGCTCGGGCCTGCCCGCCGAACGCATCTACCACGAACCCGACGAGAAGTTCTGGGTCGCCGTCGGGCGCACCCGCAGCAACAAGTACATCGTCATCGCCTCGGGTAGCGCGGTGACCTCCGAGCTGCGCTACGCCGAGGCCGCCGATGCGCAGGCCGAGTTCGCCACGATCTGGCCGCGCCGCGAGGGCGTCGAGTACTCCGTCGACCACGCCGTCGTCGACGGGCAGGACCGATTCCTCATCCTGCACAACGACGGTGCCGAGAACTTCACGATGGTGGAGGCTCCGGTCAGCGACCCCACCGACCACCGCACCCTCATCCCGCACCGCGGTGACGTCCGGCTGGATTCGGTCGATGCCTTCGCCGACCACCTGGTGGTCAGCTACCGCCGCGACGCGCTGCCCAGAATCCAGTTGTGGCCCTTGGCGGAATCTGGCTACGGCGAAGCGTCGGAGGTCGCGTTCGACTCGGAGCTGATGTCGGTGGGGCTGTCGGCCAACCCGAACTGGAGCGCGCCGAAGCTGCGCATCGGGGCGACGTCGTTCGTCACCCCGGTCCGCATCTACGACCTCGATCTGGCCACCGGCGAGCGCACGCTGCTGCGGGAACAACCCGTGCTCGGCGACTACCGGCCGCAGGACTATGTCGAGCGCCGGGACTGGGCGGTCGCCACGGACGGCGCCCGGATCCCCGTCTCGATCGTGCACCGCGCCGGGCTGCAGTACCCGGCCCCGCTGCTGTTGTACGGCTACGGCGCCTACGAGTCGTGCGAGGATCCGCGGTTCTCGATCGCGCGGCTGTCGCTGCTGGACCGCGGCATGATCTTCGCCGTCGCGCACGTGCGCGGCGGCGGCGAGATGGGCCGCGCCTGGTACGAGCACGGCAAGTTGCTGGAGAAACGCAACACCTTCACCGACTTCATCGCGGTGGCAAGCCATCTGGTCGGCACCGACGTCACCAAACCGGAGAACATGGTGGCCTACGGCGGCAGCGCGGGCGGTCTGCTGATGGGCGCGGTGGCCAACATGGCGCCGGACCTGTTCGCCGGGATCCTGGCCGCGGTGCCGTTCGTCGACCCGCTCACCACGATCCTGGATCCGTCGCTGCCGCTGACGGTCACCGAGTGGGACGAGTGGGGCAACCCGCTCGAGGACCCCGAGGTCTACCGGTACATGAAGTCCTACTCGCCGTACGAGAACGTCGAGACCAGACCGTATCCGGCGATCCTGGCGATGACGTCGCTCAACGACACCCGGGTGTACTACGTGGAGCCGGCGAAATGGGTGGCCGCGCTGCGCCACGTGCAGGCCGATCCGGCCGCCGACGCCGCCAAGGTGCTGCTCAAGACCGAGATGAACGCCGGTCACGGCGGGATCAGCGGGCGCTACGAACGCTGGAAGGAAGCGGCCTTCCAGTACTCGTGGCTGCTCGACGCCGCCAAGGTCGGCCGGGACACCTGATCTAGTCGCTGTCAAGATGGGTGGGCTATGATGCCGCGATGAGCGGCAAAAGTAGTTACCACCACGGCGATTTGAAGTCGGTGATCCTGGCCCAGGCCGCCGTCCTGGTCGCCGAGCGCGGCGCCGACGGCGTCTCGCTGCGCGAGCTGGCCCGCGCGGCCGGCGTCTCGCACGCCGCCCCGGCGCACCATTTCACCGACCGCCGTGGCCTGTTCACCGCGCTGGCCACCGAGGGCTTCAGCATGCTCGCCGAAGCGCTCGCCGGTTCGGGTCCTGAATTCCTCGACGCCGCACTGGCCTACGTGCGGTTCGCCCTGGACCATCCCGGCCACTACGAGGTGATGTTCAACCGCTCGCTCTATGACCCCTACGACCCCGAGCTGCTGACCGCCGCCGTGGCCGCGGCCGCCGAATTATCCTCCGGCGTCGGTACTCTGGACGACGCCCGGGCCACCGAGGACCCGCAGGCGGCCGCGCTGGCGGCGTGGTCGCTGGTGCACGGCTTCTCCCTGCTGTGGCTCAACGAGGCCGTCGACACCCATGGCGATCCGATCGCCACCGTGCGCCGGGTCGCCGGGATGCTGTTCGGCAGCGGACCGGTAGCCTGCGCACCATGACCGACACCACGCTCACCGACATCCCGCTGACCACCCTCGACGGGCGGGCCACCACGCTGGCCGAGCTGGCGGGCGGCCCGGCACTGGTGGTCAACGTCGCCTCGAAATGCGGCCTGACACCGCAGTACACCGCGCTGGAACAGCTGGCCAAGGACTACCGGGAGCGTGGGCTGACCGTCGTCGGCGTGCCGTGCAACCAGTTCATGGGCCAGGAGCCCGGCACCGCCGAACAGATCCAGGAGTTCTGCTCCACCACCTACGGGGTGACCTTCCCGCTGCTGGCCAAGACCGACGTCAACGGCCCGGACCGGCACCCGCTCTACGACGAGCTGACCAAGGCCGCCGATGACAGCGGCGAAGCCGGCGACGTGCAGTGGAACTTCGAGAAGTTCCTGCTCGCCGCGGACGGCACCGTCGTCAAGCGGTTCCGGCCGCGCACCGAACCGGACGCCCCCGAGGTGATCTCCGCCATCGAGGCCGTCGTCGGCCGCTAGCCGAACGGTCACCTGCGGTCGGCGTGTTCGCCACCGTGCCGACACCTGCGCTGGCGACACTGCGCGAGTGGCTCGAGCACTGATCGTCTCGATCTCCGGGGTCAGTGACCGTACGCTGGCCGACGTCGACACCTTCCGCGGCCAACTGGCCGACCGGGGTGTGCCCGCATCGTTCCTGGTCGCCCCGCGGCTGGCGGGCGGGTACCGGCTCGACCGTGACCCCGGCACCGTCGAGTGGCTGACCGGGCAGCGCGACCGCGGTGACGCGATCGTGCTGCACGGCTTCGACGAAGCCGCCACCAAGGCCCGCCGCGGCGAGTTCGCGGCGCTGCCTGCCCACGAGGCGAACCTGCGGCTGACCGCCGCCGACCGGACCCTCGAACACCTTGGCCTGCGCACCCGGCTGTTCGCCGCACCCCGCTGGAACGTCTCCGAGGGCACGATCACGGTGCTGCCGCGCAACGGCTTTCGGCTGCTGGCCGGGCTGAACGGCATCACCGATCTGGTGCGCGGACAGACGGTGCGGGCTCGGGTGCTCGGCATCGGCGAAGGTTTCCTGACCGAACCGTGGTGGTGCCGCACGCTGGTGCTCTCGGCCGAACGCACCGCCCGGCGCGCCGGCGTCGTCCGCGTCGCAGTGGCCGCCCGGCACCTGCGCCGCTCCGGCCCCCGCCAGGCCATGCTCGATGCCATCGACCTGGCGCTGATGCACTCGTGCATCCCGTCGGTCTACCGATGGCGACCGCTTCCTGCGCTGTCCGACGCCGCCTGAGCGATCAGCTGGCTAGATTGAGGCCATGGCTGACGCTGATGTCATCGTCGTGGGCGCGGGACTGGCCGGCTTGGTCGCCGCGGGTGAACTCGTGGACCGGGGCCGCCGGGTCCTGATCGTCGACCAGGAGAACCAGGCCAATGTCGGCGGGCAGGCCTACTGGTCGTTCGGCGGGCTGTTCTTCGTCGACAGCCCCGAGCAGCGCCGGCTCGGCATCCGCGACAGCCACGAACTGGCCCTGCAGGATTGGCTGGGCACCGCCGGATTCGACCGGCCCGAGGACCACTGGCCCCAGCAGTGGGCGCACGCCTACGTCGACTTCGCCGCCGGGGAGAAGCGCAGCTGGCTGCGCGACCGGGGGCTGCAGACCTTCGCGCTGGTCGGCTGGGCCGAACGCGGCGGCTACGACGCCCGCGGCCACGGCAACTCGGTGCCGCGGTTCCACATCACCTGGGGCACCGGCCCGGCGCTGGTGGACATCTTCGCGCGCCGGCTCACCGGGGTGCGGTTCGCGCACCGCCACCGCGTCGACGAACTCATCGTCGAGGGTGGCGACGTGGTCGGGGTGCGCGGCTCGGTGCTCGAGCCCTCCACCGCGGTGCGCGGCGCCGAATCGTCCCGGAACGTGGTGGGAGATTTCGAGTTTCGTGCCCAGGCCGTCATCGTCGCCAGCGGCGGCATCGGCGGCAACCACGACCTGGTGCGCAAGTACTGGCCCAAACGGATGGGCCGGGTGCCCGAACAGCTGCTCAGCGGGGTGCCCGCACACGTGGACGGCAGGATGCTCGAGATCTCGGCCACCGCGGGCGCCAACGTCATCAACAGCGACCGGATGTGGCACTACACCGAGGGCATCACCAACTACGACCCGATCTGGCCGCGCCACGGCATCCGGATCCTGCCCGGGCCGTCGTCGCTGTGGCTGGACGCCACCGGAAAACGCCTGCCCGCCCCGCTGTACCCCGGGTTCGACACGCTGGGCACCCTCGAGTACATCGCGGCCACCGGGTACGACTACACGTGGTTCGTGCTGAACCAACGCATCGTCGACAAGGAGTTCGGGCTGTCCGGGCAGGAGCAGAACCCCGACCTGACCGGCCGGAGCGTGCGCGCCGTGCTGGAACGCGGCCGCAAGGGCCCGGCCCCGGTGCACGCGTTCGTCGACAAGGGCGTCGACTTCGTCACCGCCACCACGCTGCGGGACCTGGTCACGGCGATGAACACGGTGCCCGGTGTCGAGCCGCTGGACTACTCCGTCGTCGAGGCCGAGGTCACTGCCCGCGACCGGGAGGTGGCCAACCGCTTCACCAAGGACAGCCAGATCACCGCGATCCGCGCGGCGCGCAGCTACCTACCCGACCGCATCTCCCGGGTGGTGGCCCCGCACCGGCTCACCGACCCCAAGGCCGGCCCGCTGATCGCGGTGAAGCTGCACATCCTGACCCGGAAGTCGTTGGGCGGCTTGGAGACCGACCTCGATTCGCGGGTGCTGCACGGCGACGGCAGCGTGTTCGGCGGCCTGTACGCCGCCGGCGAAGCCGCCGGTTTCGGGGGCGGCGGGGTGCACGGCTACCGGTCGCTGGAGGGTACGTTTCTGGGCGGGTGCATCTTCTCCGGCCGGGCCGCGGGCCGCGCCGCGGCGCGCGACGTGAGCTGAGCCGCCGCGGTCAGAACTCGGTGCCGTTCTCCGGTTCGAGGACCTGGAAATCGGTGTCGGTCATCTCGGTGAGCCGGCCGTAGTAGATCGGCCGGGCCGCGGGGTCGACGACGGCCTGGTGGATCGGCACCGCGTGCGTCGGCGCGACCGCGCGCAGGTAGTCCACCGCCTCGGAGATCTTCATCCACGGCGCCGCAGCCGGGGTGGCCAGCACGTCGACGGGCTCGTCGGGTACGAACAGCGCGTCGCCGGGGTGCATCAGCCTGGCCGGGTGCTCGCCGTCGCCGACCAGGTACGAAATGTTGTCGATGACAGGGATTTCCGGGTGGATGACCGCATGCCGGCCGCCGACGCCGCGCACCGTCAGGTGGCCGATGGACAGCGAGTCGCCGACGTGCACCGGCTGCCAGGGCGCACCGAGCTGCGCGGCGGTCTGCGGGTCGGCGTAGAGGGCGGCCTGCGGGTTGGCCTCCAGCAGCGCCGGGAGCCGCTGCACGTCGGCGTGGTCGGGGTGCTGGTGGGTGATCAGGATCGCCGACAGCCCGGTGATGCCCTCGAAGCCATGCGAGAAGTTGCCCGGGTCGAACAACACCGTGGTGTCCCCACCGGTGCCGTCGGGGAAGCTCGCGAGCAGGCAGGAATGGCCGAAGTGGGTGAGCTGCATCCCCCCATTGTGGCCCGCGGTGGGCGGGAGCAGGGCGGATTCGTGCCGGTGCCGCGACCCGGGTTTCCGCGCAGGTAGAGTGTGCGCGTGGCGAAAGTGGTGGTGCATGTCATGCCCAAGGCCGAGATCCTCGACCCGCAGGGCCAGGCGATCGTCGGCGCGCTGGGCCGGCTGGGCTTCGACGGCATTGCAGATGTCCGGCAGGGCAAGCGATTCGAGCTCGAGGTCGACGACAGCGTCGACGACGAGAAGCTCGCCGAGATCGCCGAGTCACTGTTGGCCAACACCGTGATCGAGGACTGGAGCATCAGCCGGGAAGCGACCGAGAACGTATGAGCGCACGTGTGGGAGTGATCACATTCCCGGGCACCCTGGACGACGTCGACGCGGCCCGCGCGGTGCGCCTGGCCGGGGCCGAGCCGGTCAGCCTCTGGCACGCCGACGCCGACCTCAAGGGCGTCGACGCGGTGGTGGTCCCTGGCGGCTTCTCCTACGGCGACTACCTGCGCTGTGGCGCCATCGCGCGGTTCGCGCCGGTGATGGGGGAGGTGGTGGCCGCCGCCGGCAGCGGCCTGCCCGTGCTCGGCATCTGCAACGGTTTCCAGGTGCTCTGCGAGGCCGGCCTGCTGCCCGGGGCGCTGACCCGCAACGCCGGGCTGCACTTCATCTGCCGCGACGTCTGGCTGGAGGTTGCCTCGACGTCGAGCGCCTGGACCACCCGCTACGAACAGGGCGCCGACCTGCTGGTGCCGCTGAAGTCCGGGGAGGGTCGCTACGTCGCCAGCGAGGCGGTGCTCGACGAACTCGAGGGGGAGGGCCGGGTGGTCTTCCGGTACCGGGAGAACCCGAACGGCTCGATGCGTGACATCGCCGGGATCAGCTCGGCCAACGGCCGCGTCGTCGGCCTGATGCCGCACCCCGAGCACGCCACCGAAGCCCTGACCGGCCCGTCCGACGACGGGCTCGGGCTGTTCTACTCGGCGCTGGACGCGGTTTTGGTGTCCTGACCCCACCGCCGCCGGTACTAGGTGGCCGTCGGGGCCACCGGTGGCACTCTTGGCACCCCGAACTGGCGCGCCAACCCCCCGCGCGTCGTTGCTACGGTCGATTCCTGAAAGTGGATCCTCACCTGTTGCGCGCGTTCGCAGGCCAAGTCGAGCTGGCTTCGTCAGTCATCCGCACCGGTGAGACTGGTGAAACCAGTGAAGGGGAAACCCTGGGGGCGTACTACATCGCCTCCGACGGTGCGGTCGCGGTTGCCAGCCATGAGGATTCGCTGGTGCGTGGCGTCGACCCGGCGACGTGCGACTCGCTGTGGTCACTGCCGATACCCGAAGTCGGGGAGGCTACAGGGGTGTGGAAGGTCGACAGCGCGCTGATCCAGCGCACCAACGACCGGCTGTCGTCCCTGGTCGCCCCGTCCTGACGCGCGACGAGCGCGCGGTCCTGCACGGTCCGACACGGAGTGTCGCCGTGCAGACTCGCGCGCTCGCGGTGCCGACGCCAGCCGTCAGGCCGTCAGGCCGTCAGCGCGACCGACGCTTCCGCGGTGTAGCACAGGAACGTCAGCGTCTCCTCGAGGTACAGCTGGACGGTCGTGGCGTCGTGCGACAGATAGCCGATCGACACATCGGTGCCCAGCTGGAGATCGAAATCTCCACCGCGCGTGGACAAGACGAACGCCCCGTCGATCGCGGGCGCCCAGATGATGTCCCCGTCGACGAGCCGGTTGAGGTGCTCGCGGATCGGATAGCCGTGCGCGGTGGTCTCGCTGACCTTGGTGTAGACGTCGGCCGACAGCAGCACCGAGTAGGGCCCGTCCACGCCGGCCAGCCGCAGCTCGCTCAACGCCTGCGCGATCGCGTCGGGGATGTCGCGCGGATCCTCCGGCAGCGCCAGCTCCGGGTTCGAGCTGCACTTGCGGATGCCGCCGATCGAGGCCGCCTCGTAACCTTCGAAGATCGCCCGGTCCTCGGCGAACGCCAGCTTCCTGGCCGCCTCCTTCACCGGGTCCCAGTCCGAGTCCTGCGCGCCGCGCTCGACGTCGTCGACGGCGATGCGATCCACGCTGAACGGCACCCGCAGCCGGACCAGCGGCTGGGCCCCGCGCAGGTGCGCGACGACGCCGTCGCCCGGTGCGGCCACGTCGAGCAGGTGTCCGGTGCTGACCGCGGCCGTGACCGGCCCGCCCGGCTCGCTGACGTCGACGACGCGCCGGCCCGCGATGTGCCGCTTGAACGTGCGGGAGGCCTCCTGCTCGATCTCGGCCCACGCCGCGCCGGTGATCGGGGCGAGTTCGCGGTACAGATTATTCATCAGCGGGTTCCTTTCAGACTGCCGATCCCCAGCGATCCCGGGTAATTGTCGGGCGTCACCGCCGTCGTCGGCGCCGTTTCCTGGGCCGTCGAATCCGGCAGCGGCGGTGGATCATTGAGGAAATCCACGATGGGGGTGAAGAACATCGAGCCGGTGACGGCGGTGGAGAAGTCAAGTACCCGATCGGTGTTGCCGGGTGGGTCACCGATGAACATGTTGGTCAGCATCCGCTCGGTGACCGCCGCGGTGCGCGAATAGCCGATGAAGTAGGTGCCGAACTCGCCCTTGCCGACTTCACCGAACGGCATGTTGTGCCGCACGATCTTGAGTTCGTTGCCGTCGTCATCCTCGATGACGTTGAGGGCCACATGCGAATTGGCGGGTTTGACGGCGTCGTCGAGCTCGATGTCGTCGAGCTTGGTGCGGCCCATCACCCGCTCCTGCTCCTCGGTGGACAGCGAGTTCCAGGCCGCCATGTCGTGAACGTACTTCTGGACGTGCACGTAGCACCCGCCGGCGAAGTCGGGATCCTCGTCACCGATCTGGGTGGCGCTCTGGGCCAGGGGGCCGTCGGGGTTCTCGGTGCCGTCGACGAAGCCCAGCAGATCGCGGTTGTCGAAGAACTTGAAGCCGTGCGTCTCGTCCACCACGGTGATGGCCCCCATCACCGCGACCAGCTTGGTGGCCAGCTCGAAGCAGACATCCATCGTCTCGGCGCGGATGTGGAACAGCAGATCACCCGGCGTCGACGGGGCCTGGTGGCGCACCCCGTGCAGCTCGAGGAATGGGTGCAGTTCGGCCGGGCGCGGCCCGGAGAACAACCGGTCCCAGGCTCTGGACCCGATCGAGGTGACCACCGACAACCGTTTGGCCGGATCCCGGAAGCCGACGGCGCGCACCAGGCCCGCGATGTCGGGCAGGGCGTCGTGCACCGTGGCGGCCGCCTCGTCACCGTCGTCGATGGTCGCTACCAGGAAGATGGCCGCCGGCGTCAGCGGCGCCAGGACCGGTTGCGGCAGAGGAGCGGGCACGATTCGACCCTAAATCAAGATCGCGGGCGTGATCGACGAAGATGGAAAGATGCCTGCTAGCCCCCAGGGTCTCTGTCAGTTCATCGATGCCTCCCCGTCACCGTTCCATGCCTGCCGCACCGCGGCGGACCGGTTGACTGAGGCGGGGTTCACCGAACTGTCGGAGAGCGACGCGTGGCCGGGCGCCGGTGATCACTTCACGGTGCGGGCCGGATCGCTGATCGCGTGGCGGTCCGGCGAGGACGACCGTGGCCTGCCCTTCCGGATCGTCGGCGCCCACACCGACAGCCCCAACCTGCGCGTCAAACAGCACCCCGACCGGTTCCTGGCGGGTTGGCAGATCGTCGCGCTGCAGCCCTACGGCGGCGCCTGGCTGAACAGCTGGCTGGACCGCGATCTCGGGATCAGCGGACGCCTGTCGGTGCGCGAGGGCTCCGGGAAGGGCACTGCGATCCGGCACACGCTGGTCCGCATCGACGAGCCGATCCTGCGGGTGCCGCAGCTGGCCATCCACCTCTCCGAGGACCGCAAGGGTGTGGAGCTCAACCCGCAGCGGCATGTCAACGCGGTGTGGGGGGTCGGCGACCGAGCCCGCTCGTTCGTCGGGTTCGTGGCCGACGAGGCTGGCGTCGACGAGGACGACGTGCTGGGCTTCGATCTGATGGCCCACGACCTGACCCCGTCGCGGCTGGTCGGCGCCGACGACGCGCTGGTCAGCGCGCCGCGGCTGGACAATCAGGCGACCTGCTACGCCGGGCTGGAGGCGTTCCTTGCCGCCGAGCCCGGCTCGGACGTCGTCCCGGTGCTGGTGCTGTTCGACCATGAGGAGGTCGGCTCGCAGTCCGACCACGGTGCACAGTCCGACCTGCTGCTGACCGTGCTGGAACGGATCACGCTGGCCGCCGGCGGCGGCCGGGAGGACTTCCTGCGCCGGCTGGCCGACTCCATGGTGGCCTCCGGCGACATGGCCCACGCCACCCACCCGAACTATCCCGAGCGGCACGAACCCGGCCACCTGATCGAGGTCAACGCCGGCCCGGTGCTCAAGGTGCAGCCCAACCTGCGCTACGCCACCGACGGCCGCACCGCCGCGGCGTTCGCGTTGGCCTGCGCGCAGGCCGGGGTGCCGCTGCAGCGCTACGAACACCGCGCCGACCTGCCGTGCGGGTCGACGATCGGGCCGATGACCGCCGCGCGGACCGGGATCCCCACCGTCGACGTCGGGGCCGCCCAGCTGGCGATGCACTCGGCCCGCGAGGTGATGGGCGCTGCCGATGTCGGCGCCTATTCCGCCGCACTTGCGGCGTTTCTGTCACCGGCCTGATCTAGGGTCGGGCCCATGTCACTCGATGTTGCGATGATCACGATGGACTGTGCCGATCCCGACGGGCTCGCCAGCTGGTGGGCCGAGGTCGTCGGGGGGAGCGTAAACGCCGTCGCGCCAGGGGACTTCGTCATGGTGTCCCGGCAGGGCGCCCCGGCGCTGGGCTTCCAGCGGGTCCCGGACCCGACGCCGGGCAAGAACAAGGTGCACCTGGACCTGCACACCGCCGACAAGGAGGCCGAGGTGGCCCGCGTGGTGGCCCTGGGCGCCCGCGAGACGGGCCGGCACAGCTTCGGTCCGGAGTTCGACTGGGTGGTGCTGGCCGACCCGGAGGGCAACGCCTTCTGCATCGCGGACGGGTGAGCGCCGGGCAACCCCCTAAACTGGCTGCGTGACGTCTGGGTTGACCCATGAGGTAGACACTGTCGAGCGGGCCGCCGCCACTCCCGACCACCCCCAGCCCTTCCGGGAGCTCGGGCTCAAGGACGACGAGTACCAGCGGATTCGCGAGATTCTCGGCCGTCGGCCCACCGACGCGGAGCTGGCGATGTACTCGGTGATGTGGAGCGAGCACTGCTCGTACAAGTCCTCGAAGGTGCATCTGCGCTACTTCGGGGAGACCACCACCGAGAAGATGCGCGAGACCATGCTCGCCGGCATCGGGGAGAATGCCGGCGTCGTCGACATCGGCGACGGGTGGGCGGCCACCTTCAAGGTGGAGTCGCACAACCACCCGTCCTACATCGAGCCCTACCAGGGCGCGGCGACCGGCGTCGGCGGCATCGTGCGCGACATCATGGCGATGGGCGCGCGCCCGGTGGCGGTGATGGACCAGCTCCGGTTCGGCGCCGCCGACGCCCCCGACACCCGCCGCGTCGTCGACGGCGTGGTGCGCGGGATCGGCGGCTACGGAAACTCGCTGGGGTTGCCCAACATCGGCGGCGAGACCGTGTTCGACGCCAGCTACGCCGGTAACCCGCTGGTCAATGCGCTGTGCGTCGGGGTACTGCGCAAGGAGGACCTGCACCTGGCGTTCGCCTCCGGCACCGGGAACAAGATCATCCTGTTCGGCGCCCGCACCGGCCTGGACGGCATCGGCGGGGTGAGCGTGCTGGCCAGTGAGACGTTCGGTGGCGACGAGAGCGGGGCCGGACGCAAGAAGCTGCCGTCGGTCCAGGTGGGTGACCCGTTCACCGAGAAGGTCCTCATCGAGTGCTGCCTCGAGCTGTACGCGGCCGATCTGGTGGTCGGCATCCAAGACCTCGGTGGCGCCGGATTATCCTGCGCCACATCCGAACTCGCCTCCGCCGGAGACGGCGGGATGCACGTCGAGCTGGATGCGGTGCCGCTGCGGGCGGCCAACATGACGCCCGCGGAGATCCTGTCCAGCGAATCCCAGGAGCGCATGTGCGCCGTGGTCACCCCGGACAACGTCGAGGCGTTCCTGGCCGTGTGCCGTAAGTGGGACGTGCTGGCCACCGTCATCGGTGAGGTCACCGACGGCGACCGGCTGGTGATCACCTGGCACGGCGAGACCGTCGTCGACGTGCCGCCGCGCACCGTCGCCCACGAGGGCCCGGTCTACGAGCGGCCCGTGCAGCGCCCCAACAGCCAGGACGCGCTGAACGCCGACACCACCGCGAAGCTGCCGCGCCCGTCGACCGGCGACGAACTGCGCGCCACGCTGCTGGCGATGCTCGGCAGCCCGCACCTGTGCAGCCGCGCGTTCATCACCGAGCAGTACGACCGCTACGTCCGCGGCAACACCGTGCTGGCCGAGTACGCCGACGGCGGCGTGCTGCGCGTCGACGAGACCACCGGCCGCGGCATCGCGATCTCCACCGACGCCTCCGGCCGCTACACCGCGCTGGACCCGTACACCGGGGCGCAGCTGGCGCTGGCCGAGGCCTACCGCAACGTCGCGGTCACCGGCGCCACCCCGATCGCGGTCACCAACTGCCTGAACTTCGGCTCGCCGGAGGACCCCGCGGTGATGTGGCAGTTCTCCCAGGCCGTCCGCGGGCTCGCCGACGGCGCTGCGACGCTTGGCATCCCGGTCACCGGCGGCAACGTCAGCTTCTACAACCAGACCGGCTCCACGGCGATCCTGCCCACCCCCGTCGTCGGTGTGCTCGGCGTCATCGACGACGTCAAGCGCCGCATCCCGACCGGCTTCGGCACCGAACCGGGGGAGACGCTGATCCTGCTCGGGGACACCCGCGACGAGTTCGACGGCTCGATCTGGGCCCAGATCACCGCCGAGCACCTCGGCGGCCGCCCACCCGCGGTGGACCTGGCACGCGAAGCGCTGCTGGCCGAGGTGCTGACCGCCGCATCGCGCGACGGGCTGGTCTCGGCGGCCCACGACCTCGCCGAGGGCGGGCTGATCCAGGCCGTGGTCGAATCCGCGCTGGCCGGCGAAACCGGTTGCCGCATCGTGCTTCCCGAGGATCTCCAAGACGGCACGGATCCGTTCGTCTTCCTGTTCTCCGAATCGTCGGGCCGGGTGCTGGTCGCGGTGCCCCGCACCGAGGAGAGCCGCTTCACCGCCATGTGCGAAGCCCGCGGGTTGCCCGCCACCAGGATCGGCGTGGTGGACGCGGGCCCCGAGGGTGGCGAACCCGCCGTCGAGGTGCAGGGGCTGTTCACCGTGCCCCTGGCGGAGCTGCGGAGCACGTGGGAGGGCGTGCTGCCCGGGTTGTTCGGGTGAGGACGGCTGACCGCCGTGAACACCCCATCTATGTCTGGGCGTGGAGCCTGCTGCGTCTGGACTTCACCGGCGTCGGGTTCGGCGCGCTGTTCTTCTGCCTGTCCCTGACGCCGTCACTGCTGCCCAGGGACTGGCTGTTCCAGGGCCTGATCGGTGGGCTCAACGCCGCGATCGGTTACGGCATCGGCGTTTTCGTCGGCCGGATGGTCCGGCGGTTCCTGCTGCGACGGCGGCGGTGGTGGCCGCCGGGCCCGCGGGTGTCCTATGCGCTGAAGACGGTGACCGTCGCGGGATCGATCGGCGCGTCGGTGCTGATGGTCATCCCGGCGGCGGGCTGGCAACGGCAGGTCTCGGAGCTGATGGGGATGACCGGGCCGAGCACCGCGTCCTACCTGCGCACGCTGCTGATCGCCGCCGCGGTGGCCGCCGTCTGCGTCGCCTTCACCCGGCTGCTGCTCGACGTCATCAAGACGATGGCCCGGTTCTTCATCCGGCGCTGGCGGCTCTCCGACGAGCTGGCGTTGTTCATCGGCACCGCGATCGTGGTGGCCCTGGTGGTCGCCCTGGTCAACGGTGTCCTGGTGCGCGGCTTCCTCGACGGGGCCAACCGGGTCTTCCAGCCGCAGAACACCACCACCCGGGCCGGGGCGATCCAACCGGAAGAGCCCGAAAGGTCAGGCAGCCCAGAATCTTTCGCCGCGTGGGACACGCTGGGGTACCAAGGCCGCAACTTCGTGGCGACCGGGCCGCGCGCCGACGAGTTGACCCGGATCAGCGGCAGACCCGCCCAGGAACCGATCCGCGTCTACGTCGGGTTGCAGACCGCGGACACCGACGAAGCCCGGATGGCGGTGCTGCTCAGCGAGCTGGAACGGACCGGAGCATTCGAGCGGGAGGTGCTCGTCGTCGCCCCGACCACCGGCACCGGCTGGATCAACCCGATCGCCGCCCGGTCGCTGGAGATGATGTACAACGGCGACACCGCGATCGTCGGATCGCAGTATTCCTTTCTGCCGAGCTGGATCTCGTTCCTCGGCGATCAACAGAAATCGGTGCAGGCCGGCCGGCTGATGATCGACGCCATCTGTGAGCGGTGGGCGACACTGCCGCCCGACCAGCGTCCGCGGTTGCTGCTCTACGGCGAGAGTCTGGGCTCGATGGCCGGCCAGGGCGCCTTCGAATGGCTGCCCGACATCGCCAGGAAAGGGTTCTCGTCGGTGCTGTGGGTGGGCCCACCCAACGCCAGCAGCCTGTGGCACGGGCTGACGGTGCGCCGCGATCCCGGCACGCCGGAGGTGCAGCCCCGTTACGACAACGGCCGGACCGTACGGTTCACCCAGGGCAACGACCCGGCGCAGATCGCCGCCGACACCGCCGCGCCGTGGGAGGGCACCCGGGTGCTGTTCATGCAGCACTCGTCGGATCCGATCGTGTGGTGGTCGCAGGACCTGCTGTTCACCCGGCCGGACTGGCTGTCGGAACCGCCAGGGCGGGACCGGACGGCCTCGATGCGGTGGTATCCGATCATCACGTTCTGGCAGGTGGCCGCCGATATGACCAATGCCGCGTCGGTCCCCGGCGGGCACGGCCACAACTACGGCGACTTCGTCCTCGATGGCTGGGTCGGTGTGGCACCGCCGCAGGGCTGGACGCCCGCCGACACCGAGCGGATCCGGGTCGCGCTGGCCCGGACCGCGGCCGAGGACGGCGACCAGTAGTGCGGGAGAAGCTGCGGGCCGTCGCGCTCGCCGCGACACTGCTCGGCTGGAGCGTGGCCGCCCCGCGGGTTCCCGCACGGTGGAATCCCTTGCCGCACGCGGCATTCGGCGCGGCGCTGGCCGCGCTGTGCCGAGCCCCGCTCGGCATCGCCCCGCCGCCGCTCTGGACGGGGCTGCGCTGGGGTGCCACCGCGGCGGCCCCGGTACTGCTCGGCGTCGCCGCGGGCACGGCGATCCCCCGGGTCCGCGCCGGGATGGCGGCCCGTCAGCTGCCGGCACCGGCGCGGCGCTGGCTGCTGCTGCGCATCCCCGTCGGGACGGTGTGGTCGGAGGAAGCCGCGTATCGCGGCGCGCTGGGCACCGTCGCCGAGAAGGCCTTCGGCACCGCGGGCGGACAGCTGTTCACCGCGGCGACGTTCGGCCTCTCCCATGTGCCCGACGCCCGCGCCACCGGCGAATCGGTGTCGGGTACGGTGCTCGTCACCGGTGCCGCCGGCTGGCTGTTCGGGTGGCTCTACACCCGGTCGGGCAGCCTGGCCGCGCCGATGCTGGCGCACCTCGCCGTCAACGAGGCCGGTGCGCTCGCGGCGCTGGCCGTGCAGCGGCGCACCGGCACACAATCTGCCTAGCTATGGCTAGGCGCTGACGTTGCGTACGTGCGCCACCAGCTGGTGCGGTTCGGTCTTCTGGTCGTCGATCCCGAAGCTGATGATGCGTCGCGGGGTGATGCGGATGATGGCCGTGTCCCACGGCTCCCCGTCGGGCACCGGCGCGGTGCTGTCGCGCACCACCTGTTCGGCGGTGCCCCGGATCTCCAGACAGCGCACCCGCCACGGGTCCCGGGAGGGGACGTCGTCGACGACGAACGCCACCTTGTCGTTGTGCGCGATGTTGCGGTACTTACGGCTTCGCGACATCCGATAGCCGGAGATGTCGATGGTGCCGAGCCGCGCGTTGTAGTGGAAACCGACCGGGCTGTTCTGCGGCGTGCCGTCCGGCTGGATCGTCGCCAGCCGTCCGACATCGCTTCGCGCCATGAACTCGATCTCGTCATCGGTGAAGGTCATATCCGCAACCTAGAACCTCAATGTTTGTTGAGGTCAAGGGCTGTCACGGATTGATGGTCAGCTCCCCGACCTGGCGGCCCCACACGTAGTCCATCAGCATCGGCTGGCCGAGCTCGGCATGGTTGTACGGCGCCAGGTTGAAGCCGGTGTCCATCACCAGGTACGGCATCGGCCACAGCTCCCGGGTGACCTTCTGCCAACACCCCGGCCGGCCCGCCGGCCCGCCCCTGGCGTTCACCCGCGGCAGGTTGTCCGGGTAGATGAACGGGTTGCCCGCCCCGATCACCGTGCCCGCCGCCCGCAGCGAATAGCCGTTGTCACCGCCCAGGACGCGGGCGATCTCCGGCCCGACCTCGGCGTAGTTGCGGGCGGTGCAGAAGATCATGCCGCGGTACTCGTCGAGCAGCTTCGACGTTGGCACCAGATCGGCCGCGCCCCGCTGCAGGTACGGGCCGCCGCGGTCCAGGGTGCCGGCGGCATCGGCGCTGAAACCCAGGACGGCCATCAGCGCCGCGTCGACGTCGGCGCGATGCTCGGTCAGCGTCCGCGCCGTCGTGACCGCGCTGTCCAGACCGTCCCACAGCTGCGGCGACGCGTCGGCGTACACGTCGGCCAGCGCCGCCAGCCCGGTGATGTCGCGGCGCAGCTGTGGCAGCCGCGGGTTCAGGTCGTCGAGGATCGCATCGCCGTCCAGCAGGGAGTCGCCGAACGCGTCACCCAGCCCGGTCAGCGCTACCGCGGTCGCGCGCAGCGTCTGGTTCAGCTTCACCGGATCCACCTGCTCGGCGATCGCCATCACGGTCTCGAACACGGTGTTGAACTCCGTGGTCACCCCGGCCCCGTCGATCACATCGCCTTGTGATAAGCGTTGCGCCACAGGGGTTTCCGGCGAGCGCAGGGAGACGTACTTGTTGCCGAAGACAGTGGTGGCGTTGATCTCGGCCACCACGTTGGCCGGGATCAACCGCAGGTACTGCCGGTCCACCGCGAGGGTGAGCCGGACGTCCGGGCCGTCGTCGGCCGTGACGCCGGCGATGCGGGACACCCGGCCGATCTCGACGCCGTTGTAGGTCACCTTCGCGCCCGGCTCGACCACCAACCCGGCCCGCGGGGACAGCAACGAGACCTTTGCCGTCGGCAGGAAGTGCCCGCGGAACTGCAGGAACAGCAGCGCACCTGCGGCCAGGGAGACGATCAGCAACACCGCACCGGCGAGCTTGAAGGGCGGATCGTCGCGGTCGACCGACACTTTGAGACCCTAGGTCATGGCCGCCCGCCGCACTGCCGATCCCGCGAAGACCCGCGCCGCCGTCGCCGCGATCGGGGACTGGCTGCGCGACGCCACCCTACCCATCCCGGACCGGGCCGAGCTCGGCGCGGCCGTTCGCGCCACCGCCCGCACCCTGGCGGCGGTGGCGCCCGGCGCGGCCGTCGAGGTGCGGGTGCCGCCGTTCGTCGCCGTGCAGTGCCTGCCCGGACCGAAGCACACCCGCGGCAACCCACCCAACGTCGTCGAGGCCGACCCCCGCACCTGGCTGCTGCTGGCCACCGGGCTGCTGACCGTCGAGGACGCCGCGGCAGCCGGTGCGCTACAGCTGTCCGGATCGCGGGCCGCCGAGATCGCCGGCTCGCTGCCCCTGGTGGCCCTTCCTGATTGACCTGCCGCCTGGCGAGGTGAATTCGGCATCGCGGCAACGGGAATCGCAACCGTGTCCGATCTGTTGTGTGGTTCACCACACCGACACCGGATTCCGCGTTTCCCCGTTGTTCACCGTAGACTGGCCGGTGTCACCCACAGCCCCCAGGGAGCAGCCTGATCGTGACCGCCGAGCAGCCCGCGCAGGACGAGAACGAACCAAAAGAAGAATGCGGCGTCTTCGGCGTCTGGGCCCCGGGCGAGGAGGTGGCGAAGCTCACCTACTACGGCCTGTACGCCCTGCAGCACAGAGGGCAGGAAGCCGCGGGCATCGCCGTGGCCGACGGTTCCCAGGTGCTGGTGTTCAAGGACCTCGGCCTGGTCAGCCAGGTTTTCGACGAGCAGACGCTGGCCGCCATGCCGGGCCACGTCGCCGTCGGGCACTGCCGGTACTCCACCACCGGCTCCACCACGTGGGAGAACGCGCAGCCGGTCTTCCGTAACACCGCGGCAGGCACCGGGGTGGCCCTCGGCCACAACGGCAACCTCGTCAACACCGCCGAACTGGCCGCGCGCGCCCGCGACGAGGGCCTGATGGGCAACCGCGACGTCGTCAGCGCCACCACCGACTCCGACATCCTCGGTGCGCTGCTGGCCCACGGCGCCGCCGACTCGTCGCTCGAACAGGCCGCGCTGGAACTGCTGCCCACCGTGCGCGGCGCGTTCTGCCTGACCTTCATGGACGAGAACACCCTGTACGCGGCCCGCGACCCCTACGGCGTGCGGCCGCTGTCGCTGGGCCGGCTGGACCGCGGTTGGGTAGTGGCGTCGGAGACCGCCGCCCTCGACATCGTGGGCGCATCCTTCGTCCGCGACATCGAACCCGGGGAACTGCTCGCCATCGACGCCGACGGGGTGCGCTCCACCCGCTTCGCCAACCCCACCCCCAAGGGCTGCGTCTTCGAGTACGTCTACCTGGCCCGGCCCGACAGCACGCTGGTCGGCCGGTCGGTGCACGCCACCCGCGTCGACATCGGACGCCGGCTGGCCCGGGAGAAGCCAGTGGAGGCCGACCTGGTGATCGGGGTGCCCGAATCCGGCACCCCGGCCGCGGTCGGCTACGCGCAGGAATCCGGCATCCCCTACGGCCAGGGCCTGATGAAGAACGCCTACGTGGGACGCACCTTCATCCAGCCGTCCCAGACCATCCGTCAGCTCGGCATCCGGCTCAAGCTCAACCCGCTGCGGGAGGTGATCCGCGGCAAGCGGCTCATCGTCGTCGACGACTCGATCGTGCGCGGCAACACCCAGCGCGCGCTGGTGCGGATGCTGCGCGAAGCCGGCGCCATCGAGGTGCACGTGCGGATCGCCTCCCCCCCGGTGAAATGGCCGTGCTTCTACGGCATCGACTTCGCCACCCCGGCCGAACTGATCGCCAACGCCACCAACGCCGAGGCCGACGAGGACGAGATGCTCGAGGGCGTCCGGCACGCGATCGGCGCCGACACGCTGGGCTACATCTCCCGGCAGGGCATGATCGCGGCCACCGAGCAGCCCGCCTCCCGGTTGTGTTCGGCGTGCTTCGACGGCAACTATCCGATCGAGCTGCCCGGCGAGACCGCGCTGGGCAAGAACGTCATCGAACACATGCTGGCCACCGCGGCGCGCACCGGTATCCCGTTGACGGACAACGACAACGTCTCGGCGCTGCGCAGGCCCTGACCGGATTCGCTGCGGCGATCAAATTTATTGCGGCGCAACGGAACTGAAGCGCAGCAGGTGTTTGCGGCCGTGTCCGGCGGCGGTGCCGTCGCTGCGCAACGCCGCGGTGACCGCATCGCGATAGCCGGTCGCTCCGCCCGCCGGCGCGGGAATCACGGCGTCGATGTCGTGCTCGCCCATCACCGCATCGCACTCAAGCGACTCCACCAGCGGCCGCGCCAGGCCCGACGGGATCGGCGTGACCAGACCCACCCACCAACTCGCGATCGTCGGGGTCAGCCATGGCAGCACCACGATCCACCGGCGGCGCAGGCCGGCGACGTCGGCGTAGACCTGCATCGCCTCGCCGTAGCGCAGCACGTCGGGCCCGCCCACATCCCAGGTGCGCGACGCCGGCACCGCGGCCGTGGCCGCCTCGGCGAGGTAATGCAGCACATCATCGATCGCGATCGGCTGGATCCGGTTGTGCACCCACTTGGGGGCGGTCATCACGGGCAGCCGATCGGTGAGGTGGCGCACCATCTCGAACGACGCCGACCCCGATCCGATGACGATGCCGGCCTGCAGCACCACCGCCTCGATGCCGGAGTCGATGAGGATCTCACCCACCTCGACACGCGACGCCAGATGCCGTGACAGTGGCGCACCAGCGGGATGCAGCCCGCTCAGGTACACCAGCCGGCGCACCCCGGCCCGTTCGGCGGCGGCCACCACGTTGCGCGCCGACGCGGCCTCCTCGGCGACGAAGTCCTTCGACGTGCCCATCGAGTGGACCAGGTAGTAGACGACGTCGACGCCGTCGAACGCCGTGGCCAGCGACCCCGGATCGGTCAGGTCACCGCGCACCACCTCGGCGCGGTCGCGCCAGGACACGTCGTCGAGCTTGGCCGGGGTGCGGGCCATCGCCCGCACCCGATGACCCCGCTCGATCAGGATCGGGGCCAGCCGGCCACCGATGTACCCGGTCGCCCCGGTGACCAGGCAGCGCAGGGGTTCGGACGTCACCGGGCCCGGATGACCGTTTCACCGATCAGGCAAACCCACAGCCCGGATCGGGCACCCCCGCCCGTCGGTGCGCCGCCGTCGTGCCCGGCACGTTGTCACACCTCAGGCCCTCCTGGCCGCGATTCGCGGACAACATGCGGGGTAGCCTTGCTCTCGATGACCGAGCGCGCCGAACAACACGGCATTTCCTATGCGTCGGCAGGTGTGGACATCGAGGCCGGTGACCGCGCCGTCGAACTCTTCAAACCGCTAGCCAAGAAGGCCACCCGCCCCGAGGTCCGGGGCGGGCTCGGCGGGTTCGCCGGGATGTTCGCGCTGCGCGGCGACTACCGCGAACCGCTGCTGGCCTCCTCCACCGACGGGGTGGGCACCAAGCTCGCCGTCGCGCAGGCCATGGACAAGCACGACACCGTCGGCATCGACCTGGTCGCGATGGTCGTCGACGACCTGGTGGTGTGCGGAGCCGAGCCGCTGTTCCTGCAGGACTACATCGCCGTCGGCCGCACGGTGCCCGAGCGGGTGGCCGAGATCGTCTCCGGGATCGCCGAAGGCTGCGTCCAGGCCGGGTGCGCGCTGCTCGGCGGGGAGACCGCCGAACATCCCGGGCTGATGGCCCCCGACCACTACGACATCTCGGCGACCGGCGTGGGCGTGGTGGAGGCCGACGACGTCCTCGGACCCGAGCGGGTCCGGCCCGGCGACGTGATCATTGCGATGGCCTCGACCGGCCTGCACTCCAACGGCTACTCGCTGGCGCGGCACGTGCTGCTCGAGATCGACCACATGAACCTGGCCGGGCACGTCGAAGAGTTCGGCCGCACCCTGGGCGAGGAACTGCTCGAACCCACCCGCATCTACACCAAGGACTGCCTGGCGCTGGCAGCCGAGACGCAGGTCCGCACGTTCTGCCACGTCACCGGCGGCGGGTTGGCGGGCAACCTGGAACGCGTCATTCCGCACGGGCTGGTCGCCGAACTCGACCGCGGCACCTGGACCCCGGCGCCCGTGTTCGGCATGATCGCCCAGCGCGGCCGCATCGAACGTGCCGAGATGGAGAAGACGTTCAACATGGGTGTCGGCATGGTGGCCGTCGTCGCGCCGGAGGACACCGACCGCGCCTTGGCCGTGCTGACTGCCCGCCACTTGACCTGCTGGACAGTTGGCACGGTCAAGAAGGGCAGCAAGGACAGCTCACGAGCCATGCTCGTGGGTCAACACCCCAGGTTCTGAGGTGCGCGCTGCGGGGGACTAGCGGCGCCAGTCGTCCTCGTCGGCCCAGCCGTCGTCGGGCGCCGCGCCGCTGCCGTTGAAGCGGTCGTCGTCCGAAGCGTTCGACAGCTCGCGCTGAAGCCGCTCGAAGTCGGTCTGCGGTGAGCTGTACTTGAGCTCACGTGCAACCTTGGTCTGCTTTGCCTTTGCCCGGCCGCGGCCCATGGGGGAACCCCCTCGCGCAATAACGGAGCGGCCCAAACATCAGGCGGCTCCGATCTGAGTGTGTTTATTGTCCTGCCATCACTTTAGCGTGCCCGCCGCCGTGGCGCTGGCAGGCCTTGCTCACACCTGCCTCAGCGGGCGCTGCCGCGCAGCCGTTCCACGGCCAGCCGACCTGCTCCGACACCGTCGGACTGCGGCATCGAGTCGGCGTCGATGACGGCCGCGGCGCCCACTTCGCCGCCGGTGGTCAACGGTGTGTCGGCGGGCAGGCCCCGTTTGAGCAGTGCCAGCGCGATGACGCCCTCGTCGACGTGGTCGACGACGGTGCCCAGCCGGCCGACGGTGCGCCCGCCGGCCAGTAGCGGATCACCCGGGGCCGGCCGCTCCGGGGTGCCGTCCAGGTGCACCAATACCAGCATGCGCGGCGGTTTGCCCAGGTTGTGGACCCGGGCGACGGTTTCCTGGCCCCGGTAGCAGCCCTTGTCGAGGTGCACGGCCGGCCCGATCCAGCCGACCTCGTGCGGGATCGTGCGCTCATCGGTGTCCACCCCGAGCCGGGGCCGGCGGGCGGCCACGCGGTGCGCCTCGTAGGCCCACACACCGGCGCGGCGCACCCCGGCGCCGACGAGCCGGTCGACCAGGCCGGGGGCCTGGTCACGGGGGACGACGACGTCGAACTCGTGACCCGACCCGGGCAGCCGGCGCACGAACCCGCCCGCCGGCAGCGCCGTCGCGGTGCCCTCGGCCGGCAACGCGTCCACGCCGAGGACCGCGAGCACCTCGGCGTCGGCCAGGTGCGGCCCGATTAGCGACAACACCGCCAGGTCGGCGGGCTCGACGGTGACGTCGGCCCAGAACACCATCTTGCGCAGGTAGCTCAGCAGCGGCTCGGCGCGCCACGGCTCGGTGTCGAGCACTGTGGTGCCGGCCAGTTCGGTCTGCACCCAGTGATCTTCGACACGGCCCTGGCCGTCGAGGCTCAGATTCTCGGTGACCGCACCGTCGGGCAGTTCGCTGACGTGCTGGGTGGAGATGCTGTGCAGCCAGGTCTTGCGATCGGCACCGGTCAGCGTCAGCACCGCCCGGTGCGAGCGGTCGACGACGATGGCGCCCACCTCAGCGGCTCGCTGCTCGCCCAGCGGATCGCCGTAGTGCCAGACGGCTCCGGCGTCGGGCGAGGTGTCGGGGGTGGGAACGGCTTCGGACGTCGCGGGGGACATAGCCCAACTCTACGAGCCGGGCGCGGCGGGCCGGGGCTACGCTCGGGGCCCATGGCGGTTGTAGTGACGCTCGACGGAACCCTGCGCGATCCGCAGGAACCGCTGCTGCACGCGGACGACCTGGCGGCCGTGCGCGGTGACGGGATCTTCGAGACGCTGCTGGTGCGCGACGGCGGCCCGTGTCTGCTCGAGGCACACCTGGCCCGGCTGACCCAGTCCGCGCACCTGGTCGACCTGCCCGCCCCGGATCTCGACCGGTGGCGGGCCGCGGTGGCCGTCGCGGTGCAGCGCTGGCTGGCCGACGGCGGCGGCGACGGCGTGTTGCGGCTGGTGTACAGCCGCGGCCGGGAGAGCGGAGCCGCGCCGACGGGCTACGCCACCATCGGGGCGGTGCCGTCCCGGGTCGCCGACGTCCGGCGCAACGGGGTGGCCGCGCTGATGCTGGAGCGGGGGCTCGCGGCCGACGGGGCCGACCGGCTGCCCTGGCTGCTGGCCGGGGCCAAGACGCTGTCCTACGCGGTGAACATGGCCGCGCTGCGGCACGCCGAGCGCAACGGCGCCGGCGACGTGATCTTCGTCAGCACCGACGGGCACATCCTCGAGGGCCCGCGTTCGACGGTGGTCATCGCCACCGAGCAGCAGGGCAGCCCCTGTCTGCTGACCCCGCCGCCGTGGTACCCCATCCTGCGCGGAACCACCCAGCAGGCACTGTTCGACGTCGCCCGCGCCAAGGGCTACGACTGCGACTTCCAACCGCTACGTCCCGCAGATCTGTTTGCCGCACAAGGTGTTTGGCTGATCTCCAGCATCACCCTGGCGGCCCGGGTGCACACCATCGACGGCCGGCCGCTGCCGCACGCGCCGCTGGCCGAGGAGATGGCCGGGCTGGTGGACGCCGCGATCCTCAGCGATCGCTGACCGTCCCCAGGCCCTCTGCGATCGCTAATTCGGTTGTCGCGCCCTGCAAGCGAGGGTACGGTCGCGGGTACACAGGGAAGGAGGTGGTCCGACAAATTGAGTGACTTATGGACATGTGAGGTGGCTGCGAGCTAGCAGCGCCGGGGAGCGCTTGTCGCACACTGCGCGCGCTGGCGAATTCCCCGCAGCCACCCGGCCCCCGAGCCCCTCGGTTGTGTCCGACCAGGAACCACGGCTCGGGGGCCGCTCCATGTTCGGGCGCCGGCCCTCAGTCCGGCGGGATCGGCAGATCCGGGCACACCTGGACGTAGTCGATGTCCGGTGACACCCACTCCCGCCACTGCCGGTGGCTCATGTTCTGACTGAGCTTGTCGCACAGCATCTCCGGGGTCGCCGCGGCCGGCCACACCCGCACGCTCCAATCCTCGCTGCCGGACGCCAGCTGCCGGCCGTCGGGGCCGAACGCCACACTCCACACTGCCGCGGTATGGCCGGTGAACGTACCCACCAGTCGTCCCGTCGGCACATCCCAGAGCCGCACCGATTCGTCGGCGCCGGCGCTGGCCAGGCGCGTTCCGTCCGGGTTGAAGGCGATGCTGTACACGGCGCCCTGGTGCCCGGTGAACGGCGAACCCACCGCGGTGCCGGAGCCGGCGTCCCACACCTGGATCACCCGGCCGGTGCCTGCGGCCAGGTGCCGCCCGTCCGGGCTGAACGCGACGTCGCGAACCGCGGCGTCGGTGCCCAGCGGGTCGCCGATCCGCTCCCCGGTCGCGGCGTCCCAGCGGCGCACCGTGTTGTCCATGCCGCCGCTGGCCAGGGTGGATCCGTCCGGGCTGAACGCGACGGACTGGACGGCGTCCTGGTGCCCGGTCAGCGGCCGGCCGACCTGTTCGCCGGTGGCGGTGTCCCAGATGCGGACCGTCTTGTCGGAGGCCGCCGTCGCCAGGCGCGAGCCGTCCGGGCTGAACGCGATGGCGTTGATCCGCCCGACCTGGGCGCCGCGCCACTGCCGGATCGGCTGCCCCGTCGCGGCATCCGCGACGACCACCAGGTTGTCGTAGCCGGTGCTGGCCAACAGTCTGCCGTCGGGGCTGTAGGCCACCGAGGTGACGGTGTTGTGGTGCCCGCCGATGGAACCGCGTTTGTGCCCGGTCTCGGCATCCCACACGCTGACGTACTCGGAATAGCCCGCGCTGGCCACCGACCGCCCGTCGGGGGAGAAGGTGACGGTGTAGACGGCACCCCCGGTCTCGAACTCGGTGCGGCGGAGGGGATTCCACACCCGGGCCGTGCCGTCCCAGCTGCCCGAGAACAGCCGGGAGCCGTCCGCGCTGAACGTCACCCCGGCCACCTTGTCCTCGTGCCCGGCCAGGACCACGGGTGGCTGCGACGACACCGCGGGAACGGGCAGGCCGGTGTCCAGCTGCCCGATGGTCACGGCGTTGCCGCTGCTGTTCGCCCACCGTCCGTTCGCGCTGAACGCCACACTCCACACGATCCCGCCGCGCTCCGCACTCGGTCCGAACTCTCTGGTGAAGGCGTCGCCGACGATGTCGGTGACGGCCGGTTGCCCGGTGGCGGTGTTCCAGAACCGCAGGGTGCGGTCCGTGCTGCCGGAGGCGATGGTGCGTCCCGTCGCCTCGATGGCGACGCTCAGCACCGCGCCGGTGTGACCGGTGAAGAGCCGGAACTGCCCGGTGCCCAACTCCCACAGGCGGACCGTGCGGTCCCAGCTGCCCGACACCACGCCCGAGCCGTCCGGGCTGAAGGTGACCGAGCTGACCCAGCCCTCGTGCCCGACCAGCGGTTCACCGGCGGGGGCTGCGGTGGCGACATCCCAGAGCCGCACGGTCCGGTCGGCGCTGCCGCTGACAAGCCGGCCACCGTCCGGGCTGAACGCCACGGAGAAGACGTCGGCGAGGTGACCGGTCAAGGGGGCGGCGGCGGGCTCGCCGGTGCCGGCATCCCAGAGGCGGACGGTGTCGTCGGCGCTGCCGCTGGCGATCCGGGTGCCGTCCGGGCTGAACGCGACGGCCAGGACGTCCTCGGTGTGTCCGGTCAGCGGCTCGCCGATCGGCTGACCCGAACCGGCGTCCCAGCGGCGGATCACGTCGTCCTCACCGGCGGTGGCGATCACCCGCCCGTCGGGGCTGACGGCCACCCCGTTGATCTTCGGGCCGACGCCGATGATCCTGAGGGTGTCCGCACGGGCGGCCAGCGCGTCGAGCATCGCGCCGTCGGCCACCTCGCCGCCGAGCGCGTGCGCGGCCAGCAGCTGCAGCAGCGCGCGGGCATCACCGCCGGGCCGGACCTGGCCCAGCATGGCCTGCGCCTCGGAAACCAGGCGCAGCGTGGTGGCCTCCCTGGCCCGCCGGTCGGCCTCCCGCTGCGCCTGGTAGGCCGCCACGAACGCGACCACGGCGACCAGCGCGGCCACCACCGTCACGGCCAGCACCGCCGTCAGGATCCGGGCCCGGGTGCGCAGCGCCGCCGCGTGCGCCCGGCTGGCCTCCAGCTCGGCGCGCTGCCTGGCCTGTTCGTCGGCCAGCAACTGGTCCTCGCGCTGTCGCGACGCCGCGATCAGGGCCCCGGCCGGCTGCAGTCGCTGCGCGAAACCCGGTTTGGCGGAGAGCTTTTCGGCATCGGCGAGGCGGGTGCCCGCCAGCAGCCAGGCGTCGTCGCGGCCGCTGCGCGCCCACGCCGCGGCCGCCCGCTCCAGGTTGTCGGCCTCCTTGAGTTCGTCGCGCTGCTCACGCAGCCAGGAGCTCAGCTCGTCCCACTGGCGCAGCAGGCTCTCCAGCGCGACCTCGGCCACCACCTCACCGTCACGCTCGTCCTTGACCAGCAGCCGCTTGGTCACCAGCGCATCGAGCAGGGGACGGCTGTCGGCGGGCAGCTCCGACCACCGCGCCACCCTCCGCATCGGCTGGTCGCTGTCGGGGTTCACGGTGGCCAGCCACGGGATGAACGCCGAGCGCAGCGTCGCGAGCTGCTCTGCGCGGCGGGACGGATCGCCGGACAGCGTCGAATTCACCTCGGTCTGAACGATGTTCGCGACACCGCCGATGCTGTGATAGTGCGCCAGGGTGAGCTCACCGGTGGAGCCGAAATCCTCGTAGAGCCGGGCCAGCGTCAGCGACAGCACCGGCAGCGTGTCGGCGCCCTCAGAGCAGTCGGCGAGCAGCCGGTCCACCAGCGCAGGCTCGAGCCGCAGCGGCCGCCCACCCGCGGTGGACCGGGCGGCCGGGCCGACGATCACCTCCTTGAACTGGGTGGCCGGCATCGGGCGCAGGCCGTCGAACACCTGGGTGTCCAGCGTGGCCAGCTCCGGTGTGGTCTGCATGACCTCGTACCGGTCGGTGCGGATGGCGGCCGCGACGATCATCCCCGGGGTGTCGGGGTCGGCGTCCAGGCTCGCCAGCAGCCGGAGCAACTGCTCGGCCTGCGGCCCGGCGTCGGTGGAGAACAACTCCTCGGCCTGGTCGACCGGCAGCACCAGCGTCGGCGGGGCGGTGTCGCCGGCGTCGCGCAGCAGCCGCGCCCCGGCGGCGCGCACGCAGGCGGCCAGGATCGTGCGTACCCGGGCCGGGTCCGACAGGCAGGCCGCCTTGACGTCGCCCAGCGCGATGTCGGTCAGGCCGAGCCGCTGGCAGGTGGCATGGATGGCGCGGGCCAGGCCCGACTCGCCGGTGAGCGAATTGCGTTCGGGCCGAACGATATCGAGCAGGACGAAGTGCCGGTCCTCGCGGCGCAGCCGGGGCAGCAGGCCGGCCCGCAGGAACGACGACTTCCCGGCCCCGGAGGGGCCGAGCACGACGAACATATTGCGCGAGCCGGAGCTGCGCATGCCGCGCAACGCGTCCATCGCGAGCACGATCTCGGCGTCCCGGCCGAAGAACACGCCTGCGTCGACCTCGGTCAGCGGCTCCCAGCCGCGGTACGGGGCGCGGTGCTCGTCGCCGGGCGGCGGCCATGGGAAATGCGCGGCACCGATCCCGGCGCTGCGGATCCCGTCCCGCAACCGGAGCAGCCCGTCGGTGGCCAACGCCACCGGCGCGCCGCCGTCGCCGACGTCGACCGTGGTCTGCGCGCCGGCGCCGAACAGGTCGCAGCGCTGCCAGTCGCTGCTCAGGTACTGCCCGGCCGACGGCTCCAGCCGGACCGCGAGCACCCGCTTGTGCAGGTTCTCCGCAGTGCGGTACTCGATGCGGCATTCGTCGGAGCTCTCCCAGTGCCGCGACACCAAGCAGATGACCGCCTCGCAGCGCGAGTTGGCCTGGATCAGCGCTGTCTTCCAGCGCTGGCCGACCTTGATCCCGGTGGCCAGATCGAGGTCGAGGAAGATCTCGTCGGCCAGCGTGGGATCCTGTTCGACCAGCCACGACTTCACCGCTACCGCGATGCGGGCGTCCTGGCTGGCGTGGCTCATGAAGATGCGTGACATGGTGATCGAGATGAATCCTCGCACCGATGCCGAGGACGTGTCGGCGAATGAGGCCGCGCCGCCGGCACCATGTCCTCCTGCATGAAGTGCATGATCTGCGATGATTCGGCTATGCAAACGTCGTCCGTCGCGGGATGGAAGGCGTCTGCCGTCGCCGTGGCGGCCTGTCTGGCGGTGGCGTGCGCCCCGACCGCCGACACCGTGCCCAGCGTGGATCCCCGCAAGTGCGCCAAGGATGTGTTGAGCACCCTGTACCCCGGTATCTTCACCGTCGGCGCCGACCGGCCGGCCTACCCGCCCTGGTACATGGGCGACAACCCCGCCAACGGGGAGGGCTTCGAATCCGCGCTGGCCTACGCGGTCGCGGCGAAACTGCAGTATCAGCCCGTCGACGTGCGGTGGGTGCGGGTGCCGTTCAACGCCGCGCTGGCGCCGGGACCGAAGAACTTCGACGCCAACCTGTCGCAGTTCTCCATCACCGAGCAGCGCCGGGCCGCCGTCGATTTCTCGTCACCCTATTTCGACGTCACCCAGGGCGTCGTGACCGTCCGCAGCTCACCCGCGGCGGCGGTGCACAGCCTGGCCGACCTGCGCGGGCTGCGATTGGGAACACAGGTCGGCACCACCAGCCACACGGCCGCCGTCGCGGCGGCGGGGCAGGCCGCCGTCGAGGTGTACAACACCAACGTCGACGCGAAGATGGCCCTGGTCGAAGGGGAGGTCGATGCGTTGGTGGCCGACCTGCCCACCGCGTTCGCGTTGGCCAACGAGCTGCGCGACGGCCTGATCGTCGGGCAGCTGCCGCCCACCGAAGGCGATGTGGAGCAGTTCGGCATCGTGCTCGGCCACGACAGCGCGCTGACCCGGTGTGTGTCGTGGGCGGTCGACTCGCTGCGCGAGGACGGCACGCTGGCCAGGTTGCGGCAACGCTGGCTCGCCGACGCCGGCAACGCGCCGGTGCTGCACTAGCTTTCCCTACCCCTTACTCTGCGGGTCCCGGCGCGAGCGACGAGCACTCCTGCAGCGCGTCGTCCCAGGTCTGCGGGTCCACCCCGGGCGGCGGTCCCGACGGCGGCCCCGGCGGTGCGGGCACCCCGTGCTGGCTCAGGCAGTACGCCAGCGAACCGTGCCCGACACTGGTCGAGGTGACCACCGAGGGCGCCTCGGCGGGCGGGGGCTCCGGGGACCCGCACGCCGCAGCGAGCAGCGCCGCGACAACCACAAGCCGGCGCCGCACTAGCCGACGAACCTGGACAACCGGGCCGACAGGTGCGGCACCAGCCCGCCGTCGGCGTCGACGCGTTCCTCGACGTAGGCCAGGTCGCCCCCCTCGACGATGCCGTACAACCGCTTGGCGCCGCCGACGAGCACACCGGATTTGCTGCGGGCCAGCGCGTCGGTGACCAGCTCCCACGACGACTGGTTGCGGGGCCGGCCGTAGAACAGTTCGACATAACCCGAGGAATGCGCCAGGAGCAGCTCGATGGCCTGGGACTCACCCGGATCGTTCGGATCGTTGACGAACCGCCAGTAGCCGGTCTCCCGTAGGCCGGGACGGTCGTACTCACCTTCGGCGGTCAACCGCCAGGACCGGGCTTCCCAGTTCAGGTAGTCGCCGCCGTCATGGGAGACGATCACCTGCTGGCCGAAACGGTAGTCGCCATGGGCGTCGCGGCCCTCGCCCTCCCCGCGCCACACCCCGACCAGCGGCAGCAGCGCCAGCAGCGCGTCGTCGAGGTTGGCGCCCTCACGGAGGTTGGCCGTATCGGCCGGCAGCGGCAGATCGCCGAAGACCGGGATGTTGCGCCCAGCGGTCTCCCTGGCTCGCTCGGCAGCCGCGGCGACCGCCTCGTCGCCAGAAGTCACACTGCCCCTCGCGTCCGCGGGGTCACGATTCGTCGGTGACGAGGCGATAGAGCGCGTACAGCGCGAACCACGTGATCACCACGACGGCCGCGACGAGCAGGATCTCGAAGAACAGCACCACGGCAGGCAGTCTAGCCCTCCAGCGTGGCGGCTTCAGCGATGGCCC
Organism: Mycolicibacterium sp.; assembly: GCA_050250295.1. Lineage (GTDB taxonomy): Bacteria > Actinomycetota > Actinomycetes > Mycobacteriales > Mycobacteriaceae > Mycobacterium. Next base: position 405,008 of record JBFWOX010000001.1, read on the forward strand.
GTTCGATGTGCTCGGGACAGAACGCCGAGACCGCCGCCCCGACGAACATCTCCATCTGGGTGCCGGTCCACCCGGTGGAGGCGACGCCGTCGGTGATGATCACGGCCGCGGATTCGCCGCTGTCCAACCCGGCGCGCACCGGGTAGCCGACGTCGATGAGCGCCTGCCCGGTGGCCTCGTCGGCCTGGAAACCGTTGATCTGCAGGAAGCGGTCCTCGGGATCGGCCGACGCCGCCGGTGCGGCGGCCAGTGCGACGGCGGCCATCGCAGCCGCGCAGATCGTGGCCATCGGATGGATTCTCATCGCTGCCCCTCGAAAGGCTCGACGCCGGCCGACGGGAGCAGGTCCGTCGACCGGCGTCGTCGTCGCCAGCCGACCCGTTAGCTGACCTTGGCCTCGTACTCGGGGCAGAACGCGCCGGTGGCGGCGCCGATGAAATAGCCGGCCTGGTATTCGCTCCAGCCGGTCACGCTGGTCAGGTCGGCGACCTCTTGCTCGAAGGTCGCCCCGTTGTCCCAGTCCTGGCAGACCGCGTAGCCGGTCTCGACAACCTGAGGCTCCTTGCCCTCGGGCCAGGTGATCCCGCCGCCGGCGATCACCTGGAGGAAGTCGTCCTCCGGCGTTGCGAAAGCCGAAGGGGCAGTCACCAGAGCGACTGCGGCAAATGCCGCCGAGGCGGCGCAGGCGATCGTGAGCTTCATGGTCGGGTCCTTGTGGTTGCCCGCGGGGGACCGCGGAGTGGCATCCGCGGCGGGCGCGCATCGGATGTGGTGCTCCCGCGCCCAGCAGCGCGGAAAGTCACCATATATTCGCTGATGACAGCTAATTCCGCAGGGTTTTCACAGCAGGATCAACCCCCACACGCAGCAACGGCCGTGTGAATTCACACGGCCGTTGCGTGGCGGACATTCAGGCCGGAGCTGGAGCCTGACTCCTGCGTCGTCAGGCCGATGCCGGATTGCCTGACTCCTGCGTCGTCAGGCCGATGCCGGATTGCCTGACTCCTGCGTCGTCAGGCCGATGCCGGATTGCCTGACTCCTGCGTCGTCAGGCGACCTTGACGTCGACCTCGTGGATCCCCGCACCCGACGGCGCCACGCTGGCGTCGCCGTTTCCGGCGGGCGACAGGGCGCGCAACGTCCACGTGCCGGGGGCGGCGAAGAAGCGGAAGTCACCGGTCGCCGAGGCGACGACCTCGGCGGTGAACTCGTCAGAGCTGTCCAGCAGACGCACGAAAGCGCCGCCCACAGCCTGGCCGGAGCCGTCGATGACACGGCCGGTGATGACCGTCTCCTTCTCCAGGTCGACGCTGGCCGGCAACGTCAGTCCTTGCTTCGGTGCACTGCACATATCAACTTCCCAACTCGATCGGGGCACCCACCAGGGAGCCGTATTCCGTCCAACTGCCGTCGTAGTTCTTGACGTTCGTGTGGCCCAGCAGCTCCTGCAGCACGAACCAGGTGTGCGACGAGCGCTCACCGATGCGGCAGTAGGCGATGGTCTCCTTCTCGCCGTCCAGACCGGCCTCGGCGTACAGCGTGGCGAGCTCCTCGTCGGACTTGAAGGTGCCGTCCTCGTTGGCCGCCTTGCTCCACGGCACGTTGATGGCGCCGGGGATGTGGCCGGGACGCTGGCTCTGCTCCTGCGGCAGGTGCGCCGGGGCCAGGATCTTGCCGGAGAACTCGTCGGGGGAGCGGACGTCGACCAGGTTCTTGGTGCCGATCGCGGCGATCACCTCGTCCCGGAACGCCCGGATGCTGTTGTCGGGATCCTTTGCGGTGTAGCTGGTTTCGGGCCGCGACACGGTGTCGGTGGACAGTGGGCGGGCGTCGAGCTCCCACTTCTTGCGGCCGCCGTCGAGCAACTTGACGTCCTGGTGGCCGTAGAGCTTGAAGTACCAGTAGGCGTACGCGGCGAACCAGTTGTTGTTGCCGCCGTAGAGGATCACGGTGTCGTCGTTGCTGATGCCGCGCTCGGAGAGCAGCTTGGAGAACTGGGCGGCGTCGACGAAGTCGCGCTTGATCTGATCCTGCAGATCGTTCCTCCAGTCCAGCCTGACCGCGCCCGGGATGTGGCCGGTGTCGTAGGCGCTGGTGTCCTCGTCGACCTCGACGAAGACGGTGTTCGGCGCATCGAGATTGCTCTCGGCCCAGTCAACTGTGACCAGGACGTCGGAGCGTGCCATGTAGGGGATCCTTTCGATTGCTCTTGGTGAGGAGCGGTTATGCGGTGGTGGATACGCGCGACTTCGGGCGAAGCCGTGCGGCGAGCGGATAAATCTGGCAGCCCAGGCAGATCGCGAAGGCCGCGTTGAGGAACGCCGCGACGAGCGCGAAGCCCGTGGCGACCGAACCCAGCAGCGTGACGCCGCCGGCGAAGCCCAAGACGCCGACAGCGGCGAACACGAAGCCGACCAGTTGCGCGAACCGCAGCGGTGCGACGGGTTCCCGCTCGGTGACCGGACCCAGCCGCGGCGCGACGAGCTTGGCGAACACCAGCCCGTACGGCTGCCGCCGCGGCCCCAGTGCCGCGCCGAGTGCGAAGACCACCGACTGGGCGGCCAGCAGCGCCGCCGCCGCGACGCCGCTCACAGCGGAGAGCAGCAGCACGGCGACCAGCACGACGGTGCTGACCCACGCGCCGAACCGCGGACCCCGGACGTCGACGTGTGCCGGCGCGGCGCCTGCGCTGGCTGGTGTGATGTTCGACATAGGTGTGCTCCTGTTGTCTTCGGATGGCTGGCGCGACAGACCTCAAAAGGTCGCTCGCAGAGCGCGGGCGCCAGACGAAGGCGCGGCTACTCAGCAGCTACAACAACAACAGCAACAACCCGCGACGCGGCACAGATCGACTGCGCGGCGCTTGGTGAGCACAAGCTCGAGGCGGGCTGACACGGACGACATCCTACCCAAAGACCGTGCCATCAAGCCAACAGCGGTTCCAACGCGGTGCGCAGGTCAGCGACGGTGGGCACGCCCGAGGCGCGGTAGTGCTGCCGCCCGTCGGCGTCGAAGACGAACGTCGTCGGAAGCGACAACACCGAAAGGCGCCGCGCCGCCTCCGGATTGGCGTCCATGTCGATCTCCACGTGCGCGACCGCGGGCAGCTCCGCGCACACCTGGTCCACCACGCGGCGTACCCCCGCGCACGGGCCGCACCACACCGCGCTGAAATGCAGCACCGTCGGCCCGGTGCTCGACAGGCCGAGCGCGCCGGTGTCGACCCCGGGCGCCTCCGTCGTCGCCTGCAGCCGGCCGGCGCGCCTGGTCATCATCTTGCCGGCCACGAAGGCCAGCACGAAGGCGGCGATCAACACCGCGGACACGGTGAGCCACGACGAACTCATGACAACCGGAATTCGTCGAGGTGCAGGGTCACTCCCTCGGCGATGCCCTCGATGATGATGTCCGATCCGCGCGCGCCCTCGCTGGTGGGCGCGACGCCGAACGGCAGCCGCTGACCGGGCACGCTGGTCGAGAACGCCGCCAGCACCGCGGGCAACTTCTCGTCGGGCACCGGTTGATCCGCGGTGCCCGGCCCGGTCAGCACGCCCGTCGCGGTGAGGACCAGCGTGGTGGCGTCCGGCCCGGCGATCGACAGGTCCACCGCGATGCTGACCCGCTCGTCGAGCCCGGCCTGCTCCGGGGTTCCGGTGAAGACCAGTCCCCGGTTGGTGGAGATGCCCGACTCGGTGGTGCCGCCGGTGGAGTCGTCGGTCTCCTCGGTCGGCGCTTCGACCAGCAGATCGTCGATGCCCATATATCTGCCGATGTGCGTGGAGTCGATGATGATGCGGCTCTCCACCTTGTCGACGGCCAGCCGGGTGTCCGGCGCGACGAGCCAGGAGTGCGGCTCCAGCGCCACCGAATGCAGCGTCGCCTCCAGGGACGCCTTGCCGACCACGGGGTGATCCACACCACTGGCCTTGATCTCGACCTCGTCGTAGTGGTGGCGCATCCCCTGCGGGGTGAACGGGAAACCGAGGATCGCCACCGACGGGTCCCAGTTCAGCTGAGCGGCGCTGCGCACGCTCCTGGCCAGCCGGTATTCGGCGTAGATCGCGGCGCCGAAGTCGGCACCGACCACTGCGACCACCACGGCGGCGACGGTCGCCACGGCACCGATCAGGAGCTTGCGCACCTCGGTATTGTCGCCCACAGCCCGGTGCCGATCCGTTCGGGAGGGCTTACCAGCAGGTGGCGCGCTATCGTTATGAAACCATCGGTCGGGTAACGGCCGTGTGTCAGGCATGAATCTGGGAAGTCACCGCGCGACATCGATGTCCCGGCGAGGTCCCGGGCGCGGCTCCACTGCTGTTGGAGGGCCAGTTGGATCTACTGCTGTTGACGGTTGACCCACATCCCGAGTCAGTCCTGCCCTCGTTGTCCCTGCTGGCCCACAACGTGCGTACGGCGCCCACCGAGGTGTCCTCGCTGCTGGAGGCCGGCACCGCCGACATCGCCATCGTGGACGCGCGCACCGATCTGGCTGCCGCGCGAGGGCTGTGCCGGCTGCTGGGCACCACCGGAACGTCGGTGCCCGTCGTTGCCGTGGTCAACGAGGGCGGCCTGGTGGCCGTCAACGTCGAATGGGGCCTCGACGAGATCCTGCTGCCGAGCACCGGCCCGGCCGAGATCGACGCCCGGCTGCGGCTGCTGGTGGGGCGCCGCGGCGGGGTGGCCAACCAGGAGAACCTCGGCAAGATCAGCCTCGGTGAACTCGTGATCGACGAAGGCACCTACACCGCCCGGCTCCGTGGGCGCCCGCTGGATCTGACCTACAAGGAATTCGAGCTGCTCAAGTACCTGGCCCAGCACGCCGGGCGGGTGTTCACGCGCGCCCAGCTGCTGCAGGAGGTATGGGGTTACGACTTCTTCGGCGGCACCCGCACCGTCGACGTCCACGTGCGGCGGCTGCGTGCCAAGCTCGGCACCGAGTACGAGTCGCTGATCGGCACGGTGCGCAATGTCGGTTACAAGGCCGTGCGGCCCGCGCGCGGGCGGGCGGCCGCCGCCGGTACGGAACTCCCCGACGACCTCGAGGAGGAGGAAGATCCGTACGACGACGGCGTCGGTCTGGGTCCCGACGACGTCGCCGACGCGTCGGGCAGCTCGTCTCCGGAAGCGTTGCGCAGTCAGTGACCCAGGCCGCCATCGGCTGGCAGGACCGTCTCAGCGACGCCGACCAGCAGCAAATTCGTGATCTGATCAGCGTGGCCACCGCCGTCGACGGCGTCGCCCCGGTCGGCGACCAGGTGCGGCGGGAACTCGGTCACACCCGGACCCGGCACCTGCTGGCCGTCGACGACGGGACGGTGTTGGGCTACCTGAACCTCGCCCCGGGCGACGGCGACACCCCCGCGATGGCCGAGCTGGTGGTGCATCCGCAGGCCCGGCGCCGCGGCATCGGTTCCGCGATGATCCGCACCGCCCTGCCCGAGGGCGGGCCGGGCGCGCGGATCTGGGCGCACGGCAACCTCGAACCGGCCCGCGCGACCGCGTCGGCGCTGGGGTTGGCGGTGGTGCGCGAGCTGCTGCAGATGCGCCGCCCGCTGGCCGGCCTGCCGCCGGTGCCGGCGATCGAGCACGCCCGCGTCACCACGTACTCCGGGCCCGGCGACGATGCCGAACTGCTGCGGGTCAACAACGCGGCCTTCGCCTGGCATCCCGAACAGGGCGGTTGGTCCGACGCCGATATCGCCGAGCGGCGCGACGAACCCTGGTTCGACCCGGCCGGGTTGTTCCTGGCGTACGACGACCGGACCGGCGTACTGCTCGGATTCCATTGGACCAAGGTGCATTCCGCGACATTGGGTGAGGTGTACGTGGTCGGGGTGGACCCCGCCGCGCAAGGCCGCGGCCTGGGTGGCGCCCTCACCCTGATCGGGCTGCACCACCTCGCGGAGCGGCTGCCGGCGGGCAGCGAGGTGATGCTCTACGTCGAGGCCGACAACGCCGCTGCGGTGAAAACCTATCGACGGCTGGGTTTCGAGGTGTCCAACGTCGACGCCGCCTACAGCACGGCAAATTCTGCGTTCTCGGTCGGCGCACCCGCCAACCTGTGAAATCACTGAACCTGTTCACCTCCCGTTCACTCGCCATCCCCGAACCGTCCACCGCGGCCGCATACGTTGCCGGTGAGTTTGGTGCCGTTTGGGCAAGTCAGAGTGAAAGTGGGATCAGTGAAGCTCATCAACATCGGCAAGACGTTCGGTACGACGGTCTCGGTCGCGGCGATCGCCGCGCTGACCCTCGCCGGCTGCGGTAGCGACAACAACGCGCCGACGAGCACCGCGACCTCGGACACCGGCGCCACCGCCGCCTCCGGTGCCGACTGTGGTGGCAAGAACTCCGTCACCGCCGAGGGGTCGACCGCCCAGCAGAACGCCGTCGCCCTGTTCAACCAGGTCTGGGGTCAGGTGTGCGCGGGCAAGAACCTGTCCTACAACCCGACCGGCTCCGGCGCGGGACGTGAGCAGTTCATCGCCAAGAACGTCGATTTCGCCGGTTCGGACTCCGCGCTCAAGGACGACCAGATCGCCGCGGCCGCGCAGCGCTGCGGTGGCAGCCCGGCGTGGCACCTGCCGCTGGTCTTCGGGCCGATCGCGATGGCCTACAACATCGACGGCGTCGACAAGCTGGTGCTCAACGGGGACACGCTGGCCAAGATCTTCCAGGGCCAGATCACCAAGTGGAACGACCCGGCGATCGCCGCCCTCAACGAGGGCACCACGCTGCCGGACGCCGACATCACCCCGATCTTCCGGTCGGACTCCTCGGGCACCACCGACAACTTCCAGAAGTACCTGCAGGCGGCCGCACCGGAGTCTTGGACCAAGGAAGCCGGCAGCGAGTTCCAGGGCGGCGCCGGAGAGGGCGCGCAGAAGTCGGCGGGTGTGGTGCAGGCCGTGCAGGCCACTCCGGGGTCGATCGGTTATGTCGAGAAGGGCTTCGCCGAGCAGGCCGGGGTGCCGTTCGCGCAGATCGACACCGGTGCCGGTGCCGTCGAGCTCACCGACGAGACCGCGGGTAAGGCCATCGACGCCGCGACCTTCGCCGGCGAGGGCAACGATCTGGTGCTGGATCTGAACTCCATCTACGGCACCACCGAACCCGGTGCGTATCCGTTGGTGCTGGCCACCTACGAGATCGTCTGCTCGAGCGGCTACGACACCGACACCGCGGCGGCGGTCAAGTCTTTCCTGACGGTGGCCGCCAACGACGGACAATCCGGCCTGTCGGTCGCAGGCTACGTGCCGCTGCCCGATCAGTTCAAGGAGCGCCTGCTCACCTCGATCAACGCCATCGGTTCGACGTCCTAGTTCGCTGGCGCGATGGCGAATGTGAGGCGAGGATAGAGTGCCTGAGCGAATGACGTACCACGGTATCGAGAAGGGTTCTGACGGAACTTCTGTGACCATTCCGAATCCAGCCGACTCGGGCTCGGGTGAGGCTCTCGCCGCACCCTTCGGTGAACCTGCGCCCATTCCGACCGATCCCTCGCGAAATGCCAAGGTGCGGATGGGTGACCGCGTCTTCCGTGGGCTCGCCGAGGGTTCGGGCATCCTCATCGTCGTCATCATCGCCGCGATCGGTTTCTTCCTGCTGTGGCGGGCGATCCCGGCGCTGACCCGCAACGAGGAGAACTTCTTTCTCTTCGGCGGCAACTGGGTCACCACCGACACGTCGGCGATGCACTTCGGCATCCTCGACTTGGTGCAGGTCACGGTGTTCGTGTCCGTGTTCGCCCTGGTGCTCGCCATGCCGGTGGCGCTGGGCATCGCGATCTATCTGACCCAGTACGCGCCGCGGCGGGTCAGCGGTCCGCTGGCGTACATGGTGGACCTGCTGGCCGCCGTGCCGTCGATCATCTACGGCGTGTGGGGTCTCTACGTGCTGGCACCGGTGCTCAAACCGGTCGCGTTGTGGCTCAACGAGAATCTCGGCTGGCTGTTCCTTTTCGACACCGGGAACGCGTCGGTGGCTGGCGGCGGCACGATCTTCACCGCGGGCATCGTGCTCGCCGTGATGATCCTGCCGATCATCACCGCAGTGACCCGTGAGGTGTTCGTCCAGACGCCGCGGGGTCAGATCGAGGCCGCGCTGGCGCTGGGCGCCACCCGCTGGGAGGTGGTGCGGACCACCGTGCTGCCGTTCGGGATGTCGGGTTACATCAGCGGTGCCATGCTGGGGCTGGGCCGCGCGCTCGGTGAGACGATCGCGCTGTTGATCATCCTGCGCGGCACCCAGCAGGCCTTCGGCTGGTCGCTGTTCGACGCCGGGTACACCTTTGCCAGCAAGATCGCCTCGGCCGCTTCGGAATTCAACGACCAGTACAAGGCCGGCGCGTACATCGCCGCCGGCCTGGTGCTATTCATCCTCACCTTCGTGGTGAACTCACTGGCCCGCGCCGCCGTCTCCGGGAAGGCCAAGTCATGACCAGCACCCTCGATCAGCCCGTCAAGGCGCCGGCCTTCCAGCGCCTGAGCTTTCGCCGCAAGGCCACCAACCTGCTGGCCACCGTGCTGGTCACCGCTTCGGTGCTGGTCGCGCTGGTGCCGCTGGTGTGGGTGCTCTACACCGTGGTGGTCAAGGGTATCGGGGCGGTCCTGTCGAGCACGTGGTGGACGCACTCGCAGGCTGGGATGACGGCGTTCGCGCCCGGCGGCGGGGCGTACCACGCGATCGTCGGCACCCTGCTGCAGGGCTTGGTGTGCGCCCTGATCTCGATTCCGATCGGGGTGTTCGTCGGCATCTACCTGGTCGAGTACGGCGGCGCGACGCGGCTCGGCAAGATCACCACGTTCATGGTCGACATCCTCACCGGGGTGCCTTCGATCGTGGCGGCGCTGTTCATCTACGCGCTGTGGGTGGCCACCCTCGGCTTCCAGCGGTCCGGGCTGGCAGTCTCACTTTCGTTGGTGCTGTTGATGATTCCCGTCATCGTCCGCTCCACCGAAGAGATGCTGCGGATCGTGCCGATGGACCTGCGAGAAGCCAGCTACGCCCTGGGCGTGCCCAAGTGGAAGACCATCGTGGCGATCGTGGTGCCGACCGCGTTGTCGGGCATCGTCACCGGCATCCTGCTGGCGCTGGCCCGCGTGATGGGGGAGACCGCTCCGCTGCTGATCCTGGTGGGCTACGCCCAGGCGATGAACTTCGACATGTTCAGCGGGTTCATGGGGTCGCTGCCGGGCATGATGTACGACCAGACCTCGGCGGGCGCGGGTGCCAACCCGGTTCCCACCGACCGCATGTGGGGTGCTGCGCTGACGCTGATCGTGTTGATCGCGCTGCTCAACGTCGGCGCCCGCTTCCTTGCCAAATTCTTTGCCCCCAAGAAGGTCTGAGCAGGTTTAGGAGAACCGACCATGGCCAAGCGACTCGATCTCAAAGACGTCAACATCTACTACGGCGCATTCCACGCCGTCGCCGAGGTGTCACTGTCGGTACCGCCACGCAACGTGACGGCGTTCATCGGCCCGTCGGGCTGTGGGAAGTCGACGGTCCTGCGCACCCTCAACCGCATGCACGAGGTGATCCCGGGCGCCCGCGTCGAAGGTTCCGTGCTGCTCGACGGTGAGGACATCTACGGCGCCGGTGTCGACCCGGTGGGTGTGCGCAAGACCATCGGGATGGTGTTCCAGCGCCCGAATCCGTTCCCCACCATGTCGATTCGCGACAACGTGGTGGCCGGGCTGAAGCTGCAGGGGGTGCGCAGCAAAAAGACCCTCGACGAGGTGGCGGAGCGGTCCCTCAAGGGCGCCAACCTGTGGAACGAGGTCAAGGACCGTCTGGACAAGCCCGGCGGCGGCCTCTCCGGCGGTCAGCAACAGCGGCTGTGCATCGCCCGCGCCATCGCGGTGCAGCCGGACGTGTTGTTGATGGACGAGCCGTGTTCGGCGCTCGACCCGATCTCCACGTTGGCCATCGAGGATCTGATCGCCGAACTCAAGCAGGACTTCACGATCGTGATCGTCACACACAACATGCAGCAGGCCGCCCGGGTCAGCGATCAGACGGCGTTCTTCAACCTGGAGGCCACCGGCAAACCGGGCCGGCTCATCGAGATCGACGACACCGAGAAGATCTTCTCCAACCCGACGCAGAAGGCCACCGAGGACTACATTTCCGGCCGGTTCGGATAACCCATCCCGACGACGAAGCCCCCGGGATCGACCCGGGGGCTTCGTCGTTGCCGCGGTCCCGCGTTCGAGGGGGTTCCCATAGCGGGCACCTTCATATAATATATTCTGTCATGACGGCATCGCAGGCGGCGGGTTGGCTCCTCGTCAAGAATGGCTATGTACTCGACGCCACCGGCTCGCCCGCACGTGGCGACAGCTCAGTCTTGGTGCATGGCAACCGAATTCACTCAGTTGGTGTCGATGTCGACGTTCAAGTGATTCCTCGGGGGGATCCAGTCACCGTCATCGAGGCTGACGGCAAGACCGTCATGCCGGGGCTCATCGACGCTCACTGTCATATGACCTACGGCGAGTCGCGGACCGAAGAGGAGATCGATCTCTACACGAGTGCCGAGCTGCGAACGCTCAAAGCTGCCTTCAACGCGCAGAAAGTGTTGCGGGCCGGCGTAACCGGCATCTCTCAACCCGGCGGCAGCTACTACATCGGGGTCGGGCTGCGGGAAGCGATCGCCGACGGGATCATCCAGGGACCACGGATGACGACAGCGGGCAGGTACATCACGACGAGCAATGGACTCACCGACTGGTATCCCGACTCCGTCGGTGTACCTGCCGGCTCCATCGGAATCTTGGCGAACACGCTGCCGGAGATGATCAACGAGGTCCGCCACCAGGTGAAGAACGGCGTCGACCTGATCAAATTGGCAGATAGTCCCTTTGGCGACTACCAAGCGTTCACCGCTGACGAGCTCAAGGCCATCACTGAGCTCGCGCACCAGCTCGGCAAGCGTGTCACCATCCATGCTCGTGGGTCCGCAGAGGTCGGCGCCGCCAACTCGGCCGGGATCGACTGGATCATGCACGGCAATGTCATGTCCGATGAGGTGATCGCGGGACTGGCCGAACGCGGCACACCGTTGATCCCGACACTGCTGCTGTTGGCGAACATCGTCGACTGGGGCAGGTTGGTGGGTGCCCCCGTGGAACTCCGGGACGGAATGGCCCGGGCGTTGGACAAGACCGCCGACTCGCTGCATCGCGCGCATGCGGCCGGAGTCACGTTCGCGATGGGGACCGACAGCGGGTTCTCGGTGAATCCCTACGGCGAGTGGCATGCGCGCGAACTCGAGCTACTGATGACCTACGCGGGTCTCACAGCCATGGAGGCTATCCAGGCGGGCACTCGCAATGCCGCCGTCACCCTGAACCTCGAAGGACAGATCGGAACATTGGAGCCGGGCGCGATCGCCGACATTCTCGTCGTCGACGGAGACCCGCTCGAAGACATCCGGGTGCTTCAAGACAAGAAGCGGATCCACACGGTGATCCAGGACGGGAACCCCGTGGTGTTCGACGACGAAGCCCTTGCCCGTAGATGGCCGCATCACCGGGCGCAGACCTACTCGGCCGAGGACTTGACCTATGACCTCATTCACGGCGACGCCGTTCCCGACGGGCAGCGCGCGCTCGCCGAGACGCCAGGCTTGCAGCGCGATGAAGCGATGGACATCGTGCGGACTGTGCAGGTCCGTGAGCGCGTGGGTGACAATGCCTAGCGAGGTGCAGGCCGGCCGGGCGAGCTCGTTGACTGAGCATCATATTCGACTGGATCACGACGACACCTCGATCCGGATCCTGCAGGCGGGCCTCGGTAATGAGGACGGCGAAGCCGTTGTGTTCCTGCACGGCGCGGGTGCCCGTGCGGATCGCTGGACACACAGCCTTCTGGCGTGTGCGGACAGGGGCCGGTGGGCCATCGCAATGGACTTCCCGGGACACGGTTACTCGACAAAGGGCGCGTCACCGAAGATGTCGGTGCCGGGCTTCGCCGACTACGTCCGCCGAACGTGCGAAGGGTTCGGGATCTACCGCGTCGACCTGGTCGGTACGTCCATTGGCGGCCACGTGGCCGCTGCCATCGCCGTCGCCGAGCCGCAGTTCGTAGCCAGCCTGACGCTCGTCGGCCCGATCGGGATCACGCCGGAAAGCGACGTTGTCCGTACAGGATTGGCGCGTGCGATCACAGACACCTCACGCGTCGGCACGGCCGCAAAGTTGTGCCGTGTCGTCTACGACGACCGCCTCGTCACCACCCAGTGGATCGATGAGGAGTTCGCGATCAACAACAGCGAGGGGGCTGAGGACAGCTTCGCCGCACTCGCCGAGTACTTCCTCACCAGCTACAACGACGACGTCGTCGGGTCAGGCCTGCGTATGAAGGCTCCCGAGCTCCCATGTCTTCTGGTGTGGGGCGCCGACGACGAACTGGTGCCTGCCACCCATGTCGACCACGTGCTTCGACTGTTGCCAGATGGTGCGCGTTGGCATGTCATCTCGAATGCGGGCCACGCGCCGTACCTCGAGCATCCGGAAGTGTTCAACCGGCTGCTGCTGGACTTCCTCGCCAACCCGTCCGCCACATCCCCGCCATCGGGGCCGCTACCGATCAGCAAAGGAACGTAGAAGAGTGAACCTCACACGGCAAGAATTTCGCATCCCGGGACTGCCGGAGCCGGTCAGCCACTACACCGATGCGGTGACGGTAGGCGGCCTCGCCTTCATCTCGGGGATGATCGCGATGGGCTCCGATGGGCAGATCATCGGCGAGGGTGATGTAATCAGACAGACCGAGGTGGTGCACGATTACCTGGACCTTGCATTGACGACGGTAGGCAGCTCCATTGCCCAAATCGCAAAGGTCACAGTCTATGTCACTGACATCAGCCAGCGCCAAGCTATCGACTCGGTGCGCCGGCGCCGATTCGGCTCGTATCGACCAGCCAGCACACTCGTCCAAATATCAGCCCTCGTCGTACCCGAGGCGCTAGTCGAGATCGACGCGGTCGCTGTCGTCGCTCCTTGAGCCAATCCATCCACCCAGAGCGGAAGTGAGTCCACATTGAGGCTGGGATGTATCGGAACGCGAGCCGTTCTGGTCGAACAGGGTCGAGCTATCGATGTCCACCGCGCCAGCGGAGGCAGGTTCGGACCCACCATGGTCGAGGTGCTGACCGAGTGGTCGCCGTTCCTGGCGTGGGCGGCTGGGTATGCGCCCAACGGCACGGCAGCCGAGGTCGTCGATGTCCTCGGGCCGCCCGTCCCAAATCCGCGGCAGATTTTCGCGGTGGGCCTGAACTACATCGACCACGCCACCGAGTCGGGGTTCGTCGCCCCCACGACACCGATGATCTTCGCGAAGTTCCCGTCGTCGGTGTGCGGTCCGGAGGAAACCGTCGAGTTGCCCACCGCCACCGTCGACTGGGAGGTGGAACTGGTGGTCGTCGTCGGCATCGGCGGACATTCCATACCGGTAGAGGATGCGCACGGCCATATCGCAGGGGTGATGGTTGGCCAAGACCTGTCCGAGCGGACGGCGCAGATGCAGGGGGAGCCACCACAATTCAGCCTGGCCAAATCGCACCCGTGCTTCGCGCCGATCGGACCGACGCTGGTGACGCTCGACGAGATCCCCTCGTTGGATGCTCTCCACATCGAATGTGTGCTGAACGGCGAAACAGTGCAGAGCGCCTCAACGGGAGACATGGTGTTTACGGTGGCCGAGCTGGTCGCCTACATTTCCCGAACCGCCACGCTGCTGCCCGGTGATCTGATCTTCACCGGAACGCCTGCGGGAGTCGGCATGGGCCGGGACCCAGTGCGTTATCTCGCGCCCGGCGACACCCTGGTGAGCAGGATCGAGGGAGTCGGAGAGTTGGTCCAGCACTTTGTGCCACTCTCGGTCGGCTCCCCTCGATCCGGGGTGCACAACTTTGGTGCTGTTCACCGATGACAGAGCAACCGCGCCACAACCCTACGGGCACCCCTCCCGGTGCGCCCATACTTCGAAGCAAAGGTGATCAGCAGTGACATTACGCGTTGCCGTGATCGGCGCGGGAATCGGTGGGCTGACGGCGGCAGCCACACTACTTTCCCGAGGCGCCCAAGTCGAAGTCTATGAACAAGCTTCCGAACTCACCGAAATCGGGGCGGGGATCTCGCTGTTCGCCAACGGTCAACGTGTATTGAGCGAACTCGGGGTGCTCGACGGTCTCGGTGACAGCGCGGGCGAGCCCAGCAGAGTCGTGATCCGCGACGGCCAGACCGGGGACCGCATCGTCAGCCATCCGCTCGGGGATGGGAAGTGGTATCGGGCTCAGACGGACTTCCCGTATCTCGGCGTGCATCGTGCAGAACTGCTGGAGCGGCTGGAGGCCGCAGTCGACCGGCGCCACGTACACCTCGAGCACCGCTTGGTCGACCTGGAACCTAGCGAGGACCACGTCGACTTGCGCTGGGAGAACGGGAGATCCTCACGTTTCGACGTCGTGATCGGTGCAGACGGCGCCCGCTCGACCGTGAGGAGGTGGATGTACGACAAGGAATGCGCGATCTACACCGGAAACAGCGGATTCCGCGGAATCATCGAATCGAGTTGCGCGCCATCATTGGAGAACCCCGGCGATCTCCAGTTCTGGGTCGGATCTCGGGCTCATCTCCTGCACTTCCCGATATCACCTGGCGGCGAACGCATTACATTCCTGGCTGCGGTCGAGGAACCCGTGCGCTGGCCCGCCGAGGACACGTGGCGGATACCCACGACCACAAACGAAGCTCTCGCGCACTTCGAGGGTTGGCATCCGGCTGTCACTGAAATTATCGGAGCGGTAGCGCATTCGGAGAGGTGGGGGTTGTTTCGGATGGAGCCGATACCTAGCTGGCGTCACGGACGCATCGCGCTGCTCGGAGATGCAGCACACACGATGCTGCCCCATCACGGCCAAGGGGCCAATCTGTCGATAGAAGACGCCTTCGTGTTGGCGCAGTTGCTCACCGCCGAAGGCGCCGGCTCGATCGAAGATAGACTGCAGCAGTACGAGCTGCTGCGTAAGCGGAGAGCCGAGAAGGTGCAACTTGCATCCTGGCGGGCCAACCATCTGCTTCACTTCCCCGAGGGGGCAGACACCGCTCAGCGCAACACTGCCTTTGCCAACATTCCCGACGACGCCCGCTGGATACATACCTACGACGCCCGCTTCGCAGCTGGTGACTCCCTACTCGTCCCCCAAGAGATGGATTGATGCACAATGAAACTCCTTCCGATAGGTGCAGTGCTGATGACCACGGTGGCCGTGGCTTCGTGCGGCTCGAACGAGTCGTCCGATAAGGATGGTGGGCCCGCTGCTCTCAGCGTCCAGTTGTCGTTTCACGAAGGCCTGAGCTGGCTGCCATTGCCGGTGGCCAAGAAACTCGGATACTTCGGCGACGACCTGACAATTGATGTGCAGACAGCCAACGGATCGGGGTATGTCACCCAGCAAATCTTGGCCGGAAACATCGATGTCGGCTGGGCAGGTGCCGCTGACAGCATCGTCGCCTTCTCCAAGGACAACAGCCTGCGCGCCTTCATGTGTCAACCTCCCGGGGAGCTGTTCCAGATCGTCACTCGAGCGGACTCCGACATCCGACAGATATCCGATCTGCGGGGCCGCAAGTTGGGGATCACCGAGAAGGGTGGCGGTGAGGAGCCAATCGTCAACGCAGCGCTGTCGGATGCGGGGATGAACCCGACATCGGTGTCCGACATAACCATTCTGCCCATCGGAGCGGCCGGGCCACAGACCCTGGCAGCGATCCAGAACGGCACCGTCGACGCTTACGCGTCGAGCTACCCCGACATCATCTCCTTGGAGGTCGATGGGCTCGAACTGCGCAACATCACCCCAGAGAAGTACAAAGGTGTTCCGGGGGACTGTCTCATCACCACCTCGTCTGTTCTGGAGAACCCCGAGAAGCGGGAACAGATAGTGCAGTTCGCGCGTGGGTGGACGATGGGCGGAACCTTCGCACTGGCGAACTACGACGCTGCGCTGAACATCGGTTGTGAAGCATATCCGGCCGATTGCGAGAACCCGGAGTTCGCCCGTGCGTACGTGACGGAGTTCTTGACACTGTCGGAAGGAGACGGCACTCACGCGTTCGGCTACGTTCCGGTGGAGGACTGGCAGATCACCAACGAATTGTTGGCGCAGTCCGGCATCGTCCCGTCCGGACTCGACATGGCTCTCTTGACCGATGACGAGCTGGTGCGGTCAGTCCGTCAGGAGGCCGACGCGTTCGACACCGCAGCCGTCGAGCAGCAGGCCGCGGACTATGCCGGCTGAAGCGATGACTTCCGGCGCCACCGCCAACGGCCCTGGGCTTGGCGACTGTGGAGTACGAATCAGTAGGGTCAGCAAGACCTATCGCACGCGCAGTGGCACGGTGGAGGCGATCAGGAACATCGACCTCGATGTCAATGAAGGGGAGTTCGTAGCCCTCGTCGGCCCGAGCGGGTGCGGCAAATCGACGCTGCTGCACATCGTGGCCGGTCTGGTGGACATGTCGACCGGCGACGTCGACGTTTACGGCGCGCCGGCCCGTGCGGGGCGACACGATGTCGGAATCATGTTGCAGCGCGCGGTATTGCTGCCTTGGCGGTCCGTGCTGGCCAATGTTCTGATGCCGGCGCAGATACAGAACAGCGACGCCGCCAAGAGTCGCGAGCGGGCGTACGAGTTGCTGGAGATGATGGGTATAGCCGCGTTCGCCGACAAGCATGTTTGGGAGCTGTCCGGCGGGATGCGCCAACGGGCCAGTTTGGCGCAGGCGCTCGTTACCGATCCGGCGATCCTGCTGATGGACGAACCGTTCTCTGCTGTCGACGAATTCACCCGCGAGCGGCTCAACGTGGAGGTTGCGCGGATGCATGCGGCGCGTGGACGAACGACACTTTTCGTCACCCACAACATCCAGGAGGCCGTGTTTCTGGCGGACCGGGTCGTCGTGATGAGACCCCGCCCAGGCGAGATCGAGGAGATAGTACCGATCGACCTCCCGCGACCGCGGACCGCGGAAACACTCGAGTTGGAGCAGACTGCCAGACTCGTCACCGAGATCAGGAGGTTGATCGGCAAGTATGTCTGACATCGACGCAATGCCACAGACCGGCCTGCAATCGGCACCGGCGACGCAGCGCCGAGTGCGATTGAACCTCAGCGATAGTCAATGGGTGTCGAGCTTGCTGGCGCCGACCTTGGTTCTCGTCGGGATGCTCGTCCTCTGGGAAGCTGCGGTGCGCCTTGGCGTCGCCAACCCAGTGATCATCCCGCCTCCAACCGAAGTCGCAGTGCGCTTGGTGGACCTGTCGGGCGAGGCGTTCTTCTGGCAGGCCACAGCGACGACCATGACCGAGACACTCGTCGGATTCCTGATCGGATCGGTGGTCGCCTGGGCGCTAGGGACCTGGGTCGGCATAGTGGATCTAGCGCGGAAGGCTTTGTATCCGTTACTGGTTGCCGTGCAGATCATGCCGCGCGTCGCATTGGCGCCGGTCTTCCTCACCTGGTTCGGGTTCGGTATCACATCGAAAATTGTTATGGCCGCGACCATCTGCTTCTTTCCGGTGTTCATCAACGTGGTCGTGGGTTTGGAGACGGTTGATCGGGACGCTCGAACTCTCATGCGGTCGCTGGGTGCCACCCGGATGCAGGCCTACAGGATGCTCTCGCTGCCATCATCGATGCCACTGCTGTTCGCAGGGCTCAAGACTGCCATGACCCTGGCCCTGATCGGGGCAATCGTGGCCGAATTCGTCGGTGCCTCAGAGGGAATGGGTGTGTTGATCTCGACGTTCAACTTTCAGCTCGATGTGGCTTCGGCATTCGCGGTGATCATCGCACTGATGTTCGCAGGGCTGGCCTTGTACGCCGTTGTGGACATCGCCGATCGCCGGCTGGTGTTCTGGCGTTCGCATTCGTGACGGCTGGAGGGGTAATGCTCGAGACCACCTATAGTATGGGCTGTGCGCGTGTCTGAGGACCTCCGCCCGTCGCGACGCCGGCCGCCGGATGGCCGGGGCGTCACGGTATCTCAGCGGCTAGTCAACGCTTTGCGGGATCGCATCCTTTCCGGCGACATGGAGCCGGGTTCGCGCATCGTGATCGACAGCCTTCGGGACCGGTATAACGTGTCGCACATTCCGGTGCGAGAGGCGCTGCGGATCCTGGAGGGCGAGGGTCTCCTGACTCACGTGCCCAATCACGGCACGCACGTGGCGGACTTGAGCGCGCCAGAGATCGACAGCCTGTACGACGTGCGTATTCTGCTGGAGCCGTCTCTGATCCTGCGCTCGTGCCGGGTCAAGACGCCCAACGATGTCCAAGCTGCCCAACGGGCTCTGGAGACGATGGCCAATCTCGACCCGGTGGCAGATCCGGTGGAGTTCCAGAACGCCCATCGTGATTTCCATGCCTCGCTCATCGTTCCGGCTGCCACCCCGGTGACCCGAAAGATCCTCGAGCCGATCTGGCAGCACGTACAGCGCTATCTGATCCTGATGTACCGACTTCCGGAGATCCCGCCGCTGGGCGGAGCACAACATGAGGAGATCCTGGCAGCGTGGCGCGACGGCGAGGATGCGTGCGCCGGACTGCTCCAGGATCACTTGGAAAACGGCCGACAGCAGATTGGTGCGGCCCTCAGCACACGGTCCGCCGCGTCCACCACAGCGCGGGATTGAGGATCAGCGTGGGGTGGGCGTCACGTCGTCCTCCGACGTGCGGCCGGTGACCTGGAAGATGACCCGTCGGGCCACCTCGACGGCGTGGTCGGCGAAGCGCTCGTAGAACCGGCCGAGCAACGTGACGTCGACGGCCGCGGCCACCCCGTGCTTCCACTCGCGGTCCATCAGCACGCTGAACAGGTGCCGGTGCAGATCGTCCATCGCGTCGTCTTCTTCGCGGATCCGGGCGGCCTTCTCCGGGTCCCGGGTGATCAGTACCTCCTGCGCACTGTTACCGAGTTCGACCGCCACCCGGCCCATTTCGGCGAAGTAGCCGTTGACCTCTTCCGGGAGTGCGTGCTGGGGGTGGCGGCGGCGGGCGATCTTGGCGACGTGCAGCGCCAGCGCGCCCATCCGGTCGACGTCGGCGACGATCTGGATGGAGCTGACGATGGCGCGCAGGTCACCGGCCACCGGTGCCTGTAGCGCCAGCAGCACGAAGGCACTCTCCTCGGCGCGGGCGCTCATCGCGGCGATCTGCTCGTGGTCGGTGATGACCTGCTCGGCGAGCGCCAAGTCAGCTTGCAGCAGGGCCTGGGTGGCGCGTTCCATCGCGGCCCCCGCCAGTCCACACATCTCACCGAGCTGGCTGGTCAGGGCATCCAATTGCTCGTGGTACGCGGTACGCATACCGAAAGCCTACGGGCTGACAGGGCAGATCGTCACGAAGCGGACAGTGAACGAAAGGTGAATGCCACCTGCCCAAATGGGGCCGTCACCAGTCGCTATTCACAGGTGGTGTCGGCGGCGTTGGTCACCGAGAGGTCCTCGGGCAGTTCCGTCGGGGTGCTGCGGGTGCCGCGGATGACGTGCACCTGAACCGGTGAGCCGCTGGCCGTGGGCGCGGCCACCGCATCGAAGTCGCTGCCCAGCACAACCTGCACCACGTCACCCATGCCGGTGACCCGTTCCAGGGCCGGGTCGGCGAACGACGAGGCCACGGTCGCGGCGGCCTCTTCGTTGCCGGGGGAGAAGAACACCGTGGTCTGCTCCAGCGGGCCGGGGTAGTCGTCGGGCGTGGTGACGTTGAAACCGTGCGCCTGCAGCGCGTCGGCCGCCGTCGTCGCCAGCCCGCTCTGGTGTGTCGAGTTCGAGACCTGCACGGTCACGTTCTCCGGGTCGGTGGTGATGGCGTCGACGACCTCCCCGCTGTCGGCCGCCAGCGGCGAGGTCTCCCCGCCGCCCGACGGGGCGGGGACCGGGGTGTCCGCGTCGCGCTCCTCGGGCAGCGGATCGTCGTTGATGATGGCGTCGAACAGCGCCCGCATGTCGTCGAGGCGCGGGATCTCGTTGCCCCACTCGTCGGCGTAGCCGACCGTCGGCACGGTGACGAACGTGATCCGGCCCGCCGACACCCCCTGCACGGACTGGCCGAGGTCGACCAGGTCCTTGGTGTCGACGTTGTCGACGTAGCTGTCGGCGATGAACATGTTCACGACGTTGTTCAGCTTGGACAGCGAGAAGAACGTCTCCTTGGAGATCAGCGACCGCAGCAGCGACGACAGGAACAGCTGCTGGCGTTTGATGCGGCCGTAGTCGCCGTTGGTCTCGGTGGTGACCTGGCGGGCCCGCACATAGTTCAGCGCGGTGTGGCCGTTGACGATCTGGCGGCCCGCGGTGGGCAGCACCATCCCGAGTTCGTAGTCCTCGATGGGAGTGGTGCTGCAGACCTCCACCCCGCCGAGTGCGTCGACCATCTTGGAGAAGCCGGCGAAGTCGACGGCCATGAACCGGTTGACGTGCAGGCCGGAGAGCTTCTGGATCACCTTGACCAGGCACTTGGGTCCGCCGACGGCGAACGCGGAGTTGAGCTTGTACTCGGTGTACACCTCGTCGGGACCGTAGCTGCCGGTGTCCTCGTCGTAGATGGGCCCGTACTGGCGGGTCTCGGGATCCCACGGTTCGCACTGCATCGGGTCGATCTCGAGGTCGCGGGGGAACGACACCGCGACCACGCGTTTGCGGTTGGCCGGGATGTTGACCAGCATCACGGTGTCGGAGCGCGAGCCGGCGACGTCCTCGGTGGACCCCACGCCCATCTCGTTGTTCTCGCCGAAGCGGCTGTCCACGCCGACGATGAGGAAGTTCTCGTCGCCGAACTGCGCGTTCGGGTCGACGATGTCGCGGGAGTCGGGATCAAGGGCCGACACCCGGTTGAGCAGATCGTTCTTGGCGGACTGCCACTGCCAGGCGCCGCCGGTCAGGGCCAGGGCCAGCACCGCGACCAGCGCGGCCGCGGCGCGCCCGGCGAACACCGCGCGGCGGTGGCCCCGCTTGGGTGCCGGCGCGGGGGCCGGCATGGATGCCGGGATCGGGCGGCGACGGGTCAGGTCGGGTAGTTCGGAGGCCGGCAGGTGCAGCGCCGGGAGGATCGCGGTGTCCAGGTCGTCCTGGTCCGGATAGGGCTCGGCCTCGGGCTCCAGGTCGAGCGGCTGGGGCTCAGGCTCGGCGGGCGCGCGGCCGGCAAGTTCCGCTTCGGGCTCGTGCGGCTCGGCTTCGGGCTCGTCCGGTTCTGCGCGGTGCCGGGTGGGTTCGGTCGGCGGGGGTGCACCGATCTTGGCGATCAGATCGGCGACGGTGAGGGGTTCGGCGGGCGGGGCATCATCGGTGCGGGGGGAATCGATGGCACGCTCCCACGGCGCGGCGCCTGGCCCCGTCCGCCCGGATCGGGTAAGCCAGTCACCATCGGCCCCGTCGCCGCCTCCGGGAACGGGACGCCCAGGAGTGGCGTTACCGCCGTCACTCATGTTCGTACCGGCCTTCCAGCTCCCTACGGCTCATCCGTGGCCCTCAGCGGTCCCTCAGATGGCCTGTCACGGCGTGCGCGTCGTTGCGCGTCGGCACGTGTGCCGGTTTCCTGCCATCTGTCATAAAGCACTGGCGCCCGCTCCGCCACCGGAGCCGGGCATGTGGTCGTCCATCGTACTGAGACAAGCTGAGAGACGGCCAGGCGTGGCGGGGTCTCACTCCTGTCTAGAAAGCGTCTCGATTCGGCTCGGTTCACCCACCCGAGTGCATGACGTCGGCCCCGACCGGCACGGTGCAGTCGTCCGGATCGTCGAGCCAGCCTTCGGGCAGGGTCACCGAGGCGGCCGAACCCTGGCGCCCGCGCGGGCCGTTGCCCGCGGCCGGGAACGGCACCTCCTGGTCGAGCTGACCCAACAGGTCGTCCAGCTCGGAAATGGTCTTGACCAGCGCCAACGACCGGCGCAAGTCGGCTCCGGCGGGAAAGCCGTGCAGGTACCACGCGACGTGCTTGCGGATGTCCCGCATGCCCTTGTCCTCTCCAAAGTGCGCAGCGAGAAGCTCGCCGTGTCTGCGGATGATCTGCGCAACCTCGCCGAGGTTCGGCGGGGTGGGCGGCGTCGCGCCGGTGAACGCCGCGGACAACTCGGCGAACAGCCACGGCCGTCCCAGGCAGCCACGGCCGATCACCACCCCGTCGCAGCCCGTCGCGGCCATCATGGCCAGCGCGTCACGAGCGTCGAAGATATCACCGTTTCCGAGCACCGGAACATTCGTGACGTGCGCCTTCAGCGCGGCGATCTGTTCCCAGTCCGCGGTGCCGGAATAGCGCTGCGCGGCGGTGCGGGCGTGCAGCGCCACCGCCGCCGCGCCCTCCTCGGCCGCGATGCGGCCGGCGTCGAGATGGGTGTGGTGCGCGTCGTCGATCCCGATCCGGAACTTGACGGTGACGGGGACGTCGGTGCCCTCGGTGGCCTTGACCGCCGCGGCGACGATCTGGCCGAACAGCCGGCGCTTGTAGGGCAGGGCCGCGCCCCCGCCGCGGCGGGTGACCTTGGGCACCGGGCAGCCGAAGTTCATGTCGATGTGATCGGCCAGGTTCTCGTCGACGATCATCTTGGCCGCCGCGTACGTGTTGGCCGGGTCGACGGTGTAGAGCTGCAGCGAGCGCGGCGATTCCTCCGGCGCGAACGTCGTCATGTGCATCGTCACCGGATGGCGTTCGACCAGCGCGCGGGCGGTCACCATCTCGCACACGTACAGGCCGCTGACCGTGCCGACGCGGGCCAGCTCGAGCTCGCGGCACAGCGTGCGGAACGCGACGTTGGTCACCCCGGCCATCGGCGCGAGGACGACCGGGCTGCGAAGGTCGAACGGCCCGATCCGTAGGGACCGGGCCGATCGGGAGGTGTCGGTTACGACGCTGATGATCCCACCAGCAGATTCTTGGCGGCCTTCTTCTCGGCCATCTGGCGCAGCCGTTCCTCGCGGCGCTGCTTGGCGACCTCGAACTTGTCGACGGCCTCCTGCAGCTCCTCGACCAGCAGGCCGAGGTCGTCGCGCAGCCGTGCGCTCTCGCCGTTGAAGTCCTCGCGCTCGAAGATGCGCCACTTCTTGAGCACCGGCATCACGATGTCGTCGAGGTGGATCCGCGGGTCGTACACCCCGCCGGAGGCGATGGTCACCGCGCGGCGGCGGAAGTCCGGGATGGTGTATCCGGGCATCTTGAAGTTGCGCAGCACCTTGTGCAGCGACTTCATCGCCTGGTCCGGGGCGATCTCGAAACCCGCTTCGGAGACGTCGCGGTAGAAGATCATGTGCAGGTTCTCGTCGGCGGAGACCCGCTGCAGCAGCTGGTCGGCGATCGGCTCCTCGCAGGCCTTGCCGGTGTTGCGGTGCGAGACGCGGGTGGCCAGCTCCTGGAACGTCACGTAGATCACGGAGTCGAACAGGCTCTCGGCGAACAGGTCGGCCTCGACCTGCTGGTTCTGGCCGGGGGAGAAGCCGCGGGTCATCTGCTCGACGCGCAGCAGCTCCAGCTCGACGGGGTCGACGTTGCGGGTGACCACCAGGTAGTCACGCAGCGCGATGCCGTGCCGGTTCTCCTCGGCGGTCCACCGGTTGACCCAGAAGCCCCAGGGGCCGTCCATCGTGAAGTTCATCGCGATCTCACGGTGATACGACGGGAGGTTGTCCTCGGTGAGCAGGTTCACCAGCATCGCGACCCGGGCGACCTCGGACAGCTTGGACTGTTCGGGGTCCCAGTCCTGCCCGCCGAGGGCGTAGTAGTTCTTGCCGTCGGACCAGGGGATGAAGTCGTGCGGGTTCCAGTCCTTCTTCATCCGCATGTGGCGGTTGACCAAAGGCTCGACGACGGGTTCGAGTTCCCTCAGCAGTTGCAGGTCGGTCAGGTCTTTCGACACGACACCTCCCAGTTATCTGTACCTGATGGTTGCACTCAATATATCTGTGTAAGCCGGTGACATTCAAGTCGCCGCGCCGTCGGCCGCCGGTTCACTCGGCGGCGGCGCTGAACACCAGATCGACGCAGTGGTCGATGAACTGGTCCCGGCTGGCTGCCAGCCGCCCGTCGAGGTAGGCGGTGAACAACGCAGTGAGTGCCCCGATCAGGCCGGTGGCAACCATCGCCTGCCGGGTCGGGTCGGTGATGCGGGTGAGTTTGTGCTGGAGCAGGTCGATGAAGTTGGGGACCCATCGGGCGCCCGACCGGGCCAGTACGGGTTCGGCCTCCGGGGCCAGCAACAGCACCCGGCCGCGCAGCGGGTCGTCGACCATCAGCTCGACGAACCGTTCGACGGCGTCGCGCGGGCTCTCCGACTCCATCAACGTGGCCATCGCGGCGGTGCAGACCTCGTCGTAGACGGCCGCGACGTACTCGTCCCGGTCGGCGAAGCTCTCGTAGAAGTAGCGTTCGGTCAGGCCGGTGGCGCGGCACACCGCGCGCACGGTGAGCTTCGGGCCGCCGGGGCTGCCCAACAGGCCGATGCCCGCGGTGACCAGTTCGTCACGGCGAAGCGCCTGCCGATCCTGCAGCGGGACCCCCGCCCACCGGCCGCGTCGTTGACCCGACGGCACATCACTCCTAAGCTCGGTTGACAACATACGTAGTCAAATCTTGCGTCGTTATCGACGGGAAGGTCACCAGTGACTCAAGATACGTCCGTGGAGTGTCCCGTCACCAGCGATTCCGGCGCCGCGACGGCCGGCTGTCCGGTCAGCGGCGGCGGGTACGCCGAGCTGCCCGAACCGCTCGGTCCGGATTCACTGACCTGGAAGTACTTCGGACAGTGGACCGGCATGCTGCAGGGCCCGTGGGCCGGCGCGATGCAGAACATGCATCCCCAACTGGGGGCGGCCGTGCAGCAACACTCGATCTTCTTCCTGGAACGGATGCCGCGGCTGTTTCGTTCGGTCTATCCGATCGGCGGGGTGGTGTTCGACGGTGACCGCGCCCCGCGGACCGGCGCCCAAGTCCGCGATTACCACATCGGCATCAAGGGGGTCGACGATCAGGGCCGCCGTTACAGCGCGCTCAACCCCGACGTCTTCTACTGGGCGCACGCCACCTTCTTCAAGTCGACGTTGCTGGCCGCCGAATGGCTCGGTGGCGGCCTGACCGAGGACCAGAAGCGCAGGCTCTTCGACGAGCACATCACCTGGTACCGGATGTACGGCATGAGCATGCGGCCGGTCCCGAAAACCTGGGAGGAGTTCCAGGAGTACTGGGATCACATGTGCCGCAACGTGTTAGAGGACAACTGGGCGACCCGCGAGGTGCTGGACCTGTCCAGTATGCCCAAGCACCCGTCGCTGGAGTGGATGCCGGACTGGCTGTGGCGGCTCAACATCGGCGCCATGCAGCGATTCTTCAACTTCGCCACGGTCGGGTTGTTCGACCCCCCGGTGCGCGAGCTGCTGGGCTACTCGTGGTCTCCGCGGCAGGAGCGGCTGCACCGGCTGTTCGGCCAGGCGGTCTACTTCACCACCAAGGCGTTGCCCAAGCGCGTGATGATGCACCCGCGCAAGCGGTCCGCGTGGGGCCGCGCCACCGGCCGACTGCCCGCCGACGCACCGCTGGTCGAGACCCCGGCGCGCAACCTGCCGCCGGTGGAGTATCGCGACGACCCGCACTACTACAGCCCCAAGGTCTGAATCCCGCCGCCGCACGGTCGCGGCCTCTACGATTCGGCGGACATCTGCCTGCAGAAGGGAAGGGGTGCCGTCGTGCCCTGGGAAGTATTCGCAGCCATCCTGCTGCTGGTGATCACCGCGGGCGCGCTGGTCTCGCGGGCGACGTCGGACAAGCCCGCGGCCCGGACCCGAGGCACCCGCATCGCCGTCGTGGCCGGCGGTCTGGCCCTCCTCGTGTTGATCATCGGCTCGACGACGATCGTGTCGGCCCGCAACGTCGGCGTCGTCACCACGTTCGGCCGCCCCGGTGGCACCCTGAGCAACGGCCTGCACGTCAAGGCCCCGTGGCAGTCGGTCACCGAGATGGACGGCACCATCCAGATCGACAACCACACCGGCGAATACGCCACCACGGTCCGGCTGGGCAACAACTCGACCGCCTACGTCGACAACAGCGTCCGCTGGCGCATCCAGCCCGCCGCCGCCGACGAACTGTTCCTGGACTACCGCGACTTCGAGAACGTCCGCGACAACCTCGTCACCCGCGAGCTGCGCTCGGCCCTCAACGAGGTCTTCGCCGACTTCGACCCGCTGGCCCCGGAGAACGTCGAGGGCCCCAACGTGCAGGCCCTCGGCGAGGACGTCGCCGACAAGTTGCGCGCCAAGGTCGGCGACCAGATCGAGATCATCAACGTCATCGTCCCGCTGGTGAACTACGACCAGGCCACCCAGGACCGGATCAACGCGCTCAACGTCGAGAAGGCCAACACGCGCATCGCCGAACAGCGGGCCAAGACCGCCGAAGCCGAGGCCCGCGCCAACGAGATCCTGGCCGCGTCGGTGTCGGACAACCCGAACGTGCTGGTCAGCAAGTGTCTGGACGCGGCCCGCGAAGCGGCGATCAGCCCGCTGGGGTGTTGGCCGAACACCTCCGCGGTGCCCACCGTGCCGGCGCGTTAGGTTTGCCACCCGCGGGCAGCGGCTAGCTTGGAGGCATGCAGGCGCCGGAAGTTCTTGGCGGACGCTACGAACTGCGCGGGGTGATCGGCCGTGGCGGCATGGCCGAAGTCCGTGACGCGTGGGACGTCCGGCTCGGCCGCCCGGTGGCGGTCAAGATGCTCCACCCGCAGGTGAGCACCCAGCCCGACACCTGCCGGCGATTCCTCACCGAGGCGCACGCCGCCGCCGTGCTCAACCATCCCCACGTCGTCGCCGTGCACGACACCGGCGTGCACCAGGGCAGGCACTACATCGTGCTGGAACGGCTGCCGGGGCAGAACCTGGCCGACGTGCTGGCGCGCACCGGGCCGCTGCCGGTGCCGCAGGTGCGGGCGATCATGCGCGACGTGCTGTCGGCGCTGGGCGCCGCCCACGCGTGCGGGGTGCTGCACCGCGACATCAAACCGGCCAACATCTTGTTCACGTCGTTCGGCGGGGTGAAGATCGCCGACTTCGGCGTGGCCAAGAGCGCCGACACCCCGCAGACCCTGACCAACCGGATCTTCGGGACCATGGCCTACCTGCCCGCCGACCGGATCGCCGGCCGGCCCGCGACCGCCAGCGACGACTTGTACGCGCTCGCCGTGGTGGCCTACGAGGCGCTGACGGCGCGACGGGCCTATCCGCAGGAGAATTTGGCCGCGTTGGCCGACGCGATCGGCACCGGAGCGCTGACGCCGCTGACGGTGCTGCGCCCGGACGTCGACCCGGCGCTGGCGGTGACGATCGAGCGGGCGATGGCCCGCGATCCGCGCTGGCGCTTCGGCAGCGCCCAGCAGATGCTGGCGAGTCTGGACGCCCCAATTTCGCGGCCCCGGCGGGCCGGCGGGGTGCTGGCGGCGGCGGCCGTCCTCGCGGTCGTCGCGCTCGCCGCACTGCTCGTCGTCGTATAGCCCTGACCTGCGGTTATGCCGTTGCCGTCGGGATCGCCGACCGGCGGTGTATACGGTCGCTAAAGGGGTGGTTCCGGTCCGGTAACGATCCGCGCGTCGTATTCAGTTCTGCAACCCCATGCTGTACATTCCGCGGAATTTTTGTATGTTGCTTTCCGTGGGTCGGCACTCAATGCCCAAGGAGCGGCGCAATCCGTCGGTACTCCTGGCGTCCGTACTCGCCCCCGCGGCGGTGTTCCTGGTGGTCCACGGTGACAGCAAGCCCGCGTCCGGGTCCCGGGCCGCCGAGCCTGCGGTCGAACCCATGGCCGCCCCGGATCCCGCCCCCGCCGAGCCGTCGGTGCCCTGCTGCGTCGAGGTCGTCGCCTCCCCGCCGGTCGCCCAGGACATGACCGTCTCGGTCGAGCAGCCGGAGGCGAGAACCGGCCCGGTGTCGCTGGTGTCGGCGTCGCGGTGGCGCGTGGTCAGCCCCACCCTGCCCGCCGGCGTGGCGCCCGAGAACGGCCTGCAGGTCCGGACCATCCTGACCGCCCGCAGCATCAGCGCGGTGTTCCCGGAGATCAACCAGATCGGCGGCGTGCGCCAGGACGCGCTGCGCTGGCATCCCGACGGGCTGGCGCTGGACGTGATGATCCCCAACCCGACCTCGCAGCAGGGCATCGCGCTGGGCAACCAGATCGTGGCCTACGTGCTGGCCAACGCCAAGCGGTTCGGCATCCAGGACGCCATCTGGCGCGGCGTCTACTACACCCCCGGCGGCGCCCAGCCCGGCGGCTACGGACACTTCGACCACGTGCACGTCACCACCACCGGCGGGGGCTACCCATCCGGGGATGAGGTCTACTACCGCTGAGCCGCAGCCCCGCTCGGGCTAGGAACCGCTGCCGCGCAACGTATCCGACGGCGACTCGCCGTAGCGGTCCCGGTACTGCTTGGCGAACCGGCCCAGATGGAAGAAGCCCCACCGGCTGGCCACCTCGGTCACCTGCAGGTGCGGATCCCGGTTGGCCACCAACTCGGCCCGAACGTGCTCGAGCCGGATCTTGCGCACGTAGGCCATCGGCGACATCCCGAAGCAGCGCTGGAACGACGCGTGCAACGTGCGCACCGACATGCTGCCGGCGCGGGCCAATTCGTTGGGGGTCAGTGGCTCGTCGGCGTTCATCTCGATGAAGTCGATCACCGGCCGCAGCCGCCCGAGCTTGACCTGCTCGCTGGGGGCCATCAACTCGTCGCGGTAGGGGTGCCTCCCGGCGGCCAGCAGCTGGCTCATGATGAACGATTCCAACTGGTCGCGGGCCAGCGGCATGTCCGCGATCCCGCCGGGCCGGTCGAGCTCTCTGATGAAGAACTCG
This sequence comes from Mycolicibacterium sp., assembly GCA_050250295.1. Taxonomy (GTDB): domain Bacteria; phylum Actinomycetota; class Actinomycetes; order Mycobacteriales; family Mycobacteriaceae; genus Mycobacterium. The sequence goes on from JBFWOX010000001.1 coordinate 433,899, forward strand.
ACCGAGGCCAACAGGCTGGCGCCGGCCGGGGTGGAGAGGTCGAGTGAGAAATCGAAATCGATCACCGATCTGACCTGCCTTCCCAAGAGGTCCGACAGGTGCGATTCGAGGCTGGTCCGGGGAACTTTGAGGATGAACTGTTCGGCATCGGGGGCCCAGTTGACCGTCGTCGTCTGGTTCGGATGCAGGATCAGCCCGCCGCGGCGCGCTTCGGTGCCGGCCCGGGTGCCGTCGGTGCGCACGGCTTTCGTCGTACCTGCGGTGGTGAGATTGATGTGATAGTTGACCTCGGTCGGCGGCATCTCCAAGGTCGCCTCGGTGCCGTAGGCCAGATACCCGGCGGTGAACAGCCGCTCCTCGATCGCGTTGAGCGTCATATCGAGTCGGTCACTGCGCGCCGAGTCGAGGCGGTGGTCGAGATAGACATCGGCGACCGCCTGCCGCGCCTCGTCAAGGTCGGCGGTCCGCAAGATGCGGAAATTGTTGAGGGGTCTGGCTTCGTCGCTCACTGGTCGCTCCCTGGCCCAGTATCACCCGGCGGGGCGGTGGATCGGAGCCGTTTGGCGCAGATCCACCGCCCGTGCCGATCAGTGCCGAAGCCCGGCTTGCTCCAGCAGAGGCAGCACCGCCTCGCCGAACAGGGGCAGTTCCTCGTAGTAGTCGATCATCCCCATGATCATGCCGTTCATCCCGGCTCGATGGAGCTTGACGAACTCCTCGGCGCATTGTTCGGGGGTGCCGACGATCGGGTAGCCGCCCCAGCCTGCGATGAACCGCTCCTGGAATTGCCTTGCATGGTCGAAGGATTGGCTCGCCCCGGACAGCGCCATGTTGATGACGTTGGCCGCGGCGCCGCGGTCGCCGTCGTCGATGACGCGCTGGAAGTCGGCCTTGGCCTCCTTCTCGGTGTCCCGGCACACCACCAGCCCGTAGGTCATCGGGGTGATGGTGCGCTGGTAGTCGGTGCGGGCCTTCTCGACCAGCGAGCTGGTGTAGGCCTTGATGTTCTCCAACGTGTCCAGCGAGGCGAAGTTGAAGTCCACGTTGCGCGCGGAGAATTCGACGCCGTTCTTGGAGTTGCCCGCATTGATCAGCGCCGGCCGCGGCGCCTGATGCGGTTTGGGGTAGGACTCCACCTCGTCACCGTCGAAGTATCTGCCGTGGAAGCTGAACGACCCCGGCTCGGTCCAGAGCCGGTTGACGTAGTCGATCCACTCCTGGCCGAACGCGTAGCGGTCGTCGTGACCGCGCTGCGGGCCGCCGAACATCTCCATTTCCCTTGTCACCCAACCCATCACCAGGTTCAGGCCGAACCGTCCGCCGGAGATGCGGTCGATGGTGGTGGCGGCCTTGGCGGCCACGATGGGATGGATGGTGGGCAGATGCGAGGTGGCGAAGATGGCGATCCGCTCGGTCGCCTGCGCCAGGCCGGCCGCCCAGGTGTAGGTCTCGAAGCAGTTGCCGTTGAAGTTGCTGCTGCCGCCGAAACCCTTCCACCGCGCCACCGGCACCAGCGCCTCGAAGCCCAATGCGTCGGCGCGGCGGGCGATGTCGAGGGTGTGCTGCCAGCTCACCTCGTAGGTGGTCGGTGCGTGCGAGATGATCAGCCCGTGTGAGCAGTTGATGCCGAACAGGCCCAGCTTCATCTTCTGGTCGTTGAACATCGGGTTGGTCTGCGCCCGGTCGGCCACCGGGGTGGTCTCCGCGGCGGGCCGCGGGTCGGTGGGCGCGAATTCGACTGTGGTCATGGGGTTCTCCTGCCTTCTTCGGGTTGTTCTGGGCTAGCCGAGCTTGAACGGGTCGCGGGTCTCGCCGGAGAGCTCCACCCACACGGATTTGGTCTCGGTGTACTCGTTGATGGCCTCGATGCCGTTCTCCCGGCCGACGCCGCTGGCGCCGAAGCCGCCGAACGGCACGTTGGGTCCCACCACGCGGTAGGCGTTGACCCACACCGAGCCGGCCCGCAGCTTGGCGGCCACTCGGTGCGCACGGTGCACGTCCTTGGTCCACACCGACCCGGCCAGCCCGAACTCGGTGTCGTTGGCCAGCCGCAGCGCCTCGTCCTCGGTGCTGAACCGGTAGACCGCCAGCACCGGGCCGAACACCTCCTCGCGCACCACCGTCATGTCCGGGGTGACGTCGGTGAACACGGTGGGTTCGACGAACAGCCCGCCGAGTTCGGCGTGCGCGCTGCCGCCGGTGGCCACCGTGGCGCCCTCCTCGGCGGCGACACGCAGGTAGTGCAGCACCTTCTCGTACTGCGGCCGGTTGGCCACCGGGCCCATCTCGGTCTCGGGGGCGGTCGGGTCGCCGAGCTTGATCTGGCGCACCCGCGCCACCAGCAGCTCGATCAGCTCGTCGTGCACATCCTCGTGCACGATCAGCCGGGAACCGGCCATACAGGTCTGGCCGGTCGCGGCGAACACGCCGGCGATCAGGCCGTTGGCCGCGGCCGCGAGATCGGCGTCGGCGAACACGATCTGGGGCGACTTGCCGCCCAGCTCGAGGGTCACCTTGTTGATGTTCTCGGCGGCGGCCTTGGCGACGGCGCGGCCGGTGGCCGTCGAACCGGTGAACGCCACCTTGTCGATGCCGGGGTGGGCGGCCAGGTGGGCGCCGACCTCACGGCTGAGTCCGGAGACGACGTTGACCGTGCCGGCCGGGAAACCGGCCTCGTGGACGAGCCGGCCCAGCGCCAGCGTGGAGGCCGAGGAATGCTCCGACGGCTTGATCACGAACGCGCACCCGGCCGCCAGGCCGACCGCGAGCTTCATCGTCAGCAGCAGCAGCGGCGAATTCCACGGGGTGATCGCGGCCACCACGCCGACGGGTTCGCGGCGGGTGTAGACGAAGTAGTTGGGCTTGTCCGACGGGATGGCGCGGCCTTCGAGCTTGTCGGCCAGACCCGCGTAGTAGTAGTAGAACTGCGGCAGGTACTGCAGCTGGCCCAGCATCTCCCGGTAGAGCTTGCCGGAGTCCTGAACCTCCAAGTGCGCCAAGTACTCTGCGTTCTCGGCGATCAGGTCGCCGAGGCGGCGCAGCAGCCGGGCGCGGTTGAATCCGTCGGTGGCTCCCCAGGCCCCGTCGAAGGCGGCGCGCGCGCTGGCCACCGCGCGGTCGACGTCGGCGGGGGAACCGTCGGGGATGCGGGCCCACGGCCGGCCGAGGTAGGGGTTCTCCGACTCGAACGTGGCGCCCGAGGCAGCCTCGACGAACTCGCCGCCGATGTACATGGGGAAGGTGGCGAGCTCGGTAGCTGTTGCGGTGTCCGGCTCGGCCTGTTGCGCGGTGGGGCTCATCAGCGTCGCTCCTTCGTGGAATGTGATGTGGATCATGGGCATTGACGAAGCTAGGGCGGCGCGGGGGCACTCCAATATCCGTTGCGTGCGCGGGGCTATCCGTTGCGTGCATCCGCGTCCGGGTCTTCACTGAGCGGATAGAGCGCTGCCGTGCGCGGATAGTGACCGCAGTCACATCGGCCCTAGCGTGGGCGTACCGCCACCACGAGAGGGGATTCCGATGACCACGCCGTTGATCGACAGCGACCACATGCGCCGCGTGCTCGGGCACTTCTGTTCCGGCATCACCGTGATCACCGCGCTCGGCGCGGACGGTCGGCCGGTCGGGTTCACCTGCCAGTCGTTCTCGTCGCTGTCGCTGGACCCGCCGCTGGTCAGCTTCAGCCCGGCCCGCACGTCGACGAGTTGGCCGCTGATCCGCACCGCCGACACGTTCGCCGTCAACGTCCTGGGCGCCGGCCACGCCGAGCTGAGCCACCAGTTCGCCCGCTCCGGCACCGACAAGTTCCGTGATGTCCGTTGGGCACCAGGACAATTCGGCGCTCCGATCCTGACGGGAGTGACGGCGTGGGCCGAATGCCGGCTGTGGGCCGAGTACGACGGCGGCGACCACACGATCGTCGCCGCCCGGGTGCTGCACCTGCACGCCGACACCGACACCGACGCGTTGCTGTACTACCGCGGCGCCTACCACATTCCCGCCCCGGTCCGGTGAGGAGCAGATCATGAGCGAGTTCGATCGAGTCACCGCCGCCATCGCGGCGATCGCGCGGGGCGAGATGGTGCTGGTCGCCGACGACGCCGACCGCGAGAACGAAGGCGACCTCATCATGGCGGCGCAGTCGGTGCTGCCGTCGGACATGGCGTTCCTGCTGCGCCACGGCAGCGGCATCGTCTGCACGCCGATGTCCGACGCCGTCGCCGACGCGCTGGACCTGCCGATGATGGTGGCCAGCAACACCGACACCCACCACACCGCGTTCACGGTGTCCGTCGACGCCGTCGGCACCGGCACCGGCATCTCGGCCGCCGACCGGGCCGCCACGGTCCGTGCGCTGGCGTGGCCCGATACCACTCCGGAGGACCTGCGCCGGCCGGGGCACGTCTTCCCGCTGCGCGCCAAGCCGGGTGGCACCCTGCAGCGCAACGGGCACACCGAGGCCGGGCTGGACCTGGTCCGGTTGGCCGGCTGCCGTGAGGTCGCCGTCATCACCGAACTCGTCGACGACGACGGGATACCGATGTCGGGCACCACGCTGACGGCCTTCGCGCTCGAGCACGGGCTGCCGATGCTCACCATCGCCGAACTGGTGGCCTACCGACGCCGGGCGGCCACCGATCTGTCGACCGGTGCGCGGATCCCCACCGAGCACGGCGTGTTCACCGCCCAGACCTATACCGGCGACGACGGGGTCGAGCACCTGGTGCTGTCCCATGGTGACGTCGTGTCGGCGGCGGGCTCACCGGAGGGCGTGCTGGTGCGTGTGCACAGCGAATGCCTGACCGGCGATGTGCTGGGCTCCCGGCGCTGCGACTGCGGCCCCCAGCTGGGCGCCGCGCTGGCCGGTATCGCGGCCGAGGGTGCCGGGGTGCTGGTGTACCTGCGCGGGCACGAGGGCCGCGGGATCGGGCTGGGCCACAAGCTGGCGGCCTACCGGCTGCAGCAGCAGGGCCGCGACACCGTGCAGGCCAACGTCGACCTCGGGTTGCCGGTCGACGGCCGCGACTACCAGGCCTGCGCGCAGATCCTGCACCAGCTCGGCATCAATCGGATCCGGCTGATCACCAACAACCCCGCCAAGATCGCCGCGCTGGCGGCCGAGGGGCTGGCCGTGCAGCGGGTGCGCACCCCGATCGCGGTGACCCCGGACAACATCACCTACCTGCAGACCAAGCGGGACCGGATGGGTCACCTGCTCGACAGCCTGCCCGCCGCGGTGCCCTGAGGTTGCGTAACGCCACGGCGGAAATTGGGCCCGCAGAGCGCCACAGCGTCACGCAACGGCGCCGGCGCTGAGCCACTTGGGCGGCGTGTCCGGCGCGGGGGCCCGAGTTTGTCGGTGTGGCTGGGTACGGTTTGGTCGTCACCAGGAGGACAGGAGGCGCGCCGCGTGATTCGGGTTGCGGGTCTGTTCGCGGGCATCGGAGGGATCGAGCTCGGATTCCACCAGGCCCTCGGTGACGACGTCGCGACGGTCCTGCTGTGCGAGTCCTGGGACGCCGCCCAGGCCGTCCTCGAGCGGCGCTTCCCCGACACCGAGATCCACCCCGACGTGCGGCACCTGGCCAAGCTGCCCCGCGGCGTCGACGTCCTGACCGCCGGCTTCCCGTGCACCGACCTGTCGCAGGCCGGCCGCACGGCCGGCATCGGCGGAGCCGCCTCCGGTCTGGTGGCCCACGTCTTCGAGGTGCTGCGGCTGGCCAAGCGGTCCCGGCGGCGGCTGCCATGGCTGCTCATCGAGAACGTGCCCAACATGCTGGCCCTCGACAACGGCAGGGCCATGGCCTACCTGGTCGAGGAGCTCGAATCGCTCGGCTACCGCTGGGCCTACCGCACCGTGGACAGCCGGTTCACCGGGGTGCCGCAGCGGCGGCGCCGGGTGATCCTGCTGGCGTCGGTGCACAACGATCCGCGGGCGGTGCTGTTCGCCGACGACGCCGGTGACCCGGCTCCCGACGACCTCGCCGACGACGCGTACGGCTTCTACTGGACCGAGGGCCGGCGCGGCCTGGGCTGGGCCGTGGACGCGGTGCCCACCCTCAAGGGCGGCTCGACGCTGGGCATCCCGTCGCCGCCGGCCATCTGGTGCCCGGACGGGGCCCCGGGGCGGCGGTTCCTCCGGCCGTCGATCACCGAGGCCGAGCGGTTGCAGGGCTTCCCGGCCGGCTGGACGGAGCCGTCCCACCGCGCGGTGCGACGCAACGGCCCGCGCTGGAAGCTGGTGGGCAACGCCGTCACCGTCGGGGTATCCCGGTGGGTCGCATCGCGGATCGCCCACCCCGGAGACCCGATCACCGAGGAGGAACTGTGGGACCGCGGCGGGCGCTGGCCGGCCGCGGCGTGGGGTTCCGACGGCAAGATCGTCCAGGTCGCCATCTCGGAGTTCCCGCAGCGCCGGCCCTACCAGCACCTGCTGGACATCGTCGACGTCGCGCAGGCCGAGGCGCTGAGCCCACGGGCGCTGGCCGGGTTCTGGAACCGGCTCAGCTCGGGCAATCTGGGCCGCCACCCCGGGTTCCGAGAGCACATCGCGGCCGAACTCGCGTCGGCCTGACAAATGCCGGGGCGCTTTCCGGCCGCGCGATAGGTTCGCACGGTGCACGGGCCTCACATTCTCGCGCGGTTCCTCGAGGTGCCTGGTGCGCCCGACAAATACGGCAACGCGTGGCAGTACAACTCGCGCTCGGATCGGCATTCCAAGGTCGGCTGCTGGGGGGTGGCGTTCGACCTGCTGGTCGCCTCGTCGGGGCTGCGGGCCCACGCCGCCGACGGCAAGGTCGTGCTCGGGGTCAACCATTCGATGACCGACTTCGCCACCGGGCGGCGCAAGAAGCTCGACCTGGTGATCGCCCGGCCGGCCGCCCCGGTGGGCAGCCCCCGGCGGACCTTCAAGAAACTCGCCGACGAGTACGGCATCGTGCTGACCGAGGCGGAAGCGGCGCAGCTGGCCGAGCTGCCCGACCTTCCGGTGGCGGCGGTGGGCGCCGTGTTGATCGCGCTGGAGGCCAAGGCGACCATGACGGCGCACGTCAAGAGCCTGCCGCGGCTCTACGACGAGCTGAACTCGTCGCACCTGTGTGTGCACGGGGCGTCGAGCTCGGCGCTGGCCATCGGCTACGTGCAGGTCAACAACAGCGCCACGTTCGTTTCATCGGTGATGAACAACCACTCGCTGGCCGGCAACCCGGTGATCTGGTCGCAGCACCGCCAGCCCGACGACACCCTGCGGGTCATCGAGAAGGTCAAGGAGATCCCGCGGCGGTCGAAATCCTCCGAGGTGGGGTTCGACGGCATCGGCCTGTCGGTGCTGGACTTCCGCAACGACGGCGGCCCGGTGTCGATCGTGTCCGCGCCGCCGGCGCCGCAGCAGGGTGACTCGTTCCACTACGAGAGCATGATCGTGCGCATGGCCAACGAGTACGACGCCGTCTTCGGCAAGATCTAGCGCCGGATGCCGTCCGGCGGAGCCAAGCGGTCGATCCCCGCCGCGTCGAGCGAGGAGATCCGCCGCCGTATGGCCACGACCAAGCGGCGCGACACCGGACCGGAGCTGGCGTTGCGCTCGGCGCTGCACCGGATGGGGCTGCGGTTCTTCGTCGACCGCTCGGTGCTGGGCAGCCGGCGCCGGGTCGACATCGTGTTCCCGACCGAACGGGTCGCGGTGTTCGTCGACGGCTGCTTCTGGCACGCCTGCCCGCAGCACGGCACCACACCGCGGCGCAATCGTGACTGGTGGGTGGCCAAGCTGGCGGCCAACCGGGCCCGCGACGCCGACACCGACGCCACGCTGCGCGCCGGCGGCTGGACCGTGCTGCGGTTCTATGAGCACACCGACGCCGCCGAGGCGGCCGCGGCCGTCGCCGAGGCGGTACGCCGGTTGCGTAACGCTGTGGCGGAGAAACCGCGCTGAAACCGCCCTGGCGTTACGCAACCGCTGCTGACGGCGGCGTAGTGGTGCCCCCACCAGGGCTCGAACCTGGGACCTGCGGATTAAAAGTCCGTAGCTCTACCAACTGAGCTATAGGGGCGTGTCCGGTGGACGTGGAAAAGAATAGCGGGACCCTGCTCGTTTGAGGATTTGGGTGCCGGTACCCTAAGCTATCGAAGCTCCCAACGACATGGAGTTGTGAGTACCCCGGAGAGATTCGGCTGGCCCCCTTCGTCTAGCGGCCTAGGACGCCGCCCTTTCAAGGCGGTAGCGCGGGTTCGAATCCCGTAGGGGGTACGCGCAGCGACCACGGAAGTGGGAGATGCACGAAAGTAAGGCCCTGTGGCGCAGTTGGTTAGCGCGCCGCCCTGTCACGGCGGAGGTCGCGGGTTCGAGTCCCGTCAGGGTCGCCAGCACGGCGAGGCACTTTGTATGGAGTGATCGGTGCCGTCCGGCCAGGTAGCTCAGTTGGTACGAGCGTCCGCCTGAAAAGCGGAAGGTCGCCGGTTCGATCCCGGCCCTGGCCACCATGGCTCTCTGTCTCGGCTTTTCCTCCCCGGAGGATCGGCGGCGCCCCCGCCCACACCCGCAGCGCGTCCAGAGCCCGGCTGCGGTCGGCGAGCCGATAGGTCGCGGGGACCGGCGGCCTCGGATCCACCCCCACCCACCGGCCCGGTCTCCTGCGGTTCGGTCAAGGCGCTCGCTGCCTCGGTGAGCCCAGTTGCAGCGGTGGTCACGCCCTCCACGAGGCTCGGGAACTCTTGCTCGGCCTCCGGCCCGCCGCCCAGTACGGTCTGCGCGACGTGGCCGCCACGACCCGCGGTCGCCGCGATACGTCGGGGGGCGATCTGCACCCCAGGAGGCGATCTGCCCGGATGTCCGCTGCGACGTCGCGGGAGGCGACGACGCCGACGGGTGCGCTCGGCGTGATACCTATTGCGGCCCAGTGGGTTTCGGTGCCGAAATGTCTGGAAATGTGGCTGATCGCCGGCACGCACCAGCAGCGCGACGCGTCACCTGCGCGCGCACCGACCTCGGCACTGCTTTACTATAAAGGATCCAAAATCGCCCTTATCACAATGGAAACGGCGATGTATGATCCGTCATGGATCCATTGTTGCCACTTGGAAGGAAACCTTCATGCCGCTGGTACCACTGCTCGACGGCACCGAATTCGCCGAAAGCGACCGGGATACCCTGGCCGCCGGAGAGAAGGCCTACGGAAAGGTGCTCAACACCTGGGCGGCGATCGGCCACAGCCCCGGCCTGTTCGCGGCCTACCTGCCGTTCCTGCGCCAGGTCAACGGCGCCGGTGAGCTCGATGCGCGGATCAAGGATCTGACCGCCGTACGGATCGCCGTGTTGAATCACTGCCGCTACACCGCTAGTCATCGCAGCACCGCCGCGCTGGCCAACGGTGTCGCCGAGGCCGACCTCGCCGCGGCCGCCGCGGGGGACTACACCGGTTTCACCGAGCGGGAACGGACCGCGCTGCAGTTGACCGACGGGATGACGACCGGCATCGCGGCGACGACCCGCGATGAGCACCGGGCCGGGATCTCCGACCAGCTGCGAGCGGCGGCCGAAAAGCTCTTCAGCCCTCGGGAACTCGTAGAACTGACCATGAGCATCAGCGTGTGGAACGCGCTGTCGCGCTTTCACCGCGTGATGGACTTCGACCTGGACATGCCAGAACCCCCGGCAGGGGTGCAGGCCGCTCTGTAGTGCCGGCCGATGCCGGGCCCCGCCCGAAGGCGGGGCCCCACGGCTAGTTCGCCTGGCCCGCTTCACGTTTGAGCCTGATGAGCAGCGACATGAAGTCCAGATCCCCCAAACCCGTTGACACGCAGGCCTGGAGCAACTGCTGCACCACCGCGGTGACGGGCAGCGGCACCCCCGCTGACGCAGCAGCGCCGAGGATCAGGTCCAGATCCTTGCGCATCAGCCTGGTGCTGAACGTCGACGTGTAGTCCTCGGCCAGCAACGGCGCGGTCTTGTACTTGATGAACGGCGAGCCCACGGCCGAGGCCGCGGTGATCTCCAACAGTGTGGCCCGGTCGACACCGTGCGCCTCGGCCAGCGTCAGGGACTCGGCGAGCAGCTGTGTGGTCCCGGCGATCATCAAGTTCAGAGCCAACTTCACGATCCGCGCGGCCTCGCCGTCGCCGGCCCGGAAGACGTGCGGGCCGATGTCGGTCAGCACGGCCTGCACCGCGGCGAAGTCGGCCTCGTCGCCCGAGGCGATGATGGTCAGGTTCCCTGCCCGGACCACCCCCGGATTGCCGCTGACCGGTGCCCGCAGGTAGCGGATGCCGACCGGCGCCGCGGCGTCCGCGACCTGCTGTGAACTCTCGGGCGACACCGTGCTCATGTCGATGAGGAACTTGCCGCGCGCATCGGCGTCGCGCACCAGACCGTCGGAGCCCAAAGCCAATTCGGTCAGCGCCGCCGAGTCGGCCAGCATCGTGATCACCACGTCGGACGTCCATGCCGACGCCGCACTGTCGAGCTCGGTCGCACCGCGCTCGACCAGGGCGCCCGCCTTGCCCGGTGAACGGTTCCACACGCTCACGTCGTGGCCTGCGCCGAGTAGCCGCTCGGCGATCGCCGTCCCCATCTGTCCCAGTCCCAACACGCTGACTTTCATCGACGCCTCCTCCGTTCGAAGCCCGTGCTCACCTCCGGCGGGTGACGCTGCGGGTGCCGGCCCACGCCGGCGGATCTGTGTTCAGTATTGATTAACAGGGGTGGGATACGTCAAGGTGGTGTCATGACCCAGTCCGCTCAGATTCCCGCGGCGCCCAGAGCGCTGAGCATCCTCCGCGGCGCACAGCGCCAATACACAGAACACCCCAGTGAACCGGGACAGGGAGTGCGGGTCGCGCCCTTCCTCGACGCCGCCGACGGCGCCACGCACATGTCGATCGCGCTGGTCGAACTCGCGCCGGGGGCGCAGGTGCGCGGGCACCGGCATCCGTTCGAGGAGTCGTTCTTCGTGCTCGAAGGTGAACCGCTGGTCGCCATCGCCGACAGGCGCTACGCGCTGCGCCCGAACGACTTCGGACTGGTGCCCTTCGCCGCCGGCCACGCCTGGAGCAATCCGTCCGAACGGCCGGCACGCCTGCTGCGCGTGCACACCCCCCAACCCCGGCCCATCGGGCAGCGGGGCAGCGCCGGGGTGTTCGACGCCCCCGAGACCGCGGTGCCCGTCGACGGGACGCCGGTCGACGAGCTCGATCCGACCAAACCGTTCGCCGGCCACTTCGACCAATCCGACATGGCCCCGCCCGGCTCGATCTCCATGCCGGGATATCACGGGGCCAACGTCCAGAACGTGCAGATCCGGATGATGGTCGACGATCTACTGGGCGCCCGTCACCACGCGATGTTCATCGTGCAGTTCCGGCCCAATCCCGGGGTGGTGGCCAAGACCGCCAAGGAGCACTTCCACCCGTTCGAGGAGATCTACTACCTGCTCTCCGGAAAGACCCAGAGCTATTGCGACGGTGAGGCAGAGCTGGCCGAGGCAGGGGATCTGATCTTCGCGCCGGTGGGCGCCTCGCACGGGTTCGCGCCGGTGGGCACCGATCCGCTGTGCTGGATCGAGGTGCAGGCGCCGCTGCCGCCGGCCAGTGACGGCTTCACGTTCCACAGCGACTGGGATGGCCAGACCAACCTCGGCTGACCCGGGCCGCCTTGTGGCCCCAGTGCTTGTGGCTCCAGTGCGGTTCCATGACAATCGACCCGGCAGTCGCCCGATCACGGACAGGACGGCCGGATCGAGAAGGAGCGCACGACGTGGACCCTGACGCCTGCGCCCGACTGCGTGCGGCCCGGGTGGCGGCCAACTTGAGTGTGCGCGAACTCAGCAGGCGCGTCGGGATCTCGGCGAGCATGCTGTCGCAGATCGAGAACGGCCGCGCCCAGCCGTCGGTCGCGACGCTGTACGCGCTGGTGTCGGCGTTGTCGATCTCGCTGGACGAACTGCTCGCGGGTACCGCCACCGCGCGCCTGGAGCGCCGGGCGGTCCAAGTCGTGACCCCCGAGGACCGGGCGGTGCTGGTGATGGACACCGGGGTCACCTGGGTACGCCTCACCCCGACCGCCGATCCCCTGGTGGATGCGCTGCTGGTGACGTACCCCCCGGGCAGCAGCTCCTCGACGGGCGGGGCGTTGATGCGCCACGACGGACGGGAGTACGGCTACCTGCTGTCCGGACGGCTCACCGTGCGGGTGGGATTCGACACCGTTGTGCTCGATGCCGGTTCGTCGATCAGTTTCGATTCGTCGATCCCCCACGCATACATCAACGAAGGTCCGGACGAGGCGCGCGGGCTGTGGCACGTCGTCGGGCGCTCCGTCGACGAATCCGCGCAGGATCAGCGCATCGGCGGTTGACGTCCCGGCCCGTGAAGGTGTTAAGTGGTATTTAACACCCGCGGTGCGGTTGCTGTGCAACGAGAGGACTGTCGTCATGGGAATTCCCACTTTCGGACCCAATACCGTCGACTGGGAGACCCGCGTCGACATGGACCGGCTGCGCAGCGAGAGGCTGGCGCGGCTGCGTGAGCAACTGGAGCGATCCGAGCTGGGCGCGGTGCTGGCGTTCGATTTCGCCAACATCCGGTACATGACCTCCACGCACATCGGCACGTGGGCGATCGACAAGATGATCCGGTTCGCGCTGCTGGTGCGCGGCGGTGAGCCGATCGTCTGGGACTTCGGCTCGGCGGCCAAACACCATCAGCTCTACAACCCGTGGCTGGACTACTCCAACGCCCACTCCGACGGCGACCCCCACGCGGCGCACCACGGCGCCGACCCGCGCAACCCGAGCGGCGCCCGCGCGGGGATCTCCACGCTGCGAGGCGCCATCAACCCGCTGGTGGGCATGGGGGAGAGCGTCGCAACCAAGATCAAGCGCGAACTCGAAATGTACGGCCTGGCAGGCGAACCCCTCGGTGTGGACGTCATCGAGCTGCCCGTCCTGGCGGCGCTGCAGGCCGCCGGCATCACCGTGGTCGACGGTCAGCAGGTCTTCCTGGAGGCGCGGCGCATCAAGACCGTCGACGAGATCAGGCTGCTCACCCATGCCTGCTCGATGGTCGACGCCGCCTACGAGAACCTCTATGAGTTCCTGCGGCCCGGTGTTCGGGAGAACGAGTGTGTCGGCGTCGTGGCCAAGACCCTCTACGACCTCGGTTCGGAGTTCGTCGAAGGGGTGAACGCGATCTCGGGTGAGCGGTGCGCCCCGCACCCGCACGTGTTCTCCGACCGCATCGTCCGGCCCGGTGACCCCGCGTTCTTCGACATCCTGCACAGCTACAACGGATACCGCACGTGCTACTACCGCACCTTCGCCGTCGGCAGCGCGTCCTCGGCGCAGCGCGACGCGTACACCCGGTGTCGCGAGTACATGGACGAAGCGATCCGTCTGGTGCGTCCCGGCGCTACCACCGCCGATATCGTCTCGGTGTGGCCGACCGCGCAGGAGTTCGGATTCCCGGACGAGGAAGCGGCTTTCGCCTTGCAGTACGGCCACGGTGTCGGGTTGTCGATCTGGGAGAAGCCGGTGTTCTCCCGGTTGGTCTCCCTCGAGCACCCCGAGGTGATCGAGGAGGGCATGGTCTTCGCGCTCGAAACCTATTGGCCCTCAGCGGATGGCTGGGGGGCCGCCCGCATCGAGGAAGAGCTCGTGGTCACCGCCGACGGCTGCGAGGTGATCACCAAGTTCCCTGCCGAAGACCTCCTGGTGGCCGGCCAACGGTACTACACCACCTCGGGCCCGCTGCCCACCCAGCGGGATTCACAGTCGCACTTGAACACCGCCCCGACGGCTGCCAAGGCCTAGCGACGCGCGCAGAGGTTGAGTGGGCCCTGACCGAGAGCAAGCAGGTCGGCGCGGATCTGGGTGTCTCACCGCAGATGGTCTGCAGCTGTTGGCAGATTCAAGATCGTCAATGATCGCAGTTGCAAGGTACGCGTCGTCGGGTTGTGCCCGCGGTGCTGTCGATGAGGACCGGCACGCCGGAACGACGGACCACGGCGAGATATCCGGATCCGTCCGCCGCCGGTATCGCGCGGCCGTGTTCAGGAAGTTCTCGACCAGACTGGACAACACCGTGCCCGCCGAGTCGGACGCGCACCTGATCTGCGCCAACTACTAGCCCCACACGACCTACTCCTCGCGGCTCACCAGGTCGAGCGATGCTTCGGCTCGCTCACCGATCAGAAACTCCGCACGGGGCGCCGACCTCACGACCCAGGCGACATCACACTGCCGTCACAGCTGTTCCCGCGATTCACAGAGCGCGGACAGCGTTGTCCACTCAGGGAATACGGCGATACTCGGAGGCGGGTATCGCTATCCGGTCAGTTGCTCCCGCCGGGGACCAGGAGATCCTGCCATGTCTGCGGCCGTCCGCCCTGGGTGAGGTCGGCCTGGGTGTACTGCCTGCCGTCGGGGCCGGTGTAGGTGCCGGTGGCAGGGTCATACGGCGCGGTCGCGATGGGTGGGGGAGCGGCCGGTGGCGGTAGCTGCGGCACCGACTGGCCCGACAGCGTGGCGTTGGGGTCGCCTTTCCAGTTGTACCCGTCGTTGAGCGGGACGTAGTTCTCGTCGCTCTCGCACATCTTGACTGTGGGAGCGCGCTTTCCAGGCCTGGTGATGCAGGGTGTGTTACGGGCGCCGCGGACATCCAGCGCGGAATCCTGCGGCACTCGGCAGTACATGTCGCCGGCCGGGCGTTCGGGATAGTCCACCTCGCTGGGGGAGCGCACCTGCTGGGCCGGCAGGAACCCGGTGGTGCAGGGCTGCGGGAGGTTCGCGTTGAGATTGAACGACAGGAACAGCCCCTTGTAGTCCTGTTGGGTGTCGCGGTTGGCGAGCTGCGCGGCCTGCAGCATCTCGATGTCTCGGGGGAACAACACGAGAAGTTGTTCGAGGCTCGGCTGATAGGTGACCGCCACCTGTTCGAGGCTGACCAGGTTGGCCAGCACTATCGGCAAGGTGGGTTGCACCCTGGTGATCAACTCGCGGACCTCGGCCACCGCGCCCGGCCCGCGCTCCAGTACTCCGTTCAGCGCGGCATCCTGCTCGTCGAGCTGGCGGGTGATCTCGGCGACGTTGGCGGCCCAGGCCCGGATCGAGTCCGACGAGTTGGTCTGGCTGTCCAGGAGCGGTTTGGAGTGGTCGATCACCGTGGTCAACGCGTCCAGGTTCGCGCGGGCATCCGCGGCCAGACGCGTCGCGCCCTTGACGATGCGTGCCAGCTCAGGTCCCAATCCCCCTATCGCCGTGTACGATTCGTTGATCACAGTGTTCAGGTCACCGTGCGGGATGGCTTGTAGACCGTCGTTGGTCTGCCTCAGCAAGGTGTTGATGTCCGGTGGCAGGGTGGTGCGGTCGGCCGGTATCACGTCACCGTCCGCCAACGCGGCACCATCGCCGGTGCGCGGGATGAGTTCGATGAACAGCTCCCCGACCGCGGTCTGGCTGTGGACGTGGGCGTCGACGTCGGCGGGGATCTTCGTGTCGGACTGCAACGACAGCACCGCGTCGACACCGTGGTCGGTCAGTGTGACGGCGTCGACGCGGCCGACCTCCACGCCGCGATAGGTGACGTTGCCGTCCTTGTACAACCCTCCGGACGCCGGCAGGTTCACGGTCACCTTGTAGTGCCCGATACCGAACAGTGCCTTGGGCAGGTCGAGGTATCCGAGGCCCATCGTTCCTCCGCCGACGACGGCGATCGAGGAGAACACCATCAGTTGGCGTTTGACCAGCTTGCTGAGGTACATGGGTCACGGTCCCTGGTCGTAGCGATACGGTGCGAGCAGCGGGTTGCCTGCGCCGTTGGGCGGGGCACTGTTCGTACACGGGCTGGGCAGCTGGCCGATGGTGCGGCCCCACTGCATCTCCAACCACGTCAGATCACATTCCCACCGGGTCCCGGTGAAAAGCGCGCCGTCCAGCCGGCTCAATGTCATGTCGACAACAAGGCTGACGTTGGCGTAGTCGCCGCGGAACCAGTTGGTCAACGTCGACTTCGAGAACGGGAACGTTGAGATCAGGTCCAGCGAATGGGTCAGCGCCGGACCGGCATTGGCCAGTGACTCCAGCACCGGGCCGAGGTCCTCGAGCTCGTGGACCAATGGTGCCTTGGTCTTGTTGACCGAATCGGCGGCCAGTGCACTGAACTTGCCCAGCTGGTCGAACGCGTCGATGAGGTGGTCGCGTTGCCGGTCGAGCACCGCGAGCGCGTCGGGAATGGTGTCCAAACCACGATCGAGAACAGGCTGCTGCTCGGCGAACTGACCCACCAACCTGTCGAGGCTCTCGCTGGCCGCGATGATGTCGCCGGTCTGGTCGTTGACGCGCGTGACGAAGGTGTTCAGCTGCTCCAGCAGACTGCGCAGATCACCTTCTCGTCCGGCAAAGGCGGTACTCAGCGCCGTGGTGATGTCCTGGACCTTGCCGACGCCACCGTTGAGGAGCATGGAGGCCGCGGCCAGCGTCTGCTCGGTCGAAGGGTAGGCCTTGCCGGCGGAGAGCGGGATGAGCGAGCCTTGCTGCAGTCTCCCTTCGGGAGCGACGTCGGCCGGAGGTGCCAGCTCGATGTGCAGCGAGCCCAGTAGGGCGGTTTGACCCAGCGTGACAGTCGAATTGGCGGGCAGACGGACATCTCCGTTGAGCTTCATGGTGACCAGTGCGTGCCACCCTTGGCGTTCGATCTTCGTCACCGTCCCGACGGTGACGTCGCCGACGCGCACCCGCGAGTTGGGTTGGATGTTGTTGACGTCGGGCATCTGGGCCTGGATGGTGAAGGCGCCGCGTCCGCCGCCTTCGGTTCCGGGCAGCGCCAGGCTGTTCAGCCCCCGCCACCCGCAGCCTGCGACCATCGTGACCACCAGCGCACACGTCAAGAGGACTGTCGGCAGCCGCCGGGTGAAGACCATGCTCACGACCCCGTTCCTGGTGGCAGCATCATGCCGGGCAACCCGGCTGCTGGATCTGTCGGTTGCGGTGCCTCGGCCGCCAGCGGTGCGCCGGCAACCTCAGGTGGTGCGCCGGTTGCGGGAGGAGGTTGCGGGGGAATGTAATCCGGCCGCAACCTGTCCTCGCTGTAGGTGAGTTCGTTCGGCCGCGCGGCGGTGCCGACGAACGGGTTGAAGCCCAGCGGCGGGAAGTTGTACTGGCGATTCTTGATGATCGGGGCGAGGTACTGGACGCAGAGTTTGGACGACTGCTCGGCGCCGAGCCGCGATGCCGCCTGGATCGCGCCGCACAGGAAAGTGATCGGGTCGGCGAAGTTGTTGACCGCGGCCACTCCGGAGAGGGTGCCCTGCGCAGGCTGGTAGAGGTTGGCCGCGTTGGCTGCCGTGGTCGGCAGGATGTGCAGCAGTTGTTCGATGTCGTCGAGGCTCTCGTTCAGTGCCGTCGACACCGATGCCAGTGTGTCGGAGGTGGTCCCGAGGGCCTCGCGGTTCTCGGCGACAAAGGTCCCGACCTCGCCTACCACATCGTTGAGGTCTTTGATCGCGTTGGCGACCTCACCCGGATCGTCGGCCAGCAGCCCGGTGACCGACGCGAGGTTACCGTTGAGGCTCTCCAACAGCTCGGTGCTGTCCTGCAGCGCCGTCACCAGGGTCGCGATGTTCTCGACGCTGCTGAACATGTCGCCGCTGTGATCGCCGAGCGTGGAAAGCGCCTGGGAGAGTTCGATGACCGCGTTGCGGATCGCTGGTCCTTGACCGCGGAGATTGGTGGCCACCGTGTGTACGAGACCTCCCAGGGCGCTGGTTCCACCGGGCTCGGTGGGCTGCAGCGCCTCGGTCAGGCGCTCGAGTTGGACGCGCACGTCGTCCCACTCCACCGGGACCGCGGTGCGGTCCTTGGGGATGACGGCGTCATCCTGCAGTGTGGGGCCGCCGCTGTAGGGCGGAGTCAGTTGGATCGCGCGTGCGGTCACCAGGGTGGGCGAGACGATGACGGCCTTGGCATCTGCAGGCGCGGGGTACGTGCTGTCCACCCAGAAGGTGATCTTCACCCGGGTGGGCTCCGGTTCGATCGCGTCGATCTTGCCGACGTTGACGCCACGGATCCGCACGTCATCGCCGACGAAGATGCCGTTGCTGTTGTCGAAATAGGCCACGATGTGCGTGCGGTGTGCCACCCGAACAGATTGCGTCACAACATATCCCGCGCATGCGACGAGGGCGACCAGCACCGTGGCCAGTGCGGCTTTGATTCGTGGGCCGGTGATCACCGCTGCGCCTGCCCTTCCGGTGACGATGGATCGGGTGCCTGCGTGGCCGGCGGGCCGGGGGGTGGGCCGCCCGGCGGCGGCGCCGGCTGCGGTTCGCGGTACGGGTAGCAGCCGGGGCCGGGCAACGGCACGCCGGGCGGACCACACGCCTGGTCACCGGGGTTGCCCGTGATCGCATCGGGCAGCGTCAGGCGTGGCTCGCCGCCCTGCCCGGTGCGTGGGAAGGGCACCGGTAGCGCCGGGGTTCCGGGCTGCCCGGTCTGCGGGTCCGTGCGCTCCGAGGGCAACAGCACGTTCGGGTCCAGACCCAGGTCGGAGAACGCGGCGTCGACGAACGGCTGGATGAACTGGCCGGGGACGAGGTTGGCGATGTAGGCCTTGAAGAACGGGCCCCCGGACAACACCTCACCGAAGCTCATCGCGTAGGAGTTCAGACCCTTGATCGACTGCTGGATCTCGGATTTACGATTGTCCAGCGTGGCCAGCACGCCGTTGAGTTTGTCCAATGTCGGGCGCAGCGTTGCCCGGTTCTCGTCGATGAAGCCACGCAACTGCCGGGCGAGCGACGAGATGTTCCCCGAGATCGCGTCCAGTGCCGCGCTCTGGCTGCGCAGCGACGCCAGCACGGTGTTGGTGTCGTGGATCAGCCGCACGATCTTGTCGGTCCGCTGCGCCAGCACGGTCGTCGCCTTGTTGGCGTTCGACAACAAGTTCCGCAACTCGGTGTCGCGTCGGCTGAGTGTCTGGGAGAAGCGTGCCACCCCATCGACGGCTATCTTGAGCTCCGGTGGGGTGTCTTTCAGCGTGTCGGTCAGGGTCTGCAGGGCGGTGGAGAGCTGGTCGGTGTCCAGCCCGCTGATGGTCGTGGTCAGGTCACCGATCGCGTCGGGCAGCTGGTAGGGAGATGTCGTGCGCTGCAGGGGAATCGGATCATGCAGCTGACCCTGCCCGCGCGGCGCGACATGCAGGAACTTCGACCCGAGCAGCGTCTCCGTCTTGATGGCGGCCTCGGTGTCCTCACCCAGCCGGATGTCCTCGGCGACGGTGAACTCGACCAGCACCCCCTCGGGTTCGAGGCTGATGCTCTGCACCTTGCCGGACTCCAGGCCCGACACCTCCACCGGAGCTCCGGTGGCCAGTCCGCCGAGCTCGTCGAAATAGGCGAGGTAGGTCCGCCCCGGCGAGGCGAACGGCAGGCTGTTGTAGTTGAGGAATCCCACTGTGACCGTGGCGATCAACGCCGTGGTGACCACGCCGATGATGGCGGGGTTGCGCTCCCGGAAGGGCTTCATCGAGGTGTGCACCTTCCCGAGTCCTGGCCGACGATCTTGACGTAGACGGGCTGACCGCCCTTGCCGTTGAGCTTCAACGCGATGTCGCACAGGTAGAAGTTGAAGAAGTCCCCGCTGAGGCCCTGACGTCCCAGCACGCGGTAGGCATCGGGAAGTGTGGCGAGCAGGTTGTCGAAGTACTCGTGCTCGGCGAGAACAGCCGAACTGGCCCGGTCGGTTTCGTGGAGCGTCTTCTGCAGCGGTGGACGGGCCTGGTCCAGCAGGTCGGCGATCGTGGCGGCGTTCTCGTTGGCATAGGCTACGGCGTTGCTGATGTCCTGGTTGCGCTCTTCGAGTCCGGCCACCAGCCCGGACAGCGAGTCGACGGCCAGCCCGAGCTTGTCGCTGCGATCGCCCAGCGATCCCAGCACCGTGTTCAGGTTCACCACCACCTGCCCGATGAGTTCGTCCCGGTCGGCCAGGGTGCTCGTCAGCGCCGCGGTCTGGCTCAGGATCGACCCAATGGTCGGGCCCTGACCCTGGAAGGCCGCGATGAGCTGACCGCTGAGGGCATTGACCTGGTTGGGATCCAAAGCCCGGAACAGCGGCCGGAATCCGCCGATCAAAGCGTCGAGGTCCAGCGCCGGCGCGGTGCGGTCCAGCGGGATCGTCGACCCGGGCGGCAGCCGCCGGGCACCACCCGGACCTTCCTCGACGGCCAGGTAGCGTCCGCCGATGAGGTCGTCGTATCGGACCACCGCCCGGTTGCCCTCGGTCAGCACCACCGAGTTGTCGGCGCTGAACGTCACGAGTGCGGTCGCGTCATCGCGGATCGTGATGTCCTTGACCTTGCCGACCTCCACGCCGGCAATGCGCACAAAATTGCCCTTCTTCAAGCCGCTGACATTGCTGAACACGGCGTTGTACACCGTCTCCTGGGGAAACCGCAGCTGACCGTAGATGGTGATCAGGCAGGCGGTGCCCAGCAGACACACGGTGAGGAACACCGCGAGTCGCCAGAGCAGTCCTGACCTCTTCGGCAATGTCTTCCACCTTTCAGTGCGTGTACGGGCGACGGGTCCTGCGGTGTGGCCTGGCTCGGTCAGGGTGTCGGCGCCGGCGGCACACCGGGATACAGCGGTGTGCCGTCCGGCCCGTACTGCGGCGCGCCGTAGGGCGGTGCGCCCGGATAGGGGACCGGGCCCGGGGCGGGTGGTCCGGGATAGCGGATGCTCGGCGGTTCGGGGACTGCTCGCGTGACCGGCAGGTAGTTGGCGTAACCCGGGAACCCGATCCCGGGATTGGGCCGGATATCCAGACCGGTGCCGTAACCGGTGTCGGCCACCAGGTAGCGCGACGGCCAGTTCTGGGCGACATCGGGGAGCGATCCACATCCGGGCTTGCCCCCGGGCCCGCCTTTGGCGCCCACGATCGGAAGATTGTCCGGGTACCGGTACGGATCGTCACCCAGCAGCAAGGTCGCGTCGATGATGAAGGATTTCTTGTTGGCACCACCCATGATCTGGGACAGGCCCTCGTTCGTCTTCTGCGCGCCGACGAGCAGGCAGGTCAGCGACGGGTTGTACTTCATCAGCAAGCTCGTCGTCGGTTCCAGCAAGGTCACCGCCTGCACGAAGTTGTCCTTGTTGGGGCCCAAGAGGTCGATCCCGCTGCGCGACATCCCGGCAACGCCCACCAGCAACTGATCCAGCTGAGCCGCCTGTGTTGTCACCGTCGTGCTGGTGGTGCTCACCGCCGCCACCGTGTCGAGGAGGTCCTGCGCCGCGGCGCCGTACGTGTCACCGAAGTCCGCCAGTGCCCGGAAATCCTCGCGCATGGTGTCGGTCCGTGAATTCAGCGCCAGCAGAACCTCGTTGGTGTCGGTGATGGACTGCCCGATCTCCTCACCGCGGCCCCGCAGCCCCTCGGACAGCGCCGAGAGCACAGCGTTGAGCTTGTACGGGTCGATCTGCTTGACCAGTTCGACCACATTCTGGAACAGGGTGTTGACCTCGACGGTGACGTTCTTCGAACGCAGCACCGCGCCGGCGGAAAGCCGCTGCGGGCTAGGGTTTTCCGGATAGATCAGATCGACGTACTTCTGGCCGAACAGCGACGTGCTCTCGATGCGGGCCTCGACGTTGGCCGGGATGTTCTCGATCTGGTCCGGGTCGATCTCCAGACGCAGGCTGGTCGCCTCGGTGCCGCCTGCGATGGTGGCCACGCGGCCGACCTGTACACCGCGCATCTTCACCTTGGCGGCCGGCTCCATCACCAGCCCCGACCGATCGGCGGTCAACGTGACGGGCACCGTCGACGTGAAGGACTGGTTGAACGCGGCCACGCTCAGGGCGACGCCGCCGCACACGAAGAGCACCAGCAGGAACGCCAGCCACCCCGCGGGGGTCCGTCGTTCTTTGCGGCGGGATTGATGATCCATCCTGTCACCCCGCCAGATTGAGTTGGCCGGTGCGGCCGTAGAGTGCCAGGGTCACGAACATGATCACCAGTCCGCCGACGGTCAGTGAGGCGCGGGTCGCGCGGCCGACGGCCTCACCGACGCCCGCCGGTCCACCCGCCGCGGTGAATCCGTAGTACGTGTGGATCAACATGATGGTGATCACCTCGGCGATGGTGACGACGAAGGACCGGAGCACGTCGGCTGGGATGAAAAAGGTGTTGAAGTAATGGGTGAAGACGCCTTCGGACTGGCCGTAGTAGGTGGTGGTGATCAGTTGGCCGGCCGTGTAACCCAGGATCAGGGCAACGCAGTACAGCGGGATCGCGACGATGACCCCGGCTGCGACCCGGGTGGAGGCCAGGTAGGCGATGGATCGAACACCCATCACTTCCAGCGCGTCGATCTCCTCGTTGATCCGCATTGCGCCGAGCTGAGCGGTGGCGCCGGCGCCGATGGTGGCCGCGAAAGCGATGGCAGCGGTGAACGGTGTGACCAGACGGGTGTTGGCGAACGCCGTGCCGAATCCGGTCATCGCCTCCACGCCGATGTTGGAGAACTGGTTGTATCCCTCGCTGGCGATGGTTCCGCCGGTGGACATCGTCAGGAAGGCCATGACCGCCACCGAACCCCCGACGAGCGCCAGCGCGCCTGTTCCCAGGCTCATCGCGGCGACCTGGCGCAGCAGCTCGGCCCGGTAGTAGACGACGACGTCGACGAGCGAGGCCAGTGTCTTGCCGAAGAACCGGGCTTGTTCGCCGAGGCGGACCCAGCCGGATCGCGCCGTCCCCAGCGTTCGGGTCGCCCTCGGGAAGCGTTGGTGCGCAACAGTCGCCGAGCTCATCCGATCACCTCGTACCCGATGGCGGTGAGCAGGATGTTGATGAAGAACAGCAACGAGAACGAGTACACGACGGTCTGGTTGACCGCGTTACCCACCCCGGCCGGGCCGCCTTTGACGGTCGTGCCCTGGTAGACCCCGATGAGACCGGCGGTCAGCCCGAATATGGTCGCTTTGATCATCGCGACCGCGACCTCGGGAAGCCCGGTCACCAGGGTCAACCCGGCCACGAATGCTCCCGGGGTGACGTGCTGGAAGAACACGCTGAAACTGAAGGCGGCGACCAGAACGGTCAGTGTCACAAGCGAGTTGATCAACCATGCGACCACGGTGACGGCGACGACCCTGGGGGCTAACAGCGCCCGCACGGGGTCGACGCCCATCACACGCAGCGCATCGACCTCCTCGCGGATCGTGCGGGCCCCCAGGTCGGCGCAGATCGCCGCGGCGCCCGAACCCGCGACGACCAGCACCGTGACGAACGGCCCAACTTCGTTGGCCACCAGGGACCCGCCGACGCCGGAGAAATCCGCTGCGCCGATCTCGATGAGGAACACGTTGAACGTGAACACCGAGGCCACCGTGAACGGGATCGACAAGACCATCGCCGGGAAGAGGGACACCCTGGCCACGAACCAGGTCTGCTCGAGCAGTTCACCCCAGGCGAACGGCCACCGGAAAACCGCAACGAGGGTGTCGAGCGCCAACGCCCAGAATTCACCCACGCCGCGCACGGGCGCCAGCGCCCGGCTACCAGACCACGTCATCGCCACCCCGCCGTATGGTCACGAGATTGCCTCCTACAGTTCGACGTTGAACGCAGCAGTCGATTCCGCGTGACCGCTAGCTCGCGCGGGCATCCTGACGACGGGCGTACTCGGCCTGCTCGGTGTACTCGGTCTCGCCGTCGGGCTCGGGCAGCGTGATGCCGCAGACCTTGCGGGCGAGCTCACCCAGCGGCCCCGACGGCGACATCTCGGCGCGGTGCATCGTGAGCATCCGGATGGTCAACAGCGGGGTGCCGTTGAAGTTCTCGAACACACTGATCCGGTCGCCCCAATCCGAGAGGAACAGGTCGCGGATCACCCTGCTGATCTTGATCCGGTCGTAGGGCCGGCCGATCGGACCGGTCTGCAACGGTTCGAGCCATTTGCGCAGTGCCGGATTCTGCCACTGGCCCTCCGAGGGGAAGATCAGCGAGGACCGGCCGGACAGGTCGATGAGCTCGTTGACCATGCGGGAGATGTGCTCGAGGTAGTGGATGCGGCCGAAGTCGAACAGCAACACATTCGGCTTGTACAGTCCCCCTGGGGTGTTGAATCCCTCGTCCTCGCTGGCGATCACGTGGGCGCGCATCGTCTGGTGGAACCCGACCAGCTGGGCCAGCCGCGTCTGGACCGGCGGCAGCTGGTAGGTGCCGATGTGTTCGGTGATCATCAGCCCCAGCCCGACCATCAGCTCGGCGCGCACCATCTGGCGGATGATGGCCTGATAGTGCAGCCAGTCGAAGACGCGCTGCGGATACATGGCGGCGTGCTGCGGGTTGCCGATGTGGAACACCCGGTTCCACGGAATGAACACGTCGTCGAACAGGATCACGGTGTCCAGTTCGTCGCCGCGCGAGGCGAGTGGGTGTTCGACCTCGGACTCCTTGACGGTGCTCTCCCGGCACACCAGCGTGACCCCCGGCGTGTTGACGGGGACCGCACCGAAGATGATCTGCTCGGCGGCGATACCGGGCCGGAAGAACACGCCGATGTGGATCCAGTCGGCGAACGGTGTGCCGGTGCCGATCGCCTTCACCCCGCGCACGACGATGCCGTCGTCGCGGGTTTCCACGACACGCAGCGCCGGTGATTCGGCTTGTGCGGACTCCCGGGACCGGTCGGTCTGCGGGTCGACGAACGCCGGTGTGGCGTTCAGGTCGCCTTCCTTGACCAGCTCGTAGAACTCCCTGATCCCGACGGTGAGATCACGACCCCCGGTTCCGCGGGACTGGTCACTCCACGGATGCGGATCATCGACATAGGTGGTCAACACGTAGTTGTTGACATCGGGGGTGCGCGGCGCGGCGCCGCCACCCATCTCCTTGATGACGGTCTCGAGGTAGTGCCGCTTGCGCTTGAGCTGTTCCTTGTTCTCGTGGCGGAACCACATCATCGAGCGACGCACGCCGTCCTCGTCGACGAAGGTCATGACGTCCTGCAGATCCGGACGGTGGTGCAGGTCGTAGAAGTCGGCGATGCGCTGGGCGTAGTCGCGGGTCTTGGGGTGGGTGGCGACGTTGTCGATGAGTTCGTCACCCACCCAGACCACGCGCCCATCGTTGAGCGCCTCGAGGTATTGCTTTCCGGTTCGCAGCATGTGTGCGGCTCCTTGTGTGTCTCGTGGTGCGATTGACTGCACCGAGCCTGCAGTGTTGACGACACCGGGGTGATGCGCGCCACATCGCTGCCGGGTGATTCTGGTTTCGCGCCGATTTCCTCGACATTCACACCCGCTCGATACAGTCCGTCGGGAGGGGCGAAGGAGGCGCGACGATGCTCGACGCGGGCGAATCCATCACCGAAGAGGTCATGGCGGCAATGGCTTCCACGCCGGATCCGCGCACGCTCGAGGTCTTGCGATGCGCGGTCCGTCATCTGCACGACTTCGTGCGGGAGGTCGACCTGACCGAGGCGGAGTGGGCGACCGCCGTCGACTTCTTGACGCGCACCGGTCAGATGTGTTCGCCGCAGCGCCAGGAGTTCATCCTGCTGTCGGACGTGCTGGGGGTGACCATGCTCGTCGATGCGGTGAACAACCGCCGCGTCGGCGAGGCCACCGGCAACAGCGTGCTCGGCCCGTTCTTCCGCGAAGACCGACCCATTGTCCCTGACGGGCACGATATTTCAGCGGGACTGCCCGGTGTCCCGCTCGTTGTCCATGCGCGGATCACCGACACCGCCGGGCTGCCGGTGCCCGGCGCCCACCTCGATGTCTGGCACAGCGATGCCGAGGGGCACTACGACTCCGACATCGCGGGCCTGGACGACACGGCGATGCGCGGGCAGTTCCGCGCCTCCGACGACGGGCGTGTGACGTTCCGCAGCATCGCACCGGCGTCGT
This sequence comes from Mycolicibacterium sp., assembly GCA_050250295.1. GTDB lineage: Bacteria > Actinomycetota > Actinomycetes > Mycobacteriales > Mycobacteriaceae > Mycobacterium. The sequence goes on from JBFWOX010000001.1 coordinate 459,793, forward strand.
ACCCGATCCCGTCCGACGGGCCCGTCGGGGAGCTGATGCGCGCCTGCCGGCGCTCGGTGATGCGCCCGGCGCACGTCCACGTCCGCATCAGCGCACCGGGGTTCTCGACGTTGACCACCATGGTCTTCCGCTCCGGCGATCCGTACCTCGACGGCGATCCGGTCTTCGGGGTCAAGCCGCCGCTTGTGGCTGAATTCCCGTTCGACCACGAAGACCAGAGCGAACACCTGCACTACACGTTCGTACTGCAGCGGCTCGATTGAGCCGCGCCGGGACCCTTGTCCTGCAGCTGTAGGAAGGCGACGGCCACGGTTGTGCCGGGCGCTCCGGCGTCGACGTCGGTGGTGACGACGTTGCCGGCCACCTCCACGGTGCCGGGACGCCCGCCGACGCTGCCGTGGTAACGACCCGTCGCGGGCAGGGCGTACTTGCCGTCGATGACCAGCCTGTGGTGTCCGACCACCACCGCAGGAAGGACCAACGGGCCCGCCAACAGTGCGGCTGCACCTTCGACGTCACCGCCGGCGACCAGCTGCCGGATGCGCGTCGAGGAGATCGGTTGTCCGCCGGGCCCGCCGGTGACCAGTGGGATCACCCGGGTCTGCAACGACGGATAGCGGGCCAACGTCGCCGCGGTCGAGGTACCGCCCGCGCCGAATCGAAAGTTGGCACCGACACTGACGATCCTGGCCCCGAGCCGGCCGAGCAGCACATGTTCGACGAAGTCCTCGGCGGCCAGGCGAGACCATGCCGCATCGAAGCGGATGATCGCCGTGCGCCGGATCCCCAGCGCCGCGAGCTTTCGGAGCTTGGTCGGCTGGTCGCTGAGCAGACACGGTGCGCGGCTGGGCGCGAGCACCCGCCTGGGGTGCGGGTCGAACGTCAGGACGGTGTCGCAGCCGACCAGGACCTGGCGGTGGCCGAGATGGACGCCGTCGAAGGATCCGATGGCCACACTCGAATACGGCCCGCTGCGCTGGTGGGCTGCGCGCACCGGCGGGTGCCCCCCGCCGGTCGGGTCCGGCGGTGACGTGAGAACCACTACCTCCAAGCTCGTGCCCTTCTGCTCCAGTGTGTGGCCTCTACTGTGCGTGGTCGCCCGTTAACGGACCCGATGGTGTCCGCCGGCAGCAGGCGAGCGATGTGAACAAGGCGTTAACCGTCCTTGCCCACCGCCCGTGGCTCCGCTGCACTTGCGGCTGAAACCACGCACGGTGGAGAGACTAAGGAGATCCAGGAATGTCTGCAGGGTGGAGTTTGGACGGGCGAACAGCGTTGGTGACCGGTGGAAGTCGAGGCCTGGGCTTCGCCGTCGCCGAGGCACTGCTGCAGCGCGGCGCGAAGGTGGCGATCATCTCTCGCAACGACGCCGACGTGAAGGCCGCGGCCGCGCGCCTGGATTCCGACGGCTCCAAGGTGCTGCCCATCATCGCCGATGTGACCGACGATGATTCGGTCAAAGCGGCGCTCGCGCAGGTCCAGGGTTGGCAGGGCCGCCTCGACATCCTGGTGAACAACGCGGGCCCGCAGCTGGCGCCCTCGCCGGTGGTCGACGCCGACGAGAGTGCCATCATCGCCACCTTCAACACGAAACTGCTCGGCTTCCTGCGGGTGTCCAGGGCGGCGCTGGCTGCGCTGAGCGAGTCGGGCAAGGGCAGCATCGTCAACGTCGCCGGCGCCACCGCACATGTCCCGGTCCCGAACACCGGTGTGACGGGCATCGTCAACGCCTCGGTGGTCGCCCTGACCAGCTTCTTGGCCGGCGAAGCCGCACCGAAGAACGTTCGGGTGAACGCGATCTCGCCGGGCATGACGAAGACGGAAGGGTGGCTGGCCAAGAACGAAGCCGCCGCGGCCCAGCAGGACATCAGCGCCGACGAGGTGCGTGCCGGGGTCGTCAAGGCGCTGGGCATCCGGCTCGGCCGGTGGGCAGAGCCCGCCGAGATCGGTGCCGCGGCGGCCTTCCTGGCCTCCGATGACGCATCGTATGTGACCGGGCAGGTACTGCGGGTCGACGGTGGGCTGAGCAAGCCGGTGGCGTGAGCGCGGTGCCGGACGAAGCCCACGCGGGCCTAGCGGAGCGCGTGGACTTCGTCTACACCGGCCATCCCGCCCGGATCATCTTCGGCGCGGGTCGGCTGGGAGTGGTACGCGAAGAAGTCGAGCGATTGGGCCGGCACCGTGTCCTGCTGCTGGCGGGACCGGTGCTGCGCCCGGTCGGCGACAGGGTCGCCGAGCTGCTGGGCCGGTTGTGCGTCGGACGATTCGACGGCGCGGTGATGCACACGCCCGTCGCCGTCACCGAGGATGCCCTGCGCGTGCTGCGCGCCGTCGAGGCGGACTGCGTGGTGGCGGTGGGTGGTGGCTCGACCACGGGTCTGGCCAAGGCGCTGGCGGCCCGCACCGATGTCGACCTGGTGATCGTGCCGACGACGTATGCGGGCTCGGAGGTGACGCCGGTCCTAGGGGAGACCGCCGATGGTCGTAAGACGACCCGCTCGACCCCCGCGGTGTTGCCCGAGACCGTCATCTACGACGTCGAGCTGTCCCAGCACATGCCGGTGGCGATGTCGGTGACGAGTGCGGTCAACGCCCTCGCGCACGCCGTCGAGGCGATGTACGCCCCGCAGGCCAACCCGGCCGTCACCAGTTGGGCGCTCGAATCGGCCCGAGCACTGGCCACCGGTCTACGCGGCCTGATCGTTACGCCGTTCGCCGAACCGGTGCGCACCGACCTGTTGCGCGGGGCCTGGCTGGCAGGCATGTGCCTGGGATCGGTGGGTATGGCGCTGCACCACAAGCTCTGTCACACCCTCGGCGGTTCGTTCGGGCTGCCCCATGCCGAAACCCACACCGTGGTACTGCCGCACGCGATGGCCTACAACGCCGTTGCCGTCCCCGCTGTAATGGACGCCCTCGCGGCGGCCATGAATGTCGACGACGCCCCGGCCGGGGTGTGGGACCTCGTCGCGCGGTCGGGCGGACCGACGTCGCTGGAGACGCTGGGGATGGCGGTGGAAGACCTTGCTCCGGCGGCCGAACTGGCCACCGCCGCCTCCTATCCCAACCCACGCCCGGTCACCCCTGCCGGCGTCCGGGCGCTGCTCGACGACGCTTGGCGGGGCCGACGACCTGAGGGTCCCCCGGCCGGACCGTAACGAACAGCACTGACGTGGAGGGCTCAGCGAGAATGGGAACACCGACGACCGCACGGATCATGGACGGAACGGCGTTGGCGGACAAGCTGTACCGGCGCGTCGCCGAGCAGGCCGAGCAGTTCTTCCGCTCGACCGGCCGTCGGCCGCTGCTGGCGACCGTCCTGGTGGGCGACGACCCGGCTTCACACACCTACGTGCGAATGAAGCGCAACCGCTGCAGCCAGGTGGGCCTGCAGTCACGCAGCGTGCAGCTGGCCGCTTCGACCACGACGGCCGAACTCGTCGGGCACATCCGCGAACTCTCCGCGGATCCAGCCGTCGACGGTATCTTGGTCCAGCATCCGCTCCCGGCGCACATCGACGAGCGTGCTGCCTTCGAATCGATCGCGCCGGACAAGGACGTCGACGGGGTCACCAAAGCCAGCTTCGCGTCGATGGCGTTGGGAGGAAACGGCTTTCACTCATGCACTCCCGGCGGCATCATCCGGTTGCTCGACGCCTACGACGTCCGGATCGCGGCCAGCCGTGCGGTGGTGGTGGGCCGCAGTCCCATCCTCGGCAAGCCGATGGGCATGCTCCTGTTGTCGCGTGACGCGACGGTGACGTACTGCCATTCGCACACCACCGATCTCGCCGAGCACGTGAGAAGCGCCGACATCGTGATCGCCGCAGTGGGCAGGCCCGAGCTGATCCGCGGGGACTGGATCCGCCCCGGCGCCGTCGTCGTGGACGCCGGATACCACCCCGGCAACGTCGGGGATGTGGAATACCAGGTGGCAGCGCAACGCGCGTCGCTCATCACCCCGGTGCCCGGTGGTGTCGGACCGATGACGATCGCGGTTCTGGTCGACCAGACGATGCGATCCGCGCAGCGGCGATGAGGGGTGCGGTGACCGCGCACGCTGGGGCCGTCCGGTGAGCGCGTCGCGCGACGCAGTCGGCGCCGCCGGGCGGGTGACCTGGCGTGCCGCGCTGCTGGCTGCGGTCAGTCGCCGTTCGTTGTGCCGGACCCTGCCGGCGGCGACCGCCGTCGGCACCACTCTGTTCCTGGTCAACCTGTATTCGAGCGTGCGCAGTGACCCGTTCACCTGGGTGCTGGCCACCCAGATCGCATTGACGTTCCTGGTTCCCTGGCTCAACGCCACGATGGGGATCGCTATCGGGTTGCGCACCACCGACCCCAATTCCGATACCGAGGTGTGAACCCGGCATCCCAGCACACCGGTACACCTATTCTGGCTGTGATGAGCGACACATCGGGAGGGGCGTTGGTGCCCGACGAACCGGCAGCGAGGGCGGCGGGGCACGGCCGCGCCTTGATCCGGCGCAAGCTGATCCCACCCACGCTGGGAGATGCCGTCGTGCGCCGCCGTCGCGTCAGCGACCTGATCTGTGAACGGCTCGACACCGGCAGCGTCGTGACCGTCTGTGCAGCGGCCGGCGCCGGAAAATCGACGGCGGTCACCGCCGCATTCGAGACCATCCACCGCCCACTGGCGTGGCTCACGCTCGACGGCACCGAGGCCGCCGCCGGCCGGCTACTGCTCTACCTGGAGGCCGCGGTCAGTCCGCACGCCCCCGAGGCCGACGGCGCCGCCACCGATGCGCTGGCCGCCGGCCTGCCAGTGGGCGAGGCGGCGGGGTTGCTGGCCGAAAGCCTGCACGGCAGTGGCCTGGTGTTGGTCTGCGACAACGTCGAGCGCGTGGTGCACAGCCCGGGGGCGGTCACCGCTCTGTCGGCGCTGGTGCGCTACGTGCCCGCCGGCGTGGGGTTGGTGTTGATCTCCCGCGTGGCGATCCCGCTCGACGCCGGCGCGACGAGCGAGATCGATCGCATCACCGAGATCACCGATGAGGACCTGGCGTTCTCCGTGACCGAGGCTGCCGACGCGCTGCGGCTGGCCGGGCGCACGGACGTCGATCCCGCCGAGGCGGTGCGCCACGCGGGTGGCTGGGTGACCGGGGTGCTGTTCGCGTCCAGCGAGCCGGCCGCGCACTCGCCCGACCGGCTGCACCGATACCTGGCCGCCCAGGTGCTGGGGGAGCTGCCCGACGATGAGCGCGACTTTCTCATTCGTACCAGCCCCCTGGCCGAGGTCAGTGTCGACGACGCGCGTGCGCTCGGCGTCGAGGACCCCGGCCGCATCATCGCGTCCTTGCGCAACCGTCACCTGCCGGTGTCGTGGCCGCGGGAGCACACCTTCGCGATAGGGCCGCAGTTTCGCGACTACCTGCTGAGTCTGCTGGAACTGGTGGACGGCAACGAACTTCACACGCTGCGGCGTAACCACGCGGCGCTGCTGATCAAACGCGGCGAGCTCGAGGAAGCCGTCGACGTGTTGCTCGACGTCGGTGAGCACGACCGCGCCTGGCAGCTCGTCGTCGGCCTGCTGCCCCGGTTGGTCGAGCGGATGGACCTCGACGCCGCCGCCCGCTGGCTCGACGCGTTCCCGGCCGCCGCCACCGGTCCGCCCAGCCCGCAGCTGGCATCGGACATCCTGCGGGTGGCCTTCGGTCTGGAACAACCCAAACGTGGTGTCGCACTGCTGGATAGCTACGGATGGGAATGGATCAGCGCCGTCGCCGGACGCCACGAGGACGCCACCGACGAGGCGGTGGCGTTGCTGGTGTGGTGTCTGTGGCACATGAACGACCTCGATCAGGCCCATCGGGTGGCGGACCTGCTGCGGCCGGGCCGGGCCCGTGCCATCGCCACCGCGGTCCTCAGCCTGAGCAGCGATGAAGCGCCCACCGATTTCCCGCAGTTCGCGACCACGCCGTCGGGGCCCCTGGAGGGGATCCTGATGCGGATCGCGTACGTCCAGGGCCGGCTGGCGGGCCTGGATTCCCCCGATGCACACGGCCCGTGGCGTTCGGTGGTCGGTGCGCCCTGGACCATCGCCGCCCTCCGTGCCACCGGCCAGATCGAACAGGCGATGGAGCTCTACGAGCTCAATCGGGACAAACCGCAGCCGTTGTGGCTGCACGGGGTGGACGCGGCCGAGCTCATGGCGGATCTGGGCCGGGCCAAAGACGCGTGGGCGGCGGTGAAGAAGGGCTGGGAGCTGCAGGCCTCGACCGGCTCGGCGGTGTACGCCGCGTTGCTGCACATCGTCGAGGCCCGGTTGCACCTGCGACTGCACCACGACGCCGCCGCCGCGATGCTCGCCCTCGATGCCGCCAACGAAGCCGGTGCCCAGATGCATTCGCTCACACGTGAATTCGAGATGCTCTGGCGCGGACTTGCGCACCTGTTGCGCGGCGAGGACGCGCATGCCCGCGACCTGCTCGCCGCGGTCGCGACGAGTATGCAGCGGACCGGCCACCGGCTGGAGCTCGTCTCGGCGAACACCTATCTGTCAGAAGCGCATTGGCGAACCGGCAACGAGGAGGCCGCCGACGAGGCCGCCGCCTCGGCCCTGCGGATGGCCGACGAGATGGGCGCGGTGCACCTGTTGCTCGCCGCGTTGGAGGACGTGCCCGCGGTGGCGGTCCGCGGCGCCGACACCGAGCCGCAGCGGACATCGCGCTGGCACGAGCTGACGGCGTTGTTGGCCCGACGGGCCGACGTGACCGTGACCGCACGGCATCCACGGATCGTGCTCGAGGAGTTCGGCGAGCCGATGCTGCTCCTCGACGACGTCGAGGTGACGCCGAAACTGCGCAAGAGCACCGAGCTGCTGGCTCGGTTGATCGCCGCACCCGAGCGCTCGGTGAGTCGGCAGGACCTCCTCGACGGGCTGTTCCAGTCCCGGAGTCAACCGGCGGCGCGAAGCTATCTGCGCCAGGCGTTGTACCGCCTGCGCGAAATACTGCCCGCCGAGTTCAGCCCGGTCCTCGACGGTGATCGGGTCTCGGTCCCCGGGCCCGACATCCTGGTGGGCACCGCCGAAGAAGTGCTGGCGCGGATCAACCAGGCCGACCGACAAGAGGGCGAAACCCGGTTGGTCACACTGACCGAAGCGCTGGCTCGCTCCGATCGAGGCCTGTATCTGGCTGGCCTGAACAGCCTTTGGGTCGAGGAGCGGCGTGCTGAGCTCACCGAGCGGCTGCTGCACGCGCGCATGGACTTGGCTCGAACCGCATACCGGCTGGGGCGTTATTGGGAGTCCTCCACCGCGGTCGATGTGGTGCTGCGCCACGAGATCTTCCATGAAGACGCGTGGATGCTGCGGTTGTCACTGGCGCAGGCCAGTGGCAGCGACGACGGTGTCCTGGCGACGTATCAGCGCTATCTGGCGGCGATGCGCGACCTGGGGGTTCCGCCGTCGGTGGCCGTACAGCGCCACGTCGCCCACATGCGCGCCTGACCCCTCGGCAGTTTCGGCTGGGTTAACGACCGGTGTGTCACAGTGCACGACATACGGGCAATTCAGCACCCGATCACAATTCAGCAGCCGATCACAAGGAGGGCGCCGTGCCAACGACGGCGATGAAACCAGCCGAACTCACCTCGGCGTTCCGGAACGCCATCTCGCACTTCAGCACTGGTGTGGCGGTGATAACCACGCTCACCGATTCGGGACCCGCCGGCATGACCGCCAGCGCGGTGGCCTCGCTGTCCATCGACCCGTTGCAGCTGCTGGTGTGCATCCGGACCGACCTTCCGACGCGGGCGGCGATCGAGGACGCCGGCCACTTCGCGGTCAACGTCCTCGGCGACGGTCACGAGCAACTGGCTCGCCACTTCGCCACTCCACGCCCCGACAAGTTCAGCGGGGTGGATCTGCGCGACGACTACGACGTGCCGGTGCTCGAGGACGCCATCGCGCACTTCGTCTGCAACGTCGCAACTGCCCTGCCCGGCGGCGACCACACCATCATCGTCGGCGATGTCGTCGCCTGTGATCACGTCGTCGGAGCCGACCCGCTGGTCTATTTCTCGCGGTCGTTCTTGAGCGTGTGCAGGCCGAGTTCGCATGCCCGCCATGCCTATGACCTGCACCTCGAGCTGATGATGTGACCGCGCTGCTCGACCGGGCGCCGGTGATCGTGCGCAGTCGGCTGCGCCCACCCGACGCCCATCCCGATGAGCTGCCGCGGCCGCGCCTGCTGGCCCGCCTGGATGCTTTCACCGAACCGGTCATCCTGCTCGCCGCGCCCCGCGGGTCCGGCAAGACGGTCGTGTTGGCGCAGTGGGTGCGCAGCCTGGGCGGGCGGTGCGCCTGGGTGCGGCTGGGACCAGCGACCGCAGGACTTTTCGACGTGTGGTCGGCGGTCCTGCAGGCTCTCGGCCCGCTCTGTGACACCCGCGGACCGAGTGCGTTGCCCGGCTGCGCGGACCCGCAGACCTTGTTCGATCGGGTGATCCCGGAACTGCTCAACGACCTGACCGCGGCGGACCCAGTGGTCTTGGTCCTCGACGGTCTGGACACCGTCGTGGACCCCCGCGCCAAGGAGTCGTTGACGCACTTCGTCCTGCAACTGCCTGCGCACGTGCAGACCGTGCTGTCGACCAACCGGCCCGCCGGGGGGCCGATCGCGGTCCTGCGGGCCGACGGCCGGCTGGCGGAGATCGGACCAGATGAACTGCGCTTCACCGTCCCGGAAGCACGCGAGCTGCTGGCCGTCGTGACCCGACGGGCCGTGACGGAGCAGGAGGCGGCGCGGGTGCACTGCGGCGTCGACGGCTGGGCCGTCGGGCTGCGGCTCGCGGGCCTTGCGCTCCGGCATGGACCCGGCGGCGCGGTACCTCGCGAAGTGCTCGACTTCGTCCGAGCCGAGGTGCTCGACAGGACCGCACCCCGCGAACGCGCCGCGATCGTGCAGACGTCGGTACTGCGCGAACTGCGTCCCTCATGGGTCAACGCCGTCACCGGCACCTGGGCCACGCGCGCGTTGGCGTCCTTCGCCCGGTCGTCGCTGTTCCTGCAACCCGCCGACGACGGCTGGGTGTGCCACGCCGCCCTGAGGGCGGCCGCCGCTGACGAGCTCAGCCGTTCCGAGCCGGAGCTGAGACGGATGCTGCACGAGCGAGCGCGGGACCTGTTCGTCGGGGACGGCGATCTGCTCGGTGCGGCCGAACACGCTCTCGAGGCCGGGAAGCTCTGTGAAGCAAGCGATCTGGTGGCCGGCGCCTGGCCCGCCGCCCATCCCGACGACCTGCTGGAGCAGGTCGGCCGGCTCGGCGCGAAGCTGTCCACTCCGGCCTTGTCTGCGGGGGCCGCCGCCGCGCTCGCCCGCGGGGACGCCGGCCTGGCGGTGCGGCTGTCGAGCGACGCCGGATGTGGTGCTGATGCGGTGCGGGCGTTGGCGTTCCTGCAGCTCGGTGAACTGACCAAGGCCCGGGTCTGCCTCGAGACCTCCCGTACCGCCGACCCGCCGGGCTCCTGGTGTGCCGTGGTGGCCCAGCTGGTCGGCGGTCTCGTCGAACTCTGGGAGGGCCGCGTGGAACCCGCGGCGGCGTTGCTGGAGGGTGCGGCCGCGGATGCGGCCGGCATGGATTACCGCGACGCAATGGTCCGGTCGCTGGACGGAATCGTCGCGTGCGCTTCGCTGCGAGGTGACGACGACACGGCGCGGGATGCCGCGCTACGCAACGTCGCCGTCTACCTGCAGGATCCGCGGCGGGCGACGTTTCCCGTCATCGCGGTGACCTACCTCGAACTGCTGGGCCACCGGACGCCGGTCCCGACCGACCCGACGCCGCCCGCGGGCGGCCCCCACCCGGCGGCATTCGCCGAGACGCTGCGCGCCGCAGCGGCCCGGACCGAGGACCAGTGGGTCACCTACCGCTTGGCACAGTCCCGCGGCCGTTCCCTGCTGAGCGTCGAGCAGGCCGGGCCACTGCTCAGGTATCTGCTGGAGGACCAGCCCACCGCTCGCCCCGGATCCACCGCTGACGAGCAGGCGCGGCTGTCCAATCGGGAACTCGTGGTCCTGAAGGCCCTCAGCGGGCCCCTGACCTTGCGCGAGATCGCCCGGGAATTCCACGTCTCGCACAACACGATCAAGACCCAGGTGCGTTCGCTGTTCCGCAAGCTGGGCGCGCACGACCGCGCCGGCGCCGTGGACGCCGCGCGGGAACGCGGACTCATTCCCCGCGCCTGACCCCGTCGCGGTGAACCATCGACCGGGTGCTGTTAATCGAGGCGAAATGATGTCGGCAACCCCTCGGCGGGCGGATAGCCTGCCCTTGTGATCCGTCCCACGCACAGCCGGTCCGCCGCGGGATGACCGCGATGGCAGGGGCGGTCGACGACCGGCCGGCGACGCACGTGGAGTTGTTCGGCGAGCCCGCCGCGAGGTTGCTGTGCGGATATGAGCGGTACCGCACCGTCGATCCCGACCGCGCCGAGAAGGCGATCGCGGGGTTTTTGTCCCCACATCGCCTCACGGTCCACGACGAGGGGGGCCACTTCGCTGCCATGGGCCGGGTCGCCGAGGCGGGCCCCGTATCGCTGTGCCTGATGAGCTACGGCCAGGAAGTCGCCGTCGACCGCCCCGCCCAGGATGACCCCTATGTCGCCGTGTTGATCCCGCTGCGCGGGCAGCTCCTGGTGCGGGTCGACGGTACCGAGTTCGTCGCGACGCCGCGCGACCATCTGGCCGCCGTCGCGCAGGGGGACCGGGTTCATCTGCGCTGGAGCAAGGACAGCTGCGTGCTGACGTTGCGCGCCGACCGAACCGCGCTCCAGACGGCGCTGCTCGGACTGTCACCGCGTGCGGAGACCGCCGCCTTGAAGGTCGACTCGGCCAAACTCGCCGGCGCGCAGCGGCAGGCGCTGATCGGGGCCGCCGCAACACTGATGCAGGCGTTCGACACCTGCCGACCCGATCAAGGGCTGCCGCGGCGCCTTGCCCGGCGGCTCAGCGAGCATGCCCTCTCGACAATGCTGCTGACCATCAGCCACAACCACACCCCGGCGGTGTACAGCCCCTGCGAACCGGTGACCAGTCGCAATCTGCGCACGGTCATCGACCTCGTCCACGGCGAGGACCGCGCGGAGCTCACCGTCGGCGATCTCGCGGCGGCACTGGGCATCACCACACGCGCACTCGAGCTGGCATTCCGCCGGGAACTCAACACGACGCCGAACGCCTATCTACTGCGGACCCGCCTGGATCGTGCCCATGAGGAGCTTCAACGCGCCGACGCGCGGGACGGGACGACGGTCACCGCTGTAGCCGTCAAATGGGGTTTCGCCAACGCCGGCAGGTTCGCCAAGCGGTACCGCCAGGTCTTCGGGGTGGCCCCATCGGAGCAGCTGCGTACACCTCATCGGTGAATCGCTCTTCCCTCGATCCATACGGCGGTTCCGGTCGCGGACGGCTGCACTTCGGAAATCGACTCGTCCGACTTCGACAGGCGACTTTCGGGCTGGTGTGACCGGCAATACGGTCCCAATAGTCCATGCGAAGCGGCTGGGAACGTGACATCTCGGCAAACAGCGGACTCTTCGGACATCGCATCGACGACGCGATCGACGAGCCCCGCTCGCCGAGGCCACGTCGGTGAGTGGCAGCCCAACACCTTCAACCGGAAACGGAGATCAATGAGCGTCTACAACGTGTCGACCCGACTCACCGAGTTCGACGAGTGGGTACGAAAGTCGTTCTCCCACGCCAATATCGAGGTGATCCCTGTCAAAGGGGCCGAAGAAAAGGTCCCAGTCATCCCCACCGGTGCGACCGTCACGATCACGTGCTCTCCGAAGTTCGGTCTGCAGCGGACGATCGAGCACGTCACCTCCGTGAGGAGCAAAGGATACCGAGTGGTGCCCCATTTGGCTGCCCGCATGGTCGAATCGGACAGGGCGCTGCGAGATTTCGTCCGGCAGATCGTCGACCTGGGGGTAACAGATCTGTACGTCATCGGTGGTGACGCCGATGAACCACTGGGCAAGTTCTTCGACGCGGAGTCCATCCTCTGGGCGCTCAGCGAGTTCGATCACGGCCTGACCCGCCTCGGCGTCGGCTGCTACCCAGAGGGACATCCGAAGATCAGCGCGCACACCCTCGCCGAGGCGCTGCACCGCAAGCAGGAATACGCCGATTACATGGTGAGCCAACTGTGCTTCGACCCGGACGCGCTGGTGGGATGGTTACGCGACACCCGCGCTGCAGGCGTGACATTGCCGCTGCGGATAGGAGTCGCGGCACCCCTGAAGGTCGCCAAACTCGCCGAACTGTCCATGAGGATCGGGGTCGGTCAATCGCTGCGCTTTTTGACCAAACAACACGGCATCGTCGGAAACCTGGTACTGGGCCGCCACTACGCCCCCGAAAAGCTGCTCACCGACATCGGGCCCGAGCTGATGTCCGCATCGCTCAACATCGAAGGAATCCACCTGTTCTCGTTCAACCAGCTCGAGGCGACCGTCAACTGGCAGAACCACATTTCGACCACCTGAGACCTCGTTCCCCGAGGCGCCACTGCTGGACCGCCTGCTCTCCGACGAAGGAACAGGAAGAAAGGAACACGACATGACCATTCCCGAGACCCTGGAAGCCAAGATCCAGGCTTCCGGAGGAAACCCGGCCCTGATGTTACGAAGGGAAACCACCCCGCCGTATCTCATCCCGCTCCCCGAAGAGATCAGCAACTGGCGTGACGAACAGCGGGCATGGAACACCGCGATCCTCTACGACCAGTCGTTCCACATGTTCGACACCTATTTCAAAGGCCCCGACGTCAAGAAGCTCTTCTCCGACTACGCCGTGAATGATTTCACGAAGTTCGGACGCAACAAGGCCAAGCAGTTCGTCGCGGTTAACAGTGACGGCAAGTACATCGCCGATGCGATCCTGTTCGGCCTCAGCGACGACGAGTACAGCCTTGTCGGCGTACCAGGGGCCGGCAACTACATGCAGTACCGGGCCGAGACCGGCGATTACGACGTCACGGTGGTACGCGACGACGCAACGCCGTTCAACCCGAACCCACGTCTGCTGTTCCGCTATCAGCTGCAGGGGCCCAACGCACTCGCGATCGTCGAGAGGGCCGTCGGGGGTCCCATCGACCGGATCAAGTTCTTCAACATCGGTGAGTTCGTCATCGCCGGCACCAAGATAAGGGCGCTGAACCACACCATGATCGGAGTGCCCGGCGTGGAGAAGACAGGTTTGGAGATGACCGGGCCAATCGAGGACGGGCCGAAGGTATTGGAAGCACTGCAGGCTGCCGGCGAAGAATTCGGACTGCAGATGGGAGGAGCACGCTCATACCTGACCACCCAGGTCGAGTCGGGCTGGATCGCGCTACCGGTCCCGGCAATCTATACCGGGGACGACATGTTGGGTTACCGGCAATGGCTGCCGGCCGCCGGCTTCGAAGCGCACTACTCGCTCGGAGGCAGCCTCTACTCGGAGAACATCGAGGACTACTACGTCACCCCTTACGATCTGGGCTACGGACGCGTCGTGAATTTCGACCACGACTTCCACGGCCGGGATGCGTTGAAGAAGCTGTCGGACGGACCGCACAAGAGGAAGGTTTGGCTGACCTGGAATCCCGACGATGTGGCACGGGTGGTGAAGAGCAGCCTGTTCGACGGGCCGAACCGAGCCAAGTTCATCGACATGCCTTCGGCTGTCTATTCGATCGCCACCTACGACAGGGTCCTCGCGGGCGATCGCACCATCGGTTTCTCGGCCTGGAGCTCCTATCTGGCAAACCATTCTGCCTGGGTATCAACAGCATCCATTGACGAGACCGAGGCGACCGACGGCGCCGAGGTCACGATCGTCTGGGGCGACGAGGCGTCCATCCCGTACAAGCCACGCGTGGAGGCGCACCGAGAGACCACAATCCGCGCCACCGTGAGCACCACCGCGCTGAGCTGACCGATGAACCGCCTGTCACCGACGTCGGGCGCCGACGCGCCCGCCGAATGGATCCTCACCCTGTCATGCCCCGACCGGCCCGGCATCGTTTTCGAGGTCTCCCGTTTCCTGCTGGACCGCGGATGCAACGTCGTGCAGAGCCAACAGTTCCTCGACACCGCGGCACGTCGTTTCTTCATGCGGCTGCAGTTCCAGCAGGACGGATCGCGACCGATCGATGCGGCCGACCTGCGCCACGACTTCACCGCGGTAGCCGACTCGGCGATGATGCACTGGCGGCTGACGAGCACGGCCGACAAACAACGGGTACTGATCCTGGTCAGCAAGTACGGCCACTGCCTCAACGATCTGCTGTACCGCACGAGCACGGGCGACCTGGACATCGTGGTGCCGGCCGTGGTCTCCAACCACCCCGACCTCGAGGTGATCGCACAGCGCTACGGTATTGCCTACCACCATATTCCGGTCACCGAGCGGACAAAGCCGGACGCCGAGGCGCAGTTGCTCGACCTCGTCGACAGCCTGGACGTGGACCTGGTCGTGCTCGCGCGGTACATGCAGATCCTGTCCACCGACCTGTGCGCGAAGCTCGAAGGCCGGGCCATCAACATCCACCATTCCATGCTGCCCAGCTTCAAGGGGGCCCGTCCCTACCATCAGGCGTACCAACGCGGCGTCAAACTCGTCGGTGCCACCGCCCACTACGTCACCTCCGACCTCGACGAGGGACCTATCATCGAGCAGGAGGTGACCCGGGTCGACCACACACTGTCGGCGGAGGACGTCACCGCCCTGGGGCGGGACAACGAATGCCGGGCCCTGTCCCGGGCAGTCGCCTGGCACACTCAGAATCGCATCCTGCTCGACGGTGGGCGCACCGTCGTGTTCTCCTGATGTGCTCGGCCCGGACGGTACGCGCATGCCACGACTAGCGGAAAGTCCCGGCTTCAGAGCCGATCTCGCGTCTCCGCTTCGGCGTTGCCGGGTTATGGGCGTGCTCAACGTGACCCCGGATTCCTTCTCCGATGGCGGTGCGTACCTCGCCACCGAGAATGCAGTCACCCATGGTGCGAGTCTGGCGGCGCACGGCGCCGACATCGTCGATGTCGGTGGTGAATCCACCCGCCCGGGGGCCGTCCGCACCGCCGAGCGCGACGAGATGCGCCGGGTACTGCCCGTGGTGCGCGAACTCGCCCAGCGGGGCGTGCGGGTCAGCATCGACACCATGCGGGCTCGCGTGGCGCACGCAGCCGTGAACGCGGGCGCGTCGATGGTCAACGATGTCAGCGGTGGTCTAGCCGATCCCGCAATGGCGCGGTGCGTGGCTGAGCTGGGGGTGCCGTATGTCGTGACGCACTGGCGCGGCCCCAGCGCCACGATGCATGCGCGGGCCGTCTACCTCGATGTCGTCGCTGAGGTCGAAGCGGAACTGGGTGACCGGCTGCAGGCCCTGCAGGCCGCCGGCATCGCCTCCGAGCGCGTCATCGTCGACCCGGGTCTGGGGTTCGCCAAGACCAGCCAGCACAACTGGGCCCTGCTGAGTCGCCTCGACGAGTTGACCGGACTCGGACCGCTCATGGTGGGGGCGTCGCGGAAGCGCTTCCTGACCGAACGGCTGCCGGCTTCCAGGCGCAGCATCGCCGACCGGGACCGAGCCACCGCCGTGGTCAGCGCGCTGTCCGCCACCAGGGGAGCGGCGTGGGTCCGGGTCCATGACGTCCGTACCACGATCGCTGCCTTGCGGATTGTCGAGGCGGCCGCCTCACTGCCTCCGCCTCGGCCGGGGCAGATGTCCGCCCAATGCGCTGGCGTCGGGGACGTCGGCGAGCGGCAGTGGGCATGATGTCCGGACCGGCACCGGGGGACAACACCGCAGTGGCGGTGCGGGCAGTGCGGAAGATGTTGCCCGGAACCATTTCTCCGATCGATGTCCTGGCACGGCTGCGGGGGCGCAGGCGCTTGGTCGGCCTGATCGGCGACTGGGCCGGCGGCGGCGCCGTCATCGCATGCGATCCGGTGAGGTATGCGTCGCGGCTCAGCGATCTGACCACACCCGTCGTCACCGGGCCGGCCGGTGTGATCGGTGCCGGCTGGATCGGAGTGCTCGGCTACCAGTACGGTGCTCTCCTGGAGAACCTGCCGCCGGCTCCCGAGCGGCCGGTCGCCAAGCCGGGCTGCGACTTCGCCTACTACGACCATCTGCTCCGCTATGACGCAGCTGCACAGACATGGTGGTTCGAGTCAGCGGCAGCAGAGAACCGACGCGGCCAGGTGGACCGCGCATACCAGCGATTCGCCCGGATCCTGGGTGTCTCCGAGGGGGCTGGAGCGAGACCCTACGAATGTTCCGCATTCACGATGCGGCCGGGGCCCGACGCCCATCGCCGCGCGGTCGGCGAGGCACTCGCGGCGATACATGCCGGCGAGATCTTCCAGACCAACCTGACCGCCCGCTTGCAGGCCGAGTTCCGCGGCGACCCGCTCGATCTCTTTCTTTGTGGTGTCGAACAACTCGAACCGGCCTACGCGGCCTACCTGAGTTCTCGTACCGGCGCGGTGGCCAGCTTCTCACCCGAGCTGTTCCTGCGCCGTGAGGGCAGGAACGTGCGGACCTCACCGATCAAGGGGACGGCGCCGCTGCACACCTCTCGCGAGGTCCTGCTGGGGTCGATCAAGGACAACGCCGAGAACACGATGATCGTCGATCTGATGCGCAATGACCTTGGTAGAGTCAGTGTTCCGGGGACGGTGACCGTACCGCACCCGATCCGGGTGGAGGCACACACCGGTGTGTGGCATCTGGTCACCGACGTCGCGTCAACGCTGCGTGATGACGTGAGCGACATCGACCTTCTGCGGGCGACGTTCCCGCCGGGCTCGGTCACCGGTGCGCCGAAGGTGCGCGCAATGGAACTGATCAACGAGCTCGAAGCGACCGCTCGCGAGGCCTATACCGGTGCCATCGGGGTGGTGTCCACGTCATTGTTGGAAGTCAACGTTGCCATCCGTACCTTCGAGTTCGCCGGCGGTGCGGTGTGGTTCGGGGTCGGTGGCGGGATCGTGGCGGACTCCACCCCCGACGGTGAGTTGAGCGAACTGCTCACCAAGGCGCAACCGGTGCTGTCCGCTGTCGGCGCCGAGCTCGGTGGCCCGATCGCCACGCTCGGCCGTCAACCGGCTCGCGGGCTGCCGCCGCGCCGCGGCGCCGGCGGGGGGGAGTCCTGCTCGACGCCTCCAGAGTTGGCCGGCCGGCTGCCGTTGTTCGTGGTGGACGACAGCGGGATCCGGCT
The DNA here is from genome assembly GCA_050250295.1 of Mycolicibacterium sp. Classification (GTDB taxonomy): domain Bacteria; phylum Actinomycetota; class Actinomycetes; order Mycobacteriales; family Mycobacteriaceae; genus Mycobacterium. Next base: position 477,026 of record JBFWOX010000001.1, read on the forward strand.
CGATGCGCGCGCGGCTTCGTGGCCGGCGTTGTCCTCGGTCGTCGCGGCACTGCGCCGGTGTCACCTGCGGGTCGACGAGACCGCATTGAGTGCCGACGATCTCCAGAGTGGGAACGAAGCATTCGTGGTAGGGCCCGACGGCACACTCGTCGCCGTCGACGTCTCCAGTGGTCGTCCCGTCGACGATCCTGGTCCTCTCACCCGGTGGCTGGCGGCCCGGGTGTGGTGTCACAGCCCCGTGAGGAAGCAGGAACACCTGCACCATGCGTCTCTTCGCCATCCGCGAGTGCCCGCTCCCGCCCAGCACCAGCGGGTGCTCCTCGTCGACAACTACGACTCGTTCGTCTTCAACCTGGGGCAGTTCTGTGCGGAACTCGGCGCCCGCACCGTGGTCGTCCGCAGCGACCCGGAGCATCTTGCCGATATCCTCGCCGCGGTCGCCGACGGTCAGTTCCAGCGCGTCATCATCTCCCCGGGGCCGGGGCGGCCAGACGAAGCGGGGATCAGTGTGCCGCTGATCCGGGCTCTCGCCGGCGTGGTTCCGATCCTGGGCGTCTGCCTCGGCCACCAAGCGATCGGCGCGGCTTTCGGTGCGCGGACGATCCGCGCACCGCGGCCCGTACACGGACAGGCCACCGTCGTCCTCCACGACTCGTCGGGTATCTACGCAGGGCTGCCAGGTCCGTTCACCGCGGCGCGGTATCACTCGCTGCTCGTCGACGAGGCCAGCTTGCCGTCGTGCCTGAAAGTGACCGCGAGAACGCCATCAGGATTGCTGATGGGGGTACGCCATGACACGCTCGCCATCGAGGGAATCCAGGTGCATCCCGAGTCGCTGTTGACCCCGGCGGGCCATCGAATTCTGCACGCTTTCCTGCACACCCCGGCGACTGGAGTCCAGCGCGAACCAGCGCCTCCGGCCTAACAGTGTTCGCAGACCCGATCGGCGACTGCACTGGCGATCTCCAGCGAGGCGGTGGCCGCGGGCGACGGCGCGTTGAGGATGTGGGTCTGACGGGGACCGTGTTCGAAATGGAAGTCGTCGACCAGCTGGCCGTTGCGCTGCAACGCCTGTGCCCGTACCCCGGAGCGGGCAGGCACCAGCGTGGCCGGGTCGACGTCGGGCACCAACTGGCGCAAACTGTCGCCGAAGCGGCGCCGGGACAATGACCGGGCGACCTCGTCGGCGCCGGTGCGCCAGTACTTCCGGAACAGCCGCCACGACCCCGGCCAGCGGGCATAGTCCAGGACGTCCCCGGGCCGGACGTCGCCCCAGGTGTAGCCCTCACGGGCCAGCGCGAGAACGGCATTGGGGCCGGCATGGACGCCGCCGCCGATCATCTTGGTCAGGTGCACGCCCAGGAACGGGAACCGCGGGTCGGGCACCGGGTAGATCAGGCCGCGGACCAGATGACGCTGATGCTCGGCGAGCTCGAAGTACTCGCCGCGGAACGGCACGATCCGCACGGACGGCCGCAGGCCCGACCGCCGTGCCAGCGAGTCGGCGTGCAGGCCTGCGCAGTTCACGGCGTAGTCGGCGCGGATGTCCCCGCCCGCGGTGACCACCGTCGCCCCGCGGCCATCGGACCGGATCTCCGACACCGCGGCGCCGAGCCGGATCTCGCCGCCGTCGGTCTCGATCAGGTCGGCGAGCACGGCGCAGACACCCGGGAAGTCGACTATGCCGGTGCTCTCTACCCGCAGCGCGGCGACGCACGACACGTGCGGCTCGAACTCTCGGGCCTCGGCGGCATCGACCGCGCGGACCGGCACACCATTGGCCAGCCCACGCTCGAGCAGCCGCATCAGCGCCGGGACCTGCGCGGCGTCGGTGGCGACCACCAGCTTGCCGCAGATCTCCATCGCGACCCCGTGCGCACGGGCGAAGTCGCGCATCGATTGCGCCCCCGCCGTACCCATCGCGGCCTTGCGGCTGCCCGGCGCATAGTAAAGGCCCGAGTGGATGACCCCGGAATTGCGTCCCGTCTGGTGTTGGGCGATGCGCTGCTCCTTGTCGAGCACGCACACCCGCAAACCCCGGTTCTGCAGTTCGCGCGCGACCGCCAGTCCGACAATGCCCGCGCCCACCACGACGACACTCCTCGTCACAGGCCCACCTCCATGTGGGAGTAAATCAGGTGCCCGGCGCATGGCGCATCGAGGGTTGTCGCCTCCACATTAACATGCGCGCGCAAGCAAGTGATAGATCGAGTGCGGGGGTCGCACACGGTTCGCGGCGGAGCCGGGTCCGGACCGAGCGTTTTCGCCCGCGGCGGCCCGGCTGTTCCTACAATCGCAACGACCACACCACCCCGGTGGCGCACGGAACGGAACGGTAGTGCTTGATCCCCGTCAGCTCGAGTGCTTCATCGCGGTGGCCGAAGAACTCAACATCAACCGCGCCGCCGCCCGGCTGCACATGTCGCAGCCGCCGCTGACGCGGCGGATCCAACGGCTCGAACGCGAGGTCGGGGTCGAGCTGTTCCGGCGCACCGCGGGCGGCATGGAGCTCACCGAAGCAGGGGCGGTGTTCCTCGAACGCGCGTACCGCATCGTCGCGTTGTCGACGAGGGCGGTGGAACGCACCCGGCTGGCCGGTGACGGCGAGATCGGGCACCTGTCGATCGGGTACTACGACTCGGCGATCATCGACGGGATCCCGGCGCTGATCCGCGAGTTCCTCGACGCGCACAAGGCGGTGACCGTCAGCTTCGAGCTGATCGCCAAACACAACCAGATCGACTACATCCGGGACAAGGTGCTGCACCTCGGGTTCGGGCGACACTATCCCGACGAACCGGGGATCCATTGCCGGCCGGTGTGGTTCGAGCCGCTCTATGTCGCGATGCACCGGTCGCGTTCGCTGGACTGGAACAGCCCGGCCACGCTGGCCGACCTGCGGGACCAACCCCAGATCCTTTATCCCGCAGCCCGGCCCGAGTTCGCGGACGAAGTCATCGACATGTGTCTGCGGGCCGGGTTCAGTCCTCGGGTGGCGATCGAGGCCGAGGACGTGATCTCCTGTCTGGCCTACGTCGCCCTGGGCACCGCGGTGGCGGTGGTACCCGAATCGGCGACCCGGACGCGGCCCGACGGCGTGGTGTTCATCCCGCTGCGCGACGCCCCACCCGCCGCCCTGTACTGCGCGTACCTGTGCTCGAACACCGCTCCGACGCTGCGGCTGTTCATCGATTTCCTCGACAAGCGCACGCCAGGGCTGAGCGAGCCGGCCCCCGCGCGCCCGTGACCGGTGGCTTTCGGACGGTCGGGCGGTCGCCGAAAGGGTATTGCCCGCCGTCGAATCCGGTATTGGACAACCCCATGGCGTTGAACCAGAGTTAGTCACAACGCAGTTGCAGTACAAAAAGGAGTCGATCACTCCGCCAGCGTCAGTGAGCGTCGCCTGAAGGCGCACTGATACCCCGGCCGTAACCCGGGGTCGACGAACCGACAACTCGAAGCCATGCCGTGTGCATACCGGTCGGCGCACGCGGTGAGCAGATCCGCGCGTACAGACAAAGGAAGGCGCCAATGCCATTTCAAGACGAACTCACCGCCGTCGAGCAGCTGATCGCGGCGGCCAACATCGAGGTGATCCCGCTGCGCGGTGCCGACGAGAAGACCGCCGAGGTACCTGGCTCGACAACGGTGACGATCACCTGTTCGCCCAAGTTCGGCCTCGATCGCACCCTCGACCACGTGATCAAGGCGCGCGAATCCGGTCACCGGGTGGTGCCGCACCTGGCCGCCCGGATGGTCGCCGACGAGACCGACCTGCAGCGTTTCCTGACGGCTCTGAGCGCGGTGGGCGTCGACGACCTGTACGTCGTCGGCGGTGACGGCGAGGAACCCGTCGGCAAGTACAGCGAGGCCTTCGACGTGCTGGAAGCCATGCAGAGCCTCGATCACAGCATCACCCGCATCGGCGTCGGGTGCTATCCCGAGGGCCACCCCCACATCTCCGACGCCGCGCTGGCAGACGCGCTGTTGCGCAAACAGCGCTACGCCGACTACATGGTGAGCCAACTCTGCTTCGACGCCGCCGCTTTCACCCGGTGGCTGCGCGCCACCCGGGGCGCGGGCATCCTGCTCCCGGTGCGCATCGGTGTCGCCGCTCCGCTGCAGACCCGAAAGCTGGTGGAGTTGTCGTTGAAGATCGGTGTCGGATCCTCGGTCAAGTTCCTGACCAAACAACACGGGTTCGTCGGCAACCTCCTCCTCGGTCGCTCCTATGCGCCGGAGTCGTTGATCGCCGAGATCGCCGCCCAACCCGACTTCGCCGAGCTCGGTATCGAAGGGCTGCACATGTTCTCGTTCAACCAAGTGGACGCCACGGTCGACTGGCAACGCCGCAACGCCGCCTCACCCGCCTGAACCACCTCACCACCCCGCAACCACTTCGGGTCCGCCCCGCGGGCCGGAAAGACCAGTAAGAAAGGGACGTCCGATGGCCACCGAAAGTCTGGAAGACAAGATCCGCAGGCACGGCAACGTGGCTGACATGCTGCGCAACGCCCCCCAGGGCGCCTACGACTATCCGATGCGCAGCGAGTACAGCAACTGGCGCGACGAGCAGCGGGCCTGGAAGGAGACCGCGGTCCTGTTCGACCAGTCGCACCATATGACCGACATCTACTTCCAGGGCTCCGACGTCAAGCGGTTGTTCTCCGATCTGGGCATCAACAGCTTCGCCAACTTTGGGCGCAACAAGGCCAAACAGTTCGTGGCGTGCAACTACGACGGCTACGTGATCGGCGACGCGATCCTGTTCGGCCTGGAGGACGACGAGTACAGCCTGGTGGGCCGGCCCGTCGCGCCCAACTGGGTGGCGTTCCACGCCGAGACCGGCGACTACGACGTCACCGTCACCCGCGACGAGCGCACAGTGGCCAACAACGGCCAGCGGCTGACCTTCCGGTACCAGCTCAACGGGCCGGCCACCCAGAAGATCGTGGAAGCGGCCGCCGGTGGCCCGTTGCCCCGCATCAAGTTCTTCAACATCGGCGATTTCGAGATCGCCGGCGTACCGGTTCGCGCCCTCAACCACACCATGGCCGGTGCCCCGGGCCTGGAATTCACCGGGCTCGAGATCATGGGCCCCTCCGCGCACGCGGCCGAGGTCCGCGCCGCACTGGTGGCGGCGGGCAAGCAGTTCGGTCTTCGCGAGGGCGGCGGGCGTGCCTACCCGTCCACGGCGATCGAGTCGGGCTGGATCCCGTCGCCGGTGCCGGCGATCTACACCGGCGATGCCATGCGGCCGTTCCGGGAATGGCTGAGCGCCAACAGCTTCGAAGCGAACGCCTCCATCGGGGGCAGCTTCGTCTCCGACGACATCGAGGACTACTACACTACGCCGTGGGATCTGGGCTACGGACACATGGTCAAGTTCGACCATGACTTCATCGGTCGGGCCGCGCTGGAGCGGATGGCCGACCAGCCGCACCGCCGCAAGGTCTGGTTGCGCTGGAACGACGAGGACACCGCCGCCGTCATCACCGGCAGCCTGTTCGGCAGCGGGGACCACACCAAGTACCTCGACATCCCGGTCTCGAACTACACCACCGGCCCGCACGATCAGGTCCTCATCGACGATCAACTCGTCGGCCTGTCCGCCAACGCCGGCTACACGGTCAACGTCGGCGGCTGGTCGTCACTGGCCATGGTCGACGACAAATACGCGGTCGACGGGGCCGAGGTGAAGATCGTCATCGGCGAACCCAACGGCGGTACGTCGAAGCCGACGGTCGAACGGCACGTGCAGGCGACGATCCGCGCGGTGCTGCACACCAGCCAGATCGTGTGAAGGACTGCGCCCCATGACCGCGACCGATTCCACGCTGCTCCCCGGGCCCAAGCCGACCGGCTACGTGCTCACCGTGTCGTGTCCCGACCGGCCCGGGATCGTGTTCGCCCTGACCCAGTTCCTGCTGCAACATGACTGCACGATCGTCGAGTGCGACCAGTTCGTCGACCGGGAGGCCGAAAAGTTCTTCATCCGCATCCAGTTCGAGGCCGCACACGACGACCCGGTCGACATCGACCAGCTCCGTGGCGACTTCGGTGACGTGGCACAGCGATTCGCCATGCAGTGGCGGATGCTGTACACCTCCGACAAGCAGCGCGTGCTGATCATGGCCAGCAAGTACGGGCACTGCCTCAACGATCTGCTGTACCGCGCCGAGAACGGCGGCCTCGACATCGACGTCGTCGCCGTGGTGTCCAACCATCCCGACCTGGAGTGGATGGCCGACAATTACGGCATCCCGTTCCACCACGTCCCGGTGTCGGCAGCCACCCGTGAGGAGGCCGAGGGGCGGCTCCTCGAACTCGTCGACGAGCTCGCCGTCGACCTGGTGGTGCTGGCGCGCTACATGCAGATCCTCTCGACGGATCTGTGCAAACAACTGGAAGGCCGGGCGATCAACATCCACCACTCGATGCTGCCCAGCTTCAAGGGTGCCCGGCCCTACCACCAAGCGCACGCCAGGGGTGTCAAACTGATCGGCGCCACCGCGCATTACGTGACCCAGGACCTCGACGAGGGACCGATCATCGAGCAGGAGGTGGCCCGCGTCGACCACTCCATGAGCGCCGCCGACGTGACGATGCTGGGGCGCGACAACGAGTGTCTGGCGCTGGCGCGGGCGGTGCGCTGGCACACCGAGAACCGGATCCTGCTCGACGGCGAGCGGACCGTGATCTTCCGGTGAGTGCCAGGGCCGCGCCATGATCACCCGAAAGGTGCACACCAGCCTGCCCTGGACGGATGCGGCCAGTGCCCAGGCCTACCTCGCCGGGCTCGGTGGGCACCCGAGGTCGAGAGCCGCCGGCGATCCCAGCACCCGCAGGGTCGAGGCCATCACCGCCGGACTGGGCTGCCCGAACCGCCGCTACCCGGCGGTGCACATCACCGGTACCAACGGCAAGGGCTCGACGTCGGCGATGACCACCCGGTTGTTCCGCGGTCGGGGGCTGCGCGTGGGTACCTACACCAGCCCGCACGTGCGCAGCGTCACCGAGCGCATCGCGGTGAACGAAGAACCGGTCTCGGTAGCGCATTTCGCGGACGCGCTGGGTCGGGTGGCGTGGATGGCGCGACGCGTGGGTGTCACCCCGACCTGGTTCGAGGCGGTGACGGCCGCCGCGTTCGTGGTGTTCGCCGACGCCGAGGTCGACGTCGCGGTCGTGGAGGTCGGAATGCTCGGCCGGTGGGATGCGACCAACGTGGTGCGCAGCACCGTGGCCGTGGTCACCAACGTCGCGCTCGACCATACCGACCGTGCCGGGCCCAGCAGGGTGCACATCGCCACCGAGAAGGCCGGGATCGTGCATCCCGGCGCGGTTCTGGTGCTGGGGGAGACCGATCCCGTGCTGGTGTCGATCTTCGCGGCACGGAACCCGCGCCGGCTCCTGCGATCGGGGGTGGATGTCGAAGCCACCCGGCGGCGTGTCACCCACAGGGGTTCGACGGTCGACCTCACCACCCCGTGGGGTGCGCACCGTTCGGTTCCCGTCGCCCTGCTCGGGAGGCACCAGTGCCACAACGCGGCACTGGCCACCGCGGCGGCCCAGTGTTTCCTGAACTCGGACTTGGATGCCGCCGTGATTCGCCGGGCGCTGGCCGGGGTCCGGCTGGCCGGCCGGGCCGAGGTGATCGGGTCCGAGCCGACGGTGCTCGTCGACGGCGCGCACAACGGCGCCGCCGCGGCGGCCCTGCGCGCCACGGTGGACGAGCACTTCCCGACCGCGCGGCGGCGCGTGCTGGTGTGCGGCATGTCGGGCAGCCGCGATCCCGCGGATTTGCTCACCGGGATCGGGGCGGCGGACTTCGATCTCGTCGTGGCTACCGAATGCGGTGCCCCCGATGCCGTTTCCGCCGACGTCGTCGCGGCGTCGGCGCACCGGTTGGGGATCGGTGTGACCGTCGCCGCTGACGCGGAGAGCGCCGTCGGGGCCGTCGTCGATTCCGCCGCGCCAGAGGATCTCGTCGTCGTGGCGGGGTCCTTCCACCTCGTGGCGCCTGCCCACGCGGCGCTGTCGGCACGGCGACGAGCGGGCGCGCTCCGATGACCGACCTGTCGGGTGTCATCGCCACGCTGACGCCCTCGAACCCCTTCGCGGCGATGACGGCGGACTGGTCGACACGGCCGCCGGGCCGATGCCTGGTGATGGGGATCCTCAACGTCACGCCCGACTCGTTCTCCGACGGAGGTCAGTACGCCGACCCGGAGGTCGCCGTGGCGCACGGCGCCGCCATGATCGCCGCCGGCGCCGACATCATCGATATCGGAGGAGAGTCCACCCGCCCAGGCGCACACCGGATCTCCGATGCGGAGGAGCTGCGTCGGGTGATCCCGGTGGTGCGCGAACTCGCGGCGGCCGGGCTGCCCGTCAGCATCGACACGATGCGCGCACCCACGGCCGAAGCGGCTGTGGCCGCCGGCGCCCAGGTGGTCAACGACGTCAGCGGCGGGTTGGCCGACCCGGCGATGGCGCGTTGCGTCGCCGAGTTGCGGGTGCCCTACGTGGCCATGCACTGGCGGGCGCCCAGCGCGGTCATGGAGCAGCACACCCACTATGACGGCGACGTCGTCGCGGTGGTCCGGGCCGAGCTGGACCGGCGCGTCGACGAGCTGGTGGCCGCGGGGGTCGACTTCGACCGGATCGTGATCGATCCCGGCATCGGGTTTGCCAAGGACGCGACCCACAACTGGACGCTGCTGGCCCGCTTGCCCGAGCTGTCCGCGGGCCTGGGCCGGCCGATCCTCGTCGGCGCGTCGCGTAAACGGTTCCTGCGCAGGGCCGCTGGTGCGGCTGCACTTGACACCGCGACCGCGGCCGTTTCCGCGCTGGCGGCCAACGCGGGAGCGGCGTGCGTGCGGGTGCACGACGTGGCCGCCACGATCGCCGCGGTTCGGGTGGCCGAGCACTGGCGGCCGAACGTGGCCCGGCCTGCCGGTCACTGACCGGCGGCGAGCCGAATCGGCTGGCCGGCAGGTGCACCCGCCGCGTCGGCGGTCTGGGCCAACAGCACCGCGATGGTCATCGGTCCGACGCCACCGGGAACCGGGGTGATCCAGCCGGCGCGGGCGGCGGCGGTGGCGTACTCGACGTCACCGACGTTGCCGGGGTTGTATCCGGCGTCGACGACGACCGCACCCCGTTTGATCCAGCTGCCCCGGATCAGTTCGGGTTGTCCGACCGCGGCCACCACGATGTCGGCGCGGGCCACCTCCAGGGGCAGCTCCGCCGTGCGCGAATGGCAGTACGTCACCGTGGCATTGCGGCGCAACAGCAGCATGCCGACCGGCAGGCCCAGGATCGGGCTGCGGCCCACCACGACCGCGTGCTTGCCCTCCAACGCGATGCCGTAGGCGTCGAGCAGCCGCAGGATCCCTGACGGGGTGCACGATTCGTATCCGGGGAAGCCCAGGGCGCCGGCCGCGAAGGACGCGGCCGTGACGCCGTCGACGTCCTTGTGCGGGGCGATGGCCTCGAACGCGGCTCGCTCGTCGATGTGGTGGGGCACCGGGTGCTGCAGCAGGATCCCGTCGACCGCGTCGTCATCGGAGAGGTCGCGCAGTCGCGACACCAGCTCCTCGGTGGTCGTCGCAGCGTCGAGTTCGATCCGCAGCGACCGGATCCCGACGTCGGCACACCGGTTCGCCTTCATCCGCACATAGGTGTGGGACGCCGGGTCGTCCCCGACGAGCACCGTTGCCAGGCAGGGTGCTCGGCCGGAGGCGGCGGTGAGCAGTTCCACCCGGCGCGCGGTGTCGGTGAGCAGCTGGGCGGCGACCATGGCGCCGTTCAATTCCGCGGCGGGCACGGCGACTCCTTCACACGGGGATCTCGTTCACAAGGGGGTGGACAGGCGCAGGAGGTCGCGGGTGATGGACACCAGCACGGGTGCGGCGAGTTCCGCGATGCCAGACGAAGAGCTCGCCCGCACCCGTCAGGACAGCGGGCGGGTGCTGACGGTGGCGCGGATCTCGGTCTGCACATGGGGTTCGAGGTTCGGCTTGGGTGAGCCGGGGTCCTGCCCCCACAGCACGGTGACCTCGGCGCCGTCCACCGCCGCGGCCTCGTCGATCATCGCCAGCGAGCACACGCAACCGTTGTTCACCGTGTAACCGCTGAACGTCGCCAGACCCACCAGACGGTCGCCGGAATGTACTCGGTCGAACTGAAAGTGGGTGAACGAGGTGATGGGCAGATCGACGCCGATGGGTCTTTGCCCCGGTTCACCGTAGAGGCTCTCGGCGAACACCCGAGCGGTGTCGGCCTGATCCCAGCGCAACCACACCTTGCGGCGATGCGGTCCGGAGGCACGCCGCTCCAGGGCCTCCCGGCCGATGAAGTCATGGTCGAACTTGACGGTGCGACCGTAGCCGAGGTCCCACGGCGTGGCGTAGTAGTCTTCGATGTCATCGGAGGCGAAGCTGCCGCCGATGCCGGCGAACCCCTCCAGCCCGAGCGCCGGCAGCCAGCTGCGGTACTCGCCCAGCCGGTCGTCGGTGTACACCGCGGGGATGGGCGACGGGATCCAGCCGGACTCGAAGACGGTGCTGACATACGAGATCGAGCCGCCCTGGCGCAGTTCGAATTCCGTACCGGCCTCCAGCAGCGCCGCCAGCACGTCAGGGCCACCGTCGGCCGGACCGACGATCTCCAGCCCGGTCAGCTCTTCGCCGGGGACGCCGGCCATGGTGTGGTTGAGCGCGCGAACCGGCACACCGGCGAGCTCGAAGCGGCCCATGTTGAAGAACCGGATGCGCTCCAACGGGCCGCCGCGGGCCTTCTCCAGGATCCGCTGCGCCAGCGGACCGTTGAGCTGGTAGCGGAACGTCAATCGCCCATGGGGATTCGCCTCGGAGCGTTCGTCGCGCACGATGCTGACGTCATAGCTGCCCGTCTCGGCGTGGAACTGGACCCAGTTGGGCGCCGCCGGCGTTCCGACCAGAACGTATTCGTCGTCCTCGAAGCCGAACAGGATGGCGTCGGAGATGACGTACCCGTCGTGATTGCACGCGACGAACTGCTTGGCCTTGTCCTTGCCGAACGTGGTGAAGGTGTTGACCCCGAGATCGGCGAACAACCGTTTGACGTCAGGGCCTTTGACGTACAGGTCGGTCATGTGGTGGGACTGGTCGTAGAGCACGGTGGTGTGTTTCCACGCGCGCTGCTCGTCGCGCCAGGTGGTGTACTCGGGTTGGAACGGCATCGTGTAGTGCGCGGCGGGCAGGCTGCGCAGCATCCGCGCCGGGTTGCCTGCCTGCTCCAGTGCCCGTTGCAGACTCAGCCCGGTCAATGCCTCGGTCGACATCGTGGTCCTTCCTGTTCAGACGGCGTTGTCATGGTGTGCGGCTGTGCCGGGCGGCGGGATGCTCAGAGCACCGCCTTGCTGATTCCGCCGTCGACCTCGAGCACCGAACCGGTCATGTAGGAAGCCAGGTCCGACGCGAGGAACACCACGGCGTTGGCGATCTCGGCCACGTCGGCCCAGCGGCCGATGCGGATGCCGCTCGCCGCGGTCATGCCGGCCCGCACCTCCTCGGCGGTCTTGCCCTGCGCTGTGGCCATCGCCTCGTGTTTGGTGGTCCAGCCTTCGGTGAGGGTCATCCCCGGCGACACCGCGTTGACGAGGACGTTCCTCTTCGCGGCCTCGCTTGCCAGGTAATTGGTGAACGCCAGCACGGCGGCGTTGGTGATCCCGGTGACGCCTGCGTTGGGCACCAGCGTCAACGCCGTGGCGCCCGCGACATTGACGATGCGGCCCGAGCCGGAGTCGCTCAACAACGGCAGCGCCGCCGAGGCGACACGGTGAAAGCCGAGCAGCTTGGCGTCCAGGTAGTCCGACAACACCTCGGTGGGGGTGTCGGCGAGCTCGGACGGAGTCAATTGCGGCCCAGCGGAATTGACCACGATGTCGAGCCGGCCGGCCCAGGCGTGGGCCTTGGCCACGGCGTTGCGCACCGAGTCGGTGTCGGTGACGTCGGCGCCGATGGTGATGACGTGGTCCGGTCCCGGCGCAGGCAGATCCGCTGCGGCGGCCTTGAGTGCTTCCTCGTCGCGCGCGAGCAGCGCGACGCGGGCGCCCTGCTCCTGCAACGCCTTGGCGATGGCGAAGCCGATTCCGCGGCTTGCACCCGTCACGAGGGCGACGCGATCCTGCAGTCCCAATGTCATGTCGTTCGTACTCCAATCACCGATTGCTGTGGCCTGTTCGTCGGCGCTCGTCGATCTGTCGAGCGCACGGCACCCGGGGCTGCGCCACCATGGTCGCCGACGGCCTCGCCGACATGTGAAAATTAACATAGCTTGCGTGCTCAAGCAAGGTACTGCACATCGCCCAGTGCGTGCGGCCGCCGGCCACCATCCGCACCCATGCTGCTCAGCTGGGCAGATATCCGACGGCGTGCGTGCCTGCCGGACATGTCAGGTGCGGCCGGCCGCCCATGCCGCGGTTTGGTTAGCTTGCGTAGTCATCTATCCTGAACTGCATCCGATGCGGATGGCGCGGGGAAGGGAGTGTCGGTCGATGGCTGCCAGGCAGGGGGCGAGGACAGGGGTTCGGCGACCGCCTGGGGTGAGCGCCGAGGAGCTGCCCCGCGACGATCCTGAGACGCTGCGGTCGGTCGTGGCGAAACTCGAGGAGGAAACGATGCTCTGGCAGCAGTTCCTGCGCGCCCACCGAACCATCGTCGAACAGATGGCCGACCAGATGATGCGCGACCACGATCTGCCGCTGGAGTGGTTCGACGTCCTGATCCACCTCGCCGAGATGCCCGATGGGCGCCTGCGGCAGCGTGCGCTCCGGGACCACCTGCTGCTCAGCGAGAGTGGCGTGAGCCGTTTGCTCCTGCGGATGGACCAGGCTGGCTTCATCTCGCGCAGCACCTCGGGAGAGGACAAGCGCGGCATGGAGATCGCCTTGACACCCCGCGGCCGCGCGGCGTTGCTCGACGCCACCGAGTCGCATCTGGAGATGGTTGCCCACCTCTTCACCGATCGATTGACCCGCACCGATATCAGCGCGTTGTCCCGCGTGCTGCCCAAGCTCGCCGGTGACGGCGACGAAGCCGGCGGTCGGTGAGCGGCCGCTCCCCCAGAAGCTTCGCAAACCCCGCGGCCGGGTTTCGCAAATCGGCTTGGGTGGCCACCGCGATCGGCGTAGCGTGCCGTCCTGTGGCGCGGGCCGCGCGATGTGACCGAGTGTGAAGGTGTGACCGTCTGTGGACGACCGAAAAGCCCTGCTGGTAGGCAGTATTCCCGCACCGGACACCGCAGCCGCGGTGGAACTGGCGCTGGACACACTCGGCCGGCAGCTGATCGCGATCCCCGACGGTGAAACGGGGGACCGCAAGGCGTGGGTGGCCGCGATCGTCGACCGGCTCGAGACCAATCCAGCGGTCCGCCTGACCAAGGTGGGACATTGGAGCAGCTATCAGGATCGGCCGCGATACCGGGTGCGGCCGGGCCGGCGGCTCGATCCGCACGCTCTCGATCTCGGCTATCACCGCGCCTATCTGGCTAGCCGACCCGTTGTGCGAGCGGCCGCGGCCCGGCGCGACCTCGACGCCCCGCCATTCCAGATCGGAATGGCCTCGGGCTTCGACCTGGCGCTGTTCTCCCTCGGTGTGACTGGCGCCCTGCGTCATCGCCGACCGTTCAACGAGGCCGCCGCCCGCGAGATCGCCCAGGTGCGTGCCGACGGCGGTGCCGACGTGGTGTTCCAGATCGAACTCCCGGCCGAGCTGGTGCTGGTGGCACGCGCGCCGGCACTGCTGCGCAAGGCGGTGGCCCGGTGGATGGGCCGGATGGCCGTTGAGATACCGCGCGCTGCGGCTCCGGGGACCAGATTCGGGATGCACTTGTGCTATGGCGATCTGGGCAACCGTGCGCTTGTCTCCGGGTTGGCAGATTGCTCGGCCACCGTCAGCCTGACGAACGCCATCGTCGCGCACTGGCCCGGCACGGTGGCGCTCGACTACGTCCATGTGCCGTTCGCGGCGGGCGAGGAACCACCACCGACATCGGCGGAGTACTACGCGCCGCTGGCGAAGCTGCGCCTTCCGTCGCGGACACGCCTGGTCGCGGGCTTCGTCCACGAAGCCCAGAGCGAGGAGCAGCAGCGTGCCGTGCTGGGACTCATCGACGCGGCGGCCCAGCGTCGCGTCGACATCGCCGCATCGTGCGGCCTGGGCAGGCGTCACGAGCCCGTCGCACGTTCGATCATGGAATCCAGTCGGCTGCTGTGCCGAACGCCGTAGTGTGCGGTGGCCGTAGCGGCGGGCGGTCCGTTGCTTGCGCGCGCAAGCACTGCTGATCTCTGATCCCGAGACGCGGCCGCCGGCTCTCACCGGGTGGCCCGGCACGCCTTTCTCGCCGTGGGTGTGACGGAGAGGCTGCCGCACCCGCTGGTGCTCGACGGTGATCCACCGGCTTCTCGGCGTACGCACGCGCCGCACCCAGCTGAGTGACACCGCCCTGCACCGGATGGACTACGGCATCGCAGGGACTTTCCGCGGCGCGCCGCGCCACGCCTTCGTCACGGTGCTGATTCGGCCACGGCGGCCAAAGCCACCTTGCGCAACCACCACGACGATTCCCGAGCCGGTGCCGGCAGACGCACTCTGCGGCAGCAGATGCCGCGAACATGTCGCGGTAAAGATGCGCACCTCCGCGATTTTGCTCGCCGGGTGCAACCCGGGCCGACGCGTATTCGGGGTCGAGTGGAGTGTTCTCTGAAATGCGCTGTATTGCAGTGCTATAGCGGCCTCATATCACTGATGTGCCTACGCCGTACCGGCGGAGGGCAACCCCCGGCCGGAGCGCCGCAATGTTGCCAGCCCGCAACCTTGGGATGGTTATTGCGTGCGCACGCAAGAAATGCTACCTTTCACGCTGCTTGGCACGGTGAGCCACATCACTCGATCCGGGCCCGGGGTGCCGGGGTCACCCGCGTACCGCGCAGGGGAAGCGCGTTGCCACAACCGCAGGAAGGACTCTCTGGCGATGGAACTGGGTGCGCGAGGTGGGGCGGTGGTCGCCCCGGTGCGTGGGGTCGGGGAGTTCTTCGCCCTGGCACTCGACACTTTCGTGGCGATGTTCAAGTGGCCGTTCGCGTGGCGAGAGTTCTTCGAGCAGACGTGGTTCGTGGCGCGGGTGTCGCTGCTGCCCGCGATGTTCCTGGCCATCCCGTTCACCGTCCTGTCGGTGTTCCTGTTCAACGTCTTGCTGGTCGAGTTCGGTGCGGCGGACCTCTCCGGCACCGGGGCGTCCGTCACGACGGTCAACGAGATCGGCCCGTTCGTGACCGTGCTCGTCGTGTCGGGATCGGGGGCGGCGGCCATCTGTGCCGATCTGGGCGCGCGCACCATCCGGGAGGAGCTCGACGCACTGCGTGTCATGGGCCTCGATCCCGTGCAGGTACTCCTGGCGCCGAGGCTCCTTGCCGTGACCCTCGTTTCGCTGCTGATCTCGTCGCTGGTCACGTTGACCGGGCTGGTGGGTGGCTTCTTCTTCGGGGTGTACTTCCAGCACGTGACCCCGGGATCGTTCGTGGCCAGCATGACGTTGGTGACGGGCCTGCCCGACGTGCTGGTCTCGATGGTCAAGGCCACGGTCTTCGGCCTCATAGCCGGCCTCATCGGCATCCACCAGGGCACCACGGTGCAGGGCGGCCCGGCCGGCGTCGGCAACGCCGTCAACCAGACCGTCGTGTACTCCTTCGTGCTGCTGTTCTTCATCAACGTCATCATCACTGCGGTGGGCTATCAGGTGATCGGATGAGCGTGAGTTCTGTTACACATCAACGGGTCCCGAGATCGGCGCTGCGCGTGTACCGCGGCGTGTGGGCGATGTGGACGCAACTGGGGGAGCAGGCCAGGTTCTTCCTGCGCACCGTGGCCGCACTGCCTGACGTGTTGGTCAACTACCGCGGTGAACTCTTGCGCCAGATCGCGGCGATGAGCCTGGGAACCGGCTCGCTCGCCGTGATCGGCGGCACCGTGGCGGTGACGACGTTCCTGACGATGTCCACCGGTGGTGCGCTGGCCAGTGAAGGGTACAACCAGCTCTCGAACATCGGTGTGGAGGCGCTCACCGGATTCGCCTCGGCCTTCGCGAACACCCGGTTGGTGACCCCGTCCACCGGGGCGTTCGCCTTCGCCGCCACGATCGGGGCGGGCGCCACCGCGCAACTCGGCGCCATGCGGATCAACGAGGAGATCGATGCGCTCGAAGTGATGGGCATCCGCCCCATCGCGTACTTGGCCGCCACCCGAGTCGCCGCAGGCGTCGTGGTGGCCGTACCGCTGTACTGCGTCGCACTCATCCTGGGTTACAGCTCGGGGCGCGTGGTGACCACGGTGTTCTACGGGCAGTCCGGCGGCGTCTACACGCACTACTTCAACACCTTCTTCATCCCGTCCGACGCGGTCCGCTCGTTCGTGGTGAGCCTGGCCGTCGTCACCGCGATCATGCTGATCCACACGTACTACGGGTTCGCCGCCAAGGGCGGGCCCGCAGGGGTCGGCGAGGCGGTGGGCCGGGCCACCCGCGCTTCGCTGATCGTGGCCGTGTTCGTGATCCTGTTCGTGACGCTGGCGCTGTACGGCCAGACCGGCGATTTCAACTTCGCGGGCTGACACCATGATCGAGCGAATGATCGGCCGCGTCGGCGCGGGCTGGCTGGCGCTGCTGCTGGTGGTGATCGTGGCCGCCGGCATCGCCCTGAGCCTGGGTGCGTTCAACCAATCCTTCAGTGCCACGGTCCCGGTGACGTTGACCGCCGACCGCTCGGGGCTGGTGATGGAGCCCTACGCCAAGGTCAAGATGCGCGGTGTGCAGGTGGGCCGGGTGGCGATCGTCACCGGCAACACGAACTCCGCGACGATCCAGCTCTACCTCGACCCCGACCAGGTCGAGCACATCCCGGCCAACGTGCGCGCACGGATCAACGCCACGTCGTTGTTCGGCGGCAAGTACGTCGATCTGATCTACCCGAGCGATCCCAGCCCGCAGCGCCTGGGCGCCGGCGCTGTGTTGCAGTCGGAGAACGTGGCCGTCGAGGTCAACACCGTTTTCGAGAACCTCGTCGCGCTGATCAAGCAGCTCGATCCGGCCAAACTCAACGGGGTGCTCTCGGCTCTGGCCCAGGGTTTGGCCGGCAAGGGCCCGCAGCTCGGACAGGCCATCAGCGACACCGACGCCGTCCTGCGAGCGATGAACGCGCGCACCGACACGATGCGCGACGACTTCCGGGCACTCGCCGACGTCGCCGACGTCTACGGCGCCGCCGCCACGGACATCATCACCACCGTGGAGGCGTTGAGCACCACCAGCACGACGCTGAGCGAACAGTCCGCGCAACTGGACCGGCTGCTGGTCGGGGTGGCCGGAATGTCGCGCAGCGGCACCGAACTCATCGGCCCCAACAAGGACAACCTCGTCGACACCGTCAACCTGCTCCTGCCCACGACGAGCCTGCTGATGAAGTACGACCCGGTGCTGACCTGCATGCTGGTGGGCGCCGACAAGACCGGCGCGGGGCTGTCCCAGATGCTCGGCGGTTCCAACGGCAAATCCCTGATCATGGACGCCACGCTGATGATGGGTGACGACCCCTACCGCTTTCCGGAGAACCTGCCCGTGGTCGCCGCCAAGGGCGGTCCCGGCGGGAAGCCCGGCTGCGGCTCGCTACCGGATGTCGCGCAGAACTGGCCGGTGCGTTACCTGGTGGCCAACACGGGCTTCGGCACCGGACTGGACATCCGGCCCAACCCGGGCATCGGATTCCCCGGCTACGCCAATTACCTTCCGGTCACCCGTGCGGTGCCCGAACCTCCCAGCATCCGCTACCCGGGTGGCCCGGCGCCCGGACCGATCCCGTATCCCGGGGCGCCGCCCTACGGCGCGCCCCAGTACGGACCCGACGGGGCACCGCTGTACCCGGGCGTTCCCCCGGCACCGTGACCGTCACACCAACCCCGCTCACGCCACGACTCGAGGAAGGTGAAAAACCTTGCGGCGTAGTCTTACCGGATTGATCTGGCGTCTCGCGGCGTTCGCCGCGCTGTGTGCCGTCGGAACCGGCTCGCTGATCGTCATCTATGCGCAGGTGCGGTTCGGCCAGGACACCACCTACCGGGCCGAGTTCAGCACCGTCAGCGGCCTGAAAGAGGGCAACTTCGTCCGGATCGCCGGCGTCGAGGTCGGCAAGGTCACGAGCATCGTGATCAACGACGAAGCGACCGCCGAAGTCACGTTCAACACCGACAACTCCGTCGTGCTGACCGAGGGCAGCCGCGCGGTCATCCGCTACGACGACCTGATCGGCGGCCGCTACCTTGCGTTGGAACAGGGTGCCGGCGCCACCCGGAAACTGGCGCCCGGCGGCACGATTCCGCTGGATCGCACCGCTCCGGCGCTCGACCTCGACGCGCTTATCGGCGGGTTCCGGCCGCTGTTCCGGGCCCTGAGTCCCGATCAGACCAATGCCCTGACCGGCCAGCTCATCGCGGCGTTCCAGGGGCAGGGGCCGACGATCGGATCGATCCTGGCGCAGACCGCGGCACTGACGAACACTCTCGCCGACCGTGACGCCCTCATCGGCCAGGTGATCACCAACCTCGACGTGGTCCTCGGAACGCTCGGTGACCGCACCGACGAACTGGACGGAGCACTCGACTCACTCGCCGGGTTCGTGGATGCGCTCGACAACCGCAGCCACGACATCAGCGCCGCGGTCGCCAACGCCAACGCCGGGGCCGCCACCATCAGCGATCTGCTCGACCAGGCGCGGCCCCCGCTGCAGAAGACCATCCACGAGACCGACCGGGCGGCGGGCGCGGTGCTGTCCGACCACGCCTACTTCGACGACCTGCTGGCGACGCTGCCCGACGCGTACCGGGTGCTCGGCCGACAGGCACTCAACGGCGACTTCTTCAGCTTCTACTTGTGCGATGTCGCTCTGAAGATGAACGGAAAGGGTGGACAACCGGTGTACGTCAAGGTCGTCGGCCAGGACTCGGGGAGGTGCACGCCGCGATGAAATCCTTCCGCGAGCGCAACCCCATGGTGCTGGGCGCGGTGTCCCTGGCGGCGATCGTGGTCCTCACCGTGGCCGCGTTGAACTACCAACGGCTGCCGTTCTTCTCCGGCGGCGAGACCTACTCGGCATACTTCGAAGAGGTTGGTGCGCTGGAAACCGGTGCACCCGTTCAGGTCTCCGGATACCAGGCCGGGCGGGTACGAACCATCTCGCTGACCCCGGATGGGGTGCTGATCACCTTCACCGTCGCCGACGGTATCCGGCTGGGTGAACGCACCGAGGTGTCGATCCGCTCGACCAGCCTGCTCGGCAACAAAGTGCTCGAGGTGTCGCCGCGCGGGCCCGGCCACCTCGCCGGCACAATCCCCATCGAACGGACCACCTCGCCGTACCAATTGCCCGACGCGATAGGCGATCTCACCGCCACCATCAGCGGCCTGGAGACCGGGCAACTCTCGGACTCGCTGCGGACGCTGTCGGACACCCTGCAGGACACCCCGCCCGAACTGCGCAAGGCCGTCGACGGGGTGGCCCGCTTCTCGCAGACGATCGATCAGCGCGACACCGAACTGCGCAATCTGTTGTCGAACGCGGGTAAGGCCACCACGGTGCTGGCACGACGCACCGAGCGGATCGTCGCGTTGGTGCACGATACCGACGGCATCCTTGCCGCACTGCGCACCCAGGAGGCGGCACTGGACACCATCTCGGCCAACATCTCGGCCCTGGCCGGCCAACTGCGGGGCTTCATCGCCGACAACCGCGCGGCAATGAAGCCGGCCCTGGCCAAACTCAACGGGGTACTGGCCACCGTGAACAACCGCAAGGCTGAGATCCAGAAATCACTGAAGGGGCTCAACACCTACGCGATGAGCTTCGGAGAGGCGCTCTCCGGCGGGCCGTTCTTCAAGGCCTACGTCGCCAACTTGATTCCGGGGCAGTTCATCCAGCCCTTCGTCGACGCCGCGTTCTCCGACCTCGGCCTCGACCCCAACGTGCTGCTGCCGTCGCAGCGCACCGACCCGCCCACCGGGCAACCCGGCACTCCTGCGCTCCCGGTTCCCTACCCCAGGACCGGGCAGGGCGGGGAGCCGAACCTGACCCTGCCGGATGCGATCACCGGGAAACCGGGCGATCCGCGATACCCCTATCGGGAACCGTTGCCCGCCCCGCCCCCGGGCGGACCGCCGCCGGGACCGCCCGCGGAAGGACCTGTCCAGTGACCGGGTTGCGTATCACCCGCACGGTGCTCGCCGTCGTGCTCGTCGCGGTGATCGCCGGTGCCGGATACCTTCTCGTACGGTCGGTGGGGGTTACCGAACGGGTGGAGGTGACCGCCTACTTCGAGAGGACCACCGGGGTGTTCGCCGGGGACGAGGTCCGGATCCGCGGTGTGTCCGTCGGCAAGATCGAACGGATCGATCCCGAACCCACCCGGGTCAAGGTCACGTTCTGGTTCGATGCCCGCTATCCGGTGCCGGCGGACGTCAAGGCGGTCATCATCTCGCCGACCCTGGTGACCGCACGAGCCATCCAGCTGACCCCGCCTTATCGGGGCGGCCCCACGCTGCAAGACGGCGCGGTGATCGGCGAGCAGCGCACCGCGGTGCCGGTGGAATGGGACGAGGTGCGCACCCAACTGCAACGCCTCGCGACGACGTTGGAGCCCACCGAACCGGGCGGGGTGAGCACGATGGGTGCTCTGGTGCACACCACCGCGGAGAACCTACGCGGCCAGGGGGCGGCCATCCGCACGTCGATCCTGCACCTGTCCCAGGCAATCTCGGCGCTCGGCGACCACAGCGGTGACATCTTCACCAGCGTGAAGAACCTGTCGATCCTGGTGTCGGCACTGCAGGACAGCACCGATCTGCTGCGCCGGCTCAACGTCAACCTGGCGTCGGTCAGCGGGGTACTGGCCGACGACCCCGGCGACGTCGCGGGTGCGATCGCCGACCTCGACGACGTCGTCGGTGAGGTCACCGAATTCGTCGCCGAGAACCGGGAATCCCTCGGCACCACCTCCGACAACCTCGCCGCGGTGTCCACCGCGATGACCGAGAGCCTCGACGACATCAAGCAGGCCCTGCACATCCTGCCCACCGTCGCGGCCAACGCTGCCAACCTCTATCAACCGGCGCAGGGCACGCTCAGCGGTATCGCCGCGGTCAACAACTTCTCCGACCCGATCACCTTCCTGTGCGGAGCGATCCAGGCCGCATCCCGGATGGGCGCAGAGGAGTCGGCCAAACTGTGTGTCCAGTACCTCGCGCCGATCGTCAAGAACCGCCAGTACAACTTCCCACCGCTGGGATTCAACCCCATCGTCGGAGCCAGCGCGCGGCCCAACGAGATCACCTACAGCGAAGAGTGGATGCGCCCGGACTACGTTCCACCCCAACCCGCACCGACAGAAGGACCGGTCGGTGCACCCTTGGCCGCCGAGACCGCGGCCACCACCGATCCGGCCGACGGATTGCCCGGCATGATGATCCACCCGGCGGCGGGCTCATGAGGAAACGACATCACACCGGGCTCATCGTCCTGATCCTGGCGGCGACGACACTGCTCGTCGGCTGTCAATGGCGCGGCCTGAACTCGTTGTCGCTGCCGGGAACCCAGGGCGGCGGTCCCGGTGCGTTCACCATCCAGGCCCAACTGCCCGATGTGGACCGGCTCGCCCCCAACTCCCGGGTGCGCGTCGGTGACGTCACCGTCGGCACCGTCACCAAGATCGAACGCCAGGACTGGCATGCACTGATCACGATGCGGCTCAACGGAGATGTCGCGTTGCCCGGCAATGCGACCGCGACCCTTGGCCAGACCAGCCTGCTCGGCTCGCTGCACGTCGAACTCGGGCCACCCACCGACGGCGCCCCGGCGGGACGGCTGCAGCAGGGCAGCGTCATCCCGCTGTCATCGGGCGGTGGCTACCCCTCGACCGAGCAGACCCTGGCCGCGGCCTCGGTGCTGCTCAACAACGGCGGACTGGGGCAGATCCAGGACATCACCCGGGCGCTGAGCACCGCGTTCGCCGGCCGCGAGGGCGACATGCGCAGCCTGCTGGCCCAACTCGACACGTTCATCGGCCGGGTCAACGACCAGACCGACGACATCATCAGGGCTACCGACAGCCTCAACCGGCTGATGGGCCGCTTCGCCGAGCAGCAACCGGTGCTCGACCGCGGACTGGACACCATCCCGCACGCCTTGGCGGTGCTGAACCAGCAGCGCGACAACCTCATCGAAGCAACCCACCAGCTGGGGACCTTCAGCGGGCTGGCGGCGGACTCGGTCGTCCAGACCAGGGACGCGCTGGTCCAGGAACTCAACGACCTTGGGCCAGTGTTGAAATCGCTCGGCGATGCCGGAACATCGATCACCCGCTCGTTGAACCTGATCACCACCTTCCCGTTCACCAAGGACTCACTGACGAACTGGTTCCGCGGCGACTACGCCAACGTCAGCCTGGTGCTGGACCTGACCCTGAGCCGGCTCGACGCGGCGATGTTCACCGGCACCCGGTGGGAGGGCAACCTCACCACACTCGAACAGCAGTGGGGTCGCACCATCGGCGTGCTGCCGAGTCCCTACACCGCCGGCAATCCACTCCTGGCGCCGTACCGCACCGACCAAGGGCCGTAGATGTATCTCAGCAAGCGCGTCAGAAAGCAGCTCGCGTTCTTCGCTGCCGTGTCCGCCGTCGCCGGTGGCGTGATGGCGATCGGCTATCTCGACCTACCACGGATGTGGTTCGACGTCGGCCACTACCGGGTCACCGTCAACCTCACCTCCTCGGGCGGGCTCTACGAGAACGGCAACGTGACCTACCGCGGTGTCGAGGTGGGCCGGGTCGAGGCGGTTCGGCTGAGCGCGACCGGCGTCGATGCGGTACTCTCACTGAACTCCGACACCGCGATCCCGGCCGACGTCATCGCCGAGGTGCACAGCCAGACCGCCGTCGGGGAGCAATTCGTAGAACTGGTCCCGCGAAGCGGAGAAGGCCCGGCGCTGGAGAACGGTGACATCATCCCCGTCGACCGCACCACCCTGCCGCCCGACATCAACGCGGTGCTCACCGCCACCAACGAGGGCCTGCAGGCCATTCCGCACGACGACCTGCGCACCGCCATCGACGAGTCCTACACGGCGGTCGGCGGACTCGGACCCGAGATTCGGCGAATCGTGAACGGGACAACGGCACTGGCGGCCGACGCCCGTCGTGACCTCGACGCCCTCACCAGCCTGATCGACCAGTCGAAGCCGATCCTGGACACCCAGACCGACACCGCCGATTCGATCCAGAGTTGGGCGGCCAGCGTGGCCACCATCACCCGTGGGCTCGACGCCCGCGACGACGCGGTGAAGGGACTGCTGCGCTCCGGCCCCGCCGCATTCGGTGAGATGCAGGCACTGCTGGACCGTCTCGAACCGACGCTGCCCGTCGCGCTGGCCAATCTGGTCGGTGTCGAGCAGGTCGCGGTCACCTACCAGCCCGCACTCGAGCAGTTGCTGGTGCTCCTGCCGCCGGGCATCGAGATGCTCCAGGGCGCCCAGATGGCCAACCGCGACACCAAACAGGATTACCGAGGCCTGTACCTGTCGTTCAACCTGAACGCCAATCTGCCCCCGCCCTGCACGACCGGATACCTTCCACCGCAGCAGATCCGGCCGCCGAGCGAGGTGGACTACCCCGAGCGCCCCGAGGGCGAGATGTACTGCCGGGTGCCCCAGGACTCCGCGCTCGACGTCCGCGGTGCGCGAAACCTGCCCTGTCTGACCAGGCCGGGTAAGCGGGCACCCACCGTCAAGATGTGCGAGAGCGACGAAGAGTACGTACCGCTCAACGACGGCTACAACTGGAAGGGCGATCCGAACGCCACCCTGTCCGGTCAGCCGGTGCCCCAACCGCCGGCCGGTGCGCCGCCGGCCGCACCGGCCGGACCGCCGCCGCTGGCCGTCGCCCACTACGACCCGCAGACCGGCTCGTACCTCGGTCCGGACGGAAAGCAGTACACGCAGGGTGATCTGCGCGCCGGCGGCGCACCCCGGTCCTGGCAAGATCTCCTCGTTCCGCCGGGGTCGTAGGTGTCGACGACCGAACACGAGCGGGAAGACCACCCGCCCGCGGTGCCACCGGAGCCGGCCCGGCCGGACTCCGGTGGCTTCGTTCTTCGGGCCGTGTTGGCCGCCCCGGTGCTGCTGGGCGTCGCGGCCGTCACCATCGCCGTGGGTGAGCCCTTCGCCGTCTCGGCCATCGCCAGCACCACCGCGATCGTGTTGCACGCCCCGACGCGCTATCACCAGCGGCCACAACGGATCCTGTGGTGCTACCTGGCCGGGCTGGTGGTCTCCGCGGCGGCGACGCTGATCGGGGCCGCGCTGGATGTTCCGCCGCTGTACTCCGCCGCCGTCGCGGCCATCCTCATCGTGGCCTCTCCCGCGGGCCGTGTGCACCCACCGACGGTGTGCATCGCGCTCGCGGTGACGGCGCCGCTACCCGCTGCAGCACTGCTCGGGCGGTGGCTGTGGTTCAGTGCGCTGGCCCTGGGGGCGCTGGCGCTGCTGTGGGTGCTCACCGCGCGGCCCCGGCGGCGCCGCGCCGGGTGAGCGCACCGGTGACACCGTCGTCACCACCGGTGAGGATGCTGTGCTTGGCGCGCAGCTCGGCGAATTCGGCGACCGCGTCACTGCCCCAGGTGATCCCGCTGCCGACGCCGTACTCGCACCGACCCCGTCCCCGGTCGAGGTGAGCGGTGCGGATCGCCACGTTGAAGCGGGCCCGGACCGGTTCGGTGGGCGGTGCGACCCACCCGATCGCACCGCAGTAGATGCCCCGTCGACGCCCCTCGATGTCCGAGATGATGCGCATCGTCTCGGCTTTCGGCGCGCCGGTCACCGACCCGCAGGGGAACAACGCCGTCATCACGTCCACGAACGACGTGCCCGCCGCAGGTTCCGCGGTGATCTGCGACGTCAACTGCCATACCGTGGGATACGCCTCCGGCGTGAGCAGCGACTGTACGCGGACGCTGCCCACGGCGGCGAACTTGGCCAGGTCGTTGCGGAGCAGGTCGACGATGATGATGTTCTCGGCCTGCTCCTTGGTGCTGGCCAACAGCGCGTCGCGCAGCCGAGCGTCCTGCTCGGGCGTGTGGCCCCGCGCGGCCGTGCCCTTCATCGGCCGCGTGGTGATGGCGCCGTGCCCCCATTCGAAGAACAGTTCCGGACTCGCGCTGGCGATCACGTGCGCACCGAGATCGACGTACATGCAGTGCCGCGAGTGCTGCGCGTGCGCGAGATCGGCGTAGAAGGACAGTTCGTCGCCGGTGAACGGGCCGGAGAGGGCAGTGGTGAGATTGCATTGGTACGTGCGGCCCTCGCCGATCGCCTCCTTGACCCGACCGAATGCCGCTTCGTAACGGGCCCACGACCAGTCGGCCCGCCACGGCCCCGCCTGGTACGGGGCACGGGAGGAGACGAGTTCAGCCGGCAGGGGTGGTTCGGGTGTCAGGCCGAACCATGTCAACGGCAGCGCCGTTGCGCTGTGGTCGGCGGGCCGCACCGGTAAGGCCGGATCCAGCCCGGCGGCCGCCTCGTAACTGAGGAAGCCGAGGGCCCACCAACCCCGCTCCGCGGCGTCCGCGACGTCCTGCAGGACACGGTGCACCTCGTCGATGTGGTGCGTGGCGACCTCGATCTCGAAACCGGGGAACACCGCAGCGGTGCCTGCGGTGAAATCGTCGACACGAGCCCATGATCGATGCACACCGACCGGTTCGCGCCGCGGTGTCACGACGGTCCCGTGACGTGTCGACCCGAGTCGCACCGCACCACGCTCCTCCTCGGGCTCCGCTGATCGGCCACAACCCGGCCGAGATCAGTGCCTGGGACAGCATAACTTGCGTGCGCAAGTAATGGCAGCGTATCTGGATCGGCTTGCGCTGGTGCGCCGTTCGATGTGTGGACGATCTGCGCTTACTATTGCTTGCGCGAGCAAGTTAAGGGTATCGTCGACGAATCGCCCCGTCGGCGTTGTACGTTTCGAATGACCGGATCAGGAGCCCAGATGCCCCAGCAACAGACGAATGCGTCGATCGAAGTGCCTGCGGTGCCCGCAGGCGCATTCGGCCCGAAGGTGCCCGGCTGCGGCTACCTCGTGGAGGAGGTCAAGGGCGGCGTCTACTGGATCACCGACGGCGGCTATCAATGCGCGTTCGTGGTGTGCGACAACGAAGTTATCGCCATCGACGCGCCGCCGTCCCTGGGGGGGCTGGTCACCCGCGCGATTCGCGACGTCACCGACAAGCCCATCACCCATGTCGTGTACTCGCACTATCACGGCGACCACATCGGCACCACCGACCAGTTCCCCGACGACGCGATCCGGATCGGCCAGCAGGAGACCCACACGCTGCTCACCGACCTCGGCGACCCCGCGCGCCGGCCGCCGGATGTCACGTTCAAGGACCGCCACCGCCTCGAGGTGGGCGGGCAGGTCTTGGATCTGGTCTACAAGGGCAACAACCACGCTCCCGGCAACAGTTTCATCCACCTACCCCAGCACGGTGTTCTCATGCTCGTCGACGTGATCTATCCGGGCTGGGTACCGTTCGCCAACATCGCGATGTCCAAACACATTCCGGGCTTCATGGATCACCACGACCACGCGCTGGATTTCGACTTCGAGACGATGATCACCGGCCACCTCAACCGCCTCGGCACCAGGGAGGACGTGCTGGCACAGCGCGAGTACATGCACGACATCCGCGACGCCGCGCAGCGCGCGCTGGAACTGACCGAGATCAAACGGGATATGTCCCGTGATCTGGTCGGCAAGGAGAACATCTACGTGTACTTCAAGACGATGTACGACGCAGCAAGTGCCGAGGCCGCCGCGCCGCTGATCGAGAAGTGGCGGCCGCGGCTGGGCGGCGTGGACACCTTCGCGGTGAACCACACCTTCATCATGTACCAGAGCCTTCGCCTGGACCTGAACAAGGAACCGTACGTGGTGTTCTTCCCGCCTACCGGGGAGACCGCCGAGCCCTCCCCGCACGACGCGGCACACGGGCATTCGCACGACCACGCACACTGACCCGCCCGTGCTCCACACCGACGTGCTCGTCATCGGATCCGGTCCGGCCGGGGCGTCCGCGGCGCTGATGCTGTCCGCGCTGGGCGTACCCAACGTCATGATCACCAAGCACCGCTGGACCGCGAACTCGCCGAGAGCACACCTGGTCAACCAGCGGGCCCAGGAAGTCTTCCGGGACCTGGGCATCCAGGAGCAGATCCTGCACGACGCCGCCGGCCATGAACTGGTCGGCGATTCGGTGGTCTGCACCTCACTGGCCGGTGAGGAGATCGGACGCATCCCGGCCTGGGGTACCCACCCGGACCGGGAGGCGGACTATCGGCGGGCCTCGCCCTGCCTCAGCATCGATCTGCCGCAGACCTACCTGGAACCGATCCTGGTCCGCAACGCCACAATTCGGGGCACTCACACCCGCTTCTCCACCGAATACCTGTCGCTGACCCAGGACGGCGACGGTGTCAGCGTCGAGGTCCTCGACCGGTTGACCCGGCACCGCTACACCATCCGGGCGAAGTACGTGATCGGCGCCGACGGCGCGAGGTCCAAGGTGGCCACCGACATCGGCCTGCCGTTCGAGGGTCGGATGGACGTGCACGGCTCGATGAGCATCCTGTTCAGAGCTGATCTGACCCACCTCTGCGCACATCGGCCGGCCGCTCTGTACTTCGTGATCCAACCGGGTTCCAACGTCGGTGGCGTCGGCGCCGGCGTGGTGCGGATGGTCAGGCCATGGAACGAGTGGCTCATCGTGTGGGGCTACGACATCAACGACGAACCCCCGGAACTCGACGAGGCGGCCGCCGCCCGCATCGCCGGCAACCTGATCGGCGACCCCGACATCGAGGTCGACATCGAGGGCGCTGCACTGTGGGGGATCAACGAGATGTGGGCCACCAGGTTGCACTCCGGCCGGGTGTTCTGCGTGGGCGACGCGGTTCACCGTCATCCACCCGGCAATGCCCTCGGTGCGAACACCTCGGTACAGGATTCTTACAACCTGGCCTGGAAGATCGGCGCGGTGCTCCACGGATACGCCGAGCCCACACTGCTGCAGACCTACTCCGCCGAGCGTGCGCCCATCGCCCGCCAGATCGTCGAACGCGCGAACAAATCCCCTGGTGAATGGGCGCCGTTCTACGCGGCGCTGGGCCTGACCGCAGCGGTCGACATCGATGACATGGCGAATCAGATGGAGGTCCGCAAACAGAATTCGGCCGAGGGCCGGCGCCGCCGCGCCGCGCTGGTACCGGCGTTGGACTTCAAGAACTACGAATTCAACACCCACGGCCACGACATGGGCCAGTTCTACACCTCGGCTGCCGTCGTCCCGGACGGTTCGGCCTTGGCCGCGCCACGGCGCGATCCCGAGCTCTATTACGACCAATCGACCGTGCCCGGATCGCATCTCCCGCACGCCTGGGTGGGGGACCACCGCGCCAAGCGTGCCGTAATGGACGTCGCGCCGTACTCCCGCTTCACGGTGATCACCGGGATCGCCGGGGAGGACTGGGTCGAGGCTGCCGACACGGTGGCCGCCGAGCTGCGGGTGCCGCTGGCCACCGTGGTGATCGGGCCGGGGCGCGAGGTGACCGACCTCTACTACGACTGGGCCAAGGTGCGCGAGATCGACGAAGACGGAGCGCTGCTCGTGCGTCCCGACAAACACATCGCCTGGCGCACGATGACGATGCCCGCCGACCCCGCCGCCGCACTGCGCGACGCGCTCGCGCGCGTGCTCGGCAGGAGGAGCAGATCATGATGTCGAACCCGCGCCGGCCACGCAAGCGCGCCGGAACCGCTGTGCGCAGATCGTATTTCGACCCTCCTGGCATCGAGCGCGTCCGCACTGTGAACCCTGGAGTCGATGACGGCGTCGACGGACCCGAGCCGACCGACGAGAGGACGACCGACCATGACCGCGACCAACCTTGAGCAGAAGATCCACCAAGCCGGTGGCGACGTCGTCGGCATGTTGCGCAACGCGCCGATGGGCAACTTCGCGTTCCCGTACCGGCCCGAATACACGAACTGGCGCGACGAGCAGGAGGCGTGGGCCACGACCGCGGTGTTGTTCGATCAGTCGACACACATGACCGACGTCTACTTCAAGGGTCCCGATGTCAAGCGGCTCTTCTCCGAGACGGGGATCAACAACTTCGCGAACTTCGGTCGGGACAAGGCCAAACAGTTCGTCGGGGTCGACGAGGACGGCCGGTTCGTCGGCGACGGCATCCTGTTCGGCCTCGACGACGACGAGTACTCCCTGGTGGGCACCGGGGTGGCCGGTAACTGGGTGGCCTACCGCGCCCATACCGGGGGATACGACGTCGAGGTCACCTTCGATCTGGCGTCGGTGATCAACCCGGACCCGCGCCGGATCTTCCGGTTCCAGATCCAGGGCCCGCACGCGCTGAAGGTGGTCGAAAAGGCCTGCGATGCCCGGCTTCCGGAGATCAAGTTCTTCAACATGGGCAGCTTCACGATCGCCGGGACGCCGATCCGCGCGCTGAACCACACGATGGTCGGCCAGCCCGGATCGGACCACACCGGGCTGGAGATGATCGGCCCGCTGCAGGCCGGCCCCGCGGTATGGGCCGCGCTGGTGGAGGCCGGTCGGGAGTTCGGTCTGGCCCAGGGCGGCGGCCTGGCCTATCCGACCACCGCGCTGGAGACGGGCTGGATCCCGTTCCCTGTGCCGGCGATCTACAGCGGTGAGGCGATGGCCGGCTACCGCCAGCACCTGGGTGCCGACACCCTGGAGGCCAACTATGCCCTGGCCGGCAGCCAGGTGCTGCCGCGCATCGACGACTACTACGTCACGCCGTGGGATATCGGCTACGGCAGGCTGATCCACTTCGACCACGAGTTCATCGGTCGCGATGCGCTGCGTGAGCTGGCCGGTCAGCCGCACGCCCGTAAGGTCTGGCTGCGGTGGCACCCGGATGACTGCGCGGTAGTGCTGGCCGACAGCCTGTTCAAGCGGCCCGGGCAGGGCAGGACGAAATACCTCACCCAGCCGTTCACCGACTACGCGGTCAGCCAGAACGACACGGTGTGGGCGGGCGACCGGCCCGCCGGCCGGTCGACATACAGCGCCTACACCGTCAACATCGGCACGTTCGCCTCCATCGGCATCATCGACGAGGAGTTCGCCCGCGACGGGGTCGAGTTGACCCTGGTGTGGGGTGAACCCGACGGCGGAACGGCCAAACCCGGTGTCGAGCGGCACGTCCAGGCCGAGATCCGCGCCACCGTCAGCACCGTCCCGCTGACCACTGGGTGATCGAGCGACCGCCGCCGGTACGCTGCCGAATGGCACGTTTCCGTCCCGGGAGGCACATGCGCACCTCGACGTCCCATACGGCGGCGGCGCTGGCGGCCGCCGCGCTGGCGATCCTGACCAGTGCGACCGCGTTCGCCCAGCCCGACAGTTCCCTGACCGACCTGGTCGACGCCGCGGTGCGCCGGCTCGAGGTCGCCGATCCGGTGGCGGCCTCGAAATGGCACACCGGCGGCCCGATCAAGGACCCGGCCCGCGAACAGCAGGTCCTTGACGCGGTGTCGGCCGAGGCGACGGCCCTGCAGCTGGATCCGGGCTACGTCATCACCGCGTTCCGCGACCAGATGGACGCCACCGTCGGCGTCGAGTACAGCCGGCTGGCGCAGTGGACCTTCGACCCGCCGAGCGCACCGGCCGACGCTCCCGACCTGGCGTCGTCGCGCGGGATCATCGACGCGCTCAACCGGGAGATGGTCACGTTGATGGCCGACCAGTGGGCCGTGTTGCACTCGCCGCAGTGCCCGGCGGAGCTGGAATCGGCCAAGGCCGCGGTGGCCGCGGCGCGCGAACTCGACCCGCTGTATCGACAGGGAATCGACTTCGCAACGCGCAACTACTGCAAGTAGCCATGGAATCATGTCCGTGAGATGAACAGCACGGAGGACAAGAGCGGGTTCCGCCAGCGGCTTCTCGACGCGTTGGAGGCGTCGATCGCCGAGGAGGGCTACGCCAAGACGACCGTCGCCGGCATCGTGCGCCGCGCCAGGACCTCGCGGCGCACGTTCTATCAGCATTTCGACAGCCGCGAGGCGTGCTTCGTCGCGCTGCTCGAGGACGCCAACGCCGATCAGGTCAGGCAGATCTCCGCGGCCGTCGACCCCGGCGCGCCGTGGCAGAAGCAGGTCCGGCAGGCGATCGAGGCCTGGATCTCGTCGGGGGAGGCCCGCTCGGCGCTGATGCTCAGCTGGATCCGCGACGTGCCGGCACTCGGCGCGCCGGCCCGGGGGCTGCAGCGCGACGCGATGGAGAGCTTCATCGACCTGGTCGACACCCTGTGTGCCACCGAGGAATTCCGGGCGGCCGGGATCGGCCCGGTGTCGCGGCCCCGGATCATCATGCTGCTCGGCGGCCTGCGGGAACTCACCGCGATCACCGTCGAGGAGGGCGGACGCATGAGCGACGTCGTCGAGGAGGCCGTCGACGCGTCGATCGCGCTGCTGCGCAACCACGGCAGCGGGTAACCCGGGGTGAATCGGGAGGCGTTGCTCGGCAACGTCTTCCGCTCGGGGGCCGTCGACGTGACGGGCGGTCACACGTGGCGCGGGCGGGGGTGCGGTACCTTACGCACATGGTTCGGCCTGCTCAGACGGCGCGCAGCGAGCGCACGCGGGAAGCCCTGCGGCAGGCCGCGGTGGTGCGGTTCCTCGCCCAGGGCGTGGAGGAGACCTCGGCCGAGCAGATCGCCGCGGACGCCGGGGTGTCGTTGCGGACCTTCTACCGCCATTTCGCGTCCAAACACGACCTGTTGTTCGCCGACTACGACGCGGGACTGCACTGGTTCCGGTCGGCGCTCGCGGCGCGCTCACCCGACGAGTCGATCATCGAATCGGTGCAATCGGCGATCATGGCCTCGCCCTACGACGGGTGGGCCGTGACCAAGATCGCCTCGATGCGGGCCCAGGAACTCGACGCGGGCCGCATCGTGCGGCACATCCGCCAGGTCGAGGCCGACTTCGCCGAGGCCGTCGAGGAGCACATGGCCGGCGCCGATCCACCGCCGCCCGGCTCCGACGAACGCATGCGCATCACCGTGACCTCGCGGTGCATCGCCGCCGCGGTGTTCGGCGCGATGGAGGTCTGGATGCTCGGCGAGGACCGCTCGCTGCCCGAGTTGGACCGGCTCTGCCGGCACGCCCTGGACCTGCTGCGCAAAGGCGTCGACGACACCATTTGACCCGCCCGATATCGGCCGAAATTGCATTCCAGCAGGCCTCCACTCGACCTTTTCCTGCTGGAATGCAATTTCGGCGGGGGACCGGCGGGGAGTGCGGGCGGGAGAATGGGCGCGAAGTTTCGTCAATATTGACAAAACTGTGGGGCCGTGCCAGCCTCAGCCCATGACGGACTACGACGCCATCGTCGTCGGCGCCGGCCACAACGGCCTGACCGCCGCGGCACTGCTGCAACAGGCGGGTCTGCGCACCCTGTGTCTGGACGCCAAGCTCTACGCCGGCGGAATGGCCTCGACCGTCGAGCTCTTCGACGGCTTCCGCTTCGAGATCGCCGGGTCGGTCCAGGTGCCGACGTCGGCGGTGGTGAGCAAGGCCCTCGGGCTCGACGAGCTGCCCACCGTCGACCTCGACGTGATGTCGGTGCAGCTGCGCGGAATCGGTGACGACCCGTTGATCTACTACACCGACCCGATGAAGCTGCTCACCCACCTCAACGAGGTGCACGGCGCCGAGGCCGTCAACGGCATGGCCGGTCTGATGGCCTGGTGTCAGGCGCCCACCCGGGCGTTGGGCCGATTCGACGCCGCGCAGCCGCCGAAGACCCTTGACCAGATGTATGCCTGTGCCACCAACGAATTCGAGCGCCAGGCGATCACCGACATCCTGTTCGGCTCGGTCAGCGACGTCCTCGACCGCTACCTGCCCGACCGCGAGAAGCACGGCGCCCTGCGCGGCATGCTGGCTTTCCTGGCGGTCAACACCACCTACCGCGGACCCGCCACCCCGGGCAGCGCCGCCGCGCTGGCCTTCGGGCTCGCGGTGCCCGACGAGAATGCCACGCTGATCAAGAAGTTCCGCGGCGGCATGGGTGCGGTGACCGAACACCTGCTGCTGATATTCACCAGCGCCGGCGGTGAACTGCGGTTACGCAGCACCGTCGAGGAGATCCTGGTCGCCGATGGTCGGGCGGCCGGCGTGCGGCTGGAAGACGGGTCGACGCTGACCGCGCCGGTCGTGATCTCCGCCGTTGCACCGGATCTCACCGTGACCCGGCTCGTCGACCCCGCCGCGGTGCCGGCCGACGTCCGGGAGCGGTTCGCCCGCGTCGACCATCGCGGCAGCTACCTGCAGATGCACTTCGCGCTGGACGGGCCACCCACCTTCGTCGAGCCTTACGAGATCCTCAACGATCCCGAATACCAGTCCGCCATCGGCATTTTCACCACGCCGGAGGAACTGCAACAGCAGTGGGAGGACTCCCGCCGCGGCATCGTCCCCGCCGACCCGGCCATCGCGCTGCAGATCCCGTCGGCCAACGATCCCGGCCTGGCGCCCGCGGGCAAACACGCCGTGTCCGCCTTCTCGCTGTGGTTCCCGATCGAGCACAGCGACGCCAGCTACGGCGACCTGAAGAACCAGATGGGCCAGCGCGTCATCGACAAGATCACCCGGCTGGCACCGGATTTCGAGGGCCTGATCCTGCGCCACACCACCTTCACCCCCAAGCACATGGGGACCATGTTCGGCGCGCCCGGCGGCGACTACTGCCACGGCCTGCTGCATCCCGAACAGATGGGCCCCAACCGGCCC
The DNA here is from genome assembly GCA_050250295.1 of Mycolicibacterium sp. Classification (GTDB taxonomy): domain Bacteria; phylum Actinomycetota; class Actinomycetes; order Mycobacteriales; family Mycobacteriaceae; genus Mycobacterium. The sequence goes on from JBFWOX010000001.1 coordinate 511,003, forward strand.
GGGCCGAAAGGCTATACCGACCAACCGCTTCCGATCGAAGGCCTGTACCTGGCCAGTGCCGGCTGCCACGGCGGGCCCGGCATCACGTTCATCCCCGGCTACAACGCCGCGCAGGCGGTACTCGCCGGCGGCTGAGTCCCTCGGGGCGTGCCGGCAGCCGCTACCGGCGACGGGCCTGCAGCTGCGCCATCCAGTCCGCGGGCACCCGGCCGCGCGGTCCCGGCACCGTCTCTTCAACGGGTCGGCTCTGCGGGGCAGCCAGTTCCGGGCCGTCAGCGTAGTCGCCGGTCTCGTAGTTCCAGAACCAGTCCTCGCCCGGCTCGAACGACCTGATGATCGGATGGCCGCTGGCGTGCCAGTGCGCCGACGCGTGCTGCTCCGGCGAGTCGTCGCAACACCCGATGTGACCGCATGCCGCGCACCGCCGCAGGTGCACCCACCACCCGCCGAGGGCGTCGCATTCCAGGCAGCCGGTGCCGCTGGGGGGAACCTCGGGATTGACCGCGTCGCTCACCCGTCCCAGCCTACGGCCCCGGTGCGGCCAACCCGGTCCGAACGGCGACGGCGGTGGTCTATCGTCGCGCCATGGCAACCAAGGATTCCCGTGAGGTCGTGATCGAAGCGACGCCGGAGCAGATACTCGACGTCATCGCCGACGTCGAGGCCACCCCCACCTGGTCCCCGCAGTACCAGAAGGCCGAGGTCCTGGAACGCTACGACAACGGCCGACCCAAGCAGGTCAAGATGACGGTGAAGGCCGCGGGCCTGACCGACGAGCAGGTGATCGAATACACCTGGGGTGACAACGAAGTCACGTGGACGCTGATCTCGGCCGGCCAGCTCAAGGCGCAGGACGCCGGCTACACGCTGACCCCCGAGGGCGACAAGACCAAGGTCCGGTTCGACATCGCGATCGACCTGGCGGTACCGCTGCCCGGGTTCATCCTCAAGCGCACGATGAAGGGCGGCGTCGAGACCGCCACCGACGGGCTGCGCAAACAGGTGCTCAAGGTCATCAAGGGGTGAGCGCCGGTCCACTGGCCGGACCTGATGCACCGCGGGAAGCGGATCGTCGACCTCGACCAAATGGGACCTGCAGGCGCTGCTGGACCTGGTCGCCAAGGCCGATGTGCTCATCGACGGCTTCCGGCCCGGCACCTGCGAGCGGCTCGGCATCGGGCCGGACGACTGCGAGGACGTCAACCCCCGCCTGGTCTTCGCCCGGATCACGGGCTGGGGACAGCACCGGCCGCCGGTGCCGCCGCTGAACCTGGCCGCCGACTTCGGCGGCGGCTCCATGCTGGCGCTGCTCGGCATCGTCGCGGCACTGTACGAACGCCACACCTCGGGCCGCGGGCAGGTGATCGACGCCGCCATGGTCGACGGGGTCAGCGTGCTGGCGCAGATGGCGTGGACGATGAAAGTCCTTGGCAGGCTTGCCGATCAGCGCGAAACGTTCCTGCTCGACGGGGGCGCGCCGTTCTACCGCAGCTATGCGACCGCCGACGGCGGCTACATGGCCGTCGGCGCGATCGAAGCACCGTTCTACGCGCAGCTGCTCGCCGAGCGGTTCGCCGCCAGGACGCGCGCCGAGTGGACCGCCGTCTTCGCCGGCACCGACGCCTGCGCCACCCCCGTGCTCACCTGGTCCGAGGCGGCCCGCAGCGAACACCTGCGCGGCCGCGAGACCATCGTGACCCGGCACGGTACCGACCAGGCCGCACCGGCGCCGCGGTTCTCGCGCACCGCCGGGCCCTCCACCGCAGCGGATCACCCCCATCGCCGATGTCGGCTGCTGACTCGAAATTAGCTGGGAAAACCTCTACGCGTGGCCGATCGGGCCGCTAGGCTTTGCCGTATGGCCGTTCGCGCGTCCAGTGAAGTCGTCATCGAGGCCCCGCCCGAGGCGATCCTCGACGCGCTCGCCGACATCGAGGCCGTGACGACGTGGTCGACGCTGCACAAGGACGCCGAGGTGCTGGACCGCCATCCCGACGGCCGCCCGCACCATGTCCGGGCAACGGTCAGGCTGATGGGCCTGGCGGACACGGAGATCCTGGAGTACCACTGGGGCGAGGACTGGGTGGTGTGGGACGCGGCGAGCACGCTGCGCCAGCGCGGCCAACACGGCGAGTACAACCTGACCGCCGTGGGGGAGGACAAGACCCGGGTGCGCTTCGACCTCATCCTCGACCTGGCCGCACCGTACCCGGCGTTCCTGGTGCGCCGAGCCAAGAAGACGGTGCTCGACGTCGCGCTGCAGAACCTGCGCGACCGCGTCATGGCCGACATGCACTAGGGCCGCAATACTTCGCGTCTCGCCGAGTCGATCCGCCGAGACCGGAATAGCCGGCCCGCCGGCGCCGGTTGCTCGCGATATGTCCTCGTCCATCGTGCTCTTCCCCGACCCGCACGCCACCAACGCCGTCGATGACTACGTCGCGCAGGCCCGCCGCGCCCACGAGCTCGGCGTCCGCCAGGTCTGGTTCTCCCAACAGTTCACCCACGACGCGATCACGCTGGCCGGGCTGATCGGCGCCGCGGTCCCCGGCCTCGGCGTCGGCACGTCGGCGGTGCCGTTCAACCCGCGCCACCCACTGACCCTAGCCAGCCAGGCCCAGACCGCGCAGGGCGCCGCCCACGGCGCCTTCAGCCTGGGACTGGGCCTGGGCGCCAACCAGATCGAGCACACCACCTTCGGCATCGCACCCGTCAACACCATCGCGCGTCTGCGTGAATACCTGACGATCCTGCAGGCGGTGTTCCACACCGGTGACGTGGACTTCCACGGGGAGCACTACACCGCCGCGCCGACGTTCCCGACGACGCTGCCCGGCGGCGCCCCGGTCCCGGTGTACGTGGCCGCCATGGGTCCCAAGGCGCTGCGGGTCACCGGCGAACTGGCCGACGGCACCCTGCCCTACCTGGCCGGGCCAAGGACCATCGGCGAGTTCATCGTCCCGACGATCACCAAGGCCGCCGCCGAGGCGGGCCGGCCCGATCCGCGGATCGTCGCGTTCGTCCCGGTACAGCTCGTCGACGATGCCGAGAATGTGGACACCGCCCGGGCGGCCGCCGCCGAACAGCTGGCCTTCTACACCGCGATCCCGTCGTATCGCAACGTGCTGGACCGCGAAGGCGTGGACAACCCCGCCGATCTGGCCGCGGTGGGGGACGCCGAAACCGTACGGCGCACCGTCGCCCGATACCGCGACGCCGGCGCCACCGACGTGGTGTTCAGCCCGCTGGACCGCCAGCGGCCCGACGAGCGGCTGTGGGAGCTAGCGGGCAGCCGGTAGCTTCTGCAACCGCCGGATCGCCTCGTCGAGGGTGCCGTCGCGTTTGCAGAACGCGAAGCGCACCAAGTGGTTCCACTCGTCGGCGTGCGCGGCGTCCGGATCGCAGAACGCCGACATCGGGATGGCGGCCACCCCGACCCGTTCGGGCAGCGTGGCGCAGAACTCGGCGCTGTCGTGGTAGCCCAGCGGGCGCGGATCGGCGCACAGGAAGTAGGTGCCGAAGCTGTCGTGCACATCGAAACCGATGTCGCCCAACGCTTCCCCCAGCCGGTCGCGGCGGGCCTGCAGCGTGGTGCGCAGCTGCTCCACCCAGGCGTCCTCGGTGGTCAGCGCCTGGGCCACCGCGGGCTGGAACGGGGCGCCGCCGACGTAGCTGAGGTACTGTTTGGCCGCCCGCACCCCGGCGATGAGATCGCTCGGCCCGCAAGCCCAGCCGATTTTCCAGCCGGTGACGTTGAACATCTTGGCGGCGCTGGAGATGGTGATGGTGCGCTCGGCCATGCCCGGGTAGTTGGCCAACGGCAGATGCGCCCGGCCGTCGAAGACCAGATGCTCGTACACCTCGTCGGTGATCACCAGCAGGTCGGCCGACACCGCCAGCTCGGCCAGTGCCCGCAGCTCGGCGTCGGTGGCCACCATGCCGGTCGGGTTGTGCGGCGAGTTGACGATCAACGCCCGGGTATCGGGCGTCACCGCGGCGCGCAGCGCATCGACGTCGATGGCGAACCCGCGGCCGTCGGCGCGCAACGGCACGGCCCGGCGGCGGCAGCTCGCCATCGCGATCACCGGCGAGTATGAGTCGTAGAACGGCTCGATCAGCAACACCTCCGAACCGGGTTCGACGAGCCCGAGGACCGACGCGGCGATGGCCTCGGTGGCGCCGACGGTCACGAGCACCTCGGTGTCGGGGTCGTACTCGGTGCCGTAGCGGCGGCGCCGCTGATCGGCGATGGCCCGGCGCAGCGGCTCGATGCCCAGGCCCGGCGGGTACTGGTTGACCCCCGAGACGATCGCCTTCTCGGCGGCCTCGAGCATGCCCGCCGGACCGTCCTCGTCAGGGAACCCCTGCCCCAGGTTCACCGCGCCGATCCGGGCCGCCAGCGCGGACATCTCCGCGAAAATCGTCACCGCATAGGGCTGCAGCCTGCGCACCGTCATGAATTGAAGCGTAGGCGAACCGAATTCCGAGCCCCTCGGCCGGGAATGAATCCATCACCCGGCACGCTGGAAGCGGCATGCCGTTCACTCTGAGCGAGAACTCCGCCCTGCTGAAACCCCTCGGTCTCGGCCCCGCCACCTTGGCCAACCGCATCTTCATGGCGCCGTTGACCCGGCGCAGGGCCGAAACCGACGGCACCCCGTCGGAGCACGCCGCGACGTACTACGCCCAACGTGCCTCCGCCGGCCTGATCATCAGCGAGGCCACCGCCGTCGCCCAGTCGGCCACCGGCGCCTACGGCAACACCCCGGGTCTGTTCACCGACCGGCAGCAGCAGCGCTGGGCGGGGATCGCCGAGGCCGTGCACGCCGCGGGTGGCGCGATGTTCGTGCAGCTGTGGCACGTCGGCCGGATGGCCCATCCGGACCTGAGCGGAGCGGAGACGGTGGGTCCGTCTCCGGTGGCCGCCGCGCTGACCGCGCAGACCCCCAACGGGCGTGAACCGCTGCCGGTGCCGCGCGCCCTGCGCACCGAGGAGCTCGCCGGGATCGTCGAGGACTTCCGGGCCGCGGCCCGGCGGGCGGTGGATGCCGGGCTGGACGGCGTCGAGATCCACGCCGCCAACGGTTACCTGCTGCACCAGTTCCTCTCCGATGTGACCAACCGGCGCACCGACGGCTACGGCGGCCCGGCGGCCAACCGGGCCCGGTTGGCCGCCGAAGTGGTGGAGGCCGTCGCCGCCGAGATCGGGGGGCACCGCGTCGGATTGCGCATCTCACCCGGTCACGGCGCGGGCGACATGCGCGAGATCGACGAGGTCGGCGTCTACGAGTCACTGGTGTGCCGGCTGAAGTCGCTGAACCTGGCGTATCTCCACGTGCTGATCGAGCCGTCGCAGCCGGCGTTCGCCGCGGTGCGCACCATCTGGGAGGGCCCGCTGGTGCTCAACACCCCGCGGGAGGTCGACACCGATTTCGAGATGCTCGAGAACCTCGCCGACTGGGGCGTGATCAGCGCCGTGGCCGCCGGCCGAGCGTTCCTGGCCAATCCCGACCTGGTGGAGCGGCTGCGCTCGGGTGCCGCGCTGAACGAACCCGACCCGGCGACGTTCTACACACCGGGGCCGGTCGGCTATATCGACTACCCGGCGCTGGCGCAGGTGCGTCCGCTGTCCGCGTTAGGTATATGACGCAGACCACACTCCCGACCAACGGGTTGGGTGAGGCTGCTAGGCTCCGGATCAGAGGACTGTCCTCCCGCGGACCCACGTTGTGGTGCCCGCGCACCAACATCATGAGGAGTTGGGACACCGATGTCCGAAGAAGCCTTCATCTATGAGGCGATCCGTACTCCGCGCGGTAAGCAGCGGGGTGGGTCGTTGCACGAGATCAAGCCGGTCAACCTGGTCGTCGGCCTGATCGACGAGATCCGCGC
>JBFWOX010000002.1:0-377365 GCA_050250295.1 Mycolicibacterium sp.
ATGACGTTGGCCCCAGCCCGGGTTGGCACAGCTGTTGGCCGCCAAGGTGCACATGACCGAGCCGCGGATCACCTCCGGGGCGGCCAACCCGGCACCGAAGCTGACCACGCTGATCGCGGGGATGTGCGCCGGCGCGGACTGCATTGATGACCTCGACCTCGTAGGTACCGGCGGGATGAAGACACTGTTCGACGGTGTGTACGCTCCCTCGACAATCGGAACCTTGTTGCGCGAGTTCACCTTCGGACACGCCCGCCAACTCGAATCGGTTCTACGAGAGCACCTGGCCGGGCTGTGTGAGCGCGTCAAACTGCTGCCGGGCAGCGATGAACGGGCGTTTGTCGATATCGACTCGCTGCTGCGCGAGGTCTATCGCCACGCCAAGCAAGGCGCCAGCTACGGGCACACCAAGATCGCCGGCAAGCAGGTCTTGCGCAAGGGTCTGTCCCCTGGGGTTCCCCTGAAAAAGTGGACACGGTTAGCTTGATTGCTGATTGATCCGTGCGGCGATCTCGAAATCGATGGGTGAGATCATTCCCAGTGAACTGTGCCGCCTGTCACGGTTGTAGTAGCGAAGGTAATTGCCAAGTCCCGCAGTCACATTCGCATACGTGGTGAAGGCATGCCGCTTGTAGCACTCGCGCTTGACCGTCGACCACAGCGATTCGGCCCCCCAGCGCCGCGGCGAGGTCACCGCTGTACCCGTGCCGGATCAGCGAGTGCCTTGAGACGTAGCGCGATGTTCAGCGCATCATCGTCAGCCATCGGCCCAGCTGCTACGGGGCGCAGCACACCGGCGCGGACGTGTCGATGACAGGCAGCGTTTTGGGTATCGCACAAGTCTGCCTGGCAACCCGGTGGCACGCCGTCCATGCGGGCAAATGCCACCGCCAGGCCGCCGTTCACCAACCGTTCGCTTGCACCCTGATTCGATCGTTGTCAATATTGATGAATGTCTAATCCGACCGAGGGGGTGGACGCGTGTTGCGTCACCGCGCCCCTACTCAACGAGCCACTGAGCGAGCACGCCGCCGCAGAGATGGCGAAGAAGCTGAAGGCCTTAGCTGATCCGGTGCGGTTGCGGCTGTTCAGTGCTATCGCCAGTCATGCCGGCGGGGAGGCGTGCGTGTGTGACGTCTCGGATGGAATCGACGTTTCCCAGCCGACGGTGTCGCATCACCTCAAGGTGCTGCGCGCGGCCGGTCTGTTGACTTCTGAGCGCCGGGCGTCCTGGGTGTACTACGCGGTGGTCCCCGAGGCGTTGCGCGACATCGCGGCGCTACTGGATCTGAACACCGCAGCGTTGGCCGGGGCAACGGCATGACCGACACAGTGGCAAGTACCGCAGCCCCGGTGGTGGGCAAGCTGTCCACCCTGGATCGATTCCTGCCGGTGTGGATCGGCATCGCGATGGCCGCGGGGCTGCTGCTCGGCCGGTGGGTGCCAGGCATGAACGCGGCGCTGGACGGCGTGCAGATCGACGGTATTTCATTGCCGATCGCCCTGGGCCTGCTGATCATGATGTACCCGGTCCTGGCCAAGGTGCGTTATGACCGCCTCGACACCGTCACCGGGGATCGCAAGCTGCTGCTGAGCTCGTTGTTCTTGAACTGGGTGTTCGGGCCGGCATTGATGTTCGCCCTGGCCTGGCTGATGCTGCCCGATCTGCCCGAATACCGCACCGGGCTGATCATCGTCGGATTGGCCCGCTGTATCGCCATGGTCATCATCTGGAACGACCTGGCCTGCGGGGACCGCGAGGCCGCCGCGGTGCTGGTCGCGCTGAACTCGATCTTCCAGGTCGTCATGTTCGCCGTGCTGGGCTGGTTCTACCTGTCGGTACTGCCCGGATGGCTGGGCCTGGAGCAGACCACCATCGACACCTCCCCGTGGCAGATCGCCAAATCGGTGCTCATCTTCCTGGGCATCCCGCTGCTGGCCGGCTACCTCTCCCGCCGACTCGGCGAGAAAGCCAAAGGACGCCACTGGTACGAGTCGACGTTCCTGCCCCGCATCGGGCCGTGGGCGCTCTACGGTCTGCTCTTCACCATCGTCATTCTGTTCGCCCTGCAAGGTGAACAGATCACCAGCCAGCCACTGGACGTGGTGCGCATCGCGCTGCCGCTGTTGGCCTATTTCGCCATCATGTGGGGCGGGGGTTACCTGCTGGGTGCAGCGATCGGTCTGGGTTATCAACGCACCACCACCCTCGCGTTCACGGCGGCGGGCAACAACTTCGAGCTGGCCATCGCGGTGGCGATCGCGACCTATGGCGCCACCTCCGGGCAAGCGCTGGCGGGAGTCGTCGGTCCGCTCATCGAGGTTCCCGTCCTCGTGGCGCTGGTCTACGTCTCGCTGGCGCTGCGCCGCCGCTTCCGCGACCAGACCACCGCCCCCTCCGCAGTCCACCCGTCCACGACTAAGGAGTCGTAGCAACATGTTTGACAGCCCTGCCACCTTGCGCCCGCACCGCGATCTGTCCATTGATCAGCAGCACGCCCTGAAGACCGCGGCCACCCGGTTGGAACGCGATTTCGGCGACAGTTTCGGTCTCGAGACGATTGAACGGTTCCTGCACACCTCCTACGACCAGTTCGCCGGCCGCGCCACCGTCCCCAACTTCCTTCCCCTGCTCGCCGAACGTTTCGCCCGCCAACGCCTGCACGCCCTGGCCCGGGTCGAAGGCAAGATCAGCGACGGCAAACCCACCGTGCTGTTCCTGTGCACCCACAACGCCGGCCGCTCTCAGATGGCGCTGGGCTTCTTCACCCACCTCGCCGGTGACGACGCGGCGGCCTGGTCGGGTGGCTCCGAGCCCGGCGATGCCATCAACCCCGCCGCTATTGAAGCGATGGCCGAGGTCGGCATCGACATCACCGGCGAATTCCCGAAACCCTGGACCGACGAAATCGTCCAAGCCGCCGACGTGGTGATCACCATGGGCTGCGGCGATGCGTGCCCCATCTTCCCCGGCAAGCGCTACGAGAACTGGGAGTTGCCCGACCCGGCGGGCCAGGACGTCGACGCGGTACGTCCTATCCGCGACGACATCGAAGAACGCGTCCGCCGACTCCTGGCCGACCTCAACGTCACTGCACGTCAAGGATGACCATGACCGAATCCACTAAACCCTCGGTGCTGTTTGTCTGTGTGAAGAACGGCGGCAAGTCTCAGATGGCGGCCGGCTTAATGCACCAGATCGCCGGTGACACCGTCGAGGTCCACTCCGCTGGCACCAAACCAGGCAGCGCCGTCAACGACCTGTCCGCGCAATCGTTGCTCGAGGTCGGCGTGGACATTACGGGTGAACAACCCAAAGCCGTGGACTACGAGCTGGCCCGCACGGTGGACTTGGTTGTAACGCTCGGTCGCGAAGCCCGCCTTAACGACATCCCCGGAACAACGGTGCAGAACTGGGACACCGATGAACCATCTGAGCGCGGCATCGACGGCCTAGAACGGATGCGCCTGGTCCGCGATGACATCGCCGCCCGAGTGAAGCAACTGCACGAAACGCTCACGCACACCGCCTAATTGACCCGCGACATCGCAACGACGCTTGCGCCGAACTGCAGGTTTGAGTCGCACTGCGTGCGGGAACCGACTAGACCCGGACGACGGGTGCGGGGGTCGCCACGCGCGGTCGGCTGGCCACCGCCAGCAGTGCCCCCGCCGCGGCAATCGCGCCCAGGGCGACGAACATCGCGGCGTACCCGCCGAGCAGGCTGGCCAATGCTGCGCCGACGAACGGGCCGATCGCGGTGGCGATCATGATCGGGGCATTCAGATAGGCGCTGAGCTGGCCGTAGTGGGTGGAACCCCAACGTTCGGTGACCGCGGTGGCCTGCAGCAGCGTCATGATGCCGCGCATCACTCCCGCGCCGATCGCGACCGCCACCAACGCCATGTAGGAGCTGAACACTCCGAGCAGTGCCGTGGTGGCCGCGACACCACCCATGATGATCACCGTGCGAGGCACGACGCTGACGCGACGAACCAGGGCGCGGTACCCCAGGCGGCCCAGCACCTGCCCGGCGCCGCCGAGGCCGAGCGCGACCGCGGCGGCGCCGGTGCTGATGCCGCGCTGACTCATCAGCGGCACCAGGTTGGCGATCACCGCATACGACGCCAGCCCGGCCAGCGCGAACGCCGCCACCAGCGCCAGGAACGGCCAGCTGCGGGTGATGCGTCCCGGCGCCTCGACGTGCTGATGCGCGGTGGTCACCGGCGGCCACGGCCGCCGCAATCCGAAGAAGTGCGCGGGAATGGTGATTGCCGCCATCACCCCGGCCAGCACCAGATAGGTCTCACGCCAACTCATCTGGGCTGACAATGCTGCGGTCAACGGCGCGAACACGGTGCTGGCGAACCCTGCCACCAAGGTCAGCACCGTCAACGCGCGCACCGCGTCGGCCCCGAAGAACCGGGTCAACGCCGCGAACGCGGGTGCGTAGAACACCGCGCTCATCGCCACTCCGGCCACGACCCACGCCGCGACGAACCACCCGTAATTCGGTGCCGCAACAACCGCCACTACCGACAGCACACCAAGGATCGAGCCGGCGGTCATGATCCAGCGTGGACCCACCCGGTCCAGCCAGCGCCCGACCGGGATGCCCACCACTGCTGAGGTCACCAGCCCGGCAGAGAACGCCGCGGTCACCGAGGGTGCCGACCAGCCGGTGGCGGTGCTGATCTGCTCCGAGAGCACCGTGAAGGCGTAGTAGAGCACGCCCCAGCTGGTGATCTCGGTGATGCACAACGTCAGCAGCACCCAACGCAGCCCGTGGGCTGCGCTGGGTGCGACAGAGGACTTGGTCGGTGTCATCCGCCAACGGGGTTGAGCGACAACGACAATGGTTGCGGTGTCGAGGGCGCGGGTCCGCAGCATCCGCCGCCGGCGTTCTCACCCTCGGGATTGTCGAATAACCCGGCCCCGTTGCACACCCCGGTGTCGGGCAGGGTCAGCTCGACCCGGCGGGCGGCCTCGTGGTCGCCGGCCAATTCGGCGGCGATGCTGCGGACCTGCTCGTAGCCGGTCATCGCCAGGAACGTCGGCGCCCGGCCGTAGGACTTCATGCCCACGATGTACAGATTCGGCTCCGGGTGGGCCAATTCGGCGGCACCGTGGGGTGCCACGCTGCCACAGGAATGCATGTTCGGATCGATCGAGCCGGCCAAGTTCACCGGGGCCTGAAGGATCGGGTCCAGCTCAATGCGCATCTCCGACAGGAACGACAAGTCCGGGCGGAACCCGGTCAGCACCACCACGTGATCAGCCGGTGCCAAGGCGCGCCCATCCTCGGCGGTCACCACGGGGCGGCCGTCAACCAAATCGACGCGCTCGGTGCGGAATCCGGTGGCCAGTGACACCCGACCGGCCTCGACCGCTTCCTTGGAGCGCACACCCAGCGCCCCCCGCTGGGGAAGTTCGTCGGCCGTACCTCCGCCGAAGGTTTCACTGGTAACCCCACGGCGCAGCACCCACGTCACCGCCGTGGACGGGTCCTTGCGGACCACCTCGCCGAGCTGGATCACCGCGGTCATCGCCGAATGCCCGCTACCGACCACCACCACATGCTTGCCCGCCAGCGCCGAGGACTGCCCGAGTGTCGGCGGGACGTAGGTCAGCAGCCCGGAAGCGGCTGCCGCGGGCTCGCCGATCGCCGGAACACCGTCAGCGCCTGCAGGGTTGGGCTGACCCCAGGTGCCGGAGGCGTCGATGACGGCCTGGGCCTGCACCCGGCACTGCGTGCCATCGGCGTTGATCACGTGCACGACAAATGGTGTCTCGGCACGACCAGGCGTGACGAGCCGGTCCCGGCCCAGCCGCGATACCGCCTGCACTCGCGCGCCGTACTGCACCCGCTTGCCCAAGGCATCGGCCAAGGGCGCCAGGTAACCGTCGATCCACTCCCGGCCGGTCGGGAACCCGGACTCACGGGCAGTCCAGCCCGTCGGCTCCAGCAGCCGCGCGGCGGCGGGGTCCACGAGCTCAGGCCACGGGGAGAAGGTACGCACGTGCGCCCACTGCTCGACCGCCGACGCGGGGCCGCTGCCGGCCTCCAGCACCAACGGGGCGAGGCCACGCTCGGACAGGTGCGCGGCTGCCGCCAACCCCAACGGTCCGGCCCCAATCACCACGACGGGCAGCTCCGACATCCTCGACTCCTCTCATCGACGTTCTTCGATGAGACCGATCGTGCGTGACGCATCGACGTTTGTCAATGCGTGTGCCATCATGGGGACATGGCTACCGCTTCTGCTGCGCTGACCTCTGGTGATGTGGCCGCCTGCTGCTCACCGCTGACCGGCGGCGTGCTGGACACGCCGGCCGCCGAACGTCTCGCCTCGGTGTTCAAAGCACTCGCCGACCCCGCGCGGGTCAAGCTGGTGTCGCTCATCGCCGCATCCGACGACGGGGAAGCCTGCATCTGCGACCTCACTGAACCACTCGGCCTAAGTCAGCCCACTGTGTCGCACCACATGAAACTGCTCGTCGACAGCGGCCTCGTCAGCCGCGACCAACGCGGCAAATGGGCCTACTACCGCGTCAACCCCGAGGCGCTCAACCGCATTGCTGACGCGGTGTCGACACTCCCGCACTGACTCGCCGATCAGTACTGCAGGACCGTCGACACGCTGTCGCATTGAAAGATTCGGTCATACCGCCCAGTCGTGCGCTGCCGCAAATCCCTTTCTCCCTGTTCGACACCTACTTCCCCGCCTCGGCCGACCGCGGCCTGCGCACACCGTTCGCGCACGGCTACGAGCTGGTCGACCGCAGCCGCACCGACGTCACCGACGTCAACGCCTCGGCCACCGGGATGTCGGGCAGCCTGGTGGCCACCGGCGAGGACATCACGGAGTTCCTGACGGCGCTGCTCGACGGCCGCATCGTCCCGGCACCGCAACTCGCGCAGATGATGCAGACGGTGCCGAGACCCGACGGTGCCGGAGCCCCCGAGCGGGGGCTCGGTCTCGACAAGATCTCGCTGCCGGTGCGGTGTCACGGCGTGGTGGCACGGCGGCGACGTTCCCGGTTACCACAGCATCATGGCCACGACCGTGGGCGGTCCGGCCATCTCGATGACGCTCACCCAGTCACCGGAGACGACGCCAGAGTCCACCGACCCACGTGACGACGTGCTGACCGCGCTGTTCTGTCCGCCCGAGTAGGCGTCAATCCACGCGGGCCAGGTCCGCCGCGCAGGCCACCACCCAGGCCAGTTCGTCGTGGACGATGTCGGAGTGCGCCCCCGACGGCGGTTTGCCTTTGCGCACCACCCGTTGCGCGTCGATGTTGACCAGCTTTTTACCGGCGAAGTCGTATGCCGTGCCCGGGTTCAGCAGCGGGGTCGGGGTGACACCGTGCTGATGCCCGTCGAACCCGATGCCACCGAACTTGAACAACAGATCGCTGATCGCGGCCAGTGCGTCACCCTTGGCCATGGTGGCCCACGGGTAGAGCACCCCGACCGCGGAGTCGAACTTCGAGTAGCACGCGGTCACCGGTCCGGCCACCTTCGCCTGCTGGCCGGCCAGCGCGCCGGAGCGACCGTCGACCTCGGCCACGGTGTCTGCGAATGCGAAGTGGGAGAACGCCCCTTGCAGCAGCGTGACGGACTGCACCGGCTTCTCCTGCGCCACCGGGCCGATGCCTTTCAGCGCGAACGCCACCACCCGGGCCCCGAAGCTGTGCCCGATCAGGTTGATCGACAGGCCCGGATAGTCCTCGTCGAGGCGGCGCACCAGCGGGCCGAGCCCGGCCTCGCCCACCACGCCCGCGCGGTTCTTCATCTGCCAGTAGGTCAGTCCCCGCGCCACCTCTTGGACGCCGTGCCACAGCCAGGTCAGCCGGTCCTTCAACCCGACCCCGCCGCCCACCTGACCGGTGTCGATATTGAGGTCCTCGAGGTTGGCGGTGAAGTTCTCGAACAACTCGAACCCCTGCGGGTCCGGCTCCGCCGCCACCGGCGTTCCGTCGCCGAGCTCGTCGTCGTCCTGCCCCACCGACTGGGCGATCTGGCGCACCAGCTCGCGGGCCCGCTGCAGCGCCGCCTCGTCGTCGGGCCGCACCGCCACCAGGCCTAGGAGTTCAGAAACCTTGTCCCGCAACGGCTCCGGGAACGACTCGGTGATCTCCGTGGCCATCGCGGCGTCCGGCGGCGGCGGCGGGTCGAACACCTGCACCTCGCCCAGCACGGCGCCCGGACCCCCACCCGCGCCGAGGTCGACCACGTCGGCCGGCGCGAACGACGGGATCGGCTCGTCGGACCACCTGATCGACGGCCAGAACACGCCCACGTACACCAGCTTTCGCCCGGGCGCGCCGTGCTCGCCCAGCACCGACGCCAGCCGGGCGTAGAACGCGTCGTACAGCTCCCGCGCCTTGGCCGGGGTGTTGTTCCAGCCGTGGCTGAAGACCATCAGGTCGGTGGGCTGCTCGCGGTCGAGCACCGCCCGCAGGGCGGTTTCCCCGGCCGGGTCGACGACACCGTCGGCGTCGATCCGGATCTCGACGACATCTGGCGCGGCCATGATCGTCCCCCTTCTCACACGGATTGCAGTGCACGCATGGCGTCGACCAGGCCGGCGCCCTCGAAATGCGGCTCCCGGCCGAGCGGTGTCGCCGCGGCCATCAGGATCTGTTTGACCTTCTCCGGTTGCGAGACGAACTCGGGCCGCACGGACAGGAACGCGGCGATGACGCCGGAGACGTGCGGCGCGGCGAAGCTGGTGCCGGAGAACTCGGCGTACGTCGCGTCGCGCTGCGCGACGGGCGCGGTGATGGCCGTGGCCGCGGTGACCCGCTCGCCCGGGGCGACCAGGTCCGGTTTGCGCCGGCCGTCGCCGGTCGGGCCCTTCGACGAGAAGTACGACACCCCGTAGGTGTGCGGTGCCGACCGGTGCGTCGCGCCGACGGTGATCGCCCGCTCCGCGTTGCCCGGGTCGTTGATAGACATCGGCAGGCCACCGCTGCGCCGACCGGCGAATTGTGTTGTAAAACTGGCATATCCGGTGTTCCCGGCGGCCACCACTACGGTCACCCCGGACCTCACCAACCGATCCACGTACCGACACAGCGGGCTCTGGCCGCACGCGAACCACTCGGGGTCGAAACGATAGCCCAGGCTCAGGTTCACCCCGTGGATGCGGGGCCTGGTCTCGTGTCGGGCGTTGACCTCCATGACGTAGCGCAGCGCCGCCATCACCCGGTCGGTGTTCGAGTCGTCGCCGTCGTCGGAGAACACTTTCAGGCTCACCAGCAGCGCCTCCGGCGCCATCCCGCACAGCTCCGAAGGCGCCACCTGGCGCGGGGTGCTGATCACCCTGTCGTCGACGCCGAGCTCGGTGGCCGTCACGCTGAGCTGGCCGGCGGCGTAGTCGGCGGGCAGATAGCCGGCGATGATGCTCGCCACCGCCGTGCCGTGGCCCTGCCTGCTGTCGCCGTCACACAGCGCGGATTCCGCCGTGACGGCGTCGGGGGTGGTCGACAGCGTGAAATCGCGGTGCAGATCGGCCACCTCGGGCGCGCGCAGGGTGTTGCCCGCCGCGAAATGCGGATGGGTGGCGTCGATGCCGGAATCGATGACCGCCCAGACGATTCCGTTGCCCCTGGCGTTGAAGGACCGGCGGACGGCGTCGGCCTTCACGGTGCGGCAGGAGACATCCATCTGGCCGTGGACGGCGAAGTTCGGCCACACGCGGTGGATCACACGCTTCGGATCGGCGATCTCGAGGTCGAACGCGACAAGGTCCTGGATCCGGGCGAACGACAGCCGGACGGGCACGTATTCGTCGATGGCCGCCGGCATCGCCTCTGCGGTCTCGATCAGCGCCAGCCTGAGGAACAGGTTTCGTAGGGCCTCGTAGGCCCACGCGGTGCCGCCCGCGTAGGAGACGTTGAGCTCGATCATGACGGGCATCGGGTCGTCGTCGGCCACCCGCCGGCCCAGAACCTCGGCCCGTGCCGCGGCGTCGCGCAGCGGCTGCGCGATCACGCTCGGCTGGAACGGGACCGGCGGCGGAGCCGCCGCAGGCGGCGGGTCGACCTGGGGCGTCGACTCGACCTGGGACGGCGGGTCAGCCGTCACCCGTGCCCTGTGCGCCCCGACCCTCCCCAGCGGCGTCAGCTCCCACACCTCGCCTCGGAGCTGCACCCAGTCGGCCTTGTACAGCTGGTCCAGCGCGGTGCGCACCCGACGGTGCCAGGCCCGACGGTCCTTCTCGTCGAGTTCCAGATCATCCTCGGTCGGCACGAAATCGGGCATGTTGTCGATCGCGGCGATCAGATCGGGGAATCGCGCCGCACCGCCGAGCCGAGCGAGTGCACGCAATACCAGGTCACGCAGGACCGGAAGGGCAGTCAACGCCATGGCAGGAAGTATTCGCCAGACCGAGCCGCTGTGCCTGCGTAGTGAACTACCTGGTTCCCAGCAGCTGCCCAGCGGCTTCGGTCATGATTAGGACGTGAGCGAGACAACCACCTGCGCGGTCGTCGGCGGCGGGCCCGCCGGCATGGTGCTCGGCCTGCTGCTGGCCCGCGCGGGCGTCGACGTCACCGTCTTCGAGAAGCACCCCGATTTCCTGCGCGACTTCCGCGGTGACACCGTGCATCCCAGCACGCTGCGGCTGCTCGACGAGCTCGGCCTGTTCGAGCGGTTCGACAAGCTGCCGCACAGCCGGCTGCGCAAGGCCACCTTCGAGGTGAGCCCGGGCCACCGCGTCACCATGGTCAGCTTCGAGCGGTTGCGCCAGCCGCACCCCTACGTCGCGATGGTCCCGCAGTGGGACCTGCTGAACCTGCTGGCCGAGGCCGGCGCCGCCGAACCGCACTTCACGCTGCGGACCAGCACCGAGGTCACGGGCCTGCTGCGCGACGGGGGCCGGGTCACCGGGGTGCGCTACCAGGACGCCGATGGGCCCGGTGAACTGCACGCTGCGCTGACCGTCGGCTGCGACGGCCGCTGGTCGCTGGTGCGCCGCGAGGCCGGTTTGCAGGTCCGGGACTGGCCGGTCAGCTTCGACGTGTGGTGGTTCCGGCTGCCGCACCCGCCCGGTGACACCCAGTTCAACCTGTTCCCCCGAATGGCGCCGGGCAGGGCGATGATCGTCATCCCACGCGAGGGGTATCTGCAGATCGCGCTGCTCATCCCCAAGGGCTCCGACGCCCGGCTGCGGGCCCGCGGCCTCGAGGCGTTCCACGCCGACGTGCTCGAGCTGCTCCCCGAGGCCGCCGACATCATCGGCACGATCACCTCGCTCGACGACGTCAAGCACCTCGACGTGCAGATGAATCGGCTGCGGCGCTGGCACATCGACGGTCTGCTCTGCATCGGCGACGCCGCGCACGCCATGTCCCCCGCGGGCGGGGTCGGTATCAACGTCGCGGTGCAGGACGGTGTCGCCACGGCCCGGCTGCTCGCCGAGCCGCTGCGCCGCGGCGCGGTGACCGGACGCGAGCTGGCCGCGGTGCGCCGGCGTCGCGTGGTGCCCACCGCGGTGACGCAGGCCCTGCAGCGCCAGATCGACAAGCGGCTGCTCGGACCCATCGTGCGCGGCAGCGGTGCCACGGGCGTTCCGCCGCGGTTGATCCGAGCCGTGGAGCGGATGCCGTGGCTGGCGGTGATCCCCGCCTACCTGGTCGGGGTCGGGATCCGACCCGAACACGCCCCGGCCTTCGCCCGCCGCACGCCCTGATCCTCACGCCGTGGGCTCGTCGGCGTCCTTGTCGACGTCCGGGGTGTCCCTGTCGGGGTCCTTCTCGGCGTTCTTGGCCTCCGACGCCGTCGAGCCGTCCTCATCGTCGTAGAGTCCCTTACCTCGGGTCATCGAATTCCCTTCATGCAGAAGCGTTTCGGAGCTTGTCCAGCAGCGGCCCGGCGGCTTCCGCCAGGAACGCCTCCTGGGTGTCGCCGCCCACCTGGATCAGCGCGATGTCGGTGAAGCCCGCCTCCCAGTATTCGCGGACCGCCTCGACGACGGCATCCAGGTCGGGCCCGCACGGAATGGATTCGGCGACGTCGTCGGGCCGGACGAACTGGGTGGCGCCGTCGAACCCGGCGGTGGTGGGCAGATCGGAGTTGACGGCCCAGCCGCCGGCGAACCAGCGGAACTGGTCGTGCGCGCGGGCGACGGCGGCGTCGCGGTCGGGATCCCAGCAGATCGGGATCTGCCCGATCACCCGGACATCGCCGGGCAGGCCGGTGGCCCGCCGGTGCTCGTGCCAGGCGTCGACCAGGCCCTTGTTCGGTTGCACCGCGATCAGGTGGTCGGCCAGCGGTGCGAACATCTCCACCGAGCGCTCGCCGGAGACCGCCGCCGCGATCGGCACCGGCACGTCCGGGACGTCCCAGATCCGCGCCGAGTCGACCTCGAAGTGCTCACCCTTCCAGTCGACGAGCTCACCGGTGTGCAGTTCGCGGATGATCTGGATGGCCTCCTTGAGCATCTCGTGCCGGCGCGTCACCGTCGGCCAGCCACCGCCGACCACGTGTTCGTTGAGGTTCTCCCCGCTGCCCAGGCCCAGCGTGAACCGGCCGTCGGCCAGGATCTGTACCGTCGCCGCCTTCTGCGCCACCACGGCCGGGTGGTAGCGGATCGTCGGGCAGGTCACATACGTCATCAATTCCACCCGCTCGGTGGCATGCGCCACCGCCCCGAGCACCGACCAGGCGTAGGGCGCGTGGCCCTGCGCCGACAGCCACGGGAAGAAGTGGTCGCTGGCCACTTCGAAATCGAAACCCGCCTGTTCTGCCGAAATCGCATAGCGGACAAGCTCTTTGGGCCCGCTCTGCTCCGTCATCAGGGTGTAACCGAACCGGGTCATGGGCCTCGGGTACCCGAGCTCCTCATACCGAAACGGCCGGGCCGGCCAATTTCCGGCAGCATCTGATCTTGACCGATACCGTTTGACCAGCAGCTACCATCCGATCGCCCGAGCCAGGAGGCCCCGGTGGACCTGGTCGGCCGGCACCAGGAGTGCCGCGCCCTCGACGACGTGCTCGCCGCCCTGAGCGCGGGGCGCAGCGGGGTGCTGGTGCTGCGCGGCGGAGCCGGCATCGGCAAGACCGCGCTGCTCGACGAGGTCGCCCGCCGGGCGGCCGAGCTGACGGTGGTCCGGGTCGCCGGCGTCGAGTCGGAGCTGGAGTTCACCTTCGCGGCGCTGCACCAACTGTGCACCGCGCTGTCCGGCCACCTCGACGGCGTCCCCGCGCCCCAGCGAGAGGCACTGCTGACGGCGTTCGGGGAACGGGCCGGCCTGGCGCCGGATCCATTCCTGGTCGGGCTCGGGGTGCTGAGCCTGCTCTCGGAGGCCGCGCAACAGCGGCCGGTGCTGGTGCTCGTCGACGACCAGCACTGGCTCGATCGGGCGTCGGGGCGGGTCCTCGGGTTCGTCGCGCGGCGGTTGGCCGCCGAACCCGTCGGCGTCATCCTCGCGACCCGTCACGACGGCGACGAACTGCGCGGCCTGCCCGCGCTGGTGGTCAGCGGGCTGGGCGACGACGACTCCCGCGCGCTGCTGGCCGGCCACCTCGGCGGGCCGGTCGACGCCGGCATGCGCGACCAGATCATCGCCGAAGCACGGGGCAATCCGCTGGCGCTGCTGGAATGGTCGCGCGCACTGAGCGCATCGCAGCTGGCCGGCGGGTTCGGCGCACCGGATGCCGCACCGTCGCACAGCCTCGAAGGCACCTTCCGCCGCCAACTCGACACGCTGCCGCTGCCGACGCGCCGGCTGCTGGCGCTGGCCGCGGCCGACCCCGCCGGTGACACCTCCCGGCTGTGGCGTGCCGCCGAGACACTCGGCCTGGACTCCGCCGCCGCGATGCCCGCCATCGAGGCCGGGCTGGCCGAGATCGGCAGCCGGGTGTTGTTCCGCCACCCCCTGATCCGGTCGGCGGCCTACCGCTGCGTGCCGCTCTCGGACCGGCGGGCGATCCACGGCGCGCTGGCCGCCGCCACCGACGCCGGGCGCGACCCGGAACGGCGGGCCTGGCATCTGGGCCACGCCGCTGTCGGGCCCGACGACGCCGTCGCCGACGAACTGCAACGCTGCGCCGAACTGGCCCAGGCCCGCGGCGGTGTCGCGGCCGCCGCGGCGTTCCTGGAGCGCGCCTCCGCCTTGACCCCACACCCGGCCCGCCGCTGCACGCTGGCGCTGACCGCCGCCGCGGCCAAGGCTCAGGCCGGAATCCTCGACGCGGCACGGGATCTGGTGCGGGTCGCCGAGAGCGGGCCGATGACCGAGCTGCAACGCGCCCGCGCCGACCTGGTGCACGCCCAGCTCGCCCTGATCAGCAGCCACGGCAATCGGGCGGCCCCGCTGATGCTGGCGGCCGCGGGCCGGCTGGAACCCATCGACGCGGCGGCGGCCCGCGAGACCTACCTCGACGCGATGACGGCGGCGCTGTTCGCCGGGCGCCTGGCCGAACCCGGCGGCAGCGTCATCGACGTGTCGCACGCCGTCCGGGCCGCGGTGCCCGCGCCGGACCCAGCGGGACCGGCAGACCTGCTGCTCACCGGTCTGGCGACCCAGTACAGCGTGGGATTCGACGTCGGCCTGCCCGCGGTGCGCCGGGCCCTGCGCCGCTACGGCGACGGCATGTCCGTCGAGCAGGAGCTGCGCTGGATGTTCCTGGCGTGCTTCGCCGCGGCCCGGGTCTGGGACATCGACCGGCTGAACGCGCTGGGGATCCGCTACGTCGAGCTCGTCACCGGCACCGGCGCGGTCACGCAGCTGCCGTTGGCACTGAGCAGCCGGGTCGCGCCGCTGCTGTTCACCGGGCACTTCGACGCGGCGGCCCGCGCGGTCGACGAGATGTGCACCGCAATCACCGCGATGGGCAACGGCCTGACCCCGTTCAGCGCGATCGTGCTCGCCGCGATGCGCGGCCGGAACACCGAGCTGGACGCGTGGGACGAGGTCCTCGGTGACGCCGAGCGGCGCGGCGAGGGCTTCGGGCTGACCGCGTTTTCGTGGTCGAAAGCGTTGGCCGCCAACGGTTCCGGTGACTATGCGACGGCGTTGGATGCCGCGGCGTACGCGTCGGCGGTGCGGGACGACGCCGCGGCGGCCTGGTGGTCACTGCCGGAGCTGATCGAGGCGGCCACCCGCACCGGGGACCCGGCCCGAGCCACCGATGCGCTGCACCGGCTCACCGCGACGACCACGCCCAGCGGCACCCGGTGGGCCCTCGGCGTCGAAGCCCGCTGCCGGGCCTTGGTGAGCACCGACGCCGCCGCCGAGGCGCACTACCTGGCGGCGATCGAGCACCTCACCGCCGCGGGCACGCCGCCGGATCTGGCGCGCGCTCGCCTGCTGTACGGGGAGTGGCTGCGCAGGCAGCGCCGCCGCGTCGACGCCCGCGGCCAGCTGCGCACCGCCCACGCGCACTTCGCCGAGATGGGGATGGCGGCGTTCGAGGAGCGGGCCCGGCGCGAGCTGCTGGCCACCGGCGAGAAGGCCCGGCCCCGGACGGCGGCCGCGTCGGTGACGGCGTTGACCGCGCAGGAAGCCCAGATCGCCGGCCTGGCCCGGGACGGCCTGTCCAACCCTGAGATCGGTGCGCGGCTGTTCATCAGCGCCCGCACCGTGCAATACCACCTGGGCAAGGTGTTCACCAAGCTGGGCATCAAGTCGCGCGGCCAGCTCGACCAGGCGCTGGTGGCGCGATAACGACTGGCCGGTGGCGGATGCGAACACCGGGCACCGGGCGCCACCCTCGTCCTGAGACGGGTCGGAAGGAGTGCCCCATGAAGATGCGTGCCGCGCGGATGTACGGATATCGACAACCGCTGCGCCTCGAGGAGATCGACGTCCCCGATCCGGGCCCGGAGGAGGTGCTGGTCCGGGTCGGTGGAGCGGGCATGTGCCGCACCGACTTCCAGCTCGTCGACGGCTACTTCGACACGGGACTGGCGATGGACTTCCCGATCACCCCCGGCCACGAGGTGGCGGGCTGGGTGGACGGCATCGGGTCTGCGGTGCCGGCCTCGGCCGGCCTTTCCGAGGGCGACCAGGTGGTGGTCTTCGGCAGCTGGGGCGACGGCGCCTGCCGGCAGTGCCATGAAGGCAACGAACAGCTGTGCGCGCACGGCGTGTGGGCGGGCTTCGGGCGCCACGGCGGATACCAGGAGTACCTGCCGGTGCACTACCGCTACCTGATCGCGATGCCCGGCCACGGCGATCTGTCCCCGGACACCCTGGCGCCGCTGACCGACGCAGGCCTGACCCCCTACCGTGGCCTGAAGAAGCTGCAAACCGCCGGGCATCTCGGCCCGGGCCGCACGGTCGCGGTCTCGGGTGTGGGCGGGCTGGGCAGCTACGCCACGCAGTACGCGAAACTGCTCGGCGGCGGGGCACAGGTGGTGGCGTTGGCGCGCAGCGCCGACAAACTCCAGATCGCCAAGGACAACGGCGCCGACCACGCGATCAACGTCCGCGACAAGGACACCGAGGCGGTCCGGGCCGAGCTGGAGGCGCTCACCGGGCGCCCCGAACTCGACGCGGTCATCGACTGTGCGGGATCCGAAGACGCTGTCCGACTGGCCTTTTCGCTGCTGGCCAGTGAGGGCGCGGTGGCCTCGGTCGGGTTGATCGGCAACCGTGTCGACATCCCGCTGTTCCCGATGGTGGCCCGCGAGTACACCTACTTCGGGTCGTTCTGGGGCAACTACAACGACCTGACCGAGGTGCTCGCGCTGGCGCGGGCCGGCCAGATCAAACACACCGTCACGCGGGTGCGCTTCGACGACGTCAACGAAACCCTGGACGCCATCGCGCGCGGCGACATCCTCGGCCGCGCCGTGATCGTCTACGACTGAGAGGCCGCGATGCCCCACGACACCACCGAATCCCGCAACGTCGCCACCGTGTCAGCCGGCTTCGAGGCCTGGCGCTCCGGCACTGGCAGCCCGTACGACCACCTCTCCGACGACGCCACCTGGCAGATCGTCGGCAACTGCGCGGCCGCCCGCACCTACACCGGCAAGGAGGACTTCCTGGCCCGGGTGATCCGCCCGTTCAACGCCAGGATGGCGCAGCGGCTGGTCCCGACCATCCGCCAGATCTTCGCCGACGGGGACACCGTGATCGTGTTGTTCGACGCCGAAGGCGTGGCGCGCGACGGTATCGGCTACCGCAACACCTATGCGTGGTTCCTGACGCTGGCCGGGGACCGGATCGTCGCCGCGACCGCGTTCTTCGATTCGATCGCCTTCGACGACCTCTGGCGGCGCGTGCCCGCCTGACGGCGGGCAAACCACCCTGCCGGCTCCCGCGGGTCCACGTTGTCAATTCCCGCGGTGATCGACAGGATGGTGATCATGACTTACGACGCCGGCGGCTACGGCCCGGCGGGGACTCCTCCCCCTGGCGCCCCACCGCCCGGCTATCCCCCGCCCGGGTACCCTGCGCCGGGATACCCGCCGCAGGGGTACGGCCCGCCGCAGTACGGGCCCCCACCGGGCTATCCGCCGCCCGGGTATCCCCCACCGGGCTATCCGCCGCCGGGGTATCAGCCCGGCTATCCCCCGCCCGGGTACGGGCCGCCAGGCTACGGACCGCCGCCGGGCCCCCCGCCGCCGGTCATCAAACCCGGCGTGGTGCCGCTGCGGCCCCTCGGGCTGTCCGAGATGTTCAACGGTGCGGTCGCCTACGTGCGGGCGAATCCCAAAGCCACCCTTGGCCTGACGACCATCGTGGTGGTCGCCGCGCAGGTGCTGTCGCTGCTGTTGTCGCTGTGGCCGTTCGCGTTCACCGGCGACCTGGCCCAGAGCCTCGACGGTGACGAAGCCTCCACCGAGGTGCTGGTCAGCTGGATGGCCTCCAGCCTGGCCGGGGCCATTACCACCGTGTTATCGACGGTCCTGCTCAGCGGGCTGTTGACCGTGGTCATCGGCCGGGCGGTGTTCGGTGCGGGCATCACGATCGGGGAGGCCTGGCAACGGGTGCGGGGCCGGCTGTGGGCGCTGATCGGGCTGACCGTCCTCGAGCTGGTCGCCGTCCTCATCGTGATGGTCGTCGTGACGGCGATGATCGTGGGGGTGGCGATGGGGGGCAACGGCTGGTTGGCGTTCCTGATCGGCGCGCCGCTGGTGCTGGCGACCATCGTCGGGCTCATCTACCTGTGGACCGTGCTGACGTTCGCCCCGGCCGTCATCGTGCTGGAGCGCCGCGACATCATCACCTCCATCAAACGGTCCTTCGCACTGGTCAAGGGCGATTTCTGGCGGGTACTGGGGATCCGGATCCTGGCCGTGATCGTCGCGCAGCTGGTGGCCGGCGCGGTGGCGATCCCGTTCAGCTTCGCCGGCCAGATCACGCTGGCCGAATCGACCACCACCACCGCGGCGATGCTCTCGATGGTGCTGTTCGCGATCGGCGGCGCCATCGGGCAGATCGTCACCGGACCGTTCACCGCGGGCGTGGTGGTGCTGCAGTACACCGACCGCCGCATCCGCGCCGAGGCGTTCGACCTGGTGCTGCAGACCGGCGCGGCGGCCGGACCGGCGGCGGCCAGCTCCACCGACGACCTGTGGTTGACCCGCTAGCCCCGATATGCCGACCATCGACATCGACCGCGATGCCGCGCACGAGGCCGCCCAGCGCGAGCTCGCCAAACCGCTGTACCCCAAGGCGTCGCTGACCGAGCAGATCTACGACTGGATCGAGGATCTGCTGTACCGGGTGATGGCCAAGACCTCCACGGTGCCCGGCGGCTGGTTCACCGTCACGGTCATCGTGATCCTGCTCGTCATCGCGACCGTCGTCGCCGTGCGGATCGCGCGGCGCGCCATGCGCAGCAGCGGTGCGCAGTCCGACGCGCTGTTCGGGGCGCAGGAGCTCACCGCCGCCGAGCACCGGGCCACCGCCGAACAGTACGCGGCGGCGCACATGTGGGCCCCGGCGATCCGGCACCGGCTGCGCGCCGTCGCGCGCCGGCTGGAGGAGAACGGGACGCTCGACCCCGTTCCCGGTCGCACCGCCACTGAGCTGGCCCGCGTCGCGGGCCAGGCCATCCCCAGCGTCGCTGCCCAATTAGCCTCGGCGGCAGAGATTTTCAACGACGTCACGTACGGGGAACGGCCGGGCACCGAGGCGCAATACCGGATGATCGCCGAGCTGGACGACGCCCTGGGACGCACCAGGGCCGGTCCCGGGGAGACCCCGCACGCCGACGCGCCGCAGACCTGGGCCGAGGTCCGATGACCGGCCCGGCCACCACCGCCGTCGGCCCCACGCTGGCCCAGCGCTGGCGCGGACTGCGCTGGGTGCTGCTGGCGATCGCCGTGGTGGTCGGCGTCGCCGCGCTGAGCACCTATCTCACCGCGCCGCGGCCCGGCGGCCGGCTGGAGGCCGGCTCCACGTCCCCGGAGGGCGCTCGCGCGCTGGTGACGCTGCTGCGCGACCGCGGGGTCGACGTGATCGAGGCCGCCACGATCGACGACGTCGAACGCGCGGCCCGGCCCGACACGCTGCTGGTGGTCGCGCAGACGTGGCACCTGTACGGCGACGAGCTGCTGGGCCGGCTCGCCGAGGTGCCCGGTGACCGGCTGCTGGTGGAGCCGGCGTCGGATACCCGCGAGCAGCTGGCGCCCGGGGTGCGCCGCGGCGAATCCACCCAGTGGGGCGGGCTGACGCCCGACTGCGATCTGCGCGAGGCCACCCGCGCCGGCACCGTGCAGTTCCAGGGCGCCGACACGTTCACCGCTGCCGGCGACACCCCGGTGATCCGCTGCTACGACGGCGTGCTGGTGCGCTACACCGAGGACGGCCGCACCGTCACCGTCGTCGGCAGCAGCTTCTTCATGATGAACGGCGGCCTGCTCGACGAGGGCAACGCGGCGCTGGCGATGAACCTCGCCGGCACCCATCCGCGCGTCATCTGGTACGCCCCGCAGCGCAGCGAGGAAGGCGGCGACGACGGCGGCGCCAGCGTGCTGGACCTGATCCCGATCCAGGTGAGCTGGGTGGTATGGCAGCTGGTGGTCGCGGTGGTGCTGCTGGCGCTGTGGAAGGGCCGCCGGATCGGTCCGCTGGTCGCCGAACGGCTGCCCGTGGTGGTGCGCGCCTCCGAGACGGTGGAGGGCCGCGGCCGGCTGTACCGGTCCCGGCGGGCCCGCGACCGCGCCGCCGAATCGCTGCGGGCCGCGACGCTGCACCGCATGGTGCCCCGACTCGGGCTGGGCCCGACCGCGCCGCCGCCCGCGGTGGCCCAGGCCGTCGCCGCCCGGTGCAACCTGTCCGCGGAGGCGGTGAGCCATACCCTGTACGGGCCGGCGCCGGCCACCGACACCGACCTGGTGAACTTGGCCCGCGAACTCGACGACATGGAAAGGCTGGTCGCACAGTCGTGACACAACCCACCCCGGCCGATGGTGCCCGTAACGCATTGCTGGCTCTGCGCGCCGAGATCGGCAAGGTCGTCGTCGGACAAGATGCCGTGGTGAGTGGTCTGGTCATCGCGCTGCTGTGCCGCGGCCACGTGCTGCTCGAGGGCGTGCCCGGCGTGGCCAAGACGCTGCTGGTGCGCACGCTGGCCGCGGCGCTGCAGCTGGAGTTCAAGCGGGTGCAGTTCACCCCCGACCTGATGCCCGGCGACGTGACCGGGTCGCTGGTGTACGACGCGCGCACCGCGGAGTTCGAGTTCCGCGAAGGCCCGGTGTTCACCAACCTGCTGCTGGCCGACGAGATCAACCGCACCCCACCCAAGACGCAGGCCGCGCTGCTCGAGGCCATGGAGGAACGTCAGGTCAGCGTCGACGGGCAGCCCCGTCCGCTGCCGGACCCGTTCATCGTCGCGGCCACCCAGAACCCCATCGAGTTCGAGGGCACCTACCAGCTGCCCGAGGCGCAGCTGGACCGGTTCCTGGTCAAGCTCAACGTCGGGCTGCCGCCCCGCGATCAGGAGATGGCGATCCTCGACCGGCACGCCCGAGGGTTCGACCCGCGCGACCTCTCTGTGGTGCGCCCGGTGGCCGGGCCCGCCGAGCTGGCGGCCGGCCGCCACGCGGTGCGCCAGGTCCTCGTCGGCGAGGAGGTCCTCGGCTACATCGTCGATATCGTCGGCGCGACAAGGCATTCCCCGTCGCTGCAGCTCGGGGTGTCGCCGCGCGGCGCGACCGCGCTGCTGTCCACCGCGCGCACGTGGGCGTGGCTGTCGGGCCGCAACTACGTCACCCCCGACGACGTCAAGGCGATGGCCCGCCCGACGCTGCGGCACCGGGTGGCGCTGCGACCGGAGGCCGAGCTGGAGGGCGCCACCACCGACGGCGTGATCGACGGCATCCTGGCCGCGGTGCCGGTGCCGAGATAGCCGTGATCCTCACTGGGCGGACCGGGCTGATCGCGCTGCTGTGCGCGCTGCCCATCGCGTTCTCCCCAAGGCCCGCACTGACTTTCGCTGTGCTGCTGGGCTTGCTGGCGCTCGCGGCGGCCGTCGACGCCGGGTTGGCGGGAAGTCCGCGGGCGCTGCACCCGACCCGCGGCGGGCAGTCCTCGGCGCGGCTGGGCCAGCCGGTGGTGGTCACGCTGACGCTCGACAACGGTAAGCGGCGCCGCTTCCGCGGCGTGGTGCGCGATGCGTGGGCGCCCAGCGCCCGCGCCGAGCCACGGGTGCATCCGGTGGACATCGCTGCCGGACAACGCATTACGGTGGAGACGACGCTGCGCCCGGTGCGCCGCGGCGATCAGAGCTCGGCGTTGGTGACGGCCAGGTCGTTCGGGCCGCTGGGGCTGGCCGGGCGCCAGGGCACGCACAAGGTGGCCTGGAAGGTCCGCATCCTGCCGCCGTTCCTGTCCCGCAAGCACCTGCCGTCGCGGCTGGCCAGGCTGCGCGAGCTCGACGGTATGACGCCGGTGCTGATCCGGGGCCAGGGCACCGAATTCGACTCGCTGCGTGAGTATGTGGTGGGCGACGACGTCCGCTCCATCGACTGGCGGGCCACCGCGCGACGGGCCGACGTGGTGGTGCGGACCTGGCGACCGGAGCGCGACCAGCGGGTGGTGATCGTCCTCGACACCGGACGCACCTCGGCGGGCCGGGTCGGGGTGGACCCCACACAGCCGCCTGCCGAGGCCGGCACCGGGTGGCCGCGGCTGGACTGGTCGATGGACGCGGCCCTGCTGTTGGCGGCGCTGGCCGCCCGCGCCGGTGACCATGTCGACTTCCTGGCCCACGACCGCCTCACCCGCGCCGGGGTGTTCAACGCGTCGCGCACCGAGTTGCTGGCGCACCTGGTCGAGGCGATGGCCCCGCTGGAGCCCGCGCTGGTGGAGTCCGATCCGCGCGCGATGGTCGCGGCCGTCCAGCGCCGGGTCCGCCGCCGCGCGCTGGTGGTGCTGCTGACCGATCTGAACGCCTCGGCCATCGACGAGGGCCTGCTCATGGTGCTACCCCAGCTGACGGCCAAACATCACGTGGTGCTGGCCGCGGTGGCCGACCCACGCGTCGACACGCTGGCCGCCGGCCGCTCCGACGCCGTGGCGGTATACGACGCGGCCGCGGCCGAGCGGGCCCGCAACGACCGCCGCGAGGTCGGCCACCGGCTGCGCGGCCTCGGCGTCGACGTGGTGGACGCCCCGCCGGAGGACCTGGCCCCGGCGCTGGCCGACCACTACCTGGCGATGAAGGCCACCGGCCGCCTCTGACCCGCCGCCTTCATTTCCCCGTGCCGAGCGTGCACTCACCGCAGCGACGACGCCCGCACAGCTACCGTGGGTGCACGGTCGCGGCGGGGGCTTCAGCTGGTCGGCACCACGTCGGGGGCGTTGTCGACGTCGCCGGTCTCCCCGGCGCGGGCGGCCTTGCCGCCGAAGTGGAACACGTAGGCCAGGAACGCCAGCTCGGCGGTCACGCCGATCGCGATGCGGGCGAACGTCGGCAACGGCGACGGCGTGACGAACGCCTCGATCACCCCGGCGATCAGGAACACTGCCACCAGCCCGACCGCCACGGCGATCACCGCGCGGCCCTGCTCGGCGAGCACCTGCCCGCGCGGCCGGTCGCCTGGCGACACCACCGACCAGCCCAGCCGCATCCCCACCCCGGCGGCCAGGAACACCGCGGTCAGCTCGATCAGCCCGTGCGGCGTCAGCAGCCCGAGGAAGACATCACCCTTGCCCGCCTCGAACATCAGCCCGCCGATCATGCCGAGGTTGGCGGCGTTCTGGAACAGCACATAGGGGATCGGGATGCCGAGCAGGATGGAAAAACCGATGCACTGCAACGCAACCCACGCGTTGTTGAGCCACACCTGCAGCGCGAACGCCCCGGCCGGGTGCTCGCTGTAGTACGACGCGAAATCGTTGTTGACCAGTTGCTCGATCTCGCTGGGGGTTCCGAACGCCGCCTGCACGTCCGGGTTGCTGGCCACCCAGACCGCGATCAGCACCACGACGATGAAGAACCCCACCGCCGCGCCGAGCCACCAGCGCCACGCGCGGTAGGCCACCACCGGGAACGACACCGTCCAGAACCGGACCAGCTCTCGCCACAGCGGCGCGTGCGCGCCGGTGATCACCGACCGCGCCCGGGCCACCAGCCCGGACAGCCGGCCCACCAGCACCGCGTCGGAGGACGCCGAGCGCACCATCGACAGGTGCGTGGACACCCGCTGGTACAGGTCGACCAGTTCGTCGACCTCGGCGCCGGTCAGCTGCCGCCGCTTCTTCACCAGCTGGTCGAGCCGGTCCCACGTCGGGCGGTTCGCCAGCACGAAGGCGTCGACATCCACGGGTCCCGATCCTAGTACCGTGGTGAACCATGGTCGCACCGCAAGAACCCGTGGTGACCGGCGATGCGGTGATCCTCGACATCCAGATCGCCCAGGTACCGGTCCGTGCCCTGGCGGCACTGATCGACGTCACCGTGGTGTTCGTCTGCTACATCCTCGGCGTGGTGCTGTGGGCCATGACGCTGACGCAGTTCGATTCGGCACTCTCGGCGGCTTTCCTGATCCTGTTCACGGTGCTGGCCCTGGTCGGGTACCCACTGATCTTCGAAACCGCCACCCGCGGACGGTCGCTGGGCAAGATGGCGCTGGGGCTGCGGGTGGTGTCCGACGACGGCGGCCCGGAACGCTTCCGCCAGGCGCTGTTCCGGGCGCTGGCCGGTGTGGTCGAGATCTGGCTGCTCACCGGCGGTCCCGCGGTGATCTGCAGCCTGATCTCGTCGCGGGGCAAGCGCATCGGGGACATCTTCGCCGGCACCGTCGTCATCAGCGAACGCGGACCGCGACTTTCACCGCCACCGCCGATGCCGCCCCAGCTGGCGTGGTGGGCGTCGTCGCTGCAACTGTCCGGGCTGGGCGCCGAGCAGGCCGAGTTGGCCCGCCAGTTCCTCTCCCGCGCACCGCAATTGAACCCGCAGATCCGCGACGAGATGGCCCACCGGATCACCGCCGACGTCGTCACGCGGATCTCGCCGCCGCCCCCGCCAGGCACTCCGGCGCCGCTGATCCTTGCCGCGGTGCTCGCCGAACGGCACCGCCGCGAGCTCGAGCGGCTGCAGCAGCCCGCCCCGGCAGCGCAGTTCGGGTATCCGCCGGTGCCACCGGCGCAGGGCCCGCCACCCCCGGGGCCGGTGATGCCACCCGCGCCGGGTCCGGTCAGCCCGCCCGCCCACGGGCCGGGGCCGCTGGTCCCGCCGTCGTAGGCGTCCCCTCAGGCGTCACCGATCCAGTTGCCGTGGAATCCGAACGGAACCCGTTGCGGCATCTCGATTCTGGCGACGGGTGGCCCGGTGAAGTCGGAGGCGTCGATGATCACCAGATCGCTGCCGTTGCGGGCGGGATCGTAGACGTAGGCCAGGTACCAGCCGCTGCTCTCGTCGGGCGCGCCGGCGGCCGGAACGAAGACCGCCTCACCCGGTTTGCCGGGGTCCGTGGCGGTGCCGAACCGGTGCTCGACGGCGGCGCCGCTGCGCAGGTCGTGCCGGACCAGGCTGCTGTCGCCGACCGACACCGCGTACCGCGCGGGCAGCGTGGCCAGCCGGTCGTCGATCCGGGGGAACTCGACGATGTGGTCGTCGAGCTGCCGTTCGGTGACGGTGCCACGGCGCAGATCCACCGTCCACGTCCACATGGTGCCGTCGGCGTCGAATCCGCCGTGGTGCCGCCATAATTCGGGATAGCGCACCGCCTGCAGCACCACCGTGTCGCCATCCTCGTAGGCGTTGGCGACGTGGAAGACGTAGCAGGGATCGATCTCGAACCAGCGCACCTGGCCGTAGGGGTCGTCGCGGCGCAGCAGGCCGAGCCGGGCACCGTAGTCGTCGTCCCAGCGGTAGGGCATGTCCCCGGATCCGCTCAGCGCGACGTCCAGGTTGAACACGATGGGCAGGTCCATGAACACCACGTGGTTGGCGGTCAGCGCGAAGTCGTGCATCATCGTCAGCGCCTTGACCTCGAGCGGCCGGTTGATCACCAACTGTCCGTCGGCGTCGGCGCGGTGGTAGGTGACGTGCGGGGCGAAGATGCTGCCGTAGCCGAAGAAGTGCATCTCGCCGGTGGTCGGGCAGATCTTGGGGTGGGCGGTCATCGAGTTGGTCAGCGCGCCGCCGAAGTCGTAGGCGCCCACGGTCTCGAGCTCGGTGGTGATCTCGTACGGCAGCGAGGACTCGACCAGCGCCAGCGTCTTACCCGCGTGGTTGACGACGTGGGTGTTGGCCACACTGGCCCGCAGGTTGCGGGTGCCGTCGGCGTTGTAGAGCGGGAACGGGTCGACGAAGCTCTCGGTGCGCACCCAGCGGTTGCGGTACCACGCGGCGCGGCCGTTCTCGATCCGCAGGCCGTGGATCATCCCGTCACCGGTGAACCAGTGCCCGCTGGCCTGCCGCGGGTTCGGGCCGTTGCGCAGGTACCACCCGGTCAGGTCGGCGGGGATGGCGCCATGTACCGGCAGGTCGAAGGCGGTGAGCTCGTCGGCGACGGGCGCGTAGTTGCCGATCTGGAAGAACTCGCCGGTGCCGAACAGTGTGGAGGCATCGGTCTGGTTGTCGGCGGTTTCGGTCATGGGGTGAACCTCCTGGTCGGGGTTCACCCCAGACTGACACCACACTTCTGACATGTCAATAGTGGAATGTCAGGGGTCGCGTCGAGTGGAGCGCCCACCGGATCCGTAGGACGATCGACGGATGCCCGTCCGTCAGCACTCGGCTCTGCTGTTCAAGCTGGCGGTGCACCGCACGGGCAGTTCGCAGCAGATGATCCTCGACGAGCTGCGCCGGGTGATCCTCGACGGCGCGGTGCCGCCGGGCACCCCGATCCCGGTCGGCGAGATTGCCGAGGTGTTCAAGGTCAGCCACATCCCGGTGCGGGAGAGCCTCAAGACGCTGACCGGCGAGGGCCTGGTGCAGCACCGGCCCAACGCCGGCTACGCGGTGGCGCAGCTGACGGCGAGCGAACTGGCCGAGATGTACCTGGTGCGCGAGACGCTGGAAACGGCGGCGATGGCCGCCGCTGCGCACACCGCCACCGACGCCGACCGTGACCACCTCGTCGAGGTCAACCGCAGCCTCGAGCAGGCCCTGAAATTCGACGACGCCCCGGCCTACCACCGGCAGAGCCGCGAGTTCCACCTGGCGCTGAGCCGGCCGTCGCGGATGCACCGCCTGGTGCACATGCTCGAATCCGCTTGGAACATCACCGAACCCGTGCAGTTGATGGTGCACGTCGCCCACGAGCAACGGGCCGTGCTGCACGCGGACCACCAGGACATGCTCGCGGCGTTCCTGGACCGGGACCCCGAGGCGCTGCTGGCTGCCAGCGCGGTGCACAACAAGCGGCTCAACGCGGTGGTGGCGGCCCTGCCCAGTGACACCGGACTGCTCAGCAGCGAATAAGTTCGCAGAATATATTTCCCGCGCAACGGTCCGGCAACACGCCGTCGCTACGTTCCCTGCATCGCTCGAATCCCCGATGCAGAGAAAAGGTTGACCATGACCGACACCCGAGACCTGCCGCCGGGCGCCGAGGTCGGCGCCAACGACCTGGTCGAAGCCGCAGGCCATCCGGTCGGCGGCGGCGTCATCAAGCCCGGCTACGACCCCCGGCTGACCAACGAGGACCTGGCCCCGCTGGGCAAGCAGAGCTGGACGTCGTACAACATCTTCGCGTTCTGGATGTCGGATGTGCACAGCGTCGGCGGGTACGTCACCGCGGGCAGCCTGTTCGCGCTCGGCCTGGCCAGCTGGCAGGTGCTGATCGCGCTGCTGGTCGGCATCGTCATCGTCAACATCTTCTGCAATCTGGTGGCGCGGCCCAGCCAGCAGGCCGGCGTGCCGTATCCGGTGGTGTGCCGCAGCGCGTTCGGCGTGCTGGGCGCCAACATCCCCGCCATCATCCGCGGCCTGATCGCGGTGGCCTGGTACGGCATCCAGACCTACCTGGCCTCGGCGGCCCTGGATGTGGTGCTACTCAAGCTGTTTCCGAGCCTGGCGCCGTACGCCGACGTCGACGACTACGGGTTCGCCGGACTGTCGTTGCTCGGTTGGGGCAGCTTCATCCTGCTGTGGATCCTGCAGGCCTGTGTGTTCTGGCGCGGCATGGAGTCCATCCGTAAATTCATCGATTTCTGCGGTCCCGCCGTCTACGTCGTCATGTTCATCCTGTGCGGTTACCTGCTGTACCGCAGCGACTGGCACGTCAGCCTGACCCTGGGCGGGGAGAAGCAGGGCAGCACCATCGCCATCATGCTCGGCGCGATAGCGCTTGTGGTGTCGTACTTCTCGGGCCCGATGCTCAACTTCGGCGACTTCTCGCGGTACGGGAAGTCCTTCGAGGCGGTCAAGAAGGGCAACTTCCTCGGCCTGCCGGTCAACTTCCTGGTGTTCTCACTGCTGGTGGTCGTCACCGCCGCGGCGACGGTGCCGGTGTTCGGTGAGCTGCTCACCGATCCGGTCGAGACCGTCGCCCGCATCGACAGCACCATGGCAATTGTCCTGGGCGCGTTGACATTCACCATCGCCACCATCGGCATCAACATCGTCGCCAACTTCATCAGCCCGGCGTTCGACTTCTCGAACGTCAGCCCGCAGCGGATCAGCTGGCGCGCGGGCGGCATGATCGCCGCGGTGGGCTCGGTGCTGATCACCCCGTGGAACCTCTACAGCAACCCCGAGGTCATCCACTACACGCTGGAGACCCTGGGCGCGTTCATCGGCCCGCTGTTCGGTGTGCTGATCGCCGACTACTACCTGATCCGCAAGCAGAAGATCGCCGTCGACGACCTGTTCACGCTGCGCAAGGACGGCAACTACTGGTACACCAAGGGCTACAACCCGGTGGCGGTGGCGGCCACCCTGGTCGGGGCCGTGCTGGCCGTGATCCCGGTGCTGTTCGGCGGCTCGGTCGCCTGGATGGGTGTCGCCGCGCAGTACAGCTGGTTCATCGGCTGCGGCGTCGGCTTCGGCTTGTTCTACCTACTGGCCACCCGCGGCACCTGGAAGATGAAGCCGCTGACGGAGGCCGCGGCCGAACCCGTCGCCTGACCGTTATCCTCTCGTACGGCCCCGATCTTCCACTTGTGGAATGTCGGGGCCGTACTATGCCGCCATGAGCCTTCGGATCGCCGCGCTCGGCCTGCTGGCGCAACGACCCGCCAGTGGATACGACCTGCTCAGGATGTTCGAGCAGTCGATGGCCAATGTCTGGCCGGCCACCCAGAGCCAGCTGTACTCCGAGCTCAACAAGCTGGCCGCGGGCGGCCTGATCGAGGTCAGCGCGGTCGGGCCGCGCGGGCGCAAGGAGTACCGGATCACCGACGCCGGCCACGCCGAACTGCAACGCTGGGTGGCCAACCCGCAGGACGACCCGCCGCTGCGAAGCGCCGCGCTGCTGCGGGTCTTCCTGCTCGGGCTCGTGCCCGCCGAGCAGGCCAGGAAGCATCTGCAGGCCATGGCCGAGCAGGCCGACGACGAGGTCCGCCGGCTCACCGAGTTGCGCGAGACGTTCCACGGCGGTGCCCCGGTCGATCCGTCGCACGAGTTGTTCTTCGGGCTCGCGGCGCTGGAGTACGGCCGACGGATCAACGCCATGGAGGCGGGCTGGGCCCGCGACGTCATCGCCGCGCTGGAGACCACCGCCCACTAGCTACATATCGTCGTTGCATCGCGATAGTTTCCGATATATCGTGAACCTATCGGAAGCGCAGATCGTGCTTCCTCGTGAACGAAGGAAACACCCATGGACACCCCATTCACTCCCCCCGGCCCGTTCGGCGGGCATCCCGGCACCGGTTTCGGCTTCGGTCCTCATGACCGGCGGATCGCCCACGACCGGCGCCGACAGGCCCGTCGCGAGTTCCGCGATCACCTGCGCGAGGCCCGCGGCGACGCCGGCTTCGGCGGCGGTCCCGGCTTCGGTTTCGGCCCTGGTTTCGGTCCGGGATTCGGTCCCGGCGGCAAGTTCGGTCCCGGCTTCGGCTTCGGTCCCGGTGGCCGCGGCGGTCGGCGCGGCGGGCAGCGCGCTGGCCGCGGCAGGCGCGGTGACGTCCGCGCGGCCATCCTCAAGCTACTCACCGAACGGCCGATGCACGGCTACGAGATGATCCAGGAGATCAACGAGCGCAGCCAGCAGCTGTGGAAGCCGAGCCCCGGCTCGGTGTATCCGACGCTGCAGCTGCTCGTCGACGAGGGCCTGCTGGTGGCCAGCGAGAGCGAGGGCAGCAAGAAGCTGTTCGAGCTGACCGACGACGGGCGCGCTGCCGCCGAGAAGATCGAGACCGCACCCTGGGACGCCATCGCCGGGGACGCCGATCCCGGCGCGCTCGGCCTGCGCAGCGCCGTCGGGCAGTTGATGGGTGCGGTGGCCCAGGCCGCGCACGCGGCCACCGCCGAGCAGCAGCAACGCATCCTCGACATCGTCAACAACGCGCGCCGCGAGATCTATCACGTCCTCGGAGAGGACTAGCAGACTGCGCTCTCCGCGGACTGACAGATCTGCCCTCGGAGAGCACTGATCAAAACAGAACCAAAAGGGGGACTGACGCTCTCCCCCTCGGCGCGGTTTCTTTCGGCCACAGCGGAAGAAACCGCGCCGAATCCGTGTAAGTAGGAAACATGGACAGCTTCTCCCTCGGAACCCACACTGTCGGCCGCGTCGGCTTCGGCGCCATGCAACTGCCCGGACCCGGGGTCTTCGGCCCGCCGCGGGATCACGAGCAGGCCATCGCGGTGCTCCGGCGCGCGGTCGAACTCGGCATCAACCACATCGACACCGCGCAGTTCTACGGCCCGAACGTCGCCAACGAACTCATCCGCGAAGCGCTGCACCCCTACCCCGCCGATCTGGCGCTGGTCAGCAAGGTCGGTGGCAAGCGCGACGACCAGGCCAACTGGCTGCCCGCACAGCAGCCCGACGAGCTGCGCGCCGACATCGAACAGAACCTGACGACGCTGCGGACCGACCGGCTGGCCGCGGTGAACCTGCGGGTGTTCGGCGGCCACGACCCCAGCGCACCCGCCGAGGTGGACCGCGAGCTGTTCGACCGGCAGCTCACCGCGATGATCAAGGCCCGCGACGAGGGTCTCATCGACGGCATCGGGTTGAGCAGCGTCACCGTCGACCATCTGCGAATCGCGTTGGATCGCACCGAGATCGCGTGTGTGCAGAACGCCTACAACCTCGTCGACCGGACCTCGCAGCCGGTGCTGGACCTCTGTATCGAACACGACATCGCGTTCGTCCCGTTCTTCCCGCTGGGTTCGGGTTTTGCCGCGGACAACCCGGTGCTCGGGCATCCAGCGGTGGTTCGGGAGGCCACCAAGTTCGGGCGCACCCCGGCACAGATCGCGCTGGCGTGGACGCTGTCGGTGGCCCCCAACGTGCTGCTGATCCCCGGCACGTCGTCGGTGGCGCATCTGGAGGAGAACATCGAGGTGCGCGACATCACGCTCGACGACGACGTCAAGACAGAACTCGACGATGCGGCCTGACCGCCCCGCAGACGTTCCTCCCGCACCACGTCGTCCAGGCTCGCCGGGGAAGTGGGAGCAGTCCTGCGCAATGCCGATCGATGTGACTGGCGTGATCCGCTGAGGTAGGTGCCGCGGCCGCGATTAACGTTTGACCGCCGCGGCCAATAAAATGGCTGCACAATGACGAATTCCACCGTGGCCGCGGCCGGCTCCGACCAGGTCTCCGCCGAAGCGCGACGCCGCAGAACGTTCGCCGTGATCAGCCACCCCGACGCCGGCAAGTCCACGCTGACCGAGGCCTTGGTGCTGCACGCCAAGGCCATCACCGAGGCCGGCGCCATCCACGGCAAGGCGGGCCGCCGGGCCACCGTGTCGGACTGGATGGAGATGGAGAAGGCCCGCGGCATCTCGATCACCTCGACGGCGCTGCAGTTCCCCTACACCACGCAGGCCGGCGACACCTGCATCATCAACCTGCTCGACACCCCCGGCCACGCGGATTTCTCCGAGGACACCTACCGGGTGCTCACCGCGGTGGATTCGGCGGTGATGCTCATCGACGCGGCGAAGGGTCTGGAACCGCAGACCCTCAAGCTGTTCCAGGTCTGCCGGCACCGGCGCATCCCGATCATCACCGTGGTCAACAAGTGGGACCGCCCCGGCCGGCACGCCCTCGAGCTGATGGACGAGATCGCGTCCCGCATCGGGCTTCGGCCCACGCCGCTGACCTGGCCGGTCGGCATCGCCGGCGACTTCAAGGGGGTGCTGGACCGCCGCACCGGCACGTTCATCCGCTTCACCCGCACCGCGGGCGGCGCCACCGCCGCGCCCGAAGAACACATCGAGCCGTCCCGCGCGCACGACGCCGCCGGTGTGGACTGGGACACCGCCGTCGAGGAATCCGAACTGCTGGAGGCCGACGGCGCCGACTTCGACCCCGAGACCTTCCTGGACTGCACCTCCACCCCGGTGCTGTTCACCTCTGCCGCACTGAATTTCGGTGTCAACCAGCTGCTCGACGTGCTCGCCCAGCTGGCGCCCGCGCCGTCCGGGCAGCTCGACGTCGACGGCAACCGCCGCGATGCCGCCGCGCCGTTCAGCGCGTTCGTGTTCAAGGTGCAGGCCGGCATGGACTCCGCGCACCGCGACCGCATCGCCTACGCCCGGGTGTGCTCGGGCACGTTCGAGCGCGGGGACGTGCTCACCCACGCCTCCACCGGCAAGCCGTTCGTCACCAAGTACGCCCAGTCGGTGTTCGGCCAGCAGCGCTCCACGCTGGACACCGCGTGGCCGGGCGATGTGATCGGACTGGCCAATGCCAACGCGCTGCGCCCCGGCGACACCCTCTACCAGGACGTACCGGTGGTGTACCCGCCGATCCCGAGCTTCTCCCCCGAACACTTCTCCGTCGCCAGGGGCACCGACCCCAGCAAGCACAAGCAGTTCCGCAAGGGCATCGAGCAACTCGACCAGGAAGGCGTCGTGCAGGTGCTGCGCTCGGAGCGGCGCGGTGACCAGGCACCCGTGCTGGCCGCCGTCGGCCCCATGCAGTTCGAGGTGACCAGCCACCGGATGGCCGCCGAGTTCGGGGCGCCCATCGCGCTGGAGCCGCTGCCCTACACGGTGGCGCGGATCTGCGATCCGGCCGACGCCGAGACCCTGCAGAAGCTGGCCTCGGTCGAGGTGTTCACCCGCACCGACGGGGTGATGCTGGTGGTGTTCTCGACCAAGTGGCGCCTGGAGAACGTCGCCCGAGAGAACCCCGACATCC
This sequence comes from Mycolicibacterium sp., assembly GCA_050250295.1. Lineage (GTDB taxonomy): Bacteria > Actinomycetota > Actinomycetes > Mycobacteriales > Mycobacteriaceae > Mycobacterium. Next base: position 32,695 of record JBFWOX010000002.1, read on the forward strand.
GGTTGCGCGAGCTGGTCGCCGCGATTTCGGCGTAGTTGGTCACGCTGAGCGTGACCAACTACGCCGAAATCACTCGACGTCGACCCAGTCCAGGGTGCGCTGCACGGCCTTGCGCCAGCCCGCGTAGCCGGCCGCGCGCTGCTCCTCGGTCCAGTTCGGCGTCCACCGCTTGTCTTCCTGCCAGTTGGCGCGCAACTGGTCGGGATCCGACCAGAACCCCACCGCCAGCCCGGCCGCGTAGCCGGCGCCCAGCGCAGTCGTCTCCGCCACAACGGGTTTCACCACGTCGACGCCCAGTACGTCGGCCTGGATCTGCATGCACAGATCGTTGGCGGTGATGCCGCCGTCGACCTTGAGCACCTCGAGGTGCACCCCGGAGTCGGCTTCCATCGCGTCGACGACATCGCGGCTCTGGTAGCAGATCGCCTCCAGCGTGGCGCGGGCCAGGTGCGCGTTGGTGTTGAACCGCGACAGCCCGACGATGGCGCCGCGGGCGTCGGAGCGCCAGTACGGCGCGAACAACCCGGAGAACGCGGGCACGAAGTAGACGCCCCCGTTGTCCTCGACCTGGCGGGCCAGGGCCTCGCTCTGCGCGGCGCCGCTGATGATGCCGAGCTGGTCGCGCAGCCACTGCACGGCCGAACCGGTCACCGCGATCGAACCCTCCAGCGCGTAAACGGGTTTCGCGTCGCCGAAGCGGTAGCACACGGTGGTCAGCAGGCCGTTGTCGGAGCGCACGATCTTCTCGCCGGTGTTGAGCAGCAGGAAGTTACCGGTGCCATAGGTGTTCTTGGCCTCCCCGGCGGCCAGACACACCTGCCCCACCATCGCCGCCTGCTGATCGCCCAGGCTGGCCGTCAGCGGCACCTCACCGCCCATCGGGCCCGACGCCAGCGTCGTCCCGTACGGTTCCGGCGAGGACGACGACTTGATCTGCGGTAGCATCTGCCGGGGAATCCCGAAGAGCGCCAACAACTCTTCGTCCCAGTCCAGGGTCTCCAGGTTCATCAGCATGGTGCGGCTGGCGTTGGTGACGTCGGTGACGTGCACCCCACCGCGCGGCCCGCCGGTCAGGTTCCACAGCACCCACGAGTCCGCGGTGCCGAAGATCGCGTCGCCCTTCTCGGCGGCCTCGCGCACCCCGTCGACGTTGTCCAGGATCCACTGCACCTTGCCCGCCGAGAAGTACGTCGCCGGCGGCAGGCCCGCCTTGCGGCGGATGACGTCACCGCGGCCGTCGCGGTCCAGTGCTGAGGCGATGCGGTCGGTGCGGGTGTCCTGCCACACGATCGCGTTGTAGTACGGCCGGCCGGTGTGCCGGTCCCACACCAGCGCGGTCTCGCGCTGGTTGGTGATGCCCAGCGCGGCGATGTCACCCGCCTGCAGCTTGGTGCTGTTGAGCACCGTCATCAGCACCGAGGCGGTGCGTTCCCAGATCTCCACCGGATTGTGCTCGACCCAGCCGGCGCGCGGCAGGATCTGTTCGTGTTCGAGCTGGTGACGGCCTATTTCGCGGCCCGAGTGGTCGAAGATCATCGCGCGCGTGCTGGTGGTGCCCTGGTCGATTGCTGCAACGAAGTCGGCCATTCGTCCATGATGGACCACGTGGGTGCACAGGCTCTCGACATTCGCTCCATGCCGCGTGGCGGCCCCGACGCGTCCTGTTTGGATCGGCTGCTGCAGACCGACATCCCGGAGTACCTGGATCGCGACTCCGATGGCCCGGCCGACGACGCCCGCAAGCGCAGCGTGATCCGCGCCCTGGAGTGGACCGGCGAGCTGTTCGGCAACCACGAGAAATTCGCCAAGATCGTGCTCGACGAGGTCGCCGACGTGGCCGACCCGACGATCCTGGAGCTCGGCGCCGGACACGGTGGGCTGTCCCGGAAACTGCTCGATTGGCATCCGACGGCCCGGTTGACCGTCAGCGACGTCGCCCCCGCCGCCGTCGCCGCCATCGCCGCCGGGGAGCTGGGCGGGCACCCGCGGGCCACCGTCGCCCGGCTGGACGCCACCGAGCTGGCCTTCCCCGACGGGCAGTTCGATGTGGCGGTGTTCGCGCTGGGGCTGCACCACCTGCCGCCGGCGGCGGCCGCCCGGGTGATCGCCGAGGGGGTGCGGGTGGCCGGGAAGCTGGTGATCATCGACCTGCCGCGACCGCCGGCCCCGTTGCACGTGGTGCGGCTGGCCATGATGCTGCCGCTGGCCCCGGTGGTGCCGTTCCTGCACGACGGCGTGATCAGCTCGCTGCGCGCCTACAGTCCGTCGGCGCTGCGGGCGCTGGCCGAGCACGCCGGTGCCCGTGTCGAATTATCGGGCGGGTTGACGAGTCCGCAGGTGGCGGTGCTCACCCGCCGTTAGGCTCGCCGTGTGGGCGAGGAAGTGACCCGGTCCGACTTCAGTCGGGCGCATCGCCGCGAGTACCGGCGCAAGGTGCAGCTGTGCCTGGATGTCTTCGAGACCATGCTGGCGCAGTCCAGTTTCGACTTCGAAAAGCCGTTGACCGGCATGGAGATCGAGTGCAACCTGGTCGACGCCGGGTACCAGCCCGCGATGAGCAACGCCGACGTGCTGGCGTCCATTGCTGACCCGGCGTATCAGACCGAACTCGGCGCCTACAACATCGAATTCAACGTGCCGCCGCGCCGGCTACCCGGGCGCGCGGCTCTCGAGCTCGAGGACGAGGTCCGCGCCAGCCTGAACGCCGCCGAGTCCAAGGCCAGCCAGGACGGCGCGCACATCGTCATGATCGGCATCCTGCCCACCTTGATGCCCGAGCACCTGGCCGGGCACTGGATGAGCGAGTCGACGCGGTACCAGGCGCTCAACGACTCGATCTTCACCGCCCGCGGCGAGGACATCATGATCGACATCGCCGGACCCGAACGCCTGAGCCTGCAGGCCGCCACCATCGCCCCGGAATCCGCCTGCACCAGTATGCAATTGCACCTGCAGGTGTCCCCGGCCGAGTTCGCCGACAACTGGAACGCCGCGCAGGTGCTGGCCGGCCCGCAGCTGGCGCTGGGCGCGAACTCGCCGTTCTTCTACGGCCACCACCTGTGGGCCGAGACCCGCATCGAGCTGTTCACCCAGGCCACCGACACCCGCCCCGACGAGCTGAAGACCCAGGGCGTGCGCCCAAGGGTGTGGTTCGGGGAGCGGTGGATCACCTCCATCTTCGACCTGTTCGAGGAGAACGTGCGCTACTTCCCGTCGCTGCTGCCCGAGCTGTCCGACGAGGACCCCGTGGCCGAGCTGGCGGCCGGGCGCACCCCGCGGCTCTCGGAGCTGCGGCTGCACAACGGCACCATCTACCGGTGGAACCGGCCCGTCTACGACGTCGTGAACGGCCGACCGCACCTGCGGGTGGAGAACCGGGTGCTGCCCGCCGGGCCGACCGTGCTGGACATGATGGCCAACTCCGCGTTCTACTACGGCACGCTGCGGGCGCTGTCGGAGGAGGACCGGCCGCTGTGGACCAAGATGAGTTTCGCTGCCGCGCAACACAACTTCGTCACGGCGGCCAAGCACGGGATGGACGCCCGGCTGTACTGGCCCGGTCTGGGCGAGGTGACACCCGATGAGTTGGTGCTGCGCCAGCTGCTGCCGCTGGCCGACGAGGGGTTGCGCCGCTGGGAGGTCGCCGCCGAGGTGCGCGACCGCTACCTGAGCGTGATCGAGGGCCGCGCCAAGACCGGCCGCAACGGCGCCGTGTGGCAGGCGCAGACGGTGGGGGCACTGCAGGACCGCGGCCTGAGCCGCCCCGAAGCGCTGGCCGAGATGTTGCGGCTCTACTGCGAACGCATGCATTCCAACGATGCCGTGCACAGCTGGGACTACCCCGGCTGACAGGATCACGGAGTACGGTCAGCAGACATGACCGATCGCACCGAACAGATCGACTGGGACAGCACCTACCGCGGGGAAGCCCGGTTCGACGGGCCGCCGCCGTGGAACATCGGTGAGCCGCAGCCCGAGCTCGCGGCGCTGATCCGGGCCGGCAAGGTGCGCGGCGAGGTGCTCGACGCAGGGTGCGGCTACGCCGAGCTGTCCCTGGCGCTGGCCGCCGACGGGTACACCGTCGTCGGCATCGACCTGACCCCCACCGCGGTGGCGGCGGCCACCGCGGCCGCACAGCAGCGCGGCCTGACGAATGCGACGTTCGTGCAGGACGACATCACGTCCTTCACCGGTTTCGACGGCCGGTTCGACACCATCGTGGATTCGACGCTGTTCCATTCGCTGCCCATCGGGGGGCGCGACGGCTATCTGCGTTCCGTCGCTCGGGCGGCCGCACCCGGCGCGGCCTTCTACATCCTGGTGTTCGCCGCGGGCGCGTTTCCCGCCGAACTCGAACAGAAACCCAACGAGGTGACCGAGGACGAGCTGCGCGAGGCCGTCGGCAAGCACTGGGTGATCGACGAGGTGCGGCCGGCCTTCATCCACGGGAACATCCCTGCGATGCCCGGTTTTCCGATGCCGGACCGCGAGTTCGACGAGAAAGGTCGGATCAAGATGCCGGCCTTCCTGCTGTCGGCGCACAAGCCGGGATAGCCTCGGCTCAGCCCCGCTCGACGACGGTGAACCGGCGCAGCGCCAGCGCCGGGTTCTTGCGGCGCACCCGCTCGATGCGGTCGGGGTTCAGCGAGGCATGCACGTGGCCGCTCTCCTCGCCGATCGAGGCCAGCACCACCCCCATCGGGTCGACGATCATGCTGTTGCCGGCCCCGGCGGACCCGCACTGGTCGGCGGCCAGCACGTAGACGGTGTTCTCGATGGCGCGGGCCCGGACCAGCGTGGTCCAGTGGTCCTCCTTGAGCGGGCCGGGCACCCATTCGGCGGGAATCACGACGGCGTCGGCCCCGGCGTCGACGAGGCGCCGGGTCACCTCGGGGAAGCGCAGGTCGTAGCACGTCTGCAGGCCGAAGGTCAGCCCACCGATCCCGAAGGTCTCGGGCGCGGCCACCGGGCCCGGCTGCACCAGGCTGGACTCGGTGTAGCCGAAGGCGTCATACAGGTGCAGCTTGCGGTAGCTGGCCGTCACCTTGCCGCCGGCGTCGATGGCCAGCAGCGTGTTGTGGATCTTGCCTGCGGTGTCGGCGGTTTCGTTGATCCCGCAGACGATCGCGACGGACTCGCGGCGCGCGAGGTCGCGCAGCGCCGAGACGAACGGGCCGTCCAGCGACTCGGCCGCCGCCACGAACCGGTCGTCCATCGTCGGCACGGTGAACATCGCGTACTCCGGGAACACCACCAGCTCGGCGCCGTCGGCGCGGGCGGCCCGGGTGTAGCCGGTGATCGCGTCGAGGTTCTCGGCCTTGTCCGCACCGGGCGCGAACTGAACCACCGCGACCGTCGCTGCTGTGCTCATCTGTTCCTCCGAAGTCGTTGTCGGTCAGTCGTTCTCGGTCAGGCAGTGACGGCCGACGGTGGCGCGGCCATGCGTTCCATCCGCCCGAGAACCACGGTGTAGCAGAGGATTCCGCCCACCAGGATAACGCCGGTGGCGATGAACGCCCCTGCGAAGGAGCCGGTGCGGTCGACGACCATGCCGGTCACGATGGGTGCGGCGATGCCGATCAGGTTGGCGACGAAGTTGACGATGCCGCCCAGTGATCCGGTGTAGCCGTCGGGGGCGATCAGCGAGACGATGCTGGCCCCGGCCGGCACGGTGACGGCCAGACCGGCGGCACCGATCGACAGGAACACCAGCGCCACCGTGATCGAGTTCGCGTAGGCGGCGCCGGTGACCGCCAGCGATGCCAGCATGCTGACGACCAGCACGATGCGGCGCACCCGGGTGACGTCGCCGCTGCGCGCCGTCCACTTGTCGAGCAGGATCCCGGCGACGAGGAACTGCACGATGACGGCCACCAACCACGGGATCATGGTGTAGACACCGCCTTTGAGCAGGTTGACGCCGAACTGGTGCTCGAGGTAGCCGGGCAGCCAGGTCAGCAGCACGTAGTAGGCGTAGGTGTAGGACGCGTACCCCAGGGCCAGGCCCCAGGTCTTGCGGCGGCGCAGCAGGTAGCCGATGCCGCGCAGCGAGCTGCCGGGCGTCGCCGCCTCGTCCTCGGCCCCGCCCGCCCGGACGTACTCCAATTCGGCGGCGCTGGTGCGCCCCTCGGCCACCGCCACTGCCGGCGAGCGGTACAGCAGCCACCACGCGATCAGGTAGGCGACGCTGAGCGCACCGGTGAACAGGAAGGCCGCATGCCAGCTGAACGCCGACACCAGGAACGCCATCACGGGGATGCCGATGACGTTGGAGATCTTGGCGCAGCCGTCGAAAATCGCCGTGGCAGTTCCGCGTTCGTGCTTGGGGAACCACTGGCCGATGGCCTTCCAGCCGGCCGGGACGGTGGGCGCCTCCCCGACGCCGAGCATCAGCCGTGCCACCAGCAGCAGCCCGAGCCCACCCGCGGCGGCCGACAGGAACGACGCGACCGCCCACAGCGCGACGCCGACGCGGTTGACCCACGGCACGCCGATCTTGTCGATGATCGTCCCGATCGGCATCTGCAGCATGGCGTAGGTCCATAGGAACGCCGAGGCCACCACGCCCATCTGGGTGGCCGAGATGTCGAAGTCGGCCATGATGGCGGGCGTCGCGACCGACAGGTTGACCCGGTCGATGTAGTTGACGAACATCCCGGCGCCCAGCAGGCCGCCGATGTACCAGCGGGTGCGTCCCGGCGACGCGGCCGTCGCGGTCAGCTCCTGGGTCGGCTGCGCGCTGCTCATCGGCGTGCCTCGGCCAGCGCCGGGGCGCGGTCCAGCTCGGCAACTTCGTTGACCGCGGCCGCGAACCCGGCCAGCAGCGCGCCGTGCTCCATGGTGATGGCCAGCTGGTCGGCGCCGTGCTCGATCGCGAACCGCTTCTCCTCCGACGACCACGCCGGCAGCAGCCACGGCTTGCCCGCGCGGGCGGCCGCAGCGGCCAGCAGCGCGAGATCGTCGAAGTCGGCGCCGGTCCGGGCATAGGCACCGCGGTTGCGGCGCAGCGACAGGTCCGACGGACCGACGAAGATGCCGTCGACGGTGTCCAGCTCGAGGATCTCCTCGACCTGTTCGATGGCGCCTGCGTCTTCGATCATCGGGTAACACCGGGTCCGGGTGTCCTGCTCACGTACCCATTCGTCGGTGAATCCACCGTAGGCGGAGGTGCGTCCGCCGGCGAAGCTGCGGTCCCCCCGCGGGGGGAACTTGGCGAAGGCGGTGACGGCCCGGGCGTGGGTAGCGTTCTCGATGTGGGGGATGGCCACGGTATCGGCGCCGAAATCCAGCGCCTGCTGGATCGGGCCGCGTTCGGGACCGAGGACCTTCGCGATGACCTCGAGGCCGATCGCCTTGGCCAACGGGATGAACCGTTCCAGGGCGGCGAGGTCGAACGTGCCGTGCTCGATGTCGAGGACGACGGCACCGCAGCCCACCTGACGTGCGATCTCCGCGGCCGCCACGTTGGGGCCGGACAGCCAGATGGCGTACCGGCGATTGGCTGGCTGGGTCATCAGCGGTCATCTCCTTCGGATCGGCGTGTGGCCGCGGCCACCAGTGCTGTACATCTTGTGTATACACAGGATGTACGTTATGTGTCCAGTAGTCTGTGGACACGGATTCGAAAAGACAGGGAGGTCACCGCGGTGTCGACCAGCACGGTCAGCGACCAGGGCGCCACGCAGTCCGCCCGCGACCGCGTGTACGAGTGGGTCCGCGACGAGATCATCAAGGGCGCGCTGCCCGCGGGCCGCTTCCTGGACGAGGTGTGGATCTCCGAGCTGGTGGGCACGTCACGCACACCGGTGCGCGAGGCCTTCCACCGGCTGAACTCCGAGAAGTTCATCGACCTGCTGCCCCGCCGTGGCGCCCAGGTCCGCCGCGTCACCGCCCGGGAGCTCGAAGAGGTGTACGCGTCACGCCGACTGATCGAGGGCCACGCCGCACGGGCGATCTGCCGGGCGGGCGCCGGCGCACCCGGGCCCCTCGACGGCCTGGCCGGTGCGATGGAACAGGCTGGGCAGGAAGCGGATTGGTTCACCGTGGCGCGGCTGGACCGCGAGTTCCACCGCACCATCGTCGACGCCCACGGCAACTCGGTGCTGGCCGAGCTGTACGACGGGCTGCGGTCGCGGCAGCAGCGGGTGGCGGTGCGCGCGTTGCAGATCTGTCCCCAGCGGGTGCCGGAGATCGACCGTCAGCACCGCGCGATCATCGCCGCGCTGGCGGCCAACGACGAGGATGCCGTGGCGGCGTTGCTCGACGAGCACCTGCGGCCGATCCCCGAGATCGTCTCGGCCCTGGGCTGATCCCGCCCTCGCCGATCGGGCAGTACCCCACCCACCCGGTCAGGTCCCGCATCACACCCTTTCGGAGTGCGCGGGCACCCCGCCCGGCACTCTAGCGTCGTCGATATGCAAGCGGCCGTGCTCGATCCACTCGCGCCGGCACCGCGCGGCCTATGGAGCGGGCACGGGGTCCGGGTGCGCCGCCGGCGGGGCCCGCACCGTCCGCACAGCGCGCGAAACACCCTGTGCGCGGCGCGTTTCTGCGTCCAGCGGCAGGGGGAGCTGCTGACCGTCGAACACGATCTGACCCCCGACGAACTGTGTGACGAGCTGGCGGTGATGCTGGCCGAGCAACTCGTCGACACCGGAGCACTGCAGGGCCAGCCCGAGTTCGAGATGGTTTTCACCGGGGTGGTGCGCTCCACCGTCGACGGCGGCCTGCCGGCGTGGCTGCGCTTCTACCGCAACTCGCTGGACAAGCTGGAGAACGACGCCACCGCGTTCGCGCCGATCCACGCCTGGGCGGCCGCACAGGTGGCCGGGCACCGCGTCATCGACCTCGGATCCTGCTTCGGCTTCTTCCCACTACGCCTGGCGCGGCACGGAATCGACGTCGTTGCAACCGATCTGAACCCGTCGGCGATGCGGTTGCTGACGCACGTGAGCGAGCGGCTGTGCCGGCCGGTGACGACGCTGGCATGTGACGCCACCGCCGTGCCGCTGCCCGACCGCAGCGCCGACACCGTCACCGCGCTGCACCTGATCGAGCACCTCCCGTCGGAGGCGGTCGACGCCGTCGTCGACGAGGCGGTGCGGCTGGCGCGGCGCCGCGTGGTGATCGCGGTGCCGTTCGAGGACACCTTGCGCGAATGTTACGGCCATATCCAGAAATTCGACCTGGCGCGGCTCGCTGCCATGGCCGAGCGGCTGTCCGCACGCCACCGGATCATCGCCCACGCCTACGACTTCCACGGCGGCTGGCTGATCCTCGACCGGCGCTGAATGGCGTCCCGGGCGCGGTCGCGGGCGGCGAGCGCGCATTGTTGCCCGCTGTGCGCGGCGTGTCGGCGTGCAGACCCGCGCGCTCGCGGGGCAGGGCGTGGCGTGACCAGCGCTCAGATCAGGCCGCGCTTGCTGGCGGCGTAGACCGCCTCGGCGCGCCTGCTCACCTCCAGCTTGCGCATGATGTTGCTGACGTGGAACTTGGCCGTGGTCGCCGAGATGTAGAGCTTCTCCCCGATCTTGTTGTTGGACAGGCCTGCCGCCAGCAGCCGCAGCACCTCGATCTCGCGGTCGGTGAGCTGCTGGCGCGGGTCGGACTTCCCGGACAGCGACCGCACCACCGCCGCGGCGCTGCGGGCGTCGAATGCACTCTCCCCGGCTGAGATCGCCCGGATGGCGCGCACCAGCTCGGTGGTGTCGACATCCTTGACGACGTAGCCGCGCGCACCGGCGTGCACCGCCCGCACCACCAGATCCTCGTCGAGGAACGTGGTCAACACCAGCAGCCCGACATCGGGATAGGCACCGGAGAGCTTGGCGCACAACGCCAGTCCCTCGAACTCCGAACCCGCCGACAGCTTGAGGTCCAGCAGCACCACGTCGGGATCGGTGGCCCGCACCACCGCCTCGGCCTCGGCCTCGGACGCCGCCTCCCCCACCACCACGAGATCGTCGGCGCGCTCGAGCACTGACCGCAGGCCCTGACGCAGGATCGCGTGGTCGTCGACGAGGACCAACCTGATGGGTTTCATGAGCTCTGGCTTTCTGGCGAACCTGATACGTGTCGCGGAATCCGCGCCACCACCCTGACCCCGCCGATCCGCGACCGGTACACCTCGAACGTACCGCCGTGTTCGGTGGCCCGGGCCCGCATGTTGGCCAGCCCGCGGTGGTGGCCGTCGACATCGGTGGCCTCGGCCAGCCGCAGCATCAACCGCAGCTTGGCCGGGTCACCGGTGCCGTCGTCGGAGATCGACAGCGCGACCGCGTCGTCGCGGTAGGACAACCGCACGATCGCGCGGGTGGCGTTGCCGTGCATGGCCGTATTGAACAGTGCCTCACCGGCGATGCGCAGCAGCGCGTGCTCGACGTCGCTGGGCAACTCGGCGGCCGCACCGTCGACGCGCAGCGTCACCCGCAGATCCTCGGGCATGTGTACCGTAGCCAGCTGCTCGAGCATCTCGGTGAGACTGGAACGGTACGCGTCGCCCGGCTGGTTCAGCGCGTAGATCGCCGAGCGCAGCTGCTCGGTGGCCGAGCGGGTCAGGTCCTTGGCCAGATCCAGCCTGGGCACCAGGTCGGCTGCGGCGCTGAGGCCTTCGAGCTCACTGCGGCACACCTCGATCTGCATGCCGGCCGAGAGCACGGTTTGGGCGACGCTGTCGTGCAGCTCGCGGGCGATGCGGGAGCGCTCCGAGTTGAGCACCTGATGCCGTTGGGCCGCGCCGAGTTCGCGCTGGGTGGCCAGCAGCTCGGCGTTGCGGGCCTCCGACTGCGCCAGCAGCGTGACCGATTTGCTGAACAGCGCGGAATTCTGCAGCGCCACCGCGGTCTGGCTGGCCAGGATCCGCATCACCACGCCGTCGGTGCCGTCCAGGGTGCGCCGCGGCGGCGTCCACGCCGCGAACGCGCCGATCACCCCGCCGTCGAGCTCGATCGGCACGTGGGCGTGCTGGTCCTCGATCACCGGGATACGGAACTGCGCCAGCTGTCCACGAAGGATGTCGTTGAGCCGGTTGAGCACTTCGTCGGGCAGCGTCGGGCCGGGCACCCGAGCGCCGGAGACCCCCTCGAAGGCGTAGGGCACGCCGTGGGCGTCCAGGATCAGGTGCCGGACACTGGCTTCGGGCAGCGCACCGTCGGCCAGCGCGAGCAGCACCCAGTCCGCGTCGAGGTTGGTCCTGGCCGCCTCGGCGACGGCGCGCACCAGGTTCTCCGGGCCCTCGATGGTCTGCACCAACGCCCGCGAAATAGTGTCCAGCGCGGCCACCACCCGGTCCAAACGTTGTGCGGTGAGCCGCAATTCGGGATAGAACCGGCCCTTGCCCGAGCGCAGGCCGGTGAGCCGGGCCAGGTCGGGAGTGCCCGCGGTGGTCACGGCGCAGCCCTCATATTCACAGCGCCGCCCGGAACAGCGCGTCGATCTCGGCCTCGTCGGCGGGGCGCGGGTTGGTGCTCATGCAGGCGTCCTGCAGCGCGTTCTTGGCCAGCCGCGGCACGTCCTGCTCGCGCACCCCGAGCTGCGCCAGCCCGCGCGGCACCCCGACGGCGCGGGCCAGCCGGTCGACCCGATCGGCCAGTGCCAGTGCGGATTCGGCGGCCGGCTGGCCCGGTTCGGCCACGCCGAGGTAGCGGGCGATCTCGGCGTAGGGCCGCGGATCGGCCTCGGCGTTGAACCGGACCACGTGCGGCAGCAGCACCCCGTTGATGACGCCGTGCGGCAGGTCGAGCAGGCCACCCACCTGATGGCTCATCGCGTGTGCGGCCCCGAGTATGGCGTTGGTGAACGCCAGCCCGGCCTCCAGCGCGGCCTGGGCCATCTGGACCCGCGGCGCCATCGCCGCCGGGGTCTCGATGGTGTGCACCAGGTTGTCGGTGACCATCTGCACGGCGCGCAGCGCGTGGTGGTCGGTGAGCTGGTTGTGCCCCAGCGACACGTACGCCTCGACCCCGTGGGTCAGCGCGTCCAGCCCGGTGGCCGCGTTCAGCCATTCCGGCATGGTGGTCAGCAGCCGCGGGTCGATGACGGTGACGTCGGGCACCAGGGCCCGGCCCAGGATGGTGATCTTGGTGTTGCGGGTGGTGTCGGTGACGATGCAGAACTGCGAGACGTCGGCGCCGGTGCCCGACGTCGACGGCACCACCACCAGCGGCGGGATGGGTACCTGCGCCTTGTCCACGCCCTCGTAGTCGAGGATGTCCCCGCCGTTGGCGGCCAGGATCGCCACCCCCTTGGCCGCGTCGATCACCGAGCCGCCGCCGACGGCCACCAGCACGTCGCAGCCGCGCTCGGCGTAGCGCTGGTAGCCGGCCGCGATCTCGTGGTCCTTGGGGTTGGGGGTCAGGTCGTGCCACAGCTCGGCGGTCACGCCCTGCTCGGCGAGGTGGTGCACCATCTCGTCGGCCCAGCCGGCCTCGATCAGACCCGGGTCGGTGACGAGCATCGGCCGCAACGCGCCCAGCCGCAACGCGGCGTGCGCGGCCTCGACCATCGAGTCGATGCCGAAGACGATCTCGGGGGCGTGGAACTTCAGCAGCCGGGTGTGGCCGGTGTGCTCGTGCTCCCGGTCCAGGGTGGGATGGCGCTCTCCCATGCGGTCCACACTACGGTCCTCCCCCGCCGAAATTGCATTCCAGCAGGCCTCTTCTCGACCTTCTTCTGCTGGAATGCAATTTCGGCGGGTCATGGGCGGCACTACCGGCCGACCGCCTCGGCGGCGAACTCGTGGGCGGCGTGCTCGAGCCCACCGAGGTCACGGACCACCCGCACCCGGTCGCAGAACTCCGCGTAGGCGGGCAGGTCGCAGCTGCCCAGACCCCAGGAGTAGCGCGGCTCCGGAGTCAGCCACACCGTTTCGCGGGCCCGCCGGGTGATCTCCTCGAACGCGGCCAGGTTCGGGTCCCTGGCGTTGTTGCGGCCGTCGCCGAGCACCAGCACGGTGGTCCGCCGCGTCACCGCCGAGGCGTGCTCGGCCAGGAACTCGCCGAACACCGAGCCGTAGTCGGAGTTGGCCGCGGTGTCGACGACGTCGCCGCCGAAGATCAGGCCGAGGGCCTTCTCGCTGGGGTGGTCGCGGAACAGCTCGGTGGTCTCGGCGATGTCGGCGACGAACACGAACGACCGCACCTGGGTGAACAGGTCCTGCAGGCCGTGCACCAGGTGCAGCGTGAACCGTGAGGTGGCCCGCACCGACAGGCTGACGTCGGCGAGCACCACCAGCCGGGGCCGGTCCTCCGCGCGGCGCACGGTGACCGGCACGAACGGCACCCCGTCGAAGCGCATGTTGCGCCGCATGGTCTGGCCGGGGTCGACGCGTCCGGCCGCGGCGGTGCGGCGCCGGTGGGTCAGCGCCCCGTGCAGGGTGCGGGCCAGCCGGCGCAGCGAGTCCTCGAGGTCGGCGCGGTCGCTCTCGGGGATGCGCTCCACCTGCGCCTCCCGCAGCTCCCGGCCCTCGATGATCGCGTTCTCGAGCGCCATCAGCGCCTCGAGGTGACGTTTGAGCGCCTGCGGCAGGTTGGCCAGCACGCCGGTGAGCCGCTGGCGCAGCGCGGCGGCGTCGGATTCGTCGCCCTCGGAAGTGTCACCGTCGAGCCAGCTCAGCAGCGCGTCCTGTTCGGCGATGGTCAGTTCGGCGTCGACGGGGGTGCCGCCGGAGTTCGCGAGCGTGCCCGCGGTGCCGGCGCCGCTGAGCCGGTCGGTGGACAACTGCACGCGGTAGGAGTCGGTGGCCGCGCCGCCGGTGTCCTTGGAGAAGACGATCTCGTCGGTCAGCGCGGCCAGGTCGATCTTGTTGGCCTCCTGGTGCAGGTTGTACCGCTGCGCCAGGTCCTCCTGTTTGAAGTAGTCCCGGATGCTGGCGGGCTTGCCGTGTTCGTGGCCCTGTTCCGGTGTCTCGCTGGGCTCGTCGGACAGTGTGAACGACTCGATCTCACCGGTGTCGACGAGATCGTCGTGGGCGTGCGAATGCCCGTGGCCGGGTTCGTCCGCCCCGACGCGGACGAGGGCGAAGAACGCGTCGAAGATCTCGTCGAAGACCGGTACGTCGCGCTGATCCTTGACCAGCGCGACGCGCAGCGCATCACGCAGCACCGGCCGCGACGCCAGCACCCCGGGTTGGGCGGCGCAGCGCATCGCGTCCAGCGCCTCGGGAATGGAGACGCGCACCCCACCCAGCCGCAGCAGCCGGACGAACCGGTGCAGGGTCGCCTCCATGCCTACAGCACCGCCATGACTACAGGGCCCGCCGACGGCCCAGCCCCGCCGCGGCCCCCTCGGCCTTCTTCGGGGTGCCGTAGTAGCCGTCGGTGAACCGGCCCGGCTTGTCCTTGGCCAGCCGCGCCGCACGACCGTCCTCACCATGGTCATGGTCATGGTCATGGTCATGGTCATGGCCGTGATCGTGACCGTGGCTGTGCCCGTGTCCGTGACCATGCGAATGAGTCAGTGATTCCGGAACTTTCGCATTAGGATCGACCAGCCGCGGCAACGCCGCGGTGGCCTTGCGGACGTCTTTGTCGTACTTGACCACCACCGACACGGTGTCGGACAGGATCTGCGCGGACAGCTCGTCGGCGCCGAGCACCGCCAGCGTGCGCGCCCAATCGATGGTCTCCGAAATGCTGGGTGCCTTGCGCAGTTCCAGCTCCCGCAGGCCGCGGACGATGTCGACGAGCTGAGCGGACAGCGCGTCGGACAGCCCGGTGTTCTTGGACCGCACGATCTCGAGCTCCCGCTCAGCGTCCGGGTAGTCCAGGAACAGGTGCAGACAGCGGCGTTTCAGCGCCGCGGCCAGGTCGCGGGTGTTGTTCGACGTCAGGATCACATACGGGGCGTGCCGGGCGCGGAACGTCCCGATCTCGGGAACCGAGACCTGGTACTCGCCGAGGAGTTCCAGCAGCACGGCTTCGAGCGCCTCGTCGGCCCGGTCGATCTCGTCGACCAGCAGCACCACCGGCTCCGGGGAGCGCACCGCCTCCAGCAGCGGCCGCGGCGCCAGGAACCGGTCGGAGAAGAACACGCTCTCCTGCGCACCGATGCGGTCCACCGCTTCTTCGAGATCGGCTGCGTCCGCGACGATCTGGCCGATCTTCTCGCGCAGGATCTGGGTGTACAGCAGCTGCTTGCCGTAATCCCACTCGTAGAGCGCCTTGGTCTCGTCCTGGCCCTCGTAGCATTGCAGCCGCAGCAGCCGGCGGCCGGTGGCGGCCGCGAGCACCTTGGCCAGCTCGGTCTTCCCGACCCCGGCTGGCCCCTCGATGAGCAGCGGCTTGTCCAGCCGGGTCTGCAGGAAAACCGTGGTGGCGAGGCGCTCGTCGGCGATGTAGCCTTCGCCGGCGAGCGCCTCGCGCACCGCCTCGACGGACTGGAACATCAGGGGAGCAGTTCGTCGAGGTCGCCGTTCATGCAGTGCTCCACCACCGGGCGGACGGTGTCGAAGGTGCATTCCTTGGCGTTGCCGGGGGTGCAGGCGTCCCCGAGGACATGGTTGGTGATGCGGTCGACGTCGGCCTTGTCGCCCTTGATCACCGGCGCGTTCTCGTAGAACTTGGTGGGGCCCTGGCCCAGCCGGTTCTTCGAGTAGCTGTCCTGCTTGACGTCGACGAATTTCTCGATGATGTTCACGTCGCGCAGCAGCCGGATCGCCGCCGCCAGCGCGGCGTCGGCGGCCTGCACGTCGGTCATGCCGTAGGTGTCCACGCCCATCGCCTGCGCGATGTCGGCGAACCGCTTGTAGGCCACCGGCATGTTGAACGCCCACACCCGGGGCAGCGCGATCGCGTTGTTCAGGCCGTGGTGGGTGTCGTAGAAGGCCGACACCGCGTGCGAGATGGAGTGGATGATTCCCAGACCACCGGAGTTGAAGGCCTGGGCGGCGATGTACTGCGCGTACATCATGCCCTCGCGGCCCTTGAGATCTGTTCCGTTCCAGGTGGCTTCGCGCAGGTTCTCGGCGGTCAGCTTGATCGCGCGGATCGCGTTGCCCAGCGACGGTTCGAAGTTCAGCCGCGACACGTAGGGCTCCGAGGCGTGCGCCAGCACGTCGAAGCCGCACTGCGCGGTGTAGTCCATCGGGCACTGGTAGTACAGCACCGGGTCGTCGACGGCCAGGGTGGCCACCGAGGCGTCGTCGAACGCGACGTATTTGTGCGGGTTGTCCGGGTCGGTGGTGGTGTCGGTGATGACGTAGGCCCACGACGTCTCCGAGCCGGTGCCCGCGGTGGTCGAGATCGCAATGTGTGGCGGGTTTTTCGGGTTCTCGCTCTTGTTGAAGCCCTCGAAGTCGTTGACGTTGCGGCCGTCGTGGGCGATCGAGATCCGCGCACCCTTGCAGGCGTCGTGGGTGGAGCCGCCACCGATGGAGACGAAGCTGTCGCATTCGTTCTCCTGGTACAGCTTCACCGCGTCCATGACGTTGTAGTCCTTGGGGTTGGACTCCACCTGGTCGTAGACGACGACCTCGAGGCCGTGCCACTTCAGCGATTCGGCCATGTTGTGCACGATGTCGGTGCCCCGCAGGCCAGAGCTCATCAACAGCGTGCGCTTGAACCCCATCTTGAGCGCTTCGGGGCCCACCATCTCGTGTGCACCCGGGCCCATCATGGCGCGCGGGAAGGGATGGAATTCCTTGATCGGGAACGGTTTGAGCAGATCCTCGACCTTCATGGCGGTCGTCCTCTCTGGCGATGCGGCACAGTGTCGGACACCAAGCTAGGCACCCTGCTGTGAGCCACGGAACACCGCAGCGCCAAGACCGAATCCTCGGACAGCCCAAATACGAACGACCGGGCAGTGCCCGACCTACCCGGTCGGAGAGGTACCGGTGCGCGCCGGTTGCCGGGCGGTCCCGCCGGCGTCGTCGGCCTCGTCCTCGTCGTCGTCGTCGAGCATCGTCGCCTCGTCGAACGGCCGGTCGCCGTCGAGCACCTCGCTGAGCCGGCCGCTGTCCAGCGAGCCGGTCCACGAACCGACGAGCACGGTGGCCACGGCGTTGCCGGAGAAGTTGGTCAGGGCGCGGGCCTCTGACATGAACCGGTCGATGCCGACGATGATGCCGACGCCGTCGAGCAGTTCGGGCCGGTGGCTCTGCAGGCCGGCGGCCAGGGTGGCCAGCCCGGCGCCGCTAACCCCGGCGGCGCCCTTGGAGGCGATGATCATGAACGCCAGCAGGCCGATCTGTTCGGGGATGGACAGCGGGTCACCGAGCGCGTCGGCGATGAACAGCGAGGCCATGGTCAGGTAGATCGCGGTGCCGTCGAGGTTGAACGAATACCCGGTGGGCACGACGATGCCGACGGTCGCCGGTTTGACGCCGGCGTGTTCCATCTTCGCGATCAGCCGCGGCAGCGCCGACTCCGACGACGAGGTCGCCACGATCAGCAGGTACTCCCGGGCCAGGTAGCGCACCAGCTTGAAGATCGACACCCGGGCCACCGTCCACAGCAGCGCGCCCAGCACCCCGAAGATGAAGATCAGGCAGGTGATGTAGAACGCCGCCATCAGCACGCCGAGCTGGATGATGGCGTCGAAGCCGGTGTCGCCCACCACCTCGGCGATCGCCCCGAACGCACCGATCGGCGCCAGCCACAGCACGCCGATCAGGATGCGGAACACCAGCTTCTGCACCGCCTCCACCCCGCGCAGCAGGGATTCGCCGACCGGCCCGAGGCCCTGGATGCCGAACCCGACCAGCAGCGCGACGAACAACGCCTGCAGCACATTGCCCTCGGTGACCGCCGAGAACAGCGTCGCCGGGATGATGTCGGCGATGAAGTCCATTGTCCCGCCGGCTGATTCGGCTTCCCCAGCCAACTCGGCGCCCTTGCCGGGGTCCTCGGTGACGTTCAGGCCGGTGCCGGGGCTGATCAGGTTGCCGACCACCAGGCCGATCGCCAGCGCGATGGTGGACATGACGAGGAAGTAGCCGATCGCCAGCCCGCCGACCTTGCCGACCGCCGCGGCGGCGCGGACCTTGCCGATGCCGATGACCACGGTGCAAAAGATGACCGGGACGATCATCATCTTGATGAGCTTGACGAAGAGCTCGCCCAGCACTCCCAGCGCGGCCGCGGTTTCGGGCGCCAGCAGCCCGACGATGATGCCGGCGATCACCGCGACGATGACCAGGACGTACAGCCAGTGCGTCCGGTCGCGCTTGGCCTTCCTGGGTTTCCGGTCCGCCTGGGCCGGGCCGGCGGCGTCGCTCGTCATGGTCGGCATCCCTTCGTCCAGGCGCGAGCCGGGCAGGCCCCGCGATGCAGGTGAGTTCCGGATAACCCGAAGTGGGGCCCGCCACACCCGTTCTTGACCGGCGGGCAGGAAGCCGTTAAATTCGAACGACGTTCGAAACCGAACATCGTTCGAAAGGCGGGAGGCCGCCGGTGGCCAGGACCCGACGGGTGGGATCGGTGCTGCCCTACGGCGCGCTGGACCGCGACCATCTGGTCACCCATCTGCTCACGCTCGCGCGCCGCGTCGGGGTCCAGAACGTCACCATGCGCGCGCTGGCCGCCGAGGCGGGTACGTCGGCGTCGTCGGTGTACTACCACGTCACGGACAAGGCGGCCCTGCTCGACCTGCTGGTGGAGTCGGTGCTGGCCTCCATCGAGGTGCCCGTCGGCGGACCCTGGGAGCAGCGCATCACCGAGCTGTACACCAACGCCTGGCACGTCATGGTCGCGATGCCGGGCATCGCCGCGCTGCTGCAGCAGCGCCCCCTGACCGGTGCCGCCCACGCGATGGATCGCACCACCCGCTCGATCCTGGCCGAATCCGGCTGGCCCGCAGAAGAACTGGATGCCGCGCACGCGGTGCTCTACATCCACCTGCTCGGGTCGGTCCAGCTCGAGCACCACATCCGCCGCGCCGGATCCGGTGATGCGCTGCGGCACTTCCAGCAGGGGCTGCGGGTCATCCTGGCCGGCCTGCACGCCTGCGCCGGCACCACCGCGTGAATCGAGGAGCCATGACCAACCCGCTGCACTCCCCCGCGTTCTACGCCGGTGACCCGTACCCGACGTTCCGGGAGCTGCGGGCCACCGACCCGGTGTGCTGGAACGACACCGCGGGATTCTGGGGCCTGCTCAAGTACGAGGACGTCCGGTTCGTCTCGACCAACCCCGGGCTGTTCTCCTCGGCCAAGGGCATCACGGTGCCCGACCCGTCGATCCCCAACCCGGTGCTCGACGGCAGCCTGATCTTCACCGATCCGCCGCGGCACCGGCAGCTGCGCAAGCTGATCAACGCCGGGTTCACCCGCCGCCAGGTCGCCATCCTGGAGCCGAAGCTGCGCGCGTTCGCGCGGGCGGCGCTCGACGGCCTCGACCCGGGCGATGTCGAGTTCGCCGAGCAGATCGCCGCGCCGCTGCCGACGCGGATGATCGCCGAACTGCTGGGCGCCCCGGACGCCGACTGGGAGCGCTTCCGCACCTGGTCGGACGCCACCGTGGGAATGGACGATCCGGACGTCGAGCTGGACACGTTCGCCGCGCTGGGCCAGCTCTATGAGTACTTCGGCGAGCTGATCGCGTTGCGCCGCAACGGAACACTGACCGACGGTGATGATCTGCTGTCAGTGCTGGTGGCTGCCGAGGTCGACGGGGTCCGGCTCAGCGACGCCGACCTGCTGCAGTTCTGTCTGCTGCTGCTGGTCGCGGGCAACGAGACGACGCGCAACCTGATCGCGCTGGGGACGCTGGCGCTGATCGAGCACCCCGACCAGTTCCGGTTGCTGCGGGAGAATCCCGGGCTGATCGGCTCGGCCGTCGAGGAGCTGTTGCGGTTCACCTCACCGGTGGCGAACATGACCCGCTGCGCCACCGAGGACGTCGAGATCCGGGGCCGGCTGATCCGCGCGGGTCAGTACGTGACGATGCTCTACGGGTCGGCCAACCGGGACGAGGAGGTGTTCGGGCCCACCGCCGAGGCGCTCGACATCACCCGTAACCCGAACCCGCACCTGGCGTTCGGCTGCGGTGAGCACTCCTGCCTGGGGGCGCAGCTGGCCCGGCTGGAGGCCAGGGTGCTGTTCGAGGAGCTGTTGACGCGCTTCGAGCACATCGAGTTGACCGGCGCGGCCGTGCGGATGCAGGCCACCATGGTGCCCGGGGTGCGCCAGATGCCGGTCCGGTTGGCGGCGACGGTCAGGGCGTGACGGCGGCCAGCGCGTCGGCGAGGGCGGTCAGGTCGGCCTCGGTGACGTCGACGTGCGGGGCCACCCGTAGCGCGGGACCGGTCATCTCCCGCGGGGCGCGTTCGACCCCGAGGTAGGTGGTGACGATCGAATGCTCGGCGATGAGCTGGGCCCGCACTGCCGACGGGTCCACCCCGTCGGGTGGTCGCAGCGTGGTGATCGCGCTGGGCTCGTCGACGGGTTCGACGACGCGCCATCCCGCGACGCCGGTCAGCGCGGTGCGGGTGGCCGCCCCGACCGCACGCAGCCGGGCCTGCACCTGCTCCGCGCCGAAGGACAGATGTTCCCCCAGCGCGACCGAGAGCGCCACGTGCAGACCGATATTCGCCTCGGCGTGGGCCAGCCGCAGCACGGTCGGCTCCGAGAGCAGACCCGGCCGGGTGGCCAGCATCCCGACCCCGCGCGGGCCCGCGCTCCACTTGCGCGACGACGAGTACAGCGCGTCGGCGCCGAGCCCGGCGACGTCGAGGTGGGCGAACCCCTGGGCGGCGTCGACGATCAGCGGGATGCCGTGGGCTCGGCACACCGCGGCGAGTTCGCGGCCGGGCTGTACGAGGCCGCGGTGGCTGCCCAGCACGGTGAAGTGCACGAGCGGGGGCGGGTCCGCCGCCAGCGCGGCGGCCGCCGCGTCGAGGTCGAGTCTGCCCGCGGCGTCGACCGGCAACTCCCGGACGGCGAACCCGTGCCGGGTCATCACAGCCAGGTTGGGACCGAATTCCCCGGGCAGACATGACAATTCGCGTTCGCCCACCCAGTCGTCGAGCAGGATGTCGAGCGCATGGTTGGAGCCGGTGGTGAAATACACATCGGCGTCGTCCATCTGGGTCAGTGCCCGCACCGCGGCGCGGCCGGCGTCCAGGACGGGGGCGGCGGCTTCGGCGGCGACGTAGCCGCCGACCTCGGCCTCGTGACGGGCGTGCCGGGCGGCGGCGTCGATCACCGCGAAGCTCTGCCGCGAACACGCCGCGCTGTCGACGTGCACGCCGGCCACCGGCGGCCGGGCCGCGCGCCAGGCGTCGGCGAGCGTCCCAGAACCGGGCGTCCCAGAGCCGGGCGTCCCGGAACCGGACATCACAGCGCCGAGAGGGACAGGCCGAAATCCCCGGCCTCGTCGGTCCACCAGTGGGTGCGCCGCAGGCCGGCGGCGGCCAGTTCGGCGTCCACCCCGTCGGAGCGGAACTTGCACGACACCTCGGTGAGCATCTGCTCGCCCTCGGCGAAGTCGACCTCGAGGTCCAGCGCGGCGATGCGGACCCGCTGCGCACGGGTCGATCTCAGCCACATCTCGATCCGCTCCTCACCGGCGTTCCACCGCGCGACGTGCTCGAAGGCGCCCAGGTCGAAGTCGGCGCCGAGTTCGCGGTTCACCACGGCCAGCACGTTACGGTTGAACCGGGCGGTCACCCCGGCGCTGTCGTCGTAGGCGCGGATCAGCCGGCCGGCGTCCTTGACCAGGTCGGTGCCCAGCAGCAGGGCGTCGCCGGGTTGCATCATGTCGGCCACCGACGCCAGGAACTGCGCGCGGGGGCCCGGGGTGAGGTTGCCGATGGTCGAGCCCAGGAACGCGATCAGCCGCCGCCCGGTGCTGGGGACCTTGCCCAGGTGCTCTTCGAAATCCCCACATACCGCGTCGATCTCGATGCCGGGGTATTCCCGCTCGATGGCCGCGCCTGCGGCGGTCAGCACCCCGGCGTCGACGTCGAACGGGACGAACCGGCGCAGCGACCCGGATTCGCGCAGCGCGTCGAGCAGCATCCGGGTCTTCTCCGAGGTGCCACTGCCCAGCTCGACCAGGGTGTCGGCACCGGAGGCGGCAGCGATCTCGGCGGCGCGGGTGCGCAGGATCTGCGCCTCCGCCCGCGTCGGGTAGTACTCGGGCAGCCGGGTGATCTGGTCGAACAGGTCACTGCCGACAGAATCGTAGAACCATTTGGGCGGCAACGATTTCGGGGTCCCGGCCAGCCCCTCGCGGACATCGCGGCGCAGCGCATCGGCGGCGGCGTCGGCGGCCAGGTAGTTGGCCAGCGAGAACGTCATCAGGATCCTTTCAGCGCGGTCAACTGCACCCCGTCCCCGGTCACCTCGACGAGGTGCCGGTCGGGTATCTCCTCCCAGCGGGGGTCGTCGTCGTAGGGTTCACTGGCCACCACCACGCCGTCGCCGCGGCGCAGCAGGCTCAACGTGTCTCCCCAGGTGGTGGCGAGCAGCCGAGAACCGTTGGCGGCCAGGATGTTGAGCCTGGCGTTCGGGTCGTCGGCGGCCACCGCGGCGATGGTCGGACCGAGCGCGTCGAGCCCGCGCGCGAAGATCAGCGCGGCCAGCAGCGCGCTGTCGTTGGCCGACTCGGCGGTGCGTGACGGCGGCAGCACCGCCCGGTCGACGAGCCCGTTGTGCGACACCAGCCAGGTGCCGTCGCTGAAGGGCGCCGACGCCGACGCCTCGATCGGCATGCCGACGCTGGCCGAGCGCACCGCGGCCACCACACAGCCGCTGCGCAGCGCCGGCGCCACCGACGCCAGCGAGGCGTCCCCCCACAGCGGGGTGGCGCTACGCCAGCGCCGCGGCACCGGCCCGTCGAAGAAGCCCACACCCCAGCCGTCGGCGTTGAGCAGGCCGTGTTTCTGGCGACGTGGGGCGTAGGACTGGACCAGCAGCCCGGACGGCGGCTCGAGCACCAGCGAGGCCACCGACACCGGGGCGCCCAGCCAGCCCAGGTGCCTACACATCGTCGACGTCCCAGGCCAGCCGGACCCCGGAGAAGATCTGCCTGCGGATCGGGTGGTCCCAGTTGCGGAAGCTGGGCCGCAGGATGTGCTCGGCCACCGCCCACGATCCACCGCGCAGCACCCGGTAGTCGCCGGCGGTGACGCCCTCGAAGAACGGCTGCGAATACTGCTGGTACACCATCGGGGTGAAGCCCGGCCATGGCCGCAGCGTCGAGGTGGTCCACTCCCAGACGTCGCCGAGCATCTGCTCGACGCCGTAGGCGGATGCGCCGCCGGGGTAGGCACCGACCGGTGCCGGGCGCAGCGCCGCACCGCCCAGGTTGGCGCGCTCGGCGGTGGGTGGCGCCGACCCCCACGGGTAGCGGCGCCTGCTGTTGGTGGCCGGGTCCCACGCGCAGGCCTTCTCCCACTCCACCTCGGTGGGCAGCCGCGCTCCGGCCCACGTCGCGTAGGCCTCCGCCTCGAAGAACGTGACGTGTTGGACGGGTTCGTCGGCGGGGATGTCCTCGACGTGGCCGAAGCGGGTCCGGGTGCCCGCGCGGGCGTCCCAGAACAGCGGCGCGGTCAGGCCGGCCTGTTGCCGGTGCCTCCACCCGGCCTCCGACCACCAGCGTCGCTGGTGGTAGCCGCCGTCGTCGAGGAAGTCGCGCCACTGCGCATTGGTCACCGGCACCGTCGCGATCCGGAAGGCGGGCACGTCGACGACGTGGGCGGGCCGCTCGTTGTCCAGCGACGCCGGCTCGGTCGCCGCGTCCACCCCGAGGACGAACTCGCCCGCGGGTACCAGCACCGAGGTGCCGGCCACCCCGGGCCGGCCGGCGGGCAGTGCGGCGCCGCGGTCGAGCAGCGGGGCCCCGGCGCGCAGGTTCAGCGCCTGCAGCATGGTCTCGTCGTGCTGGTTCTCGTGGCTGATCACCATCGCGAACGTGAACGCGTCCGGGTGCCCGTCGGGCAGCGCGTCGAGCACGTCGAGGGCCTTGCCGCGCACGGTGGCACAGTAGGCGCGGGCGTCGGCGGGCGGCAGTAGCGGCAGGTCGCCCCGGCTGGCCCGGGAGTGCACGAACGCGTCGTAGAGCTGGTCCACTGCCGGTGGCAGCAGCCCGGGCCTGCGCAGGTCACCGGAGCGCAGCAGCCACAGCTCCTCCTGTTGGCCGATGTGGGCCAGGTCCCAGACCAGCGGACTCATCAGCGGGTCGTACTGGCGGCGCACCTCGGCGTCGTCGAAATCGACCAGGCCCAGCGTCCGGCCGCGAGCCTTGGCCAGCTGGTCGGCGAGCACCTCGCGTGTCGTCACATCTCCCCTTGCGCCAATTCGGTGACCGCCCCGGCGATCCCGCGCCGCTCCACCCGGTCGGCGAAGTCGTCGGCCGGGCAGCGACCCTGCTCGACCGAACGCACCAGGGCGCGCATGGATTCCTCCAGCGCGGCCGGGGCCCGTTCGGCGGCCGCGCCCACACAACGGACCGCGGCCTCGTGCAGGTGCCGGTCGGCCAGCCCGATCCGGGCGGCGCGGTCCCACGCGGTGTCCACCCACTCGGTGGCCTCGGCCGCGATGTCGGCCGCCGCCGGGTCGTCCAGCAGCGTGGTGAGCGTGAACACCACCGCAGGCCACACCGTGTCGGGCACGCTGTCGAGGTAGCGCACCTCGAGGAATCCGCGCGGGCGCACCGGCGGGAACAGCGTGGTCAGGTGGTAGTCCAGGTCGGCGGTCGTGGGGCGGCGGCCTCCGAGCAGCACGCGGCCGTCGGCCCAGTCCGCGAACGGCACCCAGTCGGTGACCGGCGCCGGGTCGGGCCGGTGCACCAGCATGACCGGGGCGCGCAGCGCGTAGCGGGCCCAGTCGCTGGCCGGGTCGTCGCCGCTGTCACCGAGTATCGGTCCGCAGCGCGCGGCGTCGAGCTGGCTCCACACTCGCTGGCGGGTGGACCGCCACCCGGTGAACGCCCCGCCGAGCACCGGCGAGTTGGCGGCGACGGCGACCATCGTGGGGCCGAGGGCGTGCGCCAACCGGACCCGGTCGGCCCAGCCGCGGCGCGGCCCTGCCTCGATGTTGACCTGCACCGACGCCGTCGACGTCATCATCGCCGCGCCGGCCTCCTCGGTGTGGCTGGCCTGGAAGAACTGCTCCATGGCCCGGTACCGGGCGCCCGGGTTGACCCGGCCGGCCGGGCGCAGCGGATCGGCGCCCAACAGCATTAATCCCAGCCCGGCCCGTGCGAACGAGGCCCGCAGCGCGGCCCGGTCGGACGTCATGGCCGTGATGGCGCGCACAGGGTCGGGCATCGGCGGACCGGACAGCTCCACCGCGCCGCCGGGTTCGACGGTGACGGCGCTGCCGCCGGGCAGGGGCGGCAGTTCGGCGATGGCCGCGCTCAGCTCGTCCCATCCGGGCCGGCGGGCCGGATCGGTCAGGTCGTAGCAGTGCGCCTCGATCTCGAGGCCGACCGCGCCGACGGGACCGTCGGTCAGGCATCCGGCGACGATGTGCTCGGCGGCCGCCTCGGCGCTGGTCAGCTCGTTCTGCGCGCATTCGGCAACCACGCCGGAACTTGTGGTGCGGGCCATCAGCCGCCCCCTCGGGGTCGTCACGGTCGCTACGTCTCTACCCATCATCCAGAGCCGACCGACAAAGTCCCGTCTTTGACCGGTGACACCTCGATGACGTACGCCCGAATTCTGGGCCCGCCTATTGGCCGAGCGTGTTCTGCATGGCCCCGGCCAGCACGTTCACCGCGGGCCCACCGTTGCCCGACTGGCACACTTTGGCCTGCAGCAGCACGTTCTCGCGCTTGCGGGTGGTGACGAAGCATCGCCGGTCGGTGCCGGCTTCCTGTTTGACCCAGTTCGCGTCCGTCGCCGTCGCCGGCGCACCGGTGAACGTCCACACCTGGGTCGTGAAGTTGTCCAGGTGCATGGCAGTGGTCTGCCCGCTGCACCCGACGGTCCGGTCGACGACCCGGGCGAAGGCCCGGTCGGCGGCCTCGACGGTGGCGAACACCCCGACCGCCTGCTTGACGAAATGCGTCATGTCGGTCGCCGATTCCTGGGCCACCGCACCGTTGAACGCGGCCAGGTCGGGGTCGTTGAACACCTCGGGCAGCCCGATGTCGGCCCAGTTGTTGCACACCGGGTTGTCGACGGAGAAGGCCTGGAACGGGTCGGTGAACGTCCACTCGAAGCCCATCCGGGCGCCGACGATGTTGCCGACCGCGCCCTTGTTGATGACCGCGTAGTTGACGACACCGGGGTCCGATGGGCGCGCCGCGGCCGGACCGGCCAGCGCGAGCGCGGCACCGGCGGCCGCCGCGACGGCGACCGTGCCGACCCTCACGTCAGACCTTCGCGGCCAGCGTGACGGCGATGTTGCCGCGGGTGGCCTTGGAGTACGGGCACACCCCGTGCGCCTTGGTCATCAGGTCGTCGGCGACCGCCTGCTCCAGTCCGGGCAGGTAGCCGATCAGCTCCACGGTCAGGCCGAAACCACCGTCGGCGTCGTCCTTGCCGATCGCCACCTTGGCGGTGATCCCGCTGGCGTCGTCGAGGGTCAATTTCTCGTTCTTGGCGACCAGGCGTAGCGCGCCGAGGAAACAGGCCGAGTAGCCCGCCGAGAACAGCAGCTCGGGGTTCACGCCCTCGCCGCTGCCGCCCATTTCCTTGGGCGGCCGGGTGTCCAGGTCGATCTTGCCGTCGGCGGATTTCACGTGCCCGTCGCGGCCGCCCCCGGTGGCGGTGGATTC
Organism: Mycolicibacterium sp.; assembly: GCA_050250295.1. Classification (GTDB taxonomy): domain Bacteria; phylum Actinomycetota; class Actinomycetes; order Mycobacteriales; family Mycobacteriaceae; genus Mycobacterium. The sequence goes on from JBFWOX010000002.1 coordinate 59,358, forward strand.
TGCGGTGTAGAGGACTTGGATGCTCATTCACCCGATCATGCCAGCGGAATCCGGGAAGCGGTCCCGTCGTCGTCGCCGGGCCCGGTGCGCACGCCGTCGTCGCACGGATCGGTGTGCCAGTCGCCGAACGGGTCGTCGTACTCGCGCCATTGCTGCGGATCGTCCATCTCGTCGTCGGTCAGCAGCGCACCGGACAGCGCGGCACGGATCTCGATCTCCTCGGCCCCGCACAGCAGGATCGTCATCGAGGTGTGCCGGTCGCCGTGGCGGTACTCCCAGATCAGGTCCGCCAGCGCGCGACGCTGCGGGTCGACGTAGGAAACCTCGCGGGACGTCATGGCCGCCAACCACTTTCCGGCCTGCGCCACGCGCAGTCCGCCGCCAGCGGATTCCAGCCACATCACCCGGTCGGGTTGGCTGGCCAGCCACAGCCGGCCCTGGGCGCGGATCACACCCTCCAACAACAGGTCGACCGCGGCGTGCAGCCGTTCGGGGTGAAACGGTCTGCGGGCCGAGAACTCGATGAGCCGGACCTGGCCCGCGGCCTCGAGCGGGGGCTGCCCGGCCAGCAGCGGCCCGTGCGGGCTGTCGCGGCGGCCGCGGCGCGCGTCGGGCTCGAGGTGGGCCAGTGCCAGCTCGAGCCGGTCGGTGCCGACGGTGATCCGGGCCCGCGGGGCCAGCCTGCGGGCCACCGCGATGGTCTCCGGGTGGGGCCGGCTCAGCACGACGACGTCGGCGAACTCGACCTGGCCGACCACGACCTGGGCGACGGTGCGGCCGTCGTCGAGTTCGTCGTCGCCCAGTGCCTCCCCCAGCCAGGTCGGGGTGTCGACGGCAGTGATGACGGCCGACACCGCGACGTCGCGAGCCACCGGCGAATGCGAGACGGCCACGCACACCGGTTCGGGTTCCATCCACGGCGTCAGCCGCACCACGATGCGTCGGACCTCCGACCGGCGGTGCAGCCGCCGCAGGTGTTCGAGCAGGTCGTAGCGCACGGTGCAGGACAGGCAGCCGTGCGCGAGCTCGAGCACCGCGTCGACGGTGTGGACGACGCCGTCGCGCACCGCCGTGGTGCGCCGGTGCACGACGTGCCCGTCGAACCGATGCTCGACCAGCGCGGTGCCCGGGCCGGTGAGCAGTGCGTCGGCGATGTCCTCGGTGCCGCGTTGGCCGGAGATCAGCACGACCGGGGTACGCATCAACCCTCCCTAATGGAAATGATTTTCAATAATTGCGTGTTGAGACTACAGTTCCCCGTGCAGCTTGTCGAAAACGATTTTCAATTACCGAAGGAGTTCCGTGTCCGCCCACTGCCAGGTCACCGGCCGCTCGCCCGGTTTCGGCAACGCGGTGTCGCATTCGCAGCGCCGCACCCGTCGCCGCTGGGACCCCAACATCCAACGCAAGACCTACTACCTGCCCTCGGAGGGCCGCCGCGTCACGCTGCGGGTCAGCGCCAAGGGCATCAAGGTCATCGACCGCGACGGCATCGAGTCCGTGGTCGCCCGCCTCCGCCGAGAAGGACAGAAGATCTGATGGCACGCAACGACATTCGCCCGCTGGTCAAGCTCGCCTCCACCGCGGGCACCGGCTACACCTACGTCACCCGCAAGAACCGCCGCAACGACCCCGACCGGCTGACGCTGCGCAAGTACGACCCGGTCGCGCGCCGCCACGTCGACTTCCGCGAGGAGCGCTGAACCGTGGCCAAGAAATCGAAGATCGTGCAGAACGACCGGCGCCGCGCCGTCGTGGCGCGCTACGCCGCGCGCCGCGCGGAACTCAAGGCCGTGATCCGGTCGGCGTCGAGCAGCGACCAAGCCCGGGCCGCCGCCCAGGCCGAGCTCAACCGGCAGCCACGCGACGCCAGCCCGGTGCGGATCCGCAACCGCGACGCGATCGACGGCCGGCCCCGCGGGCACCTGCGCAAGTTCGGGCTGTCGCGGGTCCGGGTGCGCGAACTCGCCCACCAGGGCCAGCTGCCCGGCGTCCGGAAGGCCAGCTGGTGAGCGCGAAGCGGCGCGCGCGCCCGGCCGGCAAGAAAGCTGCACCGAAGAAACGCCGGAACCTGTTCGCGTCCTTGGGCATCGAGCAGATCGACTACAAGGACACCAGCACGCTGCGACAGTTCATCTCCGAGCGCGGCAAGATCCGGTCGCGCACCGTGACCGGCTTGACGGTCCAGCAGCAGCGCCAGGTCACCGCGGCGATCAAGAACGCCCGCGAGATGGCGCTGCTGCCGTATCCGGGTCAGGGCTGAGCCCGGACGCCTTCTTCGACCTTCTTGCCCAGGTCGGCGTCGACGTTGCGCCAGTACTCGAACACCCGCGACAGCACGGGCTCGCGCACACCCTTGGACACATGGCCGACGATGTTGTGCGCCAGGCGGTCCCGGGCGTCGTCGTCGAGCACCTCGCGCACCAGCGTGCCGGCCTGCCCGAAGTCGTCGTCGGCGGCGCGCAGCGCATAGGCCGTGCGCACCATGTCGCCGTCGGAGGCCCAGTGCACCTCGGCGGCGCGCCGCGGGTCGGCCTCCGGGCCGCCCATCGAGTTCGGCGCGTACACCGGGTCGGTGACGTTGTGGATCCGCATCGCGCCGTCCTTGCTGTAGGCGCGCACGTCGACCTTGGGCTCGTTCACCGGGATCTGCTTGTAGTTCACCCCGAGCCGGTGCCGGTGCGCGTCGGCGTAGGAGAAGCCACGCGCCAGCAGCATCTTGTCCGGGCTCAGCCCGGTGCCGGGAACGAGGTTGTTGGGTTCGAACGCCGCCTGCTCGATCTGCGTGTGATAGTCGACGACGTTACGGTTCAACGTCATCCGGCCCACCTCGTGCAGCGGGTAGTCGCCGTGCGGCCACACCTTGGTCAGGTCGAACGGGTTGAACCGGTAGGTCTTGGCGTCCTCGAACGGCATGATCTGCACGTGCAGCGTCCAGCTGGGGAAGTCGCCGCCCTCGATCGAGGTGAACAGGTCCCGCTGGTGGTAGTCGCCGTCCTCACCGGCCAGCCGGTCGGCGTCCTCCTGGGTCAGGAAGTCGATGCCCTGGTCGGTCTTGAAGTGGTACTTCACCCAGAACAACTCGCCCGCGGCGTTGACCCAGCTATAGGTGTGGCTGGAGTAGCCGTTCATGTGCCGCCAGGTCTTCGGGATGCCCCGGTCGCCCATCAGCCAGGTCACCTGGTGCGCCGACTCCGGGGAGAGGGTCCAGAAGTCCCACTGCATGTGGTGGTCGCGGACGTTGCTGGCCTGCAACCGTTTCTGGCTGCGGATGAAGTTCTGGAACTTCATCGGGTCGCGGACGAAGAACACCGGGGTGTTGTTGCCCACCATGTCGAAATTGCCGTCGGAGGTGTAGAACTTCAGCGCGAACCCGCGCGGGTCCCGCCAGGTGTCCGGGCTGCCCCGCTCGCCGGCCACCGTGGAGAACCGCGCGAGCATCTCGGTCTTGGTGCCCGGCTGCAGGAACGCCGCCTTGGTGTAGGCGCTGACGTCCTGGGTCACCTGGAACTGACCGAAGGCGCCGCCACCCTTGGCGTGCGGCTGACGCTCGGGGATGCGCTCCCGGTTGAAGTTGGCCATCTGCTCGATCAGGTAGTGGTCCTGCAGCAGGATGGGCCCGTCGGAGCCGACGGTCAGCGAGTGCTCGAGGCTCGGGAGGGGTGCGCCGGCATCGGTGGTCGCGAAGTTCTCGGTCACGTGAGGTGCCTTTCGTCCTGGGACTCCTCGACTTCCCGGATTCGCGACAACCTATGCACGCTGCGGGAGCGCCGGCTCAGCGGGGTTGCTGACCGCTTCCACCGGGCGCGCCGGGGTTCGCACCGCCGGGTCCGGTGGGACCGCCGGGCTCGGTCGGCGGGCGCAGATCGATGACCGGCCCGCCCGGGAACGGACCGGGGAAGCCGGGGCCGCGTTCGAAGCCGGCGGGCGGGGGGCCCATCGGGAACATCGGTCCCGCAGGCCGGAACACCATGCCCGGGCCGTGGTGGCCGTGGTGATAACCGCGCGAGTCGTTGCCGACGTGCTTGCCGACGAAGAAACCGGTGCCGAAGATCACGACGGCGATGAACAGCGCGCCGGCGACGATGCCGACCCAGGCGGCGGCCTTGTTCAGCCGGTTGGATTCCTGCACGTAGACCGGCTGCGACGGCACCGGAGGCGGCAGCGCGGCGGCGGGGGGCAACGCGGCGGGCGGTGGGGCGGCCGCGGGCGGTGGCGTCAGGACCGGGCCGGTGGCGGGCTCGGAGTTCTCGGGCGGCGTGGGTTCGCTCATGGCGATGATCCTTCGCCGCGATCCACTGAGCGGATTAGGAGCCAGCTGTGAATACGCTATGAGCGGCCGGTGCGTCAGCAAGGACCGGGGATGAACAGATACCAGCACTGTCCGGGCGGCAGCGGCGGGGTGAAGCCCGGAGGCGGCGGTGGCGGCGCGGGCGGGTTGTCGCCGTCCCAGATGTTCTGCGCCGCGTTGCCTTGCCCGTGATAGACGTACCAGTAGGTGTGGCAGACGTTCATGTCCCAGATCACCGGGTTCATCCGCTGATTGCCGGTCCGCGGCAGCTCCTGCCCCGGGCACCATTGGTAGGGGCCGCCCGGCGGGGTCTGCGCCTCGGCGACGCCGGTTCCCAGCCCGGCCCCGATCAGGACCGCTGACACCATTGCGGCCGCGGCCAATCGCGAGATCTGGTTCATGTGTCCGCTCCTTCCCGTGCGGTCACGGTCAGTACAGACCGCGCCGACGACTACCGATCCCAATGCCGTGGGTTCATCGTGCGCGGCGCGCAGGTCGGGGACGTGAGTAGTGGACTACCCCACTTTCACGGGGTGTCGATCCAGTGCTGCGGCGAGCCGCAACAAAGCCTGATCGGGTTCACCGCGGATCCGGTTCCAGGCGATTGGCAACGTTGGACGATGCACTTGGGGATGCCCACCACCTCCATCAGGTTCTAGATGCCGAGCTCGTCAGCGAGCGCACGGACGCGGCGTTCGATGTCGTCTCGAATGGGACGCACTGCGGCGATGTCTTGGCCTGCTGGGTCGGCGAGTTCCCAGCTCTCGTAGCGCTTGCCAGGGATGTACGGGCACTCATCGCCGCATCCCATGGTGACCACGATTTGTACGGCTTCGACATCGCCGATGGTCCAGCGCCGGGGTTGTTCTGCTGTGATGTCGATGCCCTTCTCGGCCATGGCGGCGATAGCGGCGGGATTGACCTCGCTCGCCGGTTCGGAGCCGCCCGAGTAGACGGCGACACGGTCCCCGGCAAGGTGTTTGAGGAATCCCATTGCCATCTGCGAGCGCCCGGCGTTGTGCGTGCAGAGGAACAGCACGGCGGGTTTGGTGTCACTCATCGTGCTGGATTCCTTGCATTGTGCGGGTAGTGGTTTCTGGAAAGCAATTCTGCAGGAGAAGTGACACGTAGACGAGGGCGACGAGAACGGGCACTTCGATGAGCGGGCCGACTACACCGGCCAACGCTTGACCGGAGGTAGCGCCGTAAGTGGCGATGGCGACAGCGATGGCGAGTTCGAAGTTGTTGCCGGCGGCAGTGAACGCCAGAGTGGTGGTGCGTTGATAGCCAAGGCCAAGGGCTGCGCCCAGGAAGAAACCGCCGCCCCACATGATTGCGAAGTACGCCAGGAGCGGTGCGGCGATGCGGATGACATCGAAGGGGTGCGTGGTGATTTGGTCGCCTTGTAGGGCGAAGAGGATCACGATGGTGAACAGCAGGCCGTAGAGCGCCCATGGGCCGATCTTTGGTACGAAATTCGATTCGTACCACTGTCGGCCTTTGGACCGCTCACCGAGTCGTCGAGACAGGTAGCCCGCGGCGAGGGGGATGCCAAGGAAGATCAGCACCGACTTGGCGATCTGCCACGGTGACGTGGTGATGGTGGCCTGTTGCAGTCCCAGCCAACCAGGCAGCACCGACAGGTAGAACCATCCCAACACCGCGAACATCACGACCTGGAACACCGAGTTCAACGCGACCAGGACCGCTGCCGCTTCGCGGTCGCCGCAGGCAAGGTCATTCCAGATGATGACCATGGCGATGCAACGTGCCAACCCGACGATGATCAGGCCGGTGCGGTACTCGGGCAGGTCGGCAAGTAACAGCCACGCCGAAGCGAACATCAGCGCCGGACCCAACAGCCAGTTCAGCACAAGGGAACTGACGAGCAGCTTGCGGTCCCTGGTGACGGTGTCGAGGCGGTCATAGCGGACCTTCGCCAGCACCGGGTACATCATGACGAGCAGCCCCAGCGCGATAGGCAAGGCGATGCCATCGATCTGAATGCGGCCGAGCGCCGTGCCCAGGCCGGGCACCCATCGCCCCAGCAGCAGTCCGGCGGCCATCGCGATGCCGATCCAGACCGGCAGGAACCGGTCCAGAGTCGACATCTTGTCCAATACAGCCAGGCGTGACCCGGCGGCGGGGCTTGATCGTGGCGTGCCCACCGTCAGCAGCAGGCGTTCGCAGGTTCAGCCTCGGTGGCCTCGGCGGCCGCGGCGGCTGAGCGACCGCAGCACACACCACCCACACTGTCACCGTTGCCTTCGAGATGCTGCGGGCTGGTGCCGAACGTCTCGGAGTCCGAAAGCACCGTGTACACCTCCCACTTCTCGCCGGCGGGACCGGTCACCCACACCTTGTCCTGCGTAGCGAAGCAACAGGTGGTGTTCATTTCCTCGTCGGTGAACAAGCCTTCACCTGCCAGTCGGGCAATCTCCGCGTGCACCGTGGCGCTGGATTCGACCTCGACACCGAGGTGGTTGATCGTGCCGCCCCTGCCGGGGTTTTCCAGCAGGACGAGCTTCAAAGGAGGGTCGGCGACCGCGAAGTTGGCGTAGCCCGGCTTCACCTTGGCGGGCGTGGTGTTGAACAACTTCGTGTAGAACGTGATCGCCTCGTCGAGGTCATCGACGTTGAGGGCGAGTTGCATGCGGGACATGGGGAACCTCCGTACTTGTGAGACTTATGTCGAACTTCCGACGAGAGCCAGAATGTCACCTTTTTGATAAATGTCAATCTAGTGGCACACTGGGATCGTGCCCAAGACTCTGCCGACCATCGACATGTCGAATCCGGTGTGCTGCGCCCCGGTAGCTTCCGGCCCGATGAGCGACGACGACGCCCTCCAAGTAGCGCTGCGGCTCAAGGCGCTGGCCGACCCGATGCGCGTGCGCATCATGTCCATGCTGTTCAGTTCTCCGGCGGGCGAAGAGAACAGCGGCGACTTGTCGGCGGCACTGGGGTTGAGCGAGTCCACCGTCAGCCATCATCTCGCCCAACTTCGCCGGGCAGGATTCGTCGTGTCAGATCGCCGGGGGATGAACGTCTTTCATCATCCCGCGCCCGATGCGCTCGGTGCACTGTGCGCCGTGCTCGATCCGAACTGCTGCCGCTGACTCACGGCGGGATCCCCGTGGCGGTGACGTGCCGGGTACTCAAGCTCGCTCGTCAGCCCTACTACTGCTGGCGGGCCCATCCCATCACCGACGCCAAGATCGTCGAGGCTTACCGCGCAAACGCGCTGTTCGACGCCCATAAAGATGACCCGGAGTTCGGGTACCGCTACCTGGTCGAGGAGGCTCGAGAGGCCGGTGAGCCGATGGCCGAGCGCACTGCCTGGCGGATCTGCTCGCAGCATCGACTGTGGAGCGTGTTCGGCAAAAAGCGTGGCAAGAACGGCAAAGTGGGTCCGCCGGTGCACGACGATCTTGTCGAGCGCGACTTCACCGCCGATGCACCAAATCAGCTGTGGCCCAGTGATATAACCGAGCATCGCACCGATGAAGGCAAGCTCTATCTCTGCGCGATCAAGGACGTGTTCTCCAACCGCATCGTCGGTTACTCAATCGACTCTCGGATGAAGTCCCGGCTGGCCACCACAGCGCTCAGTAGTGCGGTGGCACGCCGCGGCGACGTGGCCGGGTGCATTGTCCACACCGATCGTGGATCTCAGTTCAGGTCACGAAGATTCGTCCACGCACTCGGCCGCTACGAGATGGTCGGATCGATGGGCCGCGTAGGCGCGTGCCTGTTAACCGGCTAATCGGCGATTGTTGATGCGTGTAAATGACACGCCGACAAGGGAAATGCTTGACGTGTGGTGGTCGACGGGGTTGCACTTGTCTTATGACGAATCAGCGCGAGCTGCGTCTGGAAGTTGGCACTGAGGTTCCCTGGGCGTTGTCCGGGCCTGGCGCCAGTAAGTACGTGTTGGTCAATGCTTACCTCGGCTATCTCGCCGATCGGAACTATTCACCCAGAACCCTGCGTGCTTACGGTTATGACCTGCTCGCATTCTGTCGCTGGCTCGACACCGTGGACGTCGACTTGGCGTCGGTGACCACCGATCCTGTGCTCGAGTTCATGCGGCATTGCCGCCAGACGACGATCGCGGGCCGTCCCGCGAATGTTGTGTCGATGACGGGCAAGCGGCTCGACCGTTACGCTTCGACGACCATCAATCACCGTCTCGCAGCCTTGAAGGGTCTGTTCACTTTCCGGACGCTATCTGAACCCGACCTGGGAAATCCGATCCCCACTGGGCGCGAGGCCCGGCGAGTGAGCGCCGAAGAACGCAGCGGGTTGCTGGGGCATTTGGTGCGGCCGAAACGGCGGTCAGCGCTGCGTCTGCGCGAACCACGGCGGCTGCCCAGGGCACTGAAGCGACGTGAGACCGCCGATCTGTTGTCGAGCCTGCGAACGTGGCGGGACCGATCCTTGGCTGGTCTGATGTTGCTGTCCGGGTTGCGATCCGGAGAACTACTCACTTTGAACGTCACCGATGTTGACATCGGTGGCCGGTGGATCCGGGTGATGGGCAAGGGCGCCAAGGAGCGTCGCGTTCCCCTCGACGTTGAAGTCGCGGGGTCGATCCAAACCTATCTGCTCACTGAACGCCCCGAGTCGGCGAACGCACGGTTATTCCTGGTCGCCAAAGGCCCGAACCGAGGCCGGCCGTTGACCGCGGCGGGGCTTCGCACCGTCTTCCGCTACCACCGGATGAAATCGGGCGTGGTGGCCGGGCATCCACACGCTCTGCGTCACACCTTCGGCACCGCGATGGCCGAGGCCGGGGTGGATCTGGCGGTGATGCAGGCGCTGCTCGGGCACGCCCACCTCGACACCACAGCCCGCTACATCCATTTGGCACCCACCCATGTCAAGGCGGAATTCGATGCTGCCCGAACACGATTACGCACCCGCACCTGAGACGCCGGCCGACATTCTGGCCGCCTACCTGGTGCACCTGCAACGACGAGACCGCGGCAACGCCGCCTACACCCACGCCGCCAGGTCGTTCCTGCGGCGCTGGCCCCATGTCCAAGCGTGGGGCGGACATCCCGCTGGACAATCAGTTGGCCGCCAATTGCTCCACCCGGCCATTCGTCACCTTCCTGATGGTCAGCAGACGACTGCAGCCGGGCTACGACTACCTTGTCCACCGTAAACTGGCGAGCCTCTGGCACGAACTCACCGACAGTTGCCTGCAACCTGATCTCGATCAGTTCATCACCGCTGCGCACGAATTGGGATTCAGTGAGCGGGTATCTTCAGCGATCGGATCCCAGATCATCGCCCGCCTGTTGATTCAGACCGCACGCCCTCTATCGGATCTGCGGGAAAGTGATCTGCAGGAATTGCTGCACGCCTGCGATGTTCGCCAGGAAAGGACCGGGCGCGGGGCGAAACACTATCGCAGCACCACCCACAGTGCCCGTCAGATTCTCCTTCACCTCGGCATCCTCGAAACCCCAGCTCAGCCAGCGGTCACACCGTTGACCCTCGAGGAACGCATGGCCGACGTTCCGGCAGCGTTGCGTCCCGCGTTCGTCGCCTACTTGAACCGCAAACATGCCACCTGCATGCCAAAGACGGTCAGCAGCCTCGCCACCAGATTGGCACACTTCGGCAGGTACCTCGCCGCTGTCGACCCCACCTTGACCTCACTATCGCAACTGGACCGACGGCGCCACATCGAACCGTTCATCACCTCGCTGACCACCGCCGTCAACAGCGTCACCGGCGAGCCGATCACCGTCGCCGACCGGATCCGACGCGTCCATGCAGTCGGACACTTCCTCGCCGAAATCACCGAATGGGGCTGGGACGACGCGCCACCACGGCGGCTGATCTTCGGCGCTGATCTCCCACGGCCGCAACGCTTACTACCTCGATATCTCCCCGTGGACGCTGACCGCAAACTCACCGCGGCACTAGCGGAATCACCCTACCGACTCGCCGCAGACGCACTGTTGGTGCAACGCGCATGCGGGTTGCGGATCGGAGAGTTGCTCGACCTCGAACTCGATTGCATCCACGAGATCCCCGGGCAAGGATCCTGGCTCAAAGTCCCACTGGGCAAGCTCAACTCCGAACGCATGATCCCCCTCGACGAAGAAGTCCTCACCCTCGTCGACCGCATCACCACAACCCGTTCACCCGGAAGACCCATGATCCATCCCCGCAGCGGAGCACCAGCAGATTTCCTGTTCACCCATCACGGGAAACGGCTCTCACAGAACGCAGTACGCGAAGAACTGAACCGGGCCACCGATGCCGCAGGTCTGGGGCACATCACCCCGCACCAACTGCGACACACCTATGCCACCGCCCTGATCAACGCCGGGGTATCCCTGCAAGCGCTGATGGCGCTGCTCGGACACGTCTCCACCCAAATGAGCCTGCGTTATGCGCACCTGTTCGATCACACCGTGCGCACCGAATACGAACGCGCACTGGACCTAGCGAAAAGCCACATCGGGGGACTACCCACCCCCGGCCGCCAACTGCCGATCACCGATGTCACCGGAGCCAGCTGGAAGGAATCACCAGCGATCAAATCCCGGCCGGCCGGCGGCTACTGCCTGCGGGCCCCCGCACAAGGGTCATGCCCGTATGCCAATACCTGCGAGCACTGCCCGAGCTTCCACACCGACGCTACCCACCTGGGAATCCTTGCCGCACAACGTATCGATGCCCAAGACCTGGCCTCAGACACGGAGCGACGCGGGTGGATCGACGAAGCCGATCGGCATCGCAAGCTCATCGCCCGGCTCGACACCCTCATCGCCCAATCGGCACCCGCATGACCGCCGAAAACACCCTCATCAAGGTCGAACGTGTCTGCGCCGAGCTCACCACCTCCGGCCAGCCGATCACCTTCACCGCCGTAGCCGAACAGGCTCAGATCAGCCGCGCGACGCTCTACCGGGACCCGCAACTACGCGCCCTCGTCAACGAACACCGCACCCGGCAAACCGACGCCCGCACCCTAACCGGCCTGGCCACCGAAGTCGCCCACCTGCGCACCGCCGTCGAAGCCCTCGCCGAAGGCGTCAAACGCCACGAAGAACAACTCCGCAAAATCACCAAACCGCGACCCCGACAATGAACCACTCCGCCCGAAATGCAGGCCCATCGACCCCGACTAGCCGGTCAAGCCGGCGACAATGCCGCCATGGAGAGCTTCTTCGCCCTGCTCCAGAAGAACGTGCTCGACCGCCGCCGCTGGAGCACACGAGACGAGTTGCGGATTGCGATCGTCACCTGGATCGAACGGGGTCAAGTCCAGCGACGTGGTGTACGACGTCGTCGTGTGATTCTTCGTGGGTGATGGTTTCAGGCGGTCAGTGCCGCGGGGGTGGCCTCCTGTTCGGTCGGGGTGTCGTTGACTACGCGTGATTTGCTCAGGACGTCGAGACCGAGGTAGCGCCGGGATTCGGCCCATTGGTCGTGTTGTTCGGCCAGCACGGCGCCGACGAGGCGGATCAGGGCGTTACGGTCGGGGAAGATGCCGACGACGTCGGTGCGCCGGCGGATCTCCTTGTTGAGCCGTTCCTTTATCCGGCCCTCCCGGCCGGGGTGGCCCGGGGTGTCGGTTCGGCTTCATCTGTCGAGACGTTGGAGATGGTCGGTGAGGGCGTGGGTGACGCGCTCGTGGCGGGCTGCTTCCTCGGTCCAGCCGCGGGTCTCGGCGTCGGCTTTGAGCGCTTCGATGTCGGCGAGTTGGTCGGTGAGCGCGTCGCGGAATTCCGGTGCGGTGATGTAGTTGTCGCAGGTTTCGCAAATGTTGGCATACGGGCAGGCCCCTGCGGCGGGGTGACGGGCGCAGTAACCGTGCGCGACGCGGGTTTTCAGCATCTCGCTGTGTAGCCAGCCGACCTTGTCGGGCACGATGGGTTTACCTACCGGGGTGAGGGTGAACTGGCGGCGCATCTTGCCCATGGCTTCGTCGTAGGCCGCACGCAGGGTGGGCGAGGCCAGCGTGGCGTAGCGCAATGTCATCTGTGGTGTGACGTGCCCGAGCAGCGCCATCAGCGCTTGCAGGCTCATGCCGGCGTTGGCCAGTTCGGTGGCCCAGGTGTGGCGCAACTGATGAGGGGTGACGACCAGCGTGGCGCGGTCGGGTGCCAGAAGGCCTGCGGCTTCGGAGGCGGCGAGCAGCCCGTTGCGCAGCCGGGTGTAGCCCAGGCGGCGCCCGTGGGCGGTGAACAGGAAGTCGGTGAGCACACCGGTGCGTGGGTGTGGCAGTGGCCGGTGTGGGCCGCGGTGGCTGGCCCACTCGTCGAGCGCGGTCACGGTGCCCGCCGAGAGCGGCACCATGCGTTCGGTCGCGAGCTTGCCCAGCGGCACCTTCAACCAGGTGCCGGCCGGCCCGTAGTCGGCGATGCTGCCCAGTTCCAGGTCGAGCAGCTCGCCCACCCGCAGTCCGGCGCCGCGCAGCACGGTGAGGCCGACGCGGGCGAACGGGTCGTCCAGGCGGGCAACGGCGTTCATTACCGCCGCATCGGCATCGGGTGCCAGTGCCCGCGGCAGGGGTTGGTCGAGTTTGGGCACGTCGGCGGCGAAAACCAGCCGCCGGCTCGGTGCCTGTTCCCAGCCCCAGGCGGTGATGTCGTCGAGCAGATTGCGCACGCTGAGCACCGCCGATTGGGCGACCGCAGCCGAGACGGTGCGCCCAGCGCCGGCGGCGGCGCGTTGACCCCGCCACCCACGGGTGCGGTTGTAGGCCAGAAAGCCCTCGATGCAGGCGCGGTCGAGCTGGTGCAGGCCGATCAGCTGCGGATGATGTGCGGTGAGGTACTCGGCGAACGGGAGCAGGTCATTGATCAGCGATTCCACCGACTTCGGCCGCAGCACGGCCGCACGCACCCGGACATAACGCAGCAGAGTGTCGCAAATCTGGTCGGCCATCGAGACATCAGCAAAGCGCTGCTCGAGGCTACGTGCCCATACCCGCCGCCGCGGCGCGGAATTGAGAACTTGGGTCTGATAGAGCAGCTGGCGCAGGCTGGCCAGCCGCGCCCGGTAGGCGCGTCGTGACGACGACGGGATCGAACCGGCCGACAGTGCATTGTCGAAGTCACCGATCACCTGCACGGTGAGGTCGGCGACCAGCCCGCCGTGGCAGGCCAGCAGCACCGCCAGGCACTCGCCGAGCACCGTTTCCACCCAGGAACTCTTCCAGCCCAATCGGTTTCCCGCCTCCCGCAGCGCCGCGAACCCGGCCGGGTCACGCCCCTCGACTGCGGTTGCCAGCCCGGTCAGTTGCTTGATGGCGGCCAGCTCGACATCCAGCCGGATCCGGCCGGTGCCGAACGCATAGCACAGCAGTGGCCATGCGCGGGTGGAGCGCAGCTCAGCGGCCCGCTCGATCGCTGGCATCCCCATCCAGGCGGCCAGATCCGGATGATCCGACGTGAATCGGTGCGCGATCCCGGTCCGGTCACGAACCGCCCGGTTGCTCAGCCCCAGACTGGCGACGTGGTCCAGGTAGTCGCCCAACAGTGTGCCGCATTCGACCGGGTCCTGCACCGTGACCGCGTTCATTGCAGCGCTCCGGCCAAGGTTGCGCGGGCGGCACCGTACTCGGCAGCAAGGTGCTCTATAGACAGGTGCACGTAGCGGGCCGTTGTCTCCGGTGAGGCGTGTCCCATCAACGCCCGCAACGCGAGTAGATCGATTCCCGCCGAGGCTAATTCGGTGCCATAGGTGTGACGCAGCCGGTGCGGGCGCACCCGCGTGGCGCCGGAGAGCTCGCGGTGGCGGCGAAACAAACTGCGCAGACCGGCCTCACTGACCGGCGCGCCAGTGGTTGGCCCGCGCAGCACCACAAAACACTGCGGTGTGGCCAACCCGGATGGGCGTTCCCAGCGCAGATAGGCAGCCAACTCGGTGAAAAACGCCGTATCCACCGGCACGTGTCGTTCCTTGCCACCCTTACCGATCACCCGCAGCCGCCGCCGACCCATGTCCGCATCCGCCAGCAACAAACCCCGCACCTCCGCTGAGCGCAGCCCACCCAGCAGCATCGCCAACACCATCGCCCGATCCCGGTGAGTTCCCAGCGTGGCGATGAATGCCTCGATATCGTTGACCGGCAACGACTCCGGAAGCAGCTGAGGCTGGCGCACCAACCGGCCACCAGCCCGGGCGCGTCCTGGACCGAGATGACCCAGCAGACCGCGTTCCGAGTGGCGCAGGCCCTGACCACGCCGCGGTGAGGGCACCGGATTACCGCCTCGGATACCGGTCATCACGAGGTATTCGAAAAATGCCCGCACCGCCGCGACCCGACGGTTCACCGTCGACGCCGCCGACCCCGGCCGGGACCGACCAGCGCGGGCGACTCCCTGCCAATCAATCCAGTCGAACACCAGCGCAGCCCCCACTGCAGACAGCGCCAAGTCCCGTTCAGCGAGGAACCGGGCCAGGTTCGCCAGATCGAACGCATACGCCCGGACCGTCGCAACACTGAACCCCCGCCCGGCCAAGTGCGCCAGGAACGCGTTCGCCGCGTCCTGCCCGTCCCAAGTTCCCTCGAGCCGATATCCAATGTCGGCCTGCTGCACCCGCACCCTCACGCCCGTCTGCCCTCCCAATCCGTGTCCGCACCTCAGCATCTGCCTGCACTCCCCGGCGGGCGCGGATCTCTACGCCGCAGCCAGGCTCGTGTCTGCTGAAGGCCGGTTAACGGATAGGGGATTGTTCGACCAGATCTGGCGCCAGATCTGCTTGGGAAACACGGTGAACGCCAGCAGATCGGGTCGGGCCTCTTCCAGGTGATCAGCGACCTTGGGGAGCTTGTCGGCCAAGGCATCGACGATCCGATCATATTGCGCAGAAACAGATTCAGCATCCGGCTGATCGAACACCGAATGCAACAAGGTGCGCACCCACGGCCAGGACGCCTTCGGGGTGATGCTCATCAGATTCGTCGTGTAGTGGGTTCTGCAACGCTGCCAGGCCGCCCCGGGCAGCGTGGCGCCGATCGCGGCCACCAGACCGGCATGGGCGTCGCTGGTGACCAGTTGGACCCCAGACAGCCCGCGCGCGGTCAGCGACCGCCAGAACGTCAACCAGCCGGCACCGTCCTCGGCGGTGGTGACGTCGACGGCGAGGATCTCGCGATAGCCCTCGGCGTTGACCCCGACGGCGATCAGGGCGTGCACGGTGACTACCCGGCCCTGCTCGCAGACCTTGAGGACCAGGGCGTCGGCGGCGACGAAGGTGTACGGGCCCGCATCCAGCGGCCGGGTCCGGAACGCCTCGACAGCGGCGTCGAGTTCCTTGGCCATCACCGACACCTGCGACTTCGACAGGCCGGTGATGCCCAAAGTCTCGACGAGCTTGTCCATCCGCCGGGTGGACACTTCGAGCAGATAGCAGGTGGCGACCACGGTGGTCAGCGCCCGCTCGGCGCGCTTGCGGCGCTCGAGCAGCCAGTCCGGGAAAGAGGAGCCGTGCCGCAGCTTCGGGATGGCCAGGTCCAGGCTGCCTGCGCGGGTGTCGAACTGGCGGTGCCGGTACCCGTTGCGGGAGTTGGTCCGCTCGGCGCTGCGCTCGCCGTACCCGGCGCCGCACAAGGCGTCGGCCTCGGCACCCATCAGGGTGTGAATGAACGTGGCGAGCAGCTCGCGCAAGACGTCGGGATGGGTGGTGGTGAGTCGTTCGGCCAGCACGGTGGGCAGGTCGATATTGTGGGCAGCGGTCATCGCGTGGTTCCTTTGCTCGAGCGACTTGGGACGGTCCCTCGAAGAATCACGCGATGACCTTCAATCACTCGGCTACGACACGCCGGCACCGCTGATCAGGTCCGACTCGTACACCAACTTGTTGAATTCGGGCGGGGACGCGCCGCCTGCAGCGATGCTCCCTGTGGTGGTGGTCGGTCTGGCTCGTCGTACACCTGTCGCCTTCGGGCTGACTCCCAGAGTGGCCTGTCGGCCGATTGCCACCACAAGCGTGGAGTGGCTGGAGAGAGGCTTGTTTGACCTGAAGTTGGTGTGCCCTCCTCGCAACCGAAATTCCCTTTGAGCTGAGGAGACCTATGTCATCAACCCCGAACACATCCACGCCAGCGGTGATGGTCGCGATCGACCCGCACAAGCGGTCATGGACCGCCGCAGCCGTTGATGCCCGGCTGCAACCGCTGGCAACGATCCGCGTCCCCGTCAGCCGAGACGGCTACCGAACCCTGCTGCGCTTCGCCCGGCGTTGGCCCGATACCGCATGGGCGATCGAAGGCGCCAGCGGTCTCGGGGCTCCATTGACCGTTCGACTGCGTCAAGACGGCATCACCGTCCTCGATGTCCCCGCCAAACTTGCGGCCAGGGTAAGGCTCCTTTCGACAGGACACGGTCGAAACAGCGATGAAGCCGACGCAGTGTCGGTGGGTGTCGCGGCTCATACGTCCAGTTCTCTCAACACAGCCGAAATCGATTCGGCAACAACGGCTCTACGCGCACTCGTCGAACACCGCGACGACCTCGTCAAGACACGGACGCAAACCGTCAACAGACTTCATACCGTTCTCACCCACCTCGTTCCCGGCGGCGCTAGCCACGACCTTAACGTTAAACGGGCCGCTGAGCTCCTGCGCACCGTGCGCCCGCGAGATACCGCCGGCAAGACGCTACGCGCGCTGGCCTCCGATCTAATCACCGAACTGCGCGGACTCGACCGCAGAATCGACAAGGCCGTCCACGACATCGAGATGGCGGTGAAAACGTGCGGCACCACCCTGACCGAGCTCCACGGCATCGGGGCACTCACCGCCGCCAAGATCGTCTCCAGAGTCGGCTCGATCCACCGCTTCAACTCACCCGCAGCGTTCGCCAGCTACACCGGCACGGCCCCGATCGAAGTATCGTCTGGCGACGTCGTCCGTCACCGACTTTCCCGCGCCGGCGACCGTCAACTCAACTACTGCCTCCACGTCATGGCCATCACCCAGATCCGACGAGACACCCCGGGACGGGCCTACTACCTCCGTAAACGCGCCAACGGCAAGAGTCACAGCGAAGCGATGCGCTGCCTGAAAAGGCGACTATCCGACACCGTCTACCGGCAGTTGCTCAACGACGCCAACATCACGACTTGACACAGAGAGGCGCCACTCTGCTAGACGCAACCCTGACCTGGACTGATTAGTGCGTAGAGAACACCAATCTTCCCAGCTCAAAGGGCACTTTCCTCATTCCGACACCCGCCTACCAGGCAATCAATCGGTGGATCCAGGCTTAGAGCGTCACGGGGTTCAGCGAGCGTCGAAATCGGGATGATCGGCATAGATCATGGCCAATTGCCCGAGAACTGGCCGAATGCGGGGATGTTGCAATCTTCGCCGGATGTCCGCATGTGGTCACGTCTGTCGAAGGTAACCGTCTTAGCTTAGTTAGCGGGATTGAGATGATCCGCGAACGCGATGTCGGTGGTCAGATCCTGATTAGCGATTGCATGCTTCATCCGGGAGAAGACCGCTTCGTGCGGCAATGTTCCGAGTTGCCCGCCCTCGCGAAGTTTCAGCGCGAGACCGGCGCCCTCGACCTCGCGATCACCAACTACAAGTTGGTAGGGGTAGCGCAGGAGGCGTGCGCGGCGAGCGCGCCCCCCTAGAGTGCCGCTCGCAGACGACAGTACGTCGGCCCTCATGCCGGATTCTGTGAGCTCGGCCGCCAGCGAATCGGCGTATTGTTCGTGGGGCTCTGCCACCGGTATGACGGCAACCTGTCGGGGTGAGATCCACGGAGGGAGTGCGCCGGCGGTGTGCTCCAGCAGGATTCCAACAAATCGCTCTAGCGAGCCATAGATCACCCTGTGGATTACCACCGGCGTCTGAAGCTTGCCGTCGGCGTCCGTGTATTCGCAGCCGAACCGTCGGGGCAGCTGGAAATCAAGCTGGATCGTTCCCATCTGCCATTCACGTTCCAACGCGTCCTGCATGACGATATCCATTTTGGGGCCGTAGAACGCGCCGTCGCCTTCGAGGATCTCGAATCCACTCGGTGCCTGCTTAGCCAGGACCGTTTTGAGCATTGCTTCGGCACGGTCCCACGTCTCGATATCACCGATGAATTTATCCGGGCGGGTTCCGAGGCGAAGCCGATACTTTAAGCCGAAGATATTATAGAAGCGATCGGCGATCTCGAAAATACGCGCGCACTCCTCGCCAATCTCTGCTTCAGGAAGGAAGATGTGTGCGTCGTCTTGTCTGAACGACTGGACACGTAGCAAGCCCTGGAGGGTACCTGACCGCTCATTTCGGTGCAACCAATCGCAGTCGGACAGCCTAATGGGCAATTCGCGATACGACGTCGTCTTGCGGTTGTACACGATCATCGCGTTTGGGCAGTTCATTGGCTTCACGCCGTACGTCCTGTGCTCGCCATCGTGGATCACGAACATGTCATCGACGTAGTTTTGCCAGTGGCCGGACTTATCCCAGAGCGACCGTTCGTTGATGAGAGGGCTGCTTATCTCCTGATACCCGCGGGTCTCGTGCTCGTAGCGCCAGAATTCGAGCAAACGGTTCAGCACCCGAAGGCCGTCAGGGAGCCAGTACGGCATGCCGGGAGCAGTAGGGTCGAACATGAACAGGTCGAGTTCGCGACCTACTCTGCGGTGGTCTCTCCGCTCCGCTTCGGCCCGCAGCTTCAAGTAGTGCTCGAGCTCTTCTTTCGATCCCCACGCCGTGCCGTATATGCGTTGGAGCATTGGGCGGTTCTCGTCGCCGCGCCAGTAAGCGCCAGCAACGCTCAGCAGCTTTACTGCGCCCGGATCAATTTCCGCGGTATTTGACACGTGCGGGCCACCGCACAAGTCGATAAAAGTGTCTTGCTGATACGTGCCGAGATGGGGATCTCCTTCAAATGGTTCCCCATGCGCGTCCACGCCGCCCGTCACGATGCCGTCGATAATTTCGAGTTTGTAAGGCTCATCAGCAAAAAGCTCGCGTGCCTCAGCTTCTGACATGTCCTTTTGGACGAAGTCGAACTCTCCGCGGAGTATCTGTTTCATCCGCTTTTCAAGGGCAACGAGGTCGTCATCGTTCAGCGACCGAGGTAGCTCGAAGTCGTAGTAGAAGCCGCGTGCAGTCGGCGGTCCGATGGCGAGGCTTACCTTGCCCTCTCCGCTGAATCGTTCCCGCACAGCCTGGGCCAGCACATGCGCGGCGGAATGCCGGATGCGTCGCAGCTGGTCATCGGAGGTTGGCATGCGAAAACCCTTTCACGAGATACTCAACGGTGAGCTTACAAGACCCCCTCAACATGCTTGCCCGCCGCTAGTGGGCGTAATCCACGGCCACACTCGCCCGAGGTATAACGGTGGCAACACTGCGCCGACAGCGGCGAGCGCGTGCGCACGTGAATATGGGTCAACCGGCCGATGACTGCGGAAGGCAAGCGTCGGCGCGATGCCTGCTTTGTCGCCTTCGGTCGAAACGGCCCAACTCGCGGCGTCTTTGTTCGTCGCGATTGTTGCGCCGGATGGTGGTATTCAAACTGAGTTCTAGAGGTCGTGATCGGCAGCGTAACCGGTAACCCGGGTGCGCGCGCCACGGATAATGGGCTCTTCGTGAATGAGAGTGCGTCGGGGGTAGTGGAAAGCTGCGGGAGGGTGTCGTGTCGGTGAGCTGAGGTGGGCCCTCGGTGGGTGACGATGCGGGTTCCTACACGCACGCTTCATCAACACCACCGAGGGGACCCGTTGTCCGAGGCTACTGCCTGCCCGCGTTCTGTTGTTGCCGACACGATCATGCGCACCATCGAGTTGGGGGTGACGATCACCGACGCCGCCGTCGACGATCAGCAGACCACGATCTTCTGCACCCCCGTGGTCCGGGATCCGCGCTGCCCGGACTGCGGCCGAGACGGCACGTATCGCGACACCGTGGTTCGGCCGTTGACCGACCTGCCGGTGGCCGGCTACCCGTTGCTGTTGCGGGTCGCGGTGCCCCGCTACCGCTGCACCAGCGTCGAGTGTGGGCGGGCGATGTTCAATCAGAGCCTCGGCAAGCTCGCCGAACCACGGGCTTCGACTACGCGGCGCTGTGCCCGGTATGTGTTGCGGCGGTTGATGATCGACCGCACCACCATCTCGGCCATCGCCACCGAACTGGGTGTGTCCTGGCACACCGTGAGCAGCATCGCCATGCGGGCCGTGGCCAAGCTCATCGCAGCGGCCGGTCCTGATCGGCTGGCCGGGGTGCGGGTCATCGGCGTCGATGAACACCGCTGGGCACCGCGCCGCCGCGGTACCGAGGGTTTCGTCACGCTGATCATCGATCTCACCCCGGTCCACGACGGCACCGGTCCAGCGCGGCTGCTCGACCTGGTCGCGGGTCGGTCGGCAGCAGCACTGACCAGCTGGCTCGATGAGCAGCCGCCAGCGTTCCGTGAGCAGGTCGAGGTGATTGCCATGGATGGGTTCGGCGGCTACAAGACCGCGGCTACCGCGCAGCTGCCCGAGGCCACCGCGGTGATGGACCCCTTCCACGTCGTCGCCCTGGCGGGCTTGAAGTTGGACCTGTGCCGCCAACGCATCCAACAGCTGACCTGCGGGCATCGTGGCCGCAGCGGTGATCCGCTCTACGGTGTGCGCCGCACTCTGCGCACCCGGCTGCCCTTGCTCACCGCTCGGCAACGGGCACGACTGGAAGCGGTGTTCGCCGGCGAGGACCATCTCGCCGTCTTGGTGACCTGGAGCGTCTACCAGCGGATCATCGCCGCCTACGGCCACCCCGACCGGCGCCGCGGCAAGGCCATGATGGGCGCGGTCATCGACTCACTGCGCCGCGGCGTGCCCGCCGTGCTCGACGAGCTGGCCCAGCTCGGGCGCACCCTGCACCGCCGCCGCGCCGACATCCTGGCGTTCTTCGATCACCACACCTCCAACGGCCCCACCGCGGCCATCAACGGTCGGCTGGAAGCGCTGCGCCGCAACGCCTTGGGCTTCCGCAACCTGGCGCACTACCGCTGGCGCTCACTGCTGCACAGCGGAGCCCTCCACCAACTCGTCAATGCACTCTGAATTACGAAGAGCCGGATAATGTAGCGCGACAACTCAGGTTTCCGCTACGTCAAAAGTATAGGCAAGTGCGCATGACAATAAGAGTGCACACTGTATAGGCACAATGGCTGCTACAAATGGGACAATGTTTAGGACAAAATCCATCGAACAATGGCTGCTACAAATGGCTTGCGTCGACTTCGGGCTTTCGCCGTGCCGTGTCGTAACGATTGGTTCTGCGTCGAATCTTAGGTGCGGGCATGAACCTTGCTGTAACCGTCTTGGTAGGATTGGTATGCAGGTAAAGTCTAGTAAATGATCATCTGTCTGCTTGCTATAGACGTGGGTGTTACTGCACGGTTTCCCGGGGGCAATGTCTTATTGACAGTTTCTGGTTGACAGCGGCATCGGGTGTGGGTAACGCTTGAATCGCTTGAAGCTTTAGGGACCGCGCAGGGAGGCGGGGTAACTGCTTCGGTCGCGGCGTTTTGGCTAACCGATGCTTAGGAATGGTCGTTACATCGAGCAGGGGGGAATATGCTCACCGCAGTTCCGATCTACATCAGTTGGAACTACACCTACGCGTGCAACTTTAATTGCAGCCACTGCTACAGCCGCGCGGGTACATATCCAAAAGAGTTGGACACCAGCGCGTACTTCCAGATCGTCGAACAGTTCACTCGATTGGGCGTAATGCGGGTCGGTTTGGGCGGTGGCGAACCGCTCATACGCCGCGACTGTGTTGACGTTCTGGCCGCGATGGGAAGCGCACACATCGATACAAACATCACCACAAACGCGTGGTTCGTGAATGACAAAGTCGCCGCGAGGCTTGCCGCTGCGCGCCTGGCAACCATGTACGTGAGCCTTGACTCCGCTTCGTCGGAAAAGCACGACAGCTTCCGGCGTAAAGTGGGCAGTTACGACCGGGTCGTTTCCGGGATCCGGAGCGCTACGAACGCTGGCATAAAAGTCAAACTCTCGACGGTCATCACGACGCTGAACTTCCTGGAGCTGGCGGATATCGTCCGCCTGGCCGAAGACCTCGGCATCTACGGCATCGAATTTAAGCGGTTCAGGCCGACCGGCAACGGAAATCTGAGCAAAGACATATTGAGCTTGCCGAGTGGTGATCAGTTTGACGTGCAGGCAACGCTTGCGGACTTGAACGAACGGTCACCGCTCGATATCGCCTTGTTTTATAACGCGGAGTCGGATGGCGGTATTGATTCCGGCTGTCCGTGCGGTATTCGAAGTCTCACGTTGCGGCCGAACGGCGACCTTTCGCCCTGCGCCTACGCGGGCGCGACGATCGGCAAATTGCCGGATGACGACCTGGGCGCGCTCTGGCGCGAGTCGCCGGCATTGGTGCACATGCGGTCAGCGGGTTCATGCGCAGGCCTGAAGCCTGACAAGTCTCCTTCAGGGACAGGTTACGCACCTGAACCGCGAGTAGTCGCGGCGCAGAACTAAACGTGCAACTTGCACACTGAACCGATCACACCAGAGGTAGATCCATGTTTGCACTTGGCGGCGCGCTGTGTGCGCCTACGCAGCGGAGGAACGCTTGTCCCGAGTTCGTTGGACTGGCTACGTACGATTCGATCGACATAGATCGGGCCCTCATTGTCGGCGGCTCGACGGATTACTTGGTCGACAAGTTTCGTCAATCCGACGTTGATGTGACCATCGTCGAACGAAGCGATATTGCGACAGAGGCTGAGGCTTTGTGGGGTAACCGGGCTGAGGTGTACGGCGTCGACGACATCGATTTCGCCGACGACTTCCCGGCGAATTGGTATGACGTTATAGCCTTGCCCGGAGGGGTACTGCAGACCGGCGGAATGCTGACCGGGAGCGCCCACGGCTGGTCGGACAAGCAACCGATCTGGATCAAGTCTCTCCGCAGCTTGCTGAGCGATCGCGGACGCTTCTTGTACGACGATGTGCCCCAGCCGCGGAACCTCCTGCGTGTAGTGTCGTGTGTTCGCGACGAGGATGGTCTTTGGGTCTCCCAAGCGAGTGTCGTTGGCGACACAGATGTGCTGACGTTCCGGGTGGGTCGGTACGACGCCGTCGGCGTATTCGCAGCGGAATCGGTGTCCACGCATTCCTGGATTTCGTTGTCGGAAGACATACTTCAGCTCTTGCGGCCGCCGAATGAGGGCTGACGAGGTGACGACGAGGACTGCGACGTTCGGCGGCTTAGACCTCTATCGTCGTTTGCAGGAGTACAAGACGGACGACCTTGAGACCGTGGCGTCCTTCCTTGAGGATGTCGCGCAGTCCACCTCAAGGGAGGGTTCCGAGAAGCCTTCCTTGGTAGACGTGTGTGCCGGTGTCGGCCGCACAGTTCCCCTGTATGACCCGGATCGTTGGTCGATCACACTGATCGATTCGGACACAGAGGCTTTGGACAAGGCTAAAGAGCTCTACCCCCACGTACGGGCTTTGCGCGTCGACCTGTCTCGGGAGGTAGCACCGGCTTCGTTTGACGTCGCTGTTTGTCTCCATAATGCCGCGAATGAGGTCGGTCCTATTGATTTGCTGTTCGAGAATCTCCGTGCCCTCCTCGGCCGTAACGCTCGGCTGTTGATTGACCTTCGGACGGGTACGGGGACGTACGAGTTCGCCTCGCTGACAGAAACCGTGCGCTTGCTCGAAGTTTGCGGCGAAGAGTGGCTGTTGGAGACGTCGGTAGTACACGGCTGCGTCCCTTCGCTACATACGCTTCTGTTGTTCGGCCGTCCAGTCGGCAATGACGGGAATCTGCGACCTGTCGTGTATGGCGTCGAGCGGTTCGTGCCAACAGAGCAGGAATTTCTACAAGCTGCAGCGAGCGCCGGATTTACTCTGCTGAATCGCAGAGGAAGAAGCTGCTATGACTTTCGTCGTGCAGCCTGAAGATGCAGGGGAGGTGAATATCGTGCAGGGAACATTGACTCTTCGTTACAGCGCACCGCGCGTGTGGAATGTCGCGGCTGCCCCGATGACTGAGTGATCGGCAATTACCCGCGTTACGGGTCTAGCGAGGGGGACGAAATGGATGTATTTGCCAAGAGCGACGGAATCATCGCGCAGCGTGATATCTCTCTCTATGGTTTTGAGGAACTGCTCGAAGGATACGCGGGTCTTGGCGAGAAGTTCGATCCTAACGCACCAGCGTTGGCGCTCTCGTTTCGCGGCGAACTGTACGAACTCAATGCGGTCGGAGCGTTTATGTGGGAGTCGTTCGAACAAACAGCTTCGGCAGGTGATCTCGAACAACTTCTTCAAAACACATTCGGAGTCGATGAACTCCAGGCACGGTCGGATGTTCATGACTTCCTAGAGAATTTGCGTCGGTGGGGTTTGATCACCCATAAGGGTACGGAGTCCGCCGCGTCAGCCTAGTTGAAGGAGGGAGGAGAAAAGCATGGAACGGAAGAAAGTCATCGGTATGACCGCGGGTCTGGTCCTCGTCGCTGCGCCGCTGACGGCGGCCTTCAGCGTCGGGTCGCTACAACTCGACCCGGCGCAAGGCGGCAAGTCGATCACTTCCAACCACGTCTTCGTGGCTGGTTCGAACCCGTCGCCGTAGCGCACGGTCAGTGAACAGCGCAGAGTTGGCTTGTCGTTCACGGCAAGCCAACTCTGTGTTTCATCTAGGCTTGTAGGAGGCCAGGCTGATGAACGTTGATTTGTCGCGACTTGAGGAAATTGAAGTTGCCGTAAGTGCTTTACGTGAGGGCATGGATAGCAGTCGAAGGCATTCATTCCCGCCAAGCGCCGTGTCCTTTGAAGAGAACCAGATCACTCTCGGATTCGACCGGATGCGTGAACTGCTTGCGGTCGCACTGAGCCAAGTTCCGTTCTACGAAGACACCCGACGACAGCTGACCGCTCCGGTCTTCACCCTGAATGACTTCCCGGTAATCAACAAAAGCGTACTGCGTGAGTACTTAGCCTCTTTGCTAACCCGAGATCCTCTGACGACGAAACTGCCGAGCCAGGAGATTTCCATATGTACGACAAGCGGAAGTACCGGGCAGGCAACTGCGGTGATTCGGGACTGGCAGGCTCGCCGGGCTGACTGGGATCTGTTTGAAATGCTCTTGGATGATATCGGTATCTCTGGTGTTGGAGACACGATTCACCTCGGGCTTCGGCAGCTTGGCATGCCGCTGCTATTGCCGGCAGATATAGGTTCTCAAGGCATATGGTGGAATATGCCGCTCTTCCAGCCGGACAATCGCGAATCGCGCACCTTTTACCAGGCGCTGCATGATTTTTCGCGGCCGTCAGTGTTCTATGGCAACTCGAAGCTGTTCGATCTGGCGGATCTTGCTGACGAGCAGGGCTGGTCCTTCGATAGCGAAGCGGTGATCTGGAGCTACGAGACTCTCACCAAAGCAGGGCGGGAACGTCTTACAAAGTGCTTCAAGGGCCAGGTACGCAACATCTATGGCTTGGCTGAAACAGGTCTCATAGCATTCGAATGTGCGTGCGGCTCACTCCATTTCCGTCCCGACCTGGCCGTTGTCGAACTTCTAGATTCGGACGGGGCGACAATCGACAATGAGGGCGTCATCGGCGAATTAGTCGTCACTGTCCTAACTTCCACGACGATGCCTTTGATCCGTTATCGCACCGGCGATCTTGCGAGCTGGGTGCTTAATTGCCCTTGCGGGCGCATATCTCGTGCGGTGTCGCAGTTAATTGGCAGGGAGAACGTTCGGCTTCTCACGCGCGACGGCCGCAAGTTCACCCCCTACTTTGTCCTGTCCACATTGTCAGAAGCGGGACTGACCAATTTTCAGCTCATTCAACGCAGCCTCGACCGGATCGATGTCGTTTACCCCCGGAGCGTCTCTCTGCCGGCTTTCTTTTGGCAGAACGTGGAAGACAAACTGCTTGAACATACAATGAACATGGCACTTGTACCCTGTCCGGGCGACGATTTCCACTATGCCGAGTCAGGCAAACGAAACGCAGCCGTGCAATTGCTCGCTATTACCTGACCGGCTCACGCTGCTGACGACTCAAGGTGCCAGCCGTCTATTTCAAATCCGCCCATCGTTTCCATCACGTACGTTGTCAGACCTGACTTGGCTCACGTTTCCGGGTTGATGGTCGGTGCAGGGGTTTGACCTGCATTTTCTTTGGCGGCTCGCTCAGGATTTGTGCACTAAATCGGGGCCGTAGGCTGCCGGGGTGGTCTATGTGCGCACCGTGAAGACCGCGTCGGGTGCGACCGCGGGACCCCGTGTGTTGCCGATCATGTCGCAATCGGGGTCGGCCCACGCCGGTCGTGGGAACGGCATCACCGTCTCGGCGTCACCGCCGTGGTTGATGATGATGTCCCGCTCGGCGAGTTCCTGCCAGCGGGCGATTGCCGGGTCGGGCGGTGCCGGCGGGTCAAGCTCGACGGGCGGCATGTCGACGCACTCGATGACGGTCGGGCGGGGCTTTTCTGCAGATGGTTGACTACCATGTGCTGAATGTCGAGCCTGGGCCTTCTGCGCGCTCATCGCTTCACCTCCGCGGCGGCTGCTTCGAGGACGTCATTCGCGCGGTCGATCAGGACCGCGGCCTGACGCAGGTGGCCGAGCGCGGTGACGATGTCTGCGACCGCGAAGAGCGGGACGTCGGCGGGCAGCTCTTGCAGCACGCTGTTGATGTCGTGGCGCAGCAAGTCGACGCGGTTCACGGCGACGTCGAGACGCTGAGCGGGCGACTCGGGCGGCGTGTAGGTGGCGCAGAACGGGCACACGGCCGCGCCGGCGGTGGGCATCGTGCAGTGCCGGCACTCGGATATGGTGGTCATGAACTTTCCTTTCTCGGCTTCCAGCTGATTGGTTGGTTCAGACGCCGTCGGGGTGCCAGCCCCGGCGGCGTCACTGATTCCGGACCGACGCAAGTCCTCGGTCCTGTCAGCCTCGGGATTGAGCCCGAGGTCTTCATGTGCGGGGTAGGACCGCATCAGGCTGCACCGTCCCCACCGCGACGGGTCGACTGCTCCTGCTCGGCGATCCAGCGTTCGACTTCGCTTCGCCGGTACACAACGCGGCCGTTCCGGCCGAGCGTGAATGAAGGTGGCCCCTGATCCGTCGAACGCCAGAAGCGCAGCGTCCCAGCCTTTATCCCGTACCGCTCCTCCACCTGCTTGGTGTGGAGCAGCTCATCACCAGTCATTCCAGTAACTCCAATCTAGTTTGTTTGGTAAAACTGATTTAGAGTAACACTGGATTGGATTGCGTCAATACGACAGATTGGATTAACGTTGGATGGTGCCAGTTGAGGAAGAGAACTTCGCCGCGAACTTGAAGGCCGTGCGTGAGTCGGCTGGCCTTGCTCAGGCTGCCTTAGCAGATGCCATGGCTAAGAGGGGATTTCGCTGGCATCAGGCGACGGTCTACAAGATCGAGAACGGCGAACGCCAGGTCCAGCTGAGTGAAGCCCTAGCCGTCGCCGATATTCTCGGTGTGCCGCTGACTGCTCTCATCCACGCTCCTCTTAGCTCGGAGGAGCTGGCTCGACGGGTGAAGGCTGTCGAGTACTTGCTGTCGCAGACCACGGAGTTGACGCGGCAACTGGCACGCGCGCTCAAAGACCTTGCAGTCGCAGTTGGCCAGCGGATACGGACGGCCGATGCCGACTCACCGGAGATGGCTCGCGCAAATGAGCTCCTGGCTCGTACGTGGCACACCGAGTTGGTCATGCCGTTTCTGATCGGGCTGGGGTTCCAGATCCTGCCTTCTGGCCCAGAGACCCCTGAACAAACACTCGCTCGAATAGTTCGCAATGTGTCCGATGGAAGGTACGACGATGAGCCAGACGCGTAATCGGCGGGCGGGTGTCGAGGATCGCTGGCGCAAAACGGCCCGACTGTCCGATGGTTCGACTGAGACCGTACCGTCCGCGGCTGATGGCAAGGGGAAGCGTTGGCGGGCAAGGTATGTCGATGACGAAGGCCGAGAGCATGCGAAGGGCTTTGTCCGGAAGTCTGACGCGCAGACTTGGTTAGATGCCGAGATCACCACTGCTCTAGTAACCGGGACCTATGTCGACCCGCAGCGCGGCAAGATTACCTTCGCGAGCTTCTACAAGGAGTGGTCGTCGCGGCAGGTGTGGGTGTCGGGTACCCGGCACGCCGCCGACTTGGCTGCCAACTCGGTGACATTCGCCAACGTCGGACTGGCAGATCTGCGGCCGTCGCAAGTCGAGGCGTGGGTCAAGCGTATGCAGGACGGCAAGCTGGAGCCGACGACGATCCGCACCCGGTTCGCCCACGTGCGCAATGCAATCCGTGCGGCTGTGGCCGATCGAGCGATGCCGAGGGACATCACCCTATCGGTGAAACTCCCCCGCGTCCGTAAAGCGTCGGCCGCGATGGTCATTCCAACGGCCATCGAGGTCGGGTCTGCGATTCGGGCGTGCGACGCCATCGAACCCTGGTACGCAGCATTCATCGCCGTGTGTGCCTTCGCTGGGCTTCGGCGCGGTGAGGCATCCGCTCTGCAGGTATCCGATGTCGACTTCATGCGCAAGGAGATTCACGTGCGCCGCCAGGTGCAGTGGACCGACGACGGCCGTATGGAGATCCGCGGCCCGAAGTACGGATCCGAGCGCACGGTCTACATCCCAGAGGGGCTCGTGACGATCCTGTCGGAGCACGTCCGCCTCTGGCGGGGCGGCGACGACCCAGACCGCTGGCTGTTCCCGGGCGCGCGGAACCAGAAGCTCCCGGCCCACGCGGCGACGGTGTCGCGGTGGTGGCGCCTGGTCCGCGCTGACGTCGGTATCGAGCATCGTCTGCACGATCTCCGGCACTTCTACGCATCCGGTCTCATCGCGGCCGGCTGCGACGTCGTCACCGTGCAGCGCGCTCTCGGGCACTCGTCGGCCTCGGTCACCCTCGACACCTACAGCCACCTGTGGCCCGACGCCGACGATCGCACCCGCAAGGCCGCCGCGGGCCTCGTCGAGCAGTCCCTCGGAGCTACTGCGGACGCACTGCGGACGGCCGGCGAAAAACATCCCGTGACTAGTGCTTGATCGGGTTCACCGCGAACTGGATCACCCGGTAGGGGGTGCCGCCACGAGCGGTGGTGTTCCACTGGCTGACGAACACCCGCACATGGTCGAGGGTGGAGCTCGGCGAGATGTAGCCGCCGTAGGGCTGGGCCAGCCGATTGTCCTCCGGCGGCGGCAGGTGCTCGACGGGGTCGGGCCACGCGGCGGCGAACACCACCGTGGTGACCGGTGCGGTGCCGAGCTGGGTCGGATCGTCGGCCACCCGGATCTCCATGTTGCCGGTGCTGGCGTTGAAGTACGACAGCACCGCCTTGCTGTCGATCGGGCGCACGCTCATCTCCCCCACCATCGCGTCCCACAGCGGGGTCGGCTCGTGCCCCCAGCCCTCGGTGGCCGACCAGCCCTGCCAGCCGGCCCGGTCGGCGAACGTCTGCGGCGGGGTCCGGTAGAGCACCACCGGCCCGCTGCGGTCGAAGTTGTTGGCCACGATGTACACCCAGCCGCTGGGCGATTCGGCGGTGGGGATCGGGTCGTAGTAGCCGCTGATCTGCGACTGCCGGCCACCGGCATACCCGGCGTCCCGCTCGGAACCCGGGATGGTCTGCCAGTTGCCCTGCCCGGCAACGGCTTTGACCAGGCGTGAGGTCTGCGGTCGCAGGTCCTTGGTGGTGGTGACCAGCAGGTAGTTCTCCCGGTTGATCTCCACCACACCCGCGGGCAGCTGCGAGGCACCCGGCAGGGTCGGGTCGGCCAGCAGCGGGTCATCGATCCCGGTCACCCCGTCGTAGCGCACCCCGGCCGGGTCGTCGAGCGAACCGTCCTCGACGTGCAGCGCGATCGGGGAGAACCAGTTACCGAAGCCCACCGCCTGACCGCGAAAGCTGTCGCCGCACACCTGCAGCGTCTGCGACGGGAACTGCATGAACTCGCACAGGTCGGTGGCACCGATGCCGTAGTCGCCGGTGGGTGTCCCGGTCCCGGCCGCCGGGCCGATCCGGATCACCTGCCCCGGCAACAGTGGCGGCAACCCGGG
Organism: Mycolicibacterium sp.; assembly: GCA_050250295.1. Lineage (GTDB taxonomy): Bacteria > Actinomycetota > Actinomycetes > Mycobacteriales > Mycobacteriaceae > Mycobacterium. Next base: position 89,711 of record JBFWOX010000002.1, read on the forward strand.
ATCAGGCGTCCCGTACGCCACCCCCACCGCCGCCGAAATGGCATTCCAGCAGACAAAGGCCGAGAAGAGCCCTGCTGGAATGCAATTTCGGCGCAAAGTCAGCCGCGGGCGAGCAGCTCGGCGATCTGGATGGTGTTCAGCGCAGCACCCTTTCGGAGGTTGTCGCCAGAGACGAACAGCGCGAGCCCGCGCCCGTCGGGCACCCCGGGATCCTGACGGATCCGGCCGACCAGCGAATCGTCGATCCCGGCGGCGGCCAGCGGCGTCGGCACGTCCACCAGCGTCACACCCGGCGCGCCGGCCAGCAGTTCCTTGGCGCGCTGCACCGAAAGCGGTTGGGAGAACTCGGCATTGATCGACAGCGAATGCCCGGTGAACACCGGCACCCGCACACACGTGCCCGACACCGGCAGGTGCGGGATGCCCAGGATCTTGCGGCTCTCGTTGCGCAGCTTCTGGTCCTCGTCGGTCTCCCCGGAACCGTCGTCGACCAGCGACCCGGCCAGCGGGACCACGTTGAACGCGATCGGCGCGACGTACTTGTTCGGCGCGGGGTAGTCCAGCGCCGAGCCGTCGTGCACCAGCTGCTCGGCCCCGTCGATGACCGCACGCGCCTGCGTCGCAAGCTCTTCCACACCGGCCAGGCCACTGCCCGACACCGCCTGATAGCTCGACACGATCAGCCGGGTCAGCCCAGCCTCGTCGTGCAGCGGCTTGAGCACCGGCATGGCCGCCATCGTGGTGCAGTTCGGGTTGGCGATGATGCCCTTCGGCCGGTTACCGGCGTCACGGTCGAAGTTGACCTCGGAGACCACCAGCGGGACGTCGGGGTCCTTGCGCCACGCCGAGCTGTTGTCGACGACGACCGCGCCCGCGGCGGCGAACCGGGGCGCCTGCACCCGCGACATCGTCGCGCCCGCGGAGAACAGCGCGATGTCCAGACCCGAGGGATCCGCGAGCTCGGCGTCCTCGACCTCGATCTGCTGCCCGCGGAACTCCAGCTTCTTGCCCGCCGAGCGCGCTGAGGCGAAGAACCGCACCTCGGTGGCGGGAAAATCGCGCTCCACCAACAGGGTTCGCATCACCTGACCGACCTGACCGGTCGCGCCGACCACCCCAATGCTTACCATCTTGATCCCGTCGCTTCGCTCGCCCCGGCCATTCTTGATCCCGTCGCTTCGCTCGCCCCGGCCATTCTTGATCCCGTCGCTTCGCTCGCCCCGGCCATTCTTGATCCCGTCGCTTCGCTCGCCCCGGCCATTGCTTACCGTCCTGTTCCCGCGTAGACGACGGCTTCCTCGTCGCCGCCGAGACCGAACGCCTCGTGCAACGCCTCGACCGCCTTGTCCAGTTCCGTGTCCTTGATCAGCACCGAGATCCGGATCTCGGAGGTGGAGATCAGGTCGATGTTGATGCCCGCCTGGGCCAGCGCCTCACAGAACGTCGCTGTCACACCGGGGTGGCTGCGCATCCCCGCGCCGATCAACGAGACCTTGCCGATGTGATCGTCGTAGAGGACTCGAGTGAAACCGATCTCATCCTGCAGCGAGGTCAGCTTCTCCACCGCGCCCGGGCCGCTCTCCCGCGAACAGGTGAAGGTGATGTCGGTCTTACCGTCCTCCACCTTCGAGATGTTCTGCAGCACCATGTCGATGTTGACGTCGGCGTCGGCGACCGCGCGGAACACCTTGGCCGCGTAGCCGGGTACGTCGGGCAGCCCGACGACGGTGACCTTCGCCTCGCCGCGGTCGTGGGCGACTCCGGTCAGAATGGCGTCTTCCATGGGGATGTCCTCGATCGATCCTTTGACGATGGTGCCTGGCTTGTCGGAGTACGACGACCGGACATGGATGGGCAGGTTGTAACGGCGGGCGTACTCCACACAGCGCAGCATCAGGACCTTGGCTCCGGCCGCAGCCATCTCCAGCATCTCCTCGAAGGAGACCGTGTCCAGCCGACGGGCGTTGGGCACGATCCGCGGATCGGCGCTGAAGATGCCGTCGACGTCGGTGTAGATCTCGCAGACGTCGGCGCGCAGCGCCGCGGCGACGGCCACCGCGGTGGTGTCGGAGCCGCCCCGACCGAGTGTGGTGACGTCCTTGGTGTCCTGGCTGACCCCCTGGAACCCGGCGACCAGCACGATCTGGCCCTCGTCGAGCGCCGAGCGCAGCCGGGTGGGTGTGACGTCGATGATCTTGGCGTTGCCGTGCGTGCCCGTGGTGACGACGCCGGCCTGCGACCCGGTGAACGAGCGGGCCTGCGCGCCGAGGCTCTCGATGGCCATCGCCACCAGCGCGTTGGAGATGCGTTCCCCAGCGGTCAGCAGCATGTCGAGCTCCCGGGCCGGCGGCGCCGGGGACACCTGCTTGGCGAGATCGAGCAGCTCGTCGGTGGTGTCGCCCATCGCCGAGACGACCACGACGACGTCGTTGCCGGCCTTCTTGGTCTCCACGATGCGCTCGGCCACACGGCGGATCCGTTCGGCGTCGGACACCGACGATCCGCCGTATTTCTGTACGACGAGCGTCACAGCAGAACCTCTCGATACATGTCGGGGAATCCGGGGGGATCCTGTAAAGGATAGAGGCTGACCGCACGTGATTTATCCCGCCGGTACGCTCGCTGGGGTGCCCGCTGCGCCCGACCGTCGAGCAGACACCTCGGTTCCGATCCACCCCGACATCGGCGCCCGCTGGAGTCCCCGCGCGTTCGACCCGGCCGCCGAGCTGGACCGCGAGGATCTGACCGCCCTGCTGGAGGCGGCCCGCTGGGCCGCGACATGGGGTCGGCGCCAGCCCGTCCGCTTCCTTGTCGGTCGCCGCGGCGACCAGACTTTCGAGACGATCGCCGGCCTGCTCAGACGGGGTAACAGCTACGCCAAGGCGGCCAGTGCGCTGATCGTGCTGTGCGCCGACGAGGGCGAGGACGAGCGCACCCGGCTGTACTCGGCCGTCGACGCCGGCGCCGCGATGGCCAACCTCCTCATCGAGGCGGTGTCCCGCGGGCTCGTCGGACATCCGATGGCCGGGTTCGACGCCACGGCCACCAGCGAGGTCTTCGGGCTGCCCGACACCCTGCACCCGCTGATGGTCATCGCCGTAGGCCGCCTCGGCGACCACGCCGACGTCACCCCGGAGATCGCCGAACGCGACGCGCTCCCCCGCGAGCGCCTGCCGCTGACCGAGATCGTCCTCAACGCGGCGGACCTCGCTTGACAGGCGCCTGACAAACCCTCCTGACCAGCTATTTCACTGGCTGGATCGCTCGCGCTGCGAGCTGTTTCACTCGGTGATACCTTGATTCCCATCAAGAGACAAGGGGTGGTCACCATGACGCAGGACCTCGCGGCACTGGCAGAGCAGTCCGGAACCAAATTCATCCTCGCACTGTTCGTCGATCTGCGCGGCAAGCCGTGCGCCAAGCTGGTGCCGGTCGAGGCGGTCGACCTGCTGGCCACCGAGGGCGTCGGCTTCGCCGGCTACGCCGTCGGGGCGATGGGCCAGGAGCCCAAGGATCCCGACATGATGGCGATCCCCGATCCGGCGTCGTTCACCCCGATCCCGTTCATCAAAGAGGGCCTGGCGATCGTGCACTGCGATCCGCACGTCGAGGGCAGCCCGTGGCCGTTCGCGCCGCGCGTGATCCTCAAGTCGCTGATCCAGCGGTGCGCCGACGCCGGGTTCGAGTCGTGGGTCGGTGCCGAGGTCGAGTACTTCCTGCTGTCCCGCAACGACGACGGCACCATCTCGGTCGCCGACACCGCCGACACCGCGGCGCAGCCGTGTTACGACGCCCGCGGTGTCACCCGCATGTACGACCACCTCACCGCGGTGTCCTCGGCGATGAACCAGCTCGGCTGGTCCAACTACGCCAACGACCACGAGGACGGCAACGGCCAGTTCGAGCAGAACTTCAAGTTCGCCGACGCTCTCACCACCGCTGACCGGGTGATCACTCTGCGCTACCTGCTGTCGATGATCGCCGCCGAGCGCGGCATGATCGCCACCTTCATGCCGAAACCTTTCGGCGACAAGACCGGAAGCGGCCTGCACCTGCACCTGTCGTTGACCAGCGCGGGCGCCCCGGTCTTCCCCGCCGAGGACGACGAGCGCGGCCTCGGCCTGTCCGAGACCGCCTATGGGTTCATTGGCGGCATCCTCGATCACGCCTGCGCGCTGCAGGCCGTGGTCGGGCCGACGGTCAACTCCTACAAGCGAACCGGTGCCGTCTCGACATCCTCAGGGGCGTCATGGGCGCCGCGGCTGCCGACCTACGGCGGCAACGACCGCACCCACTACATCCGGGTACCCGACGGTGACCGCATCGAGATGCGCGGCGGCGACGGATCGGCCAACCCGTACCTGGCGATCGCCGCGGCGCTGGGCGCCGGCCTCGACGGTATCAAGCGCAGCACCGACCCCGGCGCTGTCGGCCAGGGGGTGAGCAGCACGCCGCTGCCGGCCACTCTGTTGCACGCGGTGGAGGCGTTCGAGGTCGACCCGGTGGTGACCGGGGTGCTCGACGCCGCGGGCGAAGGTGTCGCCGCGTACTTCGCCGACGTCAAGCGCGACGAGTTCTTCGCCTACCACAGTGCGGTCTCCCCGTGGGAGATCGACAACTACCTCACCGCTTTCTAGAACCCGAAGGGACACAACGAATGTGCGGGATCGTCGGACTGCATCTGCGGACCCCCGACCTCTACCCCCGCCTGGGGGAACTGCTCACCGGGATGCTGTGCGAGATGGGTGACCGTGGCAGCGACTCCGCTGGCGTCGCCGTCTACGGCGACCCGACCTGGTCGCCGCCGGGTAAGGGCTGCGTGTCGGTGGCTGACCTGGCTACCGGAGTACCCGAGGACGCGACACAGGTAGCCGCGGCCGTCGGTGCGGAGCTCGGCGGGGACGTCGACGGGGTCGCCGTCGACGTCAGCTACGTGCTCTCGGCCGACGTCGACTCCGAGACGCTGCTGGCCGCCGTCCGCGCCGCCTACCCGGACGCTATCATCGCCGGATTCGGTTCGGACATCGCCGTTCTCAAGGGCGTCGGGCATCCCCGCGTGCTCACCGAGGGCTGGGGGCTGGCCACCGCGCAGGGCTGGCAGGGTGTCGGGCACACCCGGATGGCCACCGAGTCGGCGGTGACCCCGGCCGGTTGCCACCCCTACGCTGTCGGCCCCGGCCAGTGCATGGTTCACAACGGTTCGTTCGCCAACCACGCCACCATCCGGCGCGAACTACGTGCGGCCGGAGTGCCTTTCGACAGCGAGAACGACACCGAGGTGGGCGCCCGCTTCATCGCCGAGCTGCTGGCCGAGGGCCGCGACGTCGAGGGCGCGCTGAAGGACCTGTGCGCGACGTTCGACGGCTTCTACACGCTGCTGGTGTCCAACCGGGACTCGTTCGCCGTCGTGCGCGATGCGATCGCGTGCAAGCCCGCGGTGATCGCCGAGACCGCCGACTGGGTCGCGATGGGCAGCGAATACCGGGCGCTGGCCGGGCTTCCCGGAGTCGAGAGCGCCAAGATCTGGGAACCCGAGCCGGAGGTGGTGTACGCATGGCAGCGTTGAATTCTTCCTCGCGCGAGCGCTCGTCGGCGTTAGTGACGACCTTCGACCTGAGCACCACCCCGCTGCGCGAGGTCAACACCGCCCTGCATGCCCCCGATCTCGACGGCGAGTTCGTCATCGAGCACCCCGCGGGCGCCCATAACGTCGCCGTCGGTCTCAACGCCCCGGTGACGGTCACCGTGGGCGGCCACGTCGGGTACTACGCCGCCGGGATGAACCAGCAGGCCGAGGTGATCATCAACGGCAACGCCGGCACCGGGGTCGCCGAGAACATGATGAGCGGCTCGGTGTGGGTCAAGGGCAACGCGTCTCAGTCCGCCGGCGCCACCGCCCACGGCGGCCTGCTGGTCATCGAGGGCGACGCCGCGGCCCGCTGCGGGATCTCGATGAAGGGCGTCGACATCGTGGTGGGCGGCAACGTCGGCCACATGAGCGCATTCATGGCCCAGGCCGGGCGGCTGGTGATCCGAGGCGACGCCGGTGAGGCACTGGGTGACTCGATCTACGAGGCCCGGCTCTACGTCCGCGGCGACGTCGCCTCACTCGGGGCCGACTGTGTGGCCAAACCCATGCGCGAGGAACATCACCTCGAGCTCGAACAGCTGCTCAAGGCAGCGGGATTCGAGGACGACGACACCAACGCGTACACCCGGTACGGGTCCGCACGCACGCTCTACCACTTCCACGTCGACAACGCGAGTGCCTACTGATGACCGACAGCTCCGACGACCGCGCCCGCCTCGGCCTGCGCGAGTCCGCCACCTTCGACCGGGCCACCATCGCGGCCATCCAGCGCGCGGCCGACACCGGGATCTACGACATCCGGGGCTGGGGCGCCAAACGCCCGCTACCGCACTTCGACGACCTGCTGTTCCTCGGGGCGTCGATGTCGCGCTACCCGCTCGAGGGCTATCGTGAACGCTGCGCCACCGACGTGGTGCTCGGCACCCGGTACGCCAAACACCCTCTGCACCTGGATATCCCGGTGACCATCGCCGGCATGAGCTTCGGCGCGCTGTCCGGGCCGGCCAAGGAGGCCCTCGGCCGCGGCGCCAGCGAGGTCGGCACGTCCACCACCACCGGCGACGGCGGCATGACCCCGGAGGAACGCGGGCAGAGCAAGTACCTGGTCTACCAGTACCTGCCGTCGCGGTACGGGATGAACCCCGACGACCTGCGCAAGGCCGACGCGATCGAGGTGGTTCTCGGCCAGGGCGCCAAACCGGGTGGCGGCGGAATGCTGTTGGGGCAGAAGATCTCCGAACGTGTGGCCGGCATGCGCACGCTGCCGGAGGGCATCGACCAGCGCTCGGCCTGCCGGCATCCGGACTGGACCGGGCCCGACGACCTGACCATCAAGATCAACGAACTCCGGGAGATCACCGACTGGGAGAAGCCGATCTACGTCAAGGTCGGCGCCACCCGCACGTACTACGACGTGAAGCTCGCGGTGCACGCGGGCGCCGACGTCGTCGTCGTCGATGGGATGCAGGGCGGCACCGCCGCCACCCAGGAGGTGTTCATCGAACACGTCGGCATCCCGACGCTGGCGGCGATCCCGCAGGCGGTGCAGGCGCTGCAGGAGCTGGGCGTTCATCGGACCGGGACGACGGGAAGGAAGGGAGTCCAGTTGATCGTATCCGGCGGGATCCGCAACGGCGCGGACGTCGCCAAGGCGCTGGCGCTGGGCGCCGATGCCGTCGCGATCGGCACCGCCGCGTTGATCGCCCTCGGCGACAACCACCCGCGGTATGCCGCCGAGTACGAAAAGCTCGGCAGCGCAGCGGGATTCTTCGATGACTACCAGGACGGCCGGGACCCCGCCGGGATCAGCACCCAGGATCCCGAACTGGCCGCCCGCTTCGACCCGGTCGCCGGTGGGCACCGGCTGGCCAACTACCTGCGGGTGCTGACGATGGAGGCCCAGACCATCGCGCGGGCCTGCGGCAAATCCCATGTGTGCCACCTGGAACCCGACGACCTGGTCGCGGTCAGCATCGAGGCGGCCGCGATGGCCCGGGTGCCGCTGGCGGGCACGAACTGGATCCCTGGGCAGAACGGTACGGGTTGGTGAGCGAGACCGCGGACGTCGTCATCGTCGGGGGCGGGCTGGAGGGCACCGCCGCGGCCTGGGCGTTGAGCCGGCGCGGAGTCACCGATGTCGTGGTGTGCGAACGCAACACCATCGCCTCCGGGATGACAGGCAAGTCCAGCGGGATCGTGCGCTGCCACTACGGGGTCAGCTCGCTGGCCGCGATGGCCGCCTACGGTCTGGAGGTGTTCGAACAAGCCGAGTACATCTTCGGCACCGACATCGGCTTCCGCCAGACCGGCTACGTCGTCGGCGTCGGCGAGCAGAACGTCGACGCGCTGCGCAAGAGCCTGGCCGCCCAACGTGCCGTCGGAGTGGATACCGAGGAGATCGACAAGGCCGAGGTCGCCGAGCTGTGGCCGTTCGCCGATCTGGACCCGTTCGCGGCGTTCGGCTGGGAGGCCCGCGGCGGCTACGGCGACGCCTACATGACCGCTCAGGCGTTCTCGGCGTCGGCCCGCGCCGCGGGCGCCCGGATCCGGCAGGGCACCGAGGTGACCGACCTACTGGTCGACGGCGAACGTGTCACCGGGGTGCGGACCACCGATGGCACCGAGATCGCCGCAGGTACGACGGTGCTCGCGACCGGCGTGTGGACGCGGCCGTTCCTGACGCGCTACGGCCTGGACATTCCGATCAAGGTGATCCGGGAGCAGATCGTCATGATCGACCCCGGACTCGACGTCGGGAAGGTGCCCGTGTTCTCCGATCTGGTGTCGCTGCAGTACGTGCGGCCCGAGGTGGGCGGGGAGATCCTGTTCGGCAACAGCGACCTGCCCGGCTATGACGCCATCGACCCCGCGGACCCGGACAGCTACCTCAACCGCGCCACCGACGACTTCGTCGACCTCACCGTCGAGAAGGTCGGCTCCCGGTTCCCCGGCTTCCCCGACGCGTCGATCACCAGCAGCTATGCCGGCTGCTACGACGTGACCCCGGACTGGAACCCGGTTATCTCGGCGACGCCGCTGGCCGGGCTGGTGGTGGCCGCCGGGTTCAGCGGGCACGGCTTCAAGATCGCACCCGCGGTCGGCCGGCTGGTCGGCGACCTGGTCGTCGACGGGCACAGCAGTGACCCCCGCATCCCGGCGACGGACTTCCGCTGGTCCCGCTTCGCCGAGGCCGACCCGCTGACGACGCCCTACCCCTACGTGGGCGCTGGACAGATGCGCTAGACAGGACATCGTGGCGACCCCTGACGATCCCGTCCCGCTCCTCCGCAACAAGTCGGGCACGGCCCGCGACCGCGACCCGGCCGCGCCGGTCGAGGAGCTCGAGATCGAGAGCGCGATCGGGCGCAACGTGCGGCTGCTGCGGCTGCAGCAGGGCCTGACCGTGGCCGAGACGGCCGCCAGGGTGGGCATCTCCAAGGCCATGATGAGCAAGATCGAGAACGCGCAGACCTCGTGCAGCCTGTCCACGCTGGCGCTGCTGGCCAAGGGGTTCGACGTGCCGGTGACCAGCCTGTTCCGCGGCGCCGACGTGGAACGCCCGGCCGCGTTCGTCAAGGCCGGCACCGGCGCGCGGATCGTGCGGGAGGGCTCCCGGGAGGGCCATGAGTACCAGCTGCTCGGGTCGCTGCGCGGCGAGCACAAACGGCTGGAGTGCCTCGAGGTCACGCTGTCGGAGAAGAGCCAGACCTACCCGCTGTTCCAGCACCCCGGCACCGAGTTCATCTACATGCTCGAAGGGGTCATGGACTACAGCCACAGCCGCTCGGTGTACCGGCTTCACGCGGGGGACTCGCTGCAGTTCGACGGCGAGGGCGCCCACGGTCCGGTCGACCTCGTGGAGGTACCCATCCGCTTCCTGTCGGTGATCGCGTTCCCCGACTCGCAGGTCTAGGGCTGTCGCGGACCCGCCCTGTCACGAACGAGCGGGCGTGAACCTGCCCGGCGAGGATACCGCGACCGGTGGGCGAGCAAGCGCCTCGGCGACGTGCGCCACGACCACTCGCCCCAGCTCGTCCTTGTTCTCTGGAAGCCCCGGTGCCCAACCGGTTTCGGCCAGGAGCACGACTGGTTCCGGTAGGCCTGCCACCTCCACAGAACCCACGGGCATCAACAGAGTTGCGGGAAGGATCACGGTCTCCTGTTCTTCCGGATGCCGCGACAGGGCGGCGATCGAACGGCCGGTGACGCTGACGATCGCCGCCACCCGATCCGCGGTGAAGTTCTCCGTGGCCACTCGGGGATCAGCCGATGTCGGGAGCAGCGCTGTCACCGTGAACGATGCGGTCGGAGGGTGGCCAGACATACCCCGGTAGACGATCGAAGGCGTTGCCGGGAGCTTTGAAATAGTCTCGATCACGCTATCCGGCATCGGTTGCTTCTTTCGCTCTGATCGCCGCCAGTGTCGCGACCGCGGCACGGCGAACGAACTCGTCGTCTCGTACTTCCCCGTGAATATTCCACTGCCAACTCCCCACATAGGTGACCCCTCGGTCGGGCAGACCCGGGAATCCGACCTTCAATGTCGGGTCCGTTGGCATTGGCGGTACTGGTGATGAAAGACCTTCCAAGAGAGCGATTATCACCTCTGGTGCGTTACCGGTGTACCGTGCGCTATCCTCGCCGCCTCTGCCCAGCAGATACGCCTCTGGAGGACCATCACCGGGATCGCTCCGGTCAGCGGCCACCCAGGCGGTGAGCACGCCTTTCTCGAGGACGATCCCGCTCTCGGCACCGCGTACCGTCCAGCCCAGCCGCGCAACGCCTTCACTCAGAACCTGCACGCCGTCATACGGATACGTCCGCAATGAATGTATTGGCGCACACCCACCGATCTCCCATTTCCGCGCGTAGGGAACATACATGCCCTGCCCTTTACGCACGCCCGACTTGATGACCTCTGCAATGTCTGACGCACTCGTCAGTGGCTGCGGACTCACGGCTCCACCTGCCTGAGGAAAATTCGCATGACACCATCATCTCCCAGCTCGCGCGACACGACTTCGAACTCAGAACCACGGGGAAAGAGGATCTCAGCCTCATCTGTATAGCGTGACAACTGCGATACGTCCACGCCGTTATAACCCTCGATGGACAGCACGGTCGGCGTCCGCCCCGGATCAGCCGTCACCGCAAACTGTTCCGCTATCCGCGATTCCGTCGATGTGCTGAAGTACGCGGGGTCTCTGAATGTCCCTCCCACTTCGAGCTGTGCCAGTAGCTCGTCGGACGCATGGAGGCCACGCCAGGTCGTGGACGTCGCATCACCAGGGTCTGCTCTATGAGGGGGAAGTGAAGAAAGTCCCTCATCTGTCTTGCCGATCCTCTCCTCCCACGCCGCACGTTGTTCGGCAGTCATGTTGGCTATCGAATCGGTACCGAGGATCGACTGCTGCTCCGGCGACAGCGGATCGACGTCTCGCAAGTAGGCGTTCATCCCCTGATGGTTTGCGGTCGTGTAGTCGTAGACCCCGACTACACCCTCTTTGGTCATCCCGGGATACTCGTCGGCAACCCGCTGAGCCCATTCGTTAATACGTTGGGGATCAACAGCTCCGGTGTCAAGACGATATTCTTTGTTGATTTCGGACAGGTCGCCAGGACGGTCGCCTGCGACTGCGTGATTCGCAGGAGGGTCATGTAGTCCTGTATGCGGAGGATTGTTCGGCGGGTCGTTCTGAACCGACGCCCGGCTTCCACCGTCGGGTCCCGAATTCGACCCGTCCGACAGCAATCCGACCGTCCCGTGCCCGCCACCGGAATCAGACGAACCTCCGATCGGCACTTGACCGTTCGACGACGGACCACCACCGCTGTTTGGGGCCACCCCGGTGGGGGCGGAGGTGCCGTTCGGGGATCCACCGCCTGATGCTGTGCCATTCGACGAACCTGTTCCGGGGCCCTTGGGCGGATCGGCGGTCGGCACATGACCCCCGCCGACGCCGGAGTTCGGGGACGTCGAGGACGACCCCAATCCTGGATTCAGCCCCTGCGGGCGCATCGGAGTGGTGGGGGCACCCCCGGTTGCCACCACCGATTCCGGAATCCCCGCCGGCGGCCGGAACGCCGGAATATCCGGTGCTACAGGGGCATCCGGCAGATGGGGCATATCCGGCATCCGGTTGCCGGCCGACCCCGGTAGTCTCCTCAGCGGTCCGCTGTCCATCTTGTCGAGCAGGTGCCGGGTCACGCTCAGCCCCTTGGCGACGGAACCACCCTTGGCCAACGCTCCGCCGGGAACGAACAGCGAAGCGACATTGAACCCGGCCTCACCGAGACCCCGCCCCGGATGCTCACCCTGCCACTGTTCCAACGCGATGAAATCACTGCCGATCTGTTTGAGCACATCGTCGGCCTTGGACGGATCCCGGGCCAGCATCACCGCGGTATCGGCCAAACCTTTCCAAGTGTTCGCGTCAGCGAGAGATATTGTGCCGGAGACCGATCCGATCAACCCGGATACGGAGCCGACCTGGATGTCGGTGTACAGCTGGATGCCGTCGGCCAGCCGATGGCCGGCCTCGTCACCGAACGTCCCCACCAGCACCGGCCGTATCCACTTCTGGAACGCATCGGCGCTCTCACCGAGCAGAGTCTTCAACTCATCGAGCAGACCAAGCACACCCCGGACTTGGTTCTGGAAATTCTCCAGCACGGTGCTGACGTCGTCGGCGACCTCACGAAGGACCCTGTCGCCGTCACCGGTGAGCAGACCCGTCACGGTGTCCCACAACCCCCCGACCGAGATCCGGTCCAGCAGACGGCGGATGGCGTCCTGCGTCTCCTGCACCCCGGCGGCGAAATCGCCGATCGCGGTGGCCAGCCCGCCGGCAACAGCGGCCAGAACGTTGACCCCCGCGCCCAGTTGCTCCAGCGCGGTCTTGATGGCCCCCTTCTCCGGGATGTCCTGAGCATCGACGAATACCTTCGCCCCGGCCAACGCAGGCTCGAACATCGTCAACCCATCGCCGATGTTGCGCCACTGCGCGGCAGTGAGATTCATCATCGCGGGATTTCCGGTCGGCCAGGTCATCGCCGCCCCGGCCACGAGCCCGAACCCGGGGATCATCTGCAGGAACGGGGTGATCAGCCACCACTTGGTGGGCGGTGGCACCAGGTTCCCGTTCGGACCGTACGGCGCATCGCCCGTCGTGGTCCTGGCGGGGTTCCCGGGGAAACCCCCGGATGGGCCGGGCCCCCCGGGTGTCGACGCCGCGTCGGCGTTGCGATAGTTGAACCCAGTCGCCTCCAACATGACTCCGACGCTCGTGAACGCATTGGCCGCGTCCGCAAGCCGGGCGGCGAAGTCATCGGCCTGCCGACCATAGGAGATGCCGAAGTTCAGGCCCGCGGGATCCGTACCGGAGGCGATGCCGCCGGAGAGCATCTCGCTCGTCGCGTCCGCCAGCGCACTGAGCTGCTGGCCCAGCGTCCAGACCCGTTTCCCCGCGTCGATCAGCTCCTGCGGCTCTACCTCGATCAGCACGCGATCAGCCCGCCCACATCTTCCCGTTCTCGTCGACGGCATCCGTGTAGTTCCTGTGCGCGTTCTCGGCGACCTTGCGCAACTGCTCCAACGCGGTCCTCATCTGCTCGGCGCCGTCGTTCCACTGCCGCTGGGATTGCTCCTGCGCATCGGAACCCTCGCCCGACCAGTTGGCCCGCAGCGCCGCCATCGCCTGGTCGATCTCCTCGAGCACCTCGGTGACGTCGCGACCGAACTCGGCCATGTGATCGATGGCACCCCGCAACTGCGGGAAGTCCACCACCAGCCTCGTCATCACAGCTCCCGAGCCGCCGGGGGCTGTGATGCGGGCTCAGCAGCCCGTTCCACCGGTGCCTTCTCCAACACCGCCTGATCGTTCTCGCCGGCCTCGACGTCGGTCGGCTGTGCCAATTCCGTGGCGATCTGCACCGCCTGCCGCACCGCACCCACGGCCAACTGCCCGACCTGCGCCAAGCCGCTTGCCACCTGCACCGGAAGCCCCGCCGCGGGTGACAGCTGGTGGGTCACCTGACCCAGGTTCATCCGTTCGGCCAGGTCGGCCTGCGACACGGCGCCGGTGGCCGCGGCGCTTCCCGTAGGCGCCCCGGCCGAGCCTGTGGCCGCCGCCCCGGAGCCGGCGCCGCCCGAACCGACAACGTCGCCGCCGTCCATGGTGGCGCCCAGCGCCTGCCCGGCGTTCTCATCGGTCACCGCGTAGTTCCGGGCCGCCACGTCGAGTGCGGTCGACATGATCTCCACGGCGCGGATCACTTGCCCCGCACCGTTGTGCCACTGGTCCCAATATCTCTCGAACGCCGTCCCCGCCTCGCCCTGCCAACCCGATCCGAGCAGGTTGTCGGTCTCCAGATCGACCGAGGACAACCCCTCCTGCAGGCGCTGACCGGCACCCCTCAACCGCTCCGCTGCCCGCTGCAACTCCGAGGTCACCACCTCGACCGACCGCCCCATCTGACCTCGCAATCAATAGCCTGAACAGCAGCCTAAGCCGGATCCGCGGACCCCCCTGACACCAATTCCAGCCCCCCGACCACGGCTTTTGGCAGGCCGTTTTGGCTGGCGGGCGACCCGGAGTAACGTGTGCCCCGTGCAGCGGGTGCTCCTTCTCGGACGCCGCGACGGGGTCTGATCCAGACTGGCCTCCCGTCGCGGGTGTTCGCGATGCGCCGGTCTGAATCACCACGACAACCGGAGCCCGTCATGACTGAGAACTTCAACCCCGCCACCGATGCCTTCAGCTCGGTCCGCACCATCACCACCCCGGCCGGCGCCCCTCGCCCCGGCCAGCCCTCCTGGAACACCCAGCGCGGCTCGGCGATGCCGGTCGGCCGCTACCGCAGCTTCGCCGACGAGGTCGAGAACGTCGCGCTGCCCGACCGCACCTGGCCTGACAAGGTCATCACCGCCGCGCCCATGTGGTGCGCGGTCGACCTGCGCGACGGCAACCAGGCTCTGATCGACCCGATGAGCCCGCAGCGCAAGCGGCGGATGTTCGACCTGCTGGTCCGGATGGGCTACAAGGAGATCGAGGTCGGTTTCCCCTCGGCGAGCCAGACCGACTACGACTTCGTCCGCGAGATCATCACCGAGGGCGCCATCCCCGACGACGTCACCATCCAGGTGCTGACGCAATGCCGCCCCGAGCTGATCGAGCGCACGTTCCAGGCCTGCGAGGGCGCACCGCGCGCGATCGTGCACTTCTACAACTCGACGTCGATCCTGCAGCGCCGCGTGGTCTTTCGCGCAGACCGCGAGGCCGTCAAGAAGATCGCCACCGACGGCGCCCGGATGTGCGTCGAGGAAGCCAAGAAGTACCCCGGCACGCAGTGGCGCTACGAGTACTCCCCCGAGTCCTACACCGGCACCGAGCTGGAGTACGCCGTCGACGTCTGCAACGCCGTCGCCGAGATCGTGGCACCGACACCCGAGGTACCGCTGATCGTGAACCTGCCGGCCACCGTCGAGATGGCCACCCCCAACGTCTACGCCGACTCGATCGAGTGGATGAACCGGCACCTGAGCCCACGCGACAGCATCATCTTGAGCCTGCATCCACACAACGACCGCGGAACCGCCGTCGCGGCAGCGGAACTGGGCTACCAGGCGGGGGCCGACCGGATCGAGGGCTGCCTGTTCGGCAACGGTGAGCGCACCGGCAACGTGTGCCTGGTGACGCTGGGACTGAACCTGTTCTCCCGCGGCGTGGACCCGCAGATCGACTTCTCCAACATCGACGAGATCCGCCGCACCGTCGAGTACTGCAACCAGCTGCCCGTGCACGAGCGGCATCCCTACGGCGGCGACCTGGTCTACACCGCGTTCTCCGGCAGCCACCAGGACGCCATCAACAAGGGCCTGGACGCGATGAAAGTATCGGCGGACGAACAGGATTCCGACGTCGACGACATCCTCTGGCAGGTGCCGTACCTGCCGATCGATCCGAAGGACGTCGGCCGTACCTACGAGGCCGTCATCCGGGTCAACTCGCAGTCCGGCAAGGGTGGTGTCGCCTACATCATGAAGGCCGACCACGGCCTGGTGCTGCCGCGCCGCTTGCAGATCGAGTTCTCCCAGGCGATCCAGAAGATCACCGACGGTGAGGGCGGCGAGGTCTCACCCAAGGAGATGTGGGACGCCTTCCACGAGGAGTACCTGGCACCGATCCGGCCGCTGGAGCGGATCCGGCAGAAGGTGGACGCCTCGGAGGTCGACGGCGGCACCGACACCATCACCGCGGTGGTGAAGCTCGACGGCGAGGACCGCGAGATCGTCGGCGCCGGCAACGGTCCGCTGGCAGCGTTCTGTGATGCGTTGGGCGCTTTGGGTATTCACGTCAACGTGCTGGACTATTCCGAGCATGCGATGTCGGCGGGCGAGGAGGCCCAGGCCGCGGCGTACGTGGAGGCGTCCATCGGCGGCAAGACGGTGTGGGGCGTCGGCATCGCGACGTCGATCACCACCGCCAGCCTGCGCGCCGTGGTCTCGGCGGTCAACCGCGCCGCCCGCTAGTCGAGGTAGAGGCTCAGCAGCCGGTCCACAAGACCGGCGGTGTCGAAGGCGCCCGTCGCGGGCGCGATCGTCAGGTTGCTGAACACAACCCCGTTGAGCAGCCTGCTGAGTTCGTCTATCCGCTCCGGCGCCGCGGTGAAGCCGGCCGCCTCGAAGATCAGGGTCGCCGACTTCACCGCGGCCGCCTGGAGTTCGGCCATCAGTGGCCGCAACTCGGGCCGTCGGGTGCTCTCCATGAACAACTCGAAGCGCGCCAGCGTCCAGCGCCGGACCGTCTCGTCGGGTTCGAGCATCCGGATCATCAACTGCCGCACGGCATCCCGCGTCAACGACCCGACCGCCGACTGCAGCGCCTCCACGCGTTGCCAGTGCAGGTCCACGGTGCGCGACGCGGTGGCCTCCAGCAGCGCCTGGCGGGTGCGGAAGTAGTTCGACGTGGTGCCGGCCGGGAGCCCGGCGCGGCTGTCCACCTGCCGGTGCGTCAGGCCCCCCACGCCGTCATCGCAGAGGATGTCGATCGCGGCGTCGAGGATCTGGTTGCGGCGGTGCGGGTTCGGTGGCATCAGTTCCTATAGTGCAGCTTGGCGAACATCGTCAGGAACATCGGGTACACCAGGATCAGCAGGAACCAGCTGAACCACATCGGAAACCACGTTACCGCGGTGGTGTCCCAGATGATGTAGCTCCAGTAGACGTGCATCGGCACGCTGCCGGCGATGTAGACCACCGAGGCGGTGAACAGCGCGCGGTGCCGCGTGTTGGCGAAGACCACCCGGCGCTGCACCAGCAGCGCGATGCCGGTGATCGCGGAGTAGGTCATCGGCACCAGCAGGATCTTGTCCGTCGTCGGCGTCATCACGTACCGCAACGTGAGGTCGTCGCCGAGGATCACCCGCAGCACGTGCAGCACCACGCCCAGGCCGATGGTGAGCATGGCGGCCTCGCGGAAGAAGTAGCCGTGCCGCCGGTACGTGTCGCGGAACTTTTCATATACTACGTCTGTAGTGGTTCTCATGGCCGAACCGTACCACTATGGATGTAGTGGTTACAAGAGGATCAGAACAGGACGAACTGGTCGCCGGCGGGCGTGGTGTCGGTGAACTCCTCGATCCCGGTCCCGCCGACCACGCTGTCCAGACAGCGCATGACCTCGGCATCGCTGACCAGCGGAATCCCCAGCTCCCGGGCCTGATAGCCCTTGCCCTGCTCGGGGGCGGGCTCGTTGCAGACGATCAACGACGTCTCGGCGTCGACGGCATCGGTGTAGGCCAGGCCGGCGTGCAGGATGCGCTCGAGCAGTTCCTCGTGCGTGCGCTCGACCTCCGGCGACAACGCGACCCGCATGCCCTGCACCAGCGGACGGCCGGCCACGAACCGGCCCGGGTTGAGGTACGGACACGGCAACCGGGCGGCCAGCGCCTTGAGCGGGCGCAGCTCGTCGTGGGTGATCCGGCCGTTGGGCCAGCTGCGGCGCGTCACCGGATGCACCGGCAGCCACACCTTGCGCTCCCGGGCCCGCACCAGCACCGGTTTGAGGATCTGGGCCAACACCATCGCGTCGTCGAGGGCGTCGTGCGGCTTCATCTGCGTGATGCCCCAGTGCCCGGCCAGCGTCTCCAGGCGCAGGTTCTCGGTACCCAACGCGAGGCGGCGGGCCAGCTCGACGGTGCACATCACGGTGTCGACGGGCAGCTCGGCGCCCACCAGCTCGGCCTCGGCGGTCAGGAACGAGTAGTCGAAGCCGACGTTGTGCGCGACCAGCGTGCGTCCGCGCAGCACCTCGATCAGATCGCCGACGACGTCACCGAAGGTGGGCTGCCCGGCCAGCATCTCGGCGGTCAGGCCGTGCACGTGCGTCGGCCCGGGATCGACGCCCGGATCGAGGAGGCTGTAGAGGCTGCGCTCGACGTTGCCGTCGTCGCTGAGCGCCAGCGCGGCGATGCTCACCACGCGCGCCTGACCCGGCTGGAAACCCGAGGTCTCGACGTCGACGACGGCCCACCCCGACCCGGGCAGGCCGGCGGGCCTGCCCCAGCGAGTGCCGTCGGATGAGCTCACCTCTCGAGGATGGCACGCACCCCCGACATGACTTGCTCCATACGCCGCGTGTCGGCGGCTTCTCTAAACTGCCGGGAATGGTCACTGCTCGGGGACGGGCCGCGCTCGCGGCCGGCGCTGCGGCACGCTGGGCGTCGCGGGTCACCGGCAGGGGCGCCGGCGCCATGATCGGCGGGCTGGTCGCGATGACGCTGGACCGCTCGATCCTCGGGCAGCTCGGCGCCGGCCGTCGCACCGTGGTGGTGACCGGCACCAACGGCAAGTCCACGACCACCCGGATGACGGCGGCCGCGCTGGCCACGCTGGACCGGGTCGCGACCAACGCCGAGGGCGCCAACATGGACGCCGGCCTGGTGGCGGCGCTAGCCGGGGCCAGGGACGCACCGCTGGCGGCGCTCGAGGTCGACGAGATGCACGTCCCGCACGTCAGCGACGCGGTGTCCCCGGCGGTCGTCGTGC
The DNA here is from genome assembly GCA_050250295.1 of Mycolicibacterium sp. Classification (GTDB taxonomy): domain Bacteria; phylum Actinomycetota; class Actinomycetes; order Mycobacteriales; family Mycobacteriaceae; genus Mycobacterium. The sequence goes on from JBFWOX010000002.1 coordinate 108,349, forward strand.
TGCTGAATCTGTCGCGCGACCAGCTGGACCGGGTCGGTGAGATCAACCACATCGAGCGCACGCTGCGGGCCGGGCTGACCCGCCACCCGGGCACCGTGGTGGTGGCCAACTGTGACGACGTGTTGATGACCTCGGCGGCCTACGACAGCCCGAACGTGGTGTGGGTGGCCGCCGGCGGCGGCTGGGCCAGCGACTCGGTGAGCTGCCCCCGCTCGGGTGAGGTCATCGTCCGCGACGGCGCGCACTGGTACTCCACGGGCGCCGATTTCAAGCGGCCCACCCCGCAGTGGTGGTTCGACGACACCCACATCCACGGTCCCGACGGGCTGTCGCTGCCGATGACGCTGGCATTGCCGGGAACGGTGAACCGGGGCAACGCCACCCAGGCGGTGGCGGCGGCGGTCACCCTGGGCGCCGACCCGGTCGCGGCGGTGACCGCGGTGTCGGGCGTCGACGAGGTGGCGGGGCGCTACCGGACCGTGCGGATCGGCGCGCACACCGCCCGGATACTGCTGGCCAAGAACCCGGCGGGCTGGCAGGAGGCGCTGGCGATGGTGGATCGGGACAGCGCCGGGGTGGTGATCGCCGTCAACGGGCAGGTACCCGACGGCGAGGACCTGTCCTGGCTGTGGGATGTGCGCTTCGAGCACTTCGAGTCGGTGCCGGTGGTGGCCGCCGGTGAGCGGGGCACCGACCTGGCGGTGCGACTCGGCTATGCGGGCGTCGAGCACACGCTGGTGCACGACACCGTCGCCGCGATCGCCTCGTGCCCGCCCGGGCACGTCGAGGTGCTGGCGAACTACACCGCGTTCCTGCAGTTGAACAGGCGACTCTCATGATCCGTGAGTCGGCGGTACGGATCGGGCTGGTGCTACCCGACGTGATGGGCACCTACGGCGACGGCGGCAACTCGGTCGTGCTGCGGCAGCGGCTGCGGCTGCGCGGGATCGCCGCCGAGATCGTGGAGATCACGTTGGACGACCCGGTGCCCGCCGAGCTGGACCTCTACACCCTCGGCGGCGCCGAGGACTACGCCCAGCGACTGGCCACCAAGCACCTGGCCCGCTATCCCGGTCTGCAGCAGGCGGTTTCGCGGGGCGCGCCGGTGCTGGCGATCTGCGCGGCGATCCAGGTGCTGGGGCACTGGTACGAGACGTCGGCCGGGGAGCGGGTCGACGGCGTCGGCGTGCTGGACGTGACCACGTCGCCGCAGCCGGAGCGCACCATCGGCGAGGTGGCCGCCACGCCACTGATCGACGGGCTGACCGAGGCGCTGACGGGGTTCGAGAACCACCGGGGCGGAACGGTTCTCGGCGACGACGCGCGCCCGCTGGCGGCGGTGACCAAGGGGGCGGGCAACCGGGCCGGGGACGGGTTCGACGGTGCGGTGCAGGGCAGTGTCGTGGCCACCTACCTGCACGGCTGCTGCCTGGCCCGCAACCCCGAGCTGGCCGACCACCTGCTGGCCAAGGTCGTCGGTCCCCTTGCGCCGCTGGACCTTCCGGAGGTCGACCGGCTGCGCCGGGAGCGGTTGGCGGCACCGCGGCGGGTCTAGGCGGCGGCCCCCGCCAGTGTCCGGGCGAAGCTCTGCATCGGGGTGACGGTGAAGGGGCAACCCCGGCGTCGCAGCGCCACCTCGGTCCGCGCGAGCCAGTGCGCAGGCCGGTCCTCGGCAATGACCCGGATGACGATCCAGCCCGCTTCCTCGAGCATCCGCAGCCGCGCGATGTCGCTGACGTACTGAGCACGGTCCTTACGGTGATGGTCGCCGTCGTATTCGACCGCGACCTTGTACTGCCGCCAGCCCATATCAAGGAACGCCGGCCGGTCACCGTCGAGCATCGGGATCTGGGTTTCGGGGCGGGGAAAGCCGCAGTCCAGCAACCACAGTCGGACCCTGCTCTCCCGCGGCGATGCCGCGCCGCCGTCGACGAGCGGTAGCAGATCGCGTAGCTGCCCGACGCCCACCAGCCGCGGATGTCGGTCAGCGAGTTGAAGTACGTCCTCGATGGCGAAGGCCTGGTTCCACATGAGGGAGTCGAGCCGAGCCAGCGCGACAGCCCGCGGGAGCAAGCGTCCGAGGTCGAATGCCGTGCGGATCCGCGAGGTGACCGGAAGCCCGCAGCGACGGACGATTTCGTCGTCGACGAGCACGTCGGCGCGGGTGATGAGACCGTCCTGGGGGCGACGCTTCAACCCCGCGACCTCGATCGGGATGTCGGCACCGATCCATGGCGCGCCATGCAGCGCCGCAGCCGCGACTCCTGCGATGACACCCTTGCGGCCGGTGACGAGCCACGCTGCCGTTGCCCGGTCACGCAGCGTCAGCTGCTCTCCTTTGCGGGCGTATACGCCGCGATAGATGGTGGTGTACCACCGCGAGAGTTCATGCCGGGTCACCACTCCGGCTCGGACGGCCTCGCCGCCCAGAATGATCTCAGACATGCCGGTATGGTGCCCGTGGCCACCGACACGCAAGTCACGCCGACGCGCTGTTCGCAGAGCATGCGATGGCCCGCGCCCCATGGGTCGCAGTCACACCCATCCGCTCTTTGCAGGGAAAGTGCGAGTAGACCCCTGCAAAAAGCGGAGATGTGGGACTCGACACCTCAACACCTGCGGGGCGTCGCAACACCTTTCGACGTTCTGCAGGGAAAGTGCGAGTAGACCCCTGCAAAAGGTCGAAAGGTGTGATTCGCCCCAACCCCCAGCCCCCTACGCCATGGCGCGGCGGCCCACCAGCGCCCGGCCCAGCGTCAGCTCGTCGGCGAACTCCAGGTCCCCGCCCATCGGCAGGCCCGAGGCGATCCGCGTCACGGTCAGCCCCGGGATGTCGCGCAGCATCCGCACCAGATAGGTGGCGGTGGCCTCGCCTTCGGTGTTCGGGTCCGTCGCGATGATCACCTCGGCGACGTCGACGCCGTCGACCCGCTCGCCGATCCTGTTGAGCAGCTCACGGATTCGCAGCTGGTCCGGCCCGATCCCGGACAGCGGGTCCAGCGCGCCGCCGAGAACGTGGTAGCGCCCACGGAACTCGCGGGTGCGCTCGACGGCCTGCACGTCCTTGGGTTCCTCGACCACGCACACCAGCGACGCGTCGCGGCGCGGGTCGCTGCAGATCCGGCAGCGGTCCTCGTCGCTGACGTTGCCGCACACCGCGCAGAACTTCACCCCGTCGCGCACCTTGTTCAGCACCGCGGTCAGCCGGTCGATGTCCGGCGGCTCCACCGACAGCAGATGGAACGCGATCCGCTGGGCGCTCTTGGGCCCGATGCCGGGCAGCTTGCCCAGCTCGTCGATCAGATCCTGGACCGGTCCTTCGAACAAGTCACAGCCCCGGCAACCCGAGGCCACCACCCATACCGCCGGCCAGCGGGCCGAGCCGGTCGTGAGCCAGGATCGTGACCTGCTTGGCGGCGTCGGCGATGGCGCCGACGATGAGGTCCTGCAGCGTCTCGACATCGTCGGGGTCGACCACCTTCGGGTCGATCGCCACGGCCACCACCTCGCCGCTGCCGCGCATGGTGACCTGCACCAGACCCCCGCCGGCCTGCCCGTGCACCTCGGCGTTGGCCAGCGCCTCCTGCGCCTCCATCAACTGCTGCTGCACCTGCTGCGCCTGGGCGAGCAGTGCGGACATATCGGGTTGGCCACCAGGCTGCATGAACGGTCCTCTGTCGCTGTTGTTACCCAAATAGATGACGTATCGGTCTCGACTTGGTTGCGCTCACCCGGATGCGGCGCTTTGGCCTTCCAGCCTAGACGGCCTGCGGGCTACCGTGGCGCGGTGCCAGTACCAGCCAGTCTGCGTGTCGGCGCTGCGATCGCTGCGACCATGCTCGTCGCCGCGGGCACGCTCGCCGGCCCCGCCCAGGCCGCCCCCGCCACCATCGTGGGCAAGATCGTGTTCCTCGACCCCGGCCACAACGGGGCCAACGACGCCTCGATCAGCCGCCAGGTCCCCACCGGCCGTGGCGGCACCAAGGACTGCCAGGCCAGTGGCACCTCCACCGAGGACGGCTACGCCGAACACACCTTCGCCTGGGACACCACGTTGCGGATCCGGCAGGCGCTGACCGCCTACGGCGTGCGCACCGCCATGTCCCGCGGCGACGACACCGGCCTGGGCCCCTGCGTCGACGAACGCGCCGCGATGGCCAACGCGCTCACCCCCAACGCCGTGGTCTCCATCCACGCCGACGGTGGCCCGCCCACCGGCCGCGGCTTCCACGTGCTGTATTCGTCGCCGCCGCTCAACGCCGCGCAGGCGGGACCGTCGGTGCAGTTCGCCAAGATCATGCGCGACCAGCTGGCCGGCTCGGGCATCCCGCCGTCGACCTACATCGGTCAGCAGGGCCTCAACCCGCGCTCGGACATCGCCGGGCTCAACCTCGCGCAGTACCCGTCGATCCTGGTCGAGCTGGGCAACATGAAGAACCCAGCCGACTCGGCGCTGATGAAGACCCCGGAAGGCCGTCAGAAGTACGCCGACGCCGTCGTCCGCGGCATCGTCGCGTTCCTGAGCTCCCAGCAGGTCTAGCTGCCCTCGACGGTGCGCTTGAGGTTCTCCAGCACCTCGGCCTGGATCTTGCGCAGCCCCAGCGGCGCGAACGTCTTCTCGAAGAAACCGCCGATCCCGCCCGCGCCGGTCCAGGACGTCTTGACGGTGACCGACGATCCGGGACCGGCCGGGGCGACGGTCCAGTTGGTCACCATCGACGAGTTGGCGTCCTTCTCGATGACGGTGTGGCCCGCGACGTCGACCTGGGCCTTGACGTCGCGGGACCGCGACTTGGTGGCCTGCAGCTTCCACACCGCGACGGTCCCCGCGCCCTGCCCGCCCTCGACCACCCGGTAGCCGCTGTAATGCGAGGACAGGATCGCCGGGCGTACGGTCTGGTAGTCCGCGACGGCGGCCAGCACCTTCGCCGGGTCGGCGTCGATGAGGACCGTGCTGGACGCGCTGACCTGGGCCATGTGAACTACTCCTTGTCGACAGTGCCGTGGTGCGGTCGCATCGGGTGCGGCCGCGGTCTAGCGTATATGCGTGTCTGTTGCTTCGAATGGTGCACGGGCCCACGCCCAGGGCGTCGAGCGGCTGCTCGCCAGCTACCGGGCCATTCCCGCTGGGGCCACCGTCCGGCTGGCCAAACCGACCTCGAATCTCTTCCGGGCCAGGGCAAAGACCAGCGCGCCCGGACTGGATGTGTCCGGACTGACCGGTGTCATCGCGGTCGATCCGCAGGCCCGCACCGCCGACGTCGCCGGCATGTGCACCTACGAGGACCTGGTGGCGGCGACGCTGCCGCACGGCCTCTCGCCGCTGGTGGTGCCGCAGCTGAAGACCATCACCCTCGGCGGCGCGGTCACCGGCCTCGGCATCGAGTCGACGTCGTTCCGCAACGGCCTGCCGCACGAGTCGGTGTTGGAGATGGACATCCTCACCGCCACCGGTGAGGTGCTGCGGGCCTCCCCCGACGAGCACCCGGATCTGTTCCGGACGTTCCCGAATTCGTATGGGACGCTGGGGTATTCGGTGCGGTTGAAGATCGAGCTGGAACCGGTCAAGGCGTTCGTGGCGCTGCGGCATCTGCGTTTTCACCGGATCGCCGACCTGATCGAGGCGATGGACCGGATCATCGAGACCGGCGGGCTGGACGGGGACCGGGTCGACTACCTCGACGGGGTGGTGTTCAGCGCCGACGAGAGCTACCTGTGCGTCGGCGTGCAGACGGGCACCCCCGGGCCGGTCAGCGACTACACCGGTCAGGACATCTACTACCGGTCCATCCAGCACCCCGACGGTGAGAAACACGACCGGCTGACCATCCACGACTACCTGTGGCGCTGGGACACCGACTGGTTCTGGTGTTCGCGGGCGTTCGGCGCGCAGAACCCGCGGATCCGCCGGTGGTGGCCGCGTCGCTACCGGCGCAGCAGCTTCTACTGGAAGCTGATCGCCTACGACCAGCGGTTCGACATCGCCGACCGCATCGAGATCCGCAACGGCCGGCCACCACGGGAACGGGTGGTGCAGGACATCGAGGTGCCGATCGAGCGCACCGCGGAGTTCGTGGAGTGGTTCCTCGACACCGTGCCCATCGAACCGATCTGGCTGTGCCCGCTGCGGCTGCGCTCGGAGCGCACCTGGCCGCTGTACCCGTTGCGCGCCCAGCACACCTACGTCAACGTGGGCTTCTGGTCCTCGGTGCCGGTCGGCCCCGAGGAGGGGTACACCAACAGGATGATCGAAGCCAAGGTCAGCGAGCTCGACGGGCACAAATCGCTGTACTCCGACGCCTACTACTCCGAAGAGGAGTTCGACGAGCTCTACGGCGGTGAGATCTACAAGACCGTGAAGAAGATCTACGATCCCGACTCACGGTTGCTCGACTTGTATGCGAAAGCGGTAGGAAGGCGATGAGCGCCGACGCGAACAACGGAGGGCACAGATGACAACCTTTCGGGAACGCACCCAGGAGAGCAGCGGTGGGTCGGAAGGCAAGCTGACGTTGGCGGAGATACTGGAGATCTTCGCCGCCGGCCGGCTGCCACTGAAGTTCACCGCGTACGACGGCAGCAGCGCCGGTCCCGAGGACGCACCGCTCGGGCTCGACCTGAAGACGCCGCGGGGCACGACGTATCTGGCCACTGCGCCAGGCGATCTGGGGCTGGCCCGCGCGTATGTGTCGGGTGACCTGGAACCGCAGGGCGTGCACCCCGGCGATCCGTACGAGCTGCTCACCGCGCTGGCCGAGAAGCTGGACTTCAAGCGCCCACCGGCGCGGGTGCTGGCCCAGGTCATCCGCTCCGTCGGCATCGAGCACCTGGTGCCGATCGCACCGCCGCCCCAGGAGGCGCTGCCGCGGTGGCGCCGGATCGCAGAAGGCTTGCGGCACAGCAAGACCCGCGACGCGGAGGCCATCCAGCACCACTACGACGTGTCGAACACGTTCTACGAGTGGGTGCTCGGCCCGTCCATGACCTACACCTGTGCCTGCTATCCGCATGCCGAGGCGTCGCTGGAGGAAGCGCAGGAGAACAAGTACCGGCTGGTGTTCGAGAAGCTGCGGCTGAAACCCGGTGACCGCCTGCTCGACGTGGGCTGCGGCTGGGGCGGCATGGTGCGCTACGCCGCCCGGCACGGCGTCAAGGCCATCGGGGTGACGTTGTCGCGGCAGCAGGCCAGCTGGGCGCAGCAGGCGATCGCCGACGAGGGTCTGGGTGACCTCGCCGAGGTGCGCCACGGTGACTATCGCGATGTCCGCGAATCCCAGTTCGACGCGGTGTCCTCGATCGGGCTGACCGAGCACATCGGGGTGGCGAACTATCCGTCGTACTTCCGGTTCCTGCGGTCCAAGCTGCGCACCGGTGGGCTGCTGCTCAACCACTGCATCACCCGGCACGACAACAAGCAGGGGGCGACAGCGGGCGGTTTCATCGACCGCTACGTGTTCCCCGACGGGGAGCTCACCGGGTCCGGACGCATCATCACCGAGATCCAGGACGTCGGCCTGGAGGTGGTGCACGAGGAGAATCTGCGGCAGCACTACGCGATGACGCTGCGCGACTGGTGCCGCAACCTGGTCGAGCACTGGGACGAGGCGGTCGCCGAGGTGGGTCTGCCCACCGCCAAGGTGTGGGGCCTGTACATGGCCGGGTCGCGAGTCGGCTTCGAGCAGAACGCGATCCAGCTGCACCAGGTGCTGGCGGTCAAGGTCGACGAGCGCGGCAACGACGGCGGATTGCCGTTGCGGCCGTGGTGGAGCGCGTAGTCTCCAGCAGCGTTCAGCCAGCCCTCAGCCGTCGATCCGGCGCGCCCCCAGCTCGGATTGCAGCAGCTCCAGCGCGGCTTCCTCGGGATCGCGCCGCGGGGCCTGCGGGTCGACGATGCTGGCCTCGGCGAGCATGCTCTCCTCGTCGTCGCCGTCGTCCGGCGGGGGTTCGGGTTCGGCGACGGCGGCGCGTGTCGGCGCGGTGGGAGCGGCCGCGGCCGGGGCGGCACCGACCTCGCAGCGGATCTTCCAGTCCACCCCGAGGGCGTCCTTGAGCGCTTCCCGGATGACGTCGGCGTTGCGCTGCTCGGCCAGCCGCTTGGCCAGCGGGGCCGACTCGTGGCTGAGCACCAGGGTGTCGCCCTCGACCGCGCGGACCACGGCGCCCGACAGCATCACCTCGGTGGTGCGGCTGCGCTCGCGGACCTTCTCGCGCACCGTCGTCCACATGCTGCGCACCGCGGCGGCGTTGGGCTCGCCGGCGGCCACCGCGGCCGCGGGCGTCACGGCGGGCGCCTCCACCGCAGGGGCGGCCGGCGGACGCACCGGGGGCGGCGACTCGGGTTGCGGCGCAACGGCTTCCGCGGCTGGCCTGGCAGGGGTCGGCGCGGGAGCCGGCGAGGTCGGCGGCACCGGGGCGGGTGGCGGCGGGGCCGGGTCGGCGGCGGGCGCCTTGGCGGCCTGGGTCTTGCGGACGTACTGCCTGGCCCCGGCGGGGGCCGCCGCGGGACTCGACGCGGGCGCAGGCGCATCCACCGAAGCCGGCGCCCCGATCGGAGCGCGAGCCGCGGTGGGCACGGCGTCGGAGGCCGGGATGGACATCTCCAGCCGAGTCTCGATGCGTTCCACCCGCTGCAGCAGCGCCGCCTCGGTGTCGCTGGCCGACGGCAACAGCAGCCGGGCGCACACCACCTCGAGCAGCAGCCGCGGTGCCGTCGCCCCGCGCATCTCCCCCAGCCCGGCGTGCACCACCTCGGCGAACCGCGTCAAGGTGGCGGTCCCGAGCCGGGCGGCCTGGTCCCGCATCCGCTCCAGCACGTCCTCCGGACCGTCGACGACACCGCGGGCCACCGCATCGGGGACCGCCTGCAGCACGATGAGGTCGCGGAAGCGCTCCAGCAGATCGGTGGCGAACCGGCGCGGATCGTGGCCGGCGTCGATGACGCCCTCCACCGCGCCGAACAGCGCCGCGGCGTCGCCGGCGGCGAGTGCGTCGACCGCGTCGTCGATCAGCGCCACGTCGGTGGCGCCCAGCAGCGCCAGCGCGCGCTGGTAGTGCACCTTGTTGCCCTCGGCCCCGGCGAGTAGCTGGTCGAGCACGCTGAGGGTGTCGCGCGGGGAACCGCCGCCGGCCCGGATGACCAGCGGGTACACCGCGTCGTCGACGTCCACGTCCTCGGCGGCGACGATCTTCTCGATCAGCGTGCGCATGGTGCGCGGGGCCAGCAGCCGGAACGGGTAGTGGTGGGTCCGCGACCGGATGGTGGGCAGCACCTTCTCCGGCTCGGTGGTGGCGAACACGAAGATCAGGTGCTCGGGTGGCTCCTCGACGATCTTGAGCAGCGCGTTGAAGCCCGCGGTGGTGACCATGTGGGCCTCGTCGACGATGAAGATCCGGTAGCGCGACTGCGCGGGGGCGTAGAACGCGCGGTCGCGCAGTTCGCGGGTGTCGTCCACGCCGCCGTGGCTGGCCGCGTCGAGTTCGACGACGTCGACGTTGCCCGGTCCGTTGGGCGCCAGCGCCACGCACGAGTCGCACACCCCGCACGGGGTGGCCGTCGGACCCTGTTCGCAGTTCAGCGAGCGGGCCAGGATGCGCGCCGACGACGTCTTGCCGCAGCCGCGGGGCCCGGAGAACAGATAGGCGTGGTTGATCCGCCCGGAGTTCAGCGCTGTCGACAGCGGCTCGGTGACATGTTCCTGGCCGACGACTTCGGCGAAAGTAGCCGGTCGGTACTTGCGGTAGAGCGCCACCAGAGCAGGCTACCGAGGAGGTCCGACTACCGCGGAACGGGTCAGATCAACACCTGCTCCACCGGCCGGCGCGGCTCCGGCGGCACCGGCGTCCCGTAGCCCAGCCGCAGCAGCAGCTGCGGCGGGCCGTCCCGGCCGATCGCGGCGCCCAGCAGCGGGCGCAACTCGGGGACCTCCACGGGCTGGTTCAGGAAGGACGCCGAGACGCCCGCGGCGCAGCAGCGCAGCAGGATTCGCTGCACCGCGCGCCCGGCGGCCAGCAGTTGCGCGGGTTCGTCGGTGGCGGTGCCGAGCACGGCCAGCAGCGGGGACCGCTCGGCCAGCGTCCGGTCCTTGGCCGCCTGCCCCTTGCCGAGGTCGAAGGTGCGGATCACCAGCGGTCCGGCCAGCGACATCAGGTCGCCGAAGCCGAACCCGTAGCCGCGCATCCCGTCGGCACCCGCGCTGCGGTTGGCATGCAACCAGCTCGCGAGTTCCCTGCGGAAGTCCTTGTCCGCCATCTGTATCCGGTCCCCGCGGGCGACCAGGTCGGCGATCTCGACCCGGTCGTCACCGCGGATCGGGTGCAGCCACGCCCCGGCCGCAGCGGCGTCGGCGACCAGCTGGCCCACCAGCACGTCGGGCACACAGCGATCGGTGTAGGGCGCGCGGTTGGTCCGGCGGGCGGTGATCGCACCGAACAGCACGTCGTCCTCCGGGTCGGGCTCCCCGGCGGTGCCCAGCCGGATCCGCGCCAGCAGGTCCGCGTCGGCGGGATCGGGCAGCACCTCGACATGGCAGCGCTGGCCGAAATGCCGGGCCGCGACGTCGAAGGTCTCCACCGCGGCCCCGCAACTGATGACCAGCTCACGGTCATCCGGGTCGACGACCGGCAGCGCACGCGAGCGGTCGGCGACCACCTCGACACCGTGCTCGTCGACGATGCGGAACAGCCACGGCTGGGTGTTGTGCCCGGAGGGCGCCAGGATCGCGTAGCGCACCAGGAATTCGGCCAGCGGCGCGGTCGGCGACGGACCGGGACAGTCGGTGTCGCTGACCTGCCAGGGCGCGAGGGCGGGATCTAGCACGGCCCGACACTATGCGGTGCCGGCGGGGCCGACCAGGGCTGAAAGGCCCTTTGCTCAGTGTTCGAGCAGCGCCTCGGTGGCCGAGAGCAGCGCGCAGGTCGCCAGCCCGTCGATGGCCACCTCCAGGTCCTCGGTGCCGGGGAACGTCGGCGCGATGCGGATGTTCTTGTCCTCCGGGTCTTTTCGGTACGGGAACGACGACCCCGCCGCCGTCACCGCGATCCCGGCGTCCTTGGCCAGCGCCACGGTGCGTTTGGCGGTGCCCGGCAGCACGTCGAGGCTGATGAAGTAACCACCCTTGGGGTCGGTCCAGGAGGCGATCTTCGACTCGCCCAGCCGGCCCTCGAGGATCTGCAGCACCAGCGCGAACTTCGGGGCCAGCAGCTGCTGATGACGCTGCATGTGCAGCCGGACGCCGTCGGCGTCGCCCAGGAACCGCAGGTGCCGCAGCTGGTTCACCTTGTCGGGCCCGATCGACTTCTTGGCCGCGTGCTGCAGGTACCAGGCGATGTTGCCCAATGATCCGCCGAAGAAGCTGACCCCGGCCCCGGCGAAGGTGATCTTCGAGGTGGACGCGAACACCAGTGGCCGGTTGGGATGGTTGGCCGCCTCGGCCAGCCCCAGCACGTCGACCTGGCGCACGAACTCGTGGGTGAGGGTGTGCACCGCGTAGGCGTTGTCCCACATCAGGCGGAAATCGGTTGCGGCAGTTTCCATCTGGACCAGTCGCCGGACCACGTCCCAGGAGTAGGTGACCCCGGTGGGGTTGGAGTACACCGGCACGCACCACATGCCCTTGATCGCCGGGTCGGCGGCGACGAGCTCCTCGATCAGGTCGACGTCCGGGCCGTCCTCGCGCATGGGCACCGGGATCATCTCGATGCCCAGGTTCTCGGTGATCGCGAAGTGGCGATCGTAGCCCGGCGCCGGGCACAGGAACTTCACCCCGGGCCCGTTGCGCAGGTCCTCGATCCAGGGCCGGGGCGAGTCGACGCCGCCGTGCAGCAGCGAGTACACGACGACGTCGTGCATGAACTCCAGGCTGGCATTGTTGCCCGCGATGAGGTTGGGCACCGGGATGCCGAGCAGCTCGCCGAAGATGGCCCGCAGTTCGGGTAGCCCGTGCAGCCCGCCGTAGTTGCGGGTGTCGGTGCCGTCGCCGTCGCGGAAGTCCTCACCGGGCAGGCTGAGCAGCTCGTTGGACAGGTCGAGCTGCGCCGGCGACGGTTTGCCGCGGGTCAGATCCAGCTCGAGGCCCAGCGCGCGCAGCTCGGCATAGTTGCGCTGCTGCAGGTGGTGCTGCGCCAGCAGCTCGTCACGGCCCAGCGACTGAAACGACACCGCGCGCCTTTCACCGTCGTGGAGTTCTGTGAACGTAAGGGGACCCCGCGCACCCGCCAGAGCCCATTGACCCTTGCTGCCTTCCGGCCCTGGGGGAGTTCACAGGATAGACGCCGCGCGGGGTCCACGGCGAGTGTAATACCCGCGCCCGACCCGCCCCGCCGCGGAGCGGCCTTCGGAACGGATTCGGGCCCTCACCTCCTGTCGGTTACCATGGCCGACGGAGGATTCGCCTAGTGGCCTATGGCGCTCGCCTGGAACGCGGGTTGGGTTAATAGCCCTCGCGGGTTCAAATCCCGCATCCTCCGCACTCAGTCCGGGGTGCGACCGGCCTGGTCGCACCCCGGACCACCGATCGAGGAGGGTAATGGGCCGCACCGTCGCGGTGATCTGGCACGCATCGTTCACCATCGCGGCCGCGGTGCTCTACTTCTTCTTCGTCCTGCCACGCACACCCGAGCTGCTGGGCCAGACCTCGCCGACGCTGGGCACCGTCCTGCGGATCGTCTGCGGGGCGGTGATCGGGCTGGCCGCGCTGCCGGTGGTGTTCACCTGGCTGCGCACCCGTAAGCCGGAGTACGGCACCCCCGCGCTGGCGCTGAGGCTGCGCATCACCGCGATCGCGCTGCACGTGCTGGCCGCGGTGCTGATCATCGGCTGCGCCGTCAGCGAGATCTGGCTGTCGCTGGACAGCGTGGGTCAGTGGCTGTTCGGGATCTACGGCGCGGCGGCAGCCGTCGCGGTGCTCGCGGCGCTGACCTTCTACCTCGCCTTCCTCGCCGAGCTGCCGCCCCCGCCACCCAAACCGGTGAAGGTCAAGCAACGCAAGGTTCGAGGACGCGCGAGCGCAACCGAGGAGGCCGCCCAGGAGTCCGGGGCGGCCGCCGAGCAACCGGAGGACGCCGACACCGTCGGCGAGGCCGACACCGTGGAAGCCACCGAGGCTACTGAGGTTGCCGACGCCACCGAGGAAGTTGAGATTTCCGGGACTTCCGGGACTTCCGGGACTTCCGGGACTTCCGGGGTCGACGAGCCCCCTGAGGTGTCCGAGTCCGAACCGGGGGACACCGACGAGTCCGCCGGGAAACTGCGGAATCGCCGTCCGACCGGCAAGGGAACCACGCCGGGACGGCGCAGACGAACCCGCGGCGGCGTCGCCGTCGAGGATTGAACCGGCGGTGACGGGCTCGCGTCACGTCGACAGCAGCCCAGCGCGCGGCCACTATTGATGGGTATGAGCCTGATTCGCTCGGTCCGACTCCTCCTGATCGCGCTGGCCGCGGTCCTCGCCCTGGCGACCGCGACGCTGCCCGCGCAGGCCGCTCCGGCGGATCCGGTGGCCGCGGCCGCCCAGGTGGAACCCGCGGTGGTGCGCATCGACACCGAGGTGGACTACCAGGGCGTCGTCGGGCTCGGCACCGGTGTGGTGGTGGATCCGGCCGGGCAGGTGCTGACCAACTTCCACGTCGTGCAGGGCGCCGATCGCATCACCGGGACCGTGGCCGGCCGGTCGTACCCGGCGCACATGGTGGGCTACGACCGGGGCCGTGACATCGCGGTCATCCAGCTGATCGGGGCCAACGGTCTGCCGGCGGCGGCCATCGGCGACTCGTCCGCGCTGACCCCGGGCGAACCCGTCGTCGCGCTGGGCAACGCGATGGGCAGCGACCGCCCGCTGACCCGGGAGGTCGGCACCGTGACCGGGTTCGGCCGGACCGTGACCGCCGAGGATGCCCTGACCGGCACGAAGGACGAACTCACCGGCCTGATGGAGTTCGCCGCTCCGGTGCGGGCCGGGGATTCCGGCGGACCCGTGGTCAACTCCGCCGGCCAGGTCGTCGGCATCACGACGGCCGCGTCGGTCAACTTCCGGATGGGCCCCGGCGGCAAGGGATTCGCCATCCCGATCAACGACGCGATGGGCGTGGCGGGCCAGATCCGGGCCGGCATCCCGTCGGACACCGTGCACATCGGCCCGCCGACGCTGCTCGGTGTCGGGGTGCGCACCACGCCGCGCGACGAACCCGGCGTGGTGATCCACGAGGTGATGGTGGGCGGTCCCGCCGATCAGGCCGGGCTGCGCGCAGGCGACCTGTTGGTCGCGCTCAACGGCACCACGCTGACCTCGACCAACACGCTGACCTCGGTCCTGGACCGGCACTATCCCGGCGACGTGATCGACCTGGTGTGGATCGACAGCACCGGGGTGAACCGCACCGGCAAGGCGGTGCTCACGCCCGGCTCCAATTGACCCGAAACCCGTCGGCTCGCTGATGCCGGACCCTATGCTGAGCGAGTGCACAGCAACGGGTCGTATCGGGTCGTCCAGTGGACGACGGGCAATGTCGGGAAGAGCTCGGTCGCCGCGATAGCGAAGAATCCGACGCTGGAGTTGGTCGGCTGCTACGCATGGTCGCCGGAGAAGGTGGGCCGCGACGTCGGCGAGCTGGCCGGGATCGCGCCGCTGGGCGTGACGGCCACCGACGACGTCGACGCGCTGCTGGCGCTCGAACCCGACGTGGTGGTCTACAACCCGATGTGGATCGACGTCGACGAGCTGGTGCGGATCCTGGAGGCCGGCGTCAACGTCGTGGCGACGGCGTCCTTCATCACCGGCCACAACCAGGGCGCGGGCCGCGCCAGGATCGCCGACGCCTGCGCGCGCGGCGGGTCGACGATGTTCGGCTCCGGCATCAGCCCGGGCTACGTCAACCAGCTGTCGGTGGTGGCCGCGGGGATCTGCGACCGCGTCGACAAGATCACCGTCAACGAGGCCGCCGACACCACGTTCTACGACTCTCCCGCCACCGAGAAGCCCGTCGGCTTCGGCCAGCCCATCGACCACCCCGACCTGCAGGCGATGACCGCGCACGGCACCGGGGTGTTCGGCGAGGCGGTCCGGATGGTCGCCGACGCGCTCGGCATCGAACTCGACGAGGTCCGCTGCGACGCCGAATACGCGCAGACCACCGAGGATCTCGACCTGGGCTCGTGGACCATCCCGGCGGGCTGCGTGGCCGGGGTGTACGCCAGCTGGAAGGGCGTCGTCGGCGGCCAGACCCGGGTGGAGATCAACGTCCGGTGGCGCAAAGGCCAGGCGCTGCAACCGGATTGGCAGATCGACCAGGACGGCTGGGTGATCGAGGTGGCGGGCCGGCCCACGGTGACGATGAAAGTGGGCTTCCTGCCGCCGCCGGACTTCGAGGCCACCACGCTCGAGGAGTTCATGGTGCTCGGGCACGTCATGACCGCCACGCCGCCGCTCAACGCGATCCCGGCCGTCGTCGCCGCCGCGCCCGGCATCGTCACCTACAACGACCTGCCGCTGATCCTCCCGCGCGGGGTGGTCCCCGCCGGGTAACTCCGGCCCGGTTAGATGGACCCATGAGCCTTCGCGGTTGGATGCTGTTCGCCGCGATGAGCATCATCTGGGGTATCCCCTATCTGCTGATAAAGATTGCGGTGGAAGGGGTTTCGGTGCCGGTGCTGGTGCTGGCGCGCACCGCGGTGGGTGCGCTGGTGCTGATCCCGCTGGCGTTGAACCGCGCCGCCTGGGCCCCGGTGCTGGCGCACTGGAAGCCGGTCGCGGCGTTCGCGTTCTTCGAGATCATCGCGGCCTGGCTGCTGCTGTCCGACGCCGAGCGGCACCTGTCCAGCTCGCTGACCGGCCTGCTCATCGCGGCCGCCCCGATCGTGGCGGCGCTGCTGGAGCGGCTCACCGGCGGTGAGCACCGGCTGACCCCCACCCGGATGGCCGGCCTGGCCGTCGGGCTGGGCGGGGTCGCGCTGCTGGCGGGACCGGAACTGGCCGGCGGCAGCGCATGGCCGGTCACCGAGGTGCTGCTGGTGGCGCTGTGCTACGCGATCGCGCCGTTGATCGCCGCCCGCTTCCTGGCCGACGTACCGACCCTGCCGATGACGGCGGCGTGCCTGGGCCTGGCCGCGCTGATCTACGCCGGACCCGCGGCCGCGACGTGGCCGGCGGCGGTGCCCTCGGCTCGGGTCCTGGTGGCGCTGGCGATGCTGGCGGTGATCTGCACGGCGCTGGCCTTCATCGTGTTCTTCGCGCTGATCCGTGAGGTCGGCGCGGCCCGCGCGCTGGTGTTCACCTACGTCAACCCGGCGGTGGCGCTGGCCGCCGGGGTGATCGTGCTCGACGAGGCGCTGACGGTGGGTAAGGTGGCCGGCCTGGCGCTGATCCTGGCCGGGTCGGTACTGGCCACCCGCCGCACCGACGGTCCCGCGGCTACGCCAGATCCCGCAGCGTCGCGGTGATCACCTCGATGACACGCTGCGGCTGGCGCTCCAGGTAGAAGTGCCCGCCCTCGAAGGTGTGCACCTGTCCGCCGCCGGCGGTGTGCTCATGCCAGGCGCGGGCGTCGGCCAGGCTGGTCTTGGCGTCGTCGATGGCGGTCATCACCACGATCGGGGCGCCGATGCCGACCTGGGGTGCGCGGTGATAGGCCTGCAGCGCCCGGTAGTCGTTGCGGAACGCGGGCAGGAACGTGGCAAGCAGGTCCGGGTTGTCCAGCACGCGGGGGTCGGTGCCGCCGAGTTCGCGCATCACCCGCACCAGCGCCGCATCGTCCTTGGGTTCGGTCTCGTCGCCGTAGCGGCTCGGGGCCCGCGACCCCGAGGCGAACACCACCTCGGGCCTGCGCCCGGCCAGCGTCTCGATCCGGCGGGCGACCTCGAAGGCCAGCACCGCGCCCATGCTGTGCCCGAACAGCGCGACCGGCGCGGCGAGCAGGGGTTCCAGCGCGGCGAAGATGTGGTCGGCCAGATCGTCGATGGACTCCACGAACGGCTCGCTGTAGCGGTCCTGCCGGCCGGGGTATTGCACGGCGTGGACGTCGAACTCCGGCGACAGCGCCGCGGCCAGCGGGAAGTAGTAGCTGGCCGAGCCGCCGGCGTGCGGGAAGCACACCAGCCGCAGCCGCGCGGCCGGCGCGGGGTGGAAGTTGCGGATCCAGCGGCTGCGTTCCGAGGGGGCCGTCATCGCCGCGCCCTACCCGACGACCCGAAGGACGTTGGCGCTCAACACCGCTCCCGGCGGACCTTCGACGGTGACGTCCTTGAGGATCTGAGCCTGGTCCCCGGTCACCGAGAACGACCCGGGCTGGGGTGCGTGCCCGCCCACCACCTCGTATTCGACCGTGAACGGTGTTTCCGGGAAAGGGTGCAGTCCAACATATTTGGGCTGGATCGTATACGTGTAGGCGCACTGGCCGGCCGGGTCGCAGACCTGGTCGGTGACGATCACCGCGACCTGGAACTCGGCGGCGGTGGGCACCGACGGCGGCGGCGGGGCCAGCGTGGTGCGCGGGGCGGCCGGCAGCGGTTGATCATCGGACCGGTTGAAGAACACGAAGGACGCGATCCCCACGCCGCTGGCCAGCATCCCGACGATCGCCAGGGCGGCGAGCAACCTGCGGAAGGCCATCTACTCCTCGTTTCCCGGTCGGCGGCGGCGTCGATGTCGTTGCCAGCAGGGTAACCGGGGCCAGGGCGCGGGCGTACGGCGCCGTCGGTTCGCCGGGGTCAGCTCCCCAGGGCGTACCGAGCGGGACCGGCGGTCATCCGCCCGGGAGCAGAGCGATGCCGAGGGCCCCGACGATCCGCAGCTCCTCCTGGCCTGCCGTGGGATCGACGAGCAGGATCTCGACCGTGCCCGCGGTGCCGTCGCCGATCGGCTCGTCGACGTCGATCAGCACCTGCAGGGCCACCTGACCGTGCGCGCCGACGCCGAACCGGTGCCGGATCGACTCCCCCGGCCCCGCGAGTTCCGCACCGCCTTCGTCCAGCAGCCGCAGCGTCGGCCGCACCGCGGCGGGCTCCAGTCCCAGCGAGCTCGCCACGACCGCGGCTCGGGTGCGGTCCGCGCCCGCCAGCACGATGTCCAGTTCAGCGTCCCGCGCGAAGGGGTTCCCCAGCTTGAACGGAACGATTGCCGGGGTGCCCGACGCGACAGCCACCGAGGTCAGATTGCGCTGGGCCCAGTGCCGATCGCCGACGGGGTCGTAGGCGGTGCCTGCCTTGTCCTGGGGGTGCGAGACGATGGCGAGCAGGCAGATGTGGTCGGGCGCATCAGCGGGGATCTTCGCCGTCATCGTCGGGGTGGTGACGGTCTTGCCGCTGATCGGGTCCGGCGGTACCGCCACCGTCGCGGCGGCGAAGAAGTTCAGCTTGGCGAACCCCGCGGTCGGATCGGCCCAGTAGACGACCACGGTTGCGATGGCGGCGCTGCTGCCCTTGCCGGAGTTCCGCACCGCCACTGTGACATTCAGTTCCTCACCGGGGGTGTAGGCGCTGGCCTGCAGCGATTCGCACAGGTAGTACACCACCTTGCCCGGTAGCGGCCGGTGCTGACCGGTGTCCCAGTGACCGCCGGCCGACAACGGCTTCGTCCAGTAGGGAATGCAGAGGTATGGACGGGTGTCGACTTGTTCTTCTTCGCCTTCACCGTGGTGAGGTTTCCCGTCGCCGTTCATCTCTGCTCCTCGTAGGTGAGTATCTCGACGTCCACAGGGTCGTCGTCGATCGAGCCGCGGCAGGTCCAGCACGGGTGACCGACCCCGCGATCGGCGTCCAGATCAAGATTGGTTCCCGAAGTCTGCCCGGCGGCGTTCTGCGCCCAGAGGGTCAGCGCCGTGGCCGTCGCCTCGCCGACGAAGACGTCCGGCGCCGAGCCCGCGCCGAAGAGCGACGGCTGACGTGCGGGGTACTCGATCGGGGAGGTGGGCGGCAGGTGATAGGTGGCCACCGGTGTGGGCTCCGGCCGGCGGGGCCACTGCTCACGGTATGGCGGCAGCGCGGTGAACTGGTGGTACAGCGGGGTGCCCAGCAGCCCGTCGGGCATGATCAGACCCGTCGAGGCCAGGAAGTTGTATGCCCGGTCCATCGCCTCCCACGCCATGTTGTGGATGTCGAAGAGGAGCCAGACGAACTGTGCGGTCTCGGGATTCGCGGCGATGGCCGTCAGCTCCTGCGCGGTGACGCTCGTGCTCTGGGGGTTGCCCGGATCGGTCGGATCCGGTGGGTCCTTCTCCCAGAGCTTCTCCAGGATCATGTTCTGCCAGAAGGTGCACGTCTCGTCGTTGGCCCACTGCACGATGCACTGGATGAACGCCTGGATCAGGTCGATGAGGATGAGGATCGCCACGATGATGCCGCACACGGTGTTCGCGTCGGTGGAGTTGCTCTTGCCTGGTTGCTGAGATCCGGGTGTCGGGTCCGATCCGTACTGGACCGCGACGCCGCCGCCGTCCTGGCCGACGATGTCGGTGTCCTGGGGCCGCAGCGACGTGACGGGGCTGTTGGGATCGGACAGGACCTGCATCGCCCACTGCCCGCTCGGCAGCGACGGCAGGGCTGGACGGTTGAACCGCGATAGCAGTGAAAGGTGTTGCAGCATCCTGGTGTACCCGGCGGCGAGGTCGGGGGTCGACACTGTCGCGGTGGTGTCGAAAGTTGCGGTCAGCGCATCGGTCACGAATTGCTCGAGGTCCGCTGACAGCGCCCCGGGAAGTGCGCCGACATACACCGGCAGCGGACGTGCGCTGGGATGATTCGCGGCCAGCCACGCGCCGATACTGTTACGCCCCAGCCGGTCTCGATGGCGGTGGCTTCGGCGCGGACCACCCACCACCTGGCCGAGGTATGCCGAGCCGCGGGCGTTGGCACCGTAGGCCGCGGCCGCGCCGGCCGCGAACGCGCGTTGTTCGTGGGTCGCGGCGGTCGACAGGAACGTGTGGATCAGCGCTTCGGTGCGCCGGCCGTGGATCAGGTTGCCCCAATCCCACTGGCTCGTGGGCAGATCCCCCTGTCGAGGGTGCGGTGGCAGATGGGGGAACGCGACGACATCGGCCCGCAGTGCATCGATCTCGGGGCGTAGGGCGTTGAGTGCATAGCCGAACGTCTGCGCCCGCAACGCTGCGTTGTTGAAACTGTCAGTGGCGCCGGGAGCGGTCGGGTTCTCCATTGCGTGTTCGAGATCCGCGCGGACGGTGGCCAGTTCCGTGTACAGCTCCGAACCGCGGGACCACAGTGCCGCCGCGCGTTCGAGGAGGTCGAGCTCGGCACCGTCCGAGCCGGCGTGGCCGAACAGGTGACCGTAGAAGGCACCGATGAGCACCGAACCCGGCTGCTGTCCGGCGCTGTCGAGGGCTCTCTGCTGGGCATCGGCGAGCTGCGGATCCGGGAACACGGCGCCGCTGAGCGCGTTGAGGAACTCGGTGGCGGTGACGGCGTTGCCGTGGTACTCGAGCATCTCTGCCTCCCGTGTGTCACCGCCAGCCTCCGCCACGACGCGGTCCGGCACGTGAGTACCGCACTACTCACCTTTCGTGCCGTGGCGGGAGGGATACCTGCGTGCCACCGCCGGATCGTCATCGCTGCACGAGGTCGGCCGGGAACACCTGGAGCTCTACCGGACGTTCGCCCGCGGCCTCGGCCGCACCGGCGGACCCGGGGTGGTGGTGGAAGTGGGGCTGCGGCGGCCGAGCTCATGCAGTGGCGTTCGCTCCGGGAGCCAGCAGGTTCATCGGCGCCCGATGTGTCGGCGGCGAGCCTGACCGAGTGCGCCGCGCAGGTCGGTGCCGTCTGCGGCACCCCGGTCGAGACGCGCGTGATCGACCTGGCCGACCCGGCCGCGGGCCTGGACGGCGCGTGCGACACCTTCCTGTGCCTCCATGTCATCGAGCTGACGTCGGGCCCGGACGCGGCGATGCAGATCGTGCGCACCGCCGAGCGGGTGCTGGCCCCCGGCGGGCTGGTGATGATCCAGGTCGAATACCACACGGCCGATCTGAGCACGCGGGGCCGGCCGCGGCGCGACTACCGCCGCAATGTGGCGGGCACGACGACGTTCGCGATCGACGACGTCTGGCTGCGGGCCGAGCAGTGCGGGCTCACCCCGAGGTTGATCGCGTTGGTGCCGCAGAACCGGCTCGACACCAGGTACGCCTACTACGCGTTGATGAAACCGTCCTAGTCACTGGTGTCACTGGTCCGGGATGCGGTTGCCCTGCTCGTCCCAGTGCGCAGCCACTTTCTTGCTCGGCTGCACGCGCGGTGGTTCCCCGGGCATCTTCGGGTAGTTCGGCGGGTACGGCAGATCCCCCAGCCCGCGATCCTCGTCGGCCTTGGCCATCTCGAGCAGTTTTTCGATCGACTGCGCCTTCTCGTCGATGTCCGCCCACGGATCCGGGCGCCCGGCAAGGAAATCCGGCACCGTGCGGATCGTGTAGTCGTCGGGATCGGCGTCGCGCAGCTCCGTCCACGTCAGCGGCGTCGACACCGTCGCGATCGGGGTCCTGCGCGCCGAATACGCCGAGGCGAAGGTGCGGTCGCGGGCGTTCTGGTTGTAGTCGATGAACAGCCGTTGCCCGCGTTCCTCCTTCCACCACGACGTCGTCACCGAGTCCGGGGCGCGGCGCTCGACCTCGCGGGCCAGCGCGATCCCGGCCCGGCGCACCGCGATGAAATCCCAGTCGGTCCTGATCCGCAGGAACACGTGCACGCCGCGCCCACCGGAGGTCTTCGGGTAGCCGACGAGGCCGAGTTCGTCGAGCAGCGGTTCGAGCACGTCGACGGCCACGGTGCGGGCCTCGGCGAACCCGGTGCCCGGCTGCGGGTCCAGGTCGATGCGCAGCTCGTCGGGGTGCTCGGTGTCCGGGCAACGCACCTGCCACGGGTGCAGCGTCACGGTGCCCATCTGCGCCGCCCACGCGATGGCCGCCGGGTGCGTGATCTTCAGCGCGTCGGCGGTGCGGCCGGACGGGAAGGTGACGGTACAGGTTTCGAGATAGTCCGGGTGCTTCTGCGGCACCCGCTTCTGGTAGATCTCCTCGCCGTCGACGCCGTCGGGGAACCGCTGCAGGTGCACCGGCCGGTCCCGCAGCAGCGGCACCATCCGGTCGGCCACCGACAGGTAGTAGTCGAACAGCTTGCCCTTCGTCCCGTCCTTGCCCAACTTCGGGAAGAACGGTTTGTCCGGGTTGGTCAACCGGACCTTGACCCCGTCGACGTCGATTTCGGTTGCGGGACTGGCCACTTATGACTCCAAGACGTCGTAGAGGTCGTAGTTCAGCGGAACGTCGAGCTGGTCGAAGGTGCAGCTGGCCGGCTCCCGGTCCGGGCGCCAGCGCAGGAACTTCACCGCATGGCGGAAGCGCTGCGCGCCCATGTTGCCTTCCATCTGGTCGTAGGCCACTTCGCACACGCGTTCCGGGCGTACGGGGATCCAGCGTTTGTCGGCCGCGGAGTTCCATCGGCTCGGCTCGCCCTCGCGCAGGTCGCCGCCGATGCGCAGTGGTTCCAGGTCGTCGAGGAGCTTCAGCCGGGCCTTGGCGGTGAACGACGCCGCGCCGCCGACCATCTGCAGCTCCCCGTCGTCGCGGTACAGGCCGAGCAGGATCGAGCCGATGCCCTCACCGCTCTTGTGGATGCGGTAGCCGATGGCCACGCAGTCGGCGTCGCGGGCGTGCTTGATTTTGACCATCTCCCGCTTGCCGGGCAGGTAGGAGCCGTCGAGGCGCTTGGCGATCACGCCGTCGAGGCCGGCGCCCTCGAATTCGTCGAGCCACTGGGTGCCGAGGGCGGGGTCCTCGGTGGTGCGGGTGACGTGGCACCACTGTTTCTGGTGCACGGCGTCGAGCAGCGCGTCGCGGCGGGTGCGGAACGGCTCCTTCATCAGCGAGGTGTCCCCGACGGCCAGCGCATCGAAACCGATGAAATGCGCGGGGGTCTGTTCGGACAGCATCTTGATGCGGGATTGCGCGGGGTGGATGCGCTGGCTCAGCGACTCCCAGTCCAGCCGGGTGCGGGAGCCAATCTCCCGGGGCACGACGATCTCGCCGTCGAGGACGCAGCGCGGCACCAGCTCGTCGCGGACCGCGTCGAGCACCTCGGGGAAGTAGCGGGCCAGGTCCTTGCCGCTGCGGGAGATCAGCGCGACGTCGTCGCCGTCGCGGAACACCAGCGCCCGTCTAGTTGACTGAACTTCGGCGAGCCTTCCGATGGAGTGGCTGCGGCGGGCGGAGGATCCGGCTATGGGCGAGGTGGGTCGGGTGGAGTCGGCGCCGAGCGGGTTGCCGTGGCGGGTGATCTTCCCCGATGCCGAGCATCCCGGGGCGACGTCGTACCTTCGCGAACTGGCGGCGTCTGATTGCAGTCCACTCACAGTTCGAAGTTACGCGTTCGACCTTCTGCGGTGGTTCCGATTCCTGCATGACCGCCTGATCAGTTGGGAGCGAGCAGAGCGCGTAGACGTCCGCGCGTTCGTCGAGTATCTGCGGGCGGCGCCCAATCCGCAACGTCTTCGCCGACGACCGGATGGGCCGCCACCGGGGTCGGTGAACGCAGTGACCGGCAAGGCGGAGTTGTCCGGCAAGTACGCCCCGCGCACCATCAACCATCAGCTGTCAGTCTTGTTCGGGTTTTATGAACACGCTTGTGCCGCCGATCTGGGTCCGCTGGTGAATCCCGTTCCTGCACAACGTGCTAGGCACGGCGGCCGTCCGCATGCGCACCATAATCCGATGGAAGACTTCGCTATCTTTCGGCGCGCCAACTACCGGCAGAAGACCCCACGGCCGGTGTGGCGGGCGATCCCCGATGACGCCGCCGGAGCGCTGTTCAACGCGTTGCGCAGCCACCGCGATCGAGCGTTGGTGAGTTTCTATCTGTCCTCGGGTGTGCGGGCATCGGAGCTGCTCGGTTTGCGTCACGGTGATCTGGATGCCGGCCGCTACACAATCACGGTCACTAGCAAGGGCAGCCGCATGCGGGAGACCGTTCCGGCCTCAGTGGACTCATTCGTATGGCTGGCGCTGTATTTGGCCCAACGCCCGCCGATCGAGCCGGGTGGTCCGGTGTGGTGGACCCGACGCTCTCAGCCGGCACCGCTGAACTACCACGCAATGCGCGCGGTGCTGCGCCGCGCCAACGCCAGCTTGGGCGCGAACTGGTCGTTGCACGACTTCCGCCACACCGCCGCCGCGCGGATGCTGGCCGACCCCGCGTTCACGCTGGTCGACGTGCAGACCGTCTTGCGGCATGCCAGCGTGACGACCACTCAGATCTACACCCAGCCTCGCCTGGAAGATCTGATCGGCAAGGTCCTTGAGCATCACGCCCGACCGAAGATCGAAGCATCGACGATCGAACCTGCCTACGACGCCGCGGCGGTCCGAGAACTGTTGGGGCTGCCGAATTGAGCGCTGAGGACACCCGGTCACCGCAACGCCGGCAGGCCGCCGCGACGCGGCGGGCGATGAGCCCACAGGTCCAGCTGCTGTCACGGCCCGATTCACCGCATCTGCAAGCGATCCCAGCAGACAGCCGGTTCGGCCCCGCCGGCCTGGTACGCCCGCTGTGGGGGTATGACGCCAACCACGCGCCCCCACCACCGCCAGAGGGCGCCCGCGGTGCGGCGATGCAGCATCTCACCATCACCGAGTTGTGCGACGTCGTAACCAAGCACCACCGGACGCTGCCACCCCAGCAGCTTCAGCCGATGATTCGGGGAACGCATGCCCTGCTGGGTGTCCTGGCTCAATATTCAGGGCAGACGTGGGAGGAGCGGTGGCTGGCCAGCGGTTACGACGCCGCTCCGCGCACGTGGTTCGAGCATGATGCGTTGCCGCACTACGAACACTGGTCACCCACGCTCAAGGCCCTCAATGCGCTACTGCGCGTGCGCGCACTGCGGCCGTCTTACAGTTGGCTGTTGGATTCTAAGCAGCGGGTAGCCCTCGGCAGGTTCCTCGACAGCAATGGCGGGCCGGACTTGGAACGGTTGCGTACGCTGCCCGCCTACCGGGACGCGGTGCCCAAGTACCAGGCCGACGCCGAAAAGGCGTTGGCGCGGGTGATGATCCGCACCGGGAAGAACATCGGGCAACTGTGCGGCGACGATTTGCTGTTCTACGCGGACGTGGTGCGCACCTCGGGGCGACAGCGCCGCGAACACCTCATCTGGGAGCTGCTGGTCGCCCTGGGCCCCTTGGCCGAGGAGGCGCCTACGCTGCGGGCGACGTGGTCGGCGCGAGGCAACACACGCCAACACAGCGCTGCGACGCTAGTGGATCGGTACGGCATCCCCGCCTCAGGAGTGCGCGACCTCCTCGTGGGCTACCTCGAGGAGCTACAGCCCAACATGGACTACAGCTCGCTGGAGGGACTTGCCTACCGCCTGGCCCGATTGTTCTGGTGGGAGATCCTGCAGATCAATCCGGACCAAAAGGACCTGGCGATCTCGGCCGAGGTGGTGACGGCGTGGCGGGAACGGTTGGCGATGACCCTCGACGGCCGCCCGCGACGCGAAGTGCACTCGATCCTGTTCGCCATCCGCGGCATGTACCGCGACCTGGCCGAGTGGTCGCACGACGACCCCGTCCGCTGGGGTGTCTGGGTCGCGCCGTGCCCAGTACCGCGGGCGCTCAGTCGCGCGGCGGCCAAGCAGAAACGCCGCCAGAAGGCCTCCATGCAGGATCGCACCCGCATGCTTACCCCGCTGCTGCCGGCACTCCTGGCTGCGGCTACAGCGCATAAGGACCGCACCGCAACGCTTCTGCAGCGTGCCTTGACCTGCACGCACGACCAGGAATTCGTCGTCGACGGCTTCACTTTCCTTCGGCACTGCCCACCTCTGCGGCGCGACGGCGACGCCCGCGCCCGGATTTGGGCGCACCTGGCACCCGGACAGCAGCGGCCGGGATGGATCCGAGGCAGTGCCGAGCGCATCGACGTAACCGCGCTCGAAGAGGAGGGCTTCTGGGGGTGGGCGCTCGTGGAGACACTGCGTCACACCGGCATTCGCATCGAGGAACTTCTTGAACTGACCCAATTATCGCTGCGGCACTACACCGCCTCCACAACGGCCACGCTGGTGCCGTTGCTCCACATCGTGCCGTCCAAGACCGATTGCGAGCGGCTGATCCCGATGACTCCGGAACTGGTCGGAGTGCTGTTGGAGGTTTTGCGCCGCGCCAAGGCCGGCAAGGATCACGTGCCGCTGTCGATCGCCTACGACACCAACGACAAGGTCCACAGCGAACCGTTCCCGCACCTGTTCGCACGCCCTCTGGGTACCCGTCACGAAGTGCTGGGACGGCACTACGTGCGCCAGATTCTGGTCCACCTCGCCACGATCGCCGGGCTCACCGATGCCGGTCGGCCAGTGCACTTCACTCCGCACGACTTCCGTCGCCTGTTCGCCACCGACGCGGTAAACAACGGCCTGCCGCTGCACATCGCCGCAGCGTTGCTCGGCCACCTCAACCTCGACACCACCCGCGGCTACACGGCGGTGTTCCCTGAGCACATCGTCACAGCCCACCAGGCGTTCATCGAACGTCGTCGCCAACTGCGGCCTTTCGAGGAGGCGACAGTCGCCGACGACGACGAGTGGGCCGATTTTGAAGAACACTTTCTGTTACGCCGCGTCGCCCTCGGCGAGTGTCACCGCCCTTATGGCACGCCCTGCGTTCATGAGCACGCGTGCACGCGATGCCGGTTCCTGCGCGTCGACCCCGCCCAGCTGGGCCGCATCAACGAGATGACTGAAAACGCCGAACAGCGCCTCGTCGAGGCGAAGGATCGGGCATGGCTCGGCGAGGTCGCCGCCCTCGAAGAGAGCATTAAACATCTGCGCGTCCGACAATCCGAAGCGCAGCAACGACTTTCACACGGCGGTAACCCGTTCGCCGAGCAGAGACCACAATGAGACGATGAAGCTCCCCGTCATGCCACCGGTCTCGCCGATGCTGGCCAAGTCGGTGCCGACAATCCCTCCCGATGCCTCCTATGAACCCAAGTGGGATGGCTTCCGCTCAATCTGCTTTCGTGACGGCGAGGAGGTCGAGCTGGGCAGCCGCCACGAGCGACCGTTGACCCGATACTTCCCCGAACTCGTCGCAGCAATCACCACTGAGCTGCCCGAGCGCTGCGTCATCGACGGTGAGATCATCATCGCAACAGACCACGGCCTGGACTTTGAGGCGCTTCAACAACGTATCCACCCTGCCGATTCGCGAGTACGAATGCTCGCCAAACAGACCCCTGCGTCCTTCGTAGCGTTCGATCTACTCGCCCTGGGCGACGATGACTACACCAAGAGACCGTTCGCCGAGCGACGCGCAGCACTCGTCGCGGCGTTGGCCGACTCCGGACCGTCGGTTCACGTCACACCAGCGACGACGGATCTCACGACGGCGCATCGGTGGTTCGAAGAGTTCGAGGGGGCGGGTCTCGACGGCGTCGTCGCCAAGCCCTTGACGGTCACCTATCAACCCGACAAGCGGGTCATGTTCAAGATCAAGCATCAGCGGACCGCCGACTGCGTCGTCGCCGGTTACCGGGTGCACAAGTCCAGCCAGGACGCGATCGGCTCCCTGCTGCTCGGGCTCTACACCGACGACGGCACCCTTGCCTCGGTCGGCGTGATCGGCGCGTTCCCGATGACAAAGCGCCGACAGCTGTTCACCGAAATGCAGCCGTCGATAACCGCAGTCGATGACCATCCGTGGAATTGGGCCGCCCACGAAGCGGGTGAACGCACCCCCCCGCAAGAACGAGACCTCCCGCTGGAACGCCGGCAAGGATCTCTCGTTCGTGCCGCTGCGACCCGAGCGGGTGGTCGAGGTCCGCTACGACCACATGGAAGGGCAACGGTTCCGCCACACCGCCCAATTCAACCGCTGGCGGCCCGACCGCGATCCACGCTCGTGCACCTACGCCCAACTCGAACAGCCAGTTGTCTTCAGGCTGGACGACATCGTCCCCGGCCTCGGCCCAAGGGAGGCCTAAGACGACTTCGCGTCGGCGCCCGCGACTCTGCAGTGCTGTGCGTCTGATCAGCGGGCGCCAGTGAGCCCACCGACCCCTGGCGATTGATAGGTATTTGTGACTATCATCGTTGAATGACGATGATAAAGGGGAGAGCTTCTTCCCGATCGGCCGCGGATCTGGCGCCGGCGGCGGCGCTGTTTCGCGGCCTGTCGGATCCCACCCGGTTGGCGATCCTGCAGCGCCTCACCGAAGGAGAGGCCCGGGTGGTGGATCTGACCCGGGTGCTGGGCACTGCACAGTCGACTGTCTCGGCGCATCTGGCCTGCCTACGCGAGTGCGGCCTGGTCACCGGGCGACCGGAAGGCCGGCAGATGTTCTACTCCCTGAATCGCCCAGAGCTGATCGATCTGCTCGCGTCGGCGGAATCGCTGCTGGCCGCCACCGGCAACCAGGTGGTGCTATGCCCTGTCTACGGAGCCGATGCGACGAAGAAAGAAGCGGTGACCAAGCGATGAGCGACGCCTGCGGTTGCGGCGGAAACGAGGCCGATGTCGGCGGGCAGGCCGAGAAGCAGGCCGAATCCCTGTGGCAGGTTCGGGAACTGCAGTTCGCGGCCGTCGCGGGGGTGTTCCTGCTGGCCGGGTTGATCGCTGGCGGGGCAGGTGCGCCGCCGACGGTCGTGCTCACGTTGGAAGCGCTCGCCTTGGTTGTCGGCGCCTATACCTTTGTGCCGTCCACGCTCAAGCGTCTGGCCAAAGGCAGAATCGGGGTGGGCACGTTGATGACCATCGCCGCTGTGGGCGCGGTGCTCCTCGGCGAAGTCGGCGAAGCCGCGATGCTGGCGTTCCTGTTCTCGATCAGCGAGGGTTTGGAAGAGTATTCGCTGGCCCGCACCCGTCGCGGACTGCGCGCCCTGCTGTCGCTGGTGCCTGACCAGGCCACTGTTCTGCGCGACGACACCGAGATGGTCGTATCCTCAAGTGAATTGCGTGTCGGCGACCGAATGCTGGTCAAGCCCGGCGAGCGGATCGCCACCGACGGCATCATCCGCAACGGCCGCACCGCGCTGGATGTCTCGGCTATCACTGGTGAGTCAGTGCCCGTGGAAGCCGAACCGGGCCACGAGGTGTTCGCCGGCTCGATCAACGGCACCGGCGTGCTGGAGGTCGAGGTAACCACCACCTCCGAGGACAACTCGCTGGCCCGCATCGTGAAGATTGTGGAGGCCGAACAGTCTCGAAAGGGCGCCTCTCAGCGATTGGCCGACCGCATCGCCAAGCCGCTGGTTCCCGCGGTGATGATCGCCGCGGCCCTGATCGCAGTGATCGGCAGCCTGCTCGCGGACCCGGCCGTGTGGATCGAACGTGCCCTGGTGGTACTGGTCGCGGCCTCGCCGTGCGCGTTGGCGATCTCGGTGCCCGTGACCGTGGTCGCCGCAATCGGTGCGGCTAGCAAGCTCGGTGCGCTGGTCAAGGGTGGCGCCGCGTTGGAGGCGCTCGGCGCGGTGCGCGGCGTCGCCCTGGACAAGACCGGCACCCTGACCGCCAACCGGCCCGCTGTCATCGAGGTGGCCACCACCCACGGCGCTACCCGCGAGCAGGTGCTCGATCTGGCCGCAGCGCTGGAAGCGCGCAGTGAACACCCGCTGGCCGCGGCGATCCTGGCCGCCGTCGACGAGGTCACCCCGGCTACTGACGTGCAGGCGGTGACCGGCGCCGGGCTCACCGGCCGCCGCGACGGCGACACGATTCGCCTGGGCCGCCCCGGGTGGCTCGATGCGGGCGCGTTGGCGGATGCCGTGGTACGGATGCAGCAGGCCGGCGCCACCGCCGTGCTCGTCGAAAACGACGGCCAAACAGTCGGCGCGATCGCCGTGCGCGACGAACTCCGTCCCGAGGCGGCCGAGGTCGTCGCCCAGCTGCGCCGCGACGGCTTCCACATCGCGATGCTCACCGGCGACAATCGCACCACCGCCGCCGCGCTCGCCAAAGATGTCGGTATCGATGACGTGCACGCCGAGCTACGTCCCGAGGACAAGGCGCGGCTCATCGAAGAGCTGCGTGTTCAGCGCAACACAGCCATGGTCGGCGACGGGATCAACGACGCCCCCGCTCTGGCCACCGCCGACCTCGGTATCGCGATGGGGGCGATGGGCACTGACGTTGCCATCGAGACCGCCGACGTGGCGTTGATGGGTGAAGACCTGCGCCACCTGCCGCAGGCGTTCAGCCACGCGCGTCGCGCCCGACGGATCATGCTGCAAAACGTCGGCCTGTCACTTGCGCTGATCACCGTGTTGATACCGCTGGCACTGCTCGGTGTGCTCGGTCTGGCCGCCGTCGTGCTGGTCCACGAGCTGGCCGAGGTGGTCGTCATCGCCAACGGTGTGCGTGCCGGCCGCGCCAAGCCCCTGCCCCTTGCACCGACCGGCCAACCAGCGACGGCCCACGTAGCAGCGGCGCCCTCATGATCGGCGGAAGTTGTCCGACAATCTCCGTGAGTGCACACGCCCGTGGCAGGGAAAGCGAACCGGGCTGAGGCCGCATGTCAACCCACACACCACACCGCGCACACAGGGCCGGTCAAGGGCATATCCGCGGGCGGTCGGGTCGCCGGAGCGGCACGGATCGCCAAGCCGTGTTGGATCCGCCCCGAAAAGAGTCCTTGATATACCCGCAGGGGTATTGGAGAATAGGGTTCACGCTGAGAGGTGGCAGGGAAAATGATTCTCGAGCCAATGCCGAACCCCGGAGACAGGCACTTTCTGGTTCGGCACGGCTTGCGGGCATGTTGAGGCACATCGGCCCTACCGTCAGAGCGCCCTGCCAGTCCATCGTGGTGTCAGGTGAGACATTTCCCGGCCAGTCAGATGAAAGGGGTTCACCACCATGATGTACGGCACAGACGACTGCATGTGGGGCGGTTGGGGATGGGCCGGCTGGATCCTTATGGGCGTGGTGATGGTGCTGTTGTCGGCCGTCCTGATCACCGCGGTCGTGCTGGCCGTTCGGCATCTCGCCGGTAGCGATGCACAGCGCAACCGCACGGATTCAGGGACCTGGTCGCGGCCGGAAAATGCTCTGGCCCAACGGTTTGCGCGCGGCGACATCGATGAGGATGAGTATCTGCGGCGGATGACGCTGCTGCGCGAACACCAGGAACCGCGATGACTCAAGTGCCGACGGCTCAGGGTCGGCCGAGAGCGCGGTGCCAGTCGACCGAGGACCTCAAAATTGGATGCAGCGAAGGAGATTGGAAGCATGACCGATACACCTGAATCAACGAGCGAACGAATCGCCGCCGCCGGACAGCGCAGAGGGGTGAACCACGCGTTGGCGTGGAGTGGCATTGCCGCCGCTGCGGTGTTCATCGTTGCGGTGGTGTTCTTTTCCGGGTTCTTCATCGGCAGGGCCACCGACGGTTTCGGCGGCAATCGGGGGCATTGTCAAGGAACGCCCGGCATGATGGGGCCCGGCATGATGGGACCCGGCATGATGGGACCCGGCATGATGGGGCCGCAGGGCTCGTGGCCACCGGGGAACATGGGGCCTTCTGGCCCCTGGGGGCCCGGCCAGTCGCAGCCGCCGACAACCACTCCAACCACACCTCGGCCGTAGCGCACAAGCACAGGTTCACGCTGCGACGGCAGCAATTTCACGTTGTCGCGTCGAGTCGGCCATCATCGGCCACGGAGCCGCCAAAGCCCCAAGACGGACGCAACTCGCACCGCGCGTTCGCCCACAACGCGATTCTCACCGCACATGTCGAGCACGCGAAGGGATCATCGGAAATGAACGGATTGAGCAGGCGAGCGGCGCTGAGAATGCTCGCCACCGGTGGGGCCATCTTCGGCCTGGGGTATGTCTTGCGCAACATGATCGACATACCGGTCAGCCGTGCCCAGCCCGGGATGGGTGGCGCGACGGGTATGGACATGCGCGCTTACATGAACATGTTCATGCGGCATGGGGAGCTTCGACGCAGCGTCGAAGAGATTCCCGGAGGTGTGCGCACCACCACCGAATCCGACTCTGCCGACCTCGTCGCCGAACTGCAGGCCCACGTCTCATCGATGTACACCCACCTCGATCAGGGCAGTGAAGTCACCTGCATGAGCTCAAGCCTGCCCACCCTGTTCCGCCGCGCTGCCCATTATCAACGTCAGATCACGCTCACAGCCAGCGGCGTGGTGGTGGTCGAAACCTCCAGCGACCCAGAACTGACCAACGCCATTCGCGAACACGCCCGCGAAGTCACCGGATTCGTCGTCGAAGGGATGCCGGCGATGATGAGCGGAATGATGGGCGGCGGGATGATGGGACCACCTGGCATGGGTCACGGAATGATGGGTCCCGGCATGGGTCACGGCACGATGGGACCGGGCCGCTGAACCGAAGAAGCACACCGACCAGACGGAGCCGCCACAGGCACTGGTAGTTGCCGCAGCACGGCACCATGTGGTGACTAATGGCACGGCGGGCACCGCACGGGCCTGACTAGCGATTACGCAAGACAACCTTCCTTCGGCCCCCTGAACAACCTTGACAAGTCCAGTGAAGGAAGCCGTCCCATTTCGGTTCGTAGGACCAGACCCCGGGGTCGTCGGGGACCTTGGCCTGCGCCTTGGCCAGCATCGGCTCCAGCGGGGGCGAGACGGGCAGACCCATGGCGTCCATACTCACGTAGACCCGGGTACCCCGACAATGTCATCGCAAGTGTGTCCCGGCAGGTGTTCGCGGAACTAACGTGGCGCCGTGCCCTCTGACCCGCGCGGCCTCCGGTCGGACGCGCCGCTGCTCGACGCGTGGCTGCGGTTCCAGGAGAACCCCCCGACACCGTTCACCATCCCCGGCCACAAGCAGCGCCGCGACCTGGTCGGCGATCTGGTCGCCGGGGACGTCCCGCTCTACGCCGGCCTGGACACCATGAAGCTCAGCGCCGGGGTGCTGGCCGACGCCGAGGCGCGGGCGGCCCGGTGGTGGGGTGCGGACGTGTGCCGGTTCTCGGTCGGCGGGGCGACGCACGCCAACCAGGCGCTGGCCCTGGCGCTGGGTGCAGACGGCGGTTCGGTGGTGGTCAGCCGCACCCTGCATCGGTCGATGTTGCTGGGCCTGGTGCTGGCCGGGCTGACCCCGCTGTGGGTGCGCCCCGAGGTGGACACCGCGACCGGTCTTCCGCTGGGTATCACGCCTGCGTCCGTGGACGCCGTGTTGCGCACCCACCCCGGCGCGACGGCCGTGCTGGTCGGCGACCCGTCCTATGTCGGCACGGTCGGCGACGTCGCCGCGCTGGCCGACACCGCCCACGCGCACGGGGTTCCGCTGGTGGTGGACGCGGCATGGGCGGCACACTTCGGCTTTCACCCCCAATTGCCGAGGCACGCCCTGCAACTCGGCGCCGACGCGATGGTCGTGAGCGCCCACAAGACGCTGCCCGCCTGGAGCCAGGCCGCGCTGCTGCTGGCCCAGGGTGAGCGGATCGATGCGGCGCGGCTGGACGCCGGTGTGGAGGCCACGCACACCACCAGCCCGGCCGGGGCCATCCTGGCAAGCATCGACGCTGCCCGGTCCCTGCTGCAGCGCCACGGGGAAAGGCTTCTGGGCGAGGCGATCTCGGCGGTGCGGTGGGCACGGGAGCGGCTGGCGGCGGTCGAGGGGCTGGTGGTACTCGACGGGCCCGGCGTCGACCCGCTGAAGCTGACACTGGTGCTACCTGGCACCGGGGCCGACGGCATCGCCGTCGAGCGGGACCTGCTCGCCGCGGGGCTGCCGGTGGAGGCCGCCGAACGGGACACGATCGTCGCGCAGGTGTCGCTGGCCGACACCGCGGAGTCGTTGAGACGTCTGGTCGATGTGCTCGTCGCGTCGATCTCGGCCCGCCGTGGACCGCCGCGCCCGGTCGTCACCGGGGCGGCCTACCAGGTCACCCCGCTCACCGCCATTCCACCGCGCGCCGCGTTCTTCGCCCGCCACGACACCGTCGCACTGCGCGATGCCGTCGGCCGGGTCAGCGCCGAGCTCGTCGCGCCCTATCCCCCGGGCATCCCGATCCTGGCCCCCGGAGAGGAGGTCACCGACGCGGTGCTCGACGCGCTGAGCAATGCGCGGGCGGCCGGGGTCCGGATCGCCTATGCCGCCGATCCCACGCTGGCCACGCTGCGGGTGGTGGCGGGCTGAGCCCGCGAGCGTGCAGTAGTGGTAGTCGTGGTGCCCATGCAGCTACCACCAGTGCACGGTCGCGGCGGGGGCTCGCCGCGAGCGTGCAGTCACGGTAGCCACGACGCTCGGGCAACTACCACCAGTGCACGCTCGCGAACTTGACAGCCGCCACCGCGATGTCGCAATATATTGCACATTGCATTTGAGGTGAACTCAGGAGGAGGGGCATGGGCATCGAGGACTTCGAGCGCTACCCGTTGATGTTCGGCCCCAGCCCGATCCATCCGCTGCGCCGGTTGACCGAGCACCTCGGCGGAGCGCAGATCTGGATGAAGCGCGAGGACGTCAACTCCGGCCTGGCATACGGCGGCAACAAGATCCGCAAACTCGAATACTTGATACCCGAGGCGCTCGCACAAGGCGCCGACACGCTCGTGTCCATCGGCGGTGTGCAGTCCAACCACACCCGCCAAGTCGCTGCGGTGGCGGCCAGCCTGGGCCTCAAAGCCGTTCTGGTGCAGGAGAAATGGGTGGACTGGCCGGACTCGGTCAACGACAAGGTGGGCAATATCCTGCTGTCGCGCATCATGGGCGCCGACGTCCGGCTCGATCCGTCCGGGTTCGGTATCGAGTTCAAGGACAGCTGGCAGAACGCCATCGAGGACGTCGAGCGGGCGGGCGGCAGACCCTATGCCATTCCCGCGGGCGCCTCCGACCATCGGCTGGGCGGGCTGGGCTTCGCCAACTGGGCCTCCGAGGTACAGCGACAAGAGCAGCAGCTCGACATCTTCTTCGACACCATCGTGGTCTGCACGGTCACCGGGTCGACGCACGCGGGCATGATCGCCGGATTCGCCGGGCAGGACCGCCCCCGTCGGGTCATCGGCATCGACGCCTCGGCCACCCTCGCCAAGACCCGCGACCAGGTGGCCCGCATCGCGCGCCGCACCGCCGCACTGATCGGGCACGGCGAGGTCCCCGACGACGCGATCGTCGTCCTCGAGGGATGGGCGGGTGAGCGGTACGGCATCCCGGTGCAGTCCACCATCGACGCCATCACACTCACCGGGCGACTCGAAGGCATCATCCTGGACCCGGTCTACGAGGGGAAATCCATGGCCGGACTGATCGACCTGGTGAGGTCCGGGCGGATCGAGCCGGGCTCCAACGTCCTCTACGCGCACCTGGGTGGCCAGCCCGCGCTCAACGCCTACAGCGGCATCTTCTAGGTTTCGGCGCCCGGCCGGGAACTCAGGCGGGTAACTCAGGTCAGTAACAATGGCCGTGATGGACCTTCCCGTGATGCCGCCGGTGGCGCCGATGCTGTCGAAGTCGGTCGCCGAGATCCCGGCGGGCGCGTCCTACGAGCCGAAGTGGGACGGGTTCCGCACGATCCTGTTCCGCGACGGTGACGAGGTCGAGCTCGGTAGCCGCAACGAGCGGCCGATGACCCGCTACTTCCCCGAGCTGGTGGAGGCGGCGCGCGCGGAGCTGCCGCCGCGCTGCGTCGTCGACGGCGAGATCGTCATCGCGGCGGATCAGGCGCTGGACTTCGAAGCGCTGCAGCTGCGGTTGCACCCCGCCGCGTCGCGGGTACGGATGTTGGCCGCGCAGACACCGGCGTCGTTCATCGCGTTCGATCTGCTGGCGCTCGGTGACACCGACCTGACGGGACTCCCGTTCAGCCAGCGGCGCGCGGCGCTGGTCGAGGCGCTGGCCGGCGTCGGGCCGGTCATCCACGTCACCCCGGCGACCCGGGACCTCGCGACCGCCCGGCGGTGGTTCGACGAGTTCGAGGGCGCGGGCCTCGACGGTGTCATCGCCAAACCGCTCGACGGCCGGTACGAGCCGGACAAACGGACGATGTTCAAGATCAAGCACCAGCGCACGGCGGATTGCGTGGTGGCCGGGTACCGGCTGCACAAATCCGGCGCCGACGCCGTCGGCTCGCTGCTGCTGGGGCTCTACGACGACGACGGCTCGCTGGCGTCGGTGGGGGTGATCGGCGCGTTCCCGATGGCCCGCCGACGCGAGTTGTTCGTCGAGCTGGCGCCGCTGGTGACCAGCTTCGACGAGCATCCGTGGAACTGGGCCGCGCACGTCGACCCGGAGGTGGTGCGCCGCTATGGCGGCGGCTCACGGTGGAACGCCGGCAAGGACCTGTCGTTCGTCCCGCTGCGGCCCGAACGCGTCGTCGAGGTGCGCTACGACCACATGGAGGGCCGAAGGTTCAGGCACACAGCGCAATTCAACCGGTGGCGACCCGACCGTGATCCCAGCTCATGCACATACGAGCAGTTGGAGCAGCCGGTCACGTTCCGACTCGACAACGTCGTCCCCGGACTTGGCGGTTCGGGGCCCCGCAGCTGAATTGCTGCCAACGGGGAATCCCCGGCGGCCCGGTCGACTTGCAAGCAGCATGGACCTCGGAATACATGTACCGATCTTCGACATCGACGGCGGCACCTCTGCGATCGCCGGTGAGCTCGCCAACGTCGGCGCCGCGGTGGAATCGGCCGGAATCACCTGGCTGTCCTTCATGGACCACTTCTTCCAGATCGAGCCGGTCGGGCTCCCGGCCGAGTCGAACATGCTGGAGGGTTACACCACCCTCGGCTTCCTGGCCGCGCACACGTCGACGGTCGACCTCGGGCTGCTCGTCACCGGCGTGACCTATCGGCACCCCGGCCTGCTCGCCAAGATCGTCACCACGCTGGACGTGCTGTCCGGCGGCCGTGCCACCCTGGGCATCGGGGCGGCGTGGTTCGAGCGCGAACACCTCGGTCTCGGCGTGCCGTACCCCCGAGTCGCCGAGCGCTTCGAACGGCTCGAAGAGGCCCTGCAGATCTGCGACCAGATGTGGGATCCGGACAACAACGGCGCGTTCGAGGGCAAGCACTACCACCTGCAGGAAACACTGTGCTCACCGCAGCCGATCCACCGGCCCAACGTGCTCATCGGCGGTGGCGGCGAACGCAAGACGCTGCGGCTGGTGGCCCAATACGGCAACGCGTGCAACCTGTTCGCGACCTCACCCGAGGAGGTCCGTCATAAGCTGGAAGTGCTGCGCGGGCACTGCGACGACCTCGGACGCGACTACGACGCCATCCGCAAGACGCTGACGGTGCACAATCCGTTGCCGACACCGGACACCCGCGACGAATTCGTCCGCAGCATGGCCGATTACGCCGCGCTGGGCGTCGACATGGCGATCGTGATGCCCACCGACGGGTCCCCGGCGAAATGGATCGACAGCGTCGCACCCACGGTGAAACAACTGGCCGACATTTCCACCACCCCTTGACCTGAACCCAAGTTGAGGTTGCAGGCTGACCCTATGCGACACGTACTCACCGACCTGTGGGAGACCCGCACCGACGCGCCGTTTCCCGGCCTGACCACGCACGCTTACCTGTGGACCCCGGCCAACATCTTGTTCTACTCACCCGCGACCGACGCCGAGTTCGACGACCTCGCCGCCCTCGGCGGTGTCCACGACCAGTACCTGTCCCACCGCGACGAGGCCGGTCCGATCTTGGCCCTCATCGGCGAGCGGTTCCGGTCCACGCTGCACGCCCCGAAGGACGACCTGCCCGACATCACCCGGCACGCCCACGTCGACGTCCCGGTGCACGGCCGCTACGTCGACTACAACGGCGTCGAGGTCATCCCGACGCCTGGGCACTCCCCCGGCAGCGTCTGCTATCTGGTCACCGGCGCCGACGGCCGCTACCTGTTCACCGGGGACACGCTCTACCGCACCGCCGAAGGGCACTGGCGGGCCGGCTATATCGAATCCTTCCACCAGCCCTCCGACGCCGACGCGATCGCCAGGAGCCTACACACGCTGGCCGACATCTCCCCCGACTACGTCATCTCCAGTGCATACCAGGGAGATTCGGCCGTGCACCGGATCCAGCCGGGTTGCTGGCGCGGCCACATCGCCCACGCCGTCGCGGGTCTGCCTACCGCTGCGCGGACATAGCCACCAGGCCCCGCGCCACCGCGAACCGCGGCCCGTGCACCCCGTCGATGTCGGCGCGGCCGACCACGATCCGCGCGTGGCGCACCGCCTCGCCGACCGAGCGCATCAGCTCGTCGTCCAGCGCGCCGCCGCCGGCGAGCACCAGCGCGGCCGGCGGCTCGTCGAACGCCGTCAGGCAGCGGACGATGTTGGCCGCGACGGTCTCCTGCTTGATCGCCAGCCGCAGGCTGCGCCACTCCTCGGCGGCCAGCCGGTGCGAGAACGGCACCAGACCGGCGCTGCCCCGGGTGCACAGCCGGCCGATGGCCTCCGAGGACGCCGGTGCGGCCAGGAACACCCGCCGCCCGTCCTCCTCGTGCGCGACGTGCGGCCCCTCGACGCGGACGGCCGGGGTGCGCTTGACCGTCTCGGCCAGCGCGTGCGGGATGCCCAGCACCCGAGCCACCGCGACCGTGATCGACTCCCCGGCCCCCGCGGCCACCACCGTCCTATCGGTGCCGATGACATCGACTGTGCCGCCGCCGATATCGCACACCACCGCGTCCGGCGGGAGACCCGGCGTGGTACGGGCGCCCCACGCCGCGGCCTCGGGTTCAGAGCCCAGCGTGCACGCCGGCCGGCCGGTCAGCCCGGCCAACGTCGCCGCGGCGTCGGCGGCCTCCTCGGCGGCCAGCAACGCCACCACGGCGCCCTGCGCGTCGGCGACCCCGCGGCGCAGCCACGCCCCGCTGTCGATCGCCGCCAGATCGGTGAAAAAGGCGTCGTGCACGGCCAATCCGTCCGCCGCGGACGGCACCGACCGCAAC
This sequence comes from Mycolicibacterium sp., assembly GCA_050250295.1. GTDB lineage: Bacteria > Actinomycetota > Actinomycetes > Mycobacteriales > Mycobacteriaceae > Mycobacterium. The sequence goes on from JBFWOX010000002.1 coordinate 147,247, forward strand.
CGGACCGCGCTGACGCACCCCGGCGGCGAGCGGCGCAGCAGCGGCTGCGCCTGGCCCGGGGTGTAGCGCACGGACCCGCCGTCCACCGTGACGTCGACGTAGTCGTCGTCGGGATCCGGCGGGGGCGGCGCCGCGGTGCGCCGGGTCACTGCGATGGTCGCCGAATCCGCCAGCTCCCGGCAGAATTCGGCCACCTCGACCAGCGCCGACGGCGGCAGGTGCAGCGCCGCCGACAGCGCGATCGGGTCGGCGAAGGCCCGGTAGGCGCGGCCCTCTTCGACGACCTCGACGGCGATCAGCGCACCCGGTTCCAGACCGTCGAGGTCGACCTCGTCGACGACGGGCACGTCCACCGGGATCCGGTTGTGGATCAGCACCGCGTCGTCCTGGGCGGCCAGCACCCCGACCACCTGCCAGCCCCGCTCGACGGCCACGCCGATCTCGCGGGCCGCGACCTCGAAGTCGGTGGCGGCGTCGACGGACACCACCACCGGGCCGCCGTGCGCCTGCGCGCGCAACCCGGACAGTGAAACGTGCTGCCCCACCGCGTGTCCGGACCCGGCCGGGGTGGAGGCGTCCGGGCGGCGCAGGCTGCGCACCGGGGCCGACGGGGAGTACGCGGGTGGGATCGGCGCCGACGCGGTGTCGACCGGCCGCAGCGCTGCCAGCAGCAGTTCGCCGGCGCGGCAGCCGGCGTCGACCTCGATCCGGTGCAGCAGCGCGGCCGCGCCCTGCAGCGACTCCGCGCTGCCCTTGCGGCCCCGGGTGGGCGCCTGGCCGTGCGCCACGGTGCTCACGACGCCGTCGCGCACCCGGGCCAGCACGATCTCGGTGGTGTGGTTGCCGATGTCGATGCCGGCGACCGTGCGGACCGCGGCCGTCAACGCAGCAGTCCGCGCCGGGCGTAGACGACGGCGGCCTGCTCGACGAGCGCGGCGCACCGGGGGGCGCCCCGGGCCAGCAGCGACGCCTGCAGGTCCGCGAGCTCGGCGGCCGTCGACCGGTGCGGGCGCAGCGCCTCGTACAGCGCCATCACCTGCTCGTCGTCGATCGTCGCCAATTCCGCTGCGCGCAGGAAGTTCTCGGCCAGCTGTGGGTTACCGCCGGCGCGGGCCACCTCGGCCTGGTGGACCAGCACGGCCGGGTCCATCCGCAGATCACCCAGGCCCAGCTTGCCATCGACCGCGTTCTCGACGGTGATGTCTGCGCGGCTCATGCCTTCTCCACCTTCACCGTCACCGGCGGCTGCCCGGGCTCGCACGCCTCCCGCTCCAGCGCGACCAGTGCGACCGCCCTGGCATGGTAACGCGCCGAGATCGACTCGTCGGTACCGCCGGTGAAGATCGGCACCGGCGCCATGCCCTTGGCGTGCCTGGCGGCGTTCTTGCCGAGTTCGCGGTACATCTTCGCGGTCAGCAGCGGCGCCACGCTGAACAGCTCCAGGTTGGCCAGCGGCGCCAGGTCGCGGCGGTGGATCAGCGCGGTACCCTTGCCCTGCAACCCGATCCCGATTCCCGAGCCGGACAGCCGGGCGGCGGTCAGCCCGATCAGGCCGGTGTCGATGGTGGACCGGATCCGCACCGTGCGGGCGATGCAGCCCTCCTCCTCGAGGCCTGCCGAGATCTGCCGCAACACCTCGCCGACGGTCAGACCGCACAACGTCAGCCACACACTGCGGCCCCACGCCGGCGACAGCCCGATGCACACCTCGCGCGGATCACTGCCCTGCTGGGCGGGTTCCACGTCGGTGACCCGTACATGCCCGCGGTGCCGCTCCTGGTCTGCGGTCAGCTCTGCGCCGCTGCGGGCCTGCCGGATGTCGTGGATCTCGGCACGCCGCGCCTCGGTGGGCACGTAACCCGTTGCCGGGCCGGTGTAGTCGTTCGGATCGGTCAGCTTCGACAGCACCCGGAACTGGTCGTCGAAGATCGCCGAGGTCTGCAGCTGGTCACCGCGCAACCGTTCCCGGGTCAGGGTCGTGATGGCCTCGGCCTCCTCGGCGAAGCCGGTGCGGTGCAGCGAGGCGATCACGTCGAACACCGTCAACTGTCGGGCCTCGATCGACGCCGCCGCTTCGGCCACCATCTTGGGATGACCAGCGGGCAGATCCCGGGAACCGTTGGCGGCCACCACGTCCTCGACGCGGTCGTCGTCATAGTCGGCCAGGCCGAGGTCACGGTAGACCGCTTGCACGGCCTTGGCCGCCCGGCGGCGCACCGCCGCCAGGTGCTCCCGTGACACGGTGCGCAGCCCGCCGTCGGCACCCCAGTCCCGTTGCAGCACCAGGAAGTCGTCCATGTCGTCGGAGTTGAAGTTCGAGAGCGCGAACGCGTTGTCGTACCGCGGGATCGAGCCGAAGCCGGAGAAGATGAAGTCCGCCCCGGCCAGCAGTACCGGCAGGGTGTGGGCGCTGCGCCGAATGTCGGACTCCGAGATCAGGTTGTCGTTGCCCGCACACGACTCCAGGTCACGCAACATCACCATCAGGTTCTCGGCCAGCAGCTCCTTCATGCCGTCGGGCACCGAGGCCACCACGCCGACGCCGTCGATGCCGCCATTCTGCACCCCCTGCGACCCCAGCGCCCGGGCCAGCGACACACACCGCGACTCCAGGTACAGGATCGAGCACTTCTCGGCCGCCCCCATCAGCACCTCGGCGCCGCCGCCGCTGGTCACGCGCATCTTCAGCCCACGCGACGCGTACGCCGACGTCAGGATCGCCTTGCTGAACGGGGTGTCATCGCCGTCGGTGAACACCTGCTCGGTGCCGTAGATCGAAATGGTCTCGGCGTAGCTGGTCAACCCGCGCAGCCCCAGCCGCAGCTCGAGAGCCTCCTCGATGGAGCACTGCGCCATCGCACCCGGGGTGCCGACCTGCGAACCGATCAGCAGCGCCACCGCATTCGACGGTGCGTCGGCGAGCACCGGCACCGTCGTCTCCACCTCCCGGAAACCGTACGCGACCGCGCTGGCGGCGTCGGCGGCGATCAACAGCGGATCGTCGAGCTGGTTGGTGACATGCGCCTGGTTGCTCGGGGTGCGGCGGGCCCGCATCTTGGCCATCGCCATCTGCATCTCCACCGGCGAGAGCAGCGCGACGACGCGGGCGAGCTTGGCGGGGGTGGTGCCGCCGATCAGCCGCACCACCTCCGCCCGCGGCACGTTGATGTCGACCACCATGCGCGCCAGCGTCACATCGTCGAGGGCCATCGCCTCCTCCGCGACGGCCAGGTCGATGCCGTAGTGGGCGATGAACTCGTCGATGACGTCGAACTCGACGACGTCTTTGGCGTCGAGTTCGACTACCTCACCCCCACGTAGAACCAGCGAGGGTGAGGGGTCATGGGGGCTGCTCATCGCGACCAGCCCGAGCGCGGCGTCCGGGACGCTGAACCCGTCGAGGTTGACAGGTTTCGAATCCAGGACCCGGAACCTGCCCAACTCGTCTGCCACGCGGTGCCTCCTAGTCGCGAATCTCGCTGTCGTCGTACACGATCCGGCCGATCAGCTCGTAGCGCTGCTTGTCGTTGAACTTGAAGTACAACGCCATCGCCGCGCCCAGCACGAACACCCCGACCACGATCCATGGTGTCAGCTTGAACAGCAGTGTGCCCGACGCCGCGCCCGCAGCGGACTCCTTGTGTTCCCACAGCAGGTACACCACGTACAGCATGCCGATCCCACCGGTGAGCGGCGCCACGAACGTCTTGAACCAGTGTGCACTGGACGGATGGTTCTTGTGGAAGTGGAAGTAGGCCACCACCGAGAACGCGCACAGCGACTGCACGATCAGGATCGCCATGGTGCCGAGGATCGCCAGCAGGGTGTACATGTGGATGTAGGGATCCATCCCGGCGACGAAGAACGCCAGCACCAACACCAGCGCGATCCCGCTCTGCACGAACGACGCGATGTAGGGCGAGCCGTGGGTCTTGTGGGTGGCGCCGAGCGTCTTCTGCAGTCCGCTGGACAGACCTTCACGTCCCAGCGCGTAGAGGTAGCGCGACGCGCAGTTGTGGAATGCCATGCCGCAGGCGAAGGATCCGGTCACCAGCAGGATGTTGAACAGGGTGATGGCCCACTCGCCGTAGGTGTCACGCACCGGCGCGAAGAAGATCTCCGAGGAGGTGTCGGCGTTCTGCGCCAGGTCGATGGCCTGTTGCGGACCCGTACCGGCAATGGCCATCCACGACACGAAGACGTAGAAGATGCCGACGCCCAGTACGGCGATCATGGTGGCGCGCGGGATGATCCGCTTGGGGTCCTTGGACTCTTCGCCGTACATCGCGGTGGACTCGAAGCCGACCCACGACCAGAACGCGAAGAACAGGCCGAGACCGGCGCTGGCACCGGCGATCGCGGCGGGCTGGAACGCCCCGACCGGGTTGAGGATCTCGCCGACGGCGAATCCGTCGGGCCCGCCGCCCTTGACGGCCACCGCGACCGCACCCAGGCCGAGCATCACGATCTCGGTGATCAGGAAGACGCCGAGCACCTTGGCCGTCAGGTTCACGTCGAAGTAGGTCAGGATGCTGTTGAGCACCAGCATCAGCAGCGCCGGGACGAGCCAGTGGATCGTGATGCCGAGCTGTGAGGACAGGAAGTTCTGGAAGAAGAACGCGAAGATACCGATCAGCGACGCCTCGAACACGATGTAGGCCAGCGTGATGATCAGGCCGCTGGCCATGCCCATCACCCGGCCCAGCCCGTGGGAGATGTAGCCGTAGAACGCGCCGGTGGCGGTGATGTGCTTGGCCATCGTCGCATAGCCGATCGCGAAGAGGCCCAGCACGATGGTCGCCACCAGGTAGCCGGCGGGTGCGTGCGAACCATTTCCGAAGCCGACCGCGATCGGGACGTTGCCGACCATCGCGGTGATCGGCGCCGCGGTGGCCACCGCCATGAAGATCACGCCGAACGTGCCGACGGCGTTGCGCTTGAGTCGTTGCACGGAGTCCGTGGATTGCGTTTGACGGGGCACGACGTCTTCTGTCATCTGCAGAGACCTTCCGGAGGGGAGAAGGAGAGAGGACCCGGGGCAACCCGGTTCCGGGACGCCACTGTGGTCTAGACCACACCGGCGAACCTCAGCCATATTGGCACTACCAAATCGCACGCGCAAGACCCAAAATGCACCTGTTGACAGAAATGGTCTGACCCTTTACTTTTTTGGTCACACCTGCCCGACCTCACCGCAGGGCCAGACCTCACGACAGGCCGACCTCACGACAGGGAGTTCCGTGTTCGACTACGGCACGTTCTCGTTCGATTCCAAAGCCCAGGTGCTCGAACGTGCCAAGGAGTTCTGGAACCCGGACAAGACCCAGTTCTGGACCGACACCGGCGTCGACCTGGTGATCGACCGCAGGCAGGACTACTTCCTGTGGGACATGAGCGGGCGCCGGCTGATCGACATGCACCTCAACGGCGGCACCTACAACCTCGGCCACCGCAACCCCGAGGTGATGGCCGCGATCAGCGAGGGCATGGAGCACTTCGACGTCGGCAACCACCACTTCCCCTCGGTGGCCCGAACCGCGTTGGCGCAGAAGCTGATCGAGTCCGCACCCGAGTCGCTGAGCAAGGTCGCGTTCGGCTCCGGCGGCGGTGAGGCCATCGACATCGCGCTCAAGAGCGCCCGGCACGCCACCCAGCGCCGCAAGATCGTCTCGATCGTCAAGGCCTACCACGGCCACACCGGCCTGGCCGTGGCCACCGGCGACGACCGGTTCGCCAAGCTGTTCCTGGCCGACCGGCCCGACGAGTTCGTCCAGGTACCGTTCGGCGACACCGACGCGATGGAACAGGCACTCCGGGGCCGCGACGTCGCCGCGGTCATCATGGAGACCATCCCCGCCACCTACGGGTTCCCGCTGCCCCCCATCGGCTACCTGGAGGCGGTCAAGGAGCTGTGCGTGCGCTACGACGCGCTCTACATCGCCGACGAGGTGCAGACCGGGCTGATGCGCACCGGCGAGATGTGGGCCATCACCAAGCACGGCATCGAACCCGACATCATGGTCACCGGCAAGGGGCTCTCCGGCGGCATGTACCCGATCACCGCCGCACTGCTCGGCGACCGGGCCGCGCAGTGGCTCGACCAGGACGGCTTCGGCCACATCTCGACCTTCGGCGGCGCCGAACTCGGCTGCGTCGCCGCCATCAAGACTTTGGAGATCACCAGCCGCCCCGAGGTGCGCTCCTCGGTGCACTACATCGCCGACATCTTCGCCCAGGGGCTGTCGCGCATCCAGGCCGATCACCCCGACTGGTTCGTCGGGATCCGGCAGAACGGTGTGGTGATCGGGCTGGAGTTCGACCACCCCGAGGGCGCCAAGTTCGTGATGCGCGAGCTGTACCTCAACGGGGTGTGGGCGATCTTCTCGACACTGGATCCCCGTGTCCTGCAATTCAAACCGGGTCTGCTGCTCAACCGTGACCTCTGCGAGGACGTGCTCGACCGCGTCGAGGTGGCCGTCGGACGGGCGAAGCTGGCCGCGACCGGACGGAGGAAGCCGTGATTGCGGTACCCCACGCAGGTCAACTACTCGAACGGGCGCACTTCGCCGCCGCCGCGTACGCCGACTACGACCAGGCCTCGGTGGCGCGCATCGTCGACGCCGTCGCCGAGGCCGGCTTCCGCAACGCCGAGCGCTTCGCCGCGGCCGCGGTCGCCGAGACCGGGATGGGCGTCGTCGACGACAAGGTCGTCAAGAACCGGGCCTGCTCCCGCGGCATCGTCGAGTTCTACCGCGACCAGGACTACGTCAGCCCGCGCATCGACGGCGCGGCCAAGATCGTCGAGATCCCCCGCCCGGCGGGCGTGGTGCTGGCGCTGACGCCCACCACCAATCCCGTTGCCACCGTGTACTTCAAGGTGATCCTGGCGCTGATGACCCGCAACGCCGTGGTCGTCGCGCCGCATCCGCGGGCCAAGCAGTGCTCGGCGGACGCGGCGCGGGTGCTGGCCGAGGCCGCCGCCGCGGCCGGTGCGCCCGACGGCATCGTGCAGGTCATCGACGAACCCACCCTGCCGCTGGTCGAGGCGCTGATGTCCGACGAGCGCACCGACGTCATCGTCGCCACCGGCGGCACCGGTGTGGTGCGCGCCGCCTACTCGTCGGGCAACCCGGCCCTCGGTGTCGGACCGGGCAACGTCCCGGTGTTCGTCGACGCCACCGCCGACGTCGAGGCCGCCGCCCGGCGCATCGTCGACAGCAAGGCCTTCGACAACTCGGTGCTGTGCACCAACGAGTCGGTGCTGATCGCCGAGGACGCCATCGCCGCGCGGCTGAGCTCCGCCCTGACCCGCAACGGCGCCCACATCCTCGACGCCGACGCCGCGAACCGGTTGCGCGAGTTCATGTTCCCCGACGGTGCGCTCAACACCGAGGTGGTCGGCCGGGATGCGGCGTGGATCGCCGAGCGCATCGGGCTGCGGGTGACACCGAAGACCCGAGTGCTGATCGCGCCGTTCACCGACGTGATCGGTGAAGAGGTGCTCACCCACGAGAAGCTCTGCCCGGTGCTGGGGATGACCACGGTCGCCGACTCCCGGCGCGGCATCCGCGCCGCCCGCGCGGTGGTCCGCATCGCCGGCGCCGGCCATTCGGCCGCCATCCACAGCGAAGATGCCGCTGTCATCACCGAGTTCGCCGCCCAGGTGCCGGTGCTGCGGGTCGCGGTCAACGTCGGCAACAGCACCGGCAGCTCCGGGCTGGACACCAACCTGGCCCCGTCGATGACGATCGGTACCGGGTTCGTCGGGCGCAGCTCGATCGGCGAGAACCTGCAGCCGGAGAACCTGGTGAACTGGGCGCGCATCGCCTACAACGCCGACGCCGGGGTGACGATGCCGAACTTCGCGGGGCTCTCGCCGTGGCGCTCCCCCGCCGGGCCGGTGCCCGCCTACCCGCGCGCCTCCAACGACACGTCCGCCGCACCGGCGGCGCCCGTCAGCCGGCCAACCCCCCGCCGCGCCGCCGCCGATCCGGGGATCGAGGCGCTGCGCGCCGAGCTGCGCGCGCTGGTGGCCGAAGAACTCGCCCAACTGATCAAGAGGTGACCCGTGGCTGAACTGCGTTCGTTCATCTTCATCGATCGGCTCCAGCCGCAGACGATGTCGTATCTGGGCAGCTGGATCAAGGGTGCCCTGCCCCGGGCCGGCGTCGCCGCCCAGATCATCGAGGTGGCGCCCGGGCTGGACATCGAGGCCGTCACCGACGTCGCGCTCAAGCACGCCGAGGTGCAGGCCGGGGTGCTGGTGGTGGAGCGCCAGTTCGGTTACCTGGAGTTCCACGGTGACACCGCCAACGTCGAGGCCGCCGCCGACGCCGCGCTGGCCGAGCTGGGCAGCGACGCCGCCTCGGCCACCCCGCCGCAGATCCTGGCGTCGCGGATCATCTCCAGCATCGACCAGCAGCACGCATTCCTGATCAACCGCAACAAGATCGGGTCGATGGTGCTCGCCGGGGAGACCCTGTACGTGCTGGAGGTGTCCCCGGCGTCGTACGCCATCCTGGCCACCAACGAGGCCGAGAAGGCCGCCGACGTCAAGGTCGTCGACTTCCGGATGATCGGCGCCACCGGCCGGGTCTACCTGTCCGGCAGCGAATCCGACGTCCGCCAAGCCGCCGCCGCGGCCGAAGAGGCGCTGGCCAGGAGCGTGCCGTGAGCATCGACCGCGACGCGCTGCGCCAGCTCGTCCGCGAAGTGATCCGGGAGAGCGTCGGTGACCTCGTCGCCGCGGCGCCGGTACCGAGGCCGGCGCCACCGCAACCACCGCCGCCGGCCCCGAAGGCCCCCGACGGGCCCGTGGCGACCGGGCCACTGGCCGCCGACGAGCGCTCCCGCACCGACACCGTACGCATCGCCAACGACCGCGATCTCGAGGTGTTCGTGCGGAACCTGTTGCGGCTGTTCGAAAATCCGAAGACCCGTGCCGATCTGCGGGCCGGCCGGCTGTCGTTCCGGCTCGCCGGCACCGGCGCCGTCGGTGGGGCCGCCGCCAAACGCGTCGAACGCGGCGCGGTCACAGAACGGCAGATCGCTGACATCGCCGCCTCCGGCGCATCCCTGGTCCTCGGTCCCCGCGCCGTGCTGACCCCGCTGGCCCGCGAACGCGCCCGCGCACTGGGCGTGACGATCCACAAGGAGCGAACATGATCCGTGGCACGGTCACCGGCCAGGTCTGGTCGACCCGGCGCATCGACGGCATCCCGGCCGGCGCCTTTCTGGAAGTCGAGGCCGACGGCTCGGGCTCACGGCTGATCGCGTTCGACGTGCTCGGCACCGGCGTCGGTGAGCACGTCCTGGTCGCCCAGGGTTCGGTGGCGGCGAACTGGTTCACCGGCACCCCGCCCCCGGTCGACGCGCTCATCATCGGCTCCATCGATCCGGCCGGCTAACCCCCGGCCTCACCCCGACAGTCAGATAACCCCGACACAAAGGAGAAACACCATGGCCAGCAACGCGATCGGAATGATCGAGACCAAGGGTTACGTCGCCGCGCTCGCAGCCGCCGACGCCATGGTCAAGGCCGCCAACGTGACCATCACCGACCGCCAGCAGGTGGGCGACGGGCTGGTGGCCGTCATCGTCACCGGGGAGGTGGGTGCCGTCAAGGCCGCCACCGAGGCCGGTGCCGAGTCCGCCTCCCAGGTGGGTGAGCTGGTCAGCGTGCACGTGATCCCGCGGCCGCACAGCGAACTCGGCGCGCACTTCTCGGTCGCCGCCCAGTAGTCTCCGACGGTGGTTTCCTCCAACGCACAGACAGGGTCCGCGGTGGTGGCCCCAGCTGGCACGCGCACCGACATCCGGGTCTACCTGCTCGTCGAGGACCTGCAGCAGCAGTTCGCCGCCTACCTGGGCACCCCGACCCGGGCGCGCGGCTACCCGCCGTACGCCGGTGAACACGCGCTCATCGTCGAGGTGTCCCCGGCGTTGGCGATCGAGCGGGTGATCGACCTCGCGTTGCGGGAAGTGCCGGGCATAGCGCCGGGAATCCTGTACGTGGAGCGGCAGTTCGGGGTGCTCGAGATCCACTCCGGCAGCCTGGCCGACGTGCGCCGGGCCGGCGAGGCGATCCTGGCCGGCACCCAGAACTCGGCGGCCGACCAGCTGCGCCCGCGGGTGCTCTACCACGACGTGATCGAGGACATCACCGATCAGCACGCGGTGATCCTCAACCGCAACCGGCAGGCGTCGATGGTGCTGCCCGGCCAATCGCTGCTGGTCTACGAGATGACCCCGGCACTGTTCGCGGCGGTGGCGGCCAACGAGGCGGAGCGGGCCGCGCCCGGTCTGACGCTGGTCGACGTGCAGATGATCGGCGCCGCGGGCAGGCTCTACATCAGTGGCAGCACCGAGGACGTGGTCGCGGCGCGTGACCGCATCACCACGGTGCTGGGAACGATCGAAGGGCGGGACCATTGATCGATGACGACGTGACCGTCGCCGAGCAGGCGCTGGCGGCCTTCGACCTGCCGCAGGGCTCCAGCCTGCGGCTGTTGAACCTATCGGAGAACGCCACCTACGCGGTCGAGGAACCCGGCAGCGGGCACCGGTCGATCCTGCGGGTGCACCGCAAGGACTACCACACCGTCGACCAGATCGAGTCGGAGCTGCTGTGGCTGGACGCGCTGCGCCGCGACAGCGACGTCACGGTGCCCAGCGTCATCCCCACCCGCGACGGGCGCCGTGTCGTCAGCGTCGAGCACGACGGCTACGACCGGCACGTCGTGCACTTCGAAATGGTCCCCGGCGCCGAGCCGGACGAGAACACGGTGACCTCCACCGACTTTCACACCCTGGGCCGCATCACCGCCGCCCTGCACGATCACGCCCGCAGCTGGCATCGGCCGGCGTCGTTCAGCCGGTTCGCGTGGGACTGGGAGCACAGCCTCGGCGGCTCCCCCCGGTGGGGCCGCTGGCGCGACGCCGTCGGCGTCGGTGAGCACGAGGCCGGAGTCCTCGGCCGCGCCGAAGCGCTGCTGCACCGCAAGCTCACCGAATACGGCGCCGGGCCCGACACGTTCGGGCTGGTGCACGCCGACCTGCGGCTGGCCAACCTGCTCGTCGACGGCGACACCATCACCGTCATCGACTTCGACGACTGCGGATTCGGCTGGTATTTCTACGATTTCGGCACCGCGGTGTCGTTCTTCGAAGACCACCCGTCGGTCCCGGAGTGGCAGGACGCCTGGGTCAACGGGTACCGCAGCCGCCGGCCGATCGCCGAATCCGATCTGGACATGCTGGCCTCGTTCATCCTGCTGCGCCGGCTGTTGCTGCTGGCGTGGATGGGCACCCACAGCCATTCCAAGGAATCGCAGGCCATCTCGGTCACCTACGCGGCGGGCAGCTGCAAGCTCGCCGAGCAGTACCTGAGCTCCGCCGGCCACCGGCTCTTCTGACCCGAAAGGACTTATCGCCATGTTCAATTCGCTGCAGGGCCGCTCGGCCGTCGTCACCGGCGGCAGCAAGGGCATCGGCCGCGGCATCGCCGAGGTGTTGGCCAAGGCCGGCATCAACGTCGTCATCACCGCCCGCACCCAGGCCGACATCGACGCCACCGTCGCGGATCTGGCCGGTCTGCCCGGCACGGTGAGCGGGGTGGCCGCCGACGTGACCAGCCCGCAGGACTGCGGCCGTATCGTCGCGACCGCGGTGGAGCGCAACGGCGGCCTGGACATCGTGTGCGCCAACGCCGGCATCTTCCCGTCCGGCCGGCTGGCCGATCTGACCCCCGAGGACATCGAGGCGGTCATCGGCGTGAACTTCAAGGGGACCGTCTACATCGTGCAGGCCGCGCTGGATGCGTTGACCGCCAGTGGGCACGGCCGGGTGATCCTCACCTCGTCGATCACCGGACCCATCACCGGCTTCCCCGGCTGGTCGCACTACGGCGCCAGCAAGGCCGCCCAGCTCGGCTTCCTGCGCACCGCCGCGATCGAGTTGGCGCCCAAGAAGATCACCGTCAACGCGGTGCTGCCGGGCAACATCGTCACCGAGGGCCTGATCGAGATGGGCCAGTCCTACATGGAGCAGATGGCGGCCTCGGTGCCCGCGGGCAAGCTCGGCCAGGTCGCCGACATCGGCAACGCCGCACTGTTCTTCGCGACCGACGAGGCCGCCTACATCACCGGGCAGACGCTGGTGGTCGACGGCGGCCAGATTCTGCCCGAATCACCGGAAGCACTCGCCGACCTGTGACCATCGATGGCCTACATTTGGTATTACCAATTCTGTAGGCGAGGAGGATCCGGTGCCGACCCAAACCGAGGAGCTGCGGCGCCGGATCGTGGCCGACATCAACGCGGGGGTGCCGGGCACGAAGCTCGGCAGCGAGCGTGAGCTGGCCGAACGCTACCGCACCAGCCGGTCCAGCCTGCGTCAGGTGCTGGCCGCGCTGGAGGAGGCCGGGCTGGTCGACCGGGTCATCGGCCGGGCCGGCGGCATCTTCATCAGCCACGCACAGGTGCAGCGCAGCCTGACCGACGTCGTCGGGGTGCCGGCGTTCCTGGCCAGCCAGGGTTACGTCGCCGGCACCCGGGTGCTGTCGACGAAGATCACCGCCCCAGACGCCCCCACCCGGCAGGCGCTCGGCATCACCGCCGACGACTTCGTCATCGAGATCCAGCGGGTCCGGCTGGCCGACGGGTCGCCGATCTCCCTCGAACTGGCCCAGTTCCCCGCCGAGGCCTTCCCCGGCCTGCTGGAACAGCAGCTGGGCGGCTCGTTGTACCAGATCCTGGAGAGCGAGTACGGGCTGATCACCTCGCGGGCCGACGAACGCATCGAGGCCGTCAACGCCACCCCCGAGGAAGCCAGGCTGCTCGGCATCAAACCGGATTCGGCGCTGCTGCTGATCACCCGGATCACCTACGACCAGAACGACACCCCGTGCGAGTTCTCCCGCGACCTGTTCCGCGGGGACCGCACCCGGCTGGCCGTCACCGCGCAGGGGCGCGGCGTGCGCGGCGCGCCATCGGTGGCCGCCACCTCGGTCGCGTTGCAGGGCCCGCTCGCGAACGTGCAACCAGCGTAGTGGAATCCGCGCGGTGGCTACCGTGACTGCACGCTCGCCGGACCCGGGCTCGCCGTCGGGCCCGGGGGCCGGCCGGTTCGCACCCAGCCCGTCGGCGGACCTGCACATCGGCAACCTGCGCACCGCGGTGCTGGCGTGGCTGTTCGCCCGCGCCACCGGCCGCCGGTTCCTGATGCGCGTCGAGGATCTCGACGACCGCACTCACCCCGAGATCGCCGAGCGCCAGCTGGCCGACCTGGCCGCGATCGGCATCACCTGGGACGGCGACGCACCCCGGCAGACCGAGCACCCGCAGCGCTACGACGCCGTCGTGGACTCCCTCAACGAGCGCGGACTGCTATTCGAATGTTATTGCACCAGAAGGGATATTGCCCAGGCTCCGCGCGCACCGCATGCGCCGGAGGGCGCCTACCCGGGCACCTGCCGGGACCTGACGGACGCGCAGCGGGCCCGGCGGCGGGAGGAGACCGGGCGCCCACCGGCGCTGCGGCTGCGCACCGACGTCACCACCCACACCGTGCACGACGAGCTGCACGGCGACTACACCGGCGTGGTCGACGACTTCGTGGTGCGCCGCGGCGACGGGGTGCCTGCCTACAACCTGGCCGTCGTCGTCGACGACGCCGCCTCCGGGGTCGACCAGGTGGTGCGCGGCGACGATCTGCTGGCGTCCTCACCGCGGCAGGCCTATCTGGCGCGGCTGCTCGGCCGTGCCGAGCCGACGTATGCGCACGTGCCGCTGGTGCTCAACGCCGACGGGGCACGGCTGGCCAAACGTGACGGCGCGGTCACCCTCGCCGAGATCGGGGTGGCCCGGGCGCTGCGCCAGATCGCCGACTCGCTCGGCTACGCGGCGCACACGGTGGCCGGCATGCTCGACGAGTTCGATCCGGCGCGTCTGCCCCGCACCCCCTGGGTATACCGGCCCGGGTGAGCAGAACTCTTCAGCGAAGCCGGCCCAGTTGTTACGGTCCGCCGATGCACCACCGACGAAGAGTCCTGCCGGCCGTGCTGGCCCTGCTCGCCCTGCTGCTGGCGGCGTGCGGCGCGTCCGGCTCGGAGAATCCGGTCACGTCCAGCGGCGTGCTGCGGGTCGGCACCGAGGGCGTCTACCCGCCGTTCTCCTACCACGACCCGGCCACCGGGCAGCTCACCGGATACGACGTCGACGTCGCCCGCGCGGTCGGGGAGAAGCTGGGTGTCACCGTCGAGTTCGTCGAGACGCCGTGGGATTCGATGTTCGCCGCGCTGGAGGCCAACCGCTTCGACGTCGTGGCCAACCAGGTGAGCATCACCCCGGAGCGACAGCAGAAGTACGACCTGTCCGAGCCGTACTCGATCGGTGAAGGGGTGATCGTCACCCGCGCCGACGACGATTCGATCACCTCACTGGCCGATCTGAGGGGCCGGATCGCCGCGCAGAGCATCACCAGCAACTGGGCCCAGGTGGCCCGCGACGCGGGCGCCCAGATCGAGGCGGTGGAGGGGCTGACGCAGGCGATGGCGCTGCTCAGCCAGGGGCGGGTGGACGTGGTGGTCAACGACAGCCTGTCGATCTACGCCTACCTCGCCGAGACCAACGACACCGCGGTCAAGATCGCCGGGACCACCGAGGAGAAGAGCGAGCAGGGCCTGGCGGCCCGCAAGAACAGCGGCCTGCTCGGCGACCTCGACACCGCGATCGAAGAGCTCAAGGCCGACGGCACACTGGCCGAGATCTCGCAGAAGTACCTGAAGGTCAACGTCTCCGGCGGTCCGGACGCCCCGCAGGTGCAGCCCCGCTCGGCGCTGCGGCTGGTGCTGGACAACCTGTGGCCGCTGGCCAGGGCCGCGATCCTCACGACGATCCCGCTGACGCTGATCAGCTTCGCACTCGGCCTGGTCATCGCGCTGGCGGTGGCGCTGGCCCGGCTGTCCTCCAATCTGGTGCTGACCAACGTCGCGCGGTTCTACATCTCGCTGATCCGCGGCACCCCGCTGCTGGTGCAGTTGTTCATCGTGTTCTACGCGCTGCCCGAGTTCGGGGTGAAGATCGACCCGTTCCCGGCGGCGGTGATCGCGTTCAGCCTCAACGTCGGCGGCTACGCGGCTGAGATCATCCGTTCGGCCATCCAGAGCATCCCGAAGGGACAGTGGGAGGCCGCCGAGACGATCGGGCTCGACTATGTCGGCGCGCTGCGGCGCATCATCTTGCCGCAGGCGTCCAGGGTCGCGGTGCCGCCGCTGTCGAACACGCTGATCTCGCTGGTCAAGGACACGTCGCTGGCCTCCATCATCCTGGTCACCGAACTGTTCCGGCAGGCGCAGATCATCGCGGCGCCGACGTTCGAGTTCTTCGCCCTCTACGGCACGGCCGCCGTCTACTACTGGGTGATCTGTCTGGTGCTCTCGTTCGGCCAGGCCAAATTCGAACGCCGACTGGAAAGGTATGTGGCGAAATGACGAGCGAACCCGAGGACCGCATCGTCGCGCGGGATGTGCACAAGGCGTTCGGGGAACTCGAAGTCCTCAAAGGGGTTTCGTTCACCGTCCGGCGGGGGTCGGCGACGACGATCATCGGGCCGTCCGGGTCGGGTAAGACGACGCTGCTGCGCACGCTCAACGCCCTCGACGTGGCCGACTCGGGTGTGATCCGGGTCGGCGACACCGAGATCGACTTCGCCGAGCCGGTTCCCAAGGAACAGCTGCGCCGCTACCGCGCGCAGAGCGGCTTCGTGTTCCAGGCGCACAACCTGTTCCCGCACAAGACCGTGCTGCAGAACCTCACCGAGGGCCCGCTCGTCGCACAGAAGCGACCGCGCGAGGAGGTCGAGGCCGAAGCCGTCGAGCTGCTCGGCCAGGTGGGGCTGGCCGACAAGCGCGACCAGTATCCGTTCCAGCTCTCCGGTGGTCAGCAGCAGCGCGTCGGCATCGCGCGGGCGCTGGCGCTCAAACCAAAGGTGGTGTTGTTCGACGAGCCCACTTCGGCGCTCGATCCCGAACTGGTGGGCGAGGTACTCGCCGTGATCAGGGATCTGGCGGTGCAGGGCTGGACGTTGGTCATCGTCACCCATGAGATCCAGTTCGCCCGTGGGGTTTCCGACCAGGTGCTGTTCACCGACGGCGGGGTCATCCTCGAGCAGGGGCCGCCGGCGGCGGTCATCGGTGACCCGAAGGAGGAGCGGACCCGGCAGTTCCTGCAGCGGATCCTCGACCCGCTGTAGCGCGCTGCTAGGCGATCCCTTCGAGCATGAGGTTCCAGTACATGGACGGCAGACCGTATTTCTCGAGGTACCAGTAACCGCGGTGCGGCTTGGTCGGATCCAGCAGCGGGATGGACGGCGTCAGGTTCAGTTCGTAGTCGAATTCGGCGAGCAGCATCGCCTCCGACGACGTCACGATCGGGCACGAACCGGTGACCATGACCTTCTTCCCCTCCTGTCTCTCAGGCGTTCTGACGAGATTCCGACCAGGCACCGTAACCGCCCAGGATGTCGCTGACGTCGGCGAAGCCGTTGCGTCGCAACAGGCTCGCCGCGACCGAGGACCGGTAGCCGCCGGCGCAGTACACGACGGTCGGGCGGGCCGGGTCCAGCTCGGCGAGCCGGGCCGGCAGCTGCCCCACCGGGATCGGCATCGCGCCGGGGACGGCGCCTGCAGCGACCTCGCCCGGGCCGCGGACATCGACGACCTGCAGATCGGGCAGGTCCGCGACTCGTTGGTCGAACGCCTTGGCCGTCAATCGAGATGCCACCTGCACCTCGTCCCGGTGGTCCAGCATCGCCTCGAACGGGCGGTCGAGATAGCCGATCACCCTGTCGAATCCGATTCGCGCCAAACGGATCTTGCCCTCGAGTTCCTGTCCGGGCTCGGTGAACAGGACGATGTCGGCGTCGGCGGGAACCACCGACCCGGCGAACTCGGCGTAGCGGCCGTCGAGCCCGATGTTGACGGCACCGCGCAGGTGCGCCATGGCGAACTCCTCGGGGCCGCGGCCGTCGATCAGGACCGCGCCCGCCTCGATGGCCTCACGAACCTGCTGGTAGGTCATCGCGGGCGGCATCTCGGTCTCGTCCAGCAGGTCGCGATCCTTGCGGTTGAGGATCGCGTCGTAGACGAAGTAGCTCGGTGCGGGCGGCTGCCCTTCGGTGACCATCTGCATGAACGTGGCCTTGTCGGGCGCACGCAGGGCGTAGTTCGACTCCTTCTGTTCCCCGATGGTCGACCACAGGTCGGTGGAAAGGTTCTTGCCACAGGCCGAACCCGCACCGTGCGCGGGGTACACGCGGGTGGCATCGGGCAGCGTCATCAACTTGTCGTGCAGTGAGTCGTAGAGTTTGTCGGCCAGTTCCTCTCGGCTGAACCCGATGGAGGCCAGCAGATCGGGGCGCCCGACGTCGCCGATGAACAACGCGTCGCCGGTGAGCACCCCGTAGGGGACTTCGTCGCCAGGGTGCTCGTATACCACGATGCTCATCGACTCGGGCGTATGGCCCGGGGTGTGCCGGAACTCCAGTGTCACCTCGCCCAGCGAATAGCGTTCGCCATCGGCGACGCCCATCGACTCGAACTCGGTCTCGGCGACCGAGGAGTACACGATCTTGGCGCCTGTGGCCCTCGCAAGCTCCAGGTGGCCGGACAGGAAGTCGGCGTGAAAGTGCGTCTCGATGACGAGCTCGATCGTGAAGCCGTTCTCCTCGGCGTCGGCCACGTACTCGGCGATGTCCCGCTGCGGATCGACAACGACTGCGCGACCGGTGGTTTCATCGGCGATCAGGTAGGACGCATGGGACAAGCAGTCCAGGTAGTACTGGATGAACTTCATGATGGTGGTCCTTTCTCGGTAGCCGGGTTGGGCCTCTGCGGTTCAGATTGCCCATACCCCTACCGGTATGTCAAGTACCCGGCGGGGTATACGTATTCCGCCTTGCTTTTACCCCAGGGGGTATGTGTACCATGGCGTGAATATACCCCCGGTCGTATTGTCCCCGGGATCCCAGCAGGAAGGACCGACGATGCCCGCACACACCACGATCACGTCCCAGGACCTGAGTCGGATGCTCGGTTCGGCGACCCCGCCCAGGGTGATCGACGTGCGCACCCCAGCTGAATTCGGAACCGCCCACATCGCCGGTGCCTACAACGTGCCGCTGGATCTGCTCCGAGAGCACCGCGACGAGATCATCGAGCACCTCGACGAGGACGTCGTCCTGGTCTGCCGCTCGGGCCAGCGCGCCGCTCAGGCCGAGGAGACGCTGCGCAACGCGGGGTTGTCCAACGTGCACATCCTCGACGGCGGTATCACCGCCTGGGAAGCCAAGGGCTTCGCGGTCAACCGCGGCAGACAAGGCCCCTGGGACCTCGAACGACAGGTCCGCCTCACCGCCGGTTCGATCGTGCTCGCCGGGATCGTGGGCAGTCTCGCCGCGCCGAAGCTCAAATGGCTGGCCGCAGCCGTGGGCGGCGGACTCACGATCGCCGCGCTGACCGACAGTTGCGCGATGGGCATGCTGCTGTCCAAGCTGCCCTACAACCGCCGCACCGCAACCTGCGACGCCCGGACCGTCGTCGCGCAGCTCGTGGACTCCACCCGCAAGGCGAGCTGATCGACATGACCGCGCTCGCCACCGCACTGGCCATCTTCGTCGGCATCGCACTCGGCTTGCTCGGCGGCGGCGGTTCCATCCTCACCGTCCCGCTGCTGGCCTACGTGGCAGGCATGGAGGCCAAACAGGCCATCGCCACGTCCCTGTTGGTGGTCGGGGCGACCAGCGCGGTCGGTGCGATCTCGCACGCCCGCGCCGGGCGGGTGCAGTGGCGCACCGGGCTGATCTTCGGCGCCGCCGGTATGGCCGGCGCCTATGCGGGCGGGGTGCTGGCTCGCTTCATCCCCGGCAGCGTCCTGCTCATCGGCTTCGCCGTCATGATGATCGCGACCGCGGTGGCCATGCTGCGCGGACGCCGAGATGTCGAGGCTCACGACGCCGGGCACCGCCTGCCCGTGCCCAAGATCCTCGCAGAGGGCTTGGTCGTCGGCTTGGTGACCGGCCTGGTCGGGGCGGGCGGGGGTTTTCTCGTGGTACCAGCGCTCGCGCTGCTCGGCGGCCTGCCGATGCCGGTTGCGGTCGGCACCTCGCTGATCGTCATCGCGATGAAGTCCTTCGCCGGCCTGGGCGGTTATCTGTCCAGTGTCCAGATCGACTGGACCCTGGCGCTGGCGGTGACCGCCGCCGCCGTGGCGGGGGCACTGATCGGCGCCCGGCTGACCTCGCTGATCGACCCTGATTCGCTACGAAAAGCCTTCGGCTGGTTCGTGCTCGCGATGTCCTCGGTCATCCTGGGCCAGGAGATCCACCTCGGCGCGGGTGTCGCCGCCGCGGCTCTCACCGCGATCGCCGCGGTGCTGTGGCTGGCGTGTACCCGCTACTCGCACTGTCCGCTCAGCCGCCTCGCCAGGCCCGCCCGTATCGGC
Source organism: Mycolicibacterium sp. (assembly GCA_050250295.1). Lineage (GTDB taxonomy): Bacteria > Actinomycetota > Actinomycetes > Mycobacteriales > Mycobacteriaceae > Mycobacterium. The sequence continues at coordinate 166,746 of JBFWOX010000002.1, forward strand.
GGGGCCGCCGTGTGAGACTCCAGGGAATACCCCCGCGGGTACCATGGCTATTGGTCCCGTGGAAAGGAGATGCGCCATGGTAGGTGACGAGGACGCGGTTGCCGCGGTGCTCAACAGGTTGAGGAGAGCACAGGGGCAACTCGCCGGGGTGATCTCGATGATCGAGCAGGGCCGGGACTGCAAGGACGTCGTCACCCAGCTGGCGGCGGTGTCGAAGGCACTCGACAGAGCGGGTTTCAAGATTGTCGCGACCGGATTGCGGGAATGCCTGACCGGAGAGGCCGCCGACGGCCAGGAGCCGATGACCGAAGCCGAGCTGGAAAAGCTGTTCCTGGCGCTGGCCTGACCCGACAGCGGGACCCGAGGAGGACGCCGTGAGCTACGCACTATCCACCACGATGCACACCACGTTTCAGGATGCCGTGGCGCGAACCCGAAAAGCCCTGGCGGATCAGGGTTTCGGAGTTCTGACTGAAATCGACATGAAAGCGACGCTCAAGGCCAAGCTCGGCGAGGACATGGAGGACTACCTGATCCTGGGCGCCTGCAATCCGCCGCTGGCTCACCGCGCGGTGTCCGCCGACCGCCAGATCGGACTGCTCCTGCCGTGCAATGTCGCGGTACGTGCCGATCCGTCCGCAGGCAGTGAAGCAATAATCGTCGACGCGATGGATCCGCAGGTCATGGTCCAGGTTTCCGACGCTCCCGGGTTGGGAGAGGTCGCCGACGAGGCCGCCGCCAGGTTGAGCGCGGTGATCGAGGCCCTACAGGCACAGACCACGCAGCAAGAGAAATAGCCATCGGCGGGGAGGGCGGACTCATGCCCCGGACACCAGCACCGCGAGCACGGCCACGGCGAAGCCGACCGTCGCCCCGCCCATCAGCACCACCTCGGCGGAGGGGGCGGACATGGTCACCCGACCCGTGCCGGCGGTGCCGTCCCTGATCGTCCGTGTCCGGCGGTAGCCCAGCGCCAGGACCAACAGCGCGAGCAGTGCCGCGATGACCGCCAGCAGCGTCCGGGCCGGGCCCAGCGGCCCGTGCTGGCGTAGCAGCACCAGCGCCCCACCCACCAGGAACCCGAAAGAGCTTCTCTCCCAAGACAGCAGCGTGCGTTCCGCGGGGAGCCCCGGTTTACTCAATTCCCGGCGGGGCATTTCAGCTGCCCGTCGGCGGCCAGACGACCAACACCACCAGCACGGCGACCGTCACCACGAAGATCGCCGCACCGAGCAGCACGGGTACCTGGGTCGGCGGCAGGTCCTCGTCGCGACGCATCGCGGCCTGGACGTGGCGCCATCGCCGCACGGCCAACGCCGCCAGCAGACCACCGGCCGCTGTCAACGCGATGCTCAGGCCGTGCCGCACACCCGGAATCCCGAACGACGGCACGAACTGCACGATGGCGATCCCGCCCGCGATCAACGCCAACGCCGTCCGGATCCACGCCAGGAACGTCCGTTCGTTGGCCAGCGTGAAGCGGTAATCGGGTTCCTGTTGGCCGGACGCCGAATCGGCGTCGCCAGATGTCATCAGAGCTCATCCCTTTCAGCGCGCCCTGTCAGCGTACGACTCCGTGGCGATTCTCGACCCGCCGTAACGGCGCCGTGAGACAGTGGCAGCCATGCCACGCCATGAAGCTGACGTCGTCATCGTCGGCGCGGGGATCTCGGGGCTGATCGCCGCCCGCACCGTCCTGGCGGCCGGACTGACCCCGCTGATCCTGGAGGCCGACGAGCGGATCGGCGGCCGCATCCTCACCGAGGAGGTGGCACCCGGGCTGTCGGTGGAACTGGGTGCGCAGTGGATCGGCGACACCCACCACCGGATGTTCGCGTTGGCCGCCGAACTGGGTGTGCAGACCTACCCGCAGTACGACCAGGGCGAGACGTCCTACGACCTGGTCGGCTCGGGGGTGCTGCGGGAGAACGACTTCCACGCGCAGTTCGCCGACGAGCTGGCCGCCCTGGAGCGGGTGTTCCGCCGGCTCGACGAGCTGGCCGCCGAGGTCCCGCCGGAGGCGCCGTGGCTGGCGCCGCACGCCGCCGAGTGGGACGCGATCACCGCGGGCGCCTGGTACGACGCGCAGGGGCTGTCCCCGGTGGCGCGCACGCTGCTCGAGATCTGCACCGTCGGGATCCTGGCGGTGCCGACGGTGGAGGTGTCGTTCCTGCACCTGCTGTTCACGATCCAGACGTGCGGGGTGACCTCGGAACTGTTCGCCGAATCCGAGGGCGGCGCGCAGACCACCCGTTTCCTCGGCGGCACCGCCGAGATCCCGAACCGGTTGGCCGCGCTGATCGGGGACCAGATCGTGCTGGAGACACCGGTGCAGCTGATCGAGCACACCGCCGACAGCGTCACGGTGCACTGCCGCGGCGGCGTGGTCGCGCGCGGCCGCCGGGTGATCGTGGCCATCTCCCCGACGCTGGCGGGTCGCATCATGTACGACCCGCCGCTGCCGGGGATCCGCGACCAGCTCACCCAGCGGATGCCCAACGCGTCGGCGATGAAGGCGTTCTTCGTCTACGACGAACCGTTCTGGCGCGCCGACGGACTCAACGGCCAGCTGATCTCCGATGTCGGCCCGGCACGGATGTCGAACGACACCTGCCTGCCCGGTGACGACCACGGCGTGCTGCTGATGTTCCTCGAGGGCGAGCAGGCCCGCACCTACGGCCGGCTCCCGGTCGACGAGCGACGGGCGGCGCTGACCGCGGAACTGGTGCGCCACTTCGGGGATCGAGCCGCGCGCCCGGAGTTCTACATCGACGGGGAATGGGCCGATCGGCAGTGGACCCGCGGCTGCTACAACGCCAACCTGGGTCCGCTGGTGTGGACGGCGTACGGGCCCGCGCTGTCGGCGCCGATCGGGGCGATCCACTGGGCGTCCACCGACACCGCCACCTATTGGAGCGCCTACATGGAGGGCGCCGTGGAGGCCGGTGAGCGGGCCGCCCGCCAGGTCGTCGAGGAACTCACCGCGAACGCGGCGCCGCTACCGTGACGCCACGTTCGGGGCGACCAGCAGTTCGGACATCCCCCGCAGCGTGACGTTGGGTTTGTAACCCGGTTCGGCGGCCAGCTCGGCGGCCGGGAACCGCGCCGTCAACGCCGTGAGCGCCACGGTGGCCTCCAACCGGGCCAGCGGCGCGCCGAGGCAGAAGTGCGGCCCCTTCCCGAAGCCGAGGTGACGGATCGTCTCGCGGTCGGGGTCGAACTCGCCGGGCCGCTCGGCCAGCGCGGGGTCGCGGTTGGCCGCCGCGGTGAGCAGCAACAAGTTGTCGCCCTGGGGCACCGTCACGCCGGCGCCCTCTCCCCCGTCGCCCCGGCCGATCGTCATGTCGTCGGCGGCGATGCGGCCGACCAGCTGCACCGGCGGGTCGTAGCGCAGCGTCTCCTCCACCACGGCGGCGGCCCGGCCGGGGTCGGCGGCCAGCCGGTCCCACTGGGTGCGGTCGCGCAGCAGCGCCAGGGTCGCGTTGGCGATCAGGTTGACCGTCGTCTCGTGCCCGGCGATCAGCAGCAGGTTGCACGTCGAGACGATCTCGTCCTCGGTGAGCTGATCGCCGGATTCCTCGACCTCGATCAGGGCCGACATCAGGTCCTCGCCGGGGTCGTGGCGGCGCCGGTGGATCAGCTCCCGCAGGTAGTCCCGCAGCCACATCGCGGCCTTGGTCCGCTCTTCCAGTCCCTCCCCGGCCGAACCGGTAACCGTGACGAACGGGTCGAGCGACTGCGCCAGCAGCGCCGAGGCCGCGCTGAACTGCGGCTCGTCCTCCAGCGGCACGCCGAGTAACCGGCAGATCACCGCGACCGGCAGCGGATACGCCAGCCCCTGGATGGCGTCGAACGCGGGTTGCTCGGCCGCCGCGTCCAACAGCCCGCCGACCAGCGCGACGATGTCGGGTTCCAGCGCCTTGACGACCTTCGGCACGAACGCCTTGCTCACCAGCCTGCGCAGCCGGGTGTGGTCCGGCGGATCCAGGAACAGGAATCCCGGCGGACCGAACGGCCGCGCCGGGGTGCCCTCGGCGATCATTCGTTGCGCGACGGTGGACTTCAGCCGGTCGCTCGACGACGACGCGTGCCGCAGCACCACGTCGCAGTCGGCATGGGACGAGAACACCGTGAGGTTGTTGTCGGGCATCTGCAGCGGCCCCTGCTCGCGGATCCGGTCGAACAGCGGGTACGGGTCGGCCCGGACTGCGGGGGCGAGCAATTCGAGCAGCAGCGCTTGCGGATCGGCGGCGGCGGTCATGATCTTATTGTGCACACGTCTAAGAAGGGGCTGGTCAGCGTGACGCGGCGTAGTAGCGACCGAGCACGTGCGCGCGCAGCTCGTCGAACCGGCCCGCCGGGATGGCGTCGCGGATCTGGTCGACCAGGCGGATGATGAACCGCTCGTTGTGGATGGTGCACAGCGTCTTGGACAGGATCTCCTTGGCCTTGAACAGGTGGTGTAGATAGGCCCGGGTGTAGTGCGTGCAGGTGTAGCAGTCGCAGTCGGCGTCGATGGGCGTGAAGTCGCGGCGGTACCGCGATCCGGTGATGTTGAAGCGGCCGTCGGGCGAGTACACCGCGGCGTTGCGGGCGACGCGCGACGGCGAGACGCAGTCGAAGGTGTCCGCGCCGGCCTCGACGGCGGCGAACAGGTCGTCGGGCTCGCTGATGCCCAGCAGATGCCGCGGCTTGTCGGCGGGCAGCTCGCTGGTGACCCAGCCGACGATGGTCGCCAGGTTCTGCTTCTCCAGCGCTCCCCCGATGCCGTAGCCGTCGAAGCCCCGACCGTGCTCGTCGACGATCCCGAGCAGGCCGCGGGTGGCCTGCCGCCGCAGGTCCTCGTACTGCGCGCCCTGCACCACCCCGAACAGCGCCTGCGCCGGCTTGTGGGCGCGTTCCTGCGACAACCGGCGGTGCTCGGCCAGGCAGCGCACCGCCCACTCGTGGGTGCGCCGCACCGAGGCCTCCTGATAACCACGGGTGTTGACCAGCGTGGTCAGCTCGTCGAACGCGAAGATGATGTCGGCGCCCAGTTGGTGCTGGATGCCGATGGACACCTCCGGGGTGAACCGGTGCGTCGACCCGTCCAGGTGGGAGCGGAACGTCACGCCGTCGTCGTCGACGTGGGCGAGGCGCTGCTTGCCCTCGGCGATGACGTCGTCGGCCTGCACCCGCGCGGTGTCCATCGCGAGCACCTTCTTGAAGCCCACGCCCAGCGACATCACCTGGAAGCCGCCGCTGTCGGTGAACGTCGGGCCCGGCCAGTTCATGAACGCGCCGAGCCCGCCGGCTTCGTCGACGATGTCGGGGCCGGGCTGCAGGTAGAGGTGATACGCGTTGGCCAGCACGGCCTGCGCGCCGAGCGCGGACATGGTCTCGGGCAGCACCGCCTTGACGGTGGCCTGGGTGCCGACGGCGATGAACGCCGGGGTGTGGATGTCGCCGTGCGGGGTGTGGATCACCCCGGTGCGGCCGGCCCGTCCCGGTAATTCGGTGTCGACTTCGAAAAACGGAACGTTTACCAACGGATCGGGCACGTCGTAGATTCTGCACTGTGATGACACACTGGGCCCTGACCGCTTGCGCCGCTGCAGCCGCGCTGACCCTCGCCGGATGCTCCTCGGAGCCGCCCGAGTACCAACCGTCCTCCGGGTCGCTGAGCGCGGGCACCGCGCAGGTGACCGTCAACGGACAGGACGCGGGCACCACCACCACCGTGCAGTGCAGCCAGGCGGGTTCGATGACCACCATCAACACCGGCGACGACGCCTCCGGCATCTCGGCGGTCGTCGACAGCCAGGAGGACCTGGTCGTCCGCCAGGTCGGCATCCGTGACCTGGGCGGATTCACCGGCAGCTACAACGACGGGCTAGGCGGTGAAGCATCGGCGACCATGACCGGGCGCACCTTCACGATCAGCGGCACCGCCGACGGTTTCGACACCGACGAGCCCAGCTTCCGGTCGTCGGGCACCTTCGAGATCAAGGTCGCCTGCTGACATCGAGCTGACATCGACCGCAGCACGATTTGGGAAAACCGCACTTCACCCCGGGACCCTTTGCCCATACTGCTGGTGGTTCGCGCTCTGGGACGAACCAATCGACAACTGCAAAGGAGACCGTCGTGAAGCGTGGAGTCGTGGTCGCCGTGGGTGGCGCAGCGCTCGTCATCGCCGGCCTGTCGGGATGTTCGTCGGGCGACAAGTCCGAAACGTCGGGAGAAACCTCGTCGGCCGCCGCGGCGGAGGGCAAGAGCACCGTCACCATCGACGGCCAGGACCAAGAGGTCTCGGGCACCGTCGTCTGCTCCGACATGGGCGGCAACACCAACATCGCGATCGGCGACGCCACCACCGGCATCGGCGTGGTCGTCAGCACCGGCGACTCCCCGACCGTGCAGTCCGTGGGCCTGGGCAATGTCAACGGCGTGACGCTGGGTTACCAGAGCGGCAGCGGCCAGGGCGAGGCCAAGGCCGAGAAGGACGGCAGCACCTACAAGATCTCCGGCACCGCGACGGGGGTCGACATGGCCAACCCGATGCAGCCGGTGAACAAGCCGTTCGAGATCGAGGTCACCTGCCCGTAGCGGGCGGGTGGCAGCTGGATCAGAAGGGGGTGTAGCCCGCGGCCGACTGCCGCAACTGCCAGATCTGCGCCGGGCACAGTTCGTTGACGGCCTGATTGATCAGGTACGCGCCCTGGTAGTAGTCGGTGGTGTGGAAGTCGGCCTTCACCTGGTTCACCAGCTCGGCGTAGCTCATCTGGGCGGCCACCCGGTCGCAGATGCTGTTGCCGTAGCCGATCGCGGCGTCCCCGTTGGGGAAGTTGTAGCCGGGGCGGACATGGACGTTCACCAGGTAGGCGACCACGTCCGCGTTGGCGGCCGGGGCCCCCAGCAACGCGCCCGCCGACACCGCGCCGGACACCAAACCCATCGATATCACGCCTACCAGCGACTTCATGGAATCAGACCCTAACGCCTTTGATCGCGCAGGGGTAGGTATTGCCTCATCAGGGCCCCGACGGCGGCCGGGCACCCTACGCTGAGCCCATGCGACTCATTGCTGCGATGGCCGTGGCCGGTGGGTGTCTCGCCGCGCCGCTGATCGGGGCGGGCTCCGCTGCCGCCACCCCGACCACGTGTGACGGCGCCGGCTGCGTGCCGTACGTGAATCACGATGCGCGGCTTGGCGGTTCGTGCAACCAGGCCACCCGCTACAACTTCGGTGTGGACGGCGGGGGGAACACGCTGGCGTGCAGCTCACACGGGCAGTGGGTGTCCTCGCCGCCGTTGGTCGGGGTGCGCTTGCTGAGGTCGGGGTGTACCGAGACGGCGGCGGTGGCCCAGAGCCCCGACGGGGTCCCGCTGAAGTGTGTCGGCGGGACGTGGAACGCCGACTACTCGGTGATGTTCTACGGCTGACGCCGTCCGCGTGAGCAACCGGATCCAGCAACTGCTGGGCGTCGAGTTCCCGGTGGTGCAGGCCCCGATGACCTACATCGCCCGCGCCGAGCTGGCGGCCGCGGTGTCCGAGGGCGGCGGGCTGGGCATGATCGAGACGCTGACCGCCGAGGGCCGCGCCGATCTGCTGCGGGTGCGCCAGCTCACCGACCGCCCGGTGGCCGCGAACCTGATGATCCAGGGCTGGAAACGGGACCCGTCCATCGTCGACGTGCTGGTCGCCGCCGGGGTGCGGCACGTGTTCACCTCGGCCGGGGATCCGGCGCTGTTCACCGCCCGCCTGCACGATGCCGGGATGACGGTGGTGCACGTCGTCGGGTCACTCAAGGGGGCGATGAAGGCGGCCGACGCCGGGGTGGACGCGCTGGTGGTCGAGGGCGTCGAAGGCGGCGGTTTCAAGTCGGCGCTCGGGGCGTCGACGATGGTGCTGTTGCCGTTGGTGGCCGAGCGGGTCGGGTTGCCGATCATCAGCGCGGGCGGCATGTGCGACGCCCGGTCCTGCGCGGCGGCGGTGGTGCTGGGCGCCGAGGGAGTGCAGATGGGGACCCGGATGCTGGCCAGTGAGGAGGCCGCCGTGCACACCAACTTCAAGGACGCGATCCTGGCCGCCGACGACGCCGGCACCGTGCTGCTCGAGGTGCCGGGTAACCCGACGATGCGGGTGCTGCGCACCGGGCTGGCGGCCCGCATCAGCGAGCGCGAGCCGGACGCGGCGCTGCTGGGGCGGGTCACTGATCTGTACTTCGCCGGGGACCTGGAGGCCAGCGTGGCCAACACCGGCCAGGTGTCCTCTCGGATCACCGACCTGCGCCCGGTCGCCGAGATCGTCCGCCGCACCTGGTGCGAGATCGAGGAGGTGCTGGACGCCGCGCGCAGCCGGCTCGGCAGTCGTGCGGATGCGGCAGACTCGTGACATGGACGGCGACTATGACGACCCCGGCCCCGACGACACCCTGAGCCCGAGCGAATCCCTGGACTCCGACGAGGTCCGCAACGACGACGGCGACATCGTGGTCGACCCGCCCGATCGGTGGATCGACCCGCGCGAGGACGAATCACTGGACGAGCGGCTGGCCGCCGAGGAGCCCGACGCGCCCTCCGGCGGCGCGCTGCGCGAGCGCCCCGCCCGCCGCAGCGCCAGGCAGATCGACGGCACCCCCGAGGACGGTGACTCCTTCTTCACCGTCGTCGACGACGACGAGCGTCAGCTGGTCACCGGCGACGACGAGGCCGACGCCATCATCGAGGACTGACCCTATCCTCGGGGACCAGGGTGGCCGCATGGCCGCGAAAAGCAGCAACGGTGCCGGGGGTACTCAACGAGCGGCTCGGCTCGGACCACCTGGTCATCGAGGAGGGGCTGTCGGCGCGCACCACCAACGTCGCCGATCCGACCGATCCCCGCCTCAACGGCGCGGCGTACCTGCCGTCGTCTCTGGCCAGCCACTGCCGCTGGATCTGGCGATCCTCATGCTGGGCACCAACGACACCAAGGTGTACTTCAACCGCACCCCGCTGGCTGATGTGACGGGTCAGGCGCTGACTCAGGCTCGCACGACGACCGGCCCCAGCAGCTCGTATCGGCGGGCTTCGGCGGCGTCGAGCTCCTGCCCGGACACGATCGCCTCGAAATCCCCGATCTGGGCGAACCGGCAGAAGCTGCTCTCCCCGAACTTGGAGTGCGCCGCCACCAGGATCGGCCGCCGCGCCACCTGGACCGCGGTGTTCTTCACCGCGGCCACCGCGGGGTCCGGGGTGGTCAGCCCGTGCTCGAGGGAGATGCCGTTGGTGCCGAGGTAGGCCACGTCAATGACGAGACTGCGCAGCATGTCCACCGCCCAGTGGTCCACCGTCGCCAGGGTGCGGCCGCGCATCCGCCCGCCGAGCAGCAGCACCGTGACGGTCTTGCTGTGCGCGAGCGCCTCGGCGGCCAGCAGCGAGGACGTCACCACCGTCAGGTCCTGCTCGGCGAGCCGCTCGGCGATCAGCCGCGGCGTGAACCCCTCGTCGAGGTACACGGTCTCGGCGCCGTGCAGCAGCTGGGCCGCCGCGGCCGCGATCCGGTGTTTCTGCGCCAGGTCGACCTGGCTGCGGTATTCCACCCCGGACTCGAACGCCGCGGTCTCCAGCGGCACCGCGCCGCCGTGCACCCTTTTCAGGAGACGGCGGCCGGCCAGCACCTTGAGGTCACGGCGGATGGTCTCGCTCGCCACGTCGAGTTCCGCGGCGAGCGAGGCCACCTCCACCCGCCCGCGCGTGCGAGCGAACTCGACGATGCGCGTCTGGCGGGTGTCGGAGTCCACCTGCACAGGCTACTTTTGCGCACCCATCAGGATCGACCTGACCTCCTCCGCTGTCGTGGCCTGCCGCAGCCGGGCAACCTCGTCGGCCTTGAGGAAGATCTGGGCGATCTTGGTCAGCAGCGCCATGTGGTCCTTGCCCGCGCCGGCGATCCCGACGACGAACTCGGCGGGCTTGCCGTTCCAGTCGATCGGCTGCGGATACCGCACGAACGACAGCCCGGTGCGCCGGATGCTGTCCTTGGCCTCGTTGGTGCCGTGCGGGATCGCCAGCCCGTTGCCCATGTAGGTGGAGATCGAGCTCTCCCGTTCGTGCATCGCGTCGACGTAGGCCGGCTCCACCGCACCCGCGTCCACCAGCAGCCTGCCGGCTTCGTCGATCGCGTCGGCGGCCGACGAGGCCGAACCGGCCAGCACGATCGACGACAGCGGTAACACGTCGTCGTCGGTGGCGGCGACGGGCTCGTCCTCGACGGCGGCTGCCGGTGCGCCGCCGGCCGTGTTGGTCTGCTGCAGCTTCTCGACGATCTCGTCGTAGCGGGGGCTGCCCATGAAGTCGTCGACGGAGACGTGGATCGCCGAGCCGGTGCGCTGCCGGGCCCGCTCGGTCAGGTCCCGGTGCGACACCACCAGGTCGTAGGTGTCGGTCAGGTTGGAGATCGCCGAGTTGGTGACCTTGACGTCGCCGAAGCCGGCGGCCTGGATCTTCTTGCGCAGCACCGAGGCTCCCATCGCCGACGACCCCATGCCGGCGTCACAGGCGAACACGATGTTCCTGATCGGGCCGGCCTTGGTGGCCACCAGGGTGCCGGCGACGCTGGACTTCTTGCCCTTCAGCGACTCCATCTCGGCGGTGGCCGCGGCCAGGTCGGGATCGTCGGTGGCCTTGTCGGTCTTGAGCAGGAAGGCCGCGACCGCGAACGACACCGCGGTGGAGCCGAGCACCGCCAGCGTGACGCCCAGGAAGCTGCCGGTGGCGGTCTGGGCGTAGATCGCGATGATCGATCCCGGCGCGGCGGGAGCGCGCAGGCCCGAGCCGAACAGCACGTTGATGAAGACGCCGGTCATGCCGCCGAGGATGGTGGCCGCGATCAGCTTGGGCTTCATCAGCACGTAGGGGAAGTAGATCTCGTGGATGCCGCCGAAGAACTGGATGATGGCCGCGCCGGGGGCAGAGGCCCGGGCCATGCCGCGCCCGAACACCATGTAGGCCAACAGGATCCCCAGGCCGGGGCCGGGGTTGGTCTCCAGCAGGAACAGGATCGACTTACCGGTCTCCAGTGCCTGGGTGGTGCCCAGCGGGGTCAGCACGCCGTGGTTGATGGCGTTGTTGAGGAACAGCACCTTGGCCGGTTCGATCAGGATCGACGTCAGCGGCAGCAGGTCGTTGTCGACGAGGAAGTCCACGGCGTTGCCGGCCGCGCGGGTGAACGCCGAGACGATCGGGCCGATGCCGAAGAAGCCGAAGATCGCCAGCAGCATGCCGAGGATGCCGGCCGAGAAGTTGTCGACGAGCATCTCGAAGCCGGGCCGGATCTTGCCCTCCCACAGCGCGTCCAGCTTCTTCATGCACCAGCCGCCCAGCGGGCCCATGATCATGGCGCCCATGAACATCGGCACGTCGGCGCCGGTGACCACGCCGATGGTGGCGATGGCGCCGACCACGGCGCCGCGGTTGCCGTGCACCATCCGGCCGCCGGTGTAGCCGATCAGGATCGGCAGCAGGTAAGTGATCATCGGGCCGACGATGCCCGCGCCGTCGTAGGCGCCCCAGCCACCGATCTTGGCGACCCACCCATCGGGATCCTTGAGGGCCGCGAAGATGCCCTGCAACCAGCCCTGCTCGATGAACAGGGCGGTGATCAGACCCCAGGCGATGAACGCGCCGATGTTGGGCATGACCATGTTCGACAGCGCAGTGCCGAACTTCTGCACTCGCACTCGTACCCCGGTCCGCGGTGGCGCGTCCTGCGGGATCGCTGGTGCTGACATGTAAGACCTCCATTCCACTGGGCGGCCGGGTGACACCGGTCACATATGCCCAGTACACCGCACAAACGGGCAGTAATGCAAGCATTCGGTCATAATTGGTCAGATAATTAGGTGGTTTTATGCCCGGATCGCGGATAGAGTGCTCCATAACACATCCCGCCAGCCGCGAGCCGAGAGGACCACCACGATGAAGGCACTGCGCTTCTACGCACCCGAGGACGTCCGGCTGGAGGATGTTCCCGAGCCCACGTGTGGCCCGGACGAAGTCAAGATCCGGGTCCGCAACTGTTCGACGTGCGGCACGGACGTCAAGATCTTCTACAACGGGCACCAGAACCTCACGCCGCCGCGCACCATCGGGCACGAGATCGCCGGCGAGGTCGTCGAGGTGGGCGGCGACGTCAACGCGACCTACGGCAGCAACTGGCAGGTCGGTGACCGGGTCCAGGTCATCGCCGCGGTGCCGTGCGGCGAGTGCCACGAATGCCGCAAGGGCTGGATGGCGGTGTGCCAGAACCAGACGTCGATGGGCTACCAGTACGACGGTGGCTTCGCCGAGTACATGATCGTGCCGCGGCAGGTGCTCAAGGTCGACGGGCTCAACCGGATCCCGGACAACGTGGGCTTCGACGAGGCCTCGGCGGCCGAACCGTTCGCGTGCGCGATCAACGCCCAGGAACTGCTCGGCATCGAAGAGGGCGACACCGTGGTGGTCTTCGGCGCGGGGCCGATCGGCTGCATGCACATCCGGATCGCTCGCGGGGTGCACAACTGCGGGCCGATCTACCTCGTCGACGTCAACGAGGCCCGGCTGAGGATGTCCGCGGACGCGGTGTCCCCGGACGGCACGATCAACGGCGCCGAGGTGGACGTCGTCGAGAAGGTCATGGAGCTCACCGGCGGCCGCGGCGCCGACATCGTCATCACCGCGACAGCGGCCAACATCGCTCAGGAACAAGCGATTTCGATGGCGGCCCGCAACGGGCGGATCTCGTTCTTCGGCGGGCTGCCCAAGACGGACCCCACCATCACCTGCGACTCCAACCTGGTGCACTACCGACAGCTGCACATCCACGGGGCCAACGGTTCGGCCCCCGAGCACAACAAGCGTGCGCTGCAGTACATCTCGACCGGTCAGGTACCGGTCAAGGACCTCATCACCCGGCACATCCCGCTCGACGACGTGCTCGACGCGTTCCAGATCGTCAAGAACGGCGAGGCCATCAAGGTGACGGTCGAGCCGGTGTCGGCCGACGTCACCGCGGGGGTCTAACGACGCGGACGGCTCGCTCCGTAACCAGAGCGAAGATCGTGAGCGAATGTTGCCGGAAGCAGCCTCCCCGTGACCGCGGCCCTGATTAACTGGGCGAAGGTCAACTGTGGAGGTTCCCGATGCGGATCTTCATCAGCTATTCGTCGCACGACGCCAATGCCGTCCGACCGCTGATCCACACCCTGCAGCAGGCCCAGGAACAGGTCTGGTTCGACGAACAGCTGGGCGGCGGGGACGAGTGGTGGCGCGTCATCCTGGAGCGGATCCGGGACTGCGACGTCTTCGTTGTCGCCTTGTCGGACAACTGGATCCACTCGAAGGCCTGTCGCAGCGAGTTCGACTACGCCAGCGGCCTGAACAAACCCGTCCTGCCGGCCCAGGTCGCCCCGGTACCCAGCCTGCGCACCAGCCCGTTCGGCTCGATGCAGGTCGTCGACTGCCGCGTGATCACCGTCGAGTCGGGCGTCCGCCTCGTCGCCGCCCTGCATTCGCTGAGATCACGGGCGCAGCCGCTGCCCGACGTTCTGCCGCCCGAGCCGCCGGTGCCGTTCGCCTACCTGGCCCGCGCCGCATCCTCCCTGGACCACCACACCCAGTTGACGCCGCAGGAACAGTTCATGCTCGTCGCCGAGCTCCGATCGGGGTTGCAGGAGGACGGCCACGACGTCGCCGTCCGCACCGACATCTCGCACCTGCTTTCCGCGCTGCGGGACCGACCGGACATCACCTAGCGGGTTCGCACCGAGGTGGACGCCCTGCTCGACTACACCCGGACCGCCTTCGGCCCGCTGCCGAACGTCGCGCCGACCGGCCAGTTGCCGACGGGACCACGACGAGGCGCACCGCGGTCCCGGTGGCCGCTCGTGGTGGGTGCCGCCGTGGTCGCGGTCGCGGTGGTCGCAACGGCGTCGGTGATGTTCCTGCGGCGTTCCGAGCCGGGCGGCGCCGCGGCGGTGGCGCCGTCCGGTTCGCCCGACCGGCCATCCGAGACCCCGGCACGCGAGGTTCGCGTCCCCGACGAGACCCTGGCGGCGGTGATGGGTGCCTCCACGCTGCACAACGTGGGACCGGCGACGTCGCTGACCGACATCTCGATCGACCGCCCGGAGTGCAACCGGGCCTTCTTCATCCTGCACGGGTCGGCCTACCGCGACAGCGACGTCTCCCGGATACGCGGACGCTACCTGACGATGCCGAGCACGAAGGGGGACATCCGCTCGATGATCGACTGGGCGGTGGTCGAGGTTCTCGACAACGGGCAGGCGCAGAAGCTGATCGACGACTCCGTGAGACCCTGGGAAGAATGCGCGGGCACGACCGTCATCGACCACTTCGACGGGCAGAGCAACACCTGGACGTTCGGGGACCCCCTGGTGACGCCCGAGCAGATCCAGCAGCGGTTCTTCCGCAGCGACAGCAACGGATACCAATGCCAGCATGTACTCCGCGAGGACGGCGCCGGCGTGATCGAGGTGATCGCGTGCGGATACGACATCGTCGACGAAGGGGACCGCATCGCGGCTCTGATCGACGCCGCGGTGGCCGAGTGAAGACGATGCTCGGTGCGGACCGGGTGTGCTCAGCGCGGACCGTGACCCTTGCGCCACAGCATGATCGCGCGGGTGAACTCGATGACGAGGTCACCGTGTTGGTTCTCCGCCCAGGTGCGCACCGTCAGGATCCCGCGGTCCGGTTTGCTGCGCGACGGGCGGGTGCCGAGCACCTCGGAGTGCGCGCGGATGGTGTCACCGGTGTAGCAGGACTTGACGATCCGGACATCGGTCATGCCGATGAAGAACACCGATTTGGCGGTGCTGGCCGACAGTTCCCGGGTGGACAGCCCGTGGGTGAGGGCGACCAGGAGGCCGCCGTTGACCAGGCCGCCCGGGTGCCCGGCGGACTTGGCGTCCTCGACGTCGAGGTGGAAGCTGGTGGGATTGCCTGTGAGCAACGTGAATTGGATGTTCTCCCACTCGGTGATGGTCCGTCCCGGCCAGTGGTGGATGATCTCGCCGACCTCGAACTCCTCGAGGTAGCGGCCGGTTTCGTCGCGCTCGAAGGTTTCACGCGCCATGGTTGTTCTCCTCATCGGTGCCTATGCTCGCGAGGATCCCGCGAGCCCATCTCTTGGTGGCCTCGTCGACCATTGCGGCGCCGTCCCGCGACGCACCGTCGGGCATCGCCAACACCGCGGTGGCGCGGTCGATCTCGGCCGCGCTGGGGCCGAAGACCTGGTGGATGGCGGGCAGCTGCGCGGGATGGATGGCCGCCTTGGCGGTGAACCCCAGACCCCGGGCGCTGCGCGCCGACGCGAGGTAGCCGGCCCCGGGCCGCAGCTGCGCCTCCGGGGTGTCGACGATGTTGCGCACACCGGCGGCTATGCAGCTGAACACGATTCGCGAGCGGGCCGCGTCGAGCTGGCGGACGTCGTCGCCGAGGCGCAGGTCGGCTTGCATGTCACCGGCGCCGAACATCACGCCGTCGACCGGTGCGGCGGCGAGCATCTCGTCGAGGCGCAGCAGCCCGCGGGCCGTCTCGATGAGAAGCCACAGTTCGATCGCCCTGCCCCGGCCCGTCAGCCACCGACGGACCCCGGCGACGTCGGCCGGGCTCTCGGCCTTCGCCAGCATGACCCCACAGAATCGTGCCCCGACCAACGGGAGATCGTCGTCGCCCCCCTGGTCGGCGGCCCGGATCCGGCAGAGGGCCGGGGTCCCCTGCGGGGCGCCGGGTTCCAGCCCCGTCAATGTCGCGACGGCGACCGGCCGCTCGGCGTCCGGGACCCCGTCTTCGAGGTCGACGACGATACGGTCGGCGCCCGTGCTGCCGCTGAGCGCCCGCTGCACGATGTTCGGCTTGTGCGCCGGCGCGAACAGCAGTGATCTCATGGGCTTTCCCTTCACCGGGCGACAAACGTACGGGCGGGACGACTTCCGACTATAACGTATACCAAACGGTATAGCGCACGGGGAGGCTTCGGGGGCTTCAGCCCCGCTGACCAGGTGCGACCAGCTGCTTGCCGATGGCATTGCGGCCCTCCAGGCTGTCCCAGCCGTCCAGCAGGCGGTCCATCGGGAAGGTCTCCCCCACCACCGGGCGCAGGCCGGCGGCGCACAGGTCGATGACCTCACGGTGCATCTGCGCGAACGTCTCGGGCTGCCGGTAGCGGTACTCGTCGCGGTTGACCCCGATCACGGCGTAGTTGCGCAGCAGCACGGAATTGGCTCGCACACTGGGGATCCCGGCGGCGAAGCCGATCACCAGGTGCCGGCCCTCCCAGGCGATGACGCGCCGCGACCGGTCGAACAGCTCGCCGCCCACCGGGTCGACGACGATGTCAACGCCCCGGCCGCCGGTGTGCTCGCCGACGAACTCGACGAAGTCGGCCTCGCGGTGGTTGACCACCGTCGCGCCCAGGCCCGCGCAGAACTCGGCCTTCTCCGCGGATCCGACCGTCGCGATGACGTCGGCGCCGCCGAGCAGCGCGAGCTGGATCGCCGCCACGCCGACGCCCCCGGCGCCGCCGTGTACGAGTACGGTCTCCCCCGCCGTCATGCGCCCGCGGCGCTGCAGCGCGAGCAGCGCGGTGACGTAGGTGATGCTCAGCGCGGCTGCGTCGGCGAGACCCACCTCGTGCGGCAGCGCCCACGCCAGCCGCGCGTCGACCGCGACGAACTCGGCGAGACCACCGTCGGCGCAGTCGAGTTCGGGCGCACACATCACGCGCTCCCCGATCCGGTGCTCGAGTCCCTGCCCAGCGGCCACCACCGTGCCGGCGAACTCGGCACCCGGGGTGTAGGGCGTCGGCGGCCGGCGCTGGAACTGACCGCGCGCGATCAGCAGGTCCGGCAGGTTCAGACCGACCCGCGACACCTCGACCAGCAACTGCCCGTCGCCGGGCCGGGGCGTCCCGATCTCGACGAGGCGCGCGACATCGCGCGGGTCGCCGACACCATCGATCCGCCACGACCGCATCGTCGGTGGAACGTTCACCCGAGTTGCCCTCCTCGCACTCGATGATCGGTCATCGCCGGCCGATCGGGAGTGGTTGCGCACCGCAGGATCGGCGCCCTAGCATCCTTAGCGTACATATAACCGTATGGTCTACTGCAATGGCAGGCGCGTTCGAGAGCGCAGGAAGGTTTCTGATGGAGCATCACCGGCAGTTCGGCCGCTGGCTCGAGGAGTTCACGGTCGGCGACGTGTACCACCCCGGAGTGGGCCGAACGATCACCGAACACGACGAAACCTGGTTCAGTTTGATGACCATGAACCACAATCCCGGCCATATCGACGCCGCCGCCAGCGAGGCCATGCACTTCGGGAAACGCGTGGTGAACGGCACCTTCGTGCTCGCGATCGGGGTCGGGCTGACCGCGGCCGACCTGACCGGCAAGGCCAAGGCCAACATCGGCTTCGACAAGGTGGTCCACACCGGGCCGACGTTCCCCGGTGACACGCTCTACGCGCGCACCACCATCCTCGACGTGCAGCGGTCGGCCACCAAGCCTGACCGCGGGGTCGTGGTGTCCGCAACCGAGGTCTACAACCAGAACGACGTGGTGGTGCTGCGCTACGAACGCACCATCCTGGTGGGGTCCCAGCCTGTGCTCGACAGCGAGCCCGGCCTCGAGCAGGCGCAGCGATGACGTCGACGGGCGAATCGGTCCGGACCCGGGCGCAGGCGGCGTTCACCGACGACGAGCTCGATACGTTCGGCGGTCTGCTCCGCAGGCTCGCGGCGCGCTACGGCCCGCGGCCGGCCATCTGGCACGACGGCGCCGAGGTGACGTTCGCCGAAGTCGACGCCGAGGTGGACCGGTGGGCGAAGGCCCTGCTGGCAGCGGGGGTGCGACACGGCGACACCGTCGCCGTGCTCGCGGGTAACTGCCCGCGCTGGATGTACGCCGTCTTCGCGGTCGCCCGGATCGGCGGCACCTGCGTCCCGGTGAACACCTGGTACAAGGCCGACGAGATCCGCTTCGTCCTGGACCACACCGAGGCCACCGTGCTGCTGAGCGTCGACAGCCTCCTCAAGCAGGACTTCGCGGGCTACCTCGGTGCGATCGCGCCCGAGCTGGCGGCCTCGGGCGGCGACGGGCGCCTCACCTGCGCCGCCCTGCCCCGGCTTCGGCTCGTCGTCGCCCTCGACGCCGATTCGCGGATCGGCGGCGCCCTGCCGCTGCAGGATTTCCTCGCCGCCGGCGCCGACGTCGGCGCGGATGTCCTCGCCGCGGCCGAGAAAACCACCCGGCCCGATGATCTGCTGTTCCTGCTGTACACCTCCGGGTCGACCGCCGACCCCAAAGGCGTTCAGCTGCACCACCGCCCGGCGCTGCTCAACGACCGCGACTTCGGTGACCGGATGGGCCTGACCGAACACGACCGGATGGCGATCTTCCTGCCGCTGTTCTACAGCGCGGTCGCGGTGAACGTGATGCCGGCGGCGTGGACGCACTGCTGCTGCATCCTGCTCGTCGATGCGTTCGAGGCCGGCCCCGCCCTCGAGCTGCTCGACACCGGCGGCGCCACCGCCTACATCGGGTTCGGCAACCACAGCAGGGCGCTGTTGAGCCACCCCGATTTCGCGTCCTTCGATCTGTCCAAGGTCGAACGCGGGATGACCGGGTTCTCCGCCGAGGACCGCCGGCTGGCGCGGGAGGACCTCGGCTTCTCACAGATCATCACCTGCCTGGGGCTCACGGAGTGCTACGGCCCGGTCACCGCAACGGAATTCACCGATCCCGACGACGTCACGCTGCACACGCTGGGCCGGATGCTCCCCGGCTGGGAGGCCAAGGTGATCGACCCAGGCACCGGAGATCCGGTGCCACCCGGCGGATCCGGCGAGCTGCTGCTGCGCGGATACCTCACCAGCGGCTACTACAAGAACCCCGCGGCCACCGCCGCCACCATCAGCGAGGACGGCTTCTATCACACCGGGGATCTCGTGCACTTCGACGAGGCCGGCCGGCTGGTGTACCACACCAGGATCAAGGAGGTCATCAAATCCGCCGGGCAGCTGATCGTGCCGCCCGAGGTGGAGGCGGCGATGATGGCACATCCCCATGTGCGCCAGGCATTCGTCTTCGGCATCCCCGATGCCGAACGCGGCGAGCTGCTGGCGGCCTTCGTCGAGGTCGACGACGACACCACCGCCGAAGCGCTGCGTGACTACCTGCGTGAGCGGATCGCCGGGTTCAAGGTGCCCGCCCGGATCTATGTGGTCCCCGACGCCGAGATCCCGCGGGTGGCCAGCGGCAAGGTACCCAAACATCTGTTGCGCGCCAAGGCCGCCCAGATCGACGCGGTCCGGCGTGCCTGACACGGCCGCGGTCCGCGTCACCGACGCCGCCGGCCTGCGCGACGCGCTGACCGGCCAGCCCGCGCCGGCGCAGGTCTATGTCGGCGGGTTCGCCAACCATCCCGCCGAGCTGGCCCGGGCGCTGGTCGACATGGCCGGATCAGCTTCGCGGACAACGGCTTCGGTGTCCATCCCGGCCGGGCTGCCGACCCCGCTGAAGTCGTGGGGCGGCCGCGTCGTGCTGACGCATTCGATCGACGGCTTCGAGGACGCGATCGCCGCCGGGCGGGCGGCGTTCCGGCCCGTTCACCTGTCCGAGCTCGCCGCGCAGCTGCGGGCCCACCGCCCCCGCGTCACGTTCCTGCGCGTGGCGCCGCCCGACCGCGACGGTCGCTGCCACCTCGGGTTCAGCGTGGACACCACGCTCGACGCCGTCCACGGCGGCGAGCTGGTGGTGGCGGAGTTCGATCCGAGCCTGCCCCGCGCCGCCGGCGACTGCTGGATCCCCGCGGACCAGATCTTCCTGGGGGTCGAGGCCGCGCCGCTGCCACCCCGTCAGGTGTCCCGCACCGCCGCGTCCCCGGCCGAGACGCAGATCGCTTGCCGGGTAGCGGAACTGATCCCCGACGGCGCCACCGTCGAGCTGGGGATGGGCCGTGTCCCCGACGTCATCGCCGACGGCCTGCACGACCACCGCGACCTGCGGCTGCACACCGGCATCGTGACGTCGTCGGTGGTCCGGCTGCTCGGCGCCGGTGCCGTCGACGAGTCCCCGTCCCCGCTGTTCCTGGCCCCGGTGGCCGCCATCATGGGGACCAACGACGCCGACGTCCGCGCGGCGCTGTCGACCGATCCGCGGATCGAACTGCACCCGGCCAGCACCACGCACGACCGCCGGTTCCTGGGTGCACTGCCGGACTTCCACGCCGTCAACGGAGCCCTCGGTGTCGCGCTGGACGGTTCGGTCAACTGTGAATTCAGCGGCACTCGCCGGGTCGCCGCAGTAGGCGGCCTGATGGATTTCCGGGAGGGAGCCCGGCAGAGCCCGGGCGGGAAGTTCGTCGTCGCGCTGACGTCCACCACGTCGTCGGGCGCCAGCCGCATCGTGCCCGCGCTGCACCGGCCGGCCACGGTCCCGGCGGCCGACGCCGGCTGGGTGGTCACCGAGTTCGGGGCCATCGACCTCGGGCCGCTGGACAGCTCAGAACGCGCGGCGGCGTTGATCGAGCTCGCCCATCCCGCCCACCGCGACGCGCTGGCCTCGGCCCGCCCCTAGGCATCGCCCTGGTGTGGGTACGATGGCCCGTAGACCATCGCGGGTGGCATACCGTATGCCCGCCGTTACGGCGTCTGCCACCAGGACGGGTAGGGGAAGCACAGGGTGACTGCGAACGAGATCGACGACACGACTGGGGAGATCGCCAAGCCGCGCCGGCGGCGCCGCAACTCGCTGAACCAGGAGCAGATCGTCCACGCCGCCCTGACCATCCTCAGCCGCGACGGCTACTACGGGCTGAGCATCGCCAAGCTCGCCAAGGAACTCGAGTGCGGGCAGATGAGCCTGTACAGCCACATCCGCGACAAGCGGCACCTGCTCGACCTGGTGGTCCAGGAGCTCTTCAAGGACGTCTACCTGCCCAAGGCCGACGAACCGTGGACCCAGGAGGTTTCCCGGCAGATGCGCGGTTACCGCACCAGCCTGCTGGCCCACCCCGGGCTGGGTCGCATCGTGGCCGAGGGCATGATCCGCAGCTCGGCGATCGACCGGTTCCTCGAAGCCGGGCTGGCGTGCGTCCGCAACCAGGTCGGCGACGAAGAGCTCACCGTCCGGGTCTTCTTCTCGCTGTTGATCTTCACGATGGGGTCGGTCGTCCACGAGTCCGCCAAGTCCCACGCCCGCCCGCGCTCGTCCTACGTCGAGCGGTGGTACGACCGCGAATCCGAGTGGCCCGAGGGCGCCTACCCGCAGATGCGGGCCACGATGCCGTACCTGATCACCATCGCCGACGACGTCCAGTTCGATTTCGCGTTCGAGGCGCTGCTCGCTGGCCTCGTCGAGGAAGTCCGCCGCACCAAGTCCTGAGGCTGCCGGTGTCGCCCGGTTCCGGTGCGTCGACCGCCTCAAAGTTGCAGTAGACCGTACGGTTACCAATACGCTAAGCTCGGTTATGGCGGACATCACACCGCGACGAGCGGGAATCACGGTGCGACGTGCCGGCGCAGAGATGG
Source organism: Mycolicibacterium sp. (assembly GCA_050250295.1). Lineage (GTDB taxonomy): Bacteria > Actinomycetota > Actinomycetes > Mycobacteriales > Mycobacteriaceae > Mycobacterium. The sequence goes on from JBFWOX010000002.1 coordinate 188,308, forward strand.
ATTCCCGAGACAGTACGTCGACGCCTCCCGCGACCACCGAGCACAGCTCCGACGGTGCTGACCGCCCGAACTCGGGCTTCCGCTGACCACCGCGGCGCGCTCACGAAAGGACTCGATATGGCCTCCGTTGTCTCCGAAGTTCCCGGCCTCCTGGCGGGCGGCGTGCTGCGCAGCCCCGACTCGCAAGTCCTCATCCCGGTCGTCAACCCGGCCACCGAGGACGTCATCGGGCACGTCGCCGACGCCAGTGCCGCCGACGTCGACGCCGTGGTCGGGGAGGCGCGCCGCGCGTTCTCGAATTCGGGCTGGGCCCAACTGTCCTACGCCGAGCGGGCGCGGCACCTCGACGCCCTGGCCCGGACCTTCGACACCTACCGGGACGCGCTCGCGGCGGCGGTCACCGACCAGAACGGTTTCCCGATCGGGTTGTCGACGTGGGTGAACACCATGGCGCCGCAAGCGGTTTACGACACGTTCGCCCGGATGGGAGCACAGTTCGTCGACGAGGAACCGCGCGAGGGCTACGACGGGACCACGACCATCGTCGCGCACCAGCCCCTCGGGGTGGCCGGGTTCATCCTGCCGTGGAACGCCCCGCACCTGCTGTTGGCCTTCAAGATGGCACCGGCGCTGCTGGCGGGCAACACCGTGGTGTTCAAGGCCGCACCCGAGACCTCGCTGGATCTGCCGATCTTCGCCGAAGCCGTTGCCGCGGCGGGCATTCCGCCCGGCGTCATCAACTTCATCACCGGTGGGCGGGACGCGGGCGAACGACTGGTGCGCCACCCCGGCATCGCGAAGGTGGGCTTCACCGGCTCCACCGAGGGCGGCCGAGCGGTCGCCGCGGCCTGCGGTCAGGAGCTCAAGGCGGTCACGCTCGAGCTCGGCGGCAAGTCCGCCGCGATCGTCTGCGAGGACGCCGATCTCGACGACTTCACCAGCCAGCTGCCGATGTCGCTGCTGCCGGCCACGGGCCAGGTGTGCTACGCCACCACCCGGGTGCTGGCCCCGCGCTCGCGCTACGACGAGGTCGTCGACGCGGTGAGCTCGGCGCTGAGCGCCATCCCGGTGGGCGACCCGCACGATCCGGAATCGGTGTGGGGCCCGATCGTCACCGCGCGGCAACGCGACCGCGTCCAGGGCTACATCGACGCCGGCGTGCTCGAAGGCGCGAAGCTCGTCACCGGCGGCGGCCGGCCGCCCGCACTGCCCACCGGGTTCTACATCGAGCCCACCGTGTTCCGCGACGTCGACAACGCCATGACGATCGCGCGCGAGGAGATCTTCGGCCCGGTCGTCTGCGTCATCCCCTACGACGACGAACGGCACGCGATCGAGATCGCCAACGACTCGGACTTCGGCCTCGGCGGCACCGTGCACACCGCCGACCATGAGCACGGACTCGACATCGCGCGCCAGATCGACACCGGGTCCATCGGGGTGAACCGCTACGGCGTGGACTACAACGCCCCCTACGGCGGATTCAAGCACAGCGGAGTGGGCCGGGAACTCGGCCCCGAGGCCGTGCGCTCCTACCAGCAGGTCAAGTCCATCTACGCCTAGGCCCAACAGCGGTCAGCACAAGGAGATTCGCCGTGAGCAACAAGGTCGCATTCATTTCGGGAGCCGCCCGCGGACAGGGCCGCGCGCACGCCGTGCGCCTCGCCCAGGACGGCTACGACATCCTCGCGTTCGACATCTGCCGCCAGATCGACACCGTCGCCTACGCGTTGCCGGACCGCGACGACCTCGAGGAGACGGCCGACCTCGTCAAGCAGAACGGCGGCGACGTGCACATCGAGGTCGCCGACGTCCGCGACCCGGCAGCGGTCGAGGCCGTGGTGCAGGCCGGCATGGCACGGTTCGGCCGCATCGACGCCGTGATCGCCAACGCCGGCGTGATGGCCAACATGGGGCCGGCCTCGCAGACCAGGGCGGCCTGGACCGATTCGATCGACATCCTGCTCAGCGGCGTCTACAACACCATCAACGCCGCCGTCGACCCACTCATCAAGGGCGGCAACGGCGGAGCGATCGTCATCACCAGTTCCGCCGCAGGGCTGGTCGGCCTGGTCGACGGCGACCCCGGCAATGCCGGGCAGCTGGGCTACGTCGCGGCCAAACACGGCGTGGTGGGTCTGATGCGGGCCTACGCCAACCTTCTCGCCCCACACAGTATCCGGGTGAACACGGTGCACCCGTGCGGGGTCAACTCGCCGATGATCGTGAACCCCCAACTGGAAGAGCACGTCGAGACACGGCCGCAACTGGTCGCCGCCGTGCAGAATGCACTGCCCGTCGACTGGATCGACTGCGAGGACGTCGCCAACGCGGTGGCCTTCCTGGTGTCCGACGCCGGCCGCTACATCACCGGCGTCACGCTGCCCGTCGACGCCGGCAATGTCGTGCGCCGCTGAGCGATCCCCCGTTCCCCGACCCGGTCCGTAGACCGGGTACAAGCCTGAATGCCGCTGTGGCAGATGCTTCTTCAGTTATCCAGGAAGGTTGACCATGTACGACAACTACTTCGTCATCGACGCCGTCGGGCACAGCTACGACACCCGCGCCGACAATCGGCGCCCCGACGTCGCGGTGGAGGCCTATGACGGCTACATCAGCTGGCTCTACGGGTACGGGCACACACCGCTGGAGTCGACGGCCCCCGGTTACCTGCTCTCCCGTGACGAGTGGGCCGGCGGCTGGACCGACGACGAACTCCTGCGGCTGTGGTTCATCGAGAGCGACCTGGACGTGGTCGTCATCCACGACGTCAACTTCTACAACTTCTTCAAGCGCGGTGCGAACCCCTGGCCGCAGTCGGTGCAGTTGAAGAGCGCCGCGCCCGACCGGGTGAAGCTGTACGCGGCCGTCGACCCGCTCGCCGACCGGATCGCCCAGCGCGACCACATGGCCGAAGCGGCCGAGGCCGGGGTGTGCGGCTTCAAGTTCTACCCGGTCAGCGGACTCACCGACGAGAAGAACCACGCGATCGCCTACTCCTTCGGTGACGAGAAGATCCAGGAGTACTTCGACTACGCCCGGTCGCTGGGCATCAACCACATCGCCATCCACAAGGCGATGCCCACCGCCGCGGGCCCCAACGCCCAGGACCGTCCCAACGACGTCAACGACGCGGCGGCGACCTTCCCGGACATGACCTTCGAGGTGGTGCACTCGGGCTGGGCCTTCGTCGAGGACTGTGCGGCGCAGCTGACGATGAACCCCAACATCTACGCCAACCTGGAGCTGACCGCCAACGCCGTGGTGCGGATGCCGAGACGCTTCGCCAAGGCGGTGGGCGCGCTACTGCTCGAGGCCCCGAAGCAGGTCATCTTCGCCACCGGTGCCCCGCTGACGCATCCGCAGCCGATCGTCGAAGCCCTCGCGGCCTTCTCGATGCCCGAGGATCTGCAGCAGGAGGGCTTCCCCGAACTCACCGCCGAACTCAAGGCCGATCTGTTCGGCGGCACCTGGGCCCGGATGCAGGGCATCGACATCGCCGCGGCCGGGGCCGCGCTGCGCGACGACGAATTCAGCAGGGCGCGCGCGGATTACCTGGCCGGTGAGCCGTCGCCGTGGGCACTCAAGCGCGCCCGCCGGGCGGCCGAGCTCAGCCAGGCGGCATCGTGACCACCGACACCGCGCTGCTGGCGCGGGTGACCGCGGCGCTGGACCGGGTCGTCGACCCCTGCAGCGTCGGCCGGGGGGTCCCGGCCGGCCTGGTCGACATGGGCATGGTGAAGTCCGTGGCCATCCTCGACGCCGACGCCGGCCCGCGGGCGGACATCCTGCTGCGGACCACCTCGCCCGGCTGCCATCTGCAGGTCTGGTTCACCGAGCGCGTCGTCGACGAGGTCGCCGCGGCCACCGGGATCCGAGATGTCCACGTCGACTGGAGCACCGAATTCGATTGGAGCGACGACGATATGAGCGACTCGCTCAAGGCCCGGCTGCGCGCCAAACGAGAGGGGGCCAAGCGGGACCGGGCCGTCCGCTGATCGGCTGCGGCGACGGCGAAAGGGGCGCGAACCTCGGGTTCGCGCCCCTCCTGCTCGTGCACAGGTGTTATCGGAGCGCGTACGCGTCCAGCACGACCTCGGGCACCGTGAGGTCCGCGTGCCCAACCGCGATGCACTGCACCCGGTTCAGCCACACGTAATCCGGGTGCGCGGTGAGGAACCGGGGAGCCGCCCGGATGGTGGGGGTGCTCGGCGCCTCCCCCCGGAGGAACTTCTCGTAGCCGTCCGGACCGAAGTCGATGACGCCGGTGTTCCTGATCTCGATCAGCGCACCGTCGTGGCTCTCCAGCACCCCACGGACGTCGATGACGAACACGCCGTCGGGGCGCAGGGTGCCGAAGTCGGCGCCGCCCGGCCGGACGGTGCCCTCGAGGCGGGGGCCCTTGACGTCACCGCCGAGGACGGCCAGGTCCACCCGGAGGTCCGCCGGAACGGGCCCGATGACCACCGGCTGCCCCAGCTGGGCGCGATAGGTGAAGAGATGTTCGGTCTCGAAGGGGTGCATGGACGGGACTCCTCGGCTGGATGGATTCGATGGCCGGCACGCCTCAGGCGAACGTCAGCCCGTCGAAGCCGTTGGCCGCGCTCTTGCGCAGGCTCTGGTGGAATTCGTGCATGCCGCCGAAGAAGTACAGCGGCTTCTGCTGTTTCCCGGGCACTTTGGTGCCGAAGTACCAGCTCCCGATGGACGGGCCGTCGCGCAGGATGGGTGAGGCGTCCACGATCGCGTAGCAGGCCTCGGTCCACGCCCTGGCGGTGTCGGTGTCGGCTTCCACCCGGCTGAGCCCGCGGGACTCGACGGCGGAGATGACCTGCCCGATGTACTCGACGTGCTCCTCGATCATCGGGGGTGCGTTGCCGATGGGGCTCAGCGGACCGGTGATCATGAGCAGGTTCGGGAAGCCGGGGGTGCTCATGCCGAAGACGGTCTGCGGGCCGTCGGCCCACGCGTCCTTCAGGGTGCGTCCGTGTTCCCCGGTGATCGCGATCTGGTCGTAGGCGCCGGTGACGACGTCGAATCCGGTGGCCAGGACCAGCGTGTCGAACTCGTAGGCCGCGGTCGCGGTGGTCAGCCCGGTCGGGGTGAACGCCGTGATGGGATCGGCGGCCACGTCGACGAGGTCGACGTTGTCCCTGTTGTAGGTCTCGTAGTACTGGGTGCCCATCACCGGGCGCTTCGCGATCAGCGGATACCCCTTGGGGGACAACCGTTGCGCCACCGCCGGATCGTGCACGGTCTCGGCGATCTTGCGCCGGATGAACTCCGCGGCCGCTTCGTTGGAGCGCAGGTCGAACAGGATGTCGTCGAAGGTCTCGAAGATGAAGTGGAAGCTGCCCTTGGCCCAGCCCTCCTCGAAGATCGCGGCGCGCTCCTCCTCGGTGACGTCGTCGTAGGTCCGGCCGGTCAGATCCATTCCATGCGCGAGCAGCTGGGTTCGGGTCAGCTCCCAGATCTTGGCGTGGTCGGCGCGCAGCGCGGCCCGCGTGGCGTCGTCGAGTGGCCAATTCTGCAGCGGGATCACGAAGTTCGGGGTGCGTTGGAAGACCGTCAAGTGGTCGGCCTCGCGGGCGATGACCGGGATGACCTGGACTCCCGAGGATCCGGTGCCGATCACCGCGACGCGTTCACCGCCGAAGTCCACGCCCTCGTGCGGCCAGCTGCTGGTACTGAGCACCCAGCCCCCGAAGTCGTCCAGACCGGGGATGGGGAGCTTCGCGGGCTCGCTGAGCTGCCCGACCGCGGTGATGAGGTACTTGCCGTCGAGCACCCGGCCGTCGTCGAGCCGCACGGTCCAGCGGGCCCGCGTGCTGTCCCACTCGGCGCTGGTCACGGTGGCATCCAGGTGGATCTGGTCGCGCAGGCCACCACGGTCCACCAGGTGATCCAGGTAGCGGCGATTGGTCTCGGCGGTGGGATACCGCTCGTCCCAGTCCCAGTCGCCGACCAGCTCGTCGGGCAGCCGGAACCCGTACACCCATGCGGTGCTGTCGCATCGCGCGTCCGGGTAGCGGTTCCAATGCCAGGCCCCGCCGATCTCGGATCCCTTCTCCAGCAACGCGGCCCGCAGACCCAGCTTCTTCAATTCGAGCAGCGTCCGGATCCCCCCGAAACCACCGCCGATCACGACCGCGTCGACTTCAGGCGGCACGACAGCAGCCGACGATCCAGGATGCGCCTGTTCCACGGTCATAACTTGTTCCCTCTCACTGGAAGTCGCGTGGGTCTATGAAGTTCCCGGAGCGGCGGAGCCGAGGATGTCGTCTGGACTCGGGGCGCCGACACACGGCATCGGTGTGAAGTACACCATACCGTACGTTAGACGGTTATTGGCCGGATTCACAACCCTCAGTTGACGGCACGGACGGGTCCGCCGCGGCGAAATCGGCCGAACACGTGGGTAGTCGGCGGAGAGGCAGGGCCCGTCGCCGTCGCCCCTCCCCCGTTTCGGAGCGGGCGAGATCGGGGCTTGTCAATCTATGACGTTTGCCATACCGTACTGTCCACGCTTTGGTAGGTCACAGTCTCGGCGTGAGGAGACCCATGGCAGAGTTGCCCGACGAACCCCGGTTGCAGCGCTGGACGCGGAGTCCCGCCGCGACCCGACGGCTGGGACCGCGATGACCAACCTGGCCGGTCCGGCGATGCGCCCGCTGCGCGGGGTGGGCGGCGTCTTCGCGTTGTCGCTCGACACGTTCGTGACGCTGGTGACCCGGCCGTTCGCCTGGCGGGAATTCCTCGAGCAGATGTGGTTCCTGGCCCGGGTGTCGCTGGTGCCGGCCCTGATGCTCGCGGTGCCCTTCGTGGTGTTGGCGTCCTTCACGTTCAACGTGCTGCTGATCGAATTCGGTGCGGCCGACTTCTCGGGGACCGGGGCGGCGCTGAGCGCCGTCAACCAGATCGGACCGTTCGTCACCGTGCTCGTCGTGGCCGGGGCGGGTGCGTCGGCGATGTGCGCCGACCTGGGCGCGCGCACCATCCGGGAGGAGATCGACGCGCTGAAGGTGATGGGCATCAACCCCGTTCAGTCGTTGATCGTGCCCCGCGTGCTCGCCGCCACCGTCACCGCGCTGTTGTTGTCGTCGGTGGTGACGCTGGTGGGGCTGGTCGGCGGCTTCTTCTTCTCGGTCTTCTTCCAGCACGTCACACCGGGTGCGTTCGTCGCCGGCATGACACTGATCACCGGACCCAGCGATGTCGTCACCGCGATGATCAAGGCCACGCTGTTCGGCCTGAGCGCCGGGTTGATCGCCTGTTACCAGGGCACCACGGTCAAGGGCGGGCCGGCCGGGGTCGGCAACGCCGTCAACGAGACCGTCGTCATGTCGTTCGTCCTGCTGTTCGCCATCAACATCGTCGTCACGGCGATCCAGTTCGAGGTGGTCTCGTGATCGCCAAAGTCACTCTGCAGCAGCGCTATCCGCGTCTGAGCGCGCGAGCGGCCGGCGCCAGGACCTGGGTGCAGGCCATCGGCGAACAGACCCGGTTCTACGGCGCGACGCTGTCGTCGCTGGTGTTCGCCTGCGGCAGGTACCGGGGCGAGCTGCTGCGGCAGGTCGCCGCCATGAGCCTGGGCACGGGCGCACTCGCGGTCATCGGCGGGACGGTCGCCGTGGTCGCCTTCCTGACCATGTCCACCGGCGGACTCATTGCCGCACAGGGCTACAACCAGTTCTCGCAGGTCGGTGTCGAGGCCCTCACCGGGTTCGGCTCGGCCTTCCTCAACCCCCGCGTGATCACCCCCGACACGGCGGCGATCGCACTGGCCGCCACCGTCGGCGCGGGGGCCACCGCACAGCTCGGCGCCATGCGGATCAACGAGGAGATCGACGCGCTGGAAGTGATGGGGATCCGGGCGATCGCCTATCTGGCGTCCACCCGTGTCGCGGCCGGGGTGATCGTGGTCATCCCGCTCTACTGTGTGGCCCTCGTATTGGCGTTCCTGGCCGCGCGGTTCGGCACCACCGCGTTCTACGGGCAGTCCACCGGCGTCTACGACCACTACTTCAACACCTTCCTGATCCCTGGGGACGTGCTGCGCTCCTTCGTCGTGACCATCGCCGTCGCCGCGGTGGTGATGCTGATCCACACCTACTACGGGTTCAACGCCCACGGCGGCCCGGCCGGCGTCGGTGAGGCCGTCGGCCGCGCCACCCGGACCTCGCTGGTGTCCTCCGCATTCACCATCCTGCTCGTCACGATGGCCCTCTACGGCCAGACCGGCAACTTCGACTTCGCCGGATGATCATGGGTACCAAGTCTTCCGGAGAACACCGCATCCCGGCCGAGTGGCTGGCCCTGACCCTGGTCGCCGTCCTCGGCGCCGCCGTCACGCTGGCCATCGGCGCCTTCAACGGCACCTTCACCCCGGCGGTGGCGGTCACGGTGACCTCCGAACGCAGCGGGCTGGTGATGGAGCCCAACGCCACCGTCAAGCTGCGCGGCGTCCAGGTCGGCCGGGTCGCCGCCGTGCATGGCGGCGTCAGCCCGGTGGCGCTGACGCTCGACCTCGATCCCGACCAGATCCGCTACATCCCCGCCAACGTGGTCGCCCGCATCGACGCCACCACCTTGTTCGGCGCCAAGTTCGTCGACCTGGTCTACCCGGCCAGCCCCAGCCCGGCGCGGTTGAGCGCCGGTGCCGTCATCCCCACCGAGAACGTCACCACCGAGGTCAACACCGTCTTCGAGAACCTGGTCGCCCTCATCGAGCAGGTCGACCCGGCCAAGCTCAACGCCATCGTCTCGGCGATGGCCGAGAGCATGCGCGGCCAGGGGCAGCGCATCGGCGAAGCCACCACCGCGGCAAACGAAGTCGTGACGGCGCTCAACGAACGCACCGAGACGCTGCGGGGTGACTTCCGGGCCGTCGCGGCCACCGCCGAGGTCTACAGCGCTGCCGCACACCACATCCTCGGCATCCTCGACGCCGCATCGACCACCGCCACCACCATCACCGGACAGGCCGCGCAACTCGACGCACTGCTGGTCAACCTGATCGGATTCGGCACCAGCGGCGTCGCCCTTCTCGGGCCGAGCAAGGACAACCTCGTCACCGCGGTGCACTCGCTCGAGCCCACCACCGAGCTGCTGCTCGAGTACAACCCCGAACTGACCTGCCTACTCGTCGGTGCGCAGGTCACCCTGGACACCGGCCTGCGGGAGCACCAGGGCGGCGGGGACGGCAAGTCCCTGATCATGGACGCCGGGCTGATGTTCGGTGAGGACGCCTACCGCTACCCCGACAACCTGCCCGTCAACAACGCCAAGGGCGGCCCCGGCGGGAAACCCGGCTGCGGCTCGCTGCCGGATGTCGCCAAGAACTGGCCGGTGCGCCAGCTGATCGCCGACACCGGCTTCGGCACCGGCCTGGACTGGCGGCCCAACCCGGGCATCGGGTTCCCCGGCTGGGCCAACTACCTCCCGGTGACCCGCGCGGTTCCGGAACCGCCCAGCATCCGCCACCCGGGCGGACCTGCCCCCGGACCGACCCCGTGACCACACCCGTTCCGGCAGAAAGGCTCGGCTCGTGCGAGGACACCTAGCGCGCCTGCTGTGGCGCCTGGCCGCCTTCGTGGCGGTGTGCCTGGTGGGCACCTTCGCCCTGTTCGCGGTGTTCGCGCAACTGCGGTTCCAGCGCGACATCGGGTACCTGGCCGTGTTCAGCGACGTGTCGGGCCTGGCGGAGGGCAACTTCGTGCGCATCGCCGGGGTCGAGGTCGGCAAGGTCGAGACCGTCGCGGTCCAGGACGACGCCACCGTGCTGGTGTCGTTCACCACCGACGACACCGTGGTCCTCACCGCGGGGACGCGGGCCGTCATCCGCTACGACGACCTGATCGGCGGGCGGTTCCTGGAACTGACCGACGGCCCGGGCGACACCCGGAAACTGGGACCCGGAGCCACCATCCCGCTGACCCACACCGCACCCGCCCTCGACCTCGACGCCCTCATCGGCGGCTTCCGCCCGCTGTTCCGGGCGCTGGAACCCGAGCAGGTCAACGCGCTGAGCGGCCAGCTCATCGCCGCGCTGCAGGGCCAAGGCCCGACCGTCGGGTCACTGCTTTCCCAAACCGCCGCGCTGACAAGCACTCTGGCCGACCGCGACGATCTCATCGGGCAGGTCATCACGAACCTCAACACCGTGCTGGGCTCGCTGGCCGGCCACAGCGAGCAGTTCGGCCAGGCCGTCGACACGCTGGCCGAACTCACCCACGCCCTGGCCGACCGCGACGAGGACCTGCGCAACGGCGTCGCCCACGCCGACGCCGCGGCCGGCGCCCTCGCCGACCTGCTGGCCCGGGCACGGCCGTCGATACCACCGGCACTCGCCGAAACCGACCGCGCCGCAACCCATGTACTCGCCGACCACGACTACTTCGACGACCTGCTCGCCACGCTGCCCGAGAGCTACCGGGTGCTCAACCGGCAGGCCCTCGGCGGTGACTTCTTCAGCTTCTACCTCTGCGACCTGGTCCTCAAACTCAACGGCAAGGGCGGCCAACCGGTCTACGTCAAGGTCGCCGGACAGTCCACAGGCAGGTGCACCCCGCGATGAAACCCTTCCAGGACCGCAACACCGCCGCCATCGGGGCCATCGGTGTGGCGGCCGTCGGCGCCGTCACCGTCGCGGCGTTCAACTTCGACAACCTGCCCGGAATGTCGTCCACCACCACCTATTCGGCGTACTTCGAGGAAGCCGGCGGGCTCACCGCCGACGCCCCCGTGCAGGTATCGGGTTACCAGAGCGGTCAGGTGCAGGACATCCGGCTGACCCCCGACGGCGTCCTGGTCACCTTCGAGGTGGCCGACGGTATCCGGCTCGGCGACCGCACCGAGGCGGCCATCAAGACCATCGGCGTGCTCGGCATGAAAGTCCTCGCCGTCGCGCCTCGCGGCGACGGTCACCTGGCCGAGGCGATCCCGCTGGAACGCACCACCTCCCCGTACCAGCTCCCCGACGCCGTCGGTGACCTGACCGCGACGATCAGCGGACTGCAGACCGACCAGCTCTCCGAAGCCCTGCGCACCCTGACCCAGACGCTGCAGGACACCCCACCGCAGCTGCGCAGTGCGGTCGAGGGCGTCACCCGGTTCTCCGACACCATCGTCCAACGCGACGCCGAGCTGCGCGAGCTGCTGCGCAGCGCCGCCGGCGCCACCACCGTGCTGGGCGAGCGCGCCACCGAGATCGTCGATCTGGTGCACAGCACCAACGCCGTGCTGGCCGAACTGCACACCCAGAGCGCCGCCGTGGACCAGATCTCGGGCCACCTGGCCGGGCTCAGCGATCAGCTGCGGGGGTTCGTCGCGGAGAACCGCGCCACGTTCGGACCCGCACTGGAGAAACTCAACGGCGTACTCGCCACCCTGGATCACCGCAAAACCGAACTGCAGCAGTCGATCAAGGGATTCGGCACCTACGCGATGGCGCTCGGGGAATCACTCAGCTCCGGACCGTTCTTCAAATCCTATGTGGCCAACCTGCTTCCGGGACAGTTCGTGCAGCCCTTCGTCGACGCCGCGTTCTCCGATCTGGGCCTGGATCCCCACGTGCTGTCGCCGTCGCAGCGCACCGACGCCCAGGTCGGTCAGCCCGGCACTCCCGCGCTGCCGGTCCCTTACCCGCGCACCGGGCAGGGCGGCGAACCGCATCTGACCCTGCCCGACGCAATCACCGGCAATCCTGGCGACCAGGGCTGCGGACCGCCGGGCCTGCCGCTGCCCGGCCCCACCGGCTGCTACCCCTACCGCGAGCCGCTACCCGCCCCGGCGCCCGGCGGGCCACCGCCGGGGCCGCCGGCCGTCCAGCCCGAAACCGTCCCGGCGCCACCGGTGTTCCAACCCGCGCCCGGCGAGGCGCCACCGCTAGGAGGGGGACAGTGACCGCCTCCACCGCCCGGCGCTCCGCGCGCGCCGTCCTGGTCACCGCGCTCATCACGATGATCGCCGCGGCCACCGTGATGGTCACCCGGCACATCGACGCCCAGGGCCGGGTCGGTGTCGTCGCCTACTTCGACAACAGCACCGGGATCTTCGTCGGCGACGACGTCCGCATCCGCGGCGTCACCGTCGGCAGGATCGACGCCATCGAACCCGAGGGCACCCGGGTCAAGATCACGTTCTGGTTCGACGACCGCTACCGGGTACCGGCCGACGCCAAGGCCGTCATCCTGTCCCCCACCCTCGTCACGTCGCGTGCCGTGCAACTCACCCCGCCCTACCGCTCCGGACCCACGATGACCGACGGTGCCGTCATCCCCCAGGCCCGGACCGCGGTGCCCGTCGAGTGGGACGACTTCCGGGTGCAGCTCGAGAAGCTCACCCGCACCCTGCAGCCGACCGAACCGGGCAACGTCAGCACGCTGGGCGCGCTGGTCACCACCTCCGCGGCCAACCTGCGCGGCCAGGGACCGGCCATCAGGGCGGCCGTCATCGAACTGTCCCAAGCCCTTTCGGCGCTCGGTGACCACAGCCACGACATCTTCACCAGCATGAAGAACCTCGCCACGCTGGTGAGCGCGCTGCAGGACAGCACCGACATCATCCGCGCACTGAACACCAACCTGGCCTCGATCAGCGCGGTGCTGACCAACACCCCCGACGAGGTCGGGCACGCGGTCGAAGCGCTCGACGAGGCGGCGGCCGACGTCACCGCGTTCGTCGCCGAGAACCGGGACGCGCTGGGCACCACCTCCGACACCCTCGCGTCGGTGTCCCAGGCGCTCCACGACAGCCTCGGCGACATCAAACAGGTACTGCACATCGGACCCAACGCGGTGGCCAACGCGATCAACACCTACCAGCCCGCCCAGGGCACCCTCAGCGGCATCCTGGCCGTCAACAACTTCAGCAACCCGATCACGGTGCTGTGCGGGGCGATCCAGGCGGCGTCGCGACTGGGCGCCGAGCAGTCGTCGAAGCTGTGCGTGCAGTACCTGGCCCCGATCGTCAAGAACCGGCAGTACAACTTCCCGCCCATCGGGATGAACCCGTTCGTCGGGACCACCGCCCGGCCCAACGAGGTCACCTACAGCGAGGACCGGCTCCGGCCCGATCACGTTGCGCCCCAGCCACCCCCGCCACCCGCGCCACTGGCCGCCGAAGCCGCACCGGCGCCCGCCCAGGCCACCGACCCCGCCACCGGGCTGCCCGGCCTGATGGTGCCCGCCGAGATGGCGCCGCGATGACCGCCCGACACCCGGCCGCGGTGACGGCGATCGCCCTGCTGGTGCTCACCGCGCTGACCGGCTGCTCCTGGCGAGGCCTGAACTCGATCCCGCTGCCCGGCACCCAAGGGGGTGGACCCGGGTCGTTCACCATCCAGGCGCAGTTACCGAACGTCAACAACCTGCAACAGAATTCCCGGGTGCGCGTCGGTGACGTCAACGTCGGCACCGTGACCGGGATCGAACGCCAAGGCTGGCACGCGCTGCTGACCATCCGCCTCGACGCCGATGTGCAGCTGCCCGCCAACGCCACCGCCAGGCTCGGGCAGACCAGCCTGCTCGGCTCCCAGCACGTCGAGCTGGCCCCGCCGGCCGACGCCGCACCGCAGGGCAGGCTGCGCCAGGGGTCGGTGATCCCGCTGGAGCACGGCGGCGCCTTCCCGACCACCGAACAAACCCTGGCGGCCGCCTCGCTGTTGCTCAACGGCGGTGGGCTCGGCCAGGTCCAGGACATCACCGTCGCGCTGAGCACCGCTTTCGACGGCCGCGAAGGGGACCTGCGAAACCTGTTGTCCAACCTGGACGTGTTCATCGGCCGCGTCAACGACCAGACCGACGACATCATCGCCGCCACCGACAGCGTCAACCGGCTCGCCGCGCAGTTCGCCGCGCAACGCCCCGTCCTCGACCGGGCCCTGGATACCATCCCCGCCGCGCTGGCCACCCTCAACGATCACCGGCAGAACCTCATCGACGCCGTCGACCGGCTCGGCGAGTTCAGCGCGCTGGCCACCGATTCGGTCAACCAGACCAGGGAGTCCCTGGTCCACCAGCTGCATTCCCTGGTCCCGGTGCTGCGGTCGCTGGCCGACGCCGGTCCGGCGCTGACCCGCTCGCTGGGGCTGTTCACCACCTACCCGTTCGCCAAAGACACTCTCACCAAATGGTTCCGGGGCGACTACGCCAACGTCACGCTGATCGCGGACCTGACCCTGAGCCGGCTGGACGCATCCCTGTTCACCGGCACCCGGTTCGAAGGCGACCTGACCGAGCTCGAGATGCAGTGGGGCCGCACCATCGGCCAACTGCCCAGCCCCTACACCGCGGGCAACCCGCTCGTCGCCCCGTACCGTTTCGACCAAGGACCCTGACCGATGCACCTGAGCAGACGTGTCCGCCTGCAGCTGGCGTTCTTCACCGCGATGTCCGTGATCGCGGGAAGCGTGCTGGGGTTCGGCTTCCTGAGGTTGCCCGCGACGTTGTTCGGTGTCGACCGGTACCAGGTCATCGTCGAACTGCCCCGCGCCGCCGGCCTGTACGCCCACGCCAACGTCACCTACCGCGGCACCGAGGTCGGGAAGGTCACCGACGTCGGGCTGTCCGAGCACGGCGTCCGGGCGGTGCTGTCGCTGCGCTCGGGCGTCCCGATCCCGGCCGACCTGCAGGCCCAGGTGCACAGCCGCAGCGCCGTCGGCGAGCAGTTCGTGGAACTGGTGCCGGACACCGACTACGGCCCGTACCTGCGCGACGGCGAGGTGATCCCGCAGGACCGGGTGCAGGTCCCGCCGGATGTCAACGCGCTGCTGACGGCGACCAACCAAGGGCTGCAGGCGATCCCGCACGGTGACCTGCAGACCGCGATCGACGAGGCCTACATCGCCGTCGGTGGTCTCGGCCCGGAGCTGGCGCGCATCGTCAAGGGTTCGACCAGGCTGGCCATCGACGCCCGGGCCGATCTGGACGCGCTGACCGCCGTCATCGACCGGTCCCGCCCGATCCTGGACACCCAGACCGACACCGCCGACGCGATCCACAGCTGGGCGGCCGACATCGACTCGATGGCATCCTCTGTACGTCAACATGACCCGCAGCTGCGCGGCGTCCTGCAGAAGATCCCCGCGACGGCGGGGGAATTCCGTCAGCTCTTCGACCGGCTGGCGCCCAGCCTGCCGGTGCTGTTGACCAACCTGGTCAGCCTGGCCGACGTCGCCGTCGTCTACCAACCGAACATCGAGCAGATCCTGGTGCTGGCCCCGCAGGCCGTCGCCGTGGTCCAGGGCGCGGGGGTGGCCAACCGCGACACCAGACAGGACTATCGGGGCACGTTCCTGTCGTTCAACCTCAACGTCAACTGGCCACCGCCGTGCACGACCGGATACCTTCCGCCCCAACAACTCCGGCCACCCAGCGCGGTGGACTACCCGGAACGCCCGGCCGGGGACCTCTACTGCCGGGTGCCCCAGGACTCACCGTTGAACGTCCGCGGAGCCCGCAACCTGCCGTGTGTGACCCGGCCCGGCAAACGGGCCCCGACCGTGGCGATGTGCGAGAGCGACGAGAACTACGTGCCGCTCAACGACGGCTTCAACTGGAAGGGCGACGCCAACGCCACCGGCACGGGACAGGCCGTGCCGCAACTACCCCCGTCGGGTCCGGTGCCGCAGGCGCCGCCGGTGGCCTTCGCCGAGTACGACCCGGCAACCGGTAGCTACCTGGGGCCCGACGGTCAGCGCTACACCCAGTCCAACCTGGCGCGCGACCATCCGCAGCCGCCGACCCTGCACGACCTGATGGTGCCGCAGCCACCGATCCAGTAGACCATACCGTTCGCAGTACGTTATATTTGTCGGGACTGTTCCGACGGAATCGGAGAAGCGCGATGGACTTCCACAGCCCCACGTTCGTCACCACCAACGGAATTCGCATGGAGTACTTCGAGCAGGGCAAGGGTCCGGTCGTGCTGCTGCTGCACGGGTTCCCCGAACTGCCCTTCTCGTGGCGGCACGTCGTCGACCCCCTCGCCGACGCCGGGTTCCGCGTGGTCGTGCCCACCCTGCGCGGGTACGGCGGGACCGATGCGCCCGAAGGGCCGCAGGGCTACAACATCAAGAACATCGTCGCGGATCTCACCGGCCTGCTCGACGCGCTCGGTGTCGAGCAGGCCGTCTGGTTCGGCCACGATGCGGGCGCGCTGCCGGCGTGGTTCGCCGGGATCTACGCGCCCGAGCGCGTGCTGGCGCTGGGTGCCATCGGCGTGCCCTACGCACCGCTGCAGGGTGAGCTGGACATGGTCGAGCTCTACGACCTGGTCAAGGGGCCCAACAACTATGTGCGCGCGTTCCAGGAGCCGGGCCTGGCGGAGAGCCTGCTCGAACGCGACGTCGAGCACACGTTCCGCTCCCTGATGCGCGGCCGCGGCTACACCATGGCCGAGTTCCTGGCCGCCCCGCCCGAGATCCAGGAACTGCCGATCGGTTTCCTGGTCGGTGACCCGCAGCTGTTCGGCGAACCGATCCTCAGTGACGACGAAATCCGGTACTACGTCCAGGCTTTCGAGCACACCGGCTTCACCGGGGGGCTGAACTGGTACCGGGCCCTGCACCAGGACTACGAGGAAGCGCTCGGGCTCGACTACGTGATCGACAAGCCCGCCCTGTTCATCAGCGCCGCCGACGACTGGCTGGCCCCGGGCAGCGGTGACGGGATGGACGCGCTGCTGCCCCAACTGGAGCAGCACACCATCGCCGACGTCGCGCACTGGGTGCAGCAGGAGAAACCCGCCGAGGTCACCGCGATCCTGCTCGGGTGGCTGCAGCGGACTTTCATGACTTTCCAGCTCGCCCAACGTGTTTGATGCCGACCTGCCCTGAAAGGCTGCCATGCGCTACCCGCTGACCATCGGCGATTTCCTCGACCGCGCCACCACCGTGTACCCCGACCGGATCGGGGTCGTCGACGAACCCGATCAACCGGCGCCGTCGTGGGGTGAGCTGACCTACGCCGAGCTGGGCCTGCGGGCGCGGCGGCAGGCGGCCACCCTCGACGAGCTCGGGGTGCCGGTCGGCGGCCGGGTCGCGGTGCTGTCGCACAATTCGGCCCGCATGCTGTGCTCCTTCTACGGCGTCTCCGGGTGGGGCCGGGTGCTCGTCCCGATCAACTTCCGGCTCAGCGGCCCCGAGATCCGCTACATCGTCGAGCATTCCGGTGCCGAAGTGGTGTTGGTCGATCCCGAGCTCGCGCACCTCACCGACGATCTGCCGTGCCGGCACCGGTTCGTGTTCGGACGCGACGACGCCCGGATCTGGGGGTCCGACGCACAGCCCCGGCCATGGGATGCCGATCCCGAGGCCAAAGAGGACGCCACCGCGACGATCAACTACACCTCCGGCACCACCGCACGCCCGAAGGGGGTTCAGCTCACCCACCGCAACAACTGGATCAACGCCGCGGTCTTCGGGTGGCAGGCCACGGTCACCGACCGGGACGTCTACCTGCACACGCTGCCGATGTTCCATGCCAACGGGTGGGGCCAGCCGTTCACCCTGACCGCCGTCGGCGGCACCCATGTGCTGCTGCGCAAGGTCGACGGCACCGAGATCCTGCAGCGGATCGCGCGCCACGGCGTCACCTACCTGTGCGCGGCCCCGGCCGTGGTCACCGCCGTGCTCGATGCCGCCAAGGCCTGGGGCGGCGAGATCCCGGGCCGCGACCGGGTCCGGATCATCGTGGCCGGTGCCCCACCGCCGACCCGGACGATCGAGCGCGTGCGCGAGGAACTGGGATGGGAGTTCATCCAGATCTACGGCCTCACCGAGACCTCACCGCTGCTGACGATGAGCCGGATGCGGGCCGAATGGGACGACCTGCCCACGGGTGAACAGGCCCAGCGGCTCGGCCGGGCCGGCGCACCGGTCGTCGGGGTCCGCATCGCCGTCGACGAGTCCGGCGAGGTGCTCGCCCAGACCAACCACAACCTCGCGTCGTACTGGCACGATCCGGAGGCGACCGCGCAGGCGCAGGCCGGCAACTGGTTCCACACCGGTGACGGCGGCACCTTCGAGGACGGCTACCTGACCCTGTCCGACCGCAAGAAGGACATGATCATCACCGGTGGTGAGAACGTGTCGTCGATCGAGGTGGAGGACGCGCTGATGTCGCACCCGGCGGTCAAGGAGGTCGCGGTGATCGGCATCCCCGACGGCAAGTGGGGCGAATTGGTCACTGCGCTGGTGGTTCTCGACCCCGAGGTCGGGACCGTCGACGGTGAGGCGCTGATCGCGCACTGCCGCGCCCGGCTGGCCCGGTACAAGTGCCCCAAACGCGTCGAGTTCCGCGACGCGCTGGCCCGCACCGCCACCGGGAAGGTGCAGAAGTACAAGCTGCGCCTGGAGTTCGAGGCGGCACTGCGCTGATCTCGCTTTCAGCGTCTGGCCGCGCGCTCGGCCGCGGCCAGCAGTTCGTCGCGGAAGAGCGGATGCGCGATCGCGGCCAGGGCGTGTCCGCGCTGCTGGACGGTCTTGCCCTCCAGTTCGGCGGCGCCGTACTCGGTGACGATGACGTCGACGTGGTGGCGTGGGGTGGTGATCACCGCGCCCGCGTCGAACTGCGGCACGATCCGGGACTGCAGCCGGCCGTCCTTCTCGAACGTCGACGGCAGGCAGATCAGCGAGCGGTCGGTGAGCTCGAGGCCCGCGCCGGCGACGAAGTCCTCGGCGCCGCCGATGCCGCTGAACTGCTCTCCGCCGATGGTGTCGGCCACCACCTGCCCGTGCACGTCGACCGCGAGCGCACCGTTGATGGAGATCATGTGGCGGTTGGCGCCGATCACCTCCGGTGAGTTGACGATCTCGACGGGCAGGAACGTGACGTCGGTGTTGCCGTCCAGCCAGCCATAGAGGTCCTGGGAGCCGAACGCGAACGTGGTCACGCTGACCCCGTCGAAGCGACCCTTACCGGCGTTGGTGACCTTGCCGGCGCGGTGCAGCTGCATACAACCGTCGGTGAACATCTCGCTGTGCAGGCCGTAGTCATCGCCGTCGCCGTCGGCCAGCATCGCAGCGATCTGGCTCGGGATGGAACCGATCCCGGTCTGCAGCGTGGCCCCGGACGGGATGAACGCGACGGCGTGACGGGCGATCGCGGTGTCGGTGTCGGTGGCCTGCGGGCTGGGCAGCGCGAGCGGCGCGTCGGTGGAGGGCACCAGGATGTCGATCTCGTCGACGTGCACCGCGTGCCGGTCCTCGCCGTGGCCGAACGTACGCGGATAGGCGTCGGAGGTCTCGACGACGAGGAGACGCTGCGGATCGGCGCCGGCGCGGCGAAGTTCGGTGACCGTCCCGCCGGCGTGCAGCGACAGCGAGCACCAGCCCTCGGCGTCGGGCGGGGTCGCGACCGTGGCCATCACCCGCGGCGCCTGGCGTTCCAGCAGCGGGCCGAACCGGCGGAAATCGGCTGGGGTGAAGTCGATGTCGGCGCCGGCGCTGCGCAGCGCCCGCTCCAGCGGTCCGTAGAAGCCCGACAGGTAGTGCACACCGGGCCGCGAGAACAGCTCCGTGCCGACGGCCAGCAGTGCACCGTAGACGCGCAGGTCGGTCCAGTCGGTGCGGGTGCCGAGCGCGCGCAGGAAGGCCGGCGGCTGGCCGGGACCCAACGGGATGCCGAGGCTGTCGGCGGGTTCAAGGCGGGCCGCGGCATCCTCGGGCGTCAACTGCTCGGGCATGCCGACACCCTGCCATGGGGTCGGTGGGTTGCCGCGCCGAACGTGCATTCCTGGTAGCTGCGGCACGCCGTGACGACGCTGGGCGCCGCTCGCGGATCGGTGCGTTTCCGCTCGTTCACACTCTTGACGCATCGACATCACGAGCCGTACTGTTGCGCCAGTCACAAATTGAAACGTTTCATTTCGTGGCTCGTGGACCGACCAGCGGAGATGCCCATGCCCGACGCCCTCCAGCGTGTGTGCTTCGTCATGCACCTTCAGCCCGAGCGGGTGGACGACTACCTCGCCGCCCACGAGCACGTGTGGCCGGAGATGCTCGACGCGCTGCGGGACGCCGGCTGGCGCAACTACTCGCTGTTCCTACGGCCCGACGACGGCATGGTCGTCGGCTACCTCGAGACCGAGGACTTCGATCGCGCCACCGCCGCGATGGAACAAACCGCGGTCAACGACCGCTGGCAGGCACAGATGGCGCAGTACTTCCGGCCCGCGACCCCCGGCAGCGACGGCGCCAACCCCGACACCATCCGTCACCAGCTCCGCGAGTACTTCCACCTCTCCTGATCGCCTCTCCCGACCGCCCGTCCCGACCACCTATCCTGATCCCACGACCTCCGAGGACGCTCATGAAAATCGGTGCACACTCCACCACCGGCTGGCGCGCCACCATCGCCGTCGCGATGTCGAACTACATCGAGGCCGGGTCGATCATCGCGATCGCCACCAGCCTCGGCTTCTGGCAGGCCGCGTTCGGCATCAGCAACTTCGCCGTGGGGCTGCTCGCGGCGTTGAGCGCCAACGCCTTCGGCGCGGCGATCGGCGCCATCCTCGGTGGTCCGCTGTGTGACCGGTTCGGCCGCAAGGCCATCTACACCTACGACCTGCTGGTCTACATGACCGGTGTGCTGCTGGCCGCGTTCGCCGTCAACTTCACGATGCTGCTGGCCGCGTTCGTCATCACCGGTATCGCCGTCGGCGCCGGCGTCCCCGCGTCCTGGACCTACATCGCCGAGCAGGCGCCCTCGGTCGAACGCGCCAAACACGTCGGCACCGCGCAACTGGCCTGGTCGATCGGGCCGTTCATCGGCTTCGCGCTGGCCGCCGCGCTCGCACCGCTGGAACTGCTGGGCTCGCGGCTGATCTTCGTGCACCTGTTCGTCGTCGCCGCCATCGTCTGGTGGGTCCGCCAGGGCCTGGCCGAATCGCAGATCTGGAAGGACGAGGCCGTCAACGAGAGCCGCGAACTGGTGTCCGCGGTCGGCATGCGCGGTCTGCGCGGGCTGTTCTCCCGCAAGGTGAACATCACCGCCCTGCTGTTCCTCGGCGGCATCTACCTGTTCTGGAACACCGTCGCGGGTCAGGCCGGCATCTTCATGCCCCGTGTCTACGACACCGCCGGCCTGCACAGCCCCGTGCAGCAGAACCTGCTCCAGGTTCTGGTGTGGGGATGCACCGTCGCCGCAACCTATTTCGGCTTCATGAGGTACGCCGACCGGGTGTCCCAGCGCGCCCTGTACAGCTTCGGCGCCGCGCTGGGAATCGTGGGCTGGATCGTGCTGGTGGCGTTCACCGACAACGGCATCTCCACCATGCTGATCTTCGCGATCCTGTGGGGCATCTCGGCCGGCATCGGCGCGCAGGCGTTCTACAGCCTTTGGGCCAGTGAGCTTTTCGCCACGCCGTACCGGGCCAGCGCCCAGGGCACGATGTTCTTCGTGGTGCGCACCGCCACCGGCCTGTTGAGCTACTTCTTCCCGACGATGCTCGCCGTCATCGGGCTGACCTGGGTCGGCGTGCTGCTGGTCGGGCTGCTCACGGTGGCGCTGATCATCGGCGCCGTCGGCGCCCCGAAGACCCAGGGCAAAACCCTGCAGCAGATCGAGACGGAACGCTACGGATCGCCCGTGAGCCCCACGGCGCCCGTCACCCCGTCCACCGCCACCGCCTGAAGAGACTGATGAGCATCGACTTCACCGACACCGTCCTGGACAACCTCGCCATCGAGCTCCCGTCATGGGCTTTCGGCAACTCCGGCACCCGCTTCAAGGTGTTCGGCACGCCGGGCACCCCGCGTGACATCCGCGAGAAGATCGCCGACGCCGCCCAGGTGCACCGCCTCACCGGCCTGGCGCCGACCGTGGCGCTGCACATCCCGTGGGACCGGGTGGACGACTACCGCGCACTGGCGGTGTACGCCCAGGACCTGGGGGTGCGGCTGGGGACCATCAACTCCAACACCTTCCAGGACGACGACTACAAGTTCGGCAGCCTGACCCACACCGACAAGGCGGTGCGGCAGAAGGCCATCGATCATCACCTCGACTGCATCGAGGTGATGGACCAGACCGGGTCGCGTGATCTGAAGATCTGGCTGGCCGACGGCACCAACTATCCGGGGCAGGGCGACATCCGCGGCCGCCAGGACCGGCTGGCCGAGTCGCTGGCGACCATCTACCAGCACATCGGCCCCGCTCACCGACTCGTGTTGGAGTACAAGTTCTTCGAACCCGCGATGTACATGACCGACGTGCCGGACTGGGGCACGTCCTACGCCCATGTGTCCGCGCTCGGTGAGCGTGCGGTGGTGTGCCTGGACACCGGCCACCACGCTCCCGGCACCAACATCGAGTTCATCGTGGCGCAGCTGCTGCGGCTGAACCGGTTGGGCTCCTTCGATTTCAACTCGCGCTTCTACGCCGACGACGACCTGATCGTCGGGGCGGCCGACCCCTTCCAGCTGTTCCGCATCATGTTCGAGGTGGTGCGCGGCGGCGCCCTGGACGCCGGCTCGTCCGTCGCGCTGATGCTCGACCAGTGTCACAACGTCGAGGAGAAGATCCCCGGACAGATCCGCTCGGTGCTCAACGTGCAGGAGATGACGGCCCGCGCACTGCTCGTCGACATCGACGCGCTGCGCGCCGCGCAGGACGACGGGGATGTGCTGGGCGCCAACGCGATACTGATGGACGCCTTCTACACCGACGTCCGACCCGCGCTGGCGCGCCGTCGCGCCGAGCGCGGGCTGCCCGGGGACCCGATGGCCGCGTTCCGCGACAGTGGCTACCAGGCCCGCATCGCCGCCGAGCGCGTCGGCGGCACCCAATCCTCCTGGGGAGCATGACAGATGACGACCAACAGCACTGTTGCCGAACTCATTTCCCGATCCAACCGGCTCGGATCGGACCCGAGGAACACCAACTACGCCGGCGGGAACACCTCCGCGAAGGGCACCGGGATCGACCCGGTGACCGGTGCGGACGTCGAGCTGCTGTGGGTGAAGGGCTCCGGCGGCGACCTGGGCACCCTCACCGAATCCGGGCTGGCCGTGCTGCGGCTCGACCGGGTGCGCGCGCTGGTGGACGTGTATCCCGGGGTGGACCGTGAGGACGAGATGGTCGCCGCGTTCGACTACTGCCTGCACGGCAAGGGCGGTGCGGCGCCGTCGATCGACACGGCGATGCACGGCCTGGTCGACGCCGCCCACGTCGACCACCTGCACCCGGACTCCGGCATCGCGATCGCGACCGCCGCCGACGGGGAATGGTTGACGCAGAAGATCTTCGGCGACCGGGTGGTCTGGGTTCCGTGGCGCCGGCCCGGCTTCCAGCTGGGCCTCGACATCGCCGCGATCAGGCGCGACAACCCGCAGGCCATCGGCTGCATCCTGGGCGGGCACGGCATCACGGCGTGGGGCGAGACCTCTGAAGAGGCCGAGGCGCACTCGCTGGAGATCATCGCGGCCGCCGCGGAGTTCATCGCCGCCAACGGCAAGGCGCAGCCGTTCGGTGCGGAACTGCCCGGTTACGCCGCGCTGCCGGAGGCCGACCGCCGCGCCAAGGCCGCCACGCTGGCCCCGTTCATCCGTGGCCTGGCCTCCGCCGACCGCCCTCAGGTCGGCCATTTCACCGACACCGCATCGGTTCTGGAGTTCCTGGCCGGCGCCGAGCACCCGCGGCTGGCCGCGCTGGGCACCAGCTGCCCGGACCATTTCCTGCGCACCAAGGTCAAGCCGCTGGTGCTGGACCTGCCCGCCGACGCCGGCATCGAGCAGTGCAAGGCCCGCCTGACCCAACTGCACGAGCGCTACCGCGAGGACTACCGCGCCTACTACGAGCGGTACGCGTCGGCCGACAGCCCCGCGATGCGGGGCGCCGACCCGGCGATCGTGCTGATCCCGGGAGTCGGGATGTTCAGCTATGGCAAGGACAAGCAGACCGCGCGGGTGGCCGGCGAGTTCTATCTCAACGCCATCAACGTGATGCGCGGCGCGGAGGCGGTGTCGACCTACGCGCCCATCGACGAGTTCGAGAAGTTCCGCATCGAATACTGGGCCCTGGAAGAGGCCAAGCTGCAACGGATGCCGAAGCCCAAACCGCTGGCGACGCGCATCGCACTGGTGACCGGTGCGGCGTCGGGCATCGGCAAGGCCATCGCGACCCGGCTGGCCGCCGAGGGGGCGTGCGTGGTGATCGCCGACCTCGACGCGGAGAAGGCGCAAGCCGCCGCGGCCGAGATCGGCACCAGCGACGTGGCGATCGGGATCGCCGCCGACGTGACCGACGAGGCCGCGGTGCAGGCCGCCGTCGACGCCACCGCGCTCGCGTTCGGCGGCATCGACATCGTGGTCAACAACGCCGGTCTGTCGTTGTCGAAGTCGCTGCTGGAGACCACCGCCGCCGACTGGGACCTGCAGCACGACGTGATGGCCCGCGGCTCGTTCCTGGTGTCCAAGGCGGCCGCACGCGCCCTGATCGACCAGCGGCTCGGCGGGGACATCATCTACATCTCGTCGAAGAACTCGGTGTTCGCCGGGCCCAACAACATCGCCTACGCGGCCACCAAAGCCGATCAGGCGCACCAGGTTCGGCTGCTGGCCGCCGAGCTCGGCGAGCACGGCGTCAAGGTCAACGGCATCAATCCCGACGGTGTGGTGCGCGGCTCGGGCATCTTCGCCGGCGGGTGGGGCGCCAAACGCGCGGCGGTGTACGGGGTGGCCGAGGAGGACCTCGGCAAGTACTACGCACAACGCACGCTGCTCAAACGGGAAGTGCTGCCGGAACACATCGCCAATGCCGCGTTCGCGCTGTGCACGTCGGATTTCTCACACACCACCGGCCTGCACGTCCCGGTGGACGCCGGTGTGGCCGCGGCGTTCTTGCGATGACAAGACGATCCCGATGAGCGCTTGCGCGAAGAGACGACGGCGGCGATGAGCGCGTGCACGACGAGACGACGTTCCCCATGAGCCAGATCGCCGCGATCGACCTCGGCGCCACCAGCGGCCGCGTCATACTCGCCACCGTCGGCAGGCACGGCCTCGAGCTCGAGCAGGTCGCCCGCTTCCCCAACGATCCCGTGTACCTGTGGAACGGCCACCGCACCGCGATGCACTGGGAACTGCCCGGCCTGTTCCGGGCGGCGTGTGACGGGCTGGCCGAGGCGGCTCGGCAATCACCGAAATTGGTTGCGGTAGCGGTGGATTCGTGGGCGGTGGACTACGGGCTGCTGCGTGACGGCAGGCTGCTGGGGCAGCCGTACCACTACCGCGACGACCGGTGTCTGAGCGGCGTCGAAACCGTCCACGCCACGGTCGACCAGCCGGAGCTGTACCGTCGCAACGGTTTGCAGTTCCTGCCGTTCACCACGCTCTACCAGCTCGCCGCCGAGGAGCGGCTGCCGCTGGCCGACCGCGCGCTGCTGATCCCGGATCTGATCGGCTACTGGCTGACCGGCCGCCAGGTCACCGAACGCACCAACGCCTCGACCACCGGGCTGCTCGGCGTCGACGGGGTGTGGGACCGCGAGCTGTGCGGGCTGCTCGGGATCCCCGCCGACCTGTTCCCCGACGTCGTCGACCCCGGCACCGAACTGGGTCCGGTGCTCCCCGACCTCGCCGATGCCCTCGGCCTGGACTCCGCCACGTCGGTGACCACGACGGCGTCCCACGACACCGCCTCGGCCGTCGTCGCCGTTCCGATGGACGCCACGTCGGCCGCCTACATCTCCTGCGGCACCTGGGGACTCGTCGGTGTCGAACTGTCCAGCCCGGTGCTCAGCGACGCCGGCCGGCAGGCGAACTTCACCAACGAGGTGGGAGCGGACGGCCGAATCCGGTACCTGCACAACATCATGGGCCTGTGGGTGCTCAGCGAGACCATCCGCCAGTTCGAACGTGACGGTTACCGTGCCGATCTGATCGAGTTGCTCGCCCAGGCCGCCGACGTGCCGTCGCTTTTCGACGTGTTCGACACCGCCGACCCGCGCTTCGCCACGCCCGGCGACATGCCGCACCGCATCCGCGCCTGGTACGACGAACGCGGACTGCAGGTCCCGATGACCCGGCCGGAACTGGTGCGGGTGATCGTGGAGAGTCTGGCCGCCGCGTTCGCGCAGGGGGTGCACCGGGCCGCGGAGCTGTCCGGGGTGCCGGTGCGCACCGCCCACATCGTCGGCGGCGGTTCGCAGAACCGGCTGCTGTGCCAGCTCATCGCCGACCGGCTCGGCATGCCGGTGTACGCCGGCCCCGTCGAGGCCACCGCGCTGGGCAACGTACTGATCACCGCGCGCGCCCACGGTCTGGTCGAGGGTGATCTGGAAGCGTTGCGGCACAGGGTCGCAGCGAGCTTCCCGACCCAGCGCTATGTGCCCCGGCCGTCCCGGCGAACCTCCCGCACGATGACCAAGGCGGCGACGTAGCGTCGCCCATCTGGTGAGATGGACGCATGGCTGTGAGCATGCGGGATGTCGCGAACGCGGCATCGGTGTCGCTGGGCACGGTCTCCAACGTCCTCAATGCGCCGGAGAAGGTCTCCCCCGCGACGGTGGCCCGGGTGCACGCCGCGATCGAGAAGCTCGGCTTCGTGCGCAACGACGCGGCACGGCAGCTGCGGGCCGGGCGGTCGCGGTGCACTGGTCTGGTGGTGCTCGACATCGGCAACCCGTTCTTCACCGACGTGGCCCGGGCGGCCGAACGACGGGCGGCCGAACATCAGCTGATGGTGCTGCTGGGGACCTCCGACGGTGAGCTGGCCAAGGAACAGACCTACGTCGACATCTTCACCGAGCAGCGGGTGTTCGGGCTGATGGTGTCGCCGGTCGGCGAGGATCTGGACCGGCTCGTCGCGTTGCACCGGCGGGGCACGCCGGTCGTGCTGGTGGACCGCGACGGCACGGACACGGTGTTCGACTCGGTCGCGGTCGACGACGTGGCCGGCGGCCGGCTGGCGACGCGTCATCTGCTCGACACCGGGCGCAGGCGGATCGCGTTCGTCGGCGGACCCCAGACGCTGCGGCAGGTGTCGGACCGTGTGCGGGGTGCGCGGGAGGCGGTGGCCGAAGTGGCCGGCGCGCGGCTGGAGGTGATCGAGACGCCGACGCTGAGCGTGCTGGCCGGGCGCGCGGTCGGGGAACGGCTGCAGGGGCGGGCCGCGGCGAAGCGCCCGGACGGAGTGTTCTGCGCCAACGACCTGGTGGCCATCGGGGTGCTTCAGGCGTTCACGATGGGCGCGCTCGCGGTGCCCGAGGACATCGCGCTGATCGGCTACGACGACATCGACTTCGCGCAGTCGGCCGTGGTGCCGCTGTCGTCGATCCGCCAGCCCACGGCGCTGATTGGCGCGACGGCCGTCGATCTGCTGGTGGCCGCGGCGGACTGCCCCGAGCACACGCCGTCGCACCCGGTCTTCGAGCCCGAACTCGTGGTCCGCCGCAGCACGTGACGGCGTCGGGGCTATTTCCCGAGATCGCCCCGGGCGATGCGGCGGCGCTTGCCGAGGCGCCTGAGCACCGCGACGGGTTCGCGGGCCGCGCGGCCCGCGCCGCGGCGCTTATGGGGTTTGCACATGGCGCATCCACGCCACGACCGTGAAGGGTGTTGAGCAGACATGGTGCCTCGCCGGTGACTCCGCCCTCGGGCGAAGAGATCGACTGTACCCGCACGCCGCTGAACAGCCAACCAAAGAACAGCCCCTCACCTGCGATGCAGAGTGAGGGGCTATGGCGGTGGCGGAGGGATTTGAACCCTCGGACGGGGGTTACCCGTCACACGCTTTCGAGGCGTGCTCCTTAGGCCGCTCGGACACGCCACCGTGTGGCAGCTTACCGATCCGGGGCCTCGCACCCAAACCGGCCCGATGCCCCCGCGAACGTGCACACACTGTAGTGATCGTCGCCCGATCACTACGCTGAGTGCACGCTCGGCGAGGCGGCCTCCCGCGAGCGTGCACTCACGGTAGGAAACGACGCCCCATCACTACGCTCAGTGCACGCTCGCCGAAACGACTCTCAGCGCTGGGCCGCGAAGAAGCGCTCCAGCGGCGCCGCGCACTGCTCAGCCAGCACTCCCCCACGCACCTGCGGGCGGTGCGTCAGCCTGCGGTCGCGCACCACGTCCCACAGCGAGCCCACCGCGCCGGTCTTGGGCTCCCACGCCCCGAACACCAGCCGCGACACCCGCGCCATCACCAGCGCCCCGGCGCACATCGTGCACGGCTCCACCGTCACCGCCAGCGTCGCGCCCTCGAGCCGCCACCCGTCGCCCACGACCCCGGCCGCCGCGCGCAGTGCCAGGATCTCGGCGTGCGCGGTCGGATCCCCCAGTTGCTCGCGGGCGTTGGCGGCGCGGGCCAGCTCGGTGCCGTCGGCGCCGATCACGACCGCCCCGATCGGCACATCCCGCGGTCCGGCGGCAGCGGCGGCGTCCAGCGCGGCTCTGATCAGGTCCTCGTCGTTCACCTGCCCAGACGGTCCAGGACCGCCGACAGCTCGTCGGCGAACCCCATCTCCCTCGCGATCCGGCCGACCTGCTCGTCGGCGTAGAGGTCGTCGCTCTCGTCGAGGATCACCCCGAGCACCGCCTCGGGCAGCCCGATATCGGACAGCACGCCGAGGTCACCCTCCTCGAACGGGTCGGCACTTTCGAGGTCCTCCTCCTCGATGTCGGCGTCCAGCTTCTCGAGCACCTCCGCGGCGATGTCGTAGTCCAGCGCGGCCGTGGCGTCCGACAGCAGCAGCCGGGTGCCCGACGGCGCAGGCCGCACGATCACGAAGAACTCGTCGTCGATGTCGAGCAGTCCGAAAATCGCCCCCGCGCTGCGCATTTCGCACAACTCGGTCTCGGCTGCGGACAGGCTGGTCAGCGCTGCCCGCCGCATCGGGGTGCATCTCCACTTGCCGTCCTCGCGAACCACGGCAACCGCGAAGCCGTCCGGAACGTCGGTCGCCCGCTCCTGCTTCTGTGCACTCTGCGCTCCCATGACACGTACGGTAGTCCCCACTCAGGGCCTTGACCAGCGGCTCCGCCCGTCCACGCACGGCCACAACGGACACGTGTGACACCCTTGGACGGTGACGAAGACACCGGTGTGCGTGGTCGGTCTCGGGCTGATCGGCGGCTCCATCCTGCGGGCCGCGACCGCCGCCGGCCGCGAGGCGTTCGGCTACAACCGATCCGTCGAGGGGGTGCAGGCCGCCCGCTTCGACGGTTTCGACGCCACCGCCGACCTCGACGCCGCCCTGGCCCGCGCCGCCGAGCGCGACGCGCTGATCGTGCTGGCGGTGCCGGTGCCCGCGCTGCCGTCGATGCTGGACCACCTCCGCAAGGTCGCCCCGCGCTGCCCGCTGACCGACGTCACCAGCGTCAAGGGCGCGGTCCTCGACGCCGTCCGCAAGGCCGGGCTGCTGGAGCGCTTCGTCGGCGGGCACCCGATGGCCGGCACCGCCCACTCCGGCTGGGCCGCCGGGGACGCCGGCCTGTTCACCGGTGCGCCGTGGGTGGTCAGCGTCGACGACCACGTCGACGCCGGCGTGTTCACCCAGGTCATGCAGCTCGCCCTGGACTGCCGTGCGGTCGTCGTGCCGGCCCGCTCCGACGAGCACGACACCGCGGCAGCCACGATCTCGCACCTGCCGCACCTGCTCGCCGAGGCGCTGGCCGCCACCGCCGGCGAGGTGCCGTTGGCGTTCGCGCTGGCCGCCGGATCGTTCCGGGACGGCACCCGGGTCGCGGGCACCGCGCCGGACCTGGTGCGGGCGATGTGCGAGGCCAATGCCGCGCAGCTGATCCCGGTCCTCGACCACACGCTGAACCTGCTGATCGAGGCCCGTAACCACCTGGCGGCGCACCGGCCGGTGGCCGACCTCGTCGAGGCGGGGCACGCCGCCCGGATCCGCTACGACAGCTTCAGCAGGCCCCAGATCGTGACCACCGTGATCGGCGCCGACGGCTGGCGTGACGAACTGGCCGCCGCGGGCCGGGCGGGCGGGGTGATCAGATCCGCTCTGCCAACCCTGGATAGTCGACGATGAAGCCGTCGGTGTCGACGGTGATGGTGGTCTGCGCGACCGGCGAGTGCAGCTTGATCCCGTCGGAGGCCGGCGTGTAGCTGATGGTCGCGACGTCGACGGACAGGTCGGGCACCCGCACGTAGACGACCGGCACGGTGACCGACTCGCCGCCCCGGTGCACCCCGGTGCGGCGCACCGGCAACGCGTTGAAGAACGGGCTGAAGATCACGTCGACGTCCAGCGCACCGTCATAGGCCGAACGGCTGGTCTGCCCGGAATGGTCCTGCACCAGCCACATGCTCTCCTCGTCGCGGGCAATGGAGAGCTGGCGTTCCCGCTCGGCCAGCGTGACGGTCAGCGACAGCCGCTTGGTGGCACCGACCTCGTCGGTGACGAGGTCGTAGGACGCGCTGAACGCGGGATGGGAGGAGGTGGCGGCGGCCACGATCCGGCCGTAGGCCTTGATTCGGTCACCGGAGAGCTGCACGCGCACCGATTCCATCCTCCGCGCGTCGTACGCCCGCCAGGTGAGCACGGTGGGAAACGGTGTCGCGTCAGAGCGATCGGCTTCACTCATCCCTCTACCGTAGGCTACGGATCCCCGCGTTCGTGGCGGGCTTCCGATCTGCGCACCGAACCGCCCGGTGGACCCGATTCGAGCGCGACCTCGTCGCTGAGGAACGGCTGCGGCAGCCGGCGCAACCGACCCGTCCCGGGCACCGACGCCCACACCGCGAACGCCAGCGCGGCGTCGAGGATCAGCGCCAGCGCGGTCACCATCAACGCGCCGACCAGCGCGATGTGGAACTGCCGCACCTTGATGCCGTCGATCAGGTAGCGGCCCAGCCCGCCCAGGCTGGCGTAGGCAGCGACGGTGGCGGTGGCCACGATCTGCAGCACCGCGGTGCGCAGGCCACCCAGGATCAGGGGCAGCGCGATGGGCGTCTCCACCCGCAGCAAGATGCGCGACTCGGTCATGCCCATGGACCGGGCGGCGTCGACGACGGCCCGGTCCACGTTCGCGATGCCGGCGTAGGTTCCGGCCAGCAGCGGCGGGATGCCGAGCAGCATCAGCGCGACGGTGGGCGGCACCAGACCCAACCCCCACAGCAGCACCCCGAGCAGCAGCACGCCCAGGGTCGGCAGCGCGCGCAGCCCGTTGACGGCGGTGACGACGAAGAACGTGCCCCGCCCGGTGTGCCCGATCAGCAGGCCGATCGGCACGGCGATCAGCGCGGAGAACAACGTCGCGATCGCGGTGTACTCGAGGTGTTCGACGATCCGGGCGCCCAGACCGAAGGGGCCGGCCCAGTTGGCCGCGGTGAAGATGAACGACAGTGCCTGCTCGAGGAAGTTCACGCCGGCACCGCCTTCTTCGCCGAGGTCCGGGTGTGCGCGCGGGTCCACGGGGTCAGCGCCCGGCCCGCCAGCATGATCAGCGTGTCGATGACGACGGCCAGCACGAAGATCGCGATGATGCCGGCGATGATCTGATCGCTCTTGTTGGACTGATAACCCTCGGTGAACCAGGTGCCCAGCCCGCCGATCCCGATCACCGAACCGACCGACACCATCGAGATGTTCGTCACGGCCACCACCCGCAGGCTGGCGACGAGAACCGGGATAGCCAGCGGCAGTTCGACTTTCACCATTCGGGTGAGCGGCCGGTAGCCGACGGCGGCGGCGGCGTCACGCACCGGCGCGGGCACCGCGTCCAGCGCCTCGGGTACCGCGCGCACCAACAGCGCCGTGGTGTACAGCGTCAGCGCGACGATGACGTTGGCCTCGTCGAGGATCCGGGTCGGAATGACCAGTGGCAGCGCGACGAACAGCGCCAGCGACGGGATCGTGAAGACGATGCTGGCGGTGACCGTGGTGAGCCGGCGCAGCGTCGTGGTGCGCTGCACCAGCGCACCGAGGGGCACCGCGATCAGCAGCCCGAGCACGATCGGCACCAGCGAGAGCCGCAGGTGGATGACCGTCAGCGCCCACGCGTCGTCGAGGTTGTTCAGCAGATAGTTCACCGGGCGGCCCGCTGCTTCTTCAGCGCGTCGAGGACGTCGTCGGCCAGCACCCCGCCGATGGGTTTGCCGTCGGCGTCCACCGCGACCCCGAGCGCGGACGGTGACGACAGCGCCGCATCGAGCGCCTGGCGCAGCGAATCGTCGGGCCGGAACAGCGAGCCACCCGCGGTGGTGCTGTCGTACAACGACTTCCCGGAGCGGTGCAGCTCGACGCCCTGCGCGTCGATCCACGCGTACGGGGCGCCGTCGGGTTTGGTGACCAGGACCCAGTCGGCGGGACCGAGCTGCAGCGCGTCGATGCCGGCCTCGTCGACCGAACTCAGGTCGTGCAGTGGCAGGCCGGTGGCGTGCCGGAACTGCAGGCCGCGGTAGCCGCGGTCGGCCCCGATGAAGCCCGCCACGAAATCGTTGGCGGGGTTCGACAACAACCGCTGCGGCGCGTCGTACTGGTGCAGCACGCCGCCGCGGCCGAACACGGCGACCTTCTCCCCGATCTTGATCGCCTCGTCGATGTCGTGGGTGACGAAGACGATCGTTTTGCGCAATTCGCTTTGCAGCCGCAGGATCTCGGTCTGCAGTTCCTCCCGCACCACCGGGTCGACCGCGCTGAACGGTTCGTCCATCAGCAGGATGGGCGGGTCGGCGGCCAACGCCCGGGCCACCCCGACGCGTTGTTGCTGCCCGCCGGAGAGCTGGGCCGGGTACCGGTCGGCCAGTTTCGGGTCCAGCCCGACGCGCTCGAGCACACCGAGGGCCGCCTTGCGGGCGCTGCGCCGCGATTCCCCTTTGAGCACAGGCACCGTCGCGACGTTGTCGACGACCCGCTGGTGCGGCATCAGCCCGGCGCTCTGGATGACGTAGCCGATCCCCAGGCGCAGCTTCACCGGATCGACCTTGGTGACGTCGGC
This sequence comes from Mycolicibacterium sp., assembly GCA_050250295.1. Taxonomy (GTDB): domain Bacteria; phylum Actinomycetota; class Actinomycetes; order Mycobacteriales; family Mycobacteriaceae; genus Mycobacterium. The sequence continues at coordinate 221,210 of JBFWOX010000002.1, forward strand.
GCCGTCGACGGTCAACGTGCCCGACGTCGGCTCGATCATCCGGTTGATCATCCGCATCGACGTGGTCTTGCCGCAGCCCGACGGCCCGACGAACACCGCGAGGGTGCCCTCGGGGACCGACAGGTCCAGGTTGTCGACGGCGACGGTGCCGTCGGGGTACTGCTTGGTGACGCCGGCAAATTCGATCATCGTGATCCCTAACTGCTCACGGCTGAAGCGGCTTGTCGAAACCCTTGTCCTGCACCCATTTCTGCGCGGCCTCGTCCGGGTTGATACCGGCGTTACCGGAGGTCTCGGTGTTCAGCCGGATCAGGTCCTCGGTGGTCAACTCGGCCGACACCGCATCCAGCACGGTTTTGAGCAGGTCGGATTTCTTCTGCGAACTGACCAGCGGCACCACGTTGGCGGCCAGGAAGTTGTTCTCCGGGTCCTCCAGCACCACCAGGTTGTTCTCGGCGATGGCCGGGGAGGTGCTGAAGATGTTGGCGGCGGTGACGGTGCCGTCGGTGAGCGCGCGCACGGTGGCCGGGCCGCCGCCGTCGCTGATCGCGATGAAGTTGTTCGGCGGCACGTCCAGGCCATACTTCTCCTTCAGCCCGGGCAGCCCTTCGGTGCGGTTGAGGAACTCCGACGGTGCACCGAATTTCACCTCCGCCGAATGCGCGGCCAGATCACCGATGGTCTTCAGGTTCCACCGCTGCGCGGTCTCCGCCGACACCGCGACCGTGTCCTTGTCCTCGGCGGCCGAGGGATTGAGGATCGACAGCCCGCCCGGCAGGGCGCGGAACAGCGCCAGCAGGACGTCGTCGGGTGTGGTCACCTCGGATTCCTTGTCGAAGTACTGCAGCAGGTTGCCGGTGTACTCCGGGATCAGGTCGATCGAGTGGTCCTGCACCGCCGGGATGTAGGTCTCGCGGCTGCCGATGCCGAACTGGCGGCCCACCGTGAATCCGTTGGCTTCGAGCGCCTGGGCGTAGATCTCGGCGATGATCTTGGATTCCGGGAAGTCCGCGGAGCCGACGACGATCGATTTCAGGTCCCCGGACACCTCGCCCCCGCCGAGCGGGTTGGAGCTGCCACACGCCGGCAACATCGCCAGGGTCAGGGCGAGTACGGCCGCCAAGGCGGCGCGCAGGGTCCGTCGGGAGCGTTTCATGCGAAGGTCCTTTCGGCCGTGACCTGCCGGAGCGAGCCTGCAAAGACCCTATCGTTACCGGCGCCGCTGTTTCATTCGAAGCGCCGAAGGGCAAAGATGGAACCATGTCCAGCGATCCCTTCGCGTCGCCAGATCCGCCGTTCGACGCTCCCGACACCCCGCTGGCGGGGACCGCACCGCCGCCGAAGTCGGCGGTCAAGTTCACCAGGGCCGCGGCGCTGTGGGTGTCACTGGTGCTGGGTTTCCTGATCCTGATCGTGCTGTTGGTGTTCATCGCGCAGAACACCGCGTCCGCCGAGTTCGCGTTCCTGGGCTGGCACTGGAGCCTGCCGCTGGGGGTGGCCATCCTGTTCGCCGCGGTGGCCGGTGGGCTGCTGACGGTGGCCGTCGGCGCGGTGCGCATCTTCCAGCTGCGGCGCGCCGCGAAGAAGAACCTCCGGGCCGGGTTGTGACTATTGGATCGACACCAGTTGGTCGACCGAATCCCTGGGCAACTGCCCGTCCACCGTCGCGGTCACCGTCATCGACTTCAGCGTGATGGCGCCGTCGTGGTTGTCCAGGAAGGCGGTGTCGGCCGCGTCGCGTCCGGTCGCGATGCGGACCATCGTCTGGCGCGGCGCCAGACAGGTGGCGTCCACCACCCGCCAGTGCCCGTCGACGAACGCCTCGGCGACCGCGTGGAAATCCATCGGCTGACATCCCGGCGCGTATACCGACACCAGCCGGGCAGGCACGTTCAGCGCACGTAACAGCGCGATGACCAGATGCGCGTAGTCACGGCACACCCCGGCGCCCGCGAGCAGCGTGTCGGCGGCACCGTCGATCGGATCACTTGATCCAGGAACATAATTCAGCCGGGTGCCCACCCACGACGACACCTTCTCCAGCAGCGTGGCCGTGTCGGTGAACCGGCCGAACTCCGTCGCGGCGAAGCCGAAGAACTTGTCCGCCTCGGCGTATCGGCTGGGCCGCAGATAGGTGGACAGGTCGCGCTCGAGCACGGGTGCCGGATTGGTCAGGCCCGTGACGGTGGCCGAGTAACCGACCTCCAAGGTGCCCGCCGAGACGTCGAATTTGTGGATCCGGTTGTCGTGTTCGCCGGCGATCTCACGGATCTCGGCCGACGGCACCCGCTTGCCGTCGAGCGTGAACGACAGCGACTCGCTCACCCCGGCACCGGGTGCAGGCGCGACCGCGATCTGGATCTCCAGCGTCGTCGGCGCGGTGATCTCGACCACCAACTCCGCACCGACATCACGCTTCATGGCCGCACATCTCCTCTTGATCAAACCCACGCGCTCTCTACCCGCGCCGGCCGGCAGCGAAACTCCGCGAGAACTTTCAGCCCAGCTGGGTCAGTCCCGCGGCGAGCAACGGTGCCACCGCCTGCTGCACCTTGTCGGTGTCGTCGGTGGCGCCGCTCTCCCGGGCGCGGTAGGCGATGCCGGCGCCGATGATGGCCAGCTTGAAGTACGCCAATGCCATGTAGAAATCCCAGTGATCCAGGGATTGGCCCGCCGCACGCGAATACTTCTCGGCCAGCGCGTCTTCGGGCGGGATCAGCTCCGAGGCCCAGGCCGCGTCGGCGTGCACCAGGTGGAACGTCGGGTGCCGGTACACGCACATCAGCGCGGCGTCACTGAGCGGGTCCCCGAGCGTGGACATCTCCCAATCCAGCACGGCGGCCACCCTCGTCGGGTCGTCGGCGTCGAGGATGGTGTTGTCGATGCGATAGTCGCCGTGCACGATCGCGCTGCGGCTCTGCGGCGGGATGGCCTGCGCCAGCTTCTCGTGCAGCGCGGCGACGTCACCGTCGCAGGGGTCGTCGTCGCGCCGGACCAGGCTCCACTGCGAACCCCACCGCCGCACCTGGCGCTCCAGATAGCCGGTGGGCTTGCCGAAATCTCCGAGCCCCACCGCGTCGGGATCCACCGCGTGCAGATCGGCCAGCACGGCGATCAGGGCGTCGACGCAGGCCTCGATCGTCTCCGGCCCGCCGAGGGCTTCCAGCTCGCGGGTGTAGCGCACCACCCGGCCGGGCACGTACTCGACCATCTGGAACGGCGCCCCCAGCACGGAGTCGTCGTCGCGCATCGTCACCGCCCGCGCGACCGGCACCGCGGTGCCCGCCAGCGCCGCCACCACCCGGTATTCGCGTGCCATATCGTGCGCCGACGGGGTCAGCCCGTGCAGCGGCGGGCGGCGCAGCACCCACTTGGAGGCGTCGTCGGCGATCAGGAACGTCAGGTTGGACCGGCCGCCGGAGATGAACTCCGCGCGCAGCTCACCGGAGCGCGGGATGCCGGCCTCGCGCAGGTGCCGGTCCAGCGCCGCCAGGTCGAGGCCCTCGTGGTCACTCACGCAAGACTGTCTACCACCCTCACTCTGATCGCAACCGGTTCCGCGGGAGCAAGTCCCACACATGCTCGGTCGCATTCACCCCGGCCACCGCCAGCCGCCCGGTGCGCGACGACAGCAACCGGGTCACCGACGCGTAGTCGACGTGGAACGACAGCAGCCGCTGGGTGCCAAGGATCCGGTGCAGCGCCACGTTGATCACCCCGCCGTGACTGAACACCGCGACGGTGTCGTCGGGTGCGCCGCCGGCCACCACGTCGTCGACGGCGGCGTTGACCCGCGCCAGGAACGCGGCCTCGTCGACCCCGCTGGGCAGCTGCCCGTCGATCAGCCGCTGCAGCTCCTGCGGGTTCTCGGCCGCGATCTGCTCGATCGGGACGTACTGCGGCAGGTCGCGGTCGTACTCGGCGAACCGCTCGTCGATCTCCACCGGCAGGTTCAGCGCGTCGGCCACCGGCTGCGCGGTCTGGATCGCCCGCACCTGCGGGCTGCTCAGCACCCGCCGGATCGGGAACCGTGACAGCGCGCCGGGCAGCCGGGCGGCCTGAGCGGCGCCCTCGTCGGACAGGTGCGGGTCGGAACCCTGCCCCGGTTCGGTGCGCAGCGGCAAGGCATGTCGGACCAGAAGCAATTGCACCGTGACACCATATGGTGGGTGCGCGCCTTCGCCTGCCCCGCGTGTGCGGCCTTCACTCCGTTCGAGGCCGACCGGTGCGCGGCGTGCAGGACGCCGGTCGGTCTGCATCTGCCGACGACGTCGATGGTGGCGCTCGACGGCGACGCGGTGAGGGTCGACGGTCAGCGCTGGATCCGGTGCACCCAGGCCGAGACGCTGCAGTGCAACTGGTTGGTGCCCGACGAGCACGTCGACGCCGGGCAGCGCGGCCGCTGCCTGGCGGACTCACTGATCCGGCGCGAACCCGACGCCGCCGACACGGTGGCCCGGGAGAAGCTGGTGCCGACCACCGCTGCGCTACGCCGGCTGGTGTTCCAACTGCTCGACATCGGCCTGCCGGTCGAGCCGTACTTCCGCCGCACCGGCGGTCTGGCGTTCGACCTGCTGTCCAGTTTCAGCGAGGACCGGCCGGTGACGATCGGGCACGCCGACGGTGTCATCACGATCGACCTGGTCGAATCCCTGGACGCCTACCGGGAATCACTGCGGGTGCGCCTCGGTGAGCCGTACCGCACGATGCTCGGGCACTTCCGCCACGAGGTCGGCCACTACTACCAGAACGTGCTCGTCGAGACCGGGCCGGGTGCGCAACGCCACCTCACCGAGTGCCGTGCACTGTTCGGTGACGAACGGGCCGGCTACGGCGAGGCCATCGACCGGCACTACCGGTTCGGCGCGCCCGCCGACTGGCAGGACACGTTCATCTCCGAGTACGCCACCATGCACCCGTGGGAGGACTTCGCGGAGTGCTTCGCGCACTACCTGCACATCACCGACACCCTCGACACCGCCAGGGAGGCGGGCATGGTGCTGCACGCCGACCGGGTCCGGTTCCGTGCGCCGCGGGACGTGACACCGTCGCCGTGCTACGACGACGCCTCCGTGCACCGACTGCTCGACGACTGGGCGTGGATCGCGCTGTTCTTCAACCGCGTGAACACCGCGATGGGTAAGCCGCCGTTGTACCCCTTCACGATCCCGCCGCCGGTGGCCGACAAACTCGACTTCGTTCATCGCGTGATCCGGGAGGAGCGATAATGACCGACCAAAAGCCGTATGCCGAACAGCTTTTCGACCTGACCGGCCGGGTGGTGCTGATCACCGGCGGCAGCCGGGGGCTGGGCCGGGAGATGGCGTTCGCGGCGGCGCGCTGCGGGGCCGACATCGTCGTCGCCAGCCGCAAGTTCGACGCGTGTGTGGCCACCGCCGAGCAGATCACGGCCGAGACCGGCCGCGCGGCGCTGCCCTACCAGGTGCACGTCGGGCACTGGGACGAACTCGACGGGCTCATCGACGCGGTCTACGACCGGTTCGGCCGGCTCGACGTCCTGGTCAACAACGCCGGGATGTCCCCGCTGTACGAATCGCTGCCCGCGGTCACCGAGCAACTGTTCGACGCGGTGCTCAACCTGAACCTGAAGGGGCCCTTCCGATTATCGGTGCTCGCCGGTGAGCGGATGGCCGGCGCCGGCGGCGGGTCGATCATCAACGTCAGCACCCACGGCTCGATCCGGCCGCATCCCACGTTCGTGCCCTACGCGGCGGCCAAGGCCGGGCTCAACGCGATGACCGAGGCGCTGGCGTTGGCGTACGGCCCGGCGGTGCGGGTCAACACGTTGATGCCGGGACCGTTCCTCACCGACATCAGCAAGGCGTGGAGCTTCGACGACGGGACGAACCCGTTCCGGCACAGTGCGTTACAGCGGGCCGGTGAACCCGCCGAGATCGTCGGAGCCGCCCTGTTCCTGATGTCGGGTGCGTCGAGCTTCACCTCCGGTTCGATCCTGCGGGTCGACGGCGGGATCCCCTGACGCTCAGGGCGTGACGATGTCGAAGCCCGGGTCGGGTTTGTCCAGCACCGAAACCAGCGACGTGAGAACCCCTGCGTCGCCGTCGATCTCCAGGCCCGGCGAGCTCTGGTCCCCGGCGGCCAGCGACAGCAGCCGCAGCTTGGTCGCCAGCCGCACGGTCACCTGCGCGGTGGCCGGGTCGGCGGCCACCGCACGGTAGACGAGCACGCCGTTGCGCAGCGTGAGCCGGTAGTTGGTGGCGGTATCGAGGAACGTGATGTCGATCGCCAGGTCCAGATCCCACGCCCGCGGACCGTTGACGCTGATCGCCAGCACGTCGAACATCTGCTCCGGGGACAGCTGGGAGACCATCGACAGCGATGTCGCCTGGGTCGGGGTGCCGAAGTTGCCCACCCGCAGCTCGGTGGCACCGGCGAGGAAGAAGTTCCGCCAGGTCGCGGTCTCGGATCCATAGGCCAGTTGCTCGAGCGTGTCGGCGTAGAGCGCCCTGGCGCCCCGGTGGTCCTCGTCGGTGAAGATCGCGTGATCGAGAAGAGTTGCCGCCCATCGGAAGTCGCCCTCGTCGAAGGCCTGCTGGGCCAGCTCGACGACGCGGTCCAGCCCGCCCATCGCCGCCACGTAGCGCGGCCCCGCGGCCTCCGGCGGGTGCGGCCACAGCCGGCCCGGATTGCCGTCGAACCAGCCCATGTAACGCTGGTAGATCGCCTTGACGTTGTGGCTGACCGAACCGTAGTAGCCGCGGGCATGCCAAGCGCGGTCCAGTGCGGGCGGCATCGCGAAGTTCTCGGCGATCTCGATCCCGGTGTAGCCCTGGTTGAGCTGTCGCAGCGTCTGGTCGTGCAGATAGGAGTACAGATCCCGTTGCAGCGACAGGAAATCCACGATCCGGTCCTTGCCCCAGGTGGGCCAGTGGTGCGAGGCGAACACCACGTCGGCGCGGTCGGCAAAGGTGTCGATGGCCTCGGTGAGGTACCCCGCCCAGCCGTGCGGATCGCGCACCAGCGCACCGCGCAGCGTCAGCAGGTTGTGCAGGTTGTGGGTGGCGTTCTCGGCCATGCACAGCGCGCGGAACTTGGGGAAGTAGAAGTGCATCTCGGCCGGGGCCTCGGTGCCCGGCGCCATCTGGAACTCGATCTCGACCCCGTCGATGGTGTGCACCTCGCCGGTCGCGCGGATGTCGACGGTCGGCACGATGATGCCCACCTCACCCGTCGACGGGGTCTGCCCGAGCCCGCAGCCCACCTGCCCGCGCGGACCGCGGTCCAGCACGGTGCCGTACATGTAGGACGCCCGGCGTGCCATCGCCGTTCCGGCGTAGACGTTCTCCTGCACCGCATGCTCGGTGAACCCCTCGGGCGCCAGCACCGCCACCGTGCCGGCATCGACGTCGGCCTGCGTCGTCACCCCGAGCACACCGCCGAAGTGGTCGACGTGGCTGTGGGTGTAGATGACCGCGGTGACGGCGCGGTCGCCGCGGTGCGCGCGGTAGAGCGCCAGCGCCGCGGCGGCCACCTCGGTGGAGACCAGCGGGTCGATGACGATGACGCCGGTGTCGCCTTCGACGAAGGTGATGTTGGACAGGTCGAAGCCGCGGACCTGATAGATGCCCGTAGCGTCGGCCGCCGTGGTCACCTCGTAGAGGCCCTGCTTGGCCACCAACATGGACTGCCGCCACAGGCTGGGGTGCACCGACGTCGGCGCGTCCCCGGTCAGGAACGCGTACACGTCGTTGTCCCACACCACCCGCCCGTCGGCCGCGGTGATCACGCACGGGGTCTGGGCGGCGATGAACCCGCGGTCGGCGTCGGCGAAATCGCGGGTGTCGTCGAACGGCAGCGCGTCGCGGTGCTCCCGGTGAGCGGCCTCGATGGTGGCGGTGGGCGGCTTGGTGTCCATGTCCGCAGAGATTGCCACGCCGCGGCGCGTTCGGTGCTTGACTGGCCGGATGCAGGTACGCCGTGTCGTGACCGGACACGATGAGTCCGGGAAATCCGTCGTCGTCTCCGATGACACCGTCGCCCCGCAGGTCCCGATGCTGCTGGCCGGATCGGAGTTCCACCTGTTGTGGGGCGCCGACGAGCCACCGCGGTTCCCCGGCGAGGGGTCGCAGCCGCGGTGGCACAGCTACTTCCCGCCGGTGGGCGGGTTCCGCTTCTCGTTCGTCACGCTGCCGCCCGGGACCGCCGCGGCCGACGAACAGCAGCTGGATCTGGCGGAGGCGCTGGCCGACGCCGAGGCCAAGCTGCCGGGGCTGCTCGCGCACATGGACCCCGACGCCCCCGGGATGCACACCACCGACACCGTCGACGTCGGCGTGGTGTTGCAGGGCACGCTGATCCTCGAGCTCGACGACGGCGCCGAGGTGACGTTGCACCCGGGTGACACCTACGTGCAGAACGGCACCCGGCACCGGTGGCGCAACCCCGGTGACACCCCCGCCCGGTTCGCGGTGTTCATCAGCGGGGCGCACCGCACGGGGTGAGTTCAGCCGCCGTGCTCGGCCAGCCACTGCCGGGCCCGGCGCGCGGATGCGCGGGACAGCCAGGCGTCTTGGATCAGCTCGCGTAGCTCGGTGAGGCCGATCTCGCCCAGCCGGCTGGCCCGCACCAGCACCGACGGGTGGCCGTCGAAGTGCGCGGTGGTGAAGAACGGCGAGTCCGGGTCCTGGGTCAGGGCCAGCTTGTCGGCCTCGGACTCCACCCAGATGACGATGACGTCGGGATAGCGCTCGCCGGTGTCGGGGTCGACGGCATCCGGGCGCGGGGTGCGGAAGAACACGAACGACTTGGTGCCGACCTGGTAGATCGGGTTGCCCGCCTTGGGGCCCGCCACCTTGGTGACGTGCGGCATCGACGACGCGATGGCGTGGACGTCGGCGACGGTGGCGGGCCGGTCAGACACCGCGCTCCACTCGGTGCAACAGGACCTCGGACAACGCCCCGTTGGCGGCCGTGGCCGTCATGAACGTGCAGTACGGCTGGCGGCGGCGGTCGGTCGGTGAGCCCGGATTGAGCAGCCGCAGACCGGTTTTGGCGGTGGTGTCCCAGGGGATGTGGCTGTGCCCGAAGACCAGCACATCGGTGTCGGGATACTCCCTGGCCATCCGGGCTTCGCGGCCGGTGGCCGCGCCGGTCTCGTGGGTGACGGTGAACTTCAGCCCGCCCAGCACGACGTCGGCCCGCTCGGGCAGCCGGCGGCGCAGTTCGGGGCCGTCGTTGTTGCCCCAGCAGCCCACCAGCCGGTTGGCGCGGGTTTCCAGCGCGTCGAGCAGCGCCGGCTCCACCCAGTCCCCGGCGTGGATCACCACGTCGGCGTCGTCCACCGCAGCCCAGACGGCGGCGGGCAGGTCACGGGCGCGTTTGGGGACGTGCGTGTCGGCGATCAGCAGAAGGCGCACGTTTCCAACCTAACGAGGACTGCGCGCGACGGCGACGACCGACCGGTTGCGTGACGTGGTTACGGGAAAACGGCCCGGGAATCGCCGTGGCGTTATGCAACGGCGGAGGTCTTGCGAGAAGAGAGCGCGCCCGAAGGGATTCGAACCCCTAACCTTCTGATCCGTAGTCAGATGCTCTATCCGTTGAGCTACGGGCGCTCGGGTGGTGCTTGTTCAGTTGTGGGCCGGCGAGCCGGCCATACTGCGCGCCGGCGAGCCGGCCATACTGCGCGGAGGCGAGAGGATTTGAACCTCCGGTCCCCGGTAAGGGGGACAACTCATTAGCAGTGAGTCCCATTCGGCCGCTCTGGCACGCCTCCTGACGTTTACCGCCGCTGCGACAGAGTACACAGGGGCTACGGCGGGAAGCAAAGCAGATCCGGCTCGGCCCTAAACTGATCGGGTGTCCGTCCGTCTGCGCCCCGAACTCGCTGATCTGCCCGCCTACGCTCCGGGGAAGAACGTTCCGGGCGCCATCAAGATCGCCAGCAATGAAACCGTGCACGGGCCGCTGCCCAGCGTGCGGGAGGCGATCGCCAAGGCCGCCGACGGCATCAACCGCTACCCCGACAACGGCTATGTCGAGCTCAAGGAGCGCCTCGCCAAGTATGTCGGCTTCGCCCCCGAGCACATCTCCGTCGGCTGCGGCTCGGTCAGCCTGTGCCAGCAGTTGATCCAGATCACCTCGACCGTCGGCGACGAGGTGCTCTACGGCTGGCGCAGCTTCGAGATCTACCCGCTGCAGGTCCGCACCGCCGGCGCCACCCCGGTGCAGGTACCGCTGACCGACCACACTTTCGACCTGGACGCGATGCTCGCCGCGGTCACCGACCGCACCCGGCTGATCTTCGTCTGCAATCCCAACAACCCGACCAGCACCGTCGTCGACCCCGACGCGCTGGTCCGGTTCATCGAGGCGGTGCCGCCGCACATCCTGATCGTCCTCGACGAGGCCTACATCGAGTACATCCGCGACGACATGGTGCCCGACAGCTTCGCGTTGGTCCGGGCCCACAGCAATGTCGTTGTGCTGCGCACGTTTTCGAAGGCCTATGGGCTGGCCGGGCTGCGCATCGGCTACGCCGTGGCCGACCCCGACATCATCGCGGCGCTGTCGAAGGTGTACGTCCCGTTCACCGCCACCACCATCTCGCAGGCCGCGGCGATCGCCTGCCTGGACGCCGCCGACGAGCTGCTGGCCCGCACCGACGCCGTCGTCGCCGAACGCCGCCGGGTCAGCGCCGCCCTGCGCGACGCCGGCTACGAGCTGCCGCCGTCGCAGGCCAATTTCGTCTGGCTGCCGCTGCCCGGACGCGCCCAGCAGTTCTCCGCCGACGCCGCCAACGACCGCATCATCGTGCGCCCCTACGGCGACGACGGCGTCCGGGTGACCGTGGCATCCCCGGCGGAGAACGACATGTTCCTCGACTTCGCGCAGCGCTGGATCACGCTTCCGTGAGCACCGCCCGCGACACGTTCGCCGAGCTCAAGGCACGCACCGGCCCCATCCCCGACGCCGACCTCGACGCGTTCTGGGCGACGCTGGAGCCGGCCACCATCGAGTTCATGATCGGCGAGTGGCGTGGCGGCGAGTTCGTCACCGGCCATCGGGCCAACGGGTTCCTGAGCACGCTCAACTGGTTCGGCAAGACGTTCCGCTCGGCGTCCGACGTGGATCCGCTGGTGTGCCTCGACGCCGACGGCACCAAGTACTCCAACACCGAGGCCATGAACGGCGCGGCCAGCCTGTGGATGGAGGAGTTCCGCGGCGAGCTGACCGCCTCGATGGTCTACGACGGCAGGCCGGTGCACGACCACTTCAAGGTCGTCGACGACGTCACCGTGGTCGGGATCATGAACGGCAAGGGCGCCCTGGACACCAGCTCCGGCACACCGCGCCACCTGTACTTTTACCTCGAACGCTGCTAGCCGCATATCGTGGCCATGATGACGACGCACGCGCGGGTGACCGCGGCGGCCCTGGCCGGTCTGGCGCTGGTCCTCGCCGCGACCACCGCCTGCCAGCGCACCACGGAGGGCTCGGTGGCGATGACGACCGAACCGGGCCCCCCGCTGCCGTCGGCGCCGACCACGACCCGGGGACCCAGCATCCCCGGGCTGCCCGACATCACCCTGCCCAACATCCCGCTGCCCACCCGTAGGACCGACCTCCCCGTGGTGCCCGCACCCGCGAACGCGACCACCATGACCTGCGAGGAGTACAACGACCTCGACGAGGCCACCCGCGTGGCCGTGGTGCGCGAGATCCTGGCCCAGGAGAACAACCCGCTGGGCCCCGGCGGCGAGGTGGTCGGGCAGGTGCTGGCCGACGCGGCCTGCCAGTTCCTGCCGGGCGCGACGGTCAGCGAGGTGCTGATGGGCGGCTCCCCGCCCTGAGCCGGCCTGCGCGTGACTAGCCTCTAGCCCCATGGGCAGCTCCTATGAATCCGTCACGGTCGATATCGCCGACCACATCGCTCAGGTGACACTGATCGGTCCGGGCAAGGGCAACGCGATGGGCCCGGCGTTCTGGGCCGAGATGCCTGCCGTCTTCGCCGAGCTCGACGCCGACCCCGACGTGCGGGCGATCGTGCTCACCGGATCCGGCCGCAACTTCAGCTACGGCCTGGACCTGCCCGCGATGGGTGGCACGTTCAGCGCGATGATGACCGACGGCACGTCGGCCAAGCCGCGCGCCGAATTCCACGCCAAGCTCCAGAGCATGCAGACCGCCATCACCGCGGTGGCCGACTGCCGCACTCCGACGATCGCCTCGGTGCACGGCTGGTGCATCGGCGGCGGCGTCGACCTGATCTCCGCGGTCGACATCCGCTACGCCAGCGCCGACGCGAAGTTCTCGGTGCGGGAGGTCAAGCTCGCGATCGTCGCCGACGTCGGCTCGCTGGCCCGGCTGCCGCTGATCCTCAACGACGGTCACCTTCGTGAACTCGCGTTGACGGGCAAGGACATCGACGCCGCCCGGGCGGAGAAGATCGGTCTGGTCAACGACGTCCACCCCGACGCCGACGCCTCGTTGGCGGCCGCCCGCGCGACCGCCGCCGAGATCGCCGCCAACTCCCCGCTGGCGGTGTGGGGCATCAAGGACGTCCTCGACGAACAGCGCACCGCCGGAGTGGCGGCCAGCTTGCGGTACGTCGCGGCGTGGAACTCGGCGTTCCTGCTGTCGAAGGACCTCACCGAGGGCATCACCGCGACGTTCGAGAAGCGGCCGCCGACCTTCACCGGGGAGTAGCCACCAGGGTGCGTCCGGCCGTCTCCGGCAGGGCCGCCGCACAGGCCAGGCTGATCAGCGACAGCGCGCCCATCATCGCGGCGACGGCCCAGCCGCCGTAGGCGTGGACCAGTATCGGGGAGATCACCGGGGGCAGCGCCCCGCCGATGACCGAGCCGATCGTGTGGGACAGCGCCGCCCCGGTGTAGCGGTACTGCGGCGCGAAGATCTCCGGGATGAAGGCCGCGAACGGGCCCATGCACACCCCGACGATGACGTAGGTGACGACGATCGCCAGCCCGAACAGCACCGGGCTGCCGGCGTCGACCAGCGGGAACAGCACGAACGACCACGGTGCCGCCATCGCGAAGCCCAGGCCCACGAGCCGGCGTCGCCCGTAGGTGTCGCTCAGCATCGCCGATGCGGCGGCGGTCGCGACGGCGCACAGCCCGCCCAGCACGCCGACGAACAGCACCAGGTTCAGCGAGTAGTGCTCGTGGTCGGCGGCGTAGTGGGTGAAGAAGGTGCCGGCCTGGAAGACCAGCATCGGCGCGCAGATCGCCGCGCCCGCGGCCAGCACCACTTGGCGGCCCTGACGACGCACCAGCTCGGCGATCGGCGTCGACTCGTGTTCCTGGGCGGCCAGCTCGGCGGGCACCGGTGACTCCTCCACCCGGATACGGATGTAGAGGGCCGTGATGATCAGCAACGCGCTGAGCAGGAACGGCAGCCGCCAGCCCCACTGCATGAACGCCGGGCTGTCCACCCCCAGACCGAGGTGCACCACGAGGAACACCAGGTTGGCCAGCACCATCGAGGTGCCGAGCCCCAGCTGGGTGAACATGCCGAAGTAGCCGCGCCGATCCTCGGGGGCGTGTTCGGCGCTGAGCAGCACCGCGCCGGCCCACTCGCCGCCGACGGCGAAGCCCTGCACCAGGCGCAGCGTGATGAGCAGCAGCGGTGCGGCGATGCCGATGGCCGCGGTGCTCGGGATCAGGCCGACCCCGACGGTGGCGATGCCCATCATCAGCAGCGTCACCACCAGGGTCTGCTTGCGGCCGATCCGGTCGCCGAAGTGGCCGAACACCGCGGCGCCGACCGGGCGGGCCAGGAACGCCGCCGCGAACGCGCCCAGCGACGCGGTGGTGGCCATCAGGTGGCTGAGCTCGGGGAAGAACACCGCCGGGAACACCAGGGCGGCCGCGGTGCCGTAGATGAAGAAGTCATAGAACTCGATGGCCGAGCCGACGTAACTGGCGACGGCGATGCGTCGCAGCGGCTGGGCGTCGACGGGTGTCAGCGTGGAAGTTGCCATGGCGTTCATATTCGCGACGGCAGCCGCGCGGGGTCATCGGGCGATCGGCGGTACCGGTGGGGGAATCGGGGTCCCCCGATCGGTGGACATCCGGGGCTCGGGGCGGCTGGGGTCAGCCGCCGCCCCCGCACCCTCCACCGCCGCCGCAGCCACCGCCGCAACCCCCTGTGTCGCCGCCGATTCCGTCGTCCTGGCCGGGAATCCCGCCGACGATGTAGCCGCCGGCACCCGCGGCGGCTGCGCCCGCCGCCCAGGCCTTGCGGTTCTGTTTGCGCGCGGCGGCGGCCCGCTTGGTGCGCCAGGTGTGCGGCTGGTACTGGAGGCCCCCGACGTCGCGCAGATAGCGCTGTGCGGGGGTCTCGTGACGGCGGTGCCGTCGGTCGATCAGCACCACCACGACGATGACCACGATGATCAGCGCGGCCACCGCGATCAGGCCTATCACCACGGCGTTCATGGCGCTCATGAGCAGAGGCTACGCCCCGGACCTCCCGTTGGGAATGGCGTTTCGACCGGTGGCGGCGCGTTGCCGAGCTCGGCTCCGGCCGAGAGTTACGGGCGCGTTTCGTGAAGGGGTCTATTGCGTGGCGTCGACGGACGCGCAAAGTTGCGTAACGCTGTGGCGGCCAATGGGTCTGAGAATCGCCGTCCCGTTACGCAAGATGGGGCGCGCGAGGCGCCGTTCGGCGGGTCCTGCTCCTATGATCGCGGGATCCGGGCGGTGTCAACACAATCCATGAAACCCACCCCGTCTCCGAGCCTGACCGGCGCGGTACCGTCGCACCACATCCGCCGACCCAGCGCGCCGTCGTCGCGAGTTGCGTAACGCCAGGGCGGCCGGCGGCCCGCAAAACCGCCACTGCGTTACGCAACCGGGGAAGCCGGCCGGCGGCGATACGCGACGGAACCCTCGAGAGCGGTGGCGGAGGGATTTGAACCCCCGGACGGTGTTAGCCGTCTCTCGCTTTCAAGGCGAGTGCATTAGGCCGCTCTGCCACGCCACCGCGGGACAGTCTAGACGCGGCCGATCTTCGCCGACGGCGCCCCGGACTTCAGCCTCGCGCTGATCCGCCGGCAGTTCTCCCCCATCGCCGCGATCTGCGCGCGCGACAGCGGCTCGAGGAAATGGATGCGCACCGCCGCGCCGTAGGTCTTCATCGCGTCGGCGAGGAACTCCCGACCCTCCGGGGTGATGGTCGCCAGCACGCCGCGGCCGTCGACCGGACTGGCGCCGCGCGAGACCAGACCCTGGACCTCGAGCCGGTGGATCTGCCGGGTCACCCGGCTCGGTAGTGACATCAGCCCTACAGCGAGGTCACCCATCCGCGCCGCCCCGGTCGGCGACTTCGCCAGCATGTCGAGCAACCGGACGTCGTTGAGCGTGAGCCGATGCTGTTCGGTGAGCGACCGGTTCATGGTCGCGTACAGCCTCAGCGCGGCGTCGAGGAAGTTCTGCCACGCCCGCTGTTCGGCGATGTCGAGCCCCGGCGTGTCGCTCGCCGTGCGCCCCCCGATGATCCCCTCCATCGTCACATAGTAGGGCCGTCCCTGATCGCTGGTGGCCGAATATACGAGCTGTTTACCCAGCGTAGTAGCGTTTCCGACATGCACGCGATCATCGCCGAAGTGCCCGGCAAGCTCTCCTGGCAGCAGGTCCCCGACATCGCGCCGGCCCCCGGCGAAGTGGTCGTCAAGGTCCACACCGCGGGCGTCAACCGCGCCGACCTCCTGCAGGCCGCCGGCAACTACCCTCCCCCACCGGGGGCCAGCGAGATCCTGGGCCTCGAAATATCGGGCACCATCGCAGCACTCGGTGACGGCGTCACCGGATGGTCACCCGGCCAGCAGGTCTGCGCGCTGCTCGCCGGCGGCGGCTACGCCGAGTACGTCGCCGTGCCCGCCGGGCAGCTGCTGCCCATCCCCGACGGCGTCGAACTGCCGCACGCCGCCGGGCTGCCCGAGGTCGCCTGCACCGTGTGGTCCAACCTCGTCATGACCGCGGGGCTGCGCGCCGGGCAGCTGCTGCTCGTGCACGGCGGCGCCAGCGGCATCGGCACCCACGCCATCCAGGTGGCCCGCGCACTGAACTGCCGGGTCGCCGTCACCGCCGGCTCCCGCAACAAGCTCGACCTGTGCGCCGAACTGGGCGCGGAGATCACCATCGACTACCGCAACGAGGACTTCGTCGACGTGGTGCGCAGCGCCGGCGGGGCCGACGTGATCCTCGACATCATGGGGGCGGCCTACCTGGACCGCAACATCGACTCCCTCGCCAACGACGGCCGGCTGGTCATCATCGGCCTGCAGGGCGGCACCAAGGCGGAGCTGAACATCGCCACGCTGCTGGCCAAGCGCGCCGGGGTCATCGCCACCGCGCTGCGCGGCCGTCCGGTCGGCGGCCCCGGCGGCAAGAGCGACATCGTGGCCCGGGTGACCGAGGACGTCTGGCCGATGGTCGCCGAGGGACTGGTCAGGCCGGTGATCGGCGCCGAGTTCCCGATCACCGAGGCCCAGGCCGCCCACGAGCTCCTCGCCTCGGGTGACGTGTCGGGCAAAGTCCTTCTGCACGTAGCGGATTGACGCCGCCAGCGCTCAGCCCAGCGAGGCGAGCGCCCGGACCAGCTGGTCCACCTCGGCGGCGGTGCTGTAATGCGCCAGGCCCACGGTGACCGCGCCGCCGATGTCGTTGACGCCGATGACGTCGAGCACCCGCGAGCTGGCGTTGGCGACCGCCAGGATGCCGTTGTCGGCCAGCCGCTGCACCACGCGCTCGGCGGGCACGTTCTCGATCGCGAAGCTCAACACCGGGATCCGCACCTCCGGGCTGCCGATCACCATCACCGTCGGCAGCGAACGCAACGAGCCCAGTAGGTAGTCGAAGAGCCCGCTCAGGTACGCCGCCGACGACCGCATCGACAGCGACAACCGCTCACGGCGGGTGCCCTTCGCCGAATCATCAAGGCCGGCAAGGTATTCGATGCTGGCGACCAGGCCGGCCAGCATCCCGAACTGGTGCGAGCCAAGCTCGAGGCGGGCCGCGCCGCTGGCGTAGGGGTTCAGCGACACCGAGCCGAACGAGTCGATGACCGCCGGGTCCCGGAACACCAGCGCGCCGACCGGCGGACCGCCCCAAACCAGCGCGTTGAGCGCCACCACGTCGGCGTCGATGTCGTCGATGTCGATCAGCCGGTACGGCGCCGCCGCGGAATGGTCGACGACGACGATGCCGCCGACCTCGTGGACCAGCTTGGTGACCTCGCGCAGTTCGGGCACCGTGCCTAGCGTCGGTGACGCCGACGCCACCGCCACCAACCGGGTGGGACGGGTCACCAGCGACTCCCACTGCCAGCTCGGCAACTCACCGGTCTCGATGTCGACCTCGGCCCATTTCACCTTGGCGCCGTAGCGATTCGCCGCGCGCAGCCACGGTGCGATGTTGGCCTCGTCGTCGAGCCGGGTCACCACGAGCTCGTAGCCCAGCCCGACCCGGGCCGAGGCGGCCTCGGCCAGCGAGGTCAGCAGGATCGCGCGGTCGGCGCCCAGCACCACCCCGGCCGGATCGGCGTTGACGAGGTCGGCGACCGCCTGGCGCGCGGCGGCCAGCACCGCGGCGCTGCGCCGGGCGGCGGGGTGCGGACCGGTCGGCGTGGGCATCGAGCCCCGGAACGCCGTCGACACGGCGCGGCTCACCGTGTCGGGCAGCAGCATGCCGTTCTGGGCGTCCATGTGTACCCAGCCATCGCCCAGCGAGGGGTGCAATCCACGCACCCGGGCGACGTCGTATGCCATGGATGCCCACCTTAGTGCGTCAGTGAATTCCGCGATGTCCGCCCGAACGTGGCCCATCGACGGAGGCCCGACCTTGCTTGTTGGCGCCCGAGCCGTTCTGGAACGGGACTTCTGGGCAGCCATACTAGTCCAGTGAGCTTCGGGTACGGAGTGCTACTAGCACTGCTGTTGCTGGTAGCGCCCGGGGTGATCATCGCGCGGTGCGGCGGTCTCGGCTGGTCGGCGGCCGCCGCGATCGCCCCCGCCCTCACCTACGGCACGGTAGCCATGGCGATCGTCCCGTTCGGGGCGCTCGGGGTGCCGTGGAACGGCTGGACCGCGCTGCTGTCGTTCACCGTCATCGCCACCGCCGCACTGGGTTTGCGGGCGCTGTTCGAGCGACGACGGGATAGGCGCGACGAGAGGCCGCCGATGCCGCGCGGTCCGGCGCTGCTGGTGGCCGCCGGGGTGCTGCTGGGTGCCGCCGCGATCTGGTGGGCCGCCGCCACCGGGCTGTCGCACTGGCAGTCCATCCCGAGTACCTGGGACGCCGTCTGGCACGCCAACACCATCCGCTTCATCACCGAGACCGGGCAGGCCTCCCCCACCCACATGGGTGAGCTGCGCAACGTCGAGACCCAGGAGGCGCTGTACTACCCGGCTGCGTTCCACGCGCTGGCCGCTGTGCTCGCCCAGCTCGCCGGCGCCGCCCCGGCCACCGCCTACACCGTCAGCTCGGTGGCGGTGGCGGGCTGGCTGTTCCCGGTCAGCGCGGCATGCCTGACCTGGCAGCTGCTGCGCGGCAGCACCGGCGTGTGGCGTACCGCGGGCGCGGCGGCCACCGCGGCGGCGCTGTCGGCATCGTTCACCGCCGTGCCCTATGTCGAGTTCGACACCGCCTCCATGCCGAACCTCGCCGCGTTCGGCATCGCTGTGCCGACTTTCGTCCTGGTGGCCTCGACGCTGCGGGACCGCACCCGCGTCCCGCTGGCGGTGCTCGCGTTGCTGGGGGTGTTCTCGGTGCACCTGACCGGCGGTGTCGTGACGGTGTTGCTGGCCGCGTCGTGGTGGCTGCTGGAGGCGCTGCGGCACCCGGTGCGCGGCCGAGTCGCCGACCTCGTCACGCTGCTGCTGGTCGGGGTGCCTGCCGGGGCGCTGCTGGCGCCGCAGTTCCTCGGTGTCCTGCAGCAGGCCGGGATCATCGCCGGGCACGCGTTCGTCACCCACGAGGGCCGGCGGCGGGCGCTGATCGACGCGCTGGTGCAGCACACCCGCCACCTCAACGACTTCCCGATCCAGTGGGGGCTGATCGGCCTGTGCGCGGCAGGCGCGGTGGTGCTGGTGGCGCGCCGGATCTGGTGGCCGCTGGCGCTGTGGGTGCTGCTGCTGGTCGCGATCGTCTACTCGTCGGCGCCGTTCCACGGTCCGCTGGGCGCGCTGACCGCCAAGTTCAGCGACCTGTTCTACAGCGATCCGCGCCGGCTGTCGGCGGTGGTGGCGCTGCTGCTGGCCGCCGCGGCGGGGATCGGGGCGTTCACGGTGGTCTGGGCCCTGGTGACGGCGGCGCGGGGCCGGTTCGCCGGGGTGCGTCCGCGGGTCTGGCACGGCGCGACGGCGGCGGCGCTGCTGGCGGTGACGGTCGGTGCGGCCGTGCACTACCTACCCCGGCACCAGTTCCTGTTCGGCGAGAAGTACGACTCGGTGATCATCGACGGCAAGGACCTGGAGGCCTTCGCGCACCTGGCCACGCTGCCCGGCGCCCGCGACGGGCTGATCGGCAACGGCAACACCGACGGGACGGCCTGGCTGTACGCCGTCACCGGGTTGCATCCGCTGTGGACGCACTACGACTATCCGGTGCAGCAGGGCCCCGGCCCCGAGCGCTTCATCTTCTGGTCACGCGCCGACGAGGCCGACACCGATCCGCGCGTCGCGGCAGCGGTCCGGGCGCTCGGCATCCGCTACGTGATCGTCAGCACGCCGGTGGTGCGGGGTTTCGCCGTCCCCGACGGCCTGGCGGAACTGGACAAATCGCGGTCGTGGGAGAAGATCTACGACAACGGCGCGGCCCGCATCTACCAGTGGCGGGCAACCCCGCCGGACTAGGACGAAAACGCTGGGGCACTCTAGGACCATGACAAGCAACTCCGAGGACGAAAACATCGTGATCATCGGCGGCGACCCCGGCCCGTCCGACGACCAGGCCGAGGGCAAGTCGCTGACCGACCTCGTCGAGCAGCCGGCCAAGGTGATGCGGATCGGCACGATGATCAAGCAGCTGCTCGAGGAGGTGCGCGCGGCTCCGCTCGACGACGCCAGCCGCAACCGGCTGCGCGAGATCCACCACACCAGCATCCGCGAGCTCGAGGACGGCCTGGCCCCGGAGTTGCGTGACGAGCTGGAGCGGCTGACGTTGCCGTTCAGCGAGGACGCGGTGCCCTCGGACGCCGAGCTGCGGATCGCCCAGGCCCAGCTGGTCGGCTGGCTGGAGGGGCTGTTCCACGGCATCCAGACCGCGCTGTTCGCCCAGCAGATGGCGGCCCGCCAACAGCTGGAGCAGATGCGTCAGGGTGCGCTGCCCCCCGGCATCGCGCCCGGACAGCGCGGCGGGCCCGGGCATCCCGGCACTGGCCAATATCTGTGACTCCCCGCATCGAGACCCGCGACGCGTGGGTGGAGTTCCCGATCTTCGACGCCAAGGCGCGGTCGCTGAAGAAGGCGTTCCTCGGCAAGGCCGGCGGGGCGATCGGGCGCAACGACTCCAATGTCGTGGTGATCGAGGCGTTGCGCGACATCACGATGTCGCTGGAGCTCGGTGACCGGGTGGGCCTGGTGGGCCACAACGGCGCCGGCAAGTCCACCCTGCTGCGGCTGCTGTCGGGCATCTACGAGCCGACCCGCGGATTCGCGCGCGTGCAGGGCCGGGTCGCGCCGGTGTTCGATCTCGGGGTCGGGATGGATCCGGAGATCTCCGGGTTCGAGAACATCATCATCCGGGGCCTGTTCCTGGGACAGACCCGCAAGCAGATGCTGGCCAAGGTGGATGAGATCGCCGAGTTCACCGAGCTCGGCGACTACCTGTCGATGCCGCTGCGGACCTATTCGACGGGTATGCGGGTGCGGCTGGCGATGGGCGTGGTGACCAGCATCGACCCGGAGATCCTGCTGCTCGACGAGGGCATCGGCGCCGTCGACGCGGAGTTCCTGAAGAAGGCCCAGACCCGGCTGGCCGACCTGGTCGCGCGGTCGGGGATCCTGGTATTCGCCAGCCATTCCAACGAGTTCCTGGCCCGGTTGTGCAACACCGCGATGTGGATCGACCACGGCACCATCAAGATGGAGGGCGAGATCGAGGACGTGGTCCGCGCCTACGAGGGCGAGGACGCGGCCCGGCATGTGCGGGAGGTCCTGGAGGAGACCGCGCGTGGCAGGTGAGCGCTCGCGCGAACATCCAGCGGGTGAGCTGGTGGTGGCCGTCGTGGTGACGCACCGGCGTCCCGACGAGCTGGCCAAGTCGCTGGACGCCGTCGCCGGGCAGAGCCGGCCGCCGGAGCATCTGATCGTCGTCGACAACGACCACGACGACCGGGTACGCGATCTGGTTGCCGGCCAACCGATCCCGACGACGTATCTGGGGTCGCGCCGAAACCTCGGCGGCGCGGGCGGTTTCGCGCTGGGCATGCTGCACGCGCTGAGCCTGGGGGCGGACTGGGTGTGGCTGGCCGACGACGACGGCCGCCCCGCTGACGCCGAGGTGCTCGCGACGCTGCTGGCCTGCGCGCAGCGCCACGGCCTGGCCGAGGTCTCGCCGATGGTGTGCAACATGGACGATCCGCAGCGGCTGGCGTTCCCGTTGCGCCGCGGCCTGCAGTGGCGCCGGCTGGTCAGCGAGCTGACCGTGGACGGCACCGAGGACCTGCTCGCCGGCATCGCGTCGCTGTTCAACGGGGCGTTGTTCGCGGCGTCGACGCTGGAGGCGGTCGGGGTGCCCGATCTGCGGCTGTTCATCCGCGGTGACGAGACCGAACTGCACCGCCGGCTGCTGCGCTCGGGCCTGCCGTTCGGCACCTGCCTGCAGACCAGCTACCTGCATCCCTGCGGCACCGAGGAATTCAAGCCGATCCTGGGTGGGCGGATGCACGCGCAGTACCCCGACAATCCCAGCAAGCGGTTCTTCACCTACCGCAACCGCGGCTACCTGCAATCCCAGCCGGGCATGCGCAAGCTGGTGCTGCAGGAGTGGCTGCGCTTCGGCTGGTACTTTGTCGTCGCCCGGCGTGATCCGGCCGGGCTGGTGGAGTGGATCCGGTTGCGGCGCTTGGGCCGACGCGAACGATTCGCCCGGAACGACGGGACACAACGGCGATGACGTTCATGGACGCGGCCGCGCAGTCCAGGACCTTCAAGCGGGCCTGGCAGGACCTGGTCGACGGCTACGGCAAGCGTGAACTCTGGCTGCACCTGGGCTGGCAGGACATCAAACAGCGCTACCGGCGCTCGGTCCTCGGCCCGTTCTGGATCACCATCGCCACCGGCACCACCGCGGTGGCGATGGGCGGGCTGTACTCCAAGCTGTTCAAACTCGAACTGTCCGAGCACCTTCCGTACGTGACGCTGGGCCTGATCGTGTGGAACCTGATCAACGCCTCGATCCTGGAAGGCGCCGAGGTGTTCGTCGCCAACGAGGGCCTGATCAAACAGCTGCCGACGCCGCTGTCGGTGCACGTCTACCGGCTGGTGTGGCGGCAGATGATCCTGTTCGCGCACAACATCGTCATCTACGTGATCATCGCGATCATCTTCCCGAAGCCCTGGCACTGGACGGACCTGTCGGTGTTGCCCGCGCTGGTGTTGATCGCGCTGAACTGTGTCTGGGTGGCACTGTGTTTCGGCATCCTGGCCACCCGCTACCGCGACATCAGCCCGCTGCTGGTGAGCCTGGTGCAGCTGCTGTTCTTCATGACGCCGATCATCTGGAACGAGTCCACTCTGCAGGCCCAGGGCGCCGGGGACTGGGCCAGGATCGTCGAGTTGAACCCCCTGCTGCACTACCTGGACATCGTGCGGGCCCCGCTGCTGGGCGCCGACCAGGAGATCCACCACTGGGTGGTGGTGCTGGTGCTCACCGTGATCGGCTGGGGGTTCGCCGCGCTGGCGATGCGCCAGTACCGCGCCCGGGTGGCCTACTGGGTGTGAGACCTCAGCTGACGAGCGCGGTGCCGTCGGGTTCGGGGCCGAACACGAAGTGGCGTCCGCTGATGGTCTCGGGTGTGATCCGCACGAACCGCAGCTTCTGCGTCGCCACCCAGGGGTAGAGCCCGGCCCGTTCGGCGTCGGCGATCTCCTCGGCGGTGGTGAGCAGGTGCGCGGTGCCGCGCACCACCACGCTCCAGCCCTCGGCGGCGTTGTGGTCGTCGGCCTCGAACAGCACGTGTTCGTTGAGGACGGCGGTCAGCAGCTTGGTGCCCTCGGCGGTGCGGAACAGCAGCGTGCCGTGTTGTGCGACGAAGTTGACGGGGAAGATCTCGGTCCATCCGCCCACCGTCGTGACGAGCCTGCCCAGCGACACGCCGGACAGCCGATTCCAGCTCTCGCGGTCGGTGAGGGTGGTCACCGGTGCGGTTGTCGTGTCCATGCCCTTATGGTCGACGGCACCGCCGCGGGGTCCTAGAGTCCAATGGCACTTGCCGCTCATCGGTGGGCGCGCGCCCCGAATCCCGGTTCCCACCACCAGCGTTGACGTACCAAGTATGGTATACCAAGTGTCAATGGCCGAGCCGGGCGAAGGAGCATCACGCTGTGCAGTTGGAGAACACATTCACCGTGGCCGCTCCACTCGCCGCAGTGTGGACTGCGCTGCAGGACCCGGCAGCGGTGGCGCCGTGCTTCCCCGGCGCCACGCTGACCGGTTCCGACGACGACTCGTTCACCGGCGACGTCAAGCTCAAGGTCGGCCCGATCACGATGAACTACCAGGGCAAGGGCACCTACCTCGAGCGCCGGGCCGACGACCACACCATCGTCATCGACGCGCGCGGGCGCGATTCCCGCGGACAGGGCACCGCGGCGGCGAAGGTCACCGGCTCGCTGCGCGCCGTGGCCGACGACACCACCGAGGTCCGGATGGTCGCCGACGTGGCCATCACCGGCCGGGCCGCCCAGTTCGGCCGGGCGGTCATCGTCGAGGTCGCCGACCGCATCGTCGCCCAGTTCGCGCAGCGCCTGGCCCGCACCCTGGCCGGCGGCGCGGCACCCGAGGCCCGGCCGTCGACGCCCGGGGCGACTCCCCCACCGCAGGCCGACGATGCCGAGGCGCTGAACCTGATGACCGTCGCTGTCCTGCCCGGCCTCCGACGCGCGCTGCCGGCGCTGGCCACCGCCGCCCAGCTCGGTCTGCTCACCGCGATCCTGGTCGAGCTGCGCAGGATCGGGCGGGGCGGGATCGGGCGGCGCCCGTGAAGCCGGCCCGCTTCGCCTATCACCGCGCCGCCACCGTCGCCAGCGCCGTCGAACTGCTCGAGGAGTTCGGCGACGACGCCAAGGTGATCGCGGGAGGGCAGAGCCTGACCGCGATGATGGCCTTCCGGCTGGCCCGGCCCGAGCACCTCGTCGACATCGCCCACATCGACGGCCTCTCCGAGATCCGCCGCGACGGTGACACCCTGCACATCGGCGCCCTGGTCACCCACCACGCCGTCGAACGGGCCGACCTCGGGCCGGATTTCGCCGTGCTCTCGCGCACCATGCGGTGGGTCGGGCACCTGCCGATCCGCACCAGGGGCACCGTCGGCGGCAGCCTGGCCCATGCCGATGCCACCGCCGAATGGTGCAGTCTGGCAGTGCTTCTCGGCGCCGACATCGTCGTGGCGGGACCGTCGGGCCGGCGCGCGGTCCCGGCGGCGGACTTCTTCCTCGGCCCCTACACCACGGTCCTCGAACCCGCCGAAATGATCGTCGAGGTGGTCTTCCCGCGGCCGGCGCCCCACGCCGCACTCACCGAGTTCGCCGAGCGGCAGGGAGATTTCGCGATCGTCTCGGCCGCGGTCGACCTGGACGGCGCACCGCACCCGACCGTCGTCCTCGGCGGCGTCGCGGGCACCCCGGTGAGCGTCGAGATCGACCCGGGCAACTGGGATCCGGAGGCGCCCAGCCGATTCGGAGATCTCGCCGACTGGGTCGCCGCGGCGGTGGACCTGCGCGACGGCGGCGACTACAGCGCCCACTACCGGCGCGGGCTGGTGCGCACCCTGGTGCAGCGCGCGTGTGAGGAGGCCGCGGCATGAGCAGCGGGCACCGGACCGGCGTCACCGCCGACGGCACCTGGGTCGGTGCCTCGGTGCAACGCCGCGAGGATCCCCGCTTCCTCACCGGGCGCGGCCGCTACGTCGACGACCTGTCCGCACCCGGCATGCTGCACGCGCAGTTCGTGCGCAGCACCGAGGCGCACGCCCGGATCCTGTCCGTCGACCTGACGGAGGTGCGCGAGACGCCGGGCGTGGTGGCGGCGTTCACCGCGGCGGATCTGCAGATGGCCGATCTGGTGGGCCGGTTGGAGCGCCCGCACAGCGAGTTCCGCACCACCGCGATGCCGGTGCTGGCCCGCGACGTCGTCCGGTTCGCCGGCGAGCCGATCGCGATCGTCGTCGCCACCGACCCCTACGCGGCCGAGGACGGCCTGGAGGCCGCCGTCGTCGACTACGAACCCCTGCCGCCGGTGATGGACGAGGACGCCGCGCTGGCCCCCGGCGCCCCGCTGCTGCACGCCGAGGCCGACGACAACACCTTCGTCGATGTCACGATGTTCGCCACCGACGGCATCGATGACATCTTCGCCACCGCGCACACCGTCGTCGAGGTCGAGCACCGCAGCGGCAGGCAGAACGCACTACCAATGGAAACCCGTGGCGTGCTAGCGGAATGGATCGACCGCGACGAACAGCTGCTCATCCAGACCTGCACCCAGGTCCCGCACATCGTGCGCGACGCGTTCGCCAACAGCGCCGGCCTCGACCAGCGCCAGGTGCGGGTGGTCACACCCGACATCGGCGGTGGGTTCGGGCAGAAGGCCGCCGTCGGCCGGGAGGAACTGGCGGCCTCGGCGGCGGCGCTTCGGTTGCGCAGGCCGGTGAAATGGATCGAGGACCGTCGCGACAACCTCACCGCCTCCTACCTCGCCCGCGAACAGCACTTCACGACCCGGGGGGCGTTCGACGAGAACGGCCGGCTGCTGGCGCTGGACAACGACGTGATCTGCGATATGGGCGCGTATTCGGCGTTCCCGTTCACCGCAGCGATCGAACCGATGATGGCGGCCACCGAGCTGCCGGGCGTGTACGTCGTTCCCGCCTACCGGATCCGGTCCCGCGCCATCGCCACCAACAAGGCGCCGACGGCCGCCTACCGCGGGGTGAGCCGGCCCCAGTGCGTCACGGTGATGGAGCTGCTGATGGAACGCGCCGCCCGCCAGTTCGGCGTCGACGCACTGGATCTGCGGCGGCGCAACCTGATCACGGTGTTCCCGTACCGCGGGGTCAACAACATCACCTACGACCCGGGCTCCTACCTGGAATCGCTGAACCTGTGCGAGCAGACCCTGCGCGACGAGGGTTGGTACGACCGCAAACGGGAGGCCGCCGAGGCCGGCCGGATCCTCGGCATCGGCTACGCCTGCTACTCGGAGCGCACGGGTCTGGCCTCCGGTGCGTTCGTCGAGCGCAAGCCCCGGGTGCTGGTCAGCTACGACCTCTCCGATATCACGATGGACACCTCGGGATCGGTCCGGGTGACCACCGGGACGCTGTCGCACGGGCAGAGCCATGAGACCACGATGGCCCAGATCGTCGCGGACCGGCTGGGCCTGCCGATGGACAAGATCAAGGTGGTCCAGGGCGACACCGAGAAGATCGCCTACGGTTTCGGCTCCTTCGCCAGCCGCTCGATCACCATCGGTGGCAGCGCGGTGGCCCTGGCCGCCGGCCGGCTGGGTGACCAATTGTGCGCGCTGGCAGCACATCTGATGGAGGTCGACGTCGACTCGGTGGAGCTCGACGGCGACGCCGGGGTGCGGGTGCGCAACCAGCCCGGGAAGCGGATGACGTTCGCAGAGCTGGCATTCGTCGCGTACCTGCAGTCGACGAAGCTCCCGAAGGACATCGGGCCGGGGCTGCGGGCGTCCGCGAGTTTCGATCTGGCCGCCGAGGGCGTGTTCTCCAACGCCACGCACGGCGTCGTCGTCGAACTCGACAAGGGCACAGGGGGAATCGAGATCCTGCGCTATGTCTGCGTGGAGGACGTCGGCGTCGCGATCAACCCGCAGGTGGTCGAGGGCCAGGCCCGCGGCGGCATCGCCCAGGGCATCGCCAGCACGCTGTTCGAGCAGGTCACCTACGACGCGAACGGCCAGCCGCTGTGCCCGACGTTCATGGAGTACAAGGTGCCGACCGCGATGGAGATCCCCGACATCCGCATCGAGCACCTGGAGACCCCGAGCGCGCTGACCGAGACCGGCGCCAAGGGGGCCGGGGAGGGCGGAACGATCGGGGTGCCCGGCGCGATCCTCAACGCCGTCAACGACGGGCTGCGCCACACCGGCGTCGAACTCGACAGCACCCCGATTCCCCGCGAACTGGTGTACCGCGCGCTGGAGAACCCGCCGCACACCCCGCGCGAGCAGATCGCCAGCGCCGAGCAGGACAGGAGCGCCCATGGCTGACGTGCAGTTGATCGAGTTGTCCGTCAACGGAACTCGCTACGAGGCGATCGTGGAGCCGCGCCGCACGCTGGTGGATGTGCTGCGCCACGACCTGGGTCTGACCGGCACCCATGTCGGGTGTGAGCACGGGATCTGCGGGGCGTGCACGGTGCTCGTCGACGGCGCGCCGGCGCGGGCCTGCCTGATGTTCGCCGCCCAGGCCGAGGGTGCCGACATCCGCACGGTGGAATCGCTGGCCGCCGAGGACGGCACGATGAACGATCTGCAGCAGTGCTTCTCGGCACACCACGGCCTTCAGTGCGGGTTCTGCACGCCCGGCTTCCTGATGCTGGCCGAAGGGTACCTCGCGGAGAAGCCGGACCCGACCCGCGAGGAGATCCGCGAGGTGGTGGCCTCGAACCTGTGCCGCTGCACCGGGTATCAAACGATCGTCGACGCCATCGAGGACTGTGCGGCGCGGCGCCGCGGCGCCGCCGGGTAAGTCGGGCGGGCGGACCGGTCAGTCGTGATCGTGGCCCAGGATGTGCTCGCGCATCATCTCGGCGGCCCGTTCGCCGTCGCGGGCCTCCAGGGCGTCGATGAGCCGTTCGTGTTGCAGGAACGACTCGCCGTGTTTGCGGGCCGTCATCGGGCCGTGCAGGATCGACTGCCACAACAGCCGCATGATGGACAGCAGGATCGGCGACTCGGCGCACTCGTAGACCTTGAAATGGAACGCCCGGTTGGCCTCCGCGTAGCGCGGATCGTCGTCGCTCATCCCCTCCATGACCGCGTTGAGCGCACGCAACTCGGCGATCTGCTCGTCGGTGATCACATTGGCGGCGAACTTGGCGCCGAGCGCCTCCAGGGCGGCGCGGATGTCGGCGTTCTCGCGCTGCACACCGACACTGGACTTCGCGACGACGGCACCGCGGTGCGGGTCGATGGTGACCAGACCCTCTGATTCGAGCCGCTTGAGCGCCTCCCGCACCGGTGTCTGGCTGACCCCGAACTTGGCCGCGATGTCGCGTTGACGCAGCGCCTCCCCGGCCTGGACCTCGCCACCGATGATCATCTGCCGCATCAGCGCACACACCACATCGGCTTTGGAAGCAAACACCGGAGGGGACACTCCGGTCATCGGCTCAGGCGCCATTCGTGACCTCCAGGATTCCGCAGCGATGGTATAACAATCCGTCCACCGCGGCGGTCACCGCGCGCCGACCCAGCCGGCCAGCCGACGCTCGAGAGGTTTGAACGCGAGGTACTCGACGGTCCGCATGATCACCACGAAGATCAGCGCGTAGGCGATCATCTCGGCGGGCCGCAACAGCCGGAACGAATAGTAGATCTGGGACCCAATGCCATTCGGCTGGGTGAGCGCCTCCATCAGCACCACGATCTTCCACGAGAACGCCAGCGAGGTCCGCATGGACGCCAACGCGATCGGCGCGATCTGCCGGCCGAGGACATCGACGAAGTACGACCGTCGCGACAGCTTGTACACCCGGCTCATCTCGTCGAGATTGCGGTCCCGGTTGCGCACACCGCTGTCGGCGCCGTGCACGACGAACGGGATCACCGCCAGCACCAGCGCCAGCATCCCGACTTCCTGGTCGGTGCCGAGCAGCAGCACCGCGAAGATGAAGTACATCGGGTCCGGGATGGCCAGTCCGACCACGACGAGCGGGCGCGCGAACGCCTCGAACGGCCGCCACAGACCCATCGCCGCCCCGATGGCGATGCCAAGGACGGTCGCCGCGACGAACGCGATCACCAGCCGCACCAGCGTGATTCCCAGATCGCTGTAGGTACTCGACCGGCTGAGCAGTCGCACGACGGCCTCCGCGATCGCGGGGATCCCCGGGACCCAACCCGCCGACAGCCACGCCACCACCTGCCATGCGGCCAGGATCAGGGCCAGCGCGACGAGCACCGACAGCGGTTTGACGCGTGTCTTCCTGCCCGCGGCAACGGCTTCGGCGGCCAGCGGATCCGTGCCCTCCAGCGTGCTCACTCCGAACCCCAGACCTCGAGCACCCGCCGCACCACGTCGCCCTCCAGCCGCGCCAGCTCCGGGCTGTCGTAGTCGCGCGGCCTGGGCAGGCCGACGTCGATCGTCTCGATCAGCGAGGCCGGGCCCTTGGTGAAGATGGCGACCCGGTCGGCCAGGAACAGGGATTCGCGGATGGAGTGGGTGACGAACACGAAGGTGCGGTTGGTGCGCTGCCACACCTCGAGCAGCTCCGCGCGCATGGTGCGGGCAGTCACCTCGTCGAGGGTGCCGAACGGCTCGTCCATCAGCACCACATCGGAGTCGATGGACAGGGCGCGCGAGATGGACGCGCGCTGGCGCTGGCCACCGGAGAGCTGGTTGGGCCAGCGGTCCCGCAGGTGCTCGATCTGCAGCATCGACAGGTACTCGGTGATGCGTTGCTGCCATTCGGCTTTGGGTATCGACGTGGCGGCCAGCACGGTTTCGATGTTCTGCGCGACGGTCAGCCACGGCAGCAGCCGGTGCTCCTGGAACACGTACCCGATGGACGGGGTCCCGGCGCGTGAGCGCCCGCCGACCGGTTGGCCGCCGACGCTGATGCTGCCCTGGGAGATGCCGAGCAGGCCGGCCGCGGCCTGCAGCAGCGTCGATTTGCCGCACCCGCTGGGACCGAGGATGGCCAGGAACTCGCCTGCGCGGACATCGAGGCTGATGTTCTCCACGGCGACCGCCCCGTTGGGGTAGGTCACCTCGACGTTGTCGAAGACGATCTGCGGCGGGCGCTCGCGGGCCGGTACGTCAACGGACATCCTGGAACCTCCAACGCATGAAATGGTTCTCCAACGGACGGAGCACCACGTACTCGACGACCAACAAGATGACGATGAACGTCAGGATCCACAGCACCACGTCCTCGATGAGGAACCGGTCGTAGGCCTTCGTGAACGCCGCGCCCATCCCGCTGTTGACCGCGAACACCTCGGCGAGCACCACGACCCGCCAGGCGTGGGCGTTCTCGCTGCGCACCGCGGCGAACGCGTACGGGATCAGCTGCGGGATCACGACCTTGCGCAGCCGGCGCGGATAGGAGAAGCCGTACACTTCGGCCATCCCGTCGAGCTTGGGATCCATCAGCGCCAGCCCGCCCCGCAGCGTGATCACCATGAACGGCCAGATCACCAGCACCACCACGGCGTAGACGCCGAGTTCGGAGCGGTGGAAGATGAACAGCGCCAACAACGCCGCGACGGTACTGGGTATCGCGATGGCCAGCGACACGTACACGTCGACGATCTGCCCGACAAGTCCGCCGCGGCGGGACAGGATCGCGCCCACCAGCCCGGCCGCCAGCGCGATGGCCACCGAGATCACGACCCGCTGGAACGTCTCCCCGATGTTGGCGTAGATGTCCGGGTTGGTGTAGAAGTCACCGGCGGCCTCGGCGACCTCCGAGATGGTCGGCAACAGTTGCGAACTGCTGCTCCAGATGTGCCAGGCCAGCACCACCAGCGCCAGCGACAGCACCGACAGTGCGGTGTCACGGACGCGGGCCGCGGCGGAACGATTCCGCCGCGGCCGCTTCGCCCCTCGGGCGCCCGCCGTCGTCATTGCCGGCGAATCACCGGAAGTCGTTGCCAGAGCCGTGGTTCGGGCCGTCACGAGTCTTCGAGGTCGACGGCCACCGGCTGTGCGGGCATCGACTCGATCAGCAGCTTGCGGTCGGCGAACAGCTGCAGCCACTCCATGGTGCCGTCGACGTCGCGCTGCGACCATTCGGTCGGGTAGCACGGCAGGTCGGCGCAGTACTTGACGAAGGCGTCGAGCTCGGCCTCGTCGCGCAGCGACAGGATGTCGGCGTACTTCTGCTCCTTGAGGATCTCATAGTTGCTGTCGCCGATCACCTTGATGGCCTCGAACCAGGCGTCGCGGGCCTTGATCGCCAGATCGCGGTTCTGGTCCAGCCATTCGGTGCGGGCCGCCAGCAGCGCCAGGTTCGGCGAGTAACCGCCGGTGTGTTCGGCCCAGGCCTTGGCCGGCTGGAAGATGTACTTGCCGCCCAGCATGGTGGCCCGCAGCGCGAACGGCTCGTAGTCGAAGATGGCGTCCACCTGACCGGAGGCCATCAGCTCGGGCAGGGCGGCCGCGCCGGCCTCGCGCAGGTCCAGGTCCTCGGTGATGTTGATGTTGTAGAGCTCGTCGAACATCACGTTGATGGCCGTCGTGGTGCCGGTGTCCAGGCCGAAGTGGCCGACGCGGCGCCCGCGCAACTCCTCTGGGGTGTTGATGCCCGATGCGTCGGAGGCCACGACACCGGTCATCATGTTCAGCGCCCCGGCGAACCCGACGGCGTTCTTGCCCTCCTGCTGGGCGATCGCCAGGCTGATGCCGTCCTGATCGGTGGCGATGTCGCTCTCGCCCAACAGGAACGTGCTCAGGCTGGCGTCGGGATCGACCACCACCTCTTCGGCCTTGAAGCCGTGCTTCTCGTCGATGCCCTGGTCCATCATGATCTGCAGCGGGATCGAGGCCGGGTCGGATTCGAGGACCTGGAAACGCAGCACGGGCAGCGCGCTGTCCCCGCCCTCACCGCCTTCCCCGCCGGCGTCGCCGCCGCCTCCCCCACATGCGGAGGTCAACAACAACGCAACCCCCATGGCCGCACCGGCGAACACCCTTCCGATGTGTGGCATCGCTTTAGGCATTGATTCTCTCCCTCTCACAGACCCACGGCCCGTTCCGCACGGGTGATGGGAAGACACTATCTGGTGCATGGTATGTAATGTTTCATTTCGGGCGGATTGCGTCCCGTTACGTTTGGGCGCGGCCTTCCGGCGGCACCGGGGCTGAGTCACTTCGGCTGGGTCACTCCGGCTGGGCCACCGCTCCCGTCATCGACGACGACATCGCGCGCCGATCCCGCGGAGTCCAGGCATCGTTGCCCACCCCCAGCAGGAACCGTTCGACGAACAGGTTGAACAGCGCCGGCTCCTCGAGGTTCGACACATGCCCGGTCCTGGGCAGGATCGCCAGCCCGCAGCGGGGAATCGTGCGCTTGAGCATCAGATCGGCCTCCAGGACCCCGTTGTCCTCGTCACCGGCGATGATCAGCACGGGCGGTTCACACCGGCTCAGCTCATCGGTCATCTCGAACAGCAGCGGCCGCGGGATCTGGACGTTGCGCATCGTCAGCGCCGCCCCCACCGCGTCGTGCTCGGCCAGGACCGCGACGTGCTCGGCATGCCCGCGCGGGTCCTTGGCCTGGAACTGCACCCGGGCCGGGCCGACCCCGTACCACGTCGACATCTGCTGCGCGCCCTCCCTTTCGAAGGCCTCCGCGACGACCGCCGACTCGGCCCGGAAGGTGGCGTTGCGGGCCGGATCGGCGCCGTAACCGCAACCGGCGACCACCGCCCCGAGACACCGCTGGGGTTGACTCAGCGCGAAGTGCAGCGCCGCGAACCCGCCCATCGAGTTACCCACCACGTAAGCCTTCTCGACCCCGACGGCGTCGAGGACGGCGCCGATATCGGCAGCCGCGCGGGCCTGTCCGTAACGCTGCGGGTCGGTGGGCACATCCGAGGGCGGAAACCCCCTGGCCGCGTAGGTGATACAGCGATACCACCGGGAGAAGTGGCGCATCTGCGGCTCCCACGAGCGATGGTCACCGCCGAACTCGTGGACGAACACGATGACGGTCCCGGTGCCGGCCTCCTCGTAGTAGAGGCGGCACCCGTCGTCGGTCGCTGCGTACGGCATCGAGGCTCAGCGCTCCATGAGCGGCTTGCGCTGTCCGCCGTCGATCGGGATGTGCGCCCCGTGCAGCGTGCTGGCGACGTCGGAAGCCAGGAAGGCCACCAGGGCGGCCACCTCTTCGGGCTGGGTGATCTTGCCGACCGGGATGGAGGCCTCGGCCCGGCGCCGCGCCTCGGCCTGGTCGACGCCCATGTCGCGGGCGAAGGCCTTCTCCAGGGTGTCCCAGCGATCGGTCTCGACAGGCCCGGGGTTGACAGTG
Source organism: Mycolicibacterium sp. (assembly GCA_050250295.1). Classification (GTDB taxonomy): domain Bacteria; phylum Actinomycetota; class Actinomycetes; order Mycobacteriales; family Mycobacteriaceae; genus Mycobacterium. The sequence continues at coordinate 254,661 of JBFWOX010000002.1, forward strand.
TTGACGCGAATCCCCTTGGGGCCGTACTGGTCGGCGATCGAGGACGCGAAGTTCAGATCGGCCGCGTTGGCGGCACCCGCGGTCATCTCCCAGAAGCTGGGCTTGAGCCCGTCGTTGCCGACCACCAGCACGATGGCACCGGAGCCGGCCTTGACCATGTGCGGCACCACCGCGCGCACCGAGCGCACGTAGCCGAGGAACTTCAACCCCAGGCTCTGCATCCACTGCTCGTCGGTGAGCTCCTCGAGCAGGCCACCCGGCGAGCTGCCGGCACAGGTGACGAGGATGTCGATCGACCCCAGCGCGTCGAGGGTCTCGGCGACGCAACGGTCGACGTCCTCGGTCTTGCTCATGTCACCGGTCAGCGGGATCACCTTTCGGCCAGTGGCATTCGAGATCTCCTTGGCGGCGGTCTCCACATCGGCGGTGGTGCGTGCGGTGATCGCCACGTCGACCCCCTCACGGGCCAGCTGCAGGGCGACGGCCCGCCCGATGCCCTTGCTGGCTCCGGTGACGAGCGCGGTCTTGTCGGTGAGGTTGAGTTCCATTCGGACCCCTTCTGATTGGTGATATTTGGTATACCATACTGCGGTTCGCTCATCTACGCGACGGAATCGCGCCCGAAAACGCCGCCTTGTTCCTGTCCCGCTCCTCCTGCAGCCGCCGCACCACCCCGGGCATCGAGGCGATCTGCTTGATCCGCGCGATCGCGGCGCCGTCCAGCTCCGCCAGGGTGCGCACCAGTGCGTCGGCGACTTCGTCGGGCGCCGTGGAGATTTCGTCGGCGAGCCCGTAGGCCACCGCTTCGGTCGCCGAGAGCCAGCGCTGGGTCAGCATCAGCGACAGCGCCCGGCCCCGGCCGATCAGATCGGGCAGGATCCAGGAGCCCACCGCCAGGCCGTGCCCCGGACCCGCCCATTTCCACCGGGCGTTCGGCCCGACGACCCGCAGGTCCGCGGCGGTGGCCAGTTGGGCGCCGCCGCCGACCGCAGGACCGTCCACCACCGCGATGACGGCGCCGGGACGGGTGACCATCGTCTCGTAGACCTCGTAGAGGTGGTCGCTGACGGCGCGGCGTTCGGCATCATCGATCATGAGATCCGCTCCGCTGCAGAACATCCCGGGGGTAGCGCTGCACAGCACGACGGTCGCCGACGCGTCGGAGTCCAGCGCGGCCGCCATCGCCTCGACCGTCGCCGCGGTCAGCGAGTTGCGCCGCTGCGGGCGATCGAGGCACAGCATGGTCGCCCCGTGGGCTCCGGTGCCGACCTGCACCCCCGGGTGGTTCACGAGAACGCGGCCAGACCGGTCAGCGCCTTGCCGATGACCAGGGCGTGCACTTCCTCGGTGCCCTCGTAGGTCAGCACCGACTCCAGGTTGGTCATGTGCCGAATGACCGGGTACTCCAAGCTGATCCCGTTGGCACCGAGGATCGTCCGCGCGGTGCGGCAGACCTCGATGGCGGTGCGGACGTTGCCGAGCTTGCCGATGCTGACCTGTTCGGGCTTCAGCAGCCCGGCGTCCTTGAGCCGGCCCAGGTGCAGGGCCAGGGTCAGACCGGAGCTCAGCCGCACCGCCATGTCGGCGAACTTGGCCTGGGTGAGCTGGAATCCGGCGATGGGCTTGCCGAACTGGGTGCGGTCACCGGCGTAGCCAACCGCGGCCTCGAAGGCGGCCCGGCCCGCACCGAGGGCACCGAACAGGATCCCGAAACGCGCTTCGTCGAGGCACGACAGCGGCCCGCGCATTCCGATGACCCCCGGCAACACCGCGTCGGCGGGCAGGCGGACGTCGTCGAAGACCAGCTCGCCCGTCGCCGATGCGCGCAGCGACATCTTGTGGTGGATCTCGCGCTGCTCGAATCCCGGCGTGCCGGTGGGTACCACGAACCCGCGCACGCCCTCGTCGGTGCGCGCCCAGACCACCGCGACGTCGGCGATGGGGCCGTTGGTGATCCAGGTCTTGGTGCCGTTGAGGATCCAGTCCGAACCGTCCCGGTGCGCCGCGGTGCGCATGGAGGACGGATCGGATCCGCTGTCGGGTTCGGTGAGGCCGAAGCATCCGATGAGCTCTCCGGACGCCATGCCGGGCAGCCACTGCGCGCGCTGCTCCTCGGAGCCGTAGGCCCTGATCGGGAACATGGCCAGCGAACCCTGCACGGAGACGAAGGACCGTAGGCCGGAATCGCCGGCCTCCAGTTCCAGACACGCCAGCCCGTAGGCGGTCGCCGAGGTGCCCGCGCAACCGTAACCCTCCAGGTGCATCCCGAGCAGCCCGATGTCGCCGAGCGGTTTGGCGAGCTCGCGGGCCGGGAACCGGGCCTCCTCGAACCAGGTCGCGACGTCGTCGAGGACGGCCGATTTCACGAAGCCGCGCACCGTCTCGGCGATCGCCTTCTCGTCGTCGCTGCACACCGCGTGGATGTCGACCGGATCGGTTGCGGACAGTGCCGTCATGACTCACCTTCTCGTTGGGGCTTCTCGTTGTGGTTGCTGGTCGAAGACGGCCCTCGTTCGATCGCCAGGGCGGTGCGGATGCAGGCGTCTTCGCGGTGCGGTGGCGCCATGATCTGCACGCCGACGGGCAACGGCGCCGTCCGCGGCACCGGGACCGACAGGGCGGGAAGTCCCGCGACGGCGGCCCACGCGGTGTAGCGGGTCAGCGCCGAATCCACGTGCTCTGCCCGGTCACCGAACGCGACGGTGGCGGCGGTGGCCGCCGGCGCCACGCACGGGCAGGTCGGGGTCAGCAGCACCTCGAGGGCGTGCGTCGTGAAAAGTTCTGCTGTGCACGCCGTTACGGTTGCGCTGGCGCGGTCCAGCGTGGCCGGTTCGACCGGCAGCTCGGCGCCCACGGTCAGCAGGGCGCGGGCGGCCGGGCCGTAGCCGCCGGGTTCGCGCCGGACGTCGGCGGCGTACAGCGCCGCCGAAGATACCAGCATGCGCAGCAGCGACACGCTGGCCGACCAGCGCGGTAGCGGCGTGTCCACCTCGACGAGCACCGCACCGGCGCCGGCCAGCGCCGTCAGCGTCTGCTCGAAGGCGGCGCCGACCGCCGGATCGAGCCGGCCCGGCCGGCTCAGGATGCCGATGCGCCTGCCCCGAACGCCGGGTGTCGCAGGCAGGATCGGCCGGTGGGCCAGCATCTCGAACAGCAGGGCGGCGGTCTCGACGTCGGCGGTGATCGGGCCGACCGCGTCCTGCGCGGGCGCCAGCGCGGTGACGCCGGCGGTCTCGACGGCGCGGCGGGTGGGACGCAGCCCCACCACCCCGCACAGCGCGGCGGGGATCCGGATCGAGCCCGCGGTGTCGGTGCCCAGGGCCGCGCGGGTGGCACCCGCGGCGACCACGGCCGCCGAACCGCCCGAGGATCCCCCCGGGACGCGGTCCGGGTCGATCGGCCCCGGCAGCGTCGATGTGGTGACGCCCCAAGCCATCTCGTGCATCGCGGCCTTGCCTGCGCACCATGCCCCGCGCTCCGCCAGGGTCTCCCAGGCGGGCGCCGACGCGGCGGGTGTCCGCCATTGTCCGCCCGGTGTCCCGTTGCGGGTGGGCAGGCCTGCGACGTCGATGTTGTCCTTGACCGCGATCGCCAGCCCGGACAGCGGTGGCACCAGGCCGTGGCGGGCCGCCGGCGGGCTGACCAGCCAGCCCCGCTCGCGCGCGCGATCGACCGCGACCGGGTCGTGGTCGGTGAATGTCACGGTGGCGCTTCGCATCTCGTCGGTTCCCGGGACCCAGACCGGACCCTCGTGGGCCTGGGCCGCCAGCTCGTCGACAACGGCGATCCCGGCCTGCGCCCAGGCGCGATACCGGTCGCGCACCTGCGCTTCGGGGTCGGTCATGCCATCGACCTCAGCTGGTTGCGTTGGATCTTGCCCATCGCGTTGCGGGGCAGGGCGTCGACGACCGTGATCCGTTTCGGGCATTTGAACGCCATCAACCGGGTCCGGCAGTGCGCGGTCAGGTCGGCGGGGTCGATGTCGTGCCGCAACACCACCCAGGCCGCCACGGCTTCGCCCCAGTAGGGGTCGGGCAGCCCGGTGACCGCGGCCTCTTCGACGGCGGGATGGCCGGCCAGGACCTCCTCGACCTCGCGGGGAGACACGTTCAACCCGCCCGAGACGATGATGTCCTTGAGCCGGCCGGTGATCGCCAGCGCGCCGTCGTCCTCGATGCGGCCCAGATCCCCGGTGCGGAACCAGTTCCCGCCGTGGAACGCCCGCGCCGTGGCCTCCTGGTCGTCGAGGTAGCCGCTGAACACCTGCGGGCCGCGCAGCACGATCTCACCGTGCTCGCCCGGCGCGACGTCGCGGCCGTCGGCGTCGGTGAGGCGTAGCTCGACACCGGGCAGCGGGAAGCCGACCACCCCGGCCCTGCGGGGTCCGTCGTAGCGGTTGGAGACGTCCAGGCCCGACTCGGTCAGGCCATAGCGTTCCATTGGCGTGATGCCGAGGCGTTCGGTGACCAGGTCGAACAACGCCGCGGGCAGCGGCGCCGAACCCGAGGTGGCCAGCCGCAGTGAAGCCAGTTGTGGGGCAAGGTTTTCCGGTATCTCGACCAGGCGCTGATAGATGGTCGGCACCGCGAACAGCACGGTCGCACGCTCGGCGTGGATGGTCCGCACCAGCGTGGCGGCGTCGAACTCCGCCAGTATCCGGGCGCTCGAGCCCGCGATGAGCGTGGCGTGGATGCCGCCCAGCCCGTGCTGGTGGTACAGCGGCAATGCGTGCACCAATCGGTCCCGGGCGGTCCATCGCCAGGCCCGCATCACCGCCCGGATCGACGACAGCAGCATGGTGTGGGTGAGCGGGACCCCCTTCGGGGCTCCCGTGGTGCCGGAGGTGAAGGCGATGACCGCGACGTCGTCGCAGCGCGGACCCGGGTCTGCGGCCTCGGCGGCCGTTTCGGCCGAGACCGCCAGCGCGGTCAGGTCGATGTGCCGGATCGATTGGGGCGCTGGGTTATCGGTGACCGCCGCGGTGGCGCCCGACGTGGCGGCGATGACGTCGAACTCCACCGCGGTCAACGCCGGACTGGCCAGCACGACCGGCGCGCCGAGGACGAGCAGGCCCAGGTAGGCGCACACCATCGAGCCCGACGTCGGCGCCTGCAGGATCACCGGCCGGCCCGCGGCCACCCCCTCGGCCGCCAGCGCGCCGGCCCAGCGCCGGGCCCGGCGCGACAGGTCGGCGAGGGTGAACACGTCCTCGCCGACGACGAGCACCGCGTCGGGATGTGCGTCGGCGCCCGCGGCGAACGCCCGCGGCAGCGTGCCCTCGCAGAGTTGTTCGATCAACCGGGCCGACGATTCGATGCTCGGGTCGTGGGCACGCCAGTGCGCGAGCATCGAGTCGTCGGCCGCGGAACCAAGCATGGGATTTGATATACCATACTTGGTACTTCATTTCTGGATTTCAGCGTCTCGCGGGCAGCGACCGGGCGACGGCGTTGATCCGGTTCCAGGCGTTGATCACCACCGCCATCGCGGTGACCTGGCCGAGCTCGCGTTCGGTGAACACCGCGGCGGCCCGCTGGTAGACGTCCTCGGGCACCCCGTGATCGCCCAGCACGGTGACGGCCTCGGTCAGGGCGAGCGCGGCCCGCTCCCGCTCGGAGAACAGGTCGCCGGCCTCGGCCCAGGCGGCCAGCACGTCGAGCTTCTGCTCGTCGACCCCCAGCTTGCGGGCATCGCGAGTGTGCATGTCGAGGCAGAACGCGCAGTGGTTGATCTGGGAGGCCCGGATCTTGATGAGCTCGCCCAGTTCGGGGTCGACGTCCGTGGCGGCCGCCGACGACAGCGTCATCATCGCGTCGTAGAGCTCGGGGGAGGTTTTGTAGAGCTTGATCCGGTCATGGGTGGCAAGTGTCTGTGTCATGTCTTCGACGCTAGTACCGAATATCCCAAGTTGTTGGTTCAATCTGAGCATGACTTCGTGGGCCAATTTCGGGACGCGCGACCTCCACCTGGACCTGCGCGGCGCGCTGAGCCCCGGCGCCCGCGGAACCCGGGAGGCGCTGATCGGCGCGCTGCGCGACGCCGTGCGGTCTGGTCGGCTGCCATCCGGCGCCATGCTGCCGCCGTCGCGCACGCTGGCCCAGGACCTGGGGGTGGCCCGCAACACCGTCGCCGAGGCCTACGCCGAGCTGGTGGCCGAGGGCTGGCTGGCGTCGAGGCAGGGGGCGGGCACCTGGGTCGCCGCATCGACCGAAGCCCGCGCGACCGTCACGACCGCCGCACCGACCACCCCCACGGTCCCGCCGAAGCGGCGGCCGGGACCGGCGCTGCCCCGCGGCAGGCATGTCGAGCCGGTGCACAACCTGATGCCGGGCACCCCCGACGTGTCGGAGTTCCCCCGTAGCCAGTGGGTGGCGTGCATGCGCCGGGCCCTGGCCGAAGCCCCGCACAAGGCGCTGCGGATGGGCGATCCCCGCGGTCGGCCCGAGTTGCGGGAGGCGCTGGCGGAGTACCTGGCCCGGGCGCGCGGGGTGCGGGCCACCGCGGAGTCGATCGTCATCTGCGCCGGGGTCCGGCACGCGGTGGAACTGCTGGCGCGCGCGGTGGGCGGGCCGATCGCGGTGGAGGCCTACGGCCTGTTCCTGTTCCGCGATGCCCTTACCGCGCTGGGCGTGCCCAGCATCCCGATCGGTATCGACGCGCACGGCGCCGTGGTCGGCGAGCTCGACGACATCGATGTGACCTCGGTGCTGCTGACCCCGGCGCACCACAACCCGATGGGCATGCCGCTGCATTCCTCCCGCCGCCTGGCCGTCGTCGAATGGGCCGAGCGCACAGGCGGTTACGTGTTCGACGACGACTATGACGGCGAGTTCCGCTACGACCGGCAGCCGGTCGGGGCGCTGCAGGCCCTGCGCCCGGACCGGGTGGCGTACCTGGGGTCGACCAGCAAGAGCCTCACCCAGGTGTTGCGGCTGGGCTGGATGGTGCTGCCGGACGCGCTGCTGCCCGCCGTGCTGGACGCGGCGGGCGGGGCCCAGTTCTTCGTCGACGCGATATCCCAATTGACGCTGGCCGAGTTCATCTCCGGCGGCTACTACGACCGGCACATCCGGCGGATGCGGGCCCGCTACCGGCGCCGCCGGGACACGCTGGTGTCGGCGCTGGCGCCGTACGGCGTCGACGTCGGCGGGCTGGCCGCCGGGGTGAACGCGCTGGTGCGGTTGCCCGACGGCGCCGAAGCCGAGGTGCTGCGCCGCGCCGGGGATGCCGGCATTGCGCTGCAAGGGCTTTCGCTCATGCGTCACCCGCTGGCCCCGCGAGAGCTGCCCGACCCCGACGGCCTGCTCGTCGGCTTCGCCGCGCCGGCCGAACATTCCTTCGCCCCAGCGATTTCGGCGCTGTGCGATGTGCTGAGCGCCTCCGGGTTGTAGCGTTCCGGTATGACCGCCCCGCGCCGGCGCATGAGCGTCTACGAACGCGTACTCGAACGCTTCGCCAGGACCGGCGCCGGCTATTGGTATGTCAGAACCGTTGCGCCGCGGCTCGATCCGCCGCTGCTACGGATCACCGGCGGCCGGATCAGCAGCGTCTACCCGTCACCGGCGATGCTGCTGACCACCACCGGCGCCAAGACCGGCCTGTCCAGGACGCAACCGCTGCTCTATGTCCGCGACCACGATTCGTTGATCCTGATCGCGTCGAACTACGGTCGCCCGGGCAACCCGGCCTGGTACCGCAACCTCACCGCCAACCCGACGGTGCGGGTGCTCGCCGGAAAGCACAGCGGAACCTACACAGCCAGCGAGATCAGTGACCCCGACGAGCGGGATCGGGCGTGGGCCAAGGCCATCGACCTGTACACCGGTTACGGGGACTACGAAGTCCGGGCCGGTGACCGAACCATCCCGCTGGTCCGGTTACGGCGGGCCTGACAGGAGGATCCTGGCATGACAAAGGGGCACCCCCGGGGGGAGAGGGGTGCCCCTTTGGTCTGCGCACGTCGACGCTGCGCGATCAGCGCACGTCGACGTAGTACACCTTGCTGGTGATGACCTGCTGGCTGCTGCTGTCGTCACCGTGCACCGTCGAGCGGATGTCAGCGCCCGGCTGCATGGAGACCACCGAAGCCGCCGACAGCGGCACGTCGGACAGCCGGTTGACGATCACCCGGTAGCCCTGGTCTTCCAGCGAGTTGATGGTCTCGACGGCACCGCCGGTGTTGGGGGCGGCGGCGGCCGGTCCGGCCAGGCCAACGACGGCGGCGGCGAATCCAGCGGTGGCGGCGGTGGCGATGGCGAACTTCTTCATGGTGAAACTCTTCCTCTGGGTGCGTTCCTGTGCTATCTGCCCTGAACAACTGGCGCGTCACCCCGGATCATTTCGTGTTGGCAGAATTTGATCGTCCGGTGGCAGAAATCCGCCGTTGGGCAGGCTCCTGAGCGAGACCCAGGTCACGAAACCTGCCCCGACACCGCCCTTCTCACGCACCGGGGGTGCCAGATGCCCGCGATCGGTCTTGGCGCACCGGCGGCCGCTGAACCCGTAAGCTGCCCGGGTGACCGAGCCCCCGATGCGGCCGAACCTGAGCCTCGCGACGCAGATCTGGCGGTTCGTCGTCACCGGCGGGTTCTCGGCCGTCGTCGACTTCGGCCTCTATGTCCTGCTGTACCGGGTCGGCGGGATGCAGCCGGACCTGGCCAAGACCATCGGCTGGATCGCCGGCACCACCACCGCATACCTGCTCAACCGGCGCTGGACGTTCCAGGCCCCGCCCAGCACCGCCCGGCTGGCTGCGGTGTGGGCGCTCTACATCACCACGTTCGTGGTGCAGGTCGGGCTCAACCACCTGTTCCTGGATCTGTTCGACTACACCCCCACCGCGGTGGTGGTCGCGTTCGTCATCGCCCAGGGCACCGCCACCGTCATCAACTTCGTGGTCCAGCGGGCGGTGATCTTCCGGCTGCGCTGAGGACGGCGGTGCAGGCGGTACCCTCTGTGACGATGTTGAGCACCGAGTTCCCGACCACCACGAGGCGGCTGACCGGCTGGGGCCGCACCGCCCCGTCCGTGGCGCAGGTGCTCTCGACGCCGGATCCCGAGGTGATCGTCGCCGCCGTCACCCGCGCCGCCGAACAGGGCGGCAGGGGTGTGCTGGCCCGCGGCCTGGGCCGCTCCTACGGCGACAACGCGCAGAACGGCGGCGGGCTGGTCATCGACATGAATGCGCTGGACCGCATTCACACCATCGACGCCGACAACCACCTCGTCGACGTCGATGCCGGCGTCAACCTCGACCAGCTGATGCGCGCGGCGCTGCCGCTGGGGCTGTGGGTCCCGGTGCTGCCCGGCACCCGGCAGGTCACCATCGGCGGCGCGATCGCCTGCGACATCCACGGCAAGAACCACCACAGCGCCGGCAGCTTCGGCAACCACGTCCGCTCGATGGACCTGCTGACCGCCGACGGGCAGGTCCGCACCGTCACCCCGGACGGACCCGAGGCCGAGCTGTTCTGGGCGACCGTCGGCGGTAACGGGCTCACCGGTGTCATCCTGCGCGCCACCATCGAGATGACGCCGACGGAGACCGCGTACTTCATCGCCGACGGCGACGTCACCCACGGCCTCGACGAGACCATCGCGTTCCACAGCGACGGCACCGAGGACAACTACACCTACTCCAGCGCGTGGTTCGACGCGATCAGCCCGCCCCCCAAGCTGGGCCGCGCCGCGATCTCCCGCGGCTCGCTGGCCACCGTCGACCAGCTGCCCAAGAAGCTGCGGAAAAACCCGCTGAAATTCGACGCGCCGCAACTGCTCACGCTGCCCGACATCTTCCCCAACGGGCTGGCCAACAAGTACACGTTCGGCCCGATCGGCGAGCTGTGGTACCGCAAGTCGGGCACCTACCGCGGCAAGGTGCAGAACCTGACGCAGTTCTACCACCCGCTGGACATGTTCGGGGAGTGGAACCGGGCCTACGGCTCCAACGGTTTCGGGCAGTACCAGTTCGTGGTGCCCACCACCGCGGTCGAGGAGTTCAAGGCCATCCTGGTCGACATCCAACGCTCCGGGTTCTACTCGTTCCTCAACGTGTTCAAGTTGTTCGGGCCGGGAAACCAAGCGCCGCTGAGCTTCCCGATCCCCGGCTGGAACGTCTGCGTGGACTTCCCGATCACCGCCGGGCTCAACGAGTTCCTCAACGCCCTGGACGAGCGGGTGCTGGAGTTCGGCGGCCGGCTCTACACCGCCAAGGATTCGCGCACCACCGCCGAGACCTTCCACGCCATGTATCCCCGCATCGACGAATGGATCGCGGTGCGCCGCAAGGTGGATCCCGACGGGGTGTTCGCCTCCGACATGGCCCGACGACTGGAGCTGCTCTAGATGGTGTTCGACGCGACCGGCAACCCGCAGACCATCCTGCTGCTCGGCGGCACCTCCGAGATCGCCCTGGCGATAGCCGAGCGCTACCTGCGCAACGCCCGCGCCCGGGTGCTGCTGGCCGATCTGCCCGGCCACCCGCGCAAGGACGCCGCCGTCGCGCAGATCACCGCCGCGGGCGCCAAGGCCGTCGAGTGGATCGACTTCGACGCGCTGGACACCGAGAGCCACCCGGGCGTGATCGACGCCGCCTTCACCGGCGGCGACGTCGACGTCGCGGTGGTCGCGTTCGGGGTGCTCGGCGACGCCGAGGAGCTGTGGCAGGACCAGCGCAAGGCCGTAGCTGCCGCCGGGATCAACTACACCGCCGCCGTGTCGGTGGGGGTGCTGCTCGGTGAGAAGATGCGCGCACAGGGCTTCGGCCGCATCATCGCGATGAGCTCGGCGGCCGGCGAGCGGGTGCGCCGGTCCAACTTCGTCTACGGCTCCACCAAGGCCGGGTTGGACGGCTTCTACCTCGGTCTCGGAGAGGCGTTGCGCGAGTACGGGGTTCGGGTGCTGGTGATCCGGCCCGGGCAGGTCCGCACCACCACCACGATCGAGCACTGGAAGGCCACCGGGGCCAAGGAGGCGCCGTTCACCGTCGACAAGGAGGACGTCGCGGAGTTGGCGGTCACCGCGTCGGACAAGGGCAGGGAGCTGGTCTGGGCGCCCGGGGTGTTCCGCTACGTGATGATGGTGCTGCGCCACATCCCGCGCCCGATCTTCCGCAAGCTGCCCATCTGATGCCACGCGCGCTGTCCGTCCTCGCCCAGATGGTCGTGGCGGCGCTGGTCGCCGTCGTCGTGGCGGCGGTGAGCCTGGTGGCGATCGCCCGCGTCGAGTGGCCGGCCTACAACTCGTCGAATCAGCTGCACGCGCTGACCACCGTCGGCCAGGTCGGCGCCCTGGCCGGGCTGTTGGCGTCCGGGTGGGTGTGGCGGCGCGGCCGGGCCGCACCGGCGCGGATCGGCGCCGTGCTGTTCCTGGCCGCGTTCTCCGTCGTCACGCTGGCGATGCCGCTGGGCGCCACCAAGCTGTACCTGTTCGGCATCTCGGTGGACCAGCAGTTCCGCACCGAGTACCTGACCCGGCTGGCCGATTCCCCGGCCCTGCACGACATGACCTACATCGGCCTGCCGCCGTTCTACCCGCCCGGCTGGTTCTGGATCGGCGGACGGCTGGCCGCGCTGACCGGCACCCCGGCCTGGGAGATGTTCAAGCCGTGGTCGATCGTCTCGATCACGATCGCGATCGGGTTGGCATTCGTGCTGTGGGCCAACATGATCCGCTTCGAGTACGCGCTGGTGGTGGCCACCGCCACCACCGCGGCCGCGCTGGCCTACTCGCCCGCCGAACCCTACGCCGCCGTCATCGCGGTGCTGCTGCCGCCGATCTTCGTGCTGGCCTGGTCCGGGCTGAAGGCCGGCACCGACCGCGACGAGCCGGCACCCACGCGCCGCGGCGGCTGGGCCGCGGTCGTCGGCGTCGGGCTGTTCCTCGGCGTCGCCGCGCTGTTCTACACGCTGTTGTTCGCCTACGCCGCGTTCACCCTGGCGGCGATGGCGGTGCTGCTGGCCGTCGCCCGCAGGAAGATCGACCCGCTGCTGCGGGTGGCCGTCATCGCCGGCATCTCCGGGCTGCTGGCGCTGATCGGCTGGGGCCCCTATCTGCTGGCCGCCGCGCGCGGCACCCCCGCCGAGACCGGCACCGCCCAGCACTACCTGCCCAGGGACGGCGCCGAGCTGACGTTCCCGATGCTGCAGTTCACGCTGTTGGGTGCGCTGTGCCTGCTCGGCACGGTGTGGCTGGTCTGCTACGCCCGCAGCTCCACCCGGGCCGGCGCACTGGCCGTCGCGGTGCTGGCCGTGTACGCGTGGTCGCTGCTGTCGATGCTGACCACGCTGGTCGGCACCACGCTGCTGTCGTTCCGGCTGCAGCCCACGCTGACCGTGCTGCTGACCGCGGCCGGGGCGTTCGGCTTCCTGGAGGTGACCCGCGCGCTCGCCGCCCGGGTGCGCCCGCCCACCGCGCGGCGGGTGGTCGCGGCGGCCACCGCGGTCGGCGCCATCGGTGCCGTCACGTTCAGCCAGGACATCCCCGACGTGCTGCGCCCCGACATCGTGGTGGCCTACACCGACACCGACGGCTACGGCCAGCGCGCCGACCGGCGGCCGCCCGGGGCCGAGCAGTACTACCGCGAGGTGGACGCCCGCATCCAGGAGCTGACCGGCCGGCCCCGCAACGAGACCGTGGTGATGACCGCCGACTACAGCTTCCTGTCCTACTACCCCTACTACGGGTTCCAGGGCCTGACGTCGCACTACGCCAACCCGCTGGCCCAGTTCGACCAGCGCGCGGCCGCCATCGAGGGCTGGGGCAAGCTCACCGACGCCGACCAGTTCATCGAGGCGCTGGATGCCATGCCGTGGGAGCCGCCGACGGTGTTCCTGATGCGGCGCGGCGCCAACGACACCTACACGTTGCGGCTGGCCGCCGACGTGTACCCGAACCAACCCAACGTGCGCCGCTACCACGTCGCCCTCGACGACGCCCTGTTCGACGACCCACGGTTCGACGTGTCCACCATCGGCCCGTTCGTCCTGGCGGTCCGCAAGCCAATTACCATCTAGCCCCGTGGTCGGAGAGGCGGCGGCGGCCGGGCCGACGAAGGCGGGACGCAACCACCGCACCGCACGGCTGATCGCGATCATCGCGGGGCTGCTGGGCACGGTGCTGGCCGTCGCGACCCCGCTGCTGCCGGTCAACCAGACCACCGCCCAACTGAACTGGCCGCAGAACGGCGTGCTCGCCAGCGTCGACGCCCCGCTGATCGGCTACGTCGCCACCGACCTCGAGATCACCATCCCGTGCAGCGCCGCCGCCGGCCTGGACCGGCCGGGCCGCAGCGTGCTGCTGTCCACGGTGCCCAAGCAGGCCCCCAAGGCCGTCGACCGGGGCCTGCTCATCGAACGGGTCAACACCGACCTGCTGGTCATCGTCCGCAACACCCCGGTGGTGAGCGCCCCGCTGGAACAGGTGCTCAGCCCGCAATGTCAGGAGCTGCGGTTCACCGCGCACGCCGACAGGGTGACCGGCGAGTTCGTCGGTCTGGAGGCGCCCGCCGACGGCGACGACACCGCCGGGACCGGGGAGCCGCTGCGCGGCGAACGCGGCGGCTACGACTTCCGCCCGCAGATCGTCGGGGTGTTCACCGACCTGTCCGGTCCGGCCCCGCCCGGGCTGCAGTTCTCGGCCACCGTCGACACCCGCTACAGCTCGTCGCCGACCTGGCTGAAGGTGTTGGCGATGGCCGTCGGCGTCGCGATGACGCTGCTGTCGCTGGTCGCGCTGCACGTGCTGGACAGCGCCGACGGCCGCCGTCACAAGCGGTTCCTGCCGCGCCGGTGGTGGTCGTTGTCGCCGCTGGACGGGATCGTCACGGCGGTGCTGGTGTGGTGGCACTTCGTCGGCGCCAACACCGCCGACGACGGTTACATCCTGACCATGGCGCGGGTGTCGGAGAACGCCGGCTACATGGCGAACTACTACCGCTGGTTCGGCACCCCGGAGGCCCCGTTCGGCTGGTACTACGACCTGCTGGCGTTGTGGTCGCACGTGTCCACCGCCAGCGTGTGGATGCGGCTGCCGACGCTGCTGATGGCGCTGGCCTGCTGGTGGGTGATCAGCCGCGAGGTCATCCCCCGGCTCGGCTCGGCGGTCAAGCGCAGCCGCGCCGCGGCGTGGACGGCGGCGGGGCTGTTCCTGGCGTTCTGGCTGCCGCTGAACAACGGACTGCGCCCGGAACCGATCATCGCGCTGGGCATCCTGCTGACCTGGTGCTCGGTGGAGCGGGGGGTGGCCACCAGCCGGCTGCTCCCGGTCGCCGTCGCGATCATCATCGGCGCGCTGACGCTCTTCTCCGGACCCACCGGCATCGCCGCCGCCGGTGCGCTGCTGGTCGCCATCGGACCACTGAAAACCATTGTCGCCGCGCATGTCTCACGATTCGGCTACTGGGCGCTGTTGGCGCCGATCGGCGCGGCGGCCACCGTCAGCATCTTCTTGATCTTCCGCGACCAGACCCTGGTCGGCGAGCTGCAGGCCAGCAGCTTCAAATCCGCCGTGGGCCCCAGCCTGGCCTGGTTCGATGAACACATCCGCTACTCGCGGCTGTTCACCACCAGCCCGGACGGCTCGGTGGCCCGCCGGTTCGCGGTGCTGACGCTGCTGCTCGCGCTGGCCGTCGCGGCGGCGATGTCGTTGCGCAAGAACCGGATTCCCGGCACCGCGCTGGGCCCGAGCCAGCGCATCATCGGCATCACGGTCATCTCTTTCCTGGCGATGATGTTCACCCCCACCAAGTGGACCCACCACTTCGGGGTGTTCGCCGGGCTGGCCGGTTCCCTCGGCGCGCTGGCCGCGGTGGCGGTGTCGGCCGCGGCGATGCGCTCGCGGCGCAACCGCACCGTGTTCGCCGCCGCGGTGCTGTTCGTCACCGCGCTGTCCTTCGCGACCGTCAACGGCTGGTGGTACGTCTCGAACTTCGGTGTGCCATGGTCGAATACGTTCCCGGAGTGGAAGTTCGGCTTCACCACCGTGCTGCTGGGCCTGTCGCTGCTGGCCGTGCTGGTGGCGGCCTGGTTGCACTTCTCGGGCCGCGGCGGTGCGCCGCCGAACGGCGGCCCGCGGCGGTGGGCCGCGATCGCGCAGGCCCCGCTGGCCGTCGCGACCTGGCTGCTGGTGGTGTTCGAGGTGGCCTCGCTCACCCTGGCGATGATCGGCCAGTACCCGGCGTGGACGGTGGGCCGGTCCAACCTGGAGGCGCTGACCGGAAAGACCTGCGGGCTGGCCGAGGACGTCCTGGTCGAAGAGGACCCCACCGCCGGGCTGCTGAGCCCGGTGGGCGTGCCCGTCGGCGACGCGCTCGGGTTCGTGCTGTCCGACGGCTTCACCCCCGACGGCATCCCGTCCGACGTGACCGCCGACCCGGTGATGGATCAGCCCGGCTCCGACAACTTCGCCGACAGCGACAGCGACGAGGCCACCGGCAGCGAGGCCGGCACCGAGGGCGGCACCACCGCCGCCGCCGGCGTCAACGGTTCCCGGGCCCGGCTGCCCTACGGCCTGGACCCGGCCCGCACGCCGGTGCTGGGCAGCTGGCGTCCCGCCATCCAGCAACCGGCCTTCCTGCGGTCGGCGTGGTACCAGCTGCCCGCGGACTGGAGCGAGCGGGACCGGTCGGACTCCGTGCTGGTGGTGTCGGCCGCGGGCCGCTTCGACCAGGGCGAGGTCACCGTGCAGTGGGCCGGCCCGGACGGGCAGCCCGCGGGCAGCATCGATTTCGGCGACGTCGGCGCCGCCCCGGCGTGGCGCAACCTGCGCGCTCCGCTGACCGCGATCCCCGCCGACGCCACCCGCATCCGGCTGGTCGCCACCGACGACGACCTCGACCCGCAGCACTGGATCGCGCTGACCCCGCCCCGGATCCCGCAGCTGCGCACGCTGCAGGACGTCGTCGGCTCCACCGATCCGGTGATGCTGGACTGGCTGGTCGGGCTGGCGTTCCCGTGCCAGCGCCCGTTCGGGCACCGCAACGGCGTCATCGAGGTGCCCGAGTGGCGGATCCTGCCCGACCGGTTCGGCGCCGAGGCGAACTCCCCGGTGATGGACTACCTCGGCGGCGGACCGCTGGGCATCACCGAGCTGCTGGTGCGCCCGGTCAGCGTCCCGACCTACCTCAAGCACGACTGGTTCCGCGACTGGGGTGCGCTACAGCGGCTGCTGCCGTTCTACCCGAACGCCGAGCCGGCCCGGCTGGAACTCGGGACGGCGACGCGAAGCGGCCTGTGGAGCCCGGCACCGCTGCGTCTCAGTTAGCGGCGTCTACCATCGAGCCTCGTGCCTGACCGAACCGCCCGCCTCGTCGCGATCGTCGCGGGCCTCGTCGGGATGGTGTTCTGCGCGGTCACGCCGCTGCTGCCGGTGCAGCAGGCCACCGCGACCATCACCTGGCCGCAGGGCGCGGACAACGACGGATCGGTCAGCGACATCACCGCCCCGCTGGTCTCGGGCGCTCCGCTCACCCTCGACGTGACCATCCCGTGCCGGGCGGTAGCCGCCCTGCCCGACGATCCGGACTCCAGCAGCGTGGTGTTCGCCACGATCCCGGCCGGCGGCATCGACGCCGGCCGCAACGGCCTGTTCGTGCGCGCCAACGCCGACGTCGTGTACGTCGCGTTCCGGGACACCGTCGCCGCGGTCGCGCCGCGGGACGCGGTGGCCGACGGCGCCTGCAGCGAGCTGCGGATCTGGGCCAATGTGGGCGCCGTCGGCGCGGACTTCGTCGGCATCCCCGGCGCGGCGGGCACCCTGAGCGTCGACAAGCGACCCCAGGTGGCCGGGGTGTTCACCGATCTGGAGGTGCCCCCGACCGAGCCCGGGCTGACCGCCCGCATCGGGGTGGACACCCGGTTCATCACCAGCCCGACGACGCTCAAGCTCGCCGTCATGGTGCTGGGCGTGCTGTGCGTGGTCGCCTCGATCGTCGCGCTGGCCGTGCTGGACCGCCGCGGCAACCGCCGGCCGCCGCGCGGATTCGGCCGCCGCACCCGGCTGTCGACCTGGATGGCCGACGCCGGGGTCATCGGCGGGCTGCTGGTCTGGCACGTCGTCGGCGCGCAGACCTCCGACGACGGCTACAACACGACGATCGCGCGGGTGTCCGCCGATGCCGGCTACACCACCAACTACTACCGGTACTTCGGTGCGTCGGAGGCGCCGTTCGACTGGTACCAGAGCGTGCTGGCCCACCTGGCGTCGATCAGCACGGCCAGTGTGTGGCTGCGCCTGCCCGCCACCGCCGCCGCGATCGCGACCTGGCTGATCCTGAGCCACTGCGTGCTGCCCCGCCTCGGTAGGCGGCTGGCCGCCAACCGGGTCGCGGTGCTGACCGCCGGCGCGGTGTTCCTGGCCGCATGGCTGCCGTTCAACAACGGGCTGCGGCCCGAACCACTGATCGCGTTCGGCGCCGTCGCGGTGTGGATGCTCGTCGAACTCGCCGTCGCGCACCGTCGGCTGGCGCTGTACGCCGTCGGCATCGTCGTCGCGGTGTTCTGCGTGACGCTGGCCCCGCAGGGCCTGGTGGCGGTCGCGCCGCTGCTGGTCGGTGCCCGCGCGGTGACCCGGGTGGTGTCGGCCCGCCGCGCCGCCGACGGCCTGTCGGCGGCCGTCGCGCCGTTCGCCGCGGCCGCGTCGCTGATCTTCGTGGTGGTCTTCCGCGACCAGACGCTGGCCACGGTCGCCGAGTCGGTGCGCATCAAGTACGTCGTCGGCCCGACGGTGCCGTGGTACCAGGAGTTCCTGCGCTACTACTACCTGACCGTCGAGGACAGCGTCGACGGTTCGCTGACCCGGCGCTTCTCCGTGCTGATCCTGCTGCTGTGCCTGTTCGGCGTGATCGCGGTGATGCTGCGCCGCGGCAGCGTGCCCGGCGCGGCCAACGGACCGCTGTGGCGGCTGGTCGGCAGCACCGGCGTCGGGCTGCTGCTGTTGATCCTGACCCCGACGAAGTGGGCGGTGCAGTTCGGCGCGTTCGCCGGGCTGGCCGGCGCGCTCGGCGCGGTCACCGCGTTCGCGTTCGCCCGCGTCGGCTTGCACAGCCGCCGCAACCTCGCGCTGTACGTGACCGCGCTGCTGTTCGTGCTGGCCTGGGCCACCTCCGGGATCAACGGCTGGTTCTACAACGCCAACTACGGGGTGCCGTGGTTCGACAAGCAGCCGGTGATCGTCGGCTACCCGGTCACCACGATCTTCCTGGTGCTGGCCATCGCCGGCGGCCTGCTGACCGGCTGGCTGCACTTCCGGATGGACTACGCCGGCCACACGCAGGTGGCCGACACCGGCCGCAACCGCGCGCTGGCCTCGACACCGCTGCTGATCGTCGCGGTGATCATGGTGGTGCTCGAACTCGGCTCGATGGTCAAGGCCACCGCCGGCCGCTACCCGCTGTACACCATCGGCTCGGCCAACATCGCGGCGCTGCGCAGCGGAGGCGCCAGCTGCGCGATGGCCGACGAGGTGCTCGTCGAAGCCGACACCAACGCCGGCATGCTGGCGCCCGTCCCGGGGCAGCGGTTCGGCGAATACGGACCGCTCGGCGGCGAGGATCCGGTCGGCTTCACCCCCAACGGCGTCAGCGATACCCTCGAGCCCGCCGAGCCGGTGGCCGCCAACCCCGGCACCCCGAACTCCGACGGCCCGGTCGACAAGCCGAACATCGGTGTCGGTTTCGCGGCCGGCACCGGCGGCGGGTACGGGCCCGAGGGCGTCAACGGTTCGCGGGTGTTCCTGCCGTTCGGGCTGGACCCGCAGACCACCCCGGTGATGGGCAGCTACGGCGAGAACGATGTCGCGGCCAAGGCCACCTCGGCCTGGTACCAGCTGCCGCCCCGCACCCCGGACCGGCCGCTGGTGGCCGTCGCCGCCGCGGGTGCCATCTGGTACTACAACGAGGACGGCTCGTTCAACTACGGCCAGTCGCTGAAGCTGCAATGGGGTGTGCACCGGCCCGACGGCTCGTATCAGGCGCTGGGCGAGGTCGACCCGATCGACATCTTCGCCCAGAAGGCGTGGCGCAACCTGCGCTTCCCGCTGTCGACGGCGCCGCCGGAGGCCAACGTCGCGCGCATCGTCGCCGACGACCCGAACCTGTCCGAGGACCAATGGTTCGGGTTCACCCCGCCGCGGGCCCCGGTGCTGCAGACCGCCAGCGAGTTCCTCGGGACGCAGACCCCGGTGCTGATGGACCTCGCGACCGCGGCGAACTTCCCGTGCCAGCGCCCGTTCTCCGAGCACCTCGGCGTCGCCGAGCTGCCCGAGTACCGGATCATGCCGAACTTCAAGCAGATCGTGGTGTCGTCGCAGCAGTGGCAGGCCGCCCCGGATGGCGGGCCGTTCCTGTTCATCCAGGCGCTGCTGCGCACCGAGGCGATCCCGACCTACCTCAGGGGCGACTGGTACCGCGACTGGGGCTCGCTGGAGCGCTACCTGCGCGTCGTGCCGCCGGAGCAGGCGCCGGACGCGGTGATCGAGGAAGGGTCGAAGCGAGTGTTCGGCTGGAGCCGCGGCGGACCGATCAGGGCACTGCCGTGAGGGATGACGTGACGATCGCGCGCTGGGTCGCCATGATCGCCGGTCTGCTCGGCTTCGTGGCCGCGGTCGCCGTGCCGCTGCTGCCGGTCACCCAGACCACCGCGACGCTGAACTGGCCGCAGCAGGGGCAGCTGACCAACGTGACCGCGCCGCTGATCTCGCAGGCCCCGGTGAGCCTGACCGCGACGGTGCCGTGCACCGTCATCCGCGACATGCCCGCCGACGGCGGCCTGGTGTTCGGCACCGCCCCGAAGCAGGGCCGCGACGCCGCGCTGAACGCGATGTTGGTCAACGTCACCGAAGAGCGCGTCGACGTCATCGTGCGCAACGTGGTGATCGCCAGCGTGGAACGGGAACGCGTCGCCGGAACCGGCACTGCCCCCGGGTGCTCCAGCATCGACATCACCTCGAACCTGGACGGCACCTACGCCGAGTTCGTCGGCCTGACCAACGCCGACGGCACCCCCCAACGCACCGGCTTCCCGGACCCGAACCTGCGGCCCGCGATCGTCGGCGTCTTCACCGACCTCACCGGCCCCGCCCCGCCCGGACTGTCGTTCTCGGCGCAGATCGACACCCGCTTCACCACACAGCCGACCGCGCTGAAGCTGGCCGCGATCGTGCTCGCGGTCGCCTGCACATTGCTGGCGTTCCTGGCGCTGTGGCGGCTGGACCGCCTCGACGGCCGGCGGATGCGGCAGCCGATCCCGACCCGCTGGCGCACGGTGAGCGCGGTCGACGCGGTGGTGCTCGGCGGGTTCGCGGTCTGGTACGTGATCGGCGCGAACTCCTCCGACGACGGCTACATCCTGCAGATGGCACGGGTGGCCGACCACGCCGGCTACATGTCGAACTACTTCCGCTGGTTCGGCAGCCCGGAGGATCCGTTCGGCTGGTACTACAACGTGCTGGCGCTGATGACGCACGTCAGCACCGCCAGCATCTGGATGCGGCTGCCCGACCTGATCTGCGCGGTGATCTGCTGGCTGCTGCTGTCGCGGGAAGTGCTGCCCCGCCTCGGGCCCGCGGTGATCGCCAGCCGCCCGGCGCTGTGGGCGGCCGGGCTGGTGCTGCTGGGCGCGTGGATGCCGTTCAACAACGGGCTGCGCCCCGAGGGTCAGATCGCCACCGGCGCGCTGATCACCTATGTGCTGATCGAACGCGCGATCACCTCCGGCCGGCTCACGCCGGCCGCGATGGCGATCACCGCCGCGGCGTTCACCCTCGGTATCCAGCCGACCGGCCTGATCGCCGTCGCGGCGCTGGTCGCCGGTGGCCGCCCGATCCTGCGGATCCTGATGCGGCGCCGCCAGAGTGTCGGACTGTGGCCGCTGCTGGCGCCGCTGCTGGCCGCGGGCACCGTGATCCTGGCGGTGGTGTTCGCCGACCAGACACTGACAACGGTGTTGGAGGCGACCAAGATCCGCACCACGATCGGTCCCAGCCAGGAGTGGTGGACCGAGAACCTGCGCTACTACTACCTGATCCTGCCGACCACCGACGGCGCGATCGCCCGCCGGGTGGCGTTCCTGTTCACCGCGCTGTGCCTGTTCGCGTCGCTGTTCATCATGTTGCGCCGCAAGCGGGTTGCCGGCGTGGCCCGCGGCCCGGCGTGGCGGCTGATGGGCGTCATCTTCGCCACCATCTTCTTCCTGATGTTCACCCCCACCAAGTGGATCCACCACTTCGGCCTGTTCGCGGCGGTGGGCGGTGCGATGGCGGCGCTGGCCACGGTGCTGGTGTCACCGGCCGTGCTGCGCTCGGCGCGCAACCGGATGGCGTTCCTGGCCGGTCTGCTGCTGGTGCTGGCGTTGTGCTTCGCCTCCACCAACGGCTGGTGGTACGTCTCCAACTTCGGTGCGCCGTTCAACAATTCGGTGCCACGGCTGGGCGGGGTGACGGCCAGCACGGTGTTCTTCGTGCTGTTCGGGCTCGCCGCACTCGCGGCGTTCTGGCTGCACCTGCGCGACAAGAGGCAGTCGCGCGTGGTCGACGTGCTCACCGCCGCGCCGATCCCGATCGCCGCCGGGTTCATGGTGCTGTTCATGGTCGCGTCGATGGCGATCGGCGTGGTGCGCCAATACCCGACGTACTCGAATGGCTGGGCCAACATCCGCGCGTTCGCCGGTGGCTGCGGTCTGGCCGACGACGTGCTGGTCGAACCCGACTCCAACGACGGTTTCCTGCGGGCCCTACCGGGCGATTACGGCCCGCTGGGCCCGCTCGGCGGCACCGACCCGACTGGCTTCTCCCCCAACGGGGTTCCGGACCGGATCATCGCCGAGGCGATCCGGCTGAACAACCCACAGCCGGGCACCGACTACGACTGGAACCGCCCGATCAAGCTGAGCCGCCCCGGCGTGAACGGGTCGACGGTGCCGCTGCCCTATGGGCTGGACCCGGCTCGGGTGCCGGTGGCCGGCACGTATTCGACGGGGCCGCAACAGGAAAGCCGGCTGGCCTCCGCGTGGTACGAGCTGCCCGCGCCCGACGACGCCCACCCGCTGGTGGTGATCACGGCCGCCGGCACGATCACCGGGACCAGTGTCGCGAACAACCTGACCACCGGCCAGACGGTGGAGCTGGAGTACGCAACCCGACGCCCCGACGGCGTCCCGGTGCCCGCGGGCCGAGTGAGCCCGTACGACATCGGCCCGACCCCGTCGTGGCGTAACCTGCGCTTCCCACGCTCGGCGATTCCCGCCGACGCCGTCGCGGTGCGTGTCGTGGCCGAGGATCTGTCGCTGGGACAAGGAGATTGGCTCGCGGTAACCCCGCCGCGTGTCCCCGAGCTGCGCTCGGTGCAGGAGTACGTCGGTTCCGAGCAGCCGGTGCTGATGGACTGGGCGGTGGGGCTGGCGTTCCCGTGCCAGCAGCCGATGCTGCACGCCAACGGCGTCACCGAGATCCCGAAGTTCCGCATCTCACCGGACTACTACGCCAAGCTGCAGAGCACCGACACGTGGCAGGACGGCCTCAACGGCGGCCTGCTGGGCATCACGGACCTGCTGCTGCGCGCGTCGGTGATGTCGACCTACCTGTCCAACGACTGGGGCCAGGACTGGGGTTCGCTGCGCCGGTTCGACACCATCGTCGACGCGCAGCCCGCCACGATCGAGCTGGGATCGGCCACGCACTCCGGGCTGTGGTCGCCGGGACCGATGCGCATCCAGCCGTGACCGGCCGGGTGCGGCTGGGCCGCGCGACCCTGACGCGGGCCGTCGAGCTGCGGGCGCAGGTGCGGACATCGCTGTTCGGCCAGACCCCGGCCGACGCGTGGCCGGACAACGCCGAGCTGTTGGAGCCGCTGTTCTGGGACCGTGGCGCCGACGAATGGAAGATCGCCATCCAGACCTGGGTGATCCAGGTGGACGGGCTGACCGTACTGGTGGACACCGGGGCGGGCAACGACCGCGACCGGCCGCACATGCCGCCGCTGCACCGACTTTCGACCGGTTACCTCGCGGAGCTGGCCGCCGCGGGGGTGCGTCCCGAGGACGTCGATGTCGTGATCAACACCCATCTGCACACCGACCACGTCGGCTGGAACACCCGGCGCTCGGGTGACGTGGGCGCCGGTGGATGGGTGCCGACGTTCCCGAACGCCCGTTACCTGATGCCGGAACTGGACTATCGGTACTTCGCCCCGGATGCCCCCGGCGCGTCGGAGGGGATGCGGATCGTGTTCGAAGACAGCGTGTTACCGGTGGCCGGGCAGATGGAGCTGTTCTCGGGCGACTACCAGCTCAGCGAGTCGCTGTGGCTGCGTCCGGCGCCGGGGCACACGCCGGGTTCGACGGTGGTGTGGGTGGACGCCGGGGAGCCTGCGGTGTTCGTCGGCGATCTCACCCACTGCCCGATCCAGATCCCGCGGCCGGACGACCCGTGTGCGTTCGACGTCGACGGGGTCGCGGCGGCGGTGACCCGCAAGCGGGTGTTCACCGAGGCGTCGCGGCGGCGGGCCGCGGTGATCCCGGCGCACTACCCCGGCCCTGGCGGGGCCACCATCGTGGCGCGCGGTGACGCCTTCATGGTCGACGACTGGCTGGACCTGCCACCGATCTAGATCCGCTGATACCCAGGGCTTTCCAGGCGCCGGTCAGCTCGACTAGTTGGGTGCGGGTGGTGGTTGGTAGGGGTCGTACCACCACCATTGGGCGCGTTCGCCCGACGTGCCCGGATAGGGCCCGACTTTAGGTGGGGGTGTGGTGGGTGGGCGGGCCAACGACCCGCCGTGAAGTTCTCGGCCCAGGCTGTCGGTGACGGTAATGCGGTGTCCGGGACCGCTGATGGTGATCACCCCCCGGTGATGCAACCGGTGGTGGAACGGGCAGACCAAGACCAGATTGTCCAGTTCGGTTTCGCCGCCGTCCTCCCAGTGCCGGATGTGGTGGCCGTGCAGACCGCGGGTGGCCCCACACCCCGGGACCGCACACGCCGGATGCCGATACTCCAGCGCCCGGCGCAGGTGGCGGTTGATCACCCGGGTGGTACGCCCGCAGCCGATCGGTTGGCCGTCGCGTTCGAACCACACCTCACAGGTCGCATCACAGGACAGATACCGGCGATCGGCATCGGTGAGCACCGGGCCGACATGCAGGGCGGCGATGCGGTCTTTGACATCCAGGTGCATCACCACGGTGGTCTGATGCCCGTGCGGGCGGCGGGTGGCATCGGCATCCCAGCCGGCATCGATGAGGGAAAGGAAGGCGTCCAGGGTGGTCGGGAACGGGGCCCGGCACAGCTGCTCCTCATCGGTGCGATAACCCGGCCCGCCGTGACTGTCGGCGTTTTCGGGGATGTTCTGGTCGCGTTTCCACTGCGCGATCAACGCATCCCGGTGTGACTTCAATGCCGCCTCGAACTTCGCGGCCTCCGGATGGGCGAGTTTGATCCGCCAATACGCGAACTCGGCATCGGAATACCTGGTGATCGACCCGATCGGCTTCGGCAGCTCCGGATCCGGCTCATACGAACGACAATCCGGGTCGGTGTCGACGGCGGGATCGCCGCCGGCTTCGGAGTCCCCACCGGCCTCGGGTTCCGGCTGGGGCTGGGGTTTGGGCTCCGGTTTGGGGCGCGGTTCCAGCTTGACCGCGGTGCGCAGCTGGCTCACCGACGCACTCTTCGCCAACAGGGCGTAGTGCGCATCCGAGCCCGCACCACCACGATTGGCGATCACCCCGACCTGATCCATCGACAACTGTCCCGCCCGCAACGCCGCGGTACAGATCGGGAATTCCTCCCACCGCTTGGCAATCGCCATGATCGTGCGCGCATTACCCGGTGACACCCCGGTCTTCCACGCGATCAACGCCCCCACCGATTTCGCCCCGGTATGACCCCAGAACCCACCATGCTCGATCTCCGCGGCGATCTCCACGATCCGCCCATCGATCGCATTACGCTGCCCCGCCAACTCCGCCAACTCCCCATACAACTTCTGCAACCGCGCATCCGGCCCCAACATGGGCTCTGCATCGGGAGGCGAAACGGACATGACCCCATCATCACAGAAGGGTCCGACAAGTCTTCGCTGTCAGGGTTCTCTCACGGGAGTCACTATGCGGCAGAAGAACTCGTGACAACCGCACCAAGGATTCCCGGTCGGTTGGGCTGAAGCGAGCGGTGCGACTGCCGGCGACCCGCCCGGGCGCGAGAGATCGCCAGAGGTCACCGTCCCCGGTATGCGGCGCACGAATCACGAAGCGCCAGATGGGTGTTGAGCACGATCCTACGGGGCTTCTCGGGCCCGTTGCCGGTGATGCGATCCAGCAGCAGGCGCATCGCGATCGCGCCCTGCTCGCTGCGCGGCCGCTCGACCGTGGTGGGCGACGGCGACATCAGCTGCCAGCTGTCGATCGGGTCGAATCCGACGAACGACACCTCACCGGGCACGTCGAGCCCCGCGTCGTGCATGTAGGTCAGCGCACCGATCGCGGTCAGGTTGTTCACCGCGAACAGCGCGGTGGCCGGCTCCTCCCGCCCGAGCAGCCGCGAGGCCGCCTGGTAACCGGAGTCGGTGCTGAAATCGCCGAGCTCGACATAGGTTTCGTCGAGCTCGACGCCGGCGTCGGTGAGCGCGCTGACCACCCCGTCGTAGCGTTCCCGACCCGGCGACGTACTCAGCGGACCGCCGATGATGCCGATCCTGCGGTGCCCGAGCTGCAGTAGGTACTCCCCCGCCCGCCGGGCGCCGCCGTAGTTGTCCACCATGACGGCGTCGAACGGGTGCGCGTGGCCGACGGGTTCGAACTCGAGCAGGACGGTCGGCTGCCCGGTGGCACGCAGCGCCTCCACCACCTCAGGACCGGATGCGGCCTCACAGATGATGCCGTCGACGCGGCTGCCGAGATCGCCGATGGTGTCCTGGATCTGGTCGTTGCCCTCGACCAGGTACAAGTTGTAGCGCGTCGCGCCGCCGACCGATTGGATACCGCGCACGACGGAGGCCAGATAGGGGTTGGTGATGTCGGTGACGACGACGCCGATGGCGTGCGTGCGGCGTGACCGCAGCCCGCGGGCGATCGCGTTGGGCCGGTAGTTCAGCTGTTCGATGGCCTGGGCGATCTTCTCGGCCTGGCGCACCGGCAGGCCGCGCACGTACCGGGAGACCGTCGAGATCGACACGTCGGCGACGCGGGCGACGTCTTCGAGCTTCGGCGTCGCGTCCCCGTTGCCGTTCCCGTTGCCGTTGCCGTTGCCGGACGGATCCGTCACTCGTCCACCTCCTCCGGTAACTCGTACCACCGCTTGCGTTCACCGATCTTGGCGCGCAACCGGAACCGCCGGGTCTTCGGGCCCGCCTCGATCGCCGCCAGGATTTCCTCGGCGCGCGGACCGATCCGCGGCTCCGCCCGCGCGACCGCGCCGAGTGACTCGGTGACGGTACGCCACAGGCCCCAGTCGTCGCCGAGCAACCCGCCGAGGTAGTCGCCGTTGACCCAGTCCCCCTCCCCCGCGCGGCACTCGTGGGTGTCCAACAGCAGCGCGACGTCCTGGACATCCTTCTCGTTGATCTGGACGACCTGCAGTTTGGTCAGCAACAGGTCGGTGACCGTGACGGTCGGGGTGTCGAGCTCCAGTCTGGACCTCAGCGGGATCTCGTGGCACATCTGGAACCGCTCGACGAACACGTCGAGCTTGCCCGTCGGCCCATGGAAGATCAGCCGGGTATCGGCGTTGAGGGCGTTGAACTGTCGCTCTCCTTCGTAGCCGCGCTGTTCCAGCGCCTTCGTCAGCGCCCCCGCGCCTTTGCGGGACACCACCATGTCCAGGTCGCTGAACGTGCGGTGCGGGGTGTCGGCGCGGCCACTGTGCCACGCGATCGCCGCACCGCCGATCAGCCGCGCCTGTGCGCCCGCGGCCTCCGCGTCGGCGACGATGGCGACCCCTTCGGCGACCTGCGCCGCCGCCGTCTGGATATCGGTCACCTCCGGACCTCCATGTCCCCGTCCACGGCGCCCCTCATCGCGTACCGCTCAACCCTGCGTCAACTGCCAGCGGGCGACGTTGCCGTCCTGGTCCAGCTCGACGAGCGCGCCGCGCAGCGTGCCGACCAGATAGTCCGATCCGGGATTGACGCACAACGTGGTCCCGATGTGATCGCCCGCAGCGCACTCGTGGATGTGGCCGTGCAATCCGACCGCAGGTTGCCGTCTTTCGATGACCGCGCGCGCCCCCGTCGATCCGACCGGGCCGAGCTGGACGCCGCCGTCGCCGCCGACGACCGGACGCAGCTGGTCGTCGAGCAGCGCCGCCCGGTCCAGCTTGGTGTCGTACGGCGGCACGTGCACGTTGAACACCACCCGGCGCTGATCGGCGACCTGCCGGAACCGCTCCTCGAGGGTGGCCTCGATCTGCTCCTCGGTCAGCTCTCGCGGGGTGTCCCACGGCGTCGGGTTGGAGAACCCCAGCGACACCAGTTGGTAGTCCAGCGGCAGGTCGAAGACACCGTCCTCGGCGTAGGTGATCGCCTCGGCCTCGCGCAGGACCTCCTCGAAATCCGAGTAGTCGTCGTTGCCGAGCATCATGAACGCCGGGAAACCGTCGGGCAGCCGCTCGGCGGCCAACTCGGTCCAGCGGGCCAGGCTGTTGCGCATCGCTTCCTGGAAGCGGGTGTGCAGCACCTCGGGATCGTCGTCCATCTCCTGCTGCTCCTCCGGGCGCACGACGAGGTCGTAGAGACCCATCATCCGGATCTTGCGTTGCAGCTCGGCGAGTTCCTCTGGCGTCGAAGCGGTTTCGGTGACGCCGCGGACGCTGGCCGTCCACCGGCCATCGCGTTCGACGATCGGCACCAGGCCCTTGCCCGTCACGTCGCCGCCGAGGATCAGCACGTCGGCCTCGTAGGCCTCCCGGGCGTTGAGCCACTTGCGGAAACACTGCTCCGAGCCGTGGATGTCGGTGGCGAAGAAGATCCGCATGCCGCGACCGCGGCGGCCCTTGCGCTTGAAGAGACTCATTCCGGTGGCAACTCCCGTCCGACCAGCGCGAGGTCCACCCCGCGGCTCTTGTTGGCGGCGTAGGCCAGTGGGTAGGCGATCAACGCGATGGTCAACACGATGACGGTCGCCATGAACCCGGTCGAGTTGTTCACGCCCAGCGCGTCCTGGCTGACCAGCGCGTAGAACACGAAGCCGTAGACCACCAGCGCCAGCGCCCCGACGATGCTGAGCACCGGTATTCCCATGAACTCTCCGCGCACCGCCGAGGAGGCATACAGGGCGCGGCGGCGGAACGGGAACACGATGGCCGCGATCGCGGTGACGATGAACGAGATCGTGGTGCCCAGGATGATCGCGCCGAAGGCCGCGCTGAAGGTCGGGCTGCCCCACACCAGGAACGCCAGGTACACCGTCGACACCAGCGTCACGATGATGGGCGCGACGACCGGGGTATTGGTCTTGGGGCTCACCTCGGACACCTTCGTCGGCAGGATGCGGTCGAACGACCAGGCGAACAGGTTGCGGGTCGAGAACAACACCGTGGCAAGGATCGTCGACAGTGGTGCGGCAAAGTATGCCACGGCGATGATGGTCAGCACGATCGGTGAGTCGGTGCCGAGGGTGACGAAGTAGAAGAACGACGCCGGCTGGCCCAGGGTGTAGGCCGGATCACCGCTGGCGCTGAGGAACGACGCCGCGCTGATGAAGTCCGAGCCCAGGGTCCGCGCGGCCGCGGAGAACGCGATGACCACCAGGACACCGACCATCGCCGAGGCGGTCAGCGGCCCGAGCACACCGGTCTTGCGCGGGTTGCGGACCTCGCCGCCGGTGTAGGCGCCGGCCACCGTGTAGGCCAGGGCGAGGTACAGCGGCGGGATCGCCAGCAGGCAGGACCACAGCGAGAACCCGCCCGCGCCGAAGCCCGATGCCGCACCGGCGCTGATGATGGCGTCGTAGTCCCCACCGGCACCCGCGATCCCGTTGACGACGTCGCTGCGGTCGGTGAACAGCAGCGCGAGGATCGCGACGACGAGGCCGGCCATGGTGACCGTGAAGAAGCCCGCCATCACCTTCATCGACTTGCGCATCGGCACCGCGGCGGTGAGGATGCCCGACATCACCAGGACGATCACGCCGATCGCGAAGGTCCAGCCCGGGCTGGAGATGGTGCCCGCCCAGCCCGCGATGGTCTCGGAGTTGAACGCCTTGCCCAACGTCACGAACGCAGTCGGAAGGGCGTCCTGGGCAACGAGATACGACAGGAACCCGTTGGCCAGCACGAACCAGGTGGTGGCGTTGACGTTGACCGCGAGGCCGACCCAGGGCCGGAAGGTGCGCCCGACCCAGACGTAATCGCCGCCCGAGCGGGGGATCGCCGCGGTGAACAACCCGTACAGCAGCACCGGCGCCAAACAGACCACGACGGCGATGATCGCCGTCACCACGGGGTCGGCGTCGGCGAAGCCGCCGGCGATCTGGGTCAGCGCCAGCACCGACCACATCACCCCGACGGTGGTGACGTTGAAGTAGATGCTCGACCGCAGCGAGATCGACCGGACCAGCCCGGTCGCCTTGCGTTCGTAGAGATCTGGGGCGGAGCGACCCCCGCCGGTCTCGGCTTTCGTCATGTTCTATCGCTCCTTCGATCGGTGTTCGTCATTTCTGTTGCCGCACTTGTCTGTCAGAGGGCCGTCGGCCAGTCCAACGGGGTGATGCCGGTGTCGAAGACGGACACCCGGATCGGGTAGACGGGCACGTCAGGGCCGGTCTGGCTCCAGGACTCCCGCAGACCGTCGGAGCCGGCGCCGTTGGGGCACAACGACACCGACACGATCAGGTCGATCTCGGCATAGAACTCGATGTAGTCGCCACGGCCGGAGTCGCTCTCCTCGACCATCGCCGCGCCGGTGTAGGGGTCGTAGGCTCCCTTCTGGAAGAGGTTGACGTTGTCGTGGATGGCGTGCTGGCTCAACCCCATCTGGGCGTAGCCGTGGCGGAGGTTGTCGTAGCAGGGCCGGTGGTGCACCCCGGCGTGCAGGTGCCACAGGTGCGCATTGCAGTGCGCGCCGTAGGCGAAGTGGTCGCGGGTGTGCCGGTCGTTCTCCCGGACCCGGACGGTATCGGCGATGCAGGTGGCGATCGGGCGGCTGCG
Source organism: Mycolicibacterium sp. (assembly GCA_050250295.1). Taxonomy (GTDB): domain Bacteria; phylum Actinomycetota; class Actinomycetes; order Mycobacteriales; family Mycobacteriaceae; genus Mycobacterium. The sequence goes on from JBFWOX010000002.1 coordinate 284,793, forward strand.
CGGCGGGGTGCCCCACAGCCGGATGCCGCGGGTGATCTTGCCGCCCTCGATCGAGATCTGCGCGCCGCTGAAGAAGTGCTCGCGCGGATCGTCGGCGTTGGACATGCACACGTCGAGGATCTGCGCCGACTCCAGCATGGTCAGGCGCCAGGTCTGCCCGGCGCCGACCCGGAAGCCGTATCCGGTCTCCTCGGTGTCGTGCTCGCTGACCAGCGGGTAGCGGCCCTGGCCGGCGATCAACTCGTCGTAGAAGCCCCTGTCGTAGGGGTAGCCGGCCCGTGGAGTGGCGCCCGCCAGCCGGGGGATGCGCGGCGACACGGTGGTCAGGGTCATCGGTGGGCCTTTCCGTTGGTGGAGTCGCCGGCGGGGCGCACCCGGTGATCGATGCCCGGCGTCGAGACCGGCTCGCGGGTGCGGCGCCCGGTGTCGTCGAGGTACCGGCTCATGTCCGGGTAGGAGATGCCTTCGTAGGGCCACGGCAGCGGGGTGGCCACCGGTTCGCTCACCGAGACCTCGACAGCCTTGGGTTGCGGGGTGCCGATCTCGTGGGCGGGCCTGCCGCCGTCCTCGTACGGCGACAGCGCCAGCAGCACCACGAGGTCGATCTCGGCGAACAGCGTGACGTGGTCACCTGCGGCGGCGTCGGACGCCAGCATCTCGACCCGCATCGGCAACTGGTCGACGGTCGACTTCTGGAAGAAGCAGACGTTCTCCAGCAGCAGCGCGGGGTCGACGTCGCGGTCCTCCAGCAGCTCGGCGAGCTGTTCCCAGGTGGTGCGCACGCCGTCGGCGCCGCCGGCGAACCGCCATTCCGCCGGCGTGCCGGATCCGCCGAAGTAGATGTGGTGCTGGCCGAACGGCCGGCGCGGATCGGCGCAGACGGTGTCCTCGACGACGGTCAACAGCGGGCGGTTGCGGGCCATGGTGCCCCAGATCCGGGTGCCCCTGGTGGTGAACAGCCCCTCCCGGATGACGCTCTGGTGCCAGATCCGCTCGTCGGGATCGTGCGGGTTGTAGGCGAACAGGTTGACGATCTGGGGACCCTCCAGCAGGCGCAGGTCCAGCGTCTCACCGGCGTGCACGTCGACGGCCGCACCGCCCAGGTCGGCCAGCCGGAGGCGTTGGCGGATAGCCGCTTTCGGCAGCGCGGCACGGACGCCGTCGTAGAACGCCGCGTCGATCGGGGTGGGCACGAGGTGCGGTGATCGCTCCAGCAGCCGCTCGCGCTGCGCGTCGGTGGTGCTGGTCGTCATCGTGGGTCCCCCTCGGTGGTGATGGATGCGGTGGTGGTGTCCGGCCAGGCCGGCGGGGTGGTGCCGGTGTCGAAGATCGACACCCGGATCGGGTAGACCGGCACGTCGGGGCCGGTCTCGCTCCAGGACCCGCGCAGGGCGTCGGAGCCGGCACCGTTGGGGCACAACGACACCGACACGATCAGGTCGATCTCGGCGTAGAACTCGATGTAGTCCCCCCGCACGGCGTCGCTCTCCTCCACCAGGTGCGCACCGGTGTACAGGTCGTAGGCGCCCTTCTGGAACAGGTTGACGTTGTCGTGGACGGCGTACTGGCTCAACCCCATCTGGGCGAAGCCGTAGCGCAGGTTGTCGTAGCAGGGCCGGTGGTGCACCCCGGCATACAGGTGCCACAGGTGCGCATTGCAGTGCGCGCCGTAGGCGTAGTGGTCGCGGGTGTGCCGCGGGTTCTCCTGCGGGCGTACGGTGTCGGCGATGCAGGTGGCCAGCGGCCTGCTGCGCGGTGGGGTGCCCCAGAGCCGGACGCCGCGGGTGATCTTGCCGCCCTCGATGGACATCTGCGCGCCGCTGAAGAACCGCTCACGCGGGTCGTCGGCGTTGACCATGCAGACGTCGAGGATCTGCGCCGACTCCAGCAGGGTGAGCCGCCAGGCCTGACCGGCGTTCACCCGGAACCCGTATCCGGTTTCCTCGGTGTCGTGCTCGCTCACGAGCGAGAACTCGGGGCGGCCGCGGTAGAGCCGTTGGTAGAACGCGGTGTCGATGGGGTAGGTCGCCCGTTCCAGCACCGGATCGTCGGTGCCGGCCGAGAGGTTGTCCGAGTCGGTCGTCGAGATCGTCGTGGTCACAGGCGCTCCTGGAGGCGGTAGTCGATGCCGGGGGTCGGGACGACCTCGTGGGTGCGCACGCCCCGTTCGTCGAGGTATCGGGTCATGTCCGGGTAGGAGATGTCGGGATGCGGCCAGCCGAGTGGCTCGGCGATCTTCTCGCTGACGCGCACCTCGACCGGGCGGGGGCGGGGCAGGCCCGGCGCGGACGCCGGCCGGGTGCCGTCGATGTAGGGGCTCAGCGCCAACAGCACCACCAGGTCGATCTCGGCGAACAGCGTCACCACGTCGCCGGCCACCGCGTCCGAGGGCAGGATCTGGATCCGCTGCGCGTTGGGTTCGATCGTCGACTTCTGGAAGAAACAGATGTTCTCGATCAGGATCGCCGGGTCGATCGAACGGGTCGCCAGCGCCGCCGCGAACTGCTCCCAGGTGGTGCGCACCCCGGGTGGCCCGCCGGCGAAGTGCCATTCGGCCGGTGTGCCCGACCCACCGAAGTAGATGTGGTGCTGCCCGAACGGTTTCCGGGGATCTGCCGCGACGGTGTCGCGCAGCACCGTCAGCAACGGCCGCGACCGCGCCATCGTCCCGTACACGCGGGTCAGCCGGCCCATCCACAGGCCTTCGCGCAGCACGGTCTGGTGCCAGATGCGTTCGTCGGGATCGTCGCGGTTGAAGGCGAACAGGTTGACAATCTGCGGGCCGTCGAGCAGTTCCAGCGACAGCGCCTCGCCGGCGCGCACGTCGATCGCGGCGCCGTCGAGGTGGTCCAGGATGGTGGTGGACCTGGTCGCCACACCGTCGAGCGCGTCGATCGCCCTCTCGTAGAAGGCGCGATCGATCGGGGTGGGCACCAATTGCGGCGAGTCGGCCAGCAGCGCGTTGGCCGCCTCGATGGGAGCGTTGGAGCTCATCGAATCTCCTCGGTCATGGGTCGGGGCCGGGCCTGCACGACGGCCCTGGCCGCGTCGGCGATCTTGGTGGGCGAGAGCATCACCGCGTCCTCGAGCGGCCGGCTGAACGGGATCGGCACATCGACGCGGGCCAGCCGGCGCGGCGGGGTGCGCAGCGCGTCGGCGGCCCGCTCGATCGCGACGGCCATGATCTCCGCGCTCATGCCGAAGCTGCGATAGTCCTCGTCGAGCACCAGCAGCCGGCCGGTGCGGCGCACCGATTCCTCCAGCGCCGCACCGTCGAGCGGCACCAGGCCCCGCAGGTCGAGCACCTCGGCGTCGATGTCCTCAGCGGCCAACGATTCGGCCGCCTCCATCGCCTGGTGCACCATGAACGACACCGCGACGATCGTGATGTCGGTGCCGGGCCGGCGCACCGCGGCGCGGCCGATGCCCGCCGCTCCCGGTGCGGTGACGTCCCACGGTACGTCGGAAATGCTCAGCAGGGCGCGGTGGAACAGGAACAGCACCGGATCGTCGTCGCGGATCGCCGCCCGCATCAGCGCCTCGACGTCGCCCGGTGTGGCCGGCGTGACCACCTTGAGTCCGGGCAGGTGCGCGAACGTGCCGTGCAAGGTCTGCGAGTGGGTGACGCCTTGCCGCAACGGGTTTCCGACCGAGGCCATGATCACCATCGGCACCCCTCGCGAGCCGTTGGAAACGTAGCGGACCTTGGCCAGGTAGTTGTAGATCTGGTCCATCGCCACACCGAAGAAGTCGACCGTCATCAGCTCGACGATCGGCCGCACGCCGCGGGTGGCCGCGCCCGCGGCCGCCCCGATGAATCCGGCCTCGGAGATCGGGGTGTCGCGGACCCGGCCGGAGAACTGTTCGTACAGCCCGGACATGTGACCGTAGATCCCGCCGTAGCGGCCGACGTCCTCACCGAGCAACACGACATTGTCGTCGACAGCCATCTCGGCGCGGATCGCGTCGGCGATCGCCTGGGTGTAGGTCAGTCCGCGGACGGCGGTCGGCGTGCTCATGCGGTGATCTCCTGGGTCTCGGTGAACACACCCCGGGTGGCGGTGTGCGGGTCAGGCCAGGGTGCGGCGTTGGCGGCGGCGATGGCCGCCGCGACCCGGGCCCGCTCCCGCCGCAACAGATCGTCGGCCTCACCAGCGGCCAGCACACCCGCCTCGAGCAGCCGGGCGCTCAACCGCGGCAACGCATCCCGGGCGTGCGCGGTCTCGAGCTCACCGGCCGGCCGGTAACCCTGCTTGTCGCCCTCGAAGCCCCCCGACAGCCGGTCGGTGCGCAGCTCGATCAGCGTCGGCCCCTCCCCCGCCCTGGCGCGGTCGACCGCCGCTGTGGCGGCCTCGTACAACGTCAGCGGGTCGTTGTCCTCGACCAGGACGCCGGGGAACCCGTAGGCCTGGGCGCGGGTGTAGAGCCGATGCGGGATCGGTGAGCTCATCCTGGCGCTGGTGGACAGCGCGTAACCGTTGTTCTCCAACAGGAAGATCAGCGGTAGCCGCCACAGCCCGGCCAGGTTCGCCGACTCGTGGAAGACCCCCTGGTTGATACCGCCGTCGCCGACGGCGACCATCGCGACGTCGTCGCGGCCCTGCAGCTGCGCGGCCAGCGCGTGCCCAGTGGCCACCGGCATCAGCTGGCCGACCACCGGGGAGTTCTCGAAACCGTGCTCGACGTCGTGGACGTTGAAGTCACCGGCCCGGCCGCCGCACAGACCGGTGGCGCGGCCGAACATCTCGGCCACGAGCGGCTCGACCTCGACTCCCTTGGCCAGCGCGTGGTGGTGGGCGCGGTGGGTGCCGGCCAGGTAGTCCCCGGGTCGCAGGGGCAGGATCGCCGCGGCCACCGTCTCCTGGCCCAGCGACAGCTCGAGGTTGCCCTGCAGCGCGGGCCCGCTCAGCGGATCCCCGTAGGTGAACGCCGCGAACCGGCTGCCGGCGCTCTGCGCCGACTCCCGCCGCAGCGCGTGGAAGTACTCCTGGAACGTCGACTCGAACGCCCGGATGCGGGTCATCCTGGCGTGGATCTCACGCAGCGTCTCCGTGGAGATCCGTTTCAGCGCAGTGGAAGTCATGACGGTGTATCACTTTCGGTCATCGGACGAGGTTGCCTGCGTCGACGGGCAGCGAGATGCCGGTGACCCGGTGCGCGGCCGGGGAGACCAGCCAGAGCACGGCCTCGCTGACGTCTCGCGGATCGAGGAACTCGACGTCGAGGAGGTTGCGCAGGTCGATGCCCGAGTCCTCGACGGCCGCCAACGCCTTCGGCATGACGTCGTTCTCGACCATGGCGGTGCGAACGGCGGTGGGGTGCAGCGTGTTCACCCGAATGTTGTGCGGCGCCAGTTCGATCGCCAGGGTGCGGGTCAGGCCCACCACGCCGTGTTTGGCGGCGTTGTAGTGGGCCACCCCGGGCACGCCGCGCAGGCCGTTGACCGACGAGATCAGCACGATCGAGCCGCCGTCGCCGCTGGCGATGATGTGCGGGACCGCGGCGGCGCAGGTGCGCCAGACCCCACCGAGGTTGACGTCGACCATGACGTCCCACTGGTCCTCGGTCAGCTCCCAGGTGTTGGCTGCGAAGCTGTAGACGCCGGCGTTGGCGACGGCGATGTCGAGACGCCCGAGTTCCCCGGCGGCGTGCGCCGCGAAGCCCCGCATGGCGGCCAGGTCACGGACGTCGACGATCTCGGCGACACACCGCCGGCCCAGCGCCTCGACCGCCCGCATCGTCTCGGCCAGGTCGTCGGCCGTCGCGAGCGGATAGTCGATGGTGGCGACCGGGCCGGCGACGTCGCAGATCGCGATGTCGGCGCCGGCCGCGGCCAGCGTGAGGGCATGGGACCGGCCCTGCCCGCGGGCGCCCCCGGTGATGAGGGCGACGCGGCCGTCGAGCGGGTTGCCTGCCAAAGAGCTCCCGGAAGACCTCTCGAAAGACATTGCGGTGACTCAGATCCGCTGCGGCAGCTTGATGCCGTCGTCGGCGTAGGGTCCGACCTCGACGTCATCGGCGTACACCGGCATGGTGTTGTAGGGCGGTACGACGCTGTGCCCGCCGTCGACCAGCAGTTCCGCGCCGGTGATGTAGCGCGCGTCGTCGGAGGCCAGCCACAGCGCAGCGTCGGCGATCGCCGCCGCGGGCAGCGCGGCGGTGCCGCGCAGCGCGTGCCAGTGCCGGGTGGCCTCGACGTATTCGTCGGTGGTGGCGTTCTCCCGCCCGAACATCCATTCCCGAGTCGGCGGGTTGTCACCCATTTTGTCGTGAACGGCACTGGGCAGCAACGTGTTCGCCCGGATCCCGTACGGGCCGAGTTCGTAGGCCAGGCTCTTGACCAGTCCGATGACGCCGTGCTTTGAGGCGGCGTAGTGCGCCAAGTCCTTTCCGGTTTCCCGGCCCATCACCGACGAGGTGGCGATGATGACGCCGCTGAGTTGCTCCATCATCGGTCTGGCGACGGCCTTGGCAGAATTCCAGACACCGGTCAGGTTGATGTCGATCACCTGCTGCCACATCTGCGGCGGCATCTCCCAGACCGGCAGGAAGCTGTGCACGCCCGCGCTGGCACACAGGACGTCCACACGGCCGAACCGCTCGAGCGTGTCGGCCACCGCCGCCTCCATGTCGGTCAGCGAGCGGACGTCACCGACCAGCGTCAGGCAGCGCTGCCCCAATTCCTCGACGCGGCCCTTGGTCTCGGCCAGGTCGTCGGTGGTGGACAACTCGTACGGGACCGTCTCCATGGGCGAGCACGCGTCGACGATGACGACGTCCGCGCCTTCGGCCGCGAACTTGATCGCCATCGCCCGGCCCTGGCCCCGGGCGCCGCCCGTGATCAGTACCACCTTGTTGTTGAACTTCCCCATGCGGGGCCTCCCGACTGGATCGTGTGCACCCGGTCTACCACGGCGCTACTAAGAACGTTACGAGTGAAGCGTGTCACAGCTCTTCGGAAAGTGTCAAGGATCCTCCTCGTCGTCCCGGCGCCCCGATCGAACGGCATGGGCGGGGTTGTGGTCGGCATTCGCGGTGTTACAGGCAGATTCATGCAGCAAGGGACAAGAAGCGATGCTCCAGTGCCGCCGGTCATTGCCGGGTCTTCTTGTCATCGAAATGATAACGTTCTCTCTCAACCACCGCATGTCGAGCGGTGATCTCGCTGGTCACCCTCGGCGTGGGGTCCCGCTCCACCCGTCCGCCCGGAAAGGAAGCCCGTGAGAACTCGTGACCTCGTCGGCTATGCACGTAACACCCCGCGGGGACGGTGGCCCAACGGGGCCCGGCTCGCGGTCTCACTGGTCCTCAACTACGAGGAGGGGTCCGAGCGGTCCTTCGCCGCGGGCGACCCGGACCAGGAGACCGGCACCGAATGGGGTCAGTACCCCTACCCGTCCGACATCGCCAACCTGGCCATGGAGTCGATCTACGAGTACGGCTCCCGGGTCGGGGTGTGGCGGATGCTCGAGGTGGTCGACGCCCGGAATGTGCCGCTGACGTTCTTCGCGTGCGCGCGCGCCCTGGAGCTCAATCCCGCCGTCGCCGAGTACCTGCGGCACAGCCACCACGAGGTGTGCAGCCACGGCTACCGCTGGGAGGAAGTCTTCCGACTCTCCGAAGCCGAAGAGGCAGAGCATATTTCACTGGCGGTGCAGAGCTTCGAGCGCACCGTCGGCCGGCGCCCGGTGGGCTGGTACTGCCGCTACGGGCCCAGCGAACGCACCCGCGAGCTGATCACCAGGCACGGCGGGTTCCTCTACGACTGCGACGCCTACAACGACGACACCCCGTACTTCGTGGAGTGCCTCGGGCAGCGCCGGCTGGTGCTGCCATACACGCCGGACAACAACGACTTCCGCTTCTGGCAGGCCAACGGCCCGGCGACGGCCTCGGCGCTGACCGAATACCTCGGGGACAGCTTCGACGAGCTGTACCGGGAATCGGAGACCACGCCACGGATGATGTCGTTCGGCCTGCATCCGCGGATCATCGGCCGGCCGGGCCGGATCCGCGCGCTGCGCGACTTCATCGACTACGCCGCCGGCCACGACGGCGTGTGGTTCGCGACGCGGGCCGAGATCGCCGGGGCCTGGCTCGAACGCGACCGCGCCGAGAACGCCGCACGATGACGCCGATGCCGGGACCGGACCCGCGCGGCGAGGGGGTCCAGCAGTTCGTCATCGCCTCCGAGGACGCGCCGGAACACTGCGCCGGGTACGGCTTCCACGTCGGCATCACCCACCTCCTGCCGAGCGCGAGCACCGACACCATCCGCCACCGGGCAGCCGAAGCGGTGCTGGTGACGGCCGGGCAGTTCACCGTGGAACTCGACGGGGCGCCCCACACCGTCGGCGCCGGCGAGAACTTCGTGATCGGCCCCGGGGTGTGGCACCGGTTCACCAACCCCACCGCCAGTCCGTCGTCGATGGTGTTCGTGTTCGGCGGCCGGCCCGAACCGATCACCGAGATTCAGCGGCGGGGCTGAATCAGCCCGACGTGGTGTCGTTGGCCGTCGGGTTCGTGTTCTCCTGCAGGATGTCGTCGTGGCAGTCGACCTGGGACTGCCCGGTCTGCTCCATGCACACCAACACCGGAGCGTCCGTCGGGTGGGCCGCCCCGGACGGGTGCGGGACCTCACCGGGGTACATCGACCACAGCGGCGCACCCGACGAGGACAGCCGTGCGCAGTAGGCCGGATCACCGGACTCGGTCACCCCGGCCGCGCCGAGGGTGCCGCAGTCGGCACCGACGACCACCACGGGCAGCGTGACCCCACCGGCGGCCGGGGCCGACGGCGACGCCGAGGATTTCGCGGATTCCTGTGCCGCCGCGCGGTTCTCCTCGCGGTCGACCATCAGCAGGGCCGCCGCGCCCACCACGGCGAGCAGCGACACCACCACACCGACACCCACCAGCAACCGGCCCCGCGATCGCTTCGCCGCCGGGGCCCGCCGGGCATGCCTGGGACCCGTCGTCGCCGGGGCCAGCACCGTGGCCTCCGGATCACCGGCACCCACCGGCCCGGCCACGGTGCCGGTGCGCTGGGCCAGCGCCCGCGCGAAGTCGATGCACCGCTCGAAGCGGTCGGCGGGTACCTTGGCCAGCGCCTTCTCCAGCGCGCCGCCCAGCCCGGACAACTCCGGGCGTTGCACACCGATCGACGGCGGCTGGGCGGTCAGATGCTGGCTGATCACGATCGCCGGGTTGGAATGCTGGAAAGGCGGTGAGCCGGTGAGCAATTGGTAGGCGGTGGCGGCCAGCGCGTACTGGTCGGCCCGGCCGTCGATGCCCTTGTCGGCGGTCAGCTGCTCGGGTGCCGAGTACGCGACGGTGCCCACCGTCATATCGGTCCCGGTCAGGGTGCTGACCTCACCCACCCGGCGAGCAATACCGAAGTCGGACAACATGATCCGCTCGTTCTCGGTCTCCGGGTCGGCAATCAGGATGTTGGCGGGCTTGACGTCGCGGTGCAGCAGGCCACGCTGGTGGGCGTAGTCCAGTGCCTCCCCGACCGCGGTGACGATCCGCACCACCAGATCCGGGGGCATGCCGCCGGGATACTGTTCGGACAGCAGCCGGGCGGCGTCGGTGCCCTCGACGTGATCCATCGAGATCCACAGCCGGCCTTCGTACTCCCCCCGGTCATGCACCTCCACGATGTGCGGATGCCACAGCGTGGCGGCGATGTCGGCCTCCCGGTTGAAGCGCTCCCGGTACTCGCTGTCGGCGCACACCGACGCCGACAGCACCTTCAGCGCGTCGTAGCGGGGCAGCCGCGGATGTCTGGCCAGATAGACCTCGCCCATGCCGCCCGAACCCAGCAGCCTGGTGATGGTGTAACCCGCGATCACCTCGCCGTCGTCGATATTGCGCGCCATCATGATCGTGTCCCACCGCCCCGGCTGCCCGCGGCCCGCGGGCTAACGCGGGCGGTCACGAAAACCCTGCCTGCGGTTGCGGATCCGGTCCACGAAACCGGACACGGCGTCGTCGCCGTAACCCTGGATGCGCATGCCGGCCAGTACCTCGGCCACCGCCGCGGCCGCGGACTCGCGGATCATCCCGGGCAGGTCGACGCCGTCGATCACCTGGTTGGCCAGCGCCACCAGATCGATCCGCGCGACCACCGCGTCGATCGTCTCGCCGTCCAGGCGTTCCCGCACGATCGTGGCGAGGTCCAGTTCGTCGATCACGGCACCCACGATCAGCGACAGTACGGCCTGCGCCTCGGTTCTGCCGCGCAGGAACAGCCCGCCCACCACCGGCAACCCCTCGCAGGCCCGGTAGGCACCCACCAACAGCGACGACGGCGGAGGCTGCGGGGACATCAGCGTGGCGCACCCAGGTAGGGGAAGTCGGCGGTGAAGTCGGTGCACGGTGGCGCCGGAGCGGGCTGCTCGTGGGCCAGCAGCGCCCGCAGCCGTCCGGCGACGTCGTCGGCCAGCGCCCGGCCGTTGGGGTATTTCGCCGGCTGGGCCGGGTCGTAGGTCATCACGTCGGGCAGCAGGTCCAGCGCCGCGATGGCCTCGATGGCCTCGTCCCTGGGGTATCCGCCGGTCTCGGCCATCACCTCGATGAGCCGGCCCATCCACCGGTCCCGGTCCCGGTTGGGGATGCCGGCCCGGTACTCGGGCAGCGCTTCGGGTTCGACGAACAGCTCCGGCAGCCCGGGGTGCCCGATCCGGTCGACGTGGCGCCAGGTGCCGTCGTCGAGCACGCTGCACCGACCCCAGATCCGCACGTCCGGGTTCGCGCCCAGGTAGCCGGTCGGCACCTCGACGGCCACCGCGACGATGTTGCCGTCGGGGCGGGTCGGGTCGGCGCGGGCCCCGGCGAAGAACACGAACGATCCCGACCGGGACCGCCAGACGTGCGGGTCGTCGGTGAACGACACGTCGATGTCGCCGAAGATCAGCGACCCGACCCCGGCGGTCGAGGACGCCTCGGTGCCGACGGCCAGCAGCACGTCGACCCGCTGCCGAGGGGCCCCGCCCGGGCCCTGCTCGGGCTCTCCGAACACGAAGCTGAAGGCGATGTCGTTGCGGTAGTCGCCGCTGTGGTCGATCGCCAGCCGGTACACCGCAGCGGGGTACAGCGGTCCCCCGTCGGGGTTCACGGTCAGGATCAGCACGGTGCGCGCGGGATCCTTCGGCGACGGGAACACGTACAGGTCACGCATGTCCAGCCGCGGGTCGTCCAGCTCCATCCAAGCGCCCCCGGCCTAGATCGGGGTCAGGCCGTGCTTGCGCTGCACGCGGCTGATCTGCTTGTCCCGCAACAGGTGCAGGCACTTGCGCAGCAGCAACCGAGTCTGGTGCGGTTCGATGACACCGTCGATGAACCCGCGCTCGGCCGCCACCCACGGCACCGCCATGTTGGTGTTGTAGCCCTCGATGAAGTCGGCCTTGATCTTCTGCACCTCCGGGGCGTTGGGATCGGGGAACCGCTTCACGATCAGCTGCGCGGCGCCCTCGGCCCCGATCACCGCGATCCGGGCGGTCGGCCAGGCGAAGTTGAAGTCGGCGGTCAGCTGCTTGGATCCCATCACCGCGTAGGCACCGCCGTAGGACTTGCGGATCGTGATGGTCACCTTCGGCACGTCGGCTTCCACCACGGCGTTGAGGAACCGGCCGCCCCGCTTGATGATGCCGCCCTTCTCCTGCTGCACGCCCGGCAGGAAGCCGGGGGTGTCGACGACGAAGACCAGCGGGGTGTTGAACGAGTCGCAGAACCGGATGAACCGGGCGGCCTTATCGGAGGCCTCGTTGTCGATCGCACCCGACATGTACATCGGCTGGTTGGCGATCACGCCGACCGGTCGGCCGTCGACGCGGGCGAACGCTGTGATGATGGCCGGGCCGGACTGCTGGCCGACCTCGAAGACGTCGCCGTCGTCGAAGATCCGCAGCAGGATCTCCATCATGTCGTAGGCCTGGTTGTCCGAGTCCGGCACGATCGCGTCGAGTTCCAGGTCGTGCGGGGTGATCTCGGGTTCCAGCCCCGGGTTGACGATCGGCGGGTCGTCGAACGTGTTGGCGGGCAGGAAGCTCAGGTAGTCGCGGACGTACTGGTAGGCCGCGTCCTCGGATTCCACCACCTGGTGGATGTTGCCGTAGCGGGCCTGCGCGTCGGCGCCGCCGAGCTCATCGAGCGACACTTCCTCCCCGGTGACGTCCTTGATGACGTCGGGGCCGGTGACGAACATGTAGCCCTGGTCGCGCACCGCCACCACCAGGTCGGTCTGGATCGGCGAGTACACCGCCCCACCCGCGCACTTGCCGAAGATCAGCGAGATCTCCGGCACCAGGCCGCGCAGCAGTTCATGGCGGCGGCCCAGCTCGGCGTACCAGGCCAGCGAGGTGACCAGGTCCTGGATCCGGGCGCCTGCCGAGTCGTTGATGCCGATGATCGGGCAGCCCACCATGGCCACCCACTCCATCAGCCGGGCGACCTTGCGGCCGAACATCTCCCCGACCGAGCCCTGGAACACGGTCTGGTCGTGGCTGAAGACCCCGACCGGGCGCCCGTTGATGGTGCCGTGCCCGGTGACGACGCCGTCGCCGTAGAGCGCGTTGGGGTCGCCCGGGGTCTTGGCCAGCGCGCCGATCTCGAGGAAGCTGCCCGGGTCCAGCAGCGCGTAGATGCGTTCCCTGGCGCTGGGGATGCCCTTCTTCGCGCGTTTGGCGACGGCCTTCTCACCGCCGGGTTCCATGGCCAGCTCGAGTTTCGCGCGCAGGTCGGCGAGCTTCTCGGCCGTTGTCACCGGGGCCCGGGAGACCGGGCCGGGCTGGGATTCCGCTGTCACTAGGCCTCGCTCTGGATCTTGCTGATGGCTTCGCTCATATGGGCACCGACCTTTGCAATGTACGGCTCGTCGATGGCCTGGATGTGTTCGCCCCCGATCGGCACCACCTCGAGGTCGGCGACGAACTCGCCCCAGCCGCCGTCGGGCTGGCGGATGCCGTAGCGCGGCTCGAAGAAGATCGCGTCGTCGTGGTACCGGTCGGCCATGTAGAGCGTGACGTGCCCGTCGTACGGCTGGATCTCCGCGGTTTCGAGGAGGCGGTTGTCCAGGTAGGACGTGCGCTGGTGCTCGATGATGCCGCCCGGGATGTCGACGCCGCTCTGCTTGACCGCGTCCAGGATGAACTGCACCTGGCCCTCGTCGTCGAGCGCTTCGAGCTCTTCGTACGGGATCGGCGGGACCTCGACGTTGAAGGTGCGCTGCGCGAACAACGCGTAGCGGTCCCACCGCGCCCGGGTCTCCTCCTTGGTCTGCGGGATCTCCTCGCCGGGACGGACCGTGTCGATCAGCCCGACGAAGCGGACGTCGGCGCCCTGGCTCCTGAGCCCGACCGCGCACGCGTAGGCCAACGCCCCGCCCAGCGACCAGCCGGCCAGGATGAAGGGGCCCTCGCCCTGGATCTCGCGCAGCTTCGGCACGTACTCGCGCGCCCGCTCCTCGACGGAGCCCTCGACCCGCTCGATGCCGTAGACCGGGGTGTCCGGCGGCAGCCGCTTCATCAGGGGTTCGTAGACCACGGTGGACCCGCCCGCGGGGTGGAACACGAACACCGGGACGCGGTTGGAGCCCTCCGGCCTGGCCCGCAGCGTGCGGACGAAGCCGTCCACCTCGCCGGCGTCCATCACGTCGCGGACGACGGTGGCGAGGTCCTGGATGGTGCGGGCCGCCCCGACCTGCTCGGCGGTGATGGTGCCCTCGGCGCGCTCGGACAGCCGGTCGGCGATCTTGGTCGCGACGGCGTCGTCGACGGTGGGCAGCTCGTTGAAGATGCCGCCGGGCGACGTGCCGGTGACGATCGCCCACGTGGCGAACGTGACCCGCTCGGCCGCATCGCGCGGCGGCACGTCGGCGCCGAGCGCCTCGGTGACCGCCTCCTGGGTGAGCACCTTGGCGGCGAGGCCTGCCACTGACGAGCGCTCGCGCGAGGAAACATCAGACCCTGACGAGCGCTCGCGCGAGGAAACATCAGACCCTGACGAGCGCTCGCGCGAGGAAACATCAGACCCTGACGAGCGCTCGGCGGACGGCCCGGACGGATCCGTCGGAGGTGCGGGGACGGACGGTCCCGAAGGATCGGTGGGAGGAGCGGGGATGTCCGAAACGCTCGGCGGCGCTTCGGTTCCCGCCGCGGCGACGGTCTCGTCCTGCTCAGCGTCGTCGTGATCCGTGGCGATCGGGTGTCCGGCCTCGGCCAGCTTGGCCTCCAGCTCGGCCACGGTGGTGGCCCCGCCCATCAGCTCGGCCTGCGCGGCGGCGATCTCCTCGGCGGTCTGCCCCTTCTGCGACTCGGCGATCTGGTCGACCTCGTCGCGGTGCTCGACGGCGTAGGTGATCAGCTTCTCCACCGCGTAGAGGTTCGCGTCGCGCACCGCGGTCAGCTGGATCGGCGGCAGATCGAAGTCGTACTCGACCCGGTTCTTGATGCGCACGGCCATCAGCGAATCCAGGCCGAGCTCGATCAGCGGCACCTCCCAGGGCAGGTCCTCGGGTTCGTAACCCATGGCCCCACCGACGATGGCGCCGAGGCGCTGCCCGATGGTCTCCCCGGAGTCCGGCGACCACTTGGCGAACCCGGCGGCCAGACCCGCACCGGCGGTGAGGTTGTCCTGCAGGATCGCGGCGTTGTCCTCCTCCGGTTCCGGCTCCGGTGTTGTCGCGGACGTGGTTTCGGCCACCGTGCCGGCCCCGACCGCCGTCGGCAGCGCGGTCTGCGCGCCGCCGCGGGTCACGATGGCGTCGTAGACCAGCGTGAACGACTCCTCGATACGGGCGTGCACCTGCACACTGGCCCCGCCGGGGTGGCGGGTCAGCGTGGTGACCAAGCGGGCGCCGTCGGCGGGCACCGCGCGCTGTTCGGAGGCGGTCAGCTTCGCATCCGGAAGAACCACGGCCGCAGCCGCTTTCACCAGCGCCGCCAAATCGGTCGCACCGCGGGGCAGGTACTCGAAGACGTGCCTGCCGTCCGGGGTGGCGACGTGGTTGCCCGGCATGACCGCCGAGCTGTCCCCGGTGAAGTGCGCGTCGAGCCAGTGCGGCTTGCGCTTGAACCGCGTCGGCGGGATGTCGGCGAAGTCCAGCGCACCACCCAGCCCGCGCGAACGCCGCGGGAACAGCGTGCGGAAGTCGAGGTCGTGGCCGTACACGAACAGCTGCGCCATCGCGGTGGTCATCGAGTCCACCTCGTCCTGCTTGCGCGCCAGCGTCGCGATCAGCTGGGCGTCGTGCAGGCCGGCGGCCGCGGTGGTCAGCCCGACCTGCATGAGCGCCACCGGGTTCGGGGCCAGCTCGAGGAACGTGGTGTGCCCGTTGTCGATGGCGTTGCGGATGCCCTGCGTGAAGTACACGCTGTGCCGCAGGCCCTTCTTCCAGTAGTCCACGTCGTGGATCGGGTCGGCACCGGCGCGGATCAGGCTGCCCTCGTGCACCGTCGAGTAATACGGCACCTGCAACGGATGCGCCTCGATGCCCTGCAGCTCGGCGGCGAGCTCACCGAGCAGCGGATCCATCTGCGAGGTGTGGCTGGCGCCTTTGGTCTGGAACTTGCGGGCGAACTTGCCCTCGGATTCGGCGCGGGCGATGATCGCGTCGACCTCGTCGGGCGGACCACCGATCACCGTCTGGATCGGCGCCGCGTACACGCACACCTCGAGGTTCTTGAAGGCTTCATCCTCCCCGAACACGGATACGATCTCGTCGGCCGAGTATTCGACGAGCGCCATCAGCCGGATGTACTCGCCGAAGAGCATCGCCTCGCCCTCACCCATCAGGTGCGCGCGCGAGCAGATCGTGCGGGTGGCATCCTCTAGCGACAGCCCGCCGGAGAAGTACGCGGCCGCGGCCTCGCCGAGCGACTGCCCGATCAGCGCACCGGGTTTCGCGCCGTGCGCCTCGAGCACCGCGCCGAGCGCGATCTGGATCGCGAAGATGACCAGCTGCACCTTCTCGATGGGGAGCTCGGTGGTCTCGTCGGTGTAGTCGATCGCGTCGTCGAGGATCATCTCGACGATCGAGTGGCCGCGCTCGTCCTGGATCAGCGCGTCCACCTTGTTGATCCACTCGGCGAACGTCTCGTTGCGCAGATACAGGCTCTTGCCCATCTTGCGGTGCTGCGCGCCGAACCCGGCCAGCACCCAGACCGGGCCGTTGGTCACCGGGCCGTCGGCGCTGAGCACCAATGGGCTCGGCTTGCCCTCGGCCAGCGCCCGCAGCCCCTTGATGGCCTCGTCGTGGTCGTGGGCCAGCACCACCGCGCGGGACCGGCCGTGGTTGCGCCGCGACAGCGACCGCCCGATGGACTCCAGCGAGGATTCCCGGCCCGCCGGGGTCTCCATCCAGTCCGCCAGCTCCGCGGCCGCAGCCCGCTTGCGGGACGTCAGGAAGCCCGAAACGGCCAGCGGCACAATCGGTTTGTGCGGGTTCTCGGCCTCGGTGGCGGCCAGCTCCGCGCGGGCGACCTCGAGCAGGCGCAGCGCCTCGTCAGTCAGCCCGGGCAGCTCGGGTTCGTCCTCGTACGACGCCGGGGTGTCCAGGGCGTCGTCATCCCAACCTGATTCTCTTCGCGCAAGCGGCTCATCGTCGAGAAACTCGCCGTACTCGTCCATCCGCACCCCGCCGACGTACACCGCCTTGGCGTCGTCGGTGGCCGGGGTGACCACGGCGACATCGGGTTCGGGCGCCGGCTCCACCAGATCGGTGGGCAGCACCTCACGCAGCACCAGGTGTGCGTTGGCGCCGCCGAACCCGAAACCGGACACCCCCGCGACGGCGTATCCGCTGTAGCGGGGCCAGTCGGTCACCGTGTCGGTGACCCGCAGGTGCTCCTTGTCGAAGTCGATGTACGGGTTGGGTCCGCTGTAGTTGATCGACGGCGGAATCTTGTTGTTGCGCAACGCCAGTGCCACCTTGGCCAGGCTGGCCGCACCGGCCGCCGACTCCAGGTGGCCGACGTTGGATTTCACCGCGCCCAGCAGCGCCGGTTTGTCGTCGGCGCGGCCGCGGCCGACCACCCGGCCCAGCGCGTCGGCCTCGATCGGGTCGCCCAGGATGGTGCCGGTGCCGTGCGCCTCGATGTAGTCGACGGCGCGCGGGTTGATGCCGGCGTCCTTGTAGGCCTTGCGCAGCACCGCTTCCTGAGCGTCCGGGTTCGGCGCGAGCAGGCCGTTGGACCGGCCGTCGTGGTTGACCGCGCCGCCGGCGATGACCGCCAGGATCTCGTCGCCGTCGCGACGCGCGTCGGCCAGCCGCTTGAGCACCAGCATGCCGCCGCCCTCGGAGCGGGCGTACCCGTCGGCGTCGGCGGAGAACGACTTGATCCGGCCGTCCGGCGCGAGCACGCCGCCGACCTCGTCGAAGCCGACCGTCACCAGCGGGGTGACCAGCGCGTTGACGCCGCCGGCCACGACCACGTCGGCGTCGCCGTTGCGCAGCGCCTTGACCCCTTCGTGCACGGCGACCAGCGACGACGAGCAGGCGGTGTCGATGGCCATCGACGGGCCGCGGAAGTCGTAGAAGTAGGACACCCGGTTGGCGATGATCGAGCTGGCCGTCCCGGTGATGGCGTACGGGTGGGCGGTGGCCGGATCGGCCACCCCGAGGAAGCTGTAGTCGTTGGTGGAGCTGCCGATGTAGACGCCGACGTTCTCACCGCGCAGACTCGATGCGGGAATCCTGGCGTGTTCCAACGCTTCCCATGTCAGCTCCAGCGCCATCCGCTGCTGCGGATCCATATTGTCGGCTTCCATCTTCGACAGCGCGAAGAACTCGGCGTCGAAGCCCTTGATGTCGGACAGGTAGCCGCCGCGGGTGCGCGCCTTGGCGACCCGCTCGGCGATGCGCGGCTCGGACAGGAATTCCGACCAGCGGCCCTCGGGCAGATCGGTGATCGCGTCGCGGCCGTCGAGCAGCGCTGCCCACATCTGTTCGGGGGTGTCCATGTCCCCCGGGAAGCGGGTGCCCACACCGACGATCGCGATGTTGGCCACGCCCTCGTCGACGTCGCGGGACCAGTCCTCGGCATCGAGCGCGGCGGTGTCCTCTTCGGGCTCCCCCTCGATGATGACGGTGGCCAGCGACTCGATGGTGGGGTGGCGGAACGCGACGGTGGCGGTCAGCGTCACCCCGGTCAGGTCCTCGATGTCCGACGCCATGGCCACCGCGTCGCGCGAGGACAGCCCCAGCTCGACCATCGGGACCGATTCGCTGATGGAATCCGGCGACTGGCCGGTGGCCTCGCCGATCCAGTTGCGCAGCCACTCGCGCATCTCGGCGACCGTCATATCGGGCCCGCCCTTGGGGGCCGCCGCCGGCACGCCTGAATCGTCCTGTGCTTCAGCCATGTTCACATAACCTCACGATCGCGAAGCGACCGGCACGGCCGCAGGTGTTTCAGCGTCAGTCCGTCTCATCGGGGAAGGCGTTGGCCACCTTGCCGCTGCGCAGGCTGCCGTCGAGGTACGCAGCCCGGCAGGCCCGCCTGCCGATCTTGCCGCTCGAGGTGCGCGGGATCGCACCGGCGGGGGTGAGCAGTACGTCGCGCACGGTCACGCCGTGCCGGACGGCGATCGCCGCACGGATGTCGTCGACGATCGGACCCAGCTCGAGCTTGTGCGCGCCCGGCGCCCGCTCACCGACGATGACCAGCTGCTCGGACGTGTCGTCGGCGTCGCGCTTGAGCCCGGCGTGCGTGTCGGCGAACACCTCGTCGGGCAGCTGGTTGGCCGGCACCGAGAACGCCGCGACGAACCCGGTGCGCAGCGCCTTGCTGGCCTCCTGCGCGGAGTACTCCAGGTCCTGCGGGTAGTGGTTGCGGCCGTCGATGATCACCAGGTCCTTGACCCGGCCGGTGATGTACAGATCACCCTCGTGGTAGGCGCCGTAGTCACCGGTGCGCACCCAGGTCGCGTCGTCGGAGGCGCCCTCGGCGTGCGACGGGGTGGTGCGCGACTTCAGCGTGTTCTGGAACGTGGCGATGGTCTCCTCGGGCTTGTTCCAGTACCCGGTGCCCATGTTCTGCCCGCTGATCCAGATCTCGCCGATCTGCCCGTCGGGCAGCTCGGTGGCGGTGTCGTTGTCGACGATGACGGCCCACTCGGCGACGCCGACCTTGCCCGCCGAGGCCTGCGCGACCGCCTTCGGGGAATCGTCGGGCACCTCGACGAACCGGCCGGCGTTGAGCTCGTCGCGGTCGACCGAGATGATCTTCGGCGCCTCGTTCCACGGCGTCGTCGACACGAACAGGGTCGCTTCGGCCAGCCCGTAGGACGGCTTGATGGCCTGCGGCCGGAACCCGAACGGCCCGAACGCCTCGTTGAACCGGCGCACGGTGGCCGCCGAGATCGGCTCGCTGCCGTTGAGGACCGCCTTGACGTTGGACAGGTCCAGCGGCTCCTCGTCGTCACGCGGGACCCCGCGGGCGGCCGCGTGGTCGAAGGCGAAGTTCGGCGCCACCGAGATGGTGCCGCCGGTGTCGCCCTCCTTGCGGGCCAGTTCCCGGATCCAGCGGCTGGGCCTGCGGACGAACGCCGCCGGGGTCATGAACGTGAAGTAGTGCCCGATCATCGGCGAGATCATCGCGGTGATCAGGCCCATGTCGTGGAAGAACGGCAGCCAGGACACGCCCCGGTCGCCCTCTTCACCCTGCAGCGCCTCGATCACCTGCACGACATTGGTGGCCAGGTTCAGGTGGGTGATCTGCACGCCGGTGGGGATGCGGGTCGACCCGGAGGTGTACTGCAGATAGGCGATGGTGTCGTGGCCCACGTCCACCGGTTCCCAGGTGGCGCCGACCTCGTCGGGCACCGCGTCGACGGCGATGACCCGCGGCCGGGCGTTGGCCGGGCGGCTGCGGAAGAACTTGCGGACGCCCTCGGCGGCCTCGGTGGTGGTCAGGATGGCCGTCGGGTGGCAGTTGTCCAGCACCGCGTGCAGCCGTCCGACGTGGCCGGGTTCGGACGGATCGAACAGCGGCACCGCGATGCGGCCGGAGTACAGCGTGCCGAAGAACGCGACGAGGTAGTCCAGGTTCTGGGGGCACAGGATCGCCACGCAGTCACCGGGCGCGGTGACCTGCTGCAGGCGGGCGCCGACGGCGCGGTTGCGGGCCCCGAAATCCGCCCAGTGCAGATCGCGGGCGACGCCGTCGCGCTCGGTGGAGAAGTCCAGGAATCGGTAGGCCAGCTTGTCCCCACGAACCTTCGCCCATCGTTCGACGTGCTTGACCAAGCTGCCGTTGTCCGGGAACTTGATCAGTCCGTCCTTGATGAACGGGTTGTGGAAAGCCATCTCATACTCCAATCGATTGGGATACCTAATCCCAAACCCCGAAGATCGTACCGGGGAAAACGCTTCGCACCCGTCAGCGAGCGGTCCACGCTCTTAGATTTCCCTTAATGTTAGGTGACGTCGGGACTCCCGCAAAATTTCCCGCCGATTCGACACGGTCACATATCAGCCATGTTTTGGCTGCGGCGCGTTGCTGACCAGACCCTGCGCCCAGTTCAACGTCCACACCGTGGCGGGCTGGCCGTCGAGGTTCCAGAAGTCCGGGGTGGCGTACATCGCGTGCACCGGTTGACCGGCGCCGCCGCTGAGCACCGCCAGCGTGTTCGGCAGCTCTGTGATGTTGAACGCGGACTCGGGGGCCGCGCAGATCAGGTCACCCCGCGCGCAGATCTCGTAGGTCCGGTTGTTGAGCGTGCCGAATCCGCCGGGCCGCGGACCGGTCATCGTCAGCCCGAGCGCCGAGAGCGTCGGCACCTCCTGCAGCGTGATCTCCGCGCCCTGCCCCGGCGGATTCGGCCCGATGTCCTGGCCCACCCCGGGCTGGCGGCGCCCGTCGGCGATCAGCGTCACCCCGAGCACCAGGTCCTCGTCGACGGGCCCGCGCCCGTTGCCGATGTCGCTGGCGATGTCCCCGGCGATCACCGCGCCCTGGGAGAACCCGACCAGCACGTAGCTGGTCAGTGGGCAGCGGTTGTTCATATCGGTCATCGCCGTGATGGCCGCGCGGGTGCCCTCGGCCCGGCTGTCGTTGTAGGACATCTGCCGGTCCGCCGAGAGCGGATTGTGGAACTGCGCGGTGTAGGGGACGGTGAACACCTCGAGCCGGTCCCCGCCGAACTGCCCGCGGATCGGGTTGGTGACGTTGAGCAGCAGCGCGGCCGGGAACTGCACCGGGTTGAACGGGTCCAGCGCGACCGAGGACTCCCAGGTGCCCGGGATCGAGATCAGCTGCACGTCCGGGCAGCTGGCGTCCTGGAACTCGGGGCGCGGCTTCTTGGTCGGTGGCACCCCCGACGGTGCCGTCGGCGGCGCCGCGCTGGGCGGCACGGCCGTCGGCGGGGTGTCGGGCCGGCGCAGCACGACCACCACGATCGCCACGATCAGGACCACCACGAGGCCCACCGCTCCCGCCGCGAACAGCGCGAGAAGGCGATGGCGTTTCCGCCGGTTGGTCTTGGCCATGGTGTCGGTGTGCTCCTCGGTCAGCAGAGTCGTTCGGTCGCGATCCGAATGTAATCGGAGGTGGCGGACTGAACCTCACTCGCCGACGGCACCATCGCGCTGACCCCCGCGCTGGCACCTGGATCGCGAACATCGTTGCGTACCAACGGCACCACGAAGTCCCACACCGCCTGATCGGTCTGCTTGGCCGCCCGGGCCTGACACACATACGAGCCGATGCTCAGCGCGCTCAGTTCGCTGGACGGATGCACCCCGGCGTCGGCCAGCGCGTCGAGGTAGGCCCGCTGCCGCGGCGTCACCACCAGGGCGTTGGACATCGCCCCCGGCTGCGCCGGGCCCGGCAGGGCGGTGGTGGACTGCCCGTGCGGCGGCGCGGTCTCGACCTCGGACCCCATGCCGGCGATCACGTCACCGCCGAACCCGCACCCCGTCAGCCAGCCCGGTAACGAGCCGACCAGCAAGGAGATCCCTGCGATCCCCGCCTTCGCCGCCCGTGTCCCGTGCTGCACTCCTCCAAGGTACCGGCTGTCCCCCGGCACCTCAGCAGACGACGCCCGCGTTAGCCGAGGGTGGCCTTGAGCTCACCGGACATGGCGGCCAGCTGCGCGCTCCAGCTGCCCCAGTCGTGGTTGCCCGAGGTGGGGAAGTCGAAATGACCGTTGCTGCCGCCGACGCTGCGGTAGTGCGCGTAGAAGGTGCGGTTGCTGCCCTGCGCCTGATCGCAGTAGCCGATCATCGCGACCGGGTCGGTGCACGTCACCGCGGCCGGGCTGTAGACCCACAGCCGGGTGTTGTTGTCCACCAACAGCTGCACGTGCGCGTCCGGGTCGTGCCACTTCCACCGGCCGAACTGTGGCGGACCCCACATGTTGTTGGTGTCCACACCGCCGAAGCGCGCCAGGCCGGCGGTGATGGCGCCGTTGAGGGTGGTCGCCGACGGGGTCAGGAAGCCCGACAGCGAGCCGGCGAACCGGTACCGGTCGGGGTGGAAGGTGGCCATCGTCAACGCACCGGTGCCGCCCTGGGATGCGCCGACGATGGCGTGCCCGTTCGGTGCGAGGCCCTTGTTGGCGGCCAGCCAGTTCGGCAGCTCGTCGGCCAGGAAGGTCTCCCACTGCTTGCTGCCGTCCTGCTCCCAGTTGGTGTACAGGCTCCACGCGCCGCCGGCGGGGGCGACCACGGACAGCCCGGACCCGGCGAGGGTGTTCATCGCGTTGCCCGCGGTCACCCAGTTGCTCACGTCGGGGGCGGCGTTGAAGGCGTCCAGCAGGACGACGGCGTGCGGACCACCGGCCTGGAAGGCGACCGGGATGTCGCGGCCCATGGCGCCGGAGGGCACCATCAGGTACTCGACGCCCTGCGCGGTGGCCGTCGGGGTGCCCGGCGCCCACGGCGTCGATCCCACCGACACCCCGGCCACGGCGAGCACGAAGGCCGCCATCACTTGAATCAACGCGCGCATCTGATCCACCTCATGTTCTGTTTTGTCCCGGGCCCATTCCCAGGCCCAGCCCCGGGGGCCAGTCCCAGGGCCAGCCGGGTCCATCCGCAAGGTAGTGAACCACATCACTACCGCGGGCTGTGCACTAAGCGGAGCACTCAACAGCCGACGGCGGCGCCCCCGGATGGGGAACGCCGCCGTCGATCGTCGGTTCTGATGGCCGGGCTAGCCGCCCTCGGCCGGGGCCTCCACCGGCGCCGGCGGAGCCGACGGCTGCGGCACGGCACCGAGCACGCGCTGGATGTCCGGCTTCATCTGCTGGATCTGCTGACCCCAGTAGCCCCAGCTGTGGGTGCCGTTGGACGGGAAGTTGAACACGCCGTTCTTGCCGCCCGCGGCGATGTACTGCTCCTGGAAGGTCTTGTTGGTCCGCAGCGTGAAGCTCTCCAGGAACTTCGCGTTGAACAGGTTGCCCGAGCTGGAACCGGCGTCCAGTTCCGAGGGCTTACCGTTGCCGCAGAAGATCCAGATGCGGGTGTTGTTGGCGACCAGCTTGGAGATGTTGACCATCGGGTCGTTGCGCTTCCAGGCCGGATCGCTGGACGGTCCCCACATGTCTTCGGCCTTGTAGCCGCCGGCGTCGCCCATCGAGATGCCGACCAGCATCGGCCACCAGCCCTCGGACAGGTTCAGGAAGCCCGACAGCGACGCGGCGTACTGGAACTGCTGCGGGTAGTAGATGGCCAGCGTCAGCGCCGCCGAACCGGCCATCGACAGACCGACAGCGGCGTTGCTGTACGGGTTGACGCCCTTGTTGGCCGCCAGGTACGCCGGCAGCTCCTGGGTCAGGAAGGTCTCCCACTTGTAGGTGCTGCAGCCGGCCTTACCGCAGGCGGGCTTGTACCAGTCGGAGTAGAAGCTGGACTGGCCGCCGACCGGCATGACCACCGCCAGGCCCGAATCCAGGTACCACTCGAAGGCCGCGGTGTTGATGTCCCAGCCGCTGAAGTCCTCCTGCGCGCGCAGGCCGTCGAGCAGGTACACCCCGGGTGCGTTGGGGCCGCCGCTCTGGAACTGCACCTTGATGTCGCGTCCCATCCCGGCCGACGGCACCATCAGGTACTCCACCGGCAACCCGGGACGAGAGAAAGCCCCCGCGGTGGCCGTGCCGCCGACGGCGCTGACCAGGCCGGGCAGCACGACGGCCACCAGGGCCGCCACCGTGAGCCGTCGCCACATCCTGGCTGCGCGCAGCTTCCCAACGAACTTCATGCTTGTGTCTTTCCCATCTGTCGTGAGCGTCAACGGGCCGGCGGTGTCCCCCGGCATCTGGCCACGTTGCCCGTGTAGTCAACCACACCTTTGTGGCGATCTCTCTTCGCCGCAGGTCGCGGCCCCCACATGCCCTATCTGACCGACATGGCTGCAGCGTTACGAAATCAGAAAAACCTGTGCGGCAACAAATCGCCGGCGGATGCTGTGTCTTCTGAGGACTTCTGAGGGAACTTCTGAGGCTCGTTCTGGGTGCTTCGGCTAGGGCCCGGTGGCGGGCAGTCCGGTGTAGGGCGGGTGCACCGGCTCGGGCACCGGGAGCCCGCATCGCTCCAGCTCGTAGCGGGGCACCCGGTCGATCCGGTAGCTGGTGAACTCGAAGGAGTGCATCAGGTTCGACAGGAACCGCCGCGGCCCCATCGGGGCGCGGATCGCGTTGAGCACCGCGACGGTGTCGGGGCACTGCAGCGCCGCCTCGGCCTGCCGGATCCAGTCCTCGTCCAGATAGGTCGGGATGTAGGGCGGCTCCTTGAGGAACGGCCCCTCGGCCACCGCCCAGTCCGGGAAGAGGTTCTTGTCGTGGCCGATGCGGCCGTCCTCGATGCGGGCGGTGTGCGCCGCCAGTGGGTTTGCCAGACCGATCTGGTCGATCACCCGCACATCCAGGCCGACGTTCATGCCCAGCATGCCGAGGTTGGTGAAAAAGACGGTGTGCGGCCCGTTGTACGTGCCGGGCCGGACATCCGGTGGCGGCGGGTAGGCGGGCACCACATCCCATTGGTCGTAGTTGCCCGACGGCAGCAGCAGCGCACCGTCGGGGGTGTTGTCGATGGCGGTCAGCACCGCCCGCATCCGCGGGTAGTCCAGGTAGTCCGCGGCGGTCAGCGGATGCGCATGGCCGGTGGCCTGCGCGTAGAACCGGCGCTCGTCGACGATGCCGGTGTACGTCACCCGGGTGGCGTCGGCGCCCATGCCGGGTGCATTCGCCGCCCAGAGCGCCCAGCCGGCCACCGCCGCCCACAGCAGCGCGGTGGCCCCGGCGTACAGGTAGCCGGCGCCGCGGGCCATCCGGGACCGGTCCGGCAGCATCAGCGGAATCACCGACACCGGCGCCAGCACACAGAACAGCGGGGTCAGCAGCACCCGGCCGTGCATGAAGTCGCCGCCCTGCCGGATCCAGTACACGGCCTGCAGCAAACCGCTGACCAGCATGAACAGCACCACCGACTGCGGGCTGCGGATCGCGCGGGCGAACCACCGCGACCCGGCGGGGCCGCGCCGGTTCACCCAGGCCGGCCGCCCGCGCAGCAGCATCACCATGACGCCGAGGCCGATCAGCAGCACCGCGGGCGCCCACAACAGGTACGGCTGGTTGAAGTTGGCCAGATAGACCAGGCCCTGGTCCCACTTGGCGCCCGAGGCGTCCTTGGCCAGCGCGGTGCCGGGGACGATCAGCCCGTAGTAGCCCATGCGGAAGATCTGGTAGCCCACCGGCAGCAGGCCGCCGGCCACCACGACCAGTGCGCGCCGACGCCAGTCCGGCGCCGCGATGAGCATCATCACCAGTGCCCCGCCGCCGATGAGTGCCAGCTCGGGACGCACCAGCACCGAGAGCCCGGCCACCACCGCCAGCGTGGTGTCGAAGGCCCGGGTGGTCGGCCGCTGGCGCAGCCCCTGTGACCAGCACACCATCATCCACCACAGCAAACCCAAATAGGCCAGCACCAAACCGTTTTCGAGACCGGAGGTGGCGAAGTCACGGGCCGGCGGCACCGCGATGTAGACCAGTGCCCCCGCCGGCAACAGCAGCGCGCGGCGCCCGGTCAGGCTCGGCGCGTACAGCCGGGCGGTGCCCAGCATCACCAGCACCATCCCGAGCACGCTGAGCACCAGGGCCAGGGTCAGCACCACGTACTCGAGCCGTGCCGATCCGGACACCAGCGCGCCGAGATAGACCAGGTACGACCACACGGTCGAGGTGTTGGCCTCCACGCGTTCCCCGGCGTTGAACACGGGACCGTTGCCCGCCAACAGGTTCCGCACCGTGCGCAGTACGATCAGGCCGTCGTCGGCGATCCAGCGGCGCTGCCAGGCACCCCAGCCGAACAGCGCGGCCACCACCGCCACACTGACCCAGAGGCTGACGCGCACCGAGATGTCGTAGCGGAACGCGGGCCAACCGGGCAGCCGGCCCGCCGCCGCGGCGATCCCGGTCTCAGCTGAGGAAGACTGCGGCACAGACGGTTCCGATCCAAGCCAGAGCCAACAGCTGCAGCACCCGGTCCTTGAGCGCGATCTCCTCGGGTTCACCGGCCAGACCGCCGTCGACGTCGACGGCGTAGCGCAGGATCGCGATCGTGAAGGGCACGATCGTCACCGCATACCACGAGGCGTTGGTGCGGGCGCCCTCGACGGCCAGCGCGGCCAGGTTGTCGCGTTCGAACGCCCACAGCCCGTAACACAACACCAGCGCGGTCGCCGACAGCGTCCAGACGAACCGCAGATAGGAGCTGGTGTAGCTCTCCAGTGATTTACGGATCTTGGCGCCGGTGCGTTCGGCCAGCTGCAGTTCGGCGTAGCGCTTGCCGGCCGCCATGAACAGCGAGCCGAACGCCATCAGCAGCAGGAACCATTGCGACAGCGGTACATCCGCGGCGACACCACCGGCGATGGCGCGGATCAGGAAGCCCGACGAGACGATGCAGATATCGATGACGGGCTGGTGTTTGAGCCCGAAGCAGTAGGCCAGCTGGATGGCGATGTAGATGGCCATCACCAGCGCCAGGTTCGGGGTGACCAGCCACGAGATCACCAGCGAGGCCGCGCCCAGCACGGCAGCCAGCACGTACGCCAGCGTCTCGGGCACCACCCCGGCGGCGATCGGCCGGAACCGCTTGGTCGGATGCGCCCGGTCGGCCTCGACGTCGCGGGCGTCGTTGACGAGGTAGACGCTGGAGGCGGCCAGGCTGAACACCACGAACGCCAGCGCCACCTTGATCAGCACTTCGCGGTAGTCGTAGGCGTAGCGTTCGTCGCCCAGCGCGGCCACCGGTGCGGCGAACACCAGGACGTTCTTCACCCACTGCCGGGGCCGCAGCGCCTTGACGATGCCGGCGGCCAGGCTCTTGGGCGGCCCGGCGGTGGAGCCGGCGTCCTGGCCGACCTGGGAAGTGCTCATCGGGGCCGTCCTTCCTGCCCTCGGTCGGCGGTGGCGTTCGCCACCGCCGCGACCGCCTTCCCCACCACCGCGCCGACCGCGATACCGGTCAGCACATCGCTGGGGTAGTGCACGCCGAGAACCATGCGGGACAACGCCATCGGCGGGACCACCAGCGCGGGCAGCGGCCACCCGGTGGGCCGGGCCAGCAGCACCGCCGCCGCGGTGGTCGAGGTGGCGTGCGCCGACGGGAAGCTCAGCCGGCTCGGCGTGCCGACGTTGACCGCGATCGCCGGGTGGTGCGGGCGTTCCCGGCGGACCACCCGCTTGATGACGACGGCGGCGGCGTGCGCGGCGAACGCGCCCACCCCGGCGACGACGAAATCGCGGCGCCGGCGAGGGCGCAGCAGCGCACCGAGTGCGGCCAGCACCAGCCAGCCCAGGCTGTGTTCCCCGAAATGCGAAAGGCCCCGGGCCAGTGGCAGCACCCCGGGCCGGCCGGCCACCGCGGCCTGCACCGCAACCAGCGCGGCGTCTTCGCCGCGGGGGCCGTCAGCCACGTCCGGCGCCCGGACCGGAGGCGGACTCCAACAACACGCCCTCCCAGCGCTGCTTGCTCGTCAACGTCGGCAGCGCATCGCGGTACACCCTGCGCATACGGTTGAACTTACGGGCCAGCAACGCCTGACGCTTGAGCGACTCACGCAGCAGCTCGAACATCTTCTCCCGGTCCCGCTGCCGGTACACCACACCGCGGCCGTCGGCGGTGGTGACGGTGACGCCGTCGACCTTGCTCAGCGAGAACCAGCGGGCATCCTGGGTTGCGACGTTGATCTGCGGGCGCCGGTGATGTTCGGGGTCGTGCGGGCGCAGCTGGTGGGCGACCCCGCGCAGCAGCCGCCAGGAGATGGCCACCGGGCCGACCGGGATGCTGACCTTCTTGCGCCACCGCTTGTCCGACGGCGTCGGCAGAACGGTGGCGCTCGGCAGCACCACCGCATCGGGGAACTCCGCACGCAGGGCGCGCACCTGCGGCAGCGCCGATTCCAGGATCTCGAACAGGTTCTCCGGGCCGGCCAGGAAATCGTCCATCGCCTTGTTCTGGATGGCGACGGTCGAATACTCAAGGCACAGCAGGTGTTTGATGGTGGCCTTGAGATGGCTGGCGATCAGCCCGCGGACGTTGCCGTCCCAGTGCAGGGCCGCGACGATCAGCCGGTTACGCAGGTGGAAGTAGGCCTGCCAGTCGATCGCGTCGTCCTTGTCGCTCCAGGCCATGTGCCAGATCGCCGCGCCCGGCAGCGTCACGGTGGGATAGCCGTGCTCGCCCGCCCGCAGCCCGTAGTCGGCGTCGTCCCACTTGATGAACAGCGGCAGCGGCTGGCCCAGCTCCTCGGCGACCTGCCGCGGGATCATGCACATCCACCAGCCGTTGTAGTCGACGTCGACGCGGCGGTGCAGCAGCCTGCTGCGCTCGTGCTCCTCGTCGTTGAGCGGGTACTTGGCGAAGTTGTGGTCGTACTCGGTGTTGACCGCGTTGGTCCACATGAAGTTCGCCGAGTCGACCATCTCGCCCATCACGTGCAGGTGTGAGGGCTCCTGCAGGTTGAGCATCTGGCCGCCGACCAGCGTCGGGGACTTGGCGAACCGGTTGAGCGCGAGCGCCCGCAGGATCGAGTCCGGCTCGATGCGGATGTCGTCATCCATGAACAGGATCTGCTCGCAGTCGGTGTTCTTCAGCGCCTCGTACATCACCCGGCTGTAGCCGCCGGAGCCGCCCAGGTTGGGCTGGTCGTGGATGGCCAGCCGGTTGCCCAACGCGGCGGCCGCCGCCTCGAACCCGGGGTGGTCCTTAGCCTTGCTGGTGCCCTGGTCGGAGACGATCACCGCACCGATCACCTTGTCCACCAACGGATCCGACGTCAGCGCCGCCAAGGCGTTGACGCAGTCGGCCGGCCGGTTGAAGGTGGGGATGCCGACGGCGATGTTGGCCCGGCCCGGCGCCTCGGTGGGCGCGTACCAGCCGGCGCTGCGCAACCGCGACGACGCGTCGGTGGTGATGTCGAACCAGATCCAGCCGCCGTCCTCGAACGGCGCGAGCTCGATCTCGAACTCCACCACCGCGGGGGTGGCGTCGTCGGCACTCGATATCGGCGCCCCGCCGACGGTGATCCGGGCCCCGGTGGACTTGGACCGGTAGACGTCGACGCGTGCGCTGCCGGTCAGCTCGACGCGCAGCACCACCGAGTCCAGCGACGACCACCGGCGCCAGTAGCTGGCCGGGAACGCGTTGAAGTAGGTGGCGAACGACACCTCGGACTCGGCGCCGACCTCGAGCTCGGTGCGCGTCGGTGCGTGGGCGCGCCTGGCGTTGGTGTCCGATTCCTCGATGTAGAGCTTGCGGACGTCGAGGGGCTCACCGGGCCGCGGCAGGATGACGCGGGCCAGCAGGCTGACCGCCCGGGACTGGCCCGCCGCGAGCGCGCCGGACGGGATCTCACTCATGGCTGGGTGCTTTCTGTGTCGGGGTCGGCCAGCGGCGCGCCGTCGCGCAGGTGCGGCGCGAGGGTGTTGTCGTACATGTTCAGCGCGCTGGCGATCGCCATATGCATGTCCAGGTACTGATAGGTGCCGAGGCGTCCGCCGAAGAGCACCTTCGATGATGCCGTCTCCGCACGGGCCCGCGCACGGTAGGCGCCGAGCAGGGCCCGGTCGGCTTCGGTGTTGATCGGGTAGTAGGGCTCGTCGTCGTTCTCGGCGAAGCGCGAGTACTCCCGCATGATGACGGTCTTGTCGTCGGGGTAGGTCCGCTCGGGGTGGAAGTGCCGGAACTCGTGGATGCGGGTGAACGGCACGTCGGCGTCGTTGTAGTTCATCACCGGGGTGCCCTGGAAGTCCCCGGTCGGCAACACCTCGAGCTCGAAATCCAGCGTGCGCCAGCCCAGCCGGCCCTCGGCGTACCCGAAGTAGCGGTCCAGCGGGCCGGTGTAGACGACCGGTGCCGACGGGGACTCTCGGCGCAGTTCGTCGCGCACGTCGAACCAGTCGGTGTCCAGTCGCACCTCGATCCGGTCGTCGGCGGCCATGTTCTCCAGCCACGTGGTGTAACCGTCGACGGGCAGGCCCTCGTAGGTGTCGTTGAAGTACCGGTTGTCGAAGGTGTAGCGCACCGGCAGCCGGGTGATGTTGCTCGCGGGCAGCTGCTTGGGGTCGGTCTGCCACTGCTTGGCGGTGTAGTGCTTGACGAACGCCTCGTAGAGCGGGCGGCCGATCAGGGAGATGGCCTTCTCCTCGAGGTTCTTCGCGTCGGCGGTGGCGATCTCGCTGGCCTGCTCCTTGATCAGGGCGCGGGCCTCATCGGGGGTGAAGTACCGGCCGAAGAACTGGCTCACCAGGCCCAGCCCCATCGGGAACTGGTAGGCCTGGCCGTCGTGCAGCGCGAAGACGCGGTGCTGGTAGTTGGTGAAGTCGGTGAACTGGCGGACGTAGTCCCACACCCGCTTGTTGGAGGTGTGGAACAGGTGGGCGCCGTATTTGTGCACCTCGATGCCGGTCTGCGGTTCCGGTTCGGAGTACGCGTTGCCGCCGATGTGCGGTCGGCGCTCGATGACCAGCACCCGCTTGTCCAGCTGGGTCGCCACCCGTTCGGCGACCGTGAGGCCGAAAAAGCCGGAGCCGACGACGAAGAGGTCGAAAGGAGCTGTCATCGGCAGCAAGGGTATCCGACCACGGCGCCGACCCCCGCGTCGGCCGAGCGCGCCAGGTCGCAATTAGCTCACAATTCCGCATCGTCACATTAGTCCCAATAGCCACATCAGTACCATCGACGCTGTACGCAGATTCACGCTCCTGCTCCAGGTAGCGATAGCGAACTTCACGTCCAGATATTGAGGAGACTTTCGTGCCGAACCGACGTCGACGCAGGCTCTCGACAGCCTTGAGCACGGTCGCCGCTCTGGCAGTCGCAAGTCCAGTTGCAGTCATTGCCGTGTCCGAACTCTCAGCCGCGCCCGAAGGTGCCCCGCAGCACCGGCAGTTCGTGCAGGCGGCCAGCATCACCGATCTGCCCGCCGAGCTGATGAACGCCCTGTCCCAGGGGCTGTCCCAGTTCGGCATCAACCTGCCCCCGATGCCGACGGGCCTGCTCACCGGGTCGGGCTCGACCCCGGCGACCACGCTCACGCCGGGCCTGGCCTCGCCGAGCCTGGGGCTGACCCCGTCGGCCATGCCGTCGCTGACCGATCCCGGCCTGGCCAACCCCGCGCTCACCAACCCCGCGCTGACCAGCCCGGCGGGCCTGACGCCCGGGCTGACCACGCCCGCAGCGCCGGCGCTGACCGATCCCGCGCTGGCCAGTCCGGGGCTGACCACACCGGGCCTGACCACACCGTCGGCCGCCACCCCCGGGCTGACCACCCCCGAGGTGAGCACGCCCGGCCTGACCACGCCAGGGCTCACGACGCCTGGCCTCACCACGCCCAGCCTGACCACACCGGGGCTGTCGACCCCGCCCGCGCTGACCGATCCCGCGCTGGGCGCGCTGCCGATCTCCACGTCGGGCCTGCCCGGCGAGGTGCCGATCTCGGCGCCCATCGGGCTGGATCCTGCGCTGGGCTCGTACCCGATCCTGGGCGACCCGTCGCTGGCCGCCACCGCGCCGGTGGCCTCCAGCAGCGGCGGCCTGCTCGGCGATCTGACCAGCGCGGCCAACCAGCTGGGCGCCGGTGAGGCCATCGATCTGCTCAAGGGCGTGCTGATGCCGGCGATCATGTCGGCGGTCAAGCCGCCGGTCCCGCCCGTCGCGCCCGCCGCGGCGGCGGTACCTGCCGCCGCCGAAGCCGCAGCGGCCGCCGGAGCCTGAGAACCCCGCGATCTTGCCGCCAGACGGCACCGCAGAAGCGCCAGCACGCTCTGCGGTGCCGTTGCGGTGCGCGGACCGGTTGGACCCGACCCCGGGCCGTGTCGTAACAGCAGTAACAGCTGACACATCAGTAACATCAGTCCGTGCTGTATCCCCGTCGGGCGCCGTCGGCGCTGGTCACCGCACTGGTGGCGACGGTGGCGCTGCTGCCGTGGGCGCTCTCCGGCATACCGCGAGAGGACTCGCCGTCACCGCAGAGCGCCGCGCCGCATGTGGTGCAGGAACCGCTGGCCGGGCTCGGCGGCGGCGAGACGATCCGCGAGATCCACCAGGACACCCCGTTCTCGATCGTGGCGCTGACGTCCCAGGACCTGACCGGCACGACGGCCAGGGTGCGCGCGAAGCAGGCCGACGGGTCCTGGGGACCGTGGTACGACGCCGAGCCGATGGACGGCGTCGGTGCCGACCTGCCCGGGCCGCGCGGCACCGAGCCGGTGTTCGTCGGGCGCACCGACACCGTGCAGATCGCGGTCACCCGCCCGCCCGAGGCCCCCACCACCGCCCCCGCCGATACCGGCGCTGCCGCCGGCACTGATGCCGACCCCGGGCTCGGGTACCGGCCCGCCACCGTCGAGCAGCCGTTCGGGCAGAACATCACGGCGGTGTTGATCAGCCCGCCTCAGGCCCCGGTGGACCTGCCGATGCCCAACGCCGCCACCCCGCCCGGCGCCCCGCCGCACATCATCAACCGCGCCCAGTGGGGCGCCGACGAGGCGATGCGGTGCGGAGAACCGCGCTACGACAACAGGATCCAGGCCGGCGTCGTGCACCACACCGCGGGCAGCAACGACTACGCCCCCGAGGATTCGGCGGGCATCATCCGGTCGATCTTCGAGTACCACACCCGCACGCTGGGCTGGTGCGACATCGCCTACAACGCGCTGGTGGACAAGTACGGGCAGGTGTTCGAGGGGCGCGCGGGCGGCATGACCCGGCCCGTCGAGGGCGCCCACACCGGTGGCTTCAACCACAACACCTGGGGCGTGGCGATGCTCGGCAACTTCGACGTGGTGCCCCCGACCCCGATCCAGTTGCGCAACACCGGACGGCTGCTCGGCTGGGTGCTGGGCCAGGCCGGGGTCGATCCGCTGGGCACCGTCGTATTGCCCAGCGAGGGCGGCTCGTTCACCAAGTTCCCGTTCGGCTCGTCGCCGGCGCTGCCGACCATCTTCACCCACCGCGACGTCGGCGCCACCGAATGCCCGGGCAACGCGGCGTACGCGCTGATGGGCCACATCCGCGACATCGCCGCCCGGTTCAACGATCCGCCGGGCCCCGAGCAGCTGGCCGAATCACTGCGCGGCGGGGCGATCCACACCAAATGGGAATCCCTCGGCGGGATGAACAGCTACCTGGGCCGGCCCACCTCCCCGGAGGCTGCCGGCGAGGGCAGCACCCGCTACGTCACGTTCGAGCACGGCGCCGTCTACTGGTCCCCGGAGAGCGGGGCCGAACCGGTGACCGGGGAGATCTACCGGGCGTGGGGCTCATTGGGTTTCGAGCGCGGCGCGCTCGGTCTGCCGACCAGCGGCGAGATCCCCGAACCGCTGTGGATCGTGCAGAACTTCCAGCACGGCACGCTGAACTTCGACCGCGAGCACGGCACCGTGACCCGGGTCATCGACGGCGTCCCGGTCGAATTGCCGCCGCCCGCACTGGAACTCGCACCGATCCAGCTGGAGCGTTTCACCCCGCCGATCAACCCGGCCTGATCCGGCCCGATCCGTGGCTCAGCCGCGATAGTCGGCGACGACCTTGGCGTAGTCGTCGAGCAACCGCAGCGACTCGTCGCGCGGGACGCTCGGCAGCAGCAGGTTGGCCTGGCGGTAGCCGAGTTCCTCCAGCGCCTGCCAGTAGTTGGCCTTGACCGGTGTGCCGAACGTGGTCAACAGGACATCGCGGTCGGTGGCCTGCCGAATCTGCTCGATGCGTTTGGTCAACCGCGGGACCGGCAGCGGGTTGGACATCCACCCGGCGCCGTGGCGCACGATGCGCTTGACGGTGGCATCGGAGTCACCGCCGATCAGGATCGGCGGGTGCGGGCTCTGCACCGGCTTGGGCCGCAGATAGGACGCGTCGAAATCGACGTAGCGGCCGTGGTATTCGGCGGGCTCGCTGGTCCACAGCGCTTTGATCGCCTCGATGCGTTCGTCCAGCAGCGCGCCGCGGGTGCGCGGATCGGTGCCGTGGTTGCGCATCTCCTCGATGTTCCACCCCGCCCCGACGCCGAAGCCGAACCGGCCGCCGGAGAGCAGGTCGATGCTGGCGGCCTCCTTGGCCGTGATGATCGGGTCGCGCTGGATGAGCAGCGTGATCCCGGTGATCAACTGGATGCTCGAGGTCACCGCGGCGGCCGCGGCCAGCGTGACGAAGGGATCGAGCGTTTTGTAGTAGACGTCGGGCAGCTCGCCCCCGGCCGGGTACGGGGTCTCCCTGCTGGCGGGGATGTGGGTGTGCTCGGCGATGGTCAGCGCGTCGAACCCACGCTCCTCGATCGCCCGGGCCAGCGTCACAGGGTCGATGGTGTCGTCGTTGACGAACGTGGAGATCCCGAACTTCATGTGCACTCCTCCGTCGAGCCCAGTCCTGATCGGGGAACCCGATGCCCCTCGACGCTATTCCCCGGTCCGTCCTTCTCAATCCCGTCTGCGCCGCCTGAACAGACCCGCCGTGGCCAGGTCCACCCGAGCCCGAGCGCGCTGCTGGTCGTCGCCGAACCGGTCCACCGCCCATGACAGGGCGGTGGCGAGTTGGAAGACATCGTCCGCGCTGACCCCGTCGGCCCCGACACCGTCGCGGCGCACCCGGTCGAGGAACCTGCCGGTGCGGTCGGTCAGGGCGATCAGCACCTCCTGCACGGGCGAATCGCGGTCGCCGTACGCGGTGGCGATGCAGGTGGGCAGGTCGTGCCAGCTCCGCAGTGCCCAGACCAGGTGGTACAGCCATTCGCGCAATGCCATCTCGGGTTCGAGGTCACGGTCCAACGCGTCGGCGGTGCCCAGCAGCTCGCGCACGCTGTCCTCGATGACCGCGGAGAGCAGGTCGTCGCGGGTCGGGAAGTTCCGGTAGAGCGTCGCGTTGCCGACCCCGGCCGCGGTGGCGATGCCGTCGATGGGCGCGTAGATGCCCTGGCTCGCGAACGCCTCCCGCGCCGCCCGCAGGATGGCGTCCCGGTTCCGCCGGGCATCGGCCCGCAGCCGCCGCGCGGGGGCTTGCGCCATCGAGTCCACTCCTCGCCGGAATAAACGGGGACTATCCCCACTTATCCGAGGTGGGGACCTTCCCCATTTAACCCTGACGCGAGGCGAGGAGCGGACATGACAGAGCGACTGGACGGAAGGACGGTGCTGGTGACCGGGGCCAACGGCGGTCTCGGGGAGGAGTTCGTGCGGCAGGCCCTGGGCGGGGGCGCCCAGCGGGTCTACGCCACCGCGCGCCGACCCCGGGCCTGGGAGGATGCCCGCGTCGTGCCCCTGACCCTCGACCTGACCGACGCGACATCCGTCGTCGCGGCGGCCGCCGTCGCGTCCGACGTCGACCTGCTGGTCAACAACGCCGCCATCGCCCCCACCGATGACCAGTCGATCCTGACCGCGGACGAGGAGCTCGTCCGGCAGATCTTCGAGACCAACTTCTTCGGCACGGTCCGGGTGGCCAAGGCCTTCGCGCCGGTACTGGCCGCCAACGGCGGCGGGGCGATGCTCAACGTGCTGTCCCTGTCGGCTTGGCTCCCGTTGCCGACGGCGTACGCGACGTCCAAGGCGGCCGCGTGGTCGGCGACGAACGCGCTGCGCACCTCGTTGGCGGCACAGGGCACGACGGTGACAGGGGTGCTCGTCGGGTTGATCGACACCGCGATGTCCGCGGCCTGGGACATGCCCAAGGTCAGCCCGTCCAGCGTCGTCGAGCAGTCCTACGCCGGCGTCGCCTCCGGTGCCTTCGAGGTGCTCGCCGACGAGAACACGCGAGTGGTCAAGGCACTGTTGTCAGCCAGCGCCGAGGAGCTCACCGCCGCGGTGTTCGAGGTGATGAGCCCTGTGGTTTCCTGACTCGGCACACCGAAGGCGCTACGGCCACCAACGCTCGAGCACCTGCGCCACACCGTCGTCGGCATTGGTGGCCGTCACCTCGTCGGCGGCGGCGATCGCCTCGGGGTGCGCGTTGCCCATGGCCACCCCCAGCCCGGCCCAGTCCAGCATCGGCACGTCGTTGGGCATGTCCCCGAACGTGACGATCCCGGACGCGTCGATGCCCTGCGGGCGGGCCACCTCCTCGATGCCGGTGGCCTTGCTGATCCCCAGCGGGAGGATCTCCACCAGCCCGTTGTTGGTCGAGTAGGTGAGGTCGCCCTCGATGCCGATGTGCTTGGCCAGCTCGGCCGCCATGTCGGCGCTGCGCGCACCGGCCTTGCGGATCAACAACTTCACCGCGGGCGCGCTGAGCAGATCCTCGATCGAGACCTCGGTGTTGTCCGGGTTGAGCCACGCGTGCTCGTAGCCCGGCGAGCTGACGAACTGCGGGGTGGCGGCGTCGTGCGCGCTGTTGCCGACCCGCTCGACGGCCAGCCCCGCGCCGGGGATCACCCGCGCGGCGATCTCGGCCAGCTCGGCGAGCACGTCGGCCGACAACGTCCGCGCCGAGATGATGCGGTCGGTCGCCGGGTCGTAGACCACAGCCCCGTTGGCGCACACCGCCATCGGGGCGAATCCGAGCTGGTCGACCACGGGGGCGACCCAGCGGGGCGGGCGCCCGGTGGCGAGCACGAACTGTGTGCCGGCGTCGACGGCCGCGCGCACCGCGGCGCGGGTCCGCGCGGTGATCTTCTCGTCGTCGTCGAGCAGCGTGCCGTCGACGTCGGTGGCGATCAGTACAGGCACGCCACCGCTGCGTGGTGTCGTCATCCGCGCTCGGCCCGCCTGCGGGCCCGCTCGGCCAGCTCTTTCTCGTCGAGCACCCTGGCCTCGGCCGGCGTCGGCGCCGATCCCCCCAGCCGTCGCGGCACCCAGAACGCCCCCGGCGGGTGGGTGTAGCCAGCCTGCGCGCCGTGCAGCAATTCACTCATCTCCTCGCGCATCGCGACGAGCAGCTCGTCGACGGTGCCGGTGGGGGCGATCGACTCTCCGACCGCCACGGTTATCGGGATCTTGTTGCGGCCCAAAGACTTCGGATGATCCTTCGTCCACAGTCGCTGCGCCCCCCAGACGATCAGCGGCACGATCGGGACCTGCGCCTCCAGCGCCATCCGGGCCGCGCCGGTCTTGAACTCCTTGAGCTCGAAGCTGCGGCTGATGGTCGCCTCGGGATAGACGCCGACGATCTCGCCGCGGCGCAGCGCGGTCACCGCGGCGGCGTAGGCGCCGGCGCCGGCCTGCCGGTCCACCGGGATCGTGCCGGTGTGCCGGATCAACCAGCCGACGCTGCGGATCTGCCCCATCTCGGCCTTGATCATGAACCGCATCCGGCGGCCCCGGTGCATGGCCGCCAGCGCCGCGGGCAGCCAGTCGACGTAGCCGGTGTGGTTGATCGCCACGACCGCGCCACCGCTGGCGGGAAGGTGGTGGAGTCCGCGATAGGTGATCGTCGTCCCGGTGGCCTTGACCGCAACTGTCGCGGCGATCTCCAGCGTGCGGAAGACCGGTTCCATCCGAGCTACCCCGGCGCCTCGGTGGTCGGTGGCTCGGCCTGCCGGGCGGCCCTGGCCTGGGCTTTCTGCAGGGCTTCCTCGGCGTCCATGCGGTTGGCCTCGGCCAGCGTCGGCGCTCCCCCGCCGAGGCGGTGCGGCACCCAGAACTCGCCGGGGGGATGCGGGCCGTAGGCGTCCTGCACCTGCTCGAGGAGGTGCTGCATCCGGGAGTGCAGCAGCGCGGTGAGCTCCGGGGCGGGTAGCGTCGGCTCGATCGGCGTCCCGACCGCGATCGAGATCGGCACCTTGGGCCGCCACATCTTCTTGGGATGGCCCTTGGTCCAGATCCGCTGCGCGCCCCACACGATGTGCGGCACGATCGGCACCCCGGCGGCGATCGCCATCCGGGCGGCGCCGGACTTGAACTCCTTGATCTCGAAGCTGCGGCTGATCGTGGCCTCCGGGTAGACGCCGACGAACTCGCCCTCCTGGAGTTTGCGGCAGGCCGCGTCGAAGGACGCGGCGCCGCTGTCGCGATCCACCTCGATGTGCCGCAGGCTGCGCATGATCGGGCCGGTGATCTTGTTGTCGAAGACCTCTTTCTTCGCCATGAACCGCACCTTGCGGCCGAGGTGCTGACGGTAGGCCGGCAGGCCGGCGAAGGTGAAGTCGAAGTAGCTGGTGTGGTTGATCGCGATGACCGCGCCGCCGGTGCGCGGCAGGTTCTCCACCCCGGTCACGGTGAACTTCAGCCCCTGAACCCGCCACACCAGCCGGGCGAGCTGGATGACGGTGCCGTATACCGGTTCCACAGCCGCCAGCGTAGTGCTCCGGCGCCGGCCGGATGAGCGAGAGGGGAACTGATCCATGAGCGCACCCCGGGCACCGCAGCCGATCCCGCCGGTGGTCGCCGCGCTCGCCGGGGACCGGCCGGTGACGGCGGTGTGGGTCAACGAGCTCGGCGGGGTGACGTTCGCGATCGGGACAGCGCCGCCCACCGAGTACGTCAAGTCCTACCCCGGCGAGTTCGCCCACCTGCTGGCCGCGGAGGTGCCGCGGCTGCGCTGGGCGCGGGCGTACACGCCGGTGCCTGCGGTGCTGGGCGCTGGACCGGGTTGGCTGCACACCGCCGCGGTACCGGGGCGCTCGGCGGTGGACCCCTTGTGGTCCGAGCACCCGGAGACCGCCGCCGCGGCGATCGGGGCCGGGCTGCGCGGGCTGCACGACGCGCTGCCGGTGCCCGACTGCCCGTTCGGCCCGCCGTCCTGGGTGGGTGCCGCGGCGCCGCCGGACCGGCTGGTGGTGTGCCACGGCGACGCCTGCGCACCCAACACGCTGATGGCCGACGACGGCAGCTGCGCCGGGCACGTCGACCTCGGCGACCTGGGCGTCGCCGACCGGTGGGCCGACCTGGCCGTCGCGACGATGTCGCTGGACTGGAACTTCCCGGTCGCCGGGGACGGCTCCTCAGCCTGGGAGGCCGTGCTGCTCGACGCCTACGGGGTGGCGCCGGATCGCGACCGCATCGCCGTCTACCGCGCGCTGTGGAACGACGAGCCCGTCGCGCCCGGCTAAGCTGCAAGGCGGACAACACATCACGAGAAGGGGTATTTGTGCAGGTCACCAGCGTCGGGCACGCGGGCTTCCGCATCGACACCAAGGCCGGGAGCATCCTGTGCGACCCGTGGGTGAACCCGGCGTACTTCGCCTCCTGGTTCCCGTTCCCGGACAACACCGCACTCGACTGGGCCGCGCTGGGTGACGTGGACTATCTCTACGTCAGCCACCTGCACAAGGACCATTTCGACCCGCAGAACCTGCGCGCGCACGTCAACAAGGACGCCGTGGTGCTGCTGCCGGACTTCCCGGTCCCGGATCTGCGGCGCGAGCTGGAGAAGCTGGGTTTCCGCCGGTTCTTCGAGACCACCGACTCGGTCAAGCACCGGGTCAGCGGCCCCAAGGGTGACCTCGAGGTGATGATCATCGCGCTGCGGGCACCGGCCGACGGCCCCATCGGGGACTCGGGGCTGGTGGTCGACGACGGCGACACCGTCGCGTTCAACATGAACGACGCCCGCCCGGTGGACCTGGACGTGCTGGCCGTCGACTTCGGCCAGGTCGACGTGCACATGCTGCAGTACTCGGGCGCCATCTGGTACCCGATGGTTTACGACATGCCGGCCCGGGCCAAGGAGGCGTTCGGCATCCAGAAGCGGCAGCGCCAGATGGACCGCTGCCGGCAGTACATCGCGCAGGTGGGCGCCACCTGGGTGATCCCGTCGGCCGGTCCGCCGTGCTTCCTGGACCCCGAGCTGCGCCACCTCAACGACGACCACGGCGACCCGGCCAACATCTTCCC
This sequence comes from Mycolicibacterium sp., assembly GCA_050250295.1. GTDB lineage: Bacteria > Actinomycetota > Actinomycetes > Mycobacteriales > Mycobacteriaceae > Mycobacterium. The sequence goes on from JBFWOX010000002.1 coordinate 325,056, forward strand.
CGACCAGATGGTGTTCCTGGACCAGATGCGCAGCCACGGCCACGACGGCGGGCTGCTGTTGATCCCTGGCTCGACCGCGGATTTCACCGGCTCGCAACTGAATTCGCTGACCCACCCGGTCCCCGAGGCCGAGGTCGAGGCGATCTTCACCACCGGCAAGGCCGACTACATCGCCGCATTCGCTGAGCGGATGGCCCCGGTCATCGCGGCCGAGAAGGCGAGCTGGGCGGCCGCGACCGGCGAGCCGCTGCTGGAGCCGCTGCGCGAGCTGTTCGAGCCGGTGATGCTCGCCAGCGACCAGATCTGCGACGGCATCGGCTACCCGGTCGAGCTGCGCCTGGGGCCCGAGACGGTGGTGTTGGACTTCCCGAAACGCGCTGTGCGGGAAGCAGTTCCGGACGAGAAGTTCCGGTACGGCTTCGAGATCGCACCGGAGCTGGTGCGCACCGTGCTGCGCGACAGGGAGCCCGACTGGGTGAACACCATCTTCCTGTCCACCCGGTTCCGGGCCTGGCGGGTCGGCGGCTACAACGAGTACCTGTACACGTTCTTCAAGTGCCTGACCGACGAGCGGATCGCCTACGCCGACGGCTGGTTCGCCGAGGCGCACGACGACACCTCCTCGATCACCGTGGACGGCTGGGAGATCCAGCGCCGCTGCCCGCACCTGAAGGCCGACCTGTCCAAGTTCGGCGTCGTCGAGGACAGCACGCTGACCTGCAATCTGCACGGGTGGCAGTGGGATCTGCGCAGCGGCAGGTGCCTGACCTCCAAGGGGCACGAGCTGCGGTCCCGACCGACGTGAGCACGCCACTGTTCTACGACGACGGCCAGATCCAGTTGGACCGCGAGGCCCTCACGCTGCGCCGCTACCACTTCCCGTCCGGCACGTCGAAGGTCATCCCACTGCGCGACATCCGCGGCTACCGGGTCAGTCCGCTCGGGTACCTGCTGCAGCGGTTCCGCATCTGGGGCAGTACGGATCTGCAGCGCTGGCTGCCACTGGACGTGAGCCGGCCGCTGAAATCGACGCTGGTCACCCTCGACGTCGAGGGGACGTTCCCGCACCCGGCGTGCACACCCGCGCGCCCCGACGAGTTCGTCGTCGTCCTCGCCGAACTGCTGGCCGCGCAGGACGGCTAGCGCTCGCGCAGCACCGTGGCTTCCAGCGCCCGCTGGAGCCCGCGCATCGCCGCCCGGCCCGCCCGGGTGCTCGCCGCGCGGATCGCCCCGGGCGGCAAGGGTTCCCGCACCCGGACCGGATCGCCGACACGGATCACCCCGGACCTGGTCACCTCGGCGTAGACGCCGAGGAACCGGTCGGTCTGCTGGGCGAGCCGACGGGTCAGGCCGCGGTCCAGCTCGATCCCGGGCTGGGGGCGGGTCGGCACCACGCAGCGGATCGTGGGGTTGGTGATGCGCAGGGTGACCGAACCGATCTCGACCTCACCGCCGACCCAGTCCGCCTCCGGGTAGCCGCTGCCGGAGACGTCGAGTGCGATCAGCACGTTGGGCCGGAACCGGCGCACGTCGTAGCCGGTGCCGTCCTCCGACAACGAGGTGAGGCTGGTGGTGCTGACCAGGTGCACCGGGCTGAGATCGACGAATGTGCCCGGCGGCGTGGCGAACCGGGCCAGCGTCAGCACCTGCTTGGTGGAGAACACCGACGTGTCGGGCAGCGCCTCGGTGTCGGCGAGCCCGAAGTCACGGCGCACCTCGGCGGGGGAATAGTTGGCCCGGGTCTGGCGGACCGAGAGCCGGTGCAGGCTGGTGTCCCGGCTGGGCGGCAGCGGGGTGAGCCGCACCCGCCGGCCCAGCGCGTCGGACAGCATGCTGTCGACTTCGGGGTCACCACTGGACAATTCGGTGCCGTCCGGGGTGGTGATGATCACCGGCGGCGCGTTGCCCGGACCCGCCTCGGGGCCCGGCTCGTCGCGGTAGCGGGCCGAGAAGCCGAGCAGCGCGGGGATCCTGCGCGCCGAGGCGGTGATGTCGTGGTCGAGGTCGCGGACCGCCCACAGCCGGTCGGCGTGCACACCGCGCCGGTCGACCGCGACCGCATCCACCGCGGTGCCGCCCATCGACTTGACGGGAAAGCGCCACAGCTGCGACACCGAAGCGGTCATGGTCTAGGACGAAACTGTCTGCACGAGTTCGGATTTGGCGCCATCGGCGGTGTCATAGACCCGTACCACCGCCTGATCACCGGGCTGCAGGTACGTCGACTCCCCCAACGGGGTGTACTTGGTGGCGCCGATGCCGATCAGCACCCGGCCGGGGTGCCCGCTGGCCGCCATCAGCGCGCCGACGTCCTCGAGCGGGGTCTGCGGTGAGCCCTTCTGGTTGGCCAGCCGCTCGACGATCCAGTCCAGCAGCACCTCGCCGTAGTACGAGTAACCCAGCAGCGGGCTGTCCACGCCGTAATCGTGCTCCTGGCCGTCGGCGGTGCGCAGGTGGCAGCCCAGCCGCAGGGTGGCGGTCGGACCGTCCGGTGTCAGGTCGTCGATATCGAAGAACTGCCGGGCAACGCCTTTGGAGTTCAGCCCCCAGTTCTTCTTGTAGCTGATCTTGGGGGCGTTCGGCCGCCGGATCGAGCAGTCGTTGAACGCGCCGAGCGCGAACGGACGCAGCGACGCCACGGTGTCACCGGCCCAGCTCACCTCGCACGCCAGCGCCACCTCCGGCTCGATCTGCAGGTTCAGCGGGGTGTCGCTCTGCGGCAGGTCGATGGCGTCGTGCGACAGCGGGAACTCACCCAGGAAGGTGTCCGATCCCGGTGCGTACCAAGGGAAGATGCCCTTAGGGGCGGTGCCCTCGGATTCGACGTTGACGAAATCTGCTGCCTCGCCGGCCTGTTCGAGATGGCCGGCGAAGTTCCCCGCCACGCCGAATCCGAACCACGTCCGCAGTTCGTCGAAGTCGAGTTCGATCACGTGTTCCTCCTGGGTTCCAGCACGGTGGTTCCGACGTAGGGCACCAGCGCCTCGGGCACGCGCACGCTGCCGTCGGGCTGCTGATGGTTCTCCAGGATCGCGACCAGCCAGCGGGTGGTGGCCAGCGTCCCGTTGAGGGTGGCCGCGGTCTGCGGCTTGCCGTTCTCGTCGCGGTAGCGCACCCCGAGCCTGCGGGCCTGGAACGTCGTGCAGTTCGACGTCGAGGTGAGCTCTCGGTAGGTGTTCTGCGTCGGCACCCAGGCCTCGCAGTCGTACTTGCGCGCGGCCGAGGACCCGAGATCGCCTGCGGCGATGTCGATGACGCGGTACGGCACCTCGATGTGGGCGAGCATCTGGCGCTGCCAGCCCAGCAGCCGCTCGTGTTCGGCCTCGGCGTCCTGCGGCCTGCAGTAGACGAAGCCCTCCACCTTGTCGAACTGGTGCACCCGGATGATGCCCCTGGTGTCCTTGCCGTAGCTGCCCGCCTCGCGGCGGAAGCACGACGACCAGCCGGCGTAGCGCTTCGGGCCGTCCGACAGGTCGAGGATCTCGTCGGCGTGGAACCCGGCCAGCGGCACCTCCGAGGTACCCACCAGGTACATATCGTCGGCCTCGACTCGGTACACCTCGTCGGCGTGCGCGCCGAGGAAGCCGGTGCCCGCCATCACCTCGGGGCGCACCAGCACCGGCGGGATCATCAGCGTGAAGCCGTTGTCGGTGGCCACCCGCACGGCCAGCTGGAACAGCCCCAGCTGCAGCAGCGCGCCGTACCCGGTGAGGAAGTAGAAACGCGAACCGGAGACCTTGGCGCCGCGTTCCATGTCGATCAGGCCCAGCGACTCGCCCAGCTCCAAGTGGTCCTTGGGGTCGGTGATGGCCGTCGGCTCGCCGACGGTGTCGAGCACCACGAAATCGTCCTCGCCGCCGGCAGGCACACCGTCGATGATGACGTTGGAGATCGCCATATGCGCTGCGGTGTAGGCCTTCTCGGCCTCGGCCTGGTCCGTCTCCGCGGCCTTGACGCGCTCGGCGAGCTCCTTGGCCGCGGCCAGCAGCGCGGGCCGGTCCTCGGCGGCGGCCTTGCCGATCTGCCTGCTGGCCGCCTTCTGCTCGGCACGCAGGTTGTCCGCCGCCGAGACCGCGGCACGCCGGGCGGAATCGGCGGAGGCCAGCGCGTCGACGAGACCGGGGTCCTCACCGCGGGCTCGTTGCGATGCCCGCACCGCCTCCGGGTTTTCTCGCAGCACCTTGAGGTCGATCACGGGCGCAACCCTACGGGGTCACCGGACCATCCGGCACAACCGCATAACGTTACAACTGCATCACTTGTCACAGCGCCTGACACGCCTGTCACAATGGAGCAGATGTCCGAGGCACCCGAACCGTCCCTGCGCAGCTCAGCGCCCCGCCAGCGAGCCTGGTGGCGCAGCCTGCAGGCTGAGTCGACACGGCGTGCCCTGCTGCTCACGGCGCTCGGTGGCCTGCTGATCGCGGGGGTGATCACCGCGCTGCCGCAGTCGGACCGCACCGGCACCTTGACCGCCAACGCCATCTCGCTGGGCCCGCGCGGCAACGACACCTTCGACCACGCCACCACCGGCGACTGCCTGACCTGGCCGGACCGCACCCCCGACGCGGCCGAGATCGTCGACTGCGGCGCCGAGCACCGCTTCGAGGTGGCCGCGTCGGTGGACATGCGCACGTTCCCCGGCAGCGAGTACGGCCCCGACGCCGCGCCGCCGAGCGCAGCGCGCATCCAGCAGATCAGCCAGGAGCAGTGCTCGGCGGCCGTCAAGCGCTACCTGGGTCCGCGGTTCGACCCCAACAGCAGGTTCACCATCAGCATGCTGTGGTCGGGTGACAAGGCCTGGCGCCAGTCCGGTGAGCGGCGCATCTTGTGCGGCCTGCAGCTGCCCGGGCCGAACAACCAGCAGCTGGCGTTCCAGGGCCGGGTCGCCGACATCGACCAGTCCAAGGTGTGGGCGCCGGGCACCTGCCTGGGCATCGATCCGGCCACCAATCAGCCCACGGACATCCCGGTCGACTGCGCGGCCCCGCATTCGATGGAGGTGACGGGCGCGGTCAACCTGGCCGACCGGTTCAAGGACGTGCTGCCGCCGGAGGCCGAGCAGGACACCTTTATCAAGGACACCTGTACCAAGCTGACCGACGCCTATCTGGCCCCGATCCAGCTGCGCAACACCACGCTGACGCTGGTCTACAGCACCATCTCGCTGCCCAGCTGGGCGGCGGGCAGCCACCAGGTGTCCTGCAGCATCGGGGCGACGCTGGGCAACGGCGGGTGGTCGACGCTGCTCAACAGCGCCAAGGGCCCGCTGATGATCAACGGCCAGCCGCCGGTGCCGCCGCCGGACATCCCGGAGGAGCGGCTGAACCTGCCCGCCATCCCGATGCCCGACATCCCGATGAGCACGTCGTCGTCACAGTCGAGCAGCTCGAGCTCGACCTACCAGGACGACAGCGAGAGCCAGCAGACCCAGCACATGCCCCAGCTCGCGACGGCGACACCGGCGGAGCCGACCGAACCGGCCCCGGCCCCCGACGCCGCAACGGGTGGCAACACGTTCCTCAACGGGCCGCCGCCCCCGCCGCTGCCGGCCCCCGGCGAGGTGCCCCCGCCACCGGCCGAGATGCCCCCGCCGCCGCCGCTGTTCCCGCTGCCGCCACCCCCGCCTGCGCCCGCGCCACTGGCGCCGCCGCCCCCGGCGCCCGCGCCCGAGCCGTTGCCGGCGCCGCCCCCGCCGGGGCCGTGACCGGTGGCCGTGCGGATGACCCCGCAACGGTTCGACGAGTTGGTCGGTGACGCACTGGACCAGATCCCGCCCGAGTTGGCCTCGGCGATCGACAACGTGGTGATCCTGGTGGCCGACCGCAACGCCGACGAGCCGGACCTGCTCGGGCTCTACGAGGGCGTCGCGCTGACCGAACGGGATTCCTGGTACGCCGGCTCGTTGCCGGACACCATCACCGTCTACCGCGAGGCGCTGCTGGAGATCTGCGACTCCGAGGAGGAGGTCGTCGACGAGGTGACGATCACCGTGATCCACGAGATCGCGCATCACTTCGGGATCGACGACGACCGGCTGCACGAACTCGGCTGGGGTTGAGGCGCGGCAACCCGAAGTCGTCGGCCCGCAGTGCTATGAACGGGTCATGACGGTCGAACCGACTACCGCAGAACCGGCGTGCCGGGACTGCCGGGCCGGCCTGGAGCACTGCCACGGCGCGCTGATCCACCACCCGTACCGGCGCTCGGAATGCACCGAGGACGACTGTGTGGTCCCCCACGGGGTGCACACGCTGCACATCGACTGCACGGCGGTCGGCTGCGCGTGTGACGACGCCGGGATCACCAGCGGGAGCACAGCGGGCTCAGCCCATCGGGTCGGCTGAGCGCGGCGCCTCACCGATCCGCGTGACGGCGGGCTGGTCCGGCCCGAACGGCGGGGTCAGTACACCCCAGCGCACACAGCTCCACCGCCCGTCGGTGACGGGCGCCAGCACCACCGACTCGGTGTTGGCGAGATGGTGGTCGATGGCGAACTGGCTGTCGACGCCGGCGAGCACCGCGGCCACCAGCCGGATCGCGGCGCCGTGGCTGACGACGACGATGTCGCCGTGGAACGCGGCGTCGTCGAGGAAGCGCATCCGCAGCCGGTCCAGCACCGGCACGTAGCGGTCCAGGACGTCGTGCCCGCTCTCCCCGCCGGGCATGGCCAGGTGCAGGTCGCCGTCGTGCCAGCGCCGGTAGATCGCGTTGAACTCGTCGTGGGCGGCCTCGTCGGTGCGGTCCTCGAGCTCACCGACCTGGACCTCGTGGATGCCCTCGTACTCGTGGGTGCCGACCGCGGCCTCGATGCTGATCTCGGCGGCGGTCTGCACGGCCCGGGTGGCGATCGAGTGCGCGATGATCGCCGGGGGCCGCGCCAACGTCCTGGCGAACGTCCTGGCCTGGTCGCGGCCGGCGTCGGTCAGCTCGGCCCCGGGCGGCCGGGTGTCCAACCGCCGTTCGACGTTGCCGTGTGACTGACCGTGCCGCACCAGCACCAGCGTGCCGCTCACGGCCTGCCCTCGCGCAGACCGTCCAGCCATGCGGTCGCCTCGTCCATGGCCGGGGGCGGCGTGCCCACCGGTTCGCCGGTCGGCCAGGAGCCCAGGTAACGCACGTCGGCGCAGCGCCGGTGCAGCGCGCGCAGCGCCTCGGCGACGGCGACGTCGTCGACGTGGCCGACGAAGTCGAGGAAGAACACGTAGGTGCCGAGCTCGGTGCGGGTGGGCCGGGACTCGATGCGGGTGAGGTCGATGTCGCGGACCGCCAGCTCGGTCATCGCCGCGACCAACGCGCCAGGCACGTTGTCCAGCCGCAGCACCACCGAGGTGCGATCGGCGCCGGTGCTCTTGGGCGGCGGGGCGGGGGTGCCGACGAGGACGAACCTGGTGCGGGCGTTGGGTTCGTCGACGACGCCCGCGGCCAGTGCGTCCAGCCCGTGGTACTGCGCGGCCAGTGCGGTGGCCACGGCCGCGTCGGCGCGGCCGGCGGCGACGTCCTCGGCGGCCGATGCGTTCGAATTCGCCGGTACCACTTGGACGTTCGGCAGGTTGACCGACAGCCACCGCTTGACTTGGGCGGCCGCGACGGGGAACGCCGCGATGGTGCCGATGTCGGCGGCCGCGGTGCCCGGCCGCACCGCGATGGTGAAGGACACGTCCAGGGTGAGCTCGGCGTAGATCTGCAGGGGCGAGTCGGCGGCCAGGCTGTCCAGCGTCGGCAGCACCGAGCCCTCGATGGAGTTCTCGATCGGCACGCAGGCGTAGTCCGCCGTGCCGGACCGGACGGCGGCCAGTGCCGCCGGGGTGCTGTCCATGGCGACCGGGGCGACCGGTTCGGCGCCCGAGTAGCCGGACCCCGGGATCAGACCGTCGGCGGCCAGAGCGCGCAGCGCCGCCTCGGTGAAGGTCCCCTCTGGGCCGAGATACGCGATGGCGGGCACCCGACCAGCCTATCGGGCGCCGGGGGTAACCCGATTCCGCTGCGAGGGAAGCCTTGCGCCCACTCACCCGGCTAGTTAAGTTAGGCTCACCTTACCAAGCGAAAGGTGGCTCCATGGCTTCTCCCGCTTCTCACGCACCCGCGTCGTCCGCACCGTCGACGGCCGAACGGATCCGCAGCGCGTGCGCACGAGGCGGCGAGGCGATGGTCGCCATCGACGGCCTCGACCCCACCCCGACGCCCGTGCACCACCTGCTCGACGACGGATCCTTCGCGATCACCGTCCCGGTGGACGGCATGCTCACCGCCACCGTCGTCGCGGCCGGGCATGCGGGCGTGCAGGCGGTGCTGGAGCTGACCGACTACGCACCGCTGCCGCTGCGCGAACCGGTCCGCTCGCTGGTCTGGATCCAGGGCCGCCTGCGCGACGTGCCGCTGGCATCGGTGCCCGAGCTGCTCGACCTGATCGCCAGGGAAGACCCCAATCCCGTTCTGCTCCAGGTTGATTCAGGACAGGACCGAACCACCGCAGCCACCGACACCCGCTATGCGCTGATGCGGCTGGAGATCGAGTCCGTCGTCGTCGCCGATGCCACCGGCGCCGAGTCCGTCGCCGTCGGCGCACTGCTGGGCGCGCGTCCGGACCCGTTCTGCGCCATGGAGTCGAGCTGGCTGCAACACCTGGACTCCGCGCACCGCGACGTGGTCGACCGGCTGGCGGTGCGGCTGCCCGCGGCGCTGCGGCGCGGCCGGGTCCGCCCGCTGGGGCTGGACCGCTACGGCGTGCAGCTGCGGGTGGAGGGCGACAACGGCGATCACGACGTCCGGTTGCCGTTCGCCAGCCCGGTCGACGACGTGACCGGACTGAGCCGGGCGATCCGGGTGCTGATGGGCTGCCCGTTCCTCAATGGGCTGCGCGCCAGGGGCGTCTGAGGCCCGCCGGCCGCCCGCGCCGCTACCGTAGCGGCGTGACCGGGTCCGAACAGGAGCTCACCGACGACCAGCGGCGGGAGCTGCGCCTCGAGATCGCCGTCGTGCTCGCGGCGACGTTCGCCCTGAGCGCCTACACCGCGCTGCTGCGCCTGATCGAAGGGGTGCTGCTGGGCCTGTCCGGGCAGATCGTCGCGCTGAACCCGAAGCGCTCCCCGTTCGACCTGATCGATCTCGGCCTGAACCTGGCCAGCCTGTTCCAGCTGCTGGCCTGGGGAGCTCTGGCGCTCTACCTGTTGTGGCGCGGCGGCACCGGCCCGGCACGGCTCGGGCTGGCCCGGATCCGTTGGCGCGCAGATGTTCTCGGCGGCGTCGGGCTGGCCACCCTGATCGGGGTGCCGGGTTTGGCGCTGTACCAGATCGCCCGCATCCTCGGCGCCAATGCCGCCGTCGAGCCCGCCGAACTCAACGACACCTGGTGGCGGATCCCGATGCTGCTGCTGTTGGCGTTCGGCAACGCGTGGGCCGAAGAGGTGATCGTGGTCGGGTTCCTGTTGACCCGGCTGCGCCAGCTACGGGTCAACCCGTGGCTGGCCCTGCTGCTTTCCAGCCTGCTGCGCGGCACCTACCACCTCTACCAGGGGTTCGGCGCAGGGCTGGGCAACGTCGCGATGGGGCTGGTGTTCGGCTACGCCTGGCAGCGCACCGGACGGCTGTGGCCGCTGATCATCGCGCACGCCCTGATCGATGCGGTGGCGTTCGTCGGGTACTCGCTGCTCGCGGGTCACCTCGGTTGGCTGCGCTGACACGTACATTCATGCTGTGACCGACAAGCGGCCGCCTCGCCCCGGGCCGGTCCCACCCCGCGGAGGTGACCAGGGTCGACGGGAGCCGCCGCCCCAACTCCGGCGCGATCCGAACTACCGCCCGCCGTGGCCGCCCCGTCCACCCACACCGCCGCGCCCCCAGCCCCCGCGCACCCCGCCACCCCAGGCGCCACGACCCCAGCCCCCGCCGCGCAAAACCCCTCCCCCGGCGGCGCGCCGCACGCCGCCACCACCACCGTCGTCGCCAGCCGCCGCGCGCGCGAAGCCGCGGCGCAAGCGGCGGTGGTCCCGCGTGCTGCTGGTGTGCCTGCTGCTGGCGATCGCCGCGGTCGTCGGCGTCGGGGTGTGGATCGAGACGTCGCTGACCCGGATCCCGGCCCTGGCCGACTACGCCGACCGGCCGGCCCAGGGGGCCGGCACCACGTGGTTGCTGGTCGGCTCCGACAGCCGCGAGGGCCTCACCCCGGAGCAGCAAGCGGCCCTGGCGACCGGCGGCGACCTGGGCAACAGCCGCACCGACACCATCCTGTTGGTTCACGTGCCGGGGCTGGGGTCGAGCACGCCGCCGACCATGGTGTCGATCCCCCGGGACTCCTATGTCCCGATCCCCGACCACGGCAGCGACAAGATCAACGCCGCGTACTCGCTCGGCGGGGCCCCGCTGTTGGTGCGCACCGTCGAGCAGGCCACCGGGCTGCGCATCGACCACTACGCCGAGATCGGCTTCGGCGGGTTCGCCGATCTGGTCGACGCCGTCGGCGGCGTCACCGTCTGCCCGGCCGAGCCGATCAGTGACCCGCTGGCCGGGGTCGAGCTGCCCGCCGGCTGCCAGGAGCTCGACGGGCGCAGCGCGCTGGGTTTCGTACGCAGCCGCGCCACCGCCCGGGCGGACCTGGACCGGATGGTCAACCAGCGCCAGTTCATGTCGGCGCTGATCCACCGCGCGGCCAGCCCGACGGTGCTGCTCAACCCGTTGCGCTGGTACCCGATGGCACGCGCGGCGACCGACACCGTCACCGTCGACGACGGCGATCACGTGTGGGACCTGGCCCGGCTGGGATGGGCGCTGCGCGGTGACCCGGTCACCGTCACCGTGCCGATCGGGCAGTTCGGGGAGAACGGCGCCGGCTCGATCGTCGAGTGGGACAGCGACGCGGCCGGGCGGCTGTTCGCGGCGCTGGCGTCGGACTCGCCGATCCCGGCGGACGTGGTCGAGGCCGGCAATCGCTGAGCCAGCAAACTTTCATGACGGGATGTAAGCGTCGTCACACTGGCTCACCTTACTTAGGCCACGCTTGCCTCTGTTAGGTCCACCTTCGCTGACAATGCGCTCTGACCTGCTATATCGTGGGTGCATGCCTGCCGCCGACACCCTCGACACCAAGTTCAATGCGCTCCTCAACGACCAGATCCGTAGCGAACTCGGGGCCTCGCAGCAATACCTCGCCATCGCGGTGCACTTCGATGGTGCCGACCTGCCCCAGCTGGCGCAGCTCTTCTACCGCCAGTCGGTCGAGGAACGCAATCACGCGATGATGCTGGTGCGGTACCTGCTCGACCGCGGCGTCACCGTCGAGATCCCGGCGATCGAGCCGGTCCGCAATGCGTTCGAGACGCCCCGCGACGCCGTCGGCCTGGCCCTCGAGCTCGAGCGTGAGGTCACCGAGCAGTTCAACCGGCTGGTCGCCACGGCCCGCGACGAAGGCGACTACCTGGGCGAGCAGTTCGTGCAATGGTTCCTCAAGGAGCAGGTCGAAGAGGTCGCGACGATGACCACCCTGGTGCGCATCGCCGAGCGCGCCGGCGCCGACCTGTTCCACCTCGAAGACTTCGTCGCACGCGAAATGTCCACCGGCGCAGCCGATCCCACTGCCCCGAAGGCGGCAGGCGGAGCCCTGTAGCGGTCTAGTCCCGGTCCGCCCCGGTCAGGCCGTCGGCCAGCCAGGCCTTGGTCCGGCCCGGATGGTTGGTGGCCACCCAGGCCACCCCGATGTCGCGGCAGTACTGCACGTCCTCGTAGTGGTCGACGGTCCAGCAATACAGTGCCCGGCCCTGCGCGGCGGCCCGGTCCACCAGCTCGGGATGTTCGCGCAGCGTCGCGATCGACGGGCCGACCGCGGTGGCCCCGACGGTGGTGGCGGCCCCGCCGCCCAGGTAGCGCGACGTCTCCCCGAGCAGCACGGTCGGCAACAGCGGTGCCGCCCGCCGGATCCGCCATACCGCGGCGGCGGAGAACGACATCACCACGGCCCGGGACAGATCCGCCGACGCCGGGGACGCGATGCCGTAGCGGTGCAGCAGCGCCAGCACCTTGCTCTCCACCAGCGCGCCGTAGCGCACCGGGTGCTTGGTCTCGATGAAGATCTTGACCGGGCGCTTCCAGTCCAGGACCAGCGACACCAGCGCATCGAGGGTGAGCAGGCCGGTGTCGCCCTGACCGCCGTTGGTGTGCCGGCTCGGATGCCACGCCCCGTAGTCGAACTCCTGCAGCTGCGTCAGCGTCATCTCACTGACCAGGCCGGTGCCCGTCGACGTCCGGTCCAGGCTGCGGTCGTGCAGGCAGACGAGGTGGCCGTCGCGGGTCAGCCGGACGTCGCACTCGACACCGTCGGCGCCCTCCTCGAGCGCGCGCTCGTAGGCGACCAGCGTGTGCTCGGGCAGGTCCGCCGAAGCGCCGCGGTGGGCCACCACGAACGGGTGGCCGCCGAACGTGTCGCCGGAACTCATATCGCTATGCTGCCGGGTGCTGGCCTTCGGCCTCAACCGCAGCGGCCGGTTCGGCGTCTTCGGCCTCGCCGTGCGCCGGTGGGTCCGCCGGCTCGCCGGCGGCCACCACCACCCAGCGTTTCGACGGCTGCTGCACCGGCTGACGTTCGAACCCGAGGAAGACCTGCAGCGCCAGCAGCATCGTGGCCAGCGCCAACAGGTACGCCACCAGGGTCGTCACCGTGTTGTCGGCGATGCCCTGGGGATCGGTGGTGAAGCTCGTCGCGATCGAGAAGATCGACACCGCGGTGCTGAGCACCCAGGCCACCCACCAGATCGAGATCGACCGGCGCAGCCACTCCAGCCGGCCCTCGGTCTGGGCGAGCTCGATCACGTATACCGGCGCCCAGGCCAGCTGCACCAGCGGCAGCAGGCAGTTCAGCCGGATCTGCCACGCCGGTCTGGGGTCGTCGCGGCGGTGGTGGGCGTATGCGGCGGACCGCCGGGCGATCAGCCAGTTCGTCAGCACCAGCACGCTGGCCACCACCAGGAACACCGCGATGACGCTGACGGCGACACCGGCCCACGTCGCCACCCCGGCCACCCACGGGTTCAGCAGCACCGTGCGGTTGACGATGAGCAGGACGTAGCGCAGGAGATGGATCGCCGCCGCGACCCCGAGGACGGCCATGGTGGCCACCAGCGTCATCCGTACCGCGGCGCCCGAGGGGCCGGTGCGCGGCGCCGTGACGGCCTCGGTGACGTCGAAGTGTTCCACCAGGCCCCATCGCGGGATGGTCGGGTAGCGCGGTGTCGGACCGAGGTCCCGCCGGGGGTGCCGGGGTGGCGGCGGCGCACCGGGCCGCACCGCCACCCAGCGGTACCCCACCGGCAGCTGAGGGCCGGAGCGGCGCCCGCCCGGCGGGGGCGCCCACTGCGGGGCAGCCGGGGAACCCGACGGCGCGAGCAGCGTGCCGCGGCAGCGCGGGCACCAGACCCGCTGCTTGTCGCGCACGTTCCACCGCGTCCCGCACTGGGAACACACCTGGATCATCCGACCAGCCTAATGGGGGCGCCGACGGTCAGACCGTGCCCGCGCCGCCGTCGTCGGTCACCACCGGGCGGCCCGCCCCTGCCCACGCGAGCATGCCCCCGCTGACGTTGGCCGCGGCGTAGCCGTTGCGCGCCAGGTACTGCGCCACCCGCTGCGAGCGGCCGCCGCCGTGGCAGACCACGAACAGCTGCGCCTGGTTGTCGATCTCGGCCAGCCGCGCCGGGATCTCCCCCATCGGGATGTGCTGGGCGGACGGCGCGTGGCCGCGCCGCCATTCGTCGTCCTCGCGGACGTCCAACAACACCACCGCGTCGTCGAACGTCGACGGCAGTTCGGCGACCGGCACCTGCGCAACGTCGATGTCGTCCATCACCACATGCTGGCACGCCGCAGGGGCGGCACACCACCTGCCCGGGTCCCGGCATCCACGCGCTGCGATGCCCGCAGCAATCGGCGGCTATCCACAGTTTCCACAGGTTCATCCCCAGGGTCTGGGCGGCGCTCACCTGCTGTGAGCCGCACTGTCGCGCCGCGTCGGCGGACCCGTTGTGGACAACGCGCCGAGGCCGACTCGCGGCGATCAACAGGCTGGCGGCAGAGGAGCGAAATCGCTCGCCGTGCTAAGTAATCCGACGGGTTCGCGTCGCATCGCGGCTCGATTTCGCAGCGGCATCCCTAACGGTTATGATCGCCGTCACACGGTCGCTGCTGTGACCGATCTCACTGGGGAGGTACATCGCGTGCAGGTGAGGAGCAGCTGATGGCATCGTCACCGATGGGCTCGGGGTCCGCTTATCCGCCGTCCGGCTGGCAGAACTCCGCACGGGTCTACACGCGCAGTCAGCTGATGGCCCTGCTGCGCGCCGGTGTCATCGCTCTCGTACTGCTCGGCGTCCTCGCGCTGATCGTCCTGTTCTGATCTCACCGGCCCGCCGGCACCCGCAGCACCACCCGGTAGGAATCCGCGGCCGGCACCCAGCCGAACTGCCGGGAGTCGACCACCCCGGGCGCCGCCGCGTTGTCCGACAGCGCCTCGAACGTCGTGCCCGTGGCCGATCTGCACACCGCGCCGACCCTCTTCACCAGGTACCGCGATGACCCCCGCGGATCGCGAAACACCCTGAGCTGCCCTACTTTCGGCGTGCCGCCGCGCATCGCCAGCAGCCCGTCGCCGGGGACGAGGCCGGGGCGCATGGAGTCCTCGACAACCACGAAGCGGCGCACCGGCCAACGGCGGCGCAGGGACAGCCACCACCGCTGGTTCCCGCTCATCGGCTAAGGGTAAGTTAGGGCCATGCTGCATCGACTTTTCGCCAACGCCACTCCCGCTCACGCCCACTGCGACCTGTACTGCGGTGTCTACGACCCCGCGCAGGCCAAGATCGAGGCGCTGTCCTGCCTCAAGACGCTGCAGAAGTACCACGACTCCGACGACGACCATTTCAAGACCCGCGCCATCCTCATCAAGGAGCAGCGCGCCGAAGAGGTCAAGCACCACCTGATGGTCCTGTGGGCCGACTTCTTCACCAAGGAGCACTTCGAGCAGTTCCCGAACCTGCATCAGCTGTTCTGGGACGGCGTGCACGGCGCCGGCGACGTGAAGAAGTCGCTCGACGTGGCGGTCGCCGAGAAGCTGCTGGCCACCATCGACCAGATCGCCGACATCTTCTGGCAGACCGAGAAGGCCAAGGGCATGGGCGTCTACCCGCCGGCCTGACGTTCCGGTACACCCGTACGGCTCAGCCCGGCCCGGTCCCTGCGACCGGGCCGGGCTTTTTGTCGGTCCTCCGGCCCTGCCGGGTTAGCAGTCGGGTCCTCTTGCGTGCCAGCGGGAGTTTGCCGCATTCTGGGCTCATCGACCCACAGTCGTGTCGGGCATTTGCTAGCGGGATGCCGGGAGGCTAGATGGATCACGGGTCAGGGCGGGCGATCGAGATCGCACCGTTCCATTCGGGTGGATCGCTCAAGGGGTTCGTGGTGTCCGGCCGGTGGCCGGATTCCACCAAGGAGTGGGCCCAAGTCCTCATGGTCGCGGTTCGGGTCGCGTCGCTGCCCGGACTGTTGTCCACGACGACGATCTTCGGAGCCAGGGAAGAGCTGCCCGACGAGCCGGAGCCGGGCACCGTCGGGCTGGTGCTCGCCGAGGGCACCGTGGTCGGTGAATCCGCCGTGCCCCCTGGCCGTTTCGCAGACCGTCAACCGCCCGCGCTGCTGATGCTGCATCCGCCGTCGGAGACCACCCCGTCGCTGCCGGAATGCACCGGCGCTGCCTCCGGGTGCGTGCTGCTGCCCGGCCTGCCACACCTGGGTCTGGAGCACCGGGCGGCGTGGGTGGAGGCCGAATCCGACGGCACCGTGACGTCGATGGTCAGCCGTGTCGGGGTCGACCCGATCAGCCATCCCGACACCGCGATCCTGGCCATGCTGCTGGCCGCCTGAGGCCGCGACACCGGTTGGCGCGGGTCTGCCACTGGCTACTGACACCTTCGCGGCGCACCGGTGGACCGCCGTGCGCCGAGGTTTGCCGAATTACATGGCGCTGAGCACGGTGCCCAGCACAGTCACACCTGGTTCACAATCGTCGGCCAGCAAACCGAGATCTTCGGGGTCAAGACGACAACGGCCGTTGCCCGCGGTAAACAATGTGACTGCTGTGACTGAGGCTGCCAAAGAGGCGCGAGTATCCTGGCTACGACGGCGTTATTATTTGCCTAGGTGCACCGTAGGGATATAGACAACGGTGCGGACCACCAGACCGTTCAAGCCAGCAGCGGACTGCCGCACAGACAACCGGGTTAACTTTTCCGCGGTTTGCACTTGGTTGTGGACAGAACTGTCGCTACCATGATCAGCAAATACGCCGCCCAAGAACACCGCTCGTCCGCATGTGGAGGTCAAACCGATGAGCAACACGTTTGCCGCTCGCCTTAACAGGCTGTTCGACACTGTCTACCCGCCCGGACGTGGCCCACACACCTCGGCGGAGGTGATCGCCGCACTGAAGGCGGAGGGCATCACGATGTCGGCGCCCTACCTGTCGCAACTGCGTTCCGGCAACCGCACCAATCCGTCCGCCGCCACCATGGCAGCGCTTGCCAACTTCTTCCGGATCAAGCCCGCATACTTCACCGACGACGAGTACTACGAGAAGCTCGACAAGGAGCTCACCTGGCTCGCCGGCATGCGTGACGAGGGTGTCCGCCGCATTGCGGCGCGCACCGTCGGCCTGTCCGCGGAGGCCAAGCAGGACATCGTCCAGAAGGTGGACGAACTGCGGCGTCGCGAGAACCTCGACGATTAGCCAAGGTCGGGTGTCGGGGCGGTAACCGGCGAAGCGGTCTCAATCAGTGCTCTGTGGTTCGGCGCCGCCGTGGGTGAGGCGCCGGTACTGGCCTGCGATCTCCAGGATCCATTCGCGGTCCGAATAGCTCGCGGGTTGTCGCAGCCATGCCAGGCCCGGGAACGGCACCGAATCCCCGCTGCCGTCGGTGCCCGCATAGATCCACCGCGCGATCGCGCGCGCCTGCTCGGGCGGTGACACGTCGGGCTCCTCCAGCTCGGTGTCGGTGTCCAGGTCCGCCAGATCTGCGGCCGACGCACCCGCCGGGTCGACCCGCCGCAGCGCGCCGTCGGCGGCGGTGGCCTCCAGGAACAGCGCATCGGAGATCAGCGACATCCGTTCGGCGACCCGGAACACCAGCGGGCCCCGGGGCCGCACCCCGATCCCGACATCGGGGTGCCGACGGCCCAGCTCGTCGAGGATCGGGGCGATGACGCGCAGTTCTCGTCGCGCCCCGAACCAGTCCTCCAGGCTGGGCAGCAGCGACCCGGCGGCCACCACCAGCATGGCGCAGCCGAGCAGGGTCGCGGCCGCGCCGACGCCGACCAGTTCGGTCGCCACCACCGCGCGTAGCACGAAGAATGCCAGCGCCAGCACGATCAGCACGATGCCCAGCGTGAACACGAACAGCGCGCGACCGCGGCGGGTCCGGTTGGAGTGGCGCAGCCCCGCCCACACCACCAGACTCAACGCCAGCAGGACGTAGAGCAGCGGCAACAACCATGGCAACGAGGTGCCGCCGGAGCCGATGTTGCGTTTGAGGTATTCCTGCGGCGCCATCTCCGGTTGTTGTCCGGCGGCGAAGAACACCACCAGGCTGGCGACGGCGATGACGGCCGCGATCCCGTACTGCGCGATCGCGATCTTCTTGGCCGCGGCCGGGGACCGGATCGAGGAGACGGTGGTGATCATGACGCAGCTGCCCGCCGCGCACGCGATGAGCGCCACCTGGCTGAGCCCCATCGAGATGTTCGGCCATTGCAGCAGCGTGTCGATGAGCAGCGTCAGCGGCGGCCAGTTCAGCGCCGCGACCACGCCGAGACTGCCCAACGCCAGGATCATCGCGGTGCTCACCAGTGACTGCTTGTTGACCAGTGCCCAGCCGATACGCAGGCCGGTGGCCAATCCGAGAAGACCGGCAATCACCCAGACGATCAACCAAACGCCTCTCCGAGACGGACCTGGACGATCGACGACCGGTCCGACGGCAGCCGCCCCAATCGGTAGATGAGCAGCGCGGCGAAGTCCTCGGCCTCTTGTTCGGCATCCTCACCGCTGGGGCCCATGCAGCCGGTGCGCTGGTTGAGCATGTACCCGATCAGGTCCGAGCTGGCGAGCTCGGTGTTCTCCTGCGCCGCCTGCACGACGGGCATGCCCTCGTGGCCGAGGACCAGGTGACCGAGTTCGTGGGCCAGGGTGCGGTCCCAGGCCGGCAGCCCCTGCTGGATCATGAAGACGTCGCGGTCCTCGTACTGACGCCATTGACCGCACACGCCCGGCGGCAGATCCGCGGTGGTGAGTTCGATCGGTCTGCCTCGGCTCTGGCTCACCGCCTCGACCAGGCGCGGCAACGAGACCTCACCCCGCCGTGGCGCCAGATCGAGCACCTCGCTGACCGCACGGGTGACACGTCGGCTCGCAGGCATGTATCCCCCTCTCGCTGAGATCCACTATGCGCCGCTCCCTCTCGCCGAGCGAGCGGTTCGTTGTCAGTTGGTAAAGCGTGCGATGCCGCCGGTGCGCACCGCGTGTCCGGCCTTGGCCTGGCGGTATCCCACCAACCCTCCGGCGCCGGTCAGCACCAGCAGCCCGGCCAGGCCGGGAATCGCCAGCGCTGCGATCTGTGGTATCCCGGCCGACCGCAGATATTCCCCGTAGCCCACCCGATACGACGACGCCGGCGCCCCGAGGGTGTTCCCGGCCGGTGGCGGCAGCGGTTGCCGCGCCGGCGGGGCGACGACCTCCCGCGGCGCGGCGGGAACACCCGGGCCCGCCCCGCCGGGACCGCCTGCGCCCGGCACCCCCGCGGGGCCGAGCCCCAGCGGTGGCGCGACCACGACCGGGACGTTGATCGGAGCCGCCGGGACACCGGTGATCGGCGCACCGCCGACGGGCACCGTGTTCAGGACGCCGGGTTCGGCCGGCTCCCCCAGCGGCGGCACGAACTGCGGCTCGACCTGCCGCACCGGCGGGATCCACGGGCCCCGGGCCGGCGCCCCGACAGGCCGGCCGCCGCCCCCGCCGGACGTGGGCGGGTCAGGGTTCGGCTCGGTCGGCGGCCAGGGCCACCAGGGGTCGCAGTCCTCCCCCTCCTCACAACACGGCCACGGCCACCTGGGTTCTTCGTCCTTCGGGGGTTGTTCCTTCGGGGGTTCGGTCGGTTCCTCACCGCGGGCGGGGACGCCGCCGGGCACCGCCGCCGCCGGCTGTCCGGAGGTGTCGTCGATCACCGGCCCCTTCGCCTGGTCGTCGGCGCCGGGCGCGTCATCGCCGACGGGTGCGCCGTCGGTATCACGGTCGCGGTCGGGGCCGGTGTGGTCGTCGCGGTCGGGGTCGGTATCACCGTCCCGGTCGGGGCCGGTGTCGTGGTCCCGGTCGCCACCGCCGCGCGACGGACCGGTGGCGCCGGCGCGGGATTCGCCGTCCTTGCCGTCGTCGCGGTGGTCGTGCTTGTCCTGGCCGGCCGACGCGGCGGCGTCGCGGCCGGAATGGGCCCCGCGCGGCGCACCGGTTCGGGGACCGCGCTCGGTGGTGTCGTCGGCGGCGGTGGGGCCGGTATCGGCGACGGCGGTTGCGGCGCCGGCACCGCCGGCCAGCAGCCCGGAGACCAGCAGGCAGGCCGCCGCCGCACCCCGCGCACGCGAACCCACGTGGTCACCACCCTTCGACGCCGGTGACGCCGTAGAACTTCCGTGATTTGGGCAATTCTCGCACAACACGCTTGCACTGTTTGCTGAGAACCGCAAACGGTTGGGCAGCCGGGGCGCGACGGCCGCGCCCGGGGCCGAGCGCTAGGGTTTGTGCAAACACCACAAGCCCGGAAGGACGCAGGGATGGGTCTGTTCAAGCGACGCAAATCCCGCGCTACCCGGCGGGCGGAGGCCCGCGCGATCAAGGCCAAGGCGAAGCTGGAGGCCAAGCTGTCGGCCAAGAACGAGGTGCGACGGTTCAAGGCGGAGCAGAAGTCGCAGGCGCGTGCGCTCAAGGCCCAGCTGCGGGCGCAGCGCGACAGCGACCGGGCTGCGCTCAAGGTCGCCGAGACCCAGCTGAAGGCGGCCAGGGAGGGCAAGCTGTTCTCGCCGGCCCGAGTTCGCCGGGCGCTGACCGTGACGCGTTTGCTCGCCCCGGTGGTGGTGCCGCTGGCCTACCGGGCGTCCATCTCGGTGCGCGGGCTGATCGACGAGCGCCGCGCCGACCGGCTGGGGATCCCGCTGAGCCAGCTCGGCCAGTTCTCCGGGCACGGGGGCCAGCTCTCGGCGCGCATCGCCGGCGCCGAGCAGTCACTGCGCGTGCTGGCGGAGAAGAAGCCGAAGGACGCCGAGACCAAGCAGTTCGTCGCCGCGATCACCGAGCGGCTCAGCGACCTGGCCGCCGCGGTGGCCGCGGCCGAGAACATGCCGACCGCCCGCCGGCGGGCCGCGCACGCCGCGATCGCCGAGCAGCTCGACGGTATCGACGCCGACCTGATGGCGCGCCTGGGCGTGGTCTGACCCCGGTGTCCGACGCCCGGGCACCGCTGCGCGGAACGGCGACGGGGTTGCTGACCGCCGCCCTGGCGGTGGCGGCCCACGGCGTCGCCGGCGGCGGGGCGCCATCCGGTGCGTCGGTCGTGCAGCTGCTGGTGATCGCCGCGACCGTGGGTGCGCTGGCCTCGGTGCTGACCGGCGGGCTCGGTGTCCTGCTGGGTCTGCTCGGCGCCGGCCAGCTGATCAGCCACGTCAGCCTTGGCGCGGTCGGGCATGCGCACGCCCCGGCCGGCGCGGCGATGCTGGCGGCACACGTTTTCGCGGTCGCGCTCGGTGCGCTGCTGATCTGCGCTGGCGATCGACTCTGCGGTGCGGTGTCGCGGGTGTTGACCGCCACCGCCGCGGCCGTGACCGTGCCGGTGTGCGCACCGCGGCCCGTCCTGACCACCGCCGACCAGCCGCTGCACTGGATGCTGTTGCTGACCGCGTCGATGTCGCATCGGGGTCCACCGGGCTGCCCCGCCCGCTGACCCCCGATCCCCGACAACGAGAAGGCACAAATCCATGACAGCACTTCAGCGTGCGCTGCGCGCGGCGTCCCGCCTCGCCGCCGTCACCGCCGTCACCACCGCGCTCGTCGGCGCCGGGATGGCCTCGACCGGCCCGGCGTGGGCGCATGCCGCCCGCATCGCCAGCGATCCGGCCGAGAATGCCGAGCTGGCCCAGGCGCCGGCCCGGGTGAGCGCGACGTTCAACGAACCGATGCAGGCACAGTTCGCCGCGATGACGGTCATCGGCCCGGACAGCGCCCAGTGGTCCGAGGGCGCGCCGGCGGTCGACGGCGCCGTGATCAGCGTCGGGGTCCGCACCGGCGGCCCGGCCGGCGAGTACACGGTGAACTACCGCGCCACCTCCGCCGACGGTCACGTCGTTTCGGGTTCGTGGTCCTACCGGGTGACCGCCGGCGCGCCCACGGCGCCCACGGCACCCACGGCACCCACGGCACCCACGGCGCCCGCGGCGGCCCCGGCGAGCACCGCGGCACCGGAACCGGCGCCCCAGGAACCGCCGGTGTGGCCGTTCGTCGCCGGCGCGACAGCCATCGTCGCGCTCGGCGCCATCTGGGCGGTCCGACGCCGGACGTGACGCCCCCACAGCGGCTTCCGCCGCGGCGCGTGGCGATCGGCGCGCTGCTGGTCACCGCGGCGGCCTGCGTGCTGGCGTGGGCGCTGGCCTATCCCGCGACGTCGCTGAGCGCGGCGCTGACCAGGGCGCTGGCCGACGGCGCGGCGACGGTGACGCTGGGGCTGGCCGCGCTGCCCGCCCTGGACACTGGCCGGCACCGCGACGAGCTGATCCGGCGGGCCGCGGGACCGCTGGTGGCCGCGTCGGCGGTGTGGATGGTCGCCGAGCTGGTCCGCTCGGTGTTCGCCGCCGCGGACGCGGCCGGCACCGACGTCGCGCATCTGGGCCTGCGCACCGCGGGCGCGTTCGTGCTGGACACCGCGCCGGGCCGGGCCGGGCTGCTGACGGTCGCGGCTGCCGGGGCGGTGTGCGCGCTGGCGGCGCTGGGCCCGCGTTCGGCGACCGCCGCGGTCACCGCGACGGGGGTGGCCGCGGTGGGCATCGTGGGCCATCCGCTGACCGGCCACCTGGCCGACGACCCCTGGGGTGGCGCGGCGATCGCGGTGCACGCGCTGGCCGCTGCGCTGTGGTGCGGTGCGCTGGCCGCGGTGGTGTTGACCGTCGACCACCGCGGGCAGTGGGCCCGGGTGCTGCCGCGGTTCTCCCAGCTGTCGCTGTACTGCGTCGCGACCCTGGTGGCCGGCGGGGTGCTGGCCGCGGCGGTGCGCTTCGACGCGCCGTCGGCGTTGCTGCTCACCGGGTACGGCCGGGTGCTGACGGCCAAGGTGGTGTTGACCGCCGTGTTGGTGGCGCTGGCCTGGCGCAACCGGGCGACGTGGCTGCCCGCGGCGCGCACCCATCGCAGCACCGCCGTGATGTCGCGGTCCCGCGCGGTCACCGAGCTGGCGCTGATGGCGACAGCCCTGGCCGCGGCGGGGGTGCTGGCGGTCACCGGCTGACACCGCTCGAGCCGAACGGAGCGACCTGGCATGATAGGGAAACTGCCGCGTGCAGACACTCAAAGGAGCAGCGACATGGCAGACGACCCGGATCGGTCCGACGAAAGTACCGATGCCGCAACCCCTGCGGAGCCCACGGTGCCGCCGGTGAAGAAGGCGCCCGCCAAGAAAGCGCCCGCGAAGAAAGTCCCGGCCAAGAAAGCTCCGGCCAAGAAAGCTGCTGCGAAGAAGGCCGCACCCGCCAAGAAGGCCGCACCCGCCAAAGAGGCCGCGAAGAAGGCCGCTCCGGCCAAGAAGGCTCCGGCGAAGAAGGCGCCGGCCAAGAAGGTCGCGCCCGCACCGCTCGCCGACACCAACGGCGATCTCACTTCGGCCGCGAAAGAGGCTGCCGCACAGGCGAAAACCACGGTGGCCACCGCTATCGACGCGGTGTCGGGGCCGGCCCCGGCGCAACGGGGCGGTGAGCACTGGCCTCGGCTGCCGATCGCGGCGGCGGTGCTGACCGGACTGCTCGCGATCGTGGCGGTGCTCTACGCGGCACGCCGCACCGGTGGTGACTGAGGCCCACCCGGCATAATGGCGCGGTGACCGTGACCCCGCGCCCCACCGCTGACCTCGTCGACGAGATCGGACCCGACGTGCGCAGCTGCGATCTGCAGCTGGGTCAGTACGGGGGCCGTGCGCAGTTCGCCGGCCCGATCACCACGGTGCGCTGCTTCGAGGACAACGCGTTGCTCAAGTCCGTGCTGTCGGAGCCGGGCGACGGCGGCGTGCTCGTCATCGACGGGGACGGCTCCGTGCACACCGCGCTGGTCGGTGACGTCATCGCCGAACTGGCCCGCTCCAACGGCTGGTCGGGGCTGATCATCAACGGCGCGGTGCGCGACGCGGCGACGCTGCGCACCCTCGACATCGGCATCAAGGCGTTGGGCACCAACCCGCGCAAGAGCAGCAAGACCGGTGCCGGGGTACGCGACGCCGCCGTCGAGTTCGGCGGCGTGGTGTTCGTCCCCGGTGAGATCGCCTACAGCGACGACGACGGAATCGTCGTCGTCGCCGGGTGAGGCTGAACTAAACGCTCACCGGGGCACGGTGTTTGGCGAACTCCAGCCCCTCGTCGTCGACCTTGCCGTGCCGGATCAGCCGCATGTCGAACAGGTAGTTCTGCTTGAGCCGCCACGGTGAGCGCGATCCGGACTTGGGCAGCAGGTGCATGGACCGCTGGAAGTAGCCCGGGCTGAAGTCCATGAACGGCAGCTCCTGCACCGAGGCACCGGGATGGCGCGGCTCGACCCGGTCGAATCCGTTGGCGTCCATGTAGTTCAGCAGCCGGCAGACGAATTCGGAGACCAGGTCGGCCTTCAGCGTCCACGAGGCGTTGGTGTACCCGAAGGTGATCGCGAAGTTCGGGATGCCGGAGAACATCAGGCCCTTGTACGTCATCAGCGAGGTCAGATCGATCGGCTGCCCGTTGATGGTGGGCGTGATGCCACCCAGCAGCCGCATGTTCAAACCCGTTGCGGTGACGATGATGTCGGCCTCGAGCTGCGCGCCGGAGGCCAGCTTGATGCCGGTCTTGGTGAACCGCTCGATGGTGTCGGTGGCGATGTCGGCCTTGCCCTTGCGGATGGCCTTGAAGAAATCGCCGTCGGGTGCCACGCAGACCCGCTGGTCCCACGGCTTGTAGCTCGGGGTGAAGTGCTTGTCGATGTCGAACCCGGCAGGCAGCCGGCGCTCGGCCATGGTGCGCAGGGTCTTCTTGAAGGTCTCCGGGAAGCGCCGGGCGACCTGGTACTGGATCATGTTCTGCAGGATGGCTTTCCACCTCGACACCACGTATGCGGGTTTGGTGGGCAGATATCGCCTGGCGTTGATGGCGAAGGCGTCCACCCCGGGCAGCGTGGCGACGTAGGTGGGTGAGCGCTGCAGCATCGTCACGTGACCGGCGCCGGTGTCGACCAGGGCCGGGATCAGGGTGATGGCGGTGGCGCCGCTGCCGATCACCACGATCCGCTTGCCCTGGTAGTCGATGTCCTCGGGCCAGTGCTGCGGGTGCACGATCTGACCCTCGAAATCCTGCGCCCCGGTGAACTCGGGGGCATACCCCTGGTCGTAGTCGTAGTAGCCGCTGCACGCCATCAGGAACCGGGAACTGATCTGCACCTGCTCACCGTCGCGGTCGATGGTCAGCGTCCAGCGGTTGTCGGCGTCGGACCAATCGGCGGTCTTGACGTGCTGGCCGTATCGGATGTGCTTGTCGATGCCGTACTCGGCGACGGTCTCCTTCAGGTACGCCATGATGTCCGGGCCGTCGGCGATCGCCTTGTCCGAGGTCCACGGCTTGAACCGGAAGCCAAGGGTGAACATGTCGGAGTCCGACCGGATGCCGGGGTACTTGAACAGGTCCCAGGTGCCGCCCAGGTTGGCGCGGCGCTCCAGGATCACGTAGCTCTTGTCGGGGCAGCGGTCCTGCAGATGCCAGGCCGCGCTGATACCGGAGATACCAGCGCCCACGATCACAACGTCGACAAATTCCGTCATGCTGTAAAGCTATCAACACCGTGTCGAGTAGGTCAACGTTCTGTTGATAAATTCGACGGCGTGTAAAGTAACGAAGGTGACGACCGTCAGCCGAACACCCGCGATCCGCGGTCGCCGGGCGTCCCGCCCGTCGGGCGACGACCGGCAGCTGGCGATCCTGGAGACCGCCGAGCGGCTGCTCGCCGAGCGGCCGCTCGGGGAGATCTCGGTCGACGACCTCGCCAAGGGCGCCGGCATCTCCCGGCCCACGTTCTACTTCTACTTCGCCTCCAAGGACGAGGTGCTGCGAACGCTGCTCGAGCGCGTCATCGCCGAGGCCAACGCCGACCTGGAGGCGTTGATGGCCGCCCCGCCCAAGGACCGGGTGGAGTTCTGGCGGGCTGGGATCGGGGTGTTCTACTCGACGTTCCGGGCCCACCGGGTCATGGTGGCGCCCGCGACGGTCGCTCGGTACACCGATCCCGAGGTGCGCGATCTGTGGTCGGCGTTCATGCAGCGCTCCATCGACCACACCACCGGGGTGATCCAGACGCTGCGCGACCGCGGCGAGATCCCGGACAACCACCTGCCCGCGCACGAGTTGTCGACGTCGCTGAACCTGCTCAACGAGGCGGTGATGACGGCGTCGTTCGCCGGTCAGCGGCCGGCGCTGCCGGACGAGCGGGTGATGGACAACCTGGTGCACATCTGGCTGGCCGCGATCTACGGCGATAGCGGCTAACTTGTCGGCGCCCGATGCGAACATATGTTCGTGTCGGAGGTGAGCGCCATCCTGCACGCTGACCTCGATTCGTTCTACGCCTCGGTCGAGCAGCGTGACGATCCAGCGCTGCGTGGCCGCCCCGTCATCGTGGGCGGTGGGGTGGTGCTGGCGGCCAGCTACGAGGCGAAGGCCTACGGTGTGCGCACGGCGATGGGCGGCAGGCAGGCCCGCGCGCTGTGCCCGCACGCCGTCGTCGTCCCGCCCCGGATGTCGGCGTACTCGCAGGCCAGCGCCGCGGTGTTCGCGGTGTTCGGCGACATCAGCCCGGTGGTCGAACCGCTGTCGGTGGACGAGGCCTTCCTTGACGTGTCCGGCCTGCGCCGGGTGTCCGGCACGCCGGTGCAGATCGGCGCGCGGCTGCGCAGCGAGGTGCGCGAGCGGGTCGGCCTGCCCATCACGGTGGGCATCGCGCGTACCAAGTTCCTCGCGAAGGTGGCCAGCCAGGAGGCCAAGCCCGACGGGCTGTTGCTGGTGCCGCCGGACCGCGAGCTGGCGTTCTTGCACCCGTTGCCGGTGCGGCGGCTGTGGGGTGTCGGGGTCAAGACCGCCGACAAGCTGCGCGCGCACGGCATCGAGACCGTCGCCGACGTCGCCGAGCTGTCCGAGTCCACGCTGAGTTCCCTCGTCGGCGGCGCGATGGGCCGCCAGCTGTTCGCGCTGTCCCGCAACATCGATCGCCGTCGGGTGGTGACGGGGCACCGGCGCCGCTCGGTGGGCGCCCAGCGGGCGTTGGGCAGGGCCGGGAACACGATGCCGGACAACGAGATCGACGCCGTCGTCATCAACCTGGTGGATCGGATCACCCGGCGGATGCGCGGAGCGGGGCGGACCGGACGCACCGTGGTGCTGCGGTTGCGGTTCGACGACTTCGGCCGGGCCACCCGGTCGCACACGCTGCCGCGTGCCACCGCGTCCACTGACGTGATCCTGGCGGCCGCGCGCGGGCTGGTCCGTGCCGCCGGACCGCTGATCGCCGAGCGCGGTCTGACGTTGATCGGGTTCGCGGTGTGCAACATCGACCCCGCCGGGGCCCAGCAGCTGGAGTTGCCGTTCGCCGCCCCCGGCGCCGGGCCGACGGCCCGGGACACGACGGTCCGCGACATGACGGCCATCGACGCTGCGGTGGACCGGGTGCGCGGCCGGTACGGTAACGCCGCGCTGACCCGGGGGGTGCTGGTGGGCCGCGACCCCGGATGGGAGATGCCTGTGCTGCCGGACTGATTCAGCTTTTCGAGGTCAGGCTCTGGCCCACTCCAACAGCGTGTCGGCGGACCACGTGTTGACGATCCGGTCGGGCTGCAGCCCGGCGTCGAGCGCGCGCTGCGCACCGTAGCCGAGGAAGTCGAGCTGGCCCGGTGCGTGCGAGTCGGTGTCGATGGCGAATACGCAGCCGATGTCCATCGCCAGCGCCAGCAGCCGGGTGGGCGGGTCCCGGCGCTCCGGGCGGGAGTTGATCTCGACGGCGGTGCCGCTGTCGCGGCAAGCGGTGAACACCGCCTCGGCATCGAACTTCGACTCCGCGCGCATACCGCGCCCACCTGTCACCAGCCGGCCGGTGCAGTGGCCGAGTACGTCGGTGTGCGGATTGGTCACGGCCTTGATCATCCGCCGCGTCATGGCGGGTGCGTCCATGGCGAGTTTGGAGTGCACGCTGGCGACCACGACGTCCAGGCGTTCGAGCAGTTCGGGCTCCTGGTCCAGGGAGCCGTCTTCGAGGATGTCCACCTCGATCCCGGTGAAAATCCGCATGGGAGCGACGGTTTCGCGGAGTTCGTCGATGACGTCGAGCTGTTGGCGCAGCCGCTCCGGGGACAGCCCGTTGGCGATCGTCAGCCGCGGCGAGTGGTCGGTCAGCGCGCAGTATTCGTGGCCGAGTTCGCGGGCGGCCAGCATCATCTCCTCGATGGGGGCCGAGCCGTCCGACCAGTTGGAGTGCACGTGCAGGTCACCGCGCAGCGCGCTGCGCAGCTCACCGCCGCCGAGGTCCTGGGCCGCCTCCCGCAACTCGACCAGTGCGTCGGGCTCGCGGCCGGACCACGCCTGCGCGATCACCTTCGCCGTCTTCGGTCCGATCCTGGGCAGGGTCTGCCAGCTGTTGGCCGCGCCGTGCTTCTCCCGCTCGGCGTCGCTGAGTGCCTCGACGACGTCGGCGGCGTTGCGGTAGGCCATCACCCGGCGCGGGTCCTCCCGGGCGCGGTCCTTGTAGTACGCGATCTGGCGCAGCGCGGTGACCGGGTCCATGCCACCAGTGTGCCCGCGTACCGGCGCTCCGGGAGCCCGGGCCGTCAGCCGGCCCAGGCCGGGTCGCGGCCCGTCAGCGCCACCACCCGGTGCAGCAGTGGTGCGTCGTCGGGCACCGGGACCGGCGCGGCGAACAGCCCCTCCACCGGGTCCTCGGCGGCGAACGCCGAGACGTGCGGGAGCACGGCGGTCAGCACGTCGTCGTCGACGTCATAGCGCAGGCCGGCGGCGACGGCGACGTCCCAGCCGTGCACCACCACCTCCGTCAGCGCGATCATGCCGCCCAGGTCGGCCGGGAAGTCGATGCCGCCGGCGCGCGACATCCCGTCCCACGCGGCCGGGTCCTGCCATGCCTGCGCCAGGCCGGCCAGCCGCGCCGGGTACGCCGTGCGCCAGCCGTCCTCCGGTCCGTCGCCCATCTCCGGCGGGGTGTCGGTCAGCGGGCCGAAGTTCTTCCGCGCGGCCGCCTCGAACGCCAGCGCCAGCCCACCGATGTGGGCGATGAGCGCAGACAGATCCATGTCCGGACACGGGGTGGCGGCGCCGAGTTGGTCGTCGCTCACCTGGCCCAACAGCTGCGACGTCGCATCGCAGGCTTTCGTCATATCGATCATGTCCATACCGACCGTCAGGAGGCTCACAACTCATCGGCCTACCCTGAACAGGGTGAAATTCGCCTTCAAGACCTCGCCGCAGAACACCACCTGGTCCGACATGCTCGCCGTCTGGCAGGTCGCCGACGGCATCGACGTCTACGAGTCGGGCTGGACCTTCGACCACTTCTACCCGATCTTCTCGGACTCCACCGGCCCGTGCCTGGAGGGCTGGGTCACGCTGACCGCGCTGGCGCAGGCCACTACCCGGCTGCGGGTCGGCGTGCTGGTCACCGGCATCCACTACCGCCATCCCGCCGTGCTGGCGAACATGGCCTCGGCGCTGGACATCATCTCCGAGGGCCGGCTCGAGCTCGGCATCGGTGCCGGCTGGAACGAGGAGGAGTCGGGCGCCTACGGCATCGAACTGGGCTCGCTGCGGGAGCGGTTCGACCGGTTCGAGGAGGCCTGCCAGGTGCTGCGCGGGCTGCTGTCGCAGGAGACGACGACGTTCCACGGCACGTATTACCGGCTCGAGGGCGCGCGCAACGAGCCCAAAGGCCCGCAGCAACCGCACCCGCCGATCTGCATCGGCGGCGGCGGTGAGAAGCGCACGCTGCGGATCACCGCGCAGTACGCCGACCACTGGAACTTCACCGGCGGGACGCCGGAGGTCTTCGCTCACAAGCGCGACGTGCTGGCCCGGCACTGCGCCGACATCGGCCGTGACCCGAAGGAGATCCTGCTCTCCTCGCACGTGCGGCTGGGCCAGGACCGCGACTACGCCAAGGTGATCGACGAGGCGGCCGCGCTCGGGGCCGAGGGCCTGGATCTGGCGATCATCTACCTGCCGCAGCCGTACGATCCCGCCGTGCTGGAGCCGCTCGCAGAGAAAATCCGGGATTCCGACCTGCTCGACAGCAAAGCAGCCTGACAGTCACGAAACGATAACGATCAGGCAAACACTTGATCACGGCGGCCGGGCCAGGCGTAACTGGCAGGTCGGCGGTTCGCTAGACGCCGTACCGGAGCAGCTCGTCGGGGGTGATCAGCCGCTCGGCCTTGGCGGGGAAATTCCGGCTCTTGACCGGGTGGCGGAACAATGACCAGGCCATTCGACCCATCCGAGACCGGGTAATCGGGTTGATGTGCACGGTGATTACTCCTGCGACGTGCCAATAGCTGAACCGGGGAGCCACATTACCGCAGCGCCCTCATCAAGTCATTAGATACCTGGTCGCTGGCAAACTCCCGAAGGCACGCCGAAGAAAAATCCGATGTTTCTGATGTGACTGAAGTGGCGCGTGTGGCGCGCCCGCTCGCCCAGCGTGCACTCACAGTAGTGAAACCGGCACCGCGACTACCGTGACTGCACTCTCGGCGCAAGACCCGCTGGCGAGCGTGCAGTCAGCGTCGCGGTACTGACTTCAGCGCTGCGGCGCGGCCGTCGGCTTGATCGGCGCCGGCAGCGCGGTGCGCCCCATCAGGTAGCGGTCCACCGCGGACGCGGCGGCGCGGCCCTCGGCGATCGCCCACACGATCAGCGACTGCCCGCGGCCCATGTCGCCGGCCACGTAGACCCCGGGCACCGAGGTGGCGAACGAGGCGTCGCGCGCGACGTTGCCGCGTTCGTTGATCTCGACCCGCAGGTCGTTCAGCAACCCCTCGCGCTCCGGGCCGGTGAAGCCCATCGCCAGCAGCACCAGGTCGGCGTCCATGTCGAAGTCGGTGCCCTCGACCTTCTCGAACTTGCCCGCCTTCATCTCGACCTCGTGGCCGCGTAGGCCGGTCACCCGGCCGTCGGCGCCGACGAACTGCTCGGTGTTCACCGAGTACACCCGCTCGCCGCCCTCTTCGTGCGCCGAGGTGACCCGGAACATCAGCGGGTAGGTGGGCCACGGCGTGGAGTCAGCCCGGGTCTCCGGCGGACGCGGCATGATCTCGAACTGGTGCACGCTGGCCGCGCCCTGACGGTGTGCGGTGCCCAGGCAGTCCGCACCGGTGTCGCCGCCGCCGATGATGACGACCTTCTTGCCCTTGGCGTGGATCGGCGGCAGACCGTTCTCGTCGGTCACCGGATCACCGAGCTGCACCCGGTTGGCCCACGGCAGGTACTCCATCGCCTGGTGGATACCGTCGAGTTCACGGCCGGGGATCGGCAGATCCCGCCGCGCGGTCGCACCGCCGGCCAGGACGACCGCGTCGAAATCCGAACGGAGTTGTGCCGCAGTGATATCCACACCCACGTTGATGCCGGTGCGGAACTCGGTACCCTCGGCCCGCATCTGTTCGAGGCGCCGGTCGATATGGCGCTTCTCCATCTTGAACTCCGGGATGCCGTAGCGCAGCAGCCCGCCGATGCGGTCGTCGCGCTCGAACACCGTCACGGCGTGCCCGGCCCGGGTGAGCTGTTGGGCCGCAGCCAATCCCGCGGGACCGGAGCCGACGACGGCGACGGTCTTGCCGGTGCGGCGCTCCGGCGGCATCGGGACCACCCAGCCCGCGTCGAAGGCGTTGTCGATGATCTCGACCTCGACCTGCTTGATGGTCACCGGGTCCTGGTTGATGCCGAGCACGCAGGACCCCTCGCACGGCGCGGGGCACAGCCGCCCGGTGAACTCCGGGAAGTTGTTGGTGGCGTGCAACCGCTCGATGGCGTCGCGCCAACGCCCGGTACGCACCAGGTCGTTCCACTCCGGGATCAGGTTTCCCAGCGGGCATCCGGTGTGGCAGAACGGGATACCGCAGTCCATGCAGCGGCTGGCCTGCACCTGCAGCACGTCGTGGGAGAAGTCCTCGTAGACCTCTTTCCAGTCGCGCAGCCGCAGGTCGACCGGACGGCGCGCCGGGGTCTCACGGTGGGTGTGCTCGAGGAAGCCGCGCGGATCAGCCACTTGCGGCCGCCATGATCGCCTCGTCCACATTGGTCCCGCTGCGTTTCGCCTCGGCGATCGCCGACAGCACCCGCTTGTAGTCGCGGGGCATCACCTTCTTGAAGTGGCCCAATTCACCGTTCCATTCCGCCAGGATCCGCTGTGCCACCGGCGAATCGGTGGCATCGGCGTGCGCCTGGATCATTCCCTGCAACCATTCGGCGTCCTCGGAGCCCGGCTCGACGGTCTCCAGCTCCACCATCTCGGCGTTGAGGTTGTCCGGCAGCGCGTTGTTCGGGTCGTAGACGAAGCCGACACCGCCGGACATGCCCGCAGCGAAGTTGCGCCCGGTCGGGCCGAGGATGACCACCCGGCCGCCGGTCATGTACTCGCAGCCGTGGTCCCCCACGCCTTCGACCACGGCGTGCGCACCGGAGTTGCGCACCGCGAATCGCTCGCCGACCTGGCCGCGCAGGAACATCTGACCGCTGGTCGCACCGAACAGGATGACGTTGCCCGCGATGATGTTGTCCTCGGCCACGTAGTCCAGGGGCGCCCCGTCCGGGGGCCGCACTACCACCCGACCGCCGGACAGCCCCTTGCCGACGTAGTCGTTGGCGTCGCCGTACACCCGCAGCGTGACGCCCTTGGGCACGAACGCCCCGAAGCTGTTGCCGGCCGAGCCCTCGAACGTGATGTCGATGGTGCCGTCCGGGAGTCCCTGCCCCCCATAGGCTTTCGTCACCTCGTGGCCGAGCATCGTGCCCACGGTGCGGTTGACGTTGGTGATGGTGGTGGAGAACCGGACCGGGGTGCCGTGGTCGAGCGCTTCCCGGCACTGCGCGATCAACTGCTGGTCCAGCGCCTTGTCCAGGCCGTGGTCCTGACGCGAGCTGCAGTACAGGTCCTGGTTCATGAACGCCGACTCGGGCTCGTGCAGCACCGGGGTCAGGTCCAGCTTGTGCGCCTTCCAGTGCGCCGCAGCCTGCGCGGTGTCCAGCGTGCCGACCTGGCCCACCATCTCGTTGACGGTGCGGAAGCCCAGCTGGGCCATCAGCTCGCGGACTTCCTCGGCGATGAACAGGAAGAAGTTCTCCACGAACTCGGGCTTGCCGTTGAACCGGGCACGCAGCTGCGGGTTCTGGGTGGCCACGCCCACCGGGCAGGTGTCGAGGTGGCAGACCCGCATCATGATGCAGCCGGAGACCACCAGCGGCGCGGTGGCGAAGCCGAACTCCTCGGCACCCAGCAGCGCAGCGATCACCACGTCGCGTCCGGTCTTGAGCTGGCCGTCCACCTGCACGACGATGCGATCGCGTAACCCGTTGAGCAGCAACGTCTGCTGGGTCTCGGCCAGGCCGAGCTCCCAGGGCGCGCCGGCGTGCTTCATCGACGTCAGCGGCGTGGCGCCGGTGCCGCCGTCGTGGCCGGAGATCAGCACGACGTCGGCGTGCGCCTTCGACACCCCGGCGGCGACGGTGCCGACACCGTTCTCCGAAACCAGCTTCACGTGCACCCGGGCTTGCGGGTTGGCGTTCTTGAGGTCGTGGATCAGCTGTGCCAGATCCTCGATCGAGTAGATGTCGTGGTGCGGCGGCGGCGAGATCAGCCCGACACCCGGCGTGGAGTGCCGCACCTCGGCCACCCACGGGTACACCTTGTGACCCGGGAGCTGGCCGCCCTCACCGGGTTTGGCGCCCTGGGCCATCTTGATCTGGATGTCGGTGCAGTTCGTCAGGTAGTGGCTGGTCACGCCGAAGCGGCCCGACGCCACCTGCTTGATCGCGCTACGCCGCCAGTCGCCGTTCTCGTCAGGCTCGAACCGCGTGACGGACTCACCGCCCTCACCCGAGTTCGACCGTCCGCCAAGGCGGTTCATCGCTATCGCCAGCGTCTCGTGGGCCTCGGCGGAGATCGAGCCGTAGCTCATCGCGCCGGTGGAGAACCGCTTGACGATCTCGCTGGCCGGCTCCACCTCGTCCAGCGGCACGGGCGGGCGCACACCGTCGCGGAACTTCAGCAGGCCGCGCAGCGAGGCGATGCGCTCGCTCTGGTCGTCGACCAGCTGGGTGTACTCCTTGAAGATCGAGTACTGGCCGGTGCGGGTGGAATGCTGCAGCTTGAACACCGTGTCCGGGTTGAACAGGTGGTACTCACCCTCGCGACGCCACTGGTACTCGCCGCCGACCTCGAGTTCGCGGTGGGCCCATTCGTTGGGCCGGTCCAGGTAGGCCAGCGCGTGCCGGGCGGCGACGTCGGCGGCGATGTCGTCCAGGTCGATGCCCCCGACCGGACACGACAGCCCGGTGAAGTACTCGTCGAGCACCTGCTGGCTGATGCCGATGGCCTGGAACAGCTGGGCGCCGGTGTAAGACGCCAGCGTCGAGATGCCCATCTTGGACATCACCTTGAGCACACCCTTGCCCGCGGCCTTGACGTAGTTGGCCTTGGCCTGGTCGCTGGAGATGCCGGTGATGACCCCGCGGTCGACCATGTCCTCGATGGATTCGAACGCCATGTAGGGGTTGATCGCGGCGGCGCCGAAGCCGACCAGGCACGCCATGTGGTGCACCTCGCGGGCGTCGCCGGCCTCCACCACCAGGCCGACCTGGGTGCGGGTGCGTTCCCTGACCAGGTGGTGGTGCACGGCGGAGACGGACAGCAGCGACGGGATGGGCGCCATCTGCTCGTTGGACTCGCGGTCGGAGAGCACGATGATGCGCGCACCGTCGCGGATCGCAGCGGACACCTTTGCCCGGACGTTGTCCAGCGCCTCCTTGAGGCCCTGCCCGCCCCGGTTGACCGGGTACAGGCAGCGGATGACGGCCGCACGCATGCCGTGTTTGTGGCCGCGGATCTCGTGGTCGGGGTCGACGCAGATCAGCTTGGACAGCTCGGCGTTGCGCAGGATGGGCTGGGGCAGCACGATCTGCCGGCACGATTCGGGACCGGGGTTGAGCAGGTCGCCCTCCGGGCCGACGGTGCCCGACAGGCTGGTGACCACCTCTTCGCGGATGGCGTCCAGCGGCGGGTTGGTGACCTGGGCGAACAGCTGCTGGAAGTAGTCGTAGAGCATCCGGGGCCGGGCCGAGAGCACCGCGACCGGGGTGTCGGTGCCCATCGAGCCCAGTGCCTCGGCGCCGGTGCGCGCCATCGGCGCGACCAGCAGGTTGAGCTCCTCGTAGGTGTAGCCGAAGGCCTGCTGACGCAGCACCACCCGGTGGTGCGGCATGCGGACGTAGTCGCCGGGCGGCAGCTCGTCGACGTGGAACAGGCCCGAGTCGAGCCACTCCCGGTACGGCTGCTCGGCGGCGAGCTCGGCCTTGATCTCCTCGTCGGAGACGATGCGGCCCTGCGCGGTGTCGACCAGGAACATCCGGCCGGGCTGCAGCCGCATCTTCTTCACGACGGTGGCCGGGTCGAGTTCGAGCACGCCTGCCTCGGACGCCATCACGACCAGGCCGTCGCTGGTGACCCAGATCCGGGAGGGTCGCAGGCCGTTGCGGTCCAGCACCGCCCCGATCACGGTGCCGTCGGTGAAGCACACCGAGGCCGGGCCGTCCCAGGGCTCCATCAGCGACGCGTGGTACTGGTAGAACGCCCGGCGGGCCGGGTCCATCGATTCGTGGCGCTCCCAGGCCTCCGGGATCATCATCAGCACGGCGTGCGGGAGGCTGCGGCCGCCGAGGTGCAGCAGCTCGAGCACCTCGTCGAACCGGGCGGTGTCCGACGCGCCCGGCGTGCACACCGGGGTGACCTTCTCCAGGTCCTGACCGCCGAAGACGTCGGTCTTGATCAGCGCCTCGCGGGCCCGCATCCAGTTCTCGTTGCCGGTGACGGTGTTGATCTCACCGTTGTGCGCGATCCGCCGGAACGGGTGCGCCAGCGGCCAGGACGGGAACGTGTTGGTGGAGAACCGGGAGTGCACGATGCCCAGCGCGCTGGTCAGCCGGTCGTCCTGCAGGTCCAGGTAGAACGCCTTGAGCTGCGGCGTGGTCAGCATGCCCTTGTACACGAAGGTCTGGCCGGACAGGCTCGGGAAGTACACCGTCTCGCGGCCGGGGCCGTCCTGACCCGGGCCCTTGGTGCCCAGTTCGTGTTCGGCCCGCTTGCGCACCACGTAGGCGCGCCGCTCCAGCTCCATGCCCTCCGCACCCGGCGTCTTCCCGTCGCTGCGCTCGCGCAGGCCCAGGAACACCTGCCGGAACGTCGGCATCGCATCGCGGGCCAGGGCGCCCAGCGAGGAGTCGTCGGTGGGCACCTCGCGCCAGCCCAGCACCTGCAGGCCCTCGGCCTCGGCGATCTTCTCCACCGATTCGCAGGCCGCGGCGGCGTCCTTGGACGACTGCGGCAGGAAGGCGATGCCGGTGGCGTAGGTCCCCGCCGCGGGCAGCTCGAAGTCGACCACGGCCCGCAGGAACTCGTCGGGCACCTGCAGCAGGATGCCCGCGCCGTCCCCGGTGTTCGGCTCGGCGCCCTGGGCGCCGCGGTGCTCCAGGTTCAACAGCGCGGTGATGGCCTTGTCGACGATGTCGCGGCTGCGTCGGCCGTGGATATCGGCCACCATCGCCACACCACACGCGCCGTGCTCGAACGCGGGGTTGTAGAGCCCCTGCTGGCTGGGCGCCATTCCCACCTACCTTTTTCTCGCACACGCCGTCGCGGAGCTGTTGGGACGGCAGCCGTCGACTAGAGCGTTAGCCGGTCTGGCGATGGGGGTGCCTTCGTGCAGCACTGAACGACGGCCCTTTTCCACTCGCCACAAGTGATCAAAACGATATGACAAAGGGCCCCTGACATGCCAACTTAGTCGACCCTAACCCGATTCGCCAGGTGTCTTGCGGCCGTCGCCGGGCTCCACCAAGGTCACAACCGAATAACGTTGCCACGGTGGCCATTTCATGAGGCGGAACGCCTCAGCCCTCGGTTGGGAGCTGGGTCACACCACGGAACCGCGCTGCCGCAATGTTTGCTGTGTTCGGAACGCGGTGCGCTGTAGTGCGGCGACGAACCGCTCCGGATTTGCACAAAGCCTTAGTCGTATTCTTAGAAATGCCGTTCGACGCGTTCTTGCCGCCGCCGAAGCCTCGCCACTACTGAGGATCATGAAAAGCGTTGCGCCCCAATGCTTGTGACGAACACTTCAGCCATATACCCCCCACGGGTATATGGCTGCATCGGGTTCCGTCAGGCTGCTGGGATGCCGTACCCGCCGAACACCCCGCTGGGCCGCTTCGGCGTGGCGAACATCGACGCCGGCCCGCGACGCTTCGTGGCCACCATGCCGGTGTCCGGCCTGGTCAACCCGCTGACCGGGGCTGCGACGGTCGCGCCGCTGACCCTGCTGGTCGATCACATCGGCGGCCTGGTCAACCACACCCGGCGGGGCGCCGACGAGTGGACCCTGACCAGCGAGTTGACCCTGGAGGTGGTTCCGGGCGGGCTCGACCTCATCACGGCAGCACCGGACACCGTGGTGACCGCGACGGCGCACCCGGTCGGTTCCAAGGCGCGGATCGCGCTCGCACGCTGCGACCTCATGGTGGGCGCCGGCGTCGTCGCCACCGCGACGGTCCGGTCGTTCTACACCGCTCTGCCCGCGCGCCTCACCACGTGGCGCGAGCCCGAGATAGCCGGGCAGACGGCCCTGCGCGGGCGGTCGCTGGCCGACCTGCTCGCGGTGCGGATCGGCGAGACGGGTTCGGCGGCAAGGGTATTGCTGCAGGACGAGGACCCGGCGCTGGACAACAACGCCGGCATGGTGCACGGTGGCGCGTCGGCGATGGCCCTCGAGTTGGTCGCGTCGGCGGCCGTTCAGACCCCGGACCCCGACGCGCAGATGGCCACCGGTTCACTGCGGGTGAACTACCTGCGCCCCTTCCACAGCGGCGGCGGTGCGCACTACCTGGCCACGCCGCTGCGGGTCGGCCGCGCCAGCGCGGTCGCCGACGCGACCGCCGTCAACGCCGACGGCACCGTCGCCTTGCGCGCAAGGCTGACTGCCTACCGCTGAGAACGGTTGGGTCGCAGAAGATCTCAGCGGCAGGCGGTCGCCTGCTCAGGACTTCTTCTTGGCCGCGCTCGCGGCACCCTTCTCGGTGCTGGCCCCGGCGTTGGCCAGCTGGCCACCGGAGTTCTCCAGGTGCGCGCGGACGAACCACTGGAACTTCTCCAGCTCACCGGCGTGCGAGATCAGCATGTCCTGCGACACCAGGTCGAGTTCCTCGAGCCGCTCGATGGACTTGCGGGTGTCCTCGATGACCCCGACGTAGACCAGGTCGAGCGCCGCCAGGTGTGCCTGCACGGTGTCGCGGCCCACCGAGTAGTCGTCCCAGGTGCGGTCGTTGATGATGGCGCCCGGGGTGCCCTGCGGTGACGTGCCCAGCGCGGCGATCCGCTCGGCCACCTCGTCGGCGTAGCCGCGGACCAGCTCGACCTGCGGGTCGATCATCTCGTGCACGCCGATGAAGTTGGGCCCGACGACATTCCAGTGCACGTGCTTGAGCGTCAGGTGCAGGTCGTTGTACCTGCTCAGCGCCTTCTGCAGCAGCTCGGCGACTTCGGCGCCCTCTTTGTCGGTGAGCCCGGGAACGGTGAATGCGGTCATACTTCAGCTCCTTCGCTTGTCCCGCGACGTGTACCCGGAGGTCGGCGGCGATAATCGTGCGAAGCAGGTCACAGATCGGCGAGTTCGGTCACCGGCAGCCGCGGCCCGAACCGCGGTTTGAACGCCAGCCCGCTGACCTCGAGCAGCCGCACCGCCCGGTGCCGGTGCGGCCGCAGCGGTTCGAGAAGTTCCACCATCTGTGCGTCGTCGATCGGATGCCCCAGCAGCGTCCAGCCCACCACGTCGGACAGGTGGTAGTCGCCGACCGACAGCGCGTCGGGGTCACCGAAGGCCCGCTGCGCGACCTCGGCCGCGGTCCAGATCCCGATTCCGGGCAGCGACGTCAGCGCGGCCCGCGCCGCCTCGGCGGGCCGCGCGACCAGCCGTTCCAGGGCGTCGGCGCGCTGGGCGCAGCCGACGATGGTGCGCGCACGGCCGGGGTCGACGTTGGCGCGGTGGAACTCCCAGGACGGGATGCGCCGCCAGGCCTCGGCCGTCGGCGGCACCCGCAGCTGCGCCGGTGCCGGGCCAGGCGCCGGGGCACCGTAGGCACGCACCAGGCGGCGCCAGGCCCGGCGGGCGTCCTTGCCGACGACGCGCTGCTCGAGGATGGCCGGCACCAGCGCCTCGAGCACCCGGTTGGTGCGGCCCAGCCGCAGGTGCGGCACCTTGCGCAGCGCCGCGACAACCGTGGGCTCCTGCGGCTGGAAACCCGACGCGTCGTCGTCGGCGCCCACCAGCGCGGGCAGCCCGTCGGTGAACTCGGCCGCGCCGGGCCCCCAGGCCTCACAGTCGACCGTCGTCGACGCGCTGCGGCTGATCCGGGCGGTGACCGGCCCGCTGCGCATCAGGCTGGTGCGCCACAGCGCGCCGTCGGGGGCGACGTAGAAGCACGGGTCGGCGCTGCCGCGGCGCAGCGGCGCCAGCGTCAGGCCGGGACTGGCCGGCCCCGGAAACACCACACTGTCCGCCCTGCGCACCACCACACCCTAGGAGCCCGCGCCGACAACACGCGATACTCACGGGCGTGGACGTGAACCATATCCGCGCCTTGGTCACCGTGGCCGAGGAGGAGAGCTTCGGCAAGGCGGCCAAACGGCTGGGCCTGAGCCCATCGCGGGTGACCCGGTTGATCCACGAGCTCGAACGCGAGTTCCGCACCTCGGCGTTCGTCCGCAACCCACACCGCGTCGTCGTGACCGACGCCGCGCGCTCGCTGCTGCCGCCGGCGGAGGTCTTCGTGGCCGAGTTCCAGCGGCTGGCCGAGATGGGCCGCCGCGACGGCGGGGCCGGGGCGATGGACATGCGCGACGTCGAGGCCGTCATCACCATCGCCGAGGAGCAGAACTTCGCCCGGGCGGCCGAGCGGCTGTTCATCACCGCCTCCCCGCTGTCGCGGCGTATCCACGACCTGGAGTCCGAGCTCGGCTACCCGATCTTCGAGCGCGGGCCGCGCACCGTCACCCCGACCGCCGAGGGCCGGGCGTTCATCACCCAGGCCGTCGTGGTCCAGGAGGCGTTCCACCGGCTGCGCGCGCAGGCCACCGCGGCCACCGACATCCCCGAGACCTCGCTGCTGGTCGGCGCGTCGCTGAACGTGCCCGCGGTCGTGCTGGACCGGATGTTCGAGCTGCTGGACGCGATGGGCTCCACGCCGGGGTGGAACTTGTCGCTGGCGTCGTCGCGGGAGTTGAGCCGGCGCGTCGACGTCGGATCGCTGGACGTGTGCATTGCGCACGTGCCGCTGCCCGACGCGTCCCTGGCGACGGCCACGGTGTTCGAGTACGACCTCGTCGTCGCGGTGCGTGACGACGACCCGCTGGCGGGGCTGGCGTCGGTGACGTTCCCCGATCTGCGGGGCCGGGAGGTGGTGTTCCCTGCGGTGCAGTCCGCGGTCGAGGTGCTCTCCCCCATCCGGGCGGAGATGGAGGCGGCGGGGGTGCGGGTCGCCCGAGACCTCGAAACCGCCGATCCCATCTTGTCTCTGGGCCATGTCGCGCGGATCGGCAGCGTGACGATGCTGTCGGAGCCCGTGGTGGATTCCATCCGCCACCTCTACCGCGACGTGCGGTTCGTGTGCATCCCGCTGCACGAGAGTGTGACCCGGCTGCGGGTCGGGGTGGCCTGGCGGCCGGCCACGCTGGAACGAAAACCGGTGCTTCGCGCCTTCATCGACGCGGCCCGAAGGCCGCGATGATCACCGCGGTGACGACCGCGACGAGCGCGAAGTACAGGAACAGCCCCGACGTGCCGAAGCCGGCGATGACGGCCGCCACGATCATGCCGCTGAAGATCCCCGCGACCCGGCCGGTGCCCTGGGACAGGCCGACACCGGCGCCTCGCACCGGCAGCGGATACAGCTCGGGCACATAGGAATACACCGCCGCGGACAGGGCAGGAACACTCGCGTTGACCACCAGCCCGGCGGCCAGTAGCACCGGCAGCCAGCCCACGAACCCCAGCAGCACGAACGCGGCCGCCATCACGGTGAGGACCAGCGCGATGCTGACCTTGCGGTCGATCCGGTCGATGAACAACGTCGACAACAGCGACCCTGCCACCCCGCCGAACGCCAGCACGAACGTCAACGTCAGCGCCTGCCCCTGCGGGTAGCCGGATTCCACCAGGATCGTCGGCAGCCACTGCTGGAACGCCGCGACCAGGATCAGCCCGATGAACGCCACCAGCGCGATCATCGTGCGGCCGAGCAGGTTCCGCCGGAAGACGCCGACGATCCCGCCGTCCTCGGCCGGCTCGGGTTCGGGGTCGAGCACCGGCTCGGGCAGCGCGCCGTGCGCGGCGAGGTACTGCTGCTCGTAGCGCTGCAACGCCGCGTCGGCGTCGTCGGCGCGACCGTGCAGGGCCAACCAGCGCGGCGACTCGGGCAGCACCTTGTAGCCGATGACGGCCAGCAGCAGACCGAGCCCGCCGAACAGGAAGATCACCTGCCACAGTCCCCGCGGCACCAGGATCAGCGCGGCCAGCGCCAGCACCGGGCCGGTGAGCAGGCCGACGGCCAGCACGATGCTCATCACGCGGCCCCGCAACGACTTCGGGAACGACTCGGAGATGATGACCAGGATCGAGGTCATCGCCATCTGCAGGCCGAACCCCGTGATCACCCGGACGATCCCGAAAAACACCGGGTTGGGCGCGAACGCGGTCAGCAGCGACGCCGCCGAGAACACGGTGACGCCGACCAGGATCAACGGCCGCCGGCCGAAGCGGTCGGCCAGCCGTCCCCCGACAACGCCACCGAGGAACATGCCGAGGAACACCGCCGACGACAGCACCCCGATCGTTTCGATGGACAGCTGCCACTCGACCATCAGCGCGGGAGCGGTGTAGGCGAACGAGCTGAGGTCGAAGACGTCGAAGAAGAACACCGGGGCCAGGAACACCACCAGCCCCTTGTGGCCGCGGGTCAGGTGCGCGAACCGGTCCAGCCGCGCGGTGATGGCCTGCGGGGTCCGGTCCGCCAGTGGCGCGGTGTGTGTCACCGCACCCGGGCCAGCGCCGAGCGCCACGAGTTCAGCAGGTGCCCGCGGTCCCCGCCAACCATGAAAACCTTTGCGCCGCGGGCGACCGCGGCTTCCAGGCCGCCGTCCTCGAAGTTGACCAGCGCCATCACCTCGACCCCGGCGCGGGCCGCCGCGGCGTGCACCCGCCTGCCGTACTCCTTGATGGTCGGATGAGTGCGGTCGCCGTTGAGCCCGGCGTCCACCGACAGGTCGAAGGGCCCGAAGATCAGGCCGTCCAGGCCCGGCACCTGGACGATCTCGTCGATGTTGGTGACGCCGTCGACGTCCTCGATGATCCCCCATACGTGCACGTCGCGGTCGGCCGCGGTGGAGTATTCCTCCCACGGGATGGCGCCGTGGCCGGTGGCGCGGATCGTCGGGCACGCGGCCCGTCTCCCGAGCGGCGCGTACTTGGCCGACGCCACGATGGCTTCGGCGTCGGCCTTGGTGCGGACGTGCGGCACGATGATCCCGTCCGCACCGGCGTCGAGCAGCCGGGAGATGAACGTCGGGTTGGAGTCGGGCACCCGGATCAGGGTGGACACCCCGGTGGCGTTGGCGGCCCGGATCATGTGCACGACGGTGGTCAGGTCCATGGTGCCGTGTTCGGCGTCGATCCAGATGAAGTCGAAGCCGAGATGTCCGGCGACCTCGACGACTTCCGGGCTGGCGAACTGGGCGGTGACCCCGACGGCGCGCTGGCCGGCGTTCAGGACGGTGCGTAGCTTGTTGGTGGTGTAGGGCATTCGGGTTCTTTCTCGGGTCGGAGCACGACCTGGGGTCAGAGCACGGCGACGGGGTTGACCGGGCTGGAAGTGACGCCGAGCATCCGCCACGGCGCCACGGTGAACAGGAAGTCCCACTGCTGCAGCTCGGCGCACGCCTGGGCCAGGTCGGCCAGCTCCATGTTGTCGATCAGCCACAGCCCCAGCGCCACCAGGCACACGCTGTGGATGGGCCGGGAGAAGCTGCGGTCGGCCAGGTACGCCGGCTGCACGTCGTGGGTGGCGTCGGCGCCCATCACCGCGATGTCGAGGTCCCGCAGGTAGGGCAGGCA
Organism: Mycolicibacterium sp.; assembly: GCA_050250295.1. Taxonomy (GTDB): domain Bacteria; phylum Actinomycetota; class Actinomycetes; order Mycobacteriales; family Mycobacteriaceae; genus Mycobacterium. The sequence continues at coordinate 367,823 of JBFWOX010000002.1, forward strand.
GGTCAGGTGCAACCCGGCCTGTTTGTTCACCCGCCTGCCGAAACTCTCGACGTAATCGGGTCCCTCGGACTGGATCACCGCGGCGTTGCCGGTGTGGATGAGCAGCGCGTCACCGGGCGCCACGGTGATCCCCTGCCGCGTCTCGGCTGCGGCGAGGTCGTCGGGGGTGATGGCGTAGCCCCGTTCCACGTAGGGCACGCCGAACAGGCCGGCGATGTCCAGCAGCACCCCGCGGGTGACGATGCCGTCGGAGGCCGCGGTGACGTCGAGGTAGGGGGAGCCGAACCGCGAGCTGGCGGCGTCGGCAGGGAACCCGTTGTAGTTCTTGCCTTCCCACGAGTAGTGGGCGAGCCCGTCGACGTGGGTGTTGGAGCCGTGCGGGGCGATGCCGATGTACTCGGTCAGCGCCTCGTAGCGCAGTTCCCGGCCAACGTGGTCCTTGACCTCGTTGAGCCCCATGAACCGCTGCACCACCGCGACACCGGAGTACAGCGGGTCGGGGTTGAGCGGATCGATGTTGCGTGACAACGACACCGACCTCCCGTGCCGCACCGCGGCCGCCCCCGCCTGTCGCACCTCCGGGGTGATCAGGTTCAGGGTGCCCTTGCGGTCGTCGGTACCCCATCGCCCCCAGTTCGACAGCGTCGTGAAGTACGATTCCACCGTTGCTTCGGTCACTTCGGCCACGTGTTCCTCCTTCTGTTGTGCCGCGCCGGTCATGCGGCGTCGCGGGCGATGTCTTTGAGCGGCCGGCCGGCGTCGGCCAGTTCTTGCGGGGGCACCGCGGCCCGGGCGGTGACCAGCTTGCGGGCCATCGCGAAGTCGCGGGCGCTGCCGATCACCTCGGCGGCCTGCACCCGTCCGGCGCGCAGGTAGAACACCGCGAACGAGCCGCCGACGACGGCCTCGCCGCGCACCGCGAGGTCGTCGTGGCCCTCCCCCAGACCGACCATCTGGAGCTTCACACCGTACTGGTCGGACCAGAACCACGGCACCGACCGGTACGACTCGGGCTGTCCGAGCAGGGTTTTGGCGGCGATCCGGGCCTGTTCGGCGGCGTTCGGGGCAGATTCCAGGCGCCGGGAGCCACCGTAGACGAGGTCGGGGTGGCGGGTGCAGTCGCCGATGGCCAGGATGCGCGAATCGACGGTCCGGCAGGATTCGTCGACGATGATGCCGTCCTCGACAGCCAGGCCCGCCGCGACGGCCAGTTCGTCGTTGACCCGCATCCCAGTGGCCACCACCACCGCGTCGACCGGGATGTCCCGCCCGCCGAGCGTGATCGCCGTGATGAGATCGCCTGCGCCGAGCACGAATCGGTCCACCTGGGTGCCGACGTGCACGCGCACGCCGTGGGCTCGGTGCAGCGCCAGGTAGAACCCGGAGACCACCGGTGAGGTCACCCTGCCCAGCAGCCGCACCCCGGCCTCCACCAAGACGACGTCGGCGCCGAACTCGCGGGCCGACGCGGCGATCTCGAGGCCGAGATAGCCCCCGCCGACGACGGCCAGCCGGGCACCGGGGCGCAGGTGGGTCTTGAGCGCGTCCACGTCGTCGATGGTGCGCACGTACAACGCGTTGGGTGCGGCGTCGAGTTCGGGCACGGACAGCCGGCGGGGTCGGCCGCCGGTCGCCAGGACCAGCCGGTCGTACGGGATCTCGGTGCCGTCGGCCAGCTCCACGTGCCGGGTGTCCCGCGCGATGGCGGTGGCGCGGCTGCCGGTGCGCAGGTCGATCGCGTTGGCCTCGTAAAATCCGGCGGGGCGCAGCAGCACCCCCGCAGCGTCGACCGTGCCCGCGCAGTACGCCTTGGACACCAGCGGGCGGTGATACGGCGGCAGGCCCTCGTCGCCGATCAGCGTGACGGGTCCGCGATGGCCGCCGGCGCGCAGCTGCGCCGCGCACTCCCCGCCGGCCTGCCCGGCGCCGACGATCACGATGCGGGCGCCGGCGTCTGTCGTCGTTGTCACAGCTGGGTTTTCGGGATGTGCACGACCAGCCCGTCGTGGGAGGCGTCGAGGTGGATCTGGCACGACAGCCGGCTGTACTGCGTGGAGTCCTCGGCGGTCACGTCGAGCATGTCGTCCTCGTCGGCGGTCTTGGGCGCCAGCCGCGGGTACCACTGTTCGTCGACGAAGACATGGCAAGTGGCACAGGACATCTCGCCGCCGCACTCGCCGATGACACCGCGGACCAGGTTGGCGGTCGCAGTCCGCATCACCGTTGAACCCACCTCCGCCGGCACGTCGTGTCGGGTGCCGTCATGCTCGACGAACGTGATCTTGATGGCTTGCTCGTCGGTCACGGTCAGTCCTCGGTCCGCACCCGCGCCACCGGCAGGCTGCTCAGTTGGTTGATGAACACCGAATTACCGCGCCGCGGTGTGCCGTTGAGGCGCAGCTGGACACCGCGTTGCGCGATCTGCTCGAACAAGATGGACAGCTCGAGCTTGGCCAGCGCGAAGCCCAGGCAGCGGTGGATACCGGTGCCGAACGTCAGCGCCCCGGTCTCGGGCCGCAGCGGGTCGAACACATGCGGGTTGCTGAACACCGCGGGGTCCCGATTGGCCGCCGAATAGTACAGCAGTACCAGATCGTCCCTGCGGACCCGCTGTCCGCAGATCTCGGTGTCCTCCAGCGCGGTCCTGGCCATGTGCATGACGGGCGTGATCACGCGCAGGAACTCGGTCACCACGGCGTCCATCCCCACCTGCGGGATGGCGGCGCGCATCCGCTGCAGGACGTCGTCGTCCTCGAGCATCATCCGCATGGCGTGCGCGATCGCGGTGTGGGTGGTCTCGAACCCGGCGCCGACGAGCACCAGCAGGAAGTAATGGGCCTGGTCCCTGGTGATCTCACCACGCTCGTAGGCCTGCACGACGACGGTGGTCATGTCGTCGGACGGGTTGCGCAGCTTCTCGCCCCACAGCGATTCGTTGAAGTAGGCGATCAGTTCCTCGCGGCCCCGGGCCAGCCGGTCCAGGTCGTAGGTGTTGACGGCGTCGACCTGCCCGTTGGCCCAGTCCACGATCTTCTGCCGGTCCCGGCGCGGCACCCCCATGATCTGCACGATCACGTACGAGGGGATGATCGCGGCCAGCTCCGCGACGATGTCGAACTCGTCGAGCGCCTCGATGTTGTCCAGGGCTTCGGTGACGATGTCACTGACCCAGGGCTTGAACTGGCGCACGATCCGCGGGCCGAAGGCCTTGCTGGCGACCTTGCGCAGCGCGGTGTGGATCGGCGGGTCGGACAGCGTGATGAACGCACTCGCGGGGTTGTGCTCAGGGTCCAACGGCAGTGTGGTCTGCGGGTATCCGATGCCGCGGCGGTTGGAGAACACGGTGGGGTTCTTCTCCACTTCGACGACGTCGGCGTGCCGGGTCACCACCCAGAACCCGCCGTTCATCGTCCCGACGTCGGTCGGTTGCCAGTACCAGCCGGGCCGGCGGCGCAGCTCGTCGAACACGTCGTGCGGCACGTCGTCGGCGAACGTCGCGGTGTCCGAGAGGTCCGGGATGCTCATCACGGGTTCGGCGGTGGTAGTCATCGGTGTTTCCTCGGTTCGGAGTATGGCTCAGTTCAGGACGAGCACGGGTTTGATGGCCTGGCCGCTGATCGAGTCGGCGACGGCTGTGTTGATGTCCTCGAACGGGTACGTGGTGACGATCTTTTCGATGGGGAAGCGGCCCTGGGCGTGCCAGTCGAGCAGCCGCGGGATGAACGTGCGCGGGACGGCGTCGCCCTCGATGCAGCCGCGGATGGCCTTGCCGCTGCCCACCAGGTCGCTGTAGTTGATCGTCACGTCGCCCTGGGTGGCGCCGACGACGACGAGGGTGCCGAGCTTGCCGAGCGCGGCCAGCGCGGTCTCGATGACCCCGGGGACGCCGGTGGTGTCGAAGGTGTGGCTGTTGCCGCCGCCGGTGATGTCGCGGATCTGCTCGGCGACGTCACCGGCGGCGCCGTCGATCGCGTGGGTGGCTCCCACGGTTCGCGCCACCTCCCGGCGACGTCCGTTGAGATCCACGGCCACAATGGTTTCCACGCCGAGCGCGGCCGCGGCCATGACCGCGGCGATCCCGACCCCACCGACGCCGAACACCACCAGCGAGGAGTCCGGACCCGGCGCCAGCACGTTGACCACCACACCGGCCCCGGTCTGCAGACCACACCCCAACGGTGCGGCCAGGGTGAGGTCGGTGCCCGCGGGTACCGGGATGACGTCGTGGGCCTTGGCCAGCGCCAGCCCGGCGAAGCTGGACTGCCCGAAGAACGACCCGACGATGGGTTCGCCTGCCGCGCTGAGGTAGGTGCTGCCGTCGGGCCGCGTCCCGCCCATGTTGCGGGTGACGAACTCCGCGCAGTAGGCCGGGTGCCCGGAGGTGCACTGCGGGCAGGCACCGCAGTGCGCGAAGCTCAGTAACACACTGTCGCCCACCGAGATCCCGCCGACCTCGGCGCCGGTCTCGACGATCACCCCTGCTCCCTCGTGCCCGAACACCGTCGGCGCGCTGGACCGCGATTTGAGCACCAGATCGGAATGACACAGCCCCACCGCGCGGATCTTGACGAGCACCTCGTCGGGCTGGATCGGACCGATGTCGATCGTCTCGAGGGAGAACGGTCCGTCGGCGTCGCGCGCGACCGCGGCGGTGGTCTGCATGGTTTCGGGTACCTTTCGGGATCGGGTGGCGAGATGCGCGGTCAGAGGCGGGCTTTGACGTCGGCCAGCGCGGCCGCCACCGCCGCCCGCAGGCTCTCGGTCGCGGCCTCGGTCATCGCGGCCGGGATCATGGTCAGCGCGACCGATCCGGGGACCTGGGAGGTCGCGACGGCCCGCTGGTGGCTGAAGGTGTCGAAGCCGGCCTTGCCGTGGTAGGCCCCCATCCCGCTCTGGCCGACGCCGCCGAACGGCACGTCGGGCAGGTTGAGGTGCACCGCGAAGTCGTTGCGGGTGATGCCGCCGGTAGAGGTGCGTCTGCGGAACTCCGCGAAGTCGGCGCTGTCCTCGCCGTACCAGTAGGCGGTAAGTGGCGAAGGACGATGTGCCACATAGTCGATCACCTCGGTGATATCACCGTAGGGCAGCACGGTGAGGACGGGGCCGAAGACCTCCTCGTGGGCCACCAGCATGTCGTCGGTGACCCCGGTGAGGATGGTCGGGGCGATGCGGCGGGTGATCGGGTTGGGCAGCCGCTGCGCCTCGTGCTCGTCGACGCCCAGGATCGCGGTGGCCCCCTTGTCGATCGCGTCCTCGATCAGCCGGGAGATGCGCTGGAAGTTCTTGTCGTTGATCACCGACACCACACCGGGGTTGGTGGAGTAGTTCGGGTAGTACTCGAGGAACGCGGCCCGCAGCGCGTCGACAAAGCTCGAGAACGCGGCCCGCGGCACGAACACGTAGTCCGGGCACAGGCACACCTGACCGCCGTTGACCAACCGGGACACGGCGATCCGGCGGGCCGCGTCGTCGATGTCGGCGTCGTGGCCGACGACGACGGGGTTCTTGCCGCCCAGCTCCAACGTGACGGGGGTCAGGTTCTCGGAGGCGGCCCGCTGCACCAGTTTCCCGACGGCCGGGGAGCCGGTGAAGAAGATGTGGTCCAGCGGCAGCGCGGCGAACGCGGAGCTGACCTCGACACCGCCGAGGACGACGGCGACCTCGTGCGGGGACAGGTATTTGGCGATCGCCTCGGCGAACGCCCGGGCGGTGCGGGGGTTGGCGTCGGAGAACTTAATCATCACCCGGTTGCCCGCGGCCAGCGCCTCGGCGGCGGGCACCACGACCAGCGACACCGGGAAGTTCCACGGGCCGATGACCCCGACCACGCCCAGCGGGGCCACCTCGACCGTCGTCGGCATCGTCGCGGCGGCCGGATCGTCCACCTCGGTCGGCTTCATCCACTCGTCGAGGTTGTCCCGCGCCCACGTGAGTTTGCCGACCACACCGAGGATGTCGGCCTTCAGGCTCCAGTGCTCGGGCCGGTTGCCGTAGTCGGCGTTGGCGGCCTCGGTGAGCGGACCGGCGGCGTCGAGGACCGCGGCCAGCAGCCGGTCGATGCGGTTCTTGCGCACCTCGGCGCTCGGGGCGCCCTCGGCCAGGAAGGCGTCCTTCTGCGCCCGCCAGAGTGCGTGCAGATCGTCGATGGGCGTCTCGTCGACGACAGGCGAGTTCGAAACGAGGCTCACGGATGCTCCTTGGGGGATGGGCCTGGCAGCGGCCTGTTGACATCGGAGCACCCGCGCGGAAATGTCGTCAAGGCCGCATGACGATCGAAGCGGCACGGCCAGAACGACATTCGGCGCTGATCCAGTCGTTGACGTGTGACCTTGCCCGTTGGGTCACGCCCGCGTTGACGAATCGGACACGCTTCGGGCGGTCTGCGGGGGCTCTCGGGCGGGTCCGGTCCACTAGGTTGATCCGTGGCGGCCCCTGTCAGCTGGCCGACCTCGAGCAAGGACACCACCACTTGATGTCTTCCACTGTCGTGCCATCGACCGCCCGGCGGACGCCGACCGCGGTCACGTTCGCGCTGCTCGGTGTCAGCGTCGGATCGTTCTCGATGCTGCAATCGTTGGTCAGCCCGGCGCTGCCCGCCCTCGTCGTCGATCTGCACACCACGCAGGCGGGGGTGTCCTGGGTGGTGATCTCGGTGCTGCTGTCGGCCGCGGTCGGCATCCCGATCCTGGGCCGGGTCGGCGACATGATCGGCAAGGAGAAGACCCTGCTGGTCGCGCTCGGCGCGATCGCGGTCGGCACCCTGGTGTCGGCGCTGGCGCCCAACCTGGCGGTGATGGTGACCGGCCGGGTCATCCAGGGGTTCGGTGGGGCGGTGTACCCGATCGCGTTCGGCATCATCCGCGACGAGTTCGAGCCGCGGCGGGTCCCGTCGGCCGTCGGTGCCATCTCCAGCGTGATCGCCGTCGGCGGCGGCCTGGGCACGGTGCTGGCCGGTCCCATCGTCGACGGGCTGGGCTGGCGCTGGCTGTTCTGGCTGATGTTCGGCGTCGCGGTGACGGTCGGGGTGTTGGCGGCGGTGTTCGTGCCTGCCTCACCGGTTCGCACCGGCGGCCGGATCAATTGGGGCGCTTCGGTGTTGCTGACGATCTGGCTGGTCGCGCTGCTGCTGCCGGTGTGCCAGGGGCAGCGGTGGGGCTGGGCGTCACCGGTGACGATCACGTCGTTCGTCGTCGCCGCCGTCACGTTGGCGGCGTGGATCGTGGTGGAGGCCCGCTCGTCGAACCCGGTGGTGGACATGCAGATGATGCGCTCGGCGCCCGTCTGGACCACGAACCTCGTCGGAGCGCTGTTCGGTGCGTCGATGTTCGCCGCGTTCGCATTCGTGCCGCAGTTCGTCCAGACGCCCTCGTCGGCCGGTTACGGTTTCGGCACCTCGGTGACGGTGGCGGGTCTGCTGATCCTGCCCATGCTCGTCACGATGGCGCTCGGCGGGATGGTCAGCGGCCCGATCCACCAGCGGGTGGGGTTCCGCGCGCAGCTCGCCTGGGGTTCGGCCCTGCTGTGCATCGGGTGCCTGGGTTTCGGGTTCTGGAACGACCACACCTGGCAGATCGCCGTCGCCAGCACGGTGGCCGGCTTCGGGCTGGGCCTGGCTTACTCGGCGATGACCAGCGTCATCGTCGAGGCCGTGCCCGCCACTCAGACCGCGACGGCCACCGGCATGAACACCAACATCCGCAACATCGGTGGCGCGATCGGCACGGCGATCGCGACCGCGGTGATCACCGCATCGGTGGGCGTCGACGGCTTCCCCACCCCGGCGGGTTACGCCGCGGGTTTCACCACGCTGGCCGCGATGGCGGCCGTCGGCGTCGGGGTCTCACTGCTCATTCCGTCCGGTCGGGGCGCTGCGAGCTGACCTCGATGTCGGCCTTGTCCGGGTAGAAGGCCACGTGCCCGGCGATGGCGGCGACCGCCGGATAGGGCTTCTCGTAGGTCCAGATCGCGTCGTCGACGGTGCCGCCGTCACCGGCGGTGACGTGGTAGTAGCCGGCGTCGCCCTTGTAGGGGCAGTAGGTGGCGGTGTCGCTGCGGGTCAGCGGGACGGTCACGTCGCCGACGGGGATGTACTGCACCGGCGGGTAGGTGGCCTCGGTCAGGGTCAGCGCGGCGTCGGTCTCGGCGACGACGGTGCCGTTGATGCGGACCGTGACATGAGAGCCGGTCGGTTTCACGGTGATGGGGTGGGCTTCGGAGGGCTCCAGGACAGGTCGCTCGGTCATGACACCATTCAACGACACCGCGGGCCGATACCATCCCGATCGACGTTCTTGCCGGTTCGGCAAGATGACATGCCGTAGTGGCCTGTCGGCGGCCATGCTGTCGGCATGACCGATATGAAGCCCCCGAGGTCCGCGGCGGAGTGGGATGCGTTGTACGGCAGCGTCTCCGAGTTCTTCAGCGGAGCGCCCAACCCATCGCTGATCGACGAGGCCGGCGCTCTGCCGCCGGGCCGGGCGCTGGACGTGGGCTGCGGTGAGGGTGCGGATGCGGTGTGGCTGGCCCGGCGCGGCTGGGAGGTCACCGGGCTGGACGTCTCGCAGGTGGCGCTGGATCGGGCGGCGGCCCGTGCGGCGACGGCCGGGGTGCAGGTCAGCTGGGTGCACGCGGGCGTGGTCGGGGCCGCGCTGCCGCCGGACTCGTTCGATCTGGTGTGCGCGCAGTATCCAGCACTACACAGCTCTGCCGGCAGGGACAGCGAACGTGCACTGGTGGATCTGGTGGCGCCGGGTGGGCGGTTGCTGATGGTGTATCACGCCGGGTTCGACGGGAAGGCCGCGAAGGCCCGTGGGATCGACCCGGCGGACTATGTGCAGCCCGCCGATATGGTCACTGTCCTGCTGGGTGGCGACTGGCACATCTCGATCGACACACTCCGACCGCGGAAGGCACCTGCGGACGACGCGGAACACCACTTCTCCCACGACGTGATCCTGCGGGCGCAGCGTACTGCCGAGAACGGCAGTACCGCAACGTGATTCGTAGTCCGCAGTCTGCTGCGGCGCCGGTGTGGTCAGAAGGGTGGTGGTCGGGTGCCGTAGTCGCGGGGTTTGTACTGGAATTCGGGTGGGAGGGGTTCGCCGGTGCGGCGGGTGTGTTCCAGGGCGGCTTCGCGGCGTTGGTGGTAGTCGCGGTGGGCGGCGTTGGCGGCGCGTTCGGCGGCGATGCGGGCGGCCTCGACCGCGGCGCGGGTGCGTCGGCGGGTGGGCATTTTGGTGATGCGGCCGGGGTCAGGTGGTGGTGGGGGTTTGTCCGGTGGGGGGAGTGCGGTAGTGGTGGTGTTCCAGGTGGGGAAGTAGAGCCGGCTACCGGGGGTGGTGGTGTAGGTCGCCCCGGTGGGGCTGGTCCAGGTGACGGTGCCGTCGGGGGCTTGGGTGTCGTGCCAGGCGTGGAAGGTGTGAGCGTCGACCCCGGGCGTAGTGCCTGGGTTGCTCCGGGTCTATTTCCCGGGGCCGCGCTCCCGAACCGGACGTGCGACTTTCACCGCATCCGGCTCTCCATAGATCACGCTGTGACGGCGAG
>JBFWOX010000003.1:0-312817 GCA_050250295.1 Mycolicibacterium sp.
ACCGCGAGCTGACCATCTCGATGGGGCTCTACGGGTTCCCGCAGACCGTGCCCGAGTTCGTCACCGAGTTCGGCGCCGCGATGGGCGAGGCCGGCGCCGACCGCATCTACTGCCCGGATTCGCTGGGCGTGGCCGGCCCGCAGGCGATGGCCGCCGTGATCGCGATGCTGCGCTCGGCCACCGACGCGGTGATAGAGGCGCACTGCCACAACGACTTCGGGCTCGGGGTGGCGAACTCCATCGCGTGCGTGGAGGCCGGTGCGGACTATGTGGAGGTCTTCGTCAACGGGATGGATCCCGAGCGGTGCGGCATCGCCGCGCTCGACGAGGTCGCCACGGCACTCGAGAAGCTCTACGACGTCGACACCGGCATCGACCTGACCCGTCTGCACGAGCTGTCCCGTCTGCACGAGCGGCTCACCGGGATGGCGATGGCGGCGAACAAGCCGATCGTGGGCGACCGGGCGTTCAACTACCGGGTGGCGCCGGTGCAGGGGCACGGTGAGGCCCGCCACGACACGTTCTACGGCTCCCCGCGGGTCACCCCGTTCGACCCGGCCGATGTCGGCAACGCGCGGCACTTCATGCTCGGGAAGTATTCCGGTGCAAACGAAGTCAGCAAGTCTCTGCAGGACTGGGGCCTGCAGGTCGCCGACGATCGGCTCGACCTGCTGGTGGAGCTGGTCCGCCGGCACGGCGCGAGCAGCCGCGCCACGCTGGGCCGCGACGAGCTGGCACACCTGGCCGCCGTGGTGTCATGACGAAGGTGACATTCCTGGCCGTCGACGCGGATGCGGTGAGCATCGATGTACCCGAGGGAGTTTCGGTGATGCATGCGGCCGTCGAGAACGGTGTGGCGGGGATCCTGGCCGACTGCGGCGGCCAGCGCCAGTGCGCCACCTGCCACGTGTATGTGCGCTCGGCGAGCACCGCCGAGCTGGCGCCGATGACCGACGAGGAGGACGAGATGCTCGACATCACCGCCTGTGAGCGGGACCCTGACAGCCGGTTGTCCTGCCAGCTGGTGGCGCGGGCCGGGATCGACGAGCTGGTCGTGGAACTCCCAGCGCGGCAACGATGACCGGGCCGGACAGGGTCGTCATCATCGGGGCCGGGCACGGCGGGTTCGCCGTGGCCGACGGCCTCCGTCAGCGTGGCTACCCCGGGGCGATCACGCTGATCGACGCCCAGCCCGGCCTGCCCTACCAGCGGCCGCCGCTGTCGAAGGACTTCCTCGGCGGCGCCGACATCCCGGTGGAGTTCCGCACCGAGCAGTTCTACGCCCGCACCGGGATCGACCACCGCGACGGCGAGGGCGCCGTGTCGATCGACCGGGCCCGGCGCACCGTGACAACGGCCTCGGGCGACAGCGTGGGCTACCGGCACCTGGTGCTGGCGACCGGTGCGCAGGCCCAGGCCGTTCCGGCGCCCGGCGCCGGGCTCGCCGGGGTGTGCCGGCTGCACGTGCGTGCCGACGCCGAACAGCTCCGCGCCCGGTTCGCCTCGGCCACCCGTGCGGTGGTGATCGGCGGCGGGTTCATCGGCCTCGAGGTCGCCGCCGCGGCGCGGGCGCGCGGCATCGACGTCACGGTGGTGGAGGCCGCGCCGCGGCTGATGTCGCGCAGCGTTTCCACACCGGTGTCGGAGGTGGTGCTGCGCAGCCACCGTGCGGCCGGCACCGCGGTGCGTCTCGGCGCCCGGGTGGTCCGGGTGCACGGCGACGGCGGCGCGGTTCGCGCGGTCGAACTGGACTGCGGCGACGTGCTTCCCGCCGACGTGGTGGTGACCGGGGTCGGCGTGCGTCCACGCACCGCGTTGGCCCGGGCCGCCGGGCTGGACCTCGACAACGGGATCGTCGTCGACGAATACCTGCGCACCGCCGATCCCGCGATCTCGGCGATCGGGGATTGCGCCGCGTTCCCGGATCCGGTGACCGGCCGGACGATCCGGCTGGAATCGGTGCAGAACGCCACCGATCAGGCCCGCTGTGTCGCCGCCCGGCTCACCGGCGACCCGCAACCGTACCGGGACACCCCGTGGTTCTGGAGCCACCAGGGCCCGGTGAAGCTGCAGATCGCCGGGTTGCAACCCGATGCCGCCGAGCACCTCGTGCACGGCGACCCGGCCGGCCGGTTCTCCGTGCTCCACCTCGACGACGACGGCCGGGTGCGCTGCGGGGAATCGGTGAACAGTCCCGCCGACCACGCCGCGCTGCGGATCCTCGTCGCCGCCGGTGAACGCATCGGCCCCGCCCTACGCGAGGATCCCGCCGTGCCGTTGAAGACCCTGGCCCGACCCCTGACCGCACTGCACCGATGACCGCACCGAGGAGCTGACGTGACCAGCACCGTGACTCGACCACTCGCCGAGCTGGTCGCCGAATTCTACGAGACCACAGGCGAATACGACCCCACCGAGCTGTACGCCCGGCTGCTCACCGAAGAGCCGGTGCACCGCACCGTCTACGGCTTCCTGGTGCTGTCCCGCCACGCCGATGCGGTGGCGTTGCTCAAGAGCAACAAGGCGCTGCGCACCGCGCCGCCGCTGGCCCACGAAGGCTCACCGGAGGACCGGCTCAACAAACACTTCCTCAGCCGCAAGGAGTCCCCCGACCACGAGCGGCTGCGCGGGCTGGTGCAGCACGCGTTCTCCCCCCGCGCCGTCAAGGCCTACACCGGCCAGATCCGCGATGCCGTCGCCGACTGTGTGCAGAAGGCCGCGCAGACCGGGGAATTCGACATGGCCGCCGACCTGGCGCGGCCGCTGCCGCTGGCGATCCTGTGCCGGGTGTTCGGCATCCCGGCCGAGGAGCACGACGCGCTCAGCGAGGCGCTGTCGCACCTGATCCTGGCCTACCGCCCGGCCGGCGCGGCCGAAGGCACCGCCGAGCTGGCCGACGCGTCGGCCCAGCACGTCATGGACCGCATCGCCGAGCTGATGGCCCGGCGCCGTCGCGCACCCGGCGACGACTTGTTGTCGTCGATGCTGGCCGCCCAGAGCAGCGGCGTCGAGGTCTCCGACGACGAGATCATCAGTGTGGTCGGGCATCTGCTGCAGGCGGGCACCCAGACCACCCGGATCCTGTTGACCAACGGCCTGTTGACCCTGACCCGCCATCCCGAACAGCTGGCCCGGCTGCGGGCGGACCGGTCACTGATCGGGTCGGCGGTCGAGGAGTGCCTGCGCTTCATCAGCCCGGCCCGCACGCTGGCCCAGCGGGTGGCCGTCGACGACATCGAGCTGCCCAGCGGCGCGATCGGCAAGGGTGAGCGGCTGACCGTGTGGGTCGGCGCCGCCAACCGCGACCCGGCGGTGTTCGCCGACCCGGACACCTTCGACATCACCCGCAGCCCCAACCCGCACCTGACGTTCTCCACCGGCCTGCATTTCTGCCTGGGCACCAACCTGGCCCGGTTGGAGGGCCAGGTGGCGCTGTCGTCGCTGCTCGACCTGCTCACCGACATCGAGCCGATCGAATCGGAGATCGTCTGGGGCATGGAGGCCCCGCTGCGCCCGCTGATCGCCTCGCTGCCGGTGCGGTGCCGCTGAGATGACGACGATCGGCGTCGTCCGCGGTGACGGCATCGGGCCCGAGATCATCGACAGCGCGGTCCGGGTCTGCGACGCCGCGGCGGCCGCGGTCGGGGCGGCCCCGCTGCGCTGGGTGGAGGTCGCGGCCGGGCAGGTCGCCATCGACGACGGCGGGATCGCGCTGCCCGCCGCCGCCGTGCGGGCGCTGGAGGGCTGCGACGGCGCGCTGCTCGGCCCGGTCGATCATGCGGTGTACCCGCGTTACGCCGACGGCAGGCGGCAGAACCCCAGCGGGGAGCTGCGCCGCCACTTCGACCTCTACGCCAACGTCAGGCCGGCCCGCACGGTCGACGGGGTCCGCAGCATGGCCGCCACCGCCGATCTGGTGATCGTGCGGGAGAACACCGAGGGGTTCTACTCCGATCGCAACATGTACCGCGGCACCGGAGAGTTCAGCATCAGCCCGGAGGTGGCGCTCAGCGTCGGGGTGTTCACCCGGGACCGGGTACGCCGGGTGATCCGGTTCGCCTACGCGCTGGCCGCGCAGCGGCGGGGAGTGCTGACGGTGGTGCACAAGGCCAACGTGCTGCCGCAGACCACCGGGATGTACCCGGAGGTGGCCGCCGAGCTGGCCGGCGAGTTCCCGTCGGTCACCGTCGACGACGAGCACGTCGACGCGATGGCAGCGCTGCTGGTCCGCGCCCCGCAGCGGTTCGACGTGGTCGTCACCGAGAACCTGTTCGGCGACATCCTGTCCGATCTGGCGGCCGAGTTGGCGGGCAGCCTCGGCATGGCCGGTTCGCTCAACGTCGGCGACCACTACGCGATCGCGCAGGCCGCGCACGGTTCGGCACCCGACATCGCGGGCCTCGGTGTGGCCAACCCGATCAGCGAGATCACCTCGGCGGCAATGCTTCTGACGTGGCTCGGCGAGCGCCGCGGCGAACCCGCACTCGGGGCGGCCGCCGCGCTGGTGCAGCGTGCCACCGCCGCCGTGCTGCCCGCGGTGGCCACCCGCGATCTGGGCGGCCGGGCCGGCACCGCCGAGTTCACCGCCGCCGTCATCGAGAGCCTGGACCGCCGTGCCGCCGGCTAGGGGCTACCCGGTCACCGACGCGCAGGTGCACATCTGGGCCGACGACCGCCCGGACCGGCCCTGGCCGTCCTGGGGATCGGCTCGGGCGCACCGGTTCCCGGCGTTCACCCTGGATGACCTGCTGCGCGAGATGGACGCCGCCGCGGTGGCCCGCGCCGTGCTGGTGCCGCCGTCGTTCGAAGGTGACCGCAACGACGTCGTACTGGCCGCCGCCGAGCACCACCCGGACCGGTTGGCGGTGATGGCCCGCTTCGACCCGACCGCCGACGGCGCCGCGCACCGGCTCCGCGCGCTGCTGGATCGCCCTGCGGTGCGCGGGTTCCGGATGACCTACCACCTGCCGCAGATGCGCGCGCAGCTGCTCGCGCCGGCCGCCGACTGGTTCTGGGCCACCCTGGCCGCCCACCGCCGCCCGGTGATGATCTACGCCCCCGGGCTGCTACCCGAGGTCGGCCGGATCGGCGCGGCGCATCCCGGGCTGCGGATCGTCGTGGACACCCTCGGGCTGTCGCTGGCCATGCGCGACGACGACCTCGACGCACCGATCGCCGCCCTGACCGCTCTGGCCGCCAACCCCGATGTCGCGGTGAAGGCCACCGCGCTGCCGGCCCACGTCAGCGACCCGTACCCGTTCCGCAGCCTGGCGCCGCGGCTGCGCACGGTGCTCGACGCGTTCGGCGCCCAGCGGGTGTTCTGGGCCAGCGATTTGACCCGGGTGCCGCACCCCTACCGCCAGATCGTGGACTACCCCGCCGAATTGGGTTGCTGCACAGCGACCGAACTCACCTGGTTGATGGGACGGGGCATCAGCACCTGGCTGGACTGGCCGACCGAGTAGAGGTAGGAGACCCGAGATGGCATCCGAGGAGACGCAACTGGTCGTGCTCCCGCCGCAGACCGAGTTGTCGCGACGCTGGGCACGGCGGCTGGCCGGGGAGGTCCCGGAGGTCTCGGTGGTGGTCGCCGACGACCCGGACGCCGCGGCCGAGGCGCTGGCGGCCGGGGCGACGGCGGCGTTCGGCACGCTGGAACCGCAGGTCCTCCCCCACGCGCGGCACCTGCGTTGGCTGCAGTCGCCGATGGCGGCCCCGCCGCCGGGGTACTTCTACCCGGCGCTGGCCGAGCACCCGGTGGTGGTGACCAACCTGCGCGGCACCTACCACGACCACGTCGCCACCCACGCCGTCGCGATGCTGCTGTCGCTGGCCCGGAACCTGCACCGCTACCGCAGTTTTCAGGCCGAGCATCGCTGGCAGCAGCTACGCGACCCGGACGGGATCCTGCACCTGCCGGAGTCGACGATCCTCGTCGTGGGCCTCGGCGCCATCGGCACCGAGATCGTGCGGCTGCTCACCCCGTTCGGTGCCACGGTACTGGGCACCGACGCGCGGTTGGCCGCACCGCCGCCCGGCGTCGACGACTTCGGCGGACCGGAGGCGCTCGACCATTTCCTGCCCACCGCGGACGCGGTGATCCTCACCGTCCCGCACACCCCGCAGACCGAGAACCTGATCGACCACCGCCGGCTGGGCCTGATGAAGCCGGGTGCGGTGCTGATCAACATCGGCCGCGGCCCCGTCGTCGACCTCGACGCCGTGGATCGCGCCCTGTCCGACAACCGGATTCGCGGTGCCGCGTTCGACGTCTACCCCACCGAGCCGCTGCCGGCCGGGCATCCGCTGTGGGATCGCCCCACCGTGATCCTCACCCCGCACGTCGCCGCCGTCGGTCCCTACACCGAGGATCGGCGCTTCGGGGTGTTCCGCGACAACACCCGCCGGTTCCTCACCGGCCGGCCGTTGGTGAACGTGGTGGACAAGACCGCCTGGTTCTGAAGCTCAGGCGATGCCGGCCCACCCGACGGCCTCGGACAGGTACTCGGCCAGGAGCGGTGATCGGTAGCCGTCCCGGCGCCACGTGATGGGGAAATAGGATTCGTCCATCTCGCTGGTACCGAACTTCTTGTAGCGGCTGTATATGTAGCCGACTTCGTCGGTGCTGAACTGTGCTTCCGAGGTCGTGCAGTGGGCCACCACGGCGCGGCGCGGCACTTCGGCATGGTTGACGCCGGAGCCGTGCCAGGTCCGGCCGGAGTGGAAGACCCCGCCGCCGGGCGGAACCACCACGGGCACCTTCTCGATGACCGCGGTTTCGAGCTCGGCCGCCACCCGCAGCTCGGCATCGGGGTCCTTGGGGCCGTGGAACTCCTTGATCATGTCCCACAGCCGCCAGCGGTGCGAACCTCGGACCAGCTCCAGCGTGCCGCCGCGTGCGGTGGTCTCGTCGAGCGCGACCCAGCAGCTCACCCATTCGGTCGGCACCGCCCAGCGGTCGTAGGCGGCGTCCTGGTGGAACCCCAACGGCCGGCCCCCGGTCGGCTTCCACAGCACGTTGTCCTGGCTGATCCGGGTGCCCGGCCACCCGCCGAGGGTGGCGCACGCCCGGCCGATGTCCTCACGCAGCACGATCCGCGCGATGTCTCGATCCGACTTCCAGCCATTGCAGATCTGCCGGGTCAGGGTCGGGTCGTCGCGGCCGGGTTTCCAGTTCCATTCGTCGGGATACAGGCCGGTCTCGAACTCGCCGGCGAACAGCGGCTCGAACCGGTCCAGCGCTCGCCGCGCCAGCTCCGGGTCCACGATCCGGTCCACGACGACGAACCCGTCGGCGTGGAAGTCGGCGATCTGGCGGTCGGTGAGTTCGAACTCGAAATCGGGGTTCATATACGTGTTTCCTCGTTCACAGGGCGTGACTGCCGTCGGTGGCGTCATCGGGGTCGATCTGGGTTTCGGTCTCGCGGATCCGGTCCGCCGATGCCCCGCCGCGAGCCTGGTGCACCTTCAGCGCCAACTGCAGCGGGAACCACTCCGCGGATTCGAGGACATCGAATCCGCTCAGCCGCGAAGCGCGGATCAGCCTCTGGTTGAGCGTGTTCCGGTGCACGAACAACTCCCGGGAGGCAGCGCTTTGACTGCGGAAGTGCAGGAAGACGGCGAGGGTCTCCAACAGCTCGGTGCCCTTGACACGGTCGTACTCGGCGATCCTGGCGATGGCGGTGGCATAGCGGTCGCGCACGGAGCCGACCCCCGACACCCGGCTGAGCAGCAGATGGTGGCCCACGTCGTCGAGGGTGAACACCCCGTTCGGGTTCCCCAGGTTCGCGCCGATGGCCATGGCCTCCCGCGCCTCGGCAAGCGCGTCGCAGTAGTCGTCGAGGGCCGAAACCGGCCGGGACAGACCGAAGGTCAGCGCTGATCCGGTGGCCGCGCGCACGCGTGCGCAGGCGTCGAGCAGGGGCAGCCGCAGGGCGCCGATGGAGTCCGCCGCCCCGCCCCACGGGATCATCGCCACCGTTTGGTACGGCGTGGTCGAGGACCTGGCGCATCGTCGCCGACGGCCCGTCGCCACCCCACATCGCGTTCCTGTCCGGTTCGTCGAGACGGCGCACGCTTTGATGGATGTGCGCGCTCGAACCCGCCGAGTCGGTGGCGACCTTGGCCATGACCGGTTCTCGCCGCCCCTCGGCGAGAACCGTTCCCCACCAACCGGATACATCGACATCGAGGAGGAGCAACATGCCGCAGTGGTCGGACCTCACCCGCGACGAAGTCGGGGCCGCGGCGCGGTCGGGTGCGGTGGCGGTGCTGCCGATCGGGGCGGTGGAACAGCACGGACCGCACCTGCCCACGGGGACCGACGCCCTGCTGGCCGCCCGCGCGGTCGCCGCCGCCGTGGAGCGCACCGGGAACGTCGCGCTGCCCCCGTTGGCCTATGGGTGCTCGCTGGGCCACACCGATCACTGGCCCGGGACGCTGTCGCTGTCGGTGTCCACGCTCACAGCGGTGGTGGCCGACATCGGTCGCTGGGTGCACGCGTCCGGCTTCCGGAAGTGGATCGTGGTCAACTCGCACGCCACCAACGGGCCGCCCAGCCAGAGCAGCCTGCTCACCCTTCGGTACGAACGTCCGGGACTGAGAACGCGTTTCGTCTCGCTCTACGACATCACCGTGCAGGCCAGCCAGGGATATCTCGCCGACGCCGAGGATCCGCACGCCAACGAGGCAGAGACCTCGATGGTGATGCATCTGGCTCCGGAGCTGGTGCATCTGGACCGCGCGGTGGACGAGGTCGATCGCACGGTGGGCGGGGTGCTGACCTACGCCATGCCGGACGTGACGGTCAGCGGGGTGGTGGGGCGCCCGACCGAGTCGAGCGCCACCTCGGGAAAGGAGCTGTTCAACGCGATCACCGACGGCATCGCCGACCTCCTGATCCGGGCCCGGGCCGAAACCGACCCGCTTCCTGCATGACTCGTGCCGCCGCCGGGTGAACGCGGTCCTGCTCACCTCCGGAATGTGCGGTGCGGCCGGTGAGATCGCCTATCGCATCGGGCTACCGGCTAACAGCGGGATCGGCGGCGGATCCTGGCGATCATGCCCGGCCTCGGCACCGTCTGCGCGTGGAGTCCACCGCTGAACCGGGACGGAAACTCCGCGGGCGGGGTGGCCGCGCTCGAGGAGTTCGCCCGGCTCGCGGGCTGGTCGGTGTTCTGACCCGATGCGCTGAGCGTCAGCCGGCCTGAGCGCGCAGGTACGGTGCGCCGATCGCGGCGAGCATGTCGGTGTGCACCGGCAGCCAGCCCAGTTCGGCGCGGCTGCGCGGTGCCCGGCTTCGACTGCTGGCGCCCATGATCAGCGCCCGGAACTCGCCCCACACCTCGACGGCTTCGGCCGGCGTGAGGCTGCGGGTGCCGACACCGAGATCCCTGGCTGCGGCCTCGGCGATCCAGCGGTTCGCGATCTCGCCCGCGGCGCCGTGGTACAGCGCGCCGGACGTTCCGCGGTCCAGCACCGCGGCAACCAGCCCGGCGGCGTCGGTGACGTGCAGGTTGGTGTAGCAGTTCAACCCCTCGCCCACGTAGCAGGCCGCGCCGGTACGCGCGACGGACTGATAGACCGCGCTGAGGTGTCCGTGTTCGCCGTCACCCCACAGATACGGTGGCCGGACCACCAGGGTGCGCAGCCCGGTGTTGGCGGCGGTCCGGACCGCGGTCTCGGTGCGGACCCGCGGCAGCGCCAGCGGTTCGGATTCGAACGGATCGTCCTCGGCGAAGCTGTCCGCGCTCCACGCGCCACCGGTGCGCTGCATCAGCACCCCGGTGCCGGACAGGAACAGGAACGTCGTGCCGGTCCCGGCGAGCCGGTCGAGGAACGCCCCGACCACGGCGGCCTCTCGCTCGGGCGGGATCTGGGCGGCGTAGACGACAGCGTCGGCATCGGCCGCCGCGCTCAGCGCGTCATCCAACCCATCGTCGAGGTCGGCGACGATGGGGCGATACCCCTTGGTGCGCAGCCGTTCCGCCGCTACGGGAGTGCGGGCCAGGCCGGACACCGGATGACCGTCGGCGCTCAGCCGCTCGGCGATCGCCGCCCCGGCGAAGCCGGTGGCGCCGGCCACGAAGACCCTCACGCGCCGGCGCTCAGGAACCGGTTCAGAGTACCGATGAACCACTGCGGGTCTTCTTCGGCGACGAAGTGCCCGGTCGGGGCGGCCACCACGGTGAGGTTCTCGGCATGGGCGCGCAGCGGGCGCGGATCCGCGGCCGTGTGCCCGTGCGCACCGGCGCGGACGTCGAGCACCGGCATCGCCAGACCGTGCTGCGCCAGCAACGCCCGGTTCTCCTGGCCGTCGGCCAGCAGCGTCCGGTACTGGGCGAAGCCGCCGCGCAGCCGATCACGGCCCCGGTACGCGTCGGCGTAGTGGGTCAGATCCTGTTCGGAGAACACGTCGTTGGCGGCCAGCTGGCGGAAGGTCGTCGTGATGAACTCGTCCTCGTGGCCGTCGAACAGCATCTCGGGTACCCCCGGGGCCATGAAGAAGCCGAAGTGCCAGTAACCGCCGTCGGCGACGTCCATGTGGTCTTCGAGGTCGACTCCCGGGAGCAGGGCGTCGAGGAGCACCAGTGCGGACACATCGTCGGGATACGCCAGCGCCCACCCGAATGCCACCATCGCGCCGATGTCGTGGCCGGCGACGGCCACCGGCGTGGCCAACCCCAAGTGCGCGAGCAGCTCTCGCAGGTCCTGCGCCTGATTGGTCTTGGCGTACCCGGTCTCGGGCCGGGCGCTGCGGCCGGCGCCGCGCAGGTCGGGTACCACCACGGTGCGCTCGGCTGCCAGCGGTGCCATGACGTGGCGCCAGGCGTAACCGGTCTGGGGCCACCCGTGCAGCAGCACCAGCCCCGGCCCCCGGCCCCCGACGGCGACCGACAGCCCGGTCCCGTTGACCCCGATCTGCTGGATGGTGAAACCCTCTGGGATCCAGTCGGTTCCGGCAGGCACCGGCATCACAGCACCGTCGGAATGGTGCCGCCCTCGACGCGCACCGCGGCGCCGTTGGTAGCCGCCGACCGCGGGCTCGCCAGGTAGGTGATCAGGTTGGCGACCTCCTGGGCGGTGGCCAGGCGCTGCAGCAGCGAGGCCGGACGGCCGGCGAACAGGCCGCCGGCTACGTCTTCGCGGGTG
Organism: Mycolicibacterium sp.; assembly: GCA_050250295.1. Lineage (GTDB taxonomy): Bacteria > Actinomycetota > Actinomycetes > Mycobacteriales > Mycobacteriaceae > Mycobacterium. Next base: position 11,152 of record JBFWOX010000003.1, read on the forward strand.
GCGCCGGCCTGTGCGGCGATGGTGTCCAGGACGGTGTTCATCCCCTCGGTCGACGTCGGCCCGGGCAGCACCGAGTTGACCGTCACCGCCGTGCCACGGGTGAGGTCGGCCAATCCGCGGGCCAGCGCGAGGGTGGCCGCCTTGGTCACCTCGTAGTGCATCATCGCCGAGCTGACCAGCACCGCCGCGTCGGTGCCCAGCAGGATGATGCGCCCGTCGTTGCGCTCGAGCATGCCGGGCAGATAGTGGCGTGCCAGCCGAATACCGCTGAGCACGTTGACATTCCACGCGGCCGTCCAGTCCGCATCGGAGAGGTCGGCGAAGTCGGCCAGGTGGTACAGCGCGACGTTGTTGATCAGGATGTCGACCCGCGGTTCGGCGTCGATAACGGTCTGCACCCCGGCCGGGATCCCGACATCGGCCACCACCAGCCGGACGGCCGCCTCGGGCACCTGGTCGAGGAGCTGCCGCTGAGCTTCGTGCAGCCGGTCCTTGTCACGCCCATTGAGGACGACCGTGGCGCCCTCGGCGGCCAGGGTGGCCGCGGTGGCCAGCCCGATACCCGAGGACGATGCGGTGAGCAGTGCCGTCTTACCGGCGAGATGAAGATCCACGTTTTCCCTTGTCTTTGTTGGCCTGCGCTGTCGTGGTGGAGCCGATGAGGTGTTCCCGGAGCACGGGTGCCAGGATCTTGTCGGCGAGGTCGGCGACGAATGCCTCGTCGAAGCTGCCCACGGTCTGGTAGGTGATGCGGTACAGCACCATCGCCGGGATGACCGACGACAACAGCTCCACGTCCACGTCGCCGGCGAGCTGCCCGCGGTCCACGGCCCGGGCCAGCAGCGCCCGCACGTGTTTGGTGCCGTTGTCGACCAGCAATTGACGCACCGCGTGGTGGCGTTCCGGTTCCCGGTGGATGGCGGTGGCCAGCGCGCTGATCACCGCGCCGCGCTCGGCGTCGAAGAAACCGCGCGTGGCCACCAGCTCCGACAGATCCGTCAGTACCGAACCGGTGTCGGGTAGCTCCAGATCTCCTGCGCCCTGACACTCGACCGCGGCGGCGACCAACGCCGATTTGTCACCCCACAACCGGTAGATGCTGGCCTTGCTCACCTTGGCGGCCGCGGCGACCGCGTCGATGGTGAGCCGGTCGTACCCGATAGCGGTCAGTAATTCGGTTGTGATGTCGAGAATCTCACGTTCCCGGGCGCCCTCGATACGCGGCCGCCGCACCACGTCCATCGCCGGCCCCCTCCACGATTGATGAAACGAAGGCGTTTCCTACAACGGATAGTACGCTGCCGTTTCATCGAGGGCAAGCGTGCTATCTGGGCCGACCGTTGCCGTTGCCCTCTTTGGGCTTCCTGTTGCCGTTGCCGTTGTTGCCCTTGGGTTTTCCGTTGCCGTTACCCTTACCGGCCTCGGGGGCATCGCCGGTGCCGACGGCGGTGCGGGGCGGTTCCTTCTGGGCCGCTTGTTCGACCACCGGCGCCGGCTCGGCGGGCACCGGCTCGACCACCGGGGGCGGCTCGGCCGCGATGCTGCGGGGCGCGGGGGCCGGGGTGTTGGGGATGGTGACGGCTTCCGGGGTGGGCGGGCGGGACGCCGATGTCGGGTTCACGGCGAACAGCGCGGCGCCGAGCACCATCGCCGCGAACAGCGTTGCCGCGCCCGCCACCTTCGTCGCCCGCCGCGGCCGCAGCACCGGGGGCACCGGGCCCGAGGCCGCCAGGGCCGGCACCGCCGTCCGCACCGACGGGGCCGGGGCCGGTGCGGCCAAGGCGGCCCACATCGCCGCGGCGGTGGGGAACCGGCGCAGCGGGTCCGGCGACAGCGCGCGCTCGATCACCTCGGCGAGCCACGGATCGACGTCGGGCCGCAGCTGGGCCAGCGGCGGGTGCGCCCCCTCGATGATCGCGTGCGCCAGCGGCACGATGTCCTCGTGCGGGAACGGCTTGCACCCGGTGAGGGCCTCGTACCCGACGACGCCGACGGCGTACAGGTCGTCGGTCACCGACGCCGGCCGGCCGTGGATCCGATCCGGGCTCAGGTAGGCGAGCGTGCCCACGATCTGCCCGGCCGTGGTGTGGACGCTGCCGGGTGTCTTCGCGATCCCGAAGTCGGCCACCTTCACGTCGTCGGGCGGCGCGAGCAGGATGTTGCCGGGTTTGATGTCGCGGTGCAGCACGCCGGCCCGGTGGGCCTCGGCCAGCGCGGCGAGCACACTGCGCAACACGTTGGCCACCCGGGCCTGCGGCAGCGGCCCCATCGCGATCTGATCGCCGAGGGTGTCCCCGGGCAGGCGTTCCATGACGATGAACGGGGCGCCGCCGTCGTCACCCAGGTCGTAGACCGCGACGATGTTCGGATGGTTGAGCGCGGCGGCCGCGCGGGCCTCGGTGGTGAACCGTTCCCTGACGTCGGCCTGCGAGTTCAGCCCCGGATAGAGGGTTTTCACGGCGACCGGGCGGTTCAGCCGGGTGTCCCAGCCGTCGAGGACTTCGGCCATTCCCCCACAACCGAGGACGCCCGTGAGTTCGTAGCGTCCTCCGAGAATTTGCATTCCCGATGATTAACCGCTGATCACGTGGCACAAACGCCGCTCATCCGTCGATCATGGGCAGGTGCATGGTGGTGTTGCCGCCCCGGCGCTTGGCCTCGAGCAGCGCGAGGTCGGCCCTGCCGATGACGGCATCCAGCAGGGCCACCGCGTCGGCTCCCGGGACGATGAACACAGCGAGCTCGGCGTGGGTGACCCCGATGCTGGCCGTGACCGAGGTGCGCTCGGTCGGTGCGGCGATCGAGGACCTGATGCGCTCGGTGAGGGTCAGCGTGTGTGCGGGTTCGACGGCGTCGATGACGACGAACTCCTCACCCCCGGTCCGGGCCACCAGCGCGGTGCCCCGCAGCACCGACTCGATCTGGCGCGCGCTGCGGATCAACACGTCGTCGCCGGTGGCATGGCCGTAGGCGTCGTTGATGGCCTTGAAGTGGTCCAGGTCGACGACCATGACCGCCAGATGGGAGTTGCGGCGGTTGCGCAGCATCTCGCCGAAGTGCAGGTGCAACCCCCGTCGGTTGAGCAGACCGGTCAGCGGATCGGTGACCGATTCGTTGGCGTCGTTGCGCAGCGTCCAGATGCCGAACTGGATGCCCAGCGGCGTGGTGACGAGCGGGATCACCGCGGCGATCGCGCTGCCGATGAACATGCCCCGGTCGAAGTGCGGGCCCATCGGCACGTACAGGCTGAACGCCACCGTCGCCGCGAAGGTCCAGGCCAGGTGCAACACCAGCGTCTTCGGTCCGTCGAAGAACATCAGGTACACCGAGATCAACGTCAATGCGTTCAGCCCGAACAGACCGGTGAGCCAGGTCGGATCCTGGAACGCCAGCAGCACGATGCCGGCGTCGGAGGTCACCACGAACCCCATCGACATCGGCCGCGACGGCCACGGCCGGAAACACCAGACGAACGCCCAGAACAGGGTGGCGGCCGAGAACAGCGCCGCGGCGAACCCGGGCTCCACACCGTCCGGGTGGAACAGCGTCACCTGCAGGAGGAACGACGCGACCGCGACCACGGCGGTGCCGAGCCCGATCAGGACCTGGATCGCCTCGGACATCGACCGCTTGGCGAAGTACTCCACCTGGCCGGTGTAGTCGACCGGCTCACGCCACCAGACCGCCACCTGGCGACCGAAGCTGGCCAGACTCTCCGCACGCGACAGCAAAATGAACTCCGCTTGACTCCTTGGCGACCTTTGGGCTGCAAAACTAAGAGGCTGCACAGCACAGATCCGAACTAGCAATTGCAGCGTACAGCACGGTATGCAACTGCAACACAGCGGAGGCTGTCTTTATGCGCGGGCGACAAATTGCAGAGCAAACTTTCGGAATTACTTTCCCCAAACGCAGATCGCGGGGGACTCCGGGCCACTGCGCATCAGCGTGGATATCGAGCGAACAGTTAGCAATCCGGCGTCCGGTCGAGCCGTCGACCGCTGTCGAGATCCGACAAAGGCCCGTGGCTGGGTTGTCTGGGGACTTCAATCATTTAGCTGGCGATCGGTCCACTATGGAAGTAACCGTATCGGCCGTACGACGAAATGAAAGGAACGTTCCCATGAACCGGCCCGACCCACGGGCTGAGGAAACCCAGTTGGAATTCTATCCGCTGCGTTTGCCGCGGTGGCCCGCGCTGCTTCGACTCCGACGCCGCGACCCGCTCGTCCGGCCCGCCGACCGAATCGAGGCGGTGGTGGCGGCGCTGGCCACGGTGATGGTCGTGATCGCCACTCCCCTGGCCGCCGCCGTCGGCACCGAGGTGCATGCCAACCACCGGCTCGCCTACACCGAGCAGAGCCAGGACCGCCACACCGTTCCGGCGACCGTGGTCGAAACGCCCGGCACCGCCGACAACCCGCGCCTGAACACCACCACCGTGACGGTCAGTTGGTCGCTCGACGGTGTCCAGCACACCGGCACCACGCGGGCGCCGGCCGACGTCGAACCCGGCGACACCGTCGACATCTGGGTCGACGACCACGGCGCGCAGGTTCCGCCGCCCACCCCCACCATCCACGCGGCGTACGAGGCGGTCGGGGGCGCGCTGCTGATCCTCGCCGGGGTGGCGACGCTGGCGGCGATCGTGGTCGGCGTGACCCGGGCGGTGTGCGACCGGATCCGGTCCGCCGGATGGCAGCACGACCTGGACACGCTGATCGGCGACGGCCGGGGCCATCCCACCAACCGACCCTAGGAACGCGATGTCACCCACCGCACCCACGTTTACCCTGCTCACCGAACAACTCACCAAGGCCTACCGCCGGATCCGTGAACTCGAGGCCCGCCAGGCCGAGCTATTGGCCGCCGCGCTGTCGACCTCAGCGGCCGGCGTCGACCGGAGCGGCCTCGACGGCCACCAGCTCGGTCAGCCCGCTGATGGTGAGGGTCGTCATCAGTAGTGGGTGGATGACGAGCCTGCCGATCCGCTCCGCCTGAGCTGACAGCACGTTGATGGCCGCGCTGTCCACGTACTCCACGCCGGCCATGTCGATGGTCAGGTCCGCACCGAGGTCCGCCGCCTCGGCCACGGCCGCGCCCACCGCCTGCCGGAAGGCCTCGATGTTGCTCAGATCGATCTCCCCCGCCACGGTCAGGCGCAGGTCATCGCGCTCGTGGCGCACGGTGTCGACGGTCAGCGCGGTGGGCATCAGGCGATCCTGGTGGCGAGATGGACTGTGGTTCCGGTGTTTTCGGCGCTGCCATGGTCGATCACGACTTCCTGCACCAGGCTGCGCATCAGCGGGATGCCGCGTCCGCGGTGCGCGGCCGGCGTCGCATCCGGGGCCCGCCACGTGCCGGAATCGGTGATCGTCACGGTGATCTGATCGACCGTCGCCGTCGCCGAGAGGTTGATCAGACCATCCCGGCGGTCGCGATGGCCGTGTTCGATGGCATTGGCCAGGGCCTCGCCCGCGGCCACCAGCACGCCGATGGCCTGGTCAGGATGGACCTGGGCCCGGGTCAGCCAGCCGCGCAGCGCCGTGCGGGTGGGTGCCAGCTCACCGGCGTCGGCGGGGAAGGTCAGTTGCAGCGGCGCGGGGTGCCGGTAGAGCAGCAGCACGACATCGTCCTGATAGCCCTCGGCGGGCGCCAGCCGGGTCATCACCTCGTCCGCCAGCTCCTCCAGCCCCGACGTGCGGTGATCCTGCACCAGGTCCGCGGCGCGAGAGATGCCGTTCTCCAACGGGACCCGACGACGTTCGACCAGGCCGTCGGTGTAGAGCAGCAGCGTCGCACCCACCGGGATCCGCGTCCGGACTTCGGGCCGGGGCCATCCGACGCGCAAGCCCAGTGCGATGGTGTGGGCATCGTCGAGCAGCTGGCTGCTGCCGTCGGCGTGGACCAGGATGGGCGGTGGGTGCCCTGCGCTGGAATACACCACCTCCCCGGTGGCCGGGTCGAGCACCACGCACACCGCGGTGGCGCACTGGGCTCCGGGCAGCCGCGCGGCGAAGCGGTCGATCCCGTTCAGCGCGGCGGCCGGGCTGGGGTTCTCCAGCAGCAGGGCGCGGCAGGCGCTGCGCACCTGCCCCATCACGGTGGCCGCACCGAGCCCGTGGCCGACGCAGTCGCCGACGATCAGCGCGACGCGACCGTCATCGAGCTCGACGACGTCGTACCAGTCGCCGCCGACCTGCAGCGGCCGGCTGGCGGCCTGGTAGCGCACCGCGAAACCCGGCGGGAGCTGCGAGGGACCGAGGATGGCGTGCTGCAGCGCCAGCGCCGTCTCACGCTGCTGGTCCACCCGGTGCACCCGCTGCAGCCCCTGGGAGAGGCGGCCGGCCAGCACGGTCAGCAGCGTCTGGTCCTCCAGCGTGAACGACCGCCGCTCCGACAGGTCGATCCACACGACGAGCACCCCCTCGGGGTGTTGCACCGCGATGGCCGCCGTTCCGGGCTGCGTGGTGTGCAGCGTGAGCAGGTCACCGTCGCGCACCGACGTCAGCGCCTCCCGCGTCTCGGCAGGCAGGTCCGCCCACTGCACCTGGTCACCGACCGACACGATGTCCGGAGTGGTCTCCATCGGAACGCTGTGGGTGCGGAACGTGACGGCCAGCACCCGGCGCGCGCGCCACAGCCGGTGCAGCTCCTCAGCCGCGGCGTGCAGCGCATCGCCGACCGAGTTCGCCTGGGCCAGTTCCTGATTCAGTGCGTGCTCGCGACCGGCGGCCAGCGCCAAGGCGATGGCCGCGTGGCGCGCGAAGTCGCTGACCAGCTCCAGGTAGTTGGCGTCGAACGGCAGCTGCTGTGGCCGGCGGGCCACCGCGATCACCCCGAGCACCGCGTCGTCGGCGATCAGCGGCATGACGATGGCCGAGCGTTCCCCGACGTCGGTGAACCCCTCGATCGGGTACTGGAAGGAATCGGTGATCAGCGGCAGACCGCGCCGTGCGACCCCACCGGTGGTGGAACCGTCCATCGGGACCTGCCTGCCGATCACCTCGGAGGCGTATCGGCCCGCCGTCGCGGCGACGACGAGCGCGTCGAGCTCCTCGACCGGCAGGTCCGGTTCCCGCGGGACCAGCAGGATGGCCTGCTCGGCGTCGGCCAGCTCCAGGGCCCGGTCCACGATGAGCTGCAGCGGACCGGTCTGCGGATCACCGGACAACAGGGCGGTGGTGATCTCGCGGCTGGCCTTCATCCATTTCGCCGACTCACGTTCACGCTCGTAGAGCCGGGCGTTGTCGATGGCCGCGGCCGCGGCGGTGGCCAGCGCCCGCACCGCGCGCTCGTGGACGTCGGAGAACACCACATCGCGCCGATCGTCGGCCAGGTAGAGGGTGCCGAAGTCGACGTCACGCACCGTGATCGGGACGGCGAGCACGGCCCGGATCGACGACCCCCGGGTGCCCCGCGGATGGGCGGCGAGGTCGTCGAGGCGGAAGCCGTCACCGACCGGCAGCTCACTGAGCATCCGGGCGGCCTCGTCGGCGAGCCCGGCCTGGACGAAGGAGACCAGGCTGCCGTCGGGTGCCCGCACCCCCAGCGCGGCGTAGCGGGCACCGCTGAGCACCTTCGCGCCGTCGACGATCCGGTGCAGGGTCACATCCACGTCGAGATGCGAACCGATGGCGACGATGACGCGGACCAGCTCCTCCAACTGGTCGCGGGCGGCCACCAGTTGGTCGAGGTCGTCGTCGGCGCGGCTCACCAGCTCACGCCGGTGCCGCAGGGGTCGCCGCTACAGGGCACGGGTGCTGCATACCCACAAACTTAGATGCTCGCCCTGGGGCAGCGGCTTGTTTAAGGGGGCGGGGTCGGGGCCGCGTCACACCGCCGCCGCCGCGACCACGGCGGATTCGTCGACCAGCCACCGCAGCGCGGGGTCGATGCCAGGGGTCAGTTCCGGATGCCACTGCACCCCCAGCACCCGCCACCCAGGTATCTCGATGGCTTCCACGACGCCGTCGTCGGCACGCCCGGTCACCACCACACCGTCGCCGGGGCGGTCGACCGCCTGGTGGTGCCACGAGTTGACGACCCGGCGCGGGGAGAACAGCGAGCGCGACAACGTCCCGGGGTCGAAGGTGACCGGGTGGGAGTACGCGGGCGGTCCGGAGGGGTCGTTGTGGCGGACCGCGGTCGGCGCCAGGTCCGCGATCAGGGTGCCGCCGTGGGCCACGTTGATCAGCTGTGCACCGCGGCAGATCCCCAGCACCGGCAGGTCGAGGTCGAGCGCTTCGCGCAGCAACGCGATCTCGAGGTGGTCCCGCTCGATGCTGGCGTCGCCGGGGCCCCCGCCGGGGGCCGCCACGTCGCCGTGCAGGCACGGGGTGCCCGAGACGGCGGTGGAGATGTCCTGCCCGCCCGAGAGCAGCAGACCGTCGAAACGCTCGAGGATCCCCTCCCCCAGCGCCTCGTAGGGCAGATAGGCGCACCGCGCGCCGGCGCGCCGCAGGCTGACCGCATAGGAGCCGTAGTACATGTCCACCGATTCGCCGTGGAACCGGGGATCGGTGCCGTGGACGTAATCGCCGGCCACCCGACGTCCCGTCACGGCGATCAGGGGGTGTCGCGCACTGGTCACCGGCGCCCCCCGACGGTGGCCGTGGTCCTCACCTCGGCATCGTCGCGCGCCGGGACCGGGGCCACCCGCTGATATCGGACATGGTCGAACTTCCGTGTCTTCCACCAGTATTCGGCGGTCGAGCCGGGCCACAGGGTGTCGACGTGACCATCGGGTGACTGGTACCAGCCGGCGCAGCCGCTGGTGTAGACGGTGCCGTCGAAGCGCAATTGGACGCTGGCGTAGCTGTGCCGCTCGACGGTGGGTTTGACCGTCAGCGCTGGAATCGACTTGCCCCGTTGGTATTTCAGTGCGGCCACGATGTAGCGGACCTGGCATTCGATCATCACCAGCGCCGAGTTGTTGCCCAGGCCGGTGTTGGGTCCGAACACGATGAAGAAGTTCGGGAACCCCGACACCGTGATGCCCAGGTGCGTCGACGCCCCGGCGGCCCAGTGGTCGTGCAGCTGCGCCCCCCCGGTACCGGTGACGCGTACCGAGTGCAGGAAGCTGGTGGCCGCGAAGCCGGTGCCGAAGATGATGACGTCGAATTCCCGCTCCACACCGTCGGTGTCGACGACGGTCGAGGTGGTGATCGTCGCGGGGGTGGCCTTGGTGACCTCGACGTGCGAGCGTTGCAGCGCGGGGTACCAATCATCGGAGATGACGCGGCGTTTGCACCCGGGCAGGTAGTCCGGGGTGACCAGGGCCCGCAGCTGGGGGTCGGCGATGGATGCCTCGATGTGGGCCAGGCCCGCGGCGCGGTAGCCCTCCACACCCTTGCCGTTGCGTTCGAGCACCAGCTGCTCGATGTCGTTGCGCAGCCAACGCTGCCAGCGCCGGGCGCGCAGCACGCCGGGCAGATAGCGATAGGCGAACCGCTCCCACCCGTCGATCGTCCGGTCCCCGCGCGGGTACACCCAGGGCGCCGAGCGTTGGTACACCGTCATCGAGACCACGTCGTCGACGATGGCGGGGACGAACTGCACCGCGCTGGCACCGGCGCCGATGACAGCGACCCGCTTCCCGCGCAGATCCACGTCGTGTGCCCACCGGGCGGAGTGGAACCACGGCCCGGCGAAGGAGTCCAGGCCGTCGATGCGCGGGATCTGCGGAGTGGACAGGATCCCGGTGGCGCTGATGACGAACCGGGCGTGGTAGCGCACCGCGCCGTCGACGGCCACCTCCCAGTGCAGGGCCTGCTCGTCCCAGGTGAGGCTGCTCACCTCGCTGCTGTACCGGAAATGGGTGGCCAGCCCGCGCTTGTCGATGATCCGGTGGATGTAGGCCAGCAGCTCGCCCTGGGTGGCGTAGATGCGGGACCAGTCCTTGCCGGGTTCGAAGGACAGCGAGTACTGCAGGGTCGAGATATCCACGGCCGCACCGGGATAATCATTGTCCCGCCAGGTGCCCCCCGCGGTTTCGCCCTTGTCGAGCACGACGAAATCGGTGATGCCGGCCTCGTCGAGCTTGACGGCGGTGCACAGGCCCCCGAATCCGGCACCGATCACCACGACGTCGCGTTGTTCCACTGTGCTCATTCGTCCTTCGGGGTGGGTCACATTCGTCCTTCGGAATAGGTGTGTCCGGCGGGCACGCCGAACAGTGCGGTGTCCACTGCGTGTCGGGGCCGTAGTGGCGGTCGGGCCCGCCCGACCTTGGGCGCCTTGGTGGGGTATCCGACCACGTTGGTGATGGACCCGAGGCCGTCCACCTCGATGCGGACCTCGTCACCCGGGCTCAGGTACGGCGGCGGATCGGGATGGTTGCTGCGCAGTTCGAGCAGGCACCCACCGTTGCCCGCGGTCCCCGAACCGATGATGTCGCCGCTGTCGACCGCGCTGCCGCGGGAGGCGTGCGCGATCAGCTCCTCGAACCGCCAGGACATGTTCACCAGGTTGTCCGCACCGAGCAGGTGCCCGTTGACGTACGCGCGCACGTCGGCGTCGAGCCGGCCGTCACTGGTGCGCCGGGACCCGTATTCGTCGGCCGTCACGATGCACGGTCCGATCGTGGTGGCGAAGTCCTTGCCCTTGGCGGGGCCCAGACCGACGCGCATCTCGCGCAGCTGGGTGTCGCGCGCGGACCAGTCGTTGAGGATCGTGTAGCCGAAGACGTGCCGCGCCGCCTCGGCCACGGTGAGGTCGGTGCCTCGCCCGGTGATCACCGCGGCGACCTCGGCCTCGAAATCGAGCTGCTCCGAACCCGGCGGATAGGCCACCATCGAACCGTCACCGGGCACACAGGTGGAGGTGTTGGAGAAGTAGAACACCGGCTGCTCGTACCACTCCGCGCTGACCACACCGGTGCCCGACGTGCCGCAGGTGTGTTCGTAGAACGTCATGAAGTCCCGAAAACTGCTGGGCTGAAACGGGATCAATGCACCACCGCCGACGTCGGAGGCCAGCGGCGCGGATTCGGCGATGGCGTGTTCGCCTCGACAGAGGGCGGAGTTGAGCCCGTCGTCGATCAGCTGCCGCATCGGGACTCCGAGCGGGTACCGGGCCCCGTTGTGGACGACGGCGGCTTCCGGGTCGCCGTGCGCGTCGGCGAATTGCACGAACCGCATCTCAGGCACCGGCCCTCATGCGTGGGTGGTCAGCGGGCCGCCGTTGAGGGCGACCATGTCGGCGAGCGCGCGGGTCTCGTCGAAGCCGACGGCGCCGTGGCTGACCTCGTGGTAGCCGCGGTGCAGGTTGCCGACGATGCGTTCGGGGTCGAGCCAGCTGGCGAACCTGCCGAGGTCGGCGCGGTCGGCGGCCTGCAACGGGGTCAACCCGGCCCGTAAACCCTGCTGGGACAGCCGCTGGACGAACTGCAGGTACTCCACGGTGTCGTCGATCAACTCCGCGGTGGCCACGGGCCCGTGACCCGCGACGACGGTGGCGGCACCCAGCGGCGCCAGCACCGTGCGCAGCACCGCGATGGACCCGGCCACCGAGCCCGACAGCACGAACGGGGTGCCGCCGTGGAACAGCAGATCGCCGGTGAAGAGCACCCTGTGCTGCGGGATCCACACGATCACATCCCCCGCGGTGTGCGCGCGCTGCCCGACATGCATGACCTGCAGGGTGGTGTCACCGGCGATCAGCTCGATCGATTGGTCGAAGATCAGGTGTGGTGCAACGCATTTCACCTCACCCCAATCGATCTGACGCCAGCTGGTCAGCACGGGCGGATCGCCGTACTCGAGCGCCTCTTGCCGGCAGTGCCGGTGGGCCACCACGGTCGCGTTCGGGAACAGGCAGTTACCGAACGTGTGGTCACCGTGGTGGTGGGTGTTGACGATGGTGCGGACGGTGGGTGCGGAACCCATCGTCGCCGTCATGGCGGCCATCAGCCCGCGGGTGCGGGCCTCGGTGGCCGCGGTGTCGATCAGCACGGTGTCCGCGGCGGTGCCGACGAACCCGGCGTTGTTCAGCCACCAGGATCCATCCGGCTGGATGAACGCGTGGACCTGCGGCGCCAGTTCCACGGTGTAGGTGGCGTCCAGTTGAGCTGTCATATCGTCTTTCTCGTCGTCGGGTCGGTCAGACCTGTTCGAAGTAGCGGTTCGTCTCCCAGGCGCTCACCTCGGTGGCGGTGGCCCCGGATTCGCCGAACGCGCGCCACTCCCAGCGCCGGGTGCCGACCCAGTAGTCGACGAACTCGCCGCCGAGGACCTCACGCAGGTCGGCATCGTGCTCGAGGGCGTGGGCGGATTCCAGGATGTTGTGCGGCAGCCGAACCAGGTGCCCGTCCGGGCGCATCCAGGCCAGCCCGACGATCGGTTCCGCCGGGGTCAGCTCCTTCTCCAGACCCACACAGATGCCGGCGATGATCCCGGCCAGCACCAGGTAGGGGTTGGAGTCGGCGCCGGGCAACCGGTGCTCGAGGCGGGCGGCGGGGCCCGGCGACACCACCGCGCGCACCGCGCAGGATTTGTTGTCCAGGCCCCAGCTCACCGTCGTCGGTGGGCCTTCCAGCTCGGCCAGCCGGCGATAGGAGTTGGGCAGCGGCATGGCCAGCGACGAGAACCCGGGCAGGGTGTGCAGCAGCCCGGCCACGGCGTGGCGCATCGCCACCGTGGGTGCACCACCGGACGAGAAGGCGTTGCACCCGGATTCGTCGAGCAGCGACAGGTTCACGTGGGCGCCCTGGCCGTACTCGGCGTAGTTCCACTTCGACATGAACGTGGCGCTGTGCCCGAGTTCGTGCGCGGTGTCGCGGACGGCCTGTTTGGCGCGCATCACGTGATCGGCGGCATCCAGCGCCGGGGCGGGCAGTAGGTTGAGCTCCAGCTGGCCGACCGCAGCCTCGTCGCTCCAGGCCTCCCACGGCACCGCGAGGTCGTCGAGGCGTTCGACGAGCCGGTGCACGAAGGCCAGGTACTCCGCGGATTTCGACGTCACCAGCATGGCCCCCGAGGTTCCGCCGAGCGGGGTGAGGCCCGAATAGCCTTGCCGGTTGGCCTCCAGGTAGCTCTCCTGGAACAGCGTGACCTCCAGCTCGACCGCGACGCTGGCACTGAACCCGTGCCCACGCAGCCGGTCCAGCACGGTGCGCAGCAGGCCCCGCGGGCAGACCGCGAGCCGGGTGCCGTCGTTGTCGTAGAACTCCCCGATCACCCGCGCGGGCGGACCGATCTGGGCGTGGTGCAGGGTCGCCAAATCCGGTACCAGGGTGACGTCGGGCAGTTCACCGCGCCAGGATCCCCAGTCGAAGCCGAACTGCACATCGTTGCCCAGGCTCAACCCGAACGCGAGATCAGGCCAGTTCCACCCCTTTTCGACACCCTTGTCGAACTTCACCGGCGCCAGCACCTTGCTGGAGTGGGTGCCGTCGAGGTTGAGGTACTCGACCAGGACCGGACCGTGCTGCGCCGGCGTCACCACCGCGTCAGATCTCGAAGCCACCGTAGGCCTCCCGCATCGTCGCTCCGATCAGCACCGAGACTTCGGCCAGGCCGCCCACGATGCGCAGCAGGTGGCTGAACAGCGCCTCGTCGAAGAGCATGTCGCCGCTGAACACCCGGCCGAGGACGGCCCCGTCGGCGTGGATCTGGAAGCCCGAGTCGGCAGGGCCGACGACGTGGCGCCGCCCGTCGAGATCGCGGACGTCCAGCGCGACCGGCATGCCGGATCCCTTGCCGTACTGTCGCCAGAAGTGGTCGAGTTCGGCCACCCAGTCCAGGTCGGCCGGGCACGCCAGCGCCGCGCCGAGGACACCCCTGGCGCCCTCGGGTGCGCCGCTGTGGTCCTCGGTCCCGGCGGCGAAATCGACTGCCCCAGCGGCAGAGACGACGGCCGTGTCGGCCGGGGCGACGGCGTCGGTGACCGCGGCCACCCCGTCGGCGACGCGCAGCGCGGCCCACTGCCGGCGGCTGCCGTCGTGGACCAACGCGTCCAGCCCGGCGAGCTCGGCGGGCGCCGAGATCGCCAGCCGGCGCGCCAGCCGGCGGGTGAACGGCGCCGCCCAGCAGGTGCGTTCGATGCGCAGTCCGGAGCGTGCGGTGGTGGTCACCCACTGCGGCCCCGCCTCGGGGGCACGCATCAAGCGAACAGGTCGCTGCGGGCGACCAGCTTGTCGTTGTCCGGATCCTCCAGCAGCACGCTGGGGTCGTTCATCTCGTACCAACCCAGATACGGCGGGCAGACCCGCCAGCCGAGCAGTTCGCGCACCTCGGTCGGGTACTTCAGCACCGTCTCCCGCGGGATCGCCAGGTACTGGTTCTCCTCCTGGCGGACGTTGCCGACGTCGATGGCCATGGACAGCCCGGTGCGCGGCTCGTCGGAGCGGTTGTGGCCGCCGGCGTGGTAGGTGGCACCCAGGAAGATCGCTGCCGCACCGGTTTTCATCACGGCAGGCACCGTCTCCGCCATCTTGGGCTCCCGGGCGTCGTCCCAGGTGTGGCTGCCCGGGATCACCAGCGTGGCGCCCTTTTCCTCGGTGAAGTCGTCCATGGCGAGCATGAACTGCATCCGGGTGTTCGGGCCGGGGTGTGGCCGCAGGTGCACACTGTCGTCGCGGTGCAGGCCCTGCGCCTTCTGGCCCGGCCAGATCTGGATGAGCTGGGCGAACCCGACCTGCACGGTCGGAGTGATCGTGGTGGGCTCACCGTAGTACACGGTCCGCGAATTGGGTTCCTGCAGGAACCTTTTCGCCGTTCCCAGCATGTGCCGCTGGGTGATGAGGTCCCCACACGCCAACGAACGTGCGAACAGCGACGACAGCCGCTTGGTCCGGGAGCCACTGAAACCCTCGTCGCCGAACGGGGTGTCCTCGAGCTGCGGGTAGATGTCGGCACGCAGCTGCGCCAGGGTCTCCGAGCTGGCGTAGTCGTTGATGACCACCACGCCGTACTCGTCGAGGGCCGCGCACGCGTCCTCGATGGAAGCGGTGGCTTCGAGGGTTGGGACAGACATAGATCCTCCAAATCAGTCGACTGACTAATTTGAGTAGACCACGACGGGCGACCCGGCCGCAACGGTTTGCGAAAACAGCATGTTAATTCCGCGAATCGGTTGCAGCGAACCAACGGGACGGGATACTGTCGCCCCAACATTTAGTCGAATGACTGACTAAATTCCAGTTGGTTGTCCCTGAACCCCGGAGAGCGAGGTGGCGAAGGTGACCATGGCCTCGGTCAGGGCCCCCAGCTCGGTCGGGAAGACCGACGTGCCGACGGTGATGAACTGCAGGTACATCCCGTCGACGATCATGAAGGCATACCTGGCCAGCAGCGACGGATCCAGGTGCTGTTCGTCGGGAGTGGCGCAGCGGCGGAACAACTCGGTGATGGTGCGCAGGTACTCGGTGTACACCTCGCGGGCGATCGCGCCCTCGCCGTCGCTGCGCCGCACCCAGAACAGCACCTCGTACTGCGCGATCGCCAGATCGGTCTGGGTGTGCAGCGAATGAAGGAAACCCTCGATCACCGCGCGGAAGCACACCCGCACCCCGCAGCCGTCGGGCAGCTGCTTGGCGGTGTTCAACGCGCCTTCGGACTCGTAGCCCTCCGAGCACACCGCCGAGAGCAGCTTTTCCTTGGATCCGAACACGTAATGCACTGTGCCGAGGTTGATCCCGGCCTCATCGGCGATGCGGCGGGTGGACGCTTTCGCGACGCCGTCGCGGGTGACCACCCGGACCGCGGCCTCGATCAGCTGACGGCGTCGCACCGACATCGGTTCGTAGCTAGTGCTCATCGATGGTCAACCGTTCCCGAGGCTCCGACTTGACTGGCGTTTCCAATAAGTCACACGACTGTATCAAGAGTGAACAATCCCCCGGCCACCCAACCCGATTCGAAGGAGAACTGTGACCGACACCAATTCGCTCGTGGATGGCACCGATCCCGAGCATGCCTTACAAACCAACCATCTGACGCGCGGGCGGTTGTCCGCGCTGGCCATCGCCAGCTATATCCCCGCGGTCGGCATTGCGACGTTCCCGTTCCTGCTGTTCGGCGCGGCCGGTAACGGGAGCTGGCTGGCGGCCCTGCTCGGGTTCGTCGGCCTGATCGGCGTCGGTGTCGCGATCATCGCGTTCGCCAAGCGTTTCGTGGTCACCGGATCGCTGTACTCCTACATCGCCCACGTCTTCAGACCGTGGAGCAAGCTGTTGATGGCGGTCTCGCTGTTCCTCGGCTATATCGCCCAAACTTCGTGCAACACGTTCCTTATCGGCATCTACGCGGGCAGCTTCCTGCATTCGATCGGCGTCGAGTCCGCGCAGAGCACACCGTTCCAGATCGGCATCTACGCGGTGGCGATCCTGATCTCGTGCACGGTCGCCTACCGCGGCCTCGACATCTCGGTGACCGTCGCGGTGACGCTGGCCGCGATCTCGCTGCCGCTGGTGATCATCATCTCGATCGCCAGTGCCGTGCACACCGGCCTCGACCTCGGCGCACAGCTGAGCATGCAGGGATCCACCTGGCCCGGTGTGTTCACCGGCCTGGCCGCGGGCGCGGCGTTCCTGGTGGCCTTCGAGAGCTGCGCCGCCCTGGCCGCCGAGACCAAGGATCCGAAACGCAGTGTGCCGTGGGCGATCATGAGCGTGCCGGTGGTGCTGGGACTGCTGTACCTGGCGGCGACGTTCATGCAGGTGCCCGGGTTGTTCCAGTCGGCCGACGCGCTGGCCGCCGGCGAATCCGCTCCGTCGGCGCTGGCCAAGACCGCCGGGCTGAGCCCGCTGCTGGGCCAGGCCTGCGATCTGCTGCTGGCGCTGGCGACGTTCGCCTCGCTGATCGGGTTCATCAACTACGGATCCCGGTTCGTCGCGACGCTGTCGTCGGAAAGCATGCTGCCCGACGCGCTGTCGAGAGTGGTCGCCCGCTACCGCACCCCCGGCGCCGCCATCATCACCCTGGGCATCCTCGGGTTCGCGACCATGACGCTGGTCATGGTGATCACACGGCAGGACTACCTGACCGTCTACTACGCGCTGGCCACGTTGCTGGTGTACTTCTGGGTGATCCCGTACCTGCTGATCTGCGCGGGCGCGGTGGTGCTGCTACGCCGGGAGAACCGGCTCTCGGTGTGGGTCGTGGTGTGCGCGTTGGTCGGAGCGGCCACCATGGCCTGGCTCTACGCCAACGGGATCGTCAACCCCGCGCCGGCGCCCATCGACGCCATGTCCTACGTCTTCCTCATCGCCACCGCCGTCGGCTTCGTCGGTTTCTGGATCAAGGACCGCCGGTCCCGGGCCCAGGCACCGGCGTCGACCCCCAACGTTTCCGTTCGCAAATAACTCCGCGGTACACCCCGAAAGGAAAGCAGTTACCTTGCCTGCACAACTGACCACCCTGCCCTTCAGCGCGTCCGTCGACGACGTCGTCGAAGTTCTCGACCGTGACGGCGGCGTCATCGTCAAGGACGCCGTCAGCGGGGAGCTCATCGACCGTGTCTTCACCGAGATCAAACCTTATCTCGACGTAACCCCATGGGGTGAAGGCGATTTCATGGGAACCAAGACACGGCGCACCTCCAGCATCCTGGCCAAGGCGCCCAGCTACGCCGATGTGGTGCTCTCCCCGCACCTGCTGGGCGCCGCCGAGTCGATCCTGGGCCGCGAGACCGCCTACAGCTGGGTCGGTGGGCAGCGGCTGGAATCCACGAGCAAGGTGCAGATCTCGTGCACCTCGGCGATATACATCTTCCCCGGCGAGACCGCCCAGCCGCTGCACCGCGACGACTTCCTGCACCACCGGGTGCATCCCGGCCCGGAGAGCCAGGTGCAGGCGCTGTTCGCGGCCACCAATTACCACGCCCGTAACGGCGCGACGATGGTGATCCCGGGCAGCCACAAGTGGGACGACGACCGCGCCCCGAAAGTGGAGGAAGCGGTGCCGGCCGAGATGACCCGCGGGTCCTGCCTGATCCATCTGGGCTCGACCTACCACGGCGGCGGCGCCAACGTCACCGAGGACGAGCCCCGGCTGGCGATGGTGCTGGCGTTCGCGCGGGCCTACCTGCGCCAGGAGGAGAACCAGTACCTGGCCGTGCCCAAGGAGCAGGTGGAGCGCTACCCCGAGCGGGTACAGCGGCTGCTCGGCTGGGACATCAGCGAACCGTACTGCGGTTGGTGGGAATTGGAGGATCCGCACGTGCTGCTCGAGGGCCAGACGTCGGTGACGGTGGCCGCCAAGGACCTGCTCGGCTAGGAGGGTGGGCACCGTCGCGCCGGTTCAGGCCCGGCGCGACGGTGCCACTTCCGTCCCGCTGCGGTTGCGCAACGTCACGGCGGAAATCGCCCGCCGAAATCGCCACCCCGTTATGCAACGTGGCCACCGCGGGTTTGCTATCGTCGCGCCGTGGGGAAATTTACTCTCGTGACAATTGGGGTGGCGGCGGTGCTGTCCTTCGCTCCGCCCGCATACGCCGAGCAGAGCTCGTGCGACTCGAACTATGCCGGGGCCTGCGTCCCGGTGGACAGCGACGTGGACTGCGCCGGCGGCAGCGGTAACGGCCCGTCCTACGTCTCGGGCCCGGTTCAGGTGGTCGGCAACGACATCTATGGCCTGGACCGCGACGGCAACGGCGTCGCCTGCGAGTAGCCGATCACCACCAGTGGGTGGCGTCGGCCAATTGACGGGCCAGCTCGTCGGTCATCGTCCGGACGTAAGACGCGGACAGATGGTGCGCGTCGTGGTAGACCAACACGTTGCCCTCGACGGCTCGGCAGAAGTCCGGGCGGCAGATCGCGTCACTGAGGTCGATCGGCAGCAGGCCGGGATACCGGTCGAGGTAGTCCAGCGTCGGGTTGTAGTCGGCGAGGACCTCGGACCGGGGCAGGCCGCAGGTGTCGGGGTCCCCGCCCTCGGCCAGGCAGTCGACCGGCGAGAACAGCATGCCGTCGTGGTACATCCACGGCGTGTCGCGCACGCCGACGATCGCGATGTCGTTGGCCGCGAAGGCATCCCAGATGCCCAGGTAGCTGTCCGGCACGTAGTCCCCCGGCGCGTCGGTCCGGGGCCTGGTGGTGGTGGTCAACACGAAGTCGGGCCGGTCGGCCATCAGGTCCGCCATCGCGCTGTCGATCCACTCCCGGCAGCCCGGGTAGGGGTCGTTGGACACGCTGACCCGCGGCAGCTCGTCGGTGGTCAGCGGGCAGCCCATCTTGAGATAAGTCGCGACCCTGAACCCGTGGCGTTGCCCGACCTTGCTCAACGCGGCGAGCCAGTGCTCGGAGTGTGACCCGCCGGCCAGGGCGATCGTTCGTTCGGCCTTCGGGTCGCCGTAGACGCATTTGGTCACCGCGGAAGTGCCGAAGTCGCTGATGCAGCCGTCGAGGATCGTCGCCGGGAGGTCGTCGGCGGCTTCCAGGACGGAGGGCCGCATCGGCAGTTTTGGCACCCGCAGCCCTTCGACCAGGGCCCGCGCCCCGGGATATTCGATGGGTGAAAGGTTCAGCAGGTCAGCGCCATTGGCGCGGATGGTGTTGGTGTACTGCCGCCAGCCGACCGAGCCGGCGGTGACGACGACCACCAAAAGCACCAGCACGGTGCCGAGGGCGACGGCCGGGATGCCCGACGACGGACGTCCGCCGCCACGTAGCGGCCGCTCGACGAGTCGCGAAGTGAGCAGGCCCAGACCGACCGAGCCGGCCATGATCATGAGCCCGGCGGTCAAGCCGGGGCTTTCCTCCTCGCTCCAGGCCAGCCAGAAGATCAGCAGCGGCCAGTGCCAGAGGTATACGGCGTAGGCGGCCGTGCCGAGCACCACCAGCGGGCGGGCACCGAGCACGCGATTGGGGCCGAGCCTCACCGCGCCGGTGCGCAGCCAGCGTAGGTGACCGACGAGGGCGGCGGCGAGCACGCCGGCCAACGGCTGCCAGGCCCGCGCCAGGGTGTCGTAGTAAGCCAGGACCTGGTCGTCGCGGTCCAACACGACGGCGTAGCCGAACGACGCGGTCGTCGCCGCGACCACGACGCCGACAAGGGCCGGTCGGCGGAAGCGTTGCGGGAGCAGGACGGCGATCAGACCGGCCACCAGTACCAGTGCGAGCACGATCTGGCCGAGCACCGAGACGACCCACAGGTGTTGCAGCGGGCTGACCGCCTCCCCGGCGGGGGCATACGGGCCGGCCGACTGGGCCAGCTGCCAGTTCTGGATGAAGGCGAACGTCGAGAGGGCCTGGTCGGCGAAGGTCTCCCACCGGGTGCGCGGCTGCAGCCACACCGTCAGCACCGCGCTGGCGGCCACCACCACGACGAGGGCCGGGAGTAGCCGGCCCGCCAGCCGGGCGAGGTCGTCGCGCACCGACGTCGTCGGCAGGAGCCGTGCCCCGATAAAGAACCCCGCGAGCACCAGCAGCACGTACAGACCGGCCGAGGCCCGCCCCAACCACACGTCGGACACGACGACCAGCGCGACGGCGACCCCGGCCAGCCCGGCCAGGGTCGTCCGGATGGCCGGATCCGACAGGATCGGGCCCGGCACCGGGTGGTCGGTGCTCGCTGGGCGGTCGCCGGCGTCGACGTGACCACGGCTCTCAATCATCGATGGGCAGCATATCGATGCACCCGGCACGGACGTGCCCGCGCCGCCGGTCCGAGAGACCGGCGCGGGCAACCCCCGGCCACGGTTCAGATGGTGCCGCGGGGGAAGTCGGCGATGAGTTGCGGCACCGAGCCGTCGAATCCCGACACGTCGATCTGGCCGGGGTCGGCGATCGTGTTCGCGGTGCCGGTCATCGCGACCACCGCCAGGCGAGCGTGCGGGTTGATCTTCTCCCGGTACTCACGCACCCGGCGCGGACGTCAGCGAGCTGCCGTTCAGCACGGGCCGCGACGTCGGCCCGCGAGCAAACGCCGGTCTGCGCAACGACGTCGACGGCCGCCGTGCCGCGCCGGCCCGCGTCCAGCGCGTCGGGCATATCAGCCCCGGACGGCTACCTCACCCTGACCGACCGGCCCAAGGATGTCATCAAGTCGGGCGGCGAGTGGATCAGTTCGGTGCACCTCGAGACCACCCTCGCCGGTCACCCCGATGTCCTCGACGCCGCCGTGATTGGCGTCCCGGATGCGCGATGGGACGAACGCCCGCTGGACCTCGTCACGCTCCGACCGAGCGCGGAGACCCGGCCCCAACACCTCAAAGACTGGCTCGGTGCGCGCGTTCCGCGGTGGTCGCTGCCCGAACGCTGGGCCGTCGTCGACGCCATCGCCCGCACCGGCGTCGGTAAGTACGACAAGAAGGCGCTGAGGGGGCAGTTCCACGCAGGCGACCTGCCGGTCACCGAGCTGCCTCGCTGACAGCGCGGGCAAGTTGAGACCAATAGCCTCCCCACATGAGTACGCATTTCGTACCCTGCAGGAGTACGAAACGCGTACTCGAGGAGTGAATCGTGGCACCAACTCGCAGGACGCCGATTCCTGCCGCCCTAGCGCAGGCTCCGCTGCGGACGATTCGGCCACGCGATGCCGGCGCTGTGTATGCCCATCCCCGGAGCCAGCTGGTCCGGCTGGCGGATAGCGGTCTGCTCCACCGCCTGGCCGACGGCTACTACGTTGTCGTTCCTCAGGACATGGTGGGACGCCAGTGGATACCCGATCTGGAGGCCGCCGCCGCGGGAATTGCCACAACGATCTACGGCCATGACGACATCGTCGTCATGGGACTCAGTGCCGCACGTCTGCACGGAGTCCTTGCGCGTGCCGTGGCAACCGCAATCGTGGCAGTGCCACGCCGACACCATCCCATCGCGCTGAGCGATCGGTCCGCCGTCGTGCGGTTCGTCCAGCGCGAGATCAGCCGCCTCGACGCCGAGCGCATAGGCACCGACCTGGGGCCGGCATTGGTGACCACGCCAGAGCAGACAGTCCTCGACCTCGCCCACCGCCCAACCCTCGGCGACAACGAATCCGACGTTCCCGACGCCGTCGCCGCCCTCTACTCACGCAGCGACAAGAAACGCCTCCAGCGTCTCGCCACCGAACAGCGTCGACTGGCTTCCCTGCGCCGGGCGGAGGACTGGGCGGGGGTCGATCGTGGATCCTGGCGAACGTGACTCGGTCGCAGGCATCACCCGAGGTCCTACACCGCCTGGAGTGGGGCGGGCGGGACTTGAACCCGCGACCAATGGATTATGAGTCCACGGCTCTAACCGACTGAGCTACCGCCCCCGGCGCGACCTGCGCGGCCACCATGTTCGCATACCGCCGCTCAGGCGAAGATCGTCTGCCCCGCCTCGTCCACCTCGTAGCGTTCGGTGCCCTCGGCGACCCGCGGCGCGTCGGCGGCCAGCGGCACCGCGATCTTGTTCGCCGCGTTGCGCATCACGTCCAGCGTCAGCTCCAACGCCTGCGTCTCGGAGAAGTGCGCCCCGACCCCGGCCGCGACGTCGGTCGGTATCCGCGCCGGCGTCCAGACCAGCGCATCCACATACCGCAGCGCCGCCTGGTGCGCCTCGGACAGATCACCGGAGGACTCGAAGTCGGCGATCTGGCGGTACAGCTGCTCGGAGCCGCCCGCGTCCAGCGCGTGCCCCTCCCGCAGCGACTTGCACAGCCGGCAGTTGTGGGCCTCGGCCCCGCGCAGCCGCACCACCTCGGTGGTGACCGCATCCAGCTCCCGCAGCCGCGCCACCGCGGGCACGAACCCGCCCAGCACCGTCTCCACCGGGTCCGCGTCGACGTTCCACTGCACCTCGGTCACCCACCCGGGCCGACCCAGCCCCAGCGCCTGGCAGCCGGCCCACACCCGCGGCACGAAATCGGCGATGAAGATCGCCACCACCACCCGGAACGCCGCCTCGCCGGTGACCGCGACGAACCGCGCCCGCTGGGTGTCCCCGATCCCCGAGACGTCGACGGCGAACTGCTCGGCGAACGCCGCCACCACCGACTGCGCCTCGGTGTACTCGGCCCCGACCTCCACCGGTACCGGCAGCGGCGGCAGCGACAGCGCCCGCCCGCAGGTCAACCGGATCAGCGTGTCCAACGCCGGGTCTCCCGAAGACAGCGCGACCAGTCGGTTCAGCCGTTCGGGCATCGCGAGCTCAGTCACACCGCGATTATTGCGCCTGGCTCACCGACGACATGTGAAAGTCCGGGATCCGCAGCGACGGCATCTGCGCGCGGGTGGCCCAGTCGCCCCACTCCCGCGGCAGCGTCACCTCGCTGACCCCGGCCTCGGTGGCCCGGCGCAGCAGATCCAGCGGGCTCTCGTTGAACCGGAAGTTGTTCACCGCCGCGGTGACCTCACCATCTTCCACCAGGTACACCCCGTCGCGGGTCAGCCCGGTCAGCAGCAGCACCGCCGGATCCACCTCGCGGATGTACCACAGCGTGCTCAGCAGCAGCCCCCTCTCGGTGCCGGCGATCATGTCCGCCAGGCTCGCCGTGCCGCCCGTCATCAACAGGTTGTCCGCGCCCACCGCCACCGGCGCGTCGAACTCCGCCGCCGCGGCCCGCGGATAGGCCAGCGCGTTGACCACGCCGTCGCGGATCCAGTCCACCCGTTCGATGCCCATCCCGTTGTCGAACACCGACGCTCGCTCCGAGGAGCTCGACGCGGTGACGAACGGCGTGCACTCCAGCCCGGCCGCCCCGGGATCGGAGTACAAAGTCAGCGGCAACCCGGTCAGCTTCTCCCCCACCCGGGTCCCGCCGCCGGGTGCGGCCAGCGCGGTCCGGCCCTCCTGCGCGCCGCGCCCGCCCATCGTCCACACCAGGTAGATCATCATGTCGGCCACCGTTGACGGCGGCATGATCGTCTCGTAGCGCCCGGCCGGCAGCTCCACGATGCGCCGCGCCCACGACAGCCGGGTGCCCAATTCGTCGAGCATGGAATCGACTGACACATCGGTGAAGTCACGGGTGCCGCGGCCCACCCACGCGCTCGCCCCGTCGCGTTTGGCGTTGATCTCCACCGACCCGGTCGGCTGGGTGAACCGCCGGTGCAGCCCGGTCGAGGTCGCGACGAACGTCGTCTCCAGTTCGTGGCGGGCGAACCCGTAGAGGGTGTCGGTGCCGCGGAAGCCGCCGGCGAGCGCCTCGGCGACCCCGGTGAACACCTCCGCACCGGTGCGCGGGATCGGCGCATCCCAGTCCGGCGGCGTCTCGGTGCCCGGCAGCGCCGGGGCCGCGTCGCGGGCCGGTGAGGCGGCGGCGGCCGCCCGCTGCGAGGCCGCCACCAGACCGAACACCACCGCCGGGTCGACGGCACTGGAGCGCATCGACCCGACGCGGGCGTTGTCGCCTTGCCGCACAATCGAAACGACCGTCGTGGTGCGACTGGTCGACTCCCCGTTGGTGGTCATCGTGTTGTTGGCCCAGCGCAGCGTCGCGTCGACGCGGTCGGTGACCAGCACGATGGTCTCGTCGGCCCCGCCGAGCCGGCGCGCCTCCGCGAGCGCCAGCTCCACCACCCGTTGTGCCCCGATCACCGTTACCGCCCGCCCTCTTCACGCGTGTTGAGCACGTTGATGCCCCGGAACAACGCCGACGGGCACCCGTGGCTGACCGCGGCGACCTGGCCCGGCTGCGCCTTGCCGCAGTTGAAAGCCCCACCGAGTTGCCAAGTCGACTGTCCCCCAACAGCTTCCATCGCTCCCCAGAAGTTCGTCGTGGTGGCCTGGTAGGCCACGTCGCGCACCTGCCCGTCCAGCTTGCCGTCGCGGATCCGGAAGAACCGCTGCCCGGTGAACTGGAAGTTGTAGCGCTGCATGTCGATCGACCAGGATTTGTCGCCGACGATGTAGATGCCGTCGGAAACCCGGGCGATCAGGTCCTCGGTGCTCAGGTCCTCGGGCCCGGGCTGCAGCGACACGTTCGCCATCCGCTGGATCGGCACGTGGTGCGCCGAGTCGGCGTACGAGCACCCGTTGGAGCGCGCCACCCCCAGCCGCGGCGCGAACACCCGGTCCAGCTGGTAGCCGACGAAGATGCCGTCGCGCACCAGGTCCCAGCTCTGCGCCCGCACCCCTTCGTCGTCGAAACCGACGGTGGCCAGCCCGTATTCGACGGTGCGGTCGGCGGTCACGTTCATCATCGGCGCGCCGTAACGCATCGAGCCCAGCTTGTCCGGGGTCGCGAACGACGTTCCGGCATAGGCGGCTTCGTAGCCGATGGCCCGGTCGTACTCGGTGGCGTGGCCGATCGACTCGTGGATGGTCAGCCACAGGTTGGTCGGGTCGATCACCAGATCGGTGGGCCCGGCCACCACGCTGGGCGCCTTGACCTTCTCGGCCAACAGCGTCGGCAGCTCGGCCAGTTCCCCGGTCCAGTCCCACACCGTGTCACCGGCGACGGCCTCCCACCCTCGCGCCACCGGCGGCGCCAGCGTCGACATCGCCTCGAACGACCCGGCGGCCGCGTCCACCGCCACCGCATCCAGGCTCGGCAACACCCGCACCCGCTGCTGGGTGATCGAGGTACCGAACGTGTCGGCGTAGAACGTCTGCTCCTTGGCCGCGTGCAGCATCGCCGACACGTGGTCCACCCCGTCGGCGGCCAGCAGCCGACCCGAATAGTCTTCCAGCACCGCGATCTTGTCCTCGACGGGCACGGCGAACGGGTCGATCCGATAGTCCGACACCCACGACACGTCGCGGTACACGGGCTCGGGCGCCAGCTCGATGCGTTCGGCGTTCAGCGCGGCCAGCGTCCGGGCCACCTTGACCGCGCGCCGCGCGGTGTCGGCGGCCGCGCCGGTGCTGAGCTCGGCGTGCGAGGCGAACCCCCACGTGCCGTCGACGATGACGCGCACCGCCAACCCGATCTCGTGGTCGACGACGGCGGTCTCGAGCCCGCCGTCCCGCAGCTGGATCGTCTCGCCCCTGATCGAATGGATCCGCAGGTCGGCGTGACTTGCGCCGGCCTGCGTCGCCGCCGACAGCGCCGCGTCGGCCAGCGCGTGGCGCGGCAGCGCCAGGAAATCGGCATCGATGCGTCGGGCCCCTGTCACGGCTTCACACCGTAGCGGGCGGCGGCGTCGACGGCGCACCACCCTGCTGGCGGAACGCCTGGAACACCGAGATCGCCAGTGCCAGCTGGTAGTCCTGCTCCATCCCGCGGCCCCTGCTGCGGACCGCGCGGACCCAGCCGTCGGGCAGCAGCCGCACCACCAGCAGACCGGTCGGATCCAGGTGGTCCAGCGCCGGGAACCAGGGCGTGCTGCGCATCGACTCGACCACGTGCGGCCAGCGCTGCCCCTTGTCCCGCGGCGGCACGACGATGAACAGCTGGTGGGCGTGTCCGCGTTCGACGATGCGGTGCAGCTCCCAGGTGATCCACGGGGTCGCGCCGGCCATCATGATGATGAACAGTGCGTCGTCCATCCACTGCAGCACCTGCGGCTGCCATTCGTCGTCACTGAGATACGCACGGGCAGCACCGATCTGAGGCAGTTTCTCGCCCGGGTTGCCGATCGCGATCAGCGGACCGAACGTCGTGAGCCACGCCGCGATCGCCTGCTCGAGCCGGCGTCCGAACACCACCGTGCCGACCGGGGTGCGCTGGGGGCGACCCACCCACACCCGCACGTCGTCCTTGAAGGACCGCAGCAGCAGGATCGGCCGGCGAGCGTCCTTGGCCAGCACCCGGGCCAGCTTGGGCTGCGCGGTCTGGCTGGCCCGCAGGAAGGCGAACAACCCGCCGGCGATCAGCACCGGCGGCAGCAGGTACAGGTTCTCCCGGGTGGCCCCGATGACCACCGCGCCGAGAAGCAGCACGAGCCCGCCCAGGCGCAGCATCAGCGCCCGCGCCCGCTGCCCGGCCGTGCCGCGCACCACCGCCGCCGGCCCCAGTCCGCGCGCGAAGGACTCGACGAACAGCAGCACCTGGCCCACCGTCACACCCGTCCCCGGCACCGGCTGGTCGAGTTCGCGCCGGGACATCCCGGCCGCCGACGCCGCCCGGCCCAGCCCGGAGATGCCGGCGAAATAGCGCCGGAACAGCCAGACGATCCCGTAGACGAAGGGGGCGACACCGACCACGCCGAGCACCACCAGCAGCACTCCGCCGTCGGCCTGGGCGACGGGCAGGATGCACAGGTAGAGCCAGCCGGCGCTGACGGCCAGCCACAGCATGCCGAGCAGGAAGATCCGCAGGATCGACACCGCCTCGTTGGGCGCCGGGTACAACCCGGTGATGTCGATGACGCCGTCCTGGGGTGGCGGCTGCGCCTTCCTGGCCACGCGCACATCGTCGCGCACTTGCCGCGGGCGCGCGGGCCGAACTAGGTGCGAATGCCGCTGGTGCCCAGCACCGTCAGCTCCAACGCCAGGGCCGTCCCGCACACCGCGGCGACGATCGCGAACACGATCCAGTCGCGGCGCTGCGGCCGCGACACCGCCGCCGAGATCTGCCCGGCGCCGCCGCGGGCGGTGATCGCGTCGCCCATCTCGTCGGCGCGGCGCAGCGCGACGGTGATCGCGGCGGCCAGCAGGTCGATCAGCTCGGCCGCCCACTGCCGTCGCCGCGCACGCCGGGTCACGTCGACGTCCCTGGGCCGCAGCCGCCGCGCCGCGTACAGCACCCGGAATTCCTCGATCAGCATCGGGAAGGCCCGTAGCGCCAGCGCGATGGTGACCGCCCAGTCGTCGACCGGGATCCGCAGCGCCCGCAGCGGACGGCCGAGGGTGGCCACCGCGGGGGCGATATCGGCGACGTTGGTGGTCCACGACACCAGCCCGCCCAGGCCCAGCAGCACGATCGACAGCGCGGTGATCCGCAGGAAGTTCAGCAGCCCACCCAGCCCGACCTCGACCGAACCGACGGAGACCACCGGGCTGCCCCCGGCGAACGTCGCGGTCAGCGCGCCCAGCGCCAGCAGCACCCACAGCCAGCGCGGGATGGTGGGCAGCACGCCGCGCGGGATGCGGGCCAGCACCGCGGCCGCCACCACCAACAGCGCGACCGCCCCGATGGGCACCCAGCCCGGGTAGAAGGTCAGCAGCACCCCGATGCCCGCGACGATCAGCAGCTTCGCCCCGGCCCACATCCGGTGGATCACGGTGTCGCCGGGCACCGGCCGTAGCAGCACCACCTGCCTGCGGGGTTTGCGTTCGGTCCGGGCGGTCACGACATCCCCCCGGCCGCCGTCGGTGCCGGCGCGAGCGTACCGTCCTGCAGGTGCAGCGTGCGTGGGCACAGGTCCTCCAGGCCGGCGAAGTCGTGCGAGATCACCACCACGGTCAGCCCGTCGCGGCGCAGCCGTTCCAGCAGCCGCAGCAGCCCCCGCTGCGACGCGGCGTCGAGGCCGGCCAGCGGCTCGTCGAGGATCAGCGCGCGCGGGGAGCGGGCCAGCAGGCCGGCGAGCACCACCCGGCGCATCTGCCCGCCGCTGAGCTGGTCGATTCGCCGCCTCGCCAGTGTGGCGTCCAGGCCGACGGTCGCCAGCGCCTCCCGGACCCGGGCCCGGTCGCGCACCGAGAACCCGGCCGAGGAGGCGATCTCCTGGTCGACCCGGCTGCGCATCAGCTGCAGCCGGGCGGCCTGGAACGAGATCGCCACGGCGCCGACTTGTTCCGAGACCGGCGCGCCGTCGAGCAGACAGCTGCCCGAGGTGGGCACGGTCAACCCGGCCATGATCCAGGCCAACGTGGACTTGCCCGAGCCGTTGAGACCGTGGATCAGCACCCCGTCACCTTCGTGCACGGCGAAGTCGATCCCGCTCAACGCCGTTTTGGCCCAGGGGGTTCCGCTGCCGTATTCGTGGCTGACGTCGTTGAGTTCCAGCACCGGCGCGCCGCGGGGTGCGTCGGCCGCCGCAGCGGCCGACGGCACCGCGGCGGTCTCGACCATCTCGGTGTTGTCGCTGACGCCGCCGTTGCCGGTCAGGTTGACGGTGCGCTCGGCGGCGTCGGCCTCGTCGTTGTAGTGCGTGATGTGCACCAGCGCGGTGCGGTGCCGCTCGGTGAGGCCGGACAGCACCGAGATCAGCGCTTCGCGGCCCTGCTGGTCGACCATGCTGGTGACCTCGTCGGCGATCAGCAGCGAGGGTTCGCGGGCCAGCGCCGCGGCGACCGCCAGCCGCTGCAGCTCGCCGCCGGACAGCCCGCCGGTGTCCCGCTCGGCCAGCCCGTCCAGGCCCACTTCCGACAGCAGCCCCGGCACGTCGATCGTGGTGCCCGGTGGCAGGCCCCACACCACGTCGTCGGCCACCCGGGTGCCCAGCACCTGGCTCTCCGGGTGCTGCATCACCACCGCGGTGCCGCCGGGCTTGCCCAGCCCCACCGCGCCGGGGCGCACCACGGTGCCCGCGGTGTGTTCCCGCCCGGCCAGCACCAGCATCAGCGTGGTCTTGCCGGAACCGTTGGCGCCGGTGACGGCGACATGCTCGCCGGGTTGCACCGACAGCGACACCGGGCCCAGTGCGTCGTGGTCGGAGTGCGGATACCGGAACCGGACGTCGGTGAGCTGCAACGGGACCGGCGCGATCGGGCCGGTCTCGGGGGTGGCCTCCAGCTTGTGCACGTCGGGCACGCCGAGCAGCCGCGACATCACCCGCGACAGCGCCCACCAGCCCACCAGGCTGACGAACGTGATGGCGAACACGCTGAAGGCGAAGAACAGCAGCGGCCAGTACTGCAGCGCCACCGCGAAGTCGTGCGTGAGCCGCTCGGCCAGGCCCTCCATGCCCGGGATGCGCGCGATGACCGCGGCCGTGCCGGTGATGTTGGCTGTCGCCGATTCGAACATCAGGTGCCGCAGCCGGCTCAGGACGGTCAGCGCCAGCACGACGGCCACGCCGAACAGCGCACCGGCCACCACGGCGACGGCGAGGATCGTCGGCGTGCCGCGGCCGCGGCGTTTGACGATGCCGGTGAGGGTGCCGATGTAGGAGCAGTTGAGCACCGTCATCAGGCCGCCGAGGCCGGCGATCAGGAACGCGATCAGCCCGCCGGCGACGGTGGCGGCCAGCGGTACCCGCAGCCGGTAGCGGTAGGCCAGCAGGCCCATCGGCACGGTGCCCAGCAGCGAGAGCCCGCCGGCGAAGGGCACCACCACCGCGATGATCGCGATGGTCGCGCACAGGGCCGCCATCACCGCGGCCTGGGCGAGTTCGACCGGCTGCAACGCACCGGCCCGACGAGGGGTGCTGCGCGTGCCGGCCGAGGTCATTTCCCGATTCTGCCAGTCGGTCCGGCCCGCTACGGTGGGCGCAGGTGGTGACCGGTGCCACGCCGTGCCAGATTTGATATGCATAGTAATTCTATGTAAATTGGCGGGCATGTCCTCGACCCTCGGTGCTGATCTGCTCTCGGTGGTGGCTCGGCTCAACCGGCTGGCCACCCAGCGCGTCCGGCTGCCGGTCCCGTTCGCGCAGGCCCGGCTGTTGTCGACGATCGAGGACCACGGTGCGGCGCGGATCTCCGATCTGGCGGCGCTGGACCACTGTTCCCAACCGACGATGACCACCCAGGTCCGCCGGCTCGAAGACGCGGGCATGGTGACCCGCGCCCCCGATCCGCAGGATGCGCGCGCGGTGCTGATCCGCATCACCGACGCCGGTGTCGCAGCGCTGCGGCAGGCCCGGGCCGACCGCGGCGCCGTCGTCGACCCCTATCTGGAACAGCTCAGCGAGTCCGACCGGCAGACCCTGACCGACGCCGTCGTCGTCATGGAGCGGCTCATCGAGGCCGCCACCGCACCGCGCACCACCGCACGCTGAAATCCGAAACAAGGAGTCGTTCGCCCTATGTGGCGCCAACCCAAGGCCGTCTGGGCCGTCGCTTTTGCCTCTGTCGTCGCGTTCATGGGTATCGGGCTCGTCGACCCGATCCTCAAGCCGATCGCCGACACTCTCGATGCCACCCCGTCGCAGGTGTCGCTGCTGTTCACCAGCTACATGGCCGTGATGGGGGTGGCGATGCTCGTCACCGGCGTGGCGGCCAGCCGCATCGGCCCCAAACGCACCCTGCTCGTCGGCCTGGTGATCATCATCGCCGGCGCAGGCCTGGCCGGCCTGAGCGACACCGTCACCGAGATCGTCGGCTGGCGCGCACTGTGGGGGCTGGGCAACGCGCTGTTCATCGCGACCGCGCTGGCCACCATCGTCAGCTCGGCACGCGGCTCGGTGGCGCAGGCCATCATCCTGTACGAGGCCGCGCTGGGTCTGGGCATCGCCGTCGGGCCGCTCGTCGGCGGGGCGCTCGGGTCGATCTCGTGGCGCGGACCGTTCTTCGGCGTCTCGGCATTGATGGCCGTCGCCCTGGTGGTCACCGCGTTCCTGCTGCCGCCCACCCCACCCGCCCAGCGCGCGACGACGTTGGCCGACCCGTTCCGCGCGCTGCGGCACCGTGGGCTGCTCGGCGTCTCGATCACCGCACTGCTGTACAACTTCGGGTTCTTCACGCTGCTGGCGTTCACGCCGTTCCCGCTGGACATGAGCGCCCGGGAGATCGGCCTGATCTTCTTCGGCTGGGGGGTGGCGCTGGCGGTGACGTCGGTGTTCGTCGCGCCGCGGCTTCAGCACCGGTTCGGCACCATCCGCACGCTGATCGTCAACCTGGTGTTGATGACCGCCACGCTGGTGGCGATGGCGGTCTGGACCGAGGACAAGGCGCTGCTGGCGGTGTGCGTGGTGCTCGCCGGGCTGTGGATCGGCATCAACAACACGCTGATCACCGAGACCGTCATGAAGGCCGCCCCGGTCGAGCGCGGCGTGGCCTCGGCGGCCTACAGCTTCATGCGCTTCGGCGGTGCGGCGGTGGCGCCGTGGCTGGCCGGGGTGCTCGGCGAACGAAACGTACACACCCCGTTCTGGGTCGGGGCGGCCGCAGTGCTGGCCGCCGCCGCCGTGCTGGCGCTCACCCGCCCGCACCTGCCCGACATCGACGCCCCCGAGGACTCGCTCGACGAGCTCACCGAACAGGCCGAAGCGGTGACGGTCGGCAGCGACTAGGTCACCGCGACGCCCACGAGAAGGCCCACCAGATAGGTGGCCCCGATCGCCACGGCGCCGAACAGCAACTGCCGCAACGCCCCCCGCACCAGCGGCTGGCGGGTGATCTTCGCCGCCGTTCCGCCGGCCAGCATCAACCCGACACCGCCGAAGGCCAGCCCGACCCACAGCGATTCCAACCCGAGCAGGTACGGGATCAGCGGGATCACCGCGCCGATGGCGAACATCCCGAACGACGACAGCGCCGCCACCCGCGGGGACGGCTTCTCCGTCGGGTCCACGCCGAGCTCCTGTACCAGGTGGAAATTCAACGCCCGGTTGGGGTCCCGGTGGATCTCCTCGCTGGCCGTGGTGGCGGTCTGTGGGGTCATCCCCATCTCGACGAGCATCTCGACCAGCTCGGCGCGTTCGGCCTGCGGATGCTTCTGGAACGACCGGCGCTCCACCCGCACCTCGGAGTCGATCTGTTCGTTGGCCGTCGTCACCGACGTGTACTCCCCCAACGCCATCGAGAACGCACCGGCCAGCAGCCCGGCGACACCGCTGATGACGACGGTGTGCGCGCTGGCGCTGGCCGCCACACCGGCGATCAGCGCGGTGTTGCTCACCAGGCCGTCCATCGCGCCGAACGTCGCGGCCCGCAGCCAGCCCCCGGAGACGTCGGCGTGCCGGTGCCCGGCGACGTGCGGCACCCCGGTGGGCGAGAGCGGCCGGTCCCCTGGCTCTGTCATGCTGATGATTCAACGCCCAGAGATGTGCGGCACCGAACTCAGGCTTGCCTGGGTTTGCCACATCACGGTTTGCGAGCGCGTTCCCAGGGCTACCGTCAACCCATGACCACCACTGCGGAGCATCTGCGTAATGCGCTCGACGGCCGCTTTCGCGACGTGAAGAACCGGGTCCGTGAGGAACTCACCAACGAGGTGTTCCGGCCCCACTACACCCCCAACACCGTGATCGCCCGTACCAAGGTGAGCGAGCAGCTCAAGATCATGGCCGCCCACGGCGCCGCCGAGGACGGCTTCCGCAAGGAGCATGGCGGCAACGGTGACGTCGGCGCCGCCGTCACGCAGATCGAGATGCTCGCGATGAGCGACCTGTCGCTGATGGTCAAGGCCGGCGTGCAGTGGGGCCTGTTCGGCGGGGCGATCGAGAACCTCGGCACCAAGCGCCACCACGAGGCCTACGTGCAGCGCATCATCGACCTCGACCTGCTCGGCTGCTTCGCGATGACCGAGACCGGGCACGGCAGCGACGTGCAGTCCATCGAGACCACGGCCACCTACGACCCGGCCACCGAGGAGTTCGTCATCGACTCCCCCACCCCTACCTCGCGCAAGGACTACATCGGCGGTGCCGCCGAAACCGCCCGAGTCGCCGCGGTTTTCGCCCAGCTGATCACCCCGGACGGGGTCAACCACGGGGTGCACTGCCTGGTGGTGCCGATCCGCGACGACGACGGCAACGACCTGCCGGGGGTGACCACCTCGGACTGCCACTACAAGGGCGGGCTGCCCGGCGTGGACAACGGACGCATCCAGTTCGATCAGGTCCGGGTGCCGCGGGAGAACCTTCTCAACCGGTACGCCGACGTCGCGCCCGACGGGACGTACAGTTCACCGATCGAGAACCCCAACCGGCGGTTCTTCACGATGCTGGGCACCCTGATCCGCGGCCGCGTCACCGTCGGTGGCAGCGCCGGCGCCGCCGCCCGGGTGGCGCTGGACATTGCGACGCGATATGCGTTGCAGCGCAGGCAGTTCTCCGACCCCGACGGCGGCGAAGTGCTGTTGATGGACTACCTGGTGCACCAGCGCAGGCTGTTGCCGCTGATCGCACGGTCCTACGCGCTGCAGTTCGCGCAGAACGAGCTGGTGTCGCGATGCCACGAACTGCAGACCGCCGACGACCCCGACCCCGAGGAGCAGCGCGAGCTCGAGTCGCGGGCGGCCGGCCTGAAGGCCGCCAACACCTGGCACGCCACCCGCGCCATCCAGGAGGCCCGCGAGGCCTGCGGCGGCGCGGGCTACCTCGCCGAGAACCGGCTGATCGCGCTGAAGGCCGACACCGACGTGTTCACCACGTTCGAGGGCGACAACCATGTGCTGTTCCAGCTGGTGGCCAAGGAGCTGCTGACCGCCTACGCCGACGACATCAAGGGCATGAGCCCGGTGGAGTGGGTGCGGTTCGCGGCCAACTTCGCCGGTGAGCGGGTACTCAAACGCACTGCGGCGCAGACGATCATGCAGACGATCCTGGACACCCGCCAGGACAACGAGGAGGAGGGCAGCCTCTTCAACCGCGGCACCCAGGTGAAGATGTTCGAGGACCGCGAGGAGTACATGGTGTCCTCGGTGGCCCGCCGGCTGCAGGGCAAGTCCAAGGAGATGGGGGCGTTCGACGCGTTCAACTCGGTGCAGGACCATGTGCTGCATGTGGCGCAGGCGCACATCGACCGGATCGTGCTGGAGGCGTTCGTCGCCGGCATCGACGCCTGCGAGGACGACGAGGCCCGCGAGGTCCTGGAGATGGTCTGCGACCTGTACGCGCTGACGGTCCTCGAGGAGGACAAGGCCTGGTTCATCGAGCACAGGTTCCTGTCCACCGAGCGGTCCAAGGCCGTCACCCGCGGCATCAACGACCGTTGCCGCCGGTTGCGCCCGTACGCCGAGCTGCTGGTCGATGGGTTCGGCATCCCCGAGCAGCTGCGCTACGCCGAGATGCTGCACCCGGAGAACATCCCCGACGCCGACGAGCACAGCCCGCAGGACGCCACCAGCGCCGGGGTGATCTGAGTCAGGGCCCGGGGATCGGGTCGAGCACGGTGAGCCTACCCTCTTCGAGGGTCACCCTGGCCGTGCCGATGCCGGTCGGGCAGCACGCCGGGTCCTGATCCTGCCGCCACTGGTATTGCACGACCGCGTCGTGGTCGCCCTGCGCGGTCACGGTGATGTAGGGCCGCGGGTCCGGGGTCGGTGAGCCGACGGGTTCCCCGCGGTCGAAGAACAGCACCTGCTGCGGGCTGTCCGAGGCATCCCCGGAGGTGACGATCACCCACTGCAACGCACAGTCGGGGGTATTGCCGCGGGACACCTCCCGCCACGGCGCCTCCGGCAGCAGCGCGAACTCGGCGGTCACGGCGTCCTGGGTCGGACCGGGCCCGCAGTCGACGGTGCTGGTGGGAGGTGCCGGGGGCGGGCTCCAGCCGCAGCCTGTCATCAGGGCGGCCAGTGCCGCCGACGCCGCGGCCAGTCGGAGGAGTCGCATCCCGCAAGCCTAGCGGGGTGCCGGGGTGCGAACTCCGCTGGCGTTTATCCGCAGCCGCCGCCCCACGGCGATGCGCCGCAGGGCAGTTCGGCCCTCATCTGCGGCGCGAACGACATGGTGGCCATCGTGGTCGGGTCCGGCGACGGTTCCACCGTCGCTCCTTCACCGCCGGAATGGAAGGAGCCGCCTTTGGGGAAGCTGCCGGCCTCGGCGACGTTCACTCCGACGGCGCCCATCATGGCGGACGCGCCGATGATCGCGGAAATGACACGCAATTTCAGGGACATCATGGTTTTCCTCGGTGCTCGTAGCGGGACAAGGCATGTCCTCGGCCGAAACCCCTTGCGGCTCCGACACGTAACCCACCTTGCCGAGTGCACTGAGCCTAACCCCGCGGTTGCTGGGTGCGCGCCGCTCCGCAGCGGTCTCCCAGGAATCCGTCAGAGGGTTCCAAGCACGGTGCGCGGGCGGCTCACCTGCGTCGACGCCACCACAGAAAACCGATCAGTACCACCGTCGCGGTCACCACCGCCCCCACCGGCACCGCCGGGTGGGCCTTCACACCCTGAGTGAACTCGTCACGACGTTGCACCACAGCGTGTTTGGTGTCCTCGACCTTGGCGTGTGCGCGGGCCTTGACGTCGAGCTTGTCGGCCAGGGCGCCGACGGTCTCACCCAATTCGGCGCGGGTACGGTCGATGTCGTCCTCGGGCGCCTCGACCCCGGCGTCGGCGCCGGGTTCGGGCCGGGGATCAGGTGTTGCTGCCATGGCGGGCCGCCTTTACCTCGTCGATGTCTCGTTTCACGCTGTCCACCGAGACCGCGGCCGGCGGTGGCACCTGCTGCACCTGTTTCCTGCTCACCAGCGCCGCGATGCCGGCCGCGACGAACAACGCCGCGGCGACGATCACCGCCGCCGCCCAGACCGGCAGCACCAGCGACAGCGCCGCCACGGCCGCGGCGATGAGCGTGGCCAACCCGAGGACGGCCAGCAGTCCGGCCGCTCCGATCAGGCCAGCGCCCACCCCCGCGTGTTTGGCCGATTCCTGCAGCTCTTTCTGGGCCAACCGCATCTCGTCACGGATCAGCCGGGACGTCTGGTCGGACAGCCGGCTCAACAGCTCCCCGACCGACGGCTCGGTCTTCGTTTCGGTCATCGCACGCCTCCTGCCTGGATCTCTCGGCGATCTCTCGGCCAGAGCCCGGATGCCCGCTGCCGGCGCACCGAAACACCGCCTGGCGCTCCCCGCGTTTCGGGTTCGCCGCCCCAGGGCATCACCGGGCCATGCAGTCGCAGTCGGTCGGGCTCCAGCGCCAACAGTTACCGCTCACCCGGCCGCGGCGCCGCGGCCGGGCCCTGGTCGGGGCGTTCGCGGCCGGACTGGCGACCGGTGCCCTGGCCCGCCTGCGCCGCACGTCCACTCCCAGCGGGTCCGCCGAAGCCAGGCCGGCGCCGGCCGACCGTCTCGACCCCGCACCGGCAGACCGCCCCGCCGCCGACAGCCCGGCCAAACCCGACTCGCCCACCGACCTCACCCCGCCGTCACGGCGGTTCGTCCTGCGCCAGACCATCAGCCAGTTCGGCCGGGACCAGTGCCTGGACCTGGCCGCGGCGCTGACGTACTACGCCGTCCTGTCCGTGTTCCCGGCGCTGGTGGTGGTGATCTCGCTGCTCGGCGTCATCGGGCAGGACCAGCGCACCGCCGGGGTCATCCTCGACATCGTCGACGACATCAGCCCCGGTGCCGCCGCGGACACGATGCGCCAACCCATCGAGCAGCTGGTCACGGCGCCGTCGGCCGGGCTGACCCTGATCGTGGGCGTGCTCGGGGCCCTGTGGTCGGCGTCGGGATACGTGGGTGCCTTCAGCCGCGCGATGAACCGCATCTACGGGGTGGCCGAGGGCCGACCAGGCTGGAAGCTGCGACTGCAGCAGCTGGTCCTCACCTTCGGCGGGCTGGCCGGTGTCGCGGTGGTCGCCCTGCTGTTGGCGCTCAGCGGTCCGGTGGCCGAGGCCGTCGGCGGCGCTGTGGGCATCGGCGCGACGGGGCTAACGATCTGGAACGTGGCCCGCTGGCCGGTGCTGTTGCTGGTGGTGACGTTGGGTGTCGCGGTGCTCTATTACCTGGCACCCAACGTCCGCCAACCCAAGTTCCGATGGATCAGCGTCGGCGCCGCGCTGGCGATCGTGGTGTGGGCGGGCGGGTCGCTGTTGTTCGGCGTCTATGTCGCCAATTTCGGCAACTACAACAAGACCTTCGGCGCGCTCGCCGGCGTCGTGGTGTTCCTGCTGTGGCTGTGGATCACCAACCTGGCGCTGTTGTTCGGCGCCGAGGTCGACGCCGAACTGGAGCGGGGCCGCCAGCTGCAGGCGGGCATCCCGGCCGAGGACGAGCTGCAGCTGCCGCTGCGCGACACCAGCGCCATCGACAAGGACACCACCAAGACCCACGAGCTGCGCCGGCGCGGCCGACTGCTGCGCCGATCCCGCGGCCGCCGGATGTAACGCGTTAACAGCCTTGTCACGCACCATGTTTCACGACAGTGTTTGCACCTCGCCGGCCGAGGGTACGGCCGCAGGCATGAGTGTCATCGACAGCACCCGGTCCCTGCTCCGGCGGGCTCTCCGGGCGCAGCGCCGGATCGCGGTGGCGCAGGCGCTGTTCTGGCCGACAATCTTCGGGCTGGCGATCGGCTCGGTGGTGCTGTTGACGCGGCGTCGCGGCATCGAGCGATGACCCGGTGAGCGACTGGGAGTGCGTCGTCGTCGGCGGCGGGACGGCGGGTTTGAGCGCCGCGCTGGTCCTCGGCCGGGCGCGGCGTGCGACGTTGCTCGTCGACTCCGATCAGCAGAGCAACCGGGCGGCGGCGGTGACCGGCGGGCTGCTCGGCCACGACCGGCAGCCGCCGGCAGACCTCTACGCCCAGGGCCGTCGCGAGCTGGCCACCTACCCCAGCGTCGAATACCGCAGGAACACCGTGCTGAGCGGGACGCCCACCGAGGCCGGTCACGCGCTCGAACTTGACACCGGCCAGACGATCCACGCCCGCCGGGTGCTGCTGACCACCGGCATGCAGTACTGCCCTCCCGACCTGCCGGGCCTGAGTGAGCTGTGGGGCACCACGGTGTTCCAGTGCCCGTTCTGCCACGGCTGGGAGATGCGCGACAAGGCACTCGCCGCGCTGGCCGCAGGCGATGACGGGGTGCACGCCGCGCTGATGCTGCGCGGCTGGACCGACGACGTGGTGTTGTTGACCGACGGGCCCAGCGGCCTGGACGCCCGGCAGGAACAGCTGCTTGCGGCGGCGAACGTCACGGTGGATCAGCGGGTGGTGACCGGGTTGGCAGCCCGCGACGGCGCGCTGGCCGCCGTGGTGTTCGGCGACGGTGACCGGTTACAGCGCGATGGCCTACTGGTCGAGGCGCCGCTGCGACAACGGTCGGAGCTGGCGCAACAGTTGGGTGCGGCGTGCACGCCGGGGCCGCTGGCCGCCGACGCCCTGCTGATCGACCCGCTGCACCGGACGAGCGTGCCGACGGTGTTCGCCGCCGGCGACAACTGCGCCGAGCAGCCGTACGTCGCCGGCGCCGTCGCGGCGGGATCGCAGGCAGCGATGATCATCGTGCAGAGCCTGCTGGCCGAGGAGTTCGGATTGCCCTACCCACCGCACTGACGACGCGGATGGGGTCGGAAAGTTGTTGCTCCCCCGGCTGGACTCGAACCAGCAACCCTTCGGTTAACAGCCGAATGCTCTGCCAATTGAGCTACAGGGGATTGCCCTCCCGCGAGTGCTGCGCCGCGGGCCAGAGAGCACTCTAGCCTACGTCCGCGCCGGGTTGCCAATGAGACACCAGTCGGGCGGGCAGCCCCCGCGGTGAGGCAGGATGGACACCGAACATCGACATACGCAACACACGCGGGAGGAGCCCTGTGATCGGGTACGTCGCAGTCCTGGCCGTCGGCTACGTGCTGGGTACCAAGGCCGGCAGGCAGCGCTACGAACAGATCGCGGGCACCTATCGCGCCGTCACCGGCAGCCCGGTGGCCAAGGCCGTCATCGACGCGGGGCGGCGCAAGATCGCCGATCGGGTGTCCCCGGATCCGACAATGGTGCGGCTGACACAACTCGACTCCGGCACCGAGATCCTCGAGCCGGAGTCGACGAAGAAGAACGGCTAGTTGCCGCCGATCCCCTGGGAGATCGTGGTGCCCGGGAGCAGCGGACCGGTGTAGAAGCCGAAACCGTTCTCACCGAAGCCGATCTGCGGGGTGCCGATGGAAACACCGGTGCCGTTGGAGTAGGACAGGCAGTTGCCGTCCTCCTTGTTGCCGAACCAGGCCAGGCAGGCCGGGCCCGCAGTCGGCTGTGTGACGGTATTCGTGCTGGTCAGCGACGTGTACAGCGGGATGGCAACGGCAGCAGCCGCGAACGCCCCGGCCAGCACCCGAGTCTTGTTGGTCCTGATCCTGTCCAGCATCTTCGGCTCGCCTTCTTCCCGTCGTTGCAACTCGACCACCATAACCCGCCTATCGGCTTCACGCAGTCAGGTCGTTACCGCTGGCCTGTTCCAGCAGGCTGCGGCGATAACTCTCCATCGCCACCAGATCACCGAACAGCGAGTGGTACTCGTCGCCCTGCTCGACCGGCGACATCCGCTGCAGCTTCGACTTCACCTCGGCGATCTGGCGGCCGATCCATACCTCCTGTAGCCGGGCCAGCACCCCACCGATGTAGCGCGGCAGGACGTCGTCGTCGGCGTTGATGGCCTCCACCCCCAGCTCGTTGACCAACGTCGCCGCCGCCGGGGTGGCCGTCCGCTCGCGCACCGCCTCGATCCACTGCGCCCCCGACATCCCAGCCGACGTGCCGCCGGCCGCCTCGATCGCCGCGCGCACGGCCGCGTAGCCGGGATGGGTGAAGCTCTCGGCGACCAGCGAGTCGAACACGGGCCCGGCCAGCGCCGGATACTGCAGCGCCGATTTGAGGGCTTCGCGCTGCGGCCACAGCGTCGGGTCGGCCGGATCCGGTCTGACCTCCGCCGGTGCCGGCCGCCCCGGCTTGGCCGGGGCCGCCTCGGCGGCGCCGCGGCGGCGCGACCGGTCCGGCATCCCGCGTTTGGCCGCCTCCTCCCGCACCCGGGTGAGCACCTGGCTCTCGTCGCTCCAACCAGTCCAGCCCGCCAGCCGGCGGGCGTACTCGTCGCGCAGCGCGTAGTCGCGGATCCGCGCCACCAGCGGCACGCACTGGCGCAGCGCGTCGACCTTGGCCTGTGGGTCGTTGTCCAGGACGTCGCCGGCGGGGATGAGGCTGCGCACCGCGAACTCGAACATCGGGATGCGCCGCGCCACCAGGTCGCGCAGCGCGCCGTCGCCGGACTTCAGCCGCAGATCACAGGGGTCCATCCCGTCGGAAGCGATTGCTACGAAGGACTTTCCGGACACCTGCTGGTCACCGTCGAAGGCCTTGAGCGCCGCCGCCTGTCCGGCGGCGTCGCCGTCGAAGACGAAGATCAGCTCGCCGCGGTACCAGTTGTCGTCCATCATCAGCCGCCGCAGCAACCCCAGGTGACCGTCGCCGAACGCGGTGCCGCACGACGCGACCGCGGTGGTCTCCCCCGCCAGGTGCATGGCCATCACGTCGGTGTAGCCCTCGACCACCACGGCGCGGTGTGCCTTGGCGATGTCGCGTTTGGCCAGGTCCAGCCCGAACAGCACCGCCGACTTCTTGTACAGCACCGTCTCGGGGGTGTTGACGTACTTGGCCTCCATCGGGTCGTCGTCGAAGATCCGCCGGGCCCCGAACCCGATCACCTCACCGCCGCTGGCCCGGATCGGCCACAGCAGCCGCCGGTGGAAGCGGTCCATCGGCCCGCGCCTGCCCTCCCGCGACAGCCCGGCCGCCTCCAGCTCCTTGAACTCGAATCCCTTGCGCAGCAGGTGTTTCGTCAATGAGTCCCAGCCCGACGGAGCGAATCCGCAGCCGAACTGGGCGGCCGCGGCGGCGTCGAAGTTGCGGTCGATCAGGTACTGTCGGGCCGGGGCGGCCTCGTCGCTCGCCAGCTGCTCGGCGTAGAACTCCTGCGCGGCGGCGTTGGCGGCCAACAGCCTGCTGCGGCTGCCCCGGTCGCGCTGCACGTTGGTAGTGGACCCGCCGGTGTAGGTGACGGTGTAGCCGACCCGGTCGGCGAGCAGTTCGACGGCCTCGACGAAGCTGACGTGCTCGATCTTCTGCACGAACGCGTAGACGTCGCCGCCCTCGCCGCAGCCGAAGCAGTGGAAGTGGCCGTGGTTGGGCCGGACGTGGAACGACGGGGACTTCTCGTCGTGGAAGGGGCACAGCCCCTTCATCGAATCCGCTCCGGCGCGGCGCAACTGCACGTAGTCGCCGACGAGGTCCTCGATGTTGACCCGTTCCCGGATGGCGGCGATATCGCGATCGGGGATCCTGCCCCGCCCTCGAGTCGCTTCTGCCACGCGGTCAGTCTAAGGGCCGCGGCGAGCGCGCCTCATGCACTCGCTCCAGTCGGCCTTCGGTGTAGGAGGCGATCTGGTCGACGACCACCCGCAGCCGCGCGCCGTCGTCGGTGGCCGCGGTGAACTCCGCCGCGAACTGCGGGTCCAGGCTGCCCGGGGCCTGCCCCCACAGCGCCAGTGCCACCTCCTGGATCCGGTGGCGCTGGTCGCCCTGTATCTGCAGGTGCTGGTGGTCGGACATGATGAACTGCAGCGCCAGCGTCTTCAGGAGCGCCACCTCGGCCCGCACCAGGTTGGGCACCGCGAGCTCGGCGTCGAACCGGCACTGCGGACCCGGCCCGGCGACCTCCCGGGTCGCCGAGACCGCGGCGTTGGCGAACCGACCGACCAGCTCGCTGGTCAACGTCTTGAGCGCCACCGACGCCGCCAGCGTGCCGTCGAATTTGCCGACCGCGGCCACCACCGGCACCAGCGAGAGCCGTTCGGCAGCCGCCATCAGATCGTCGGGGGTCAGCGCCGGGAACGACCTGGTGCCCACGTGCGCCAGCGAGGCGGCGGCGTCGGAGTCGGCGAGCACCCGCAGGTCGATCCGGCCGGAGATGACGCCGTCCTCGACGTCGTGCACCGAGTAGGCGACGTCGTCGGCCCAATCCATCACCTGGGCCTCCAGGCAGGTCCGGTCCGCCGGCGCGCCGTCGCGCACCCACCGCGCCGCGGCCATGTCGTCGTCGTAGAACCCGAACTTGGTCAGCCCCTCCCGACGCTGCCACGGGTATTTGATGACAGCGTCCAGCGCCGCCCGGCTCAGATTCAGGCCGGCGCTGCGGCCCTGCCCGTCAAGCACTTTGGGTTCCAGCCGGGTGAGGATGCGGAAGTTCTGGGCGTTGCCCTCGAACCCGCCGAAGGGTTTGGCAATCTCGTCGAGGGCGCGTTCGCCGTTGTGTCCGTACGGCGGATGGCCGATGTCGTGCGCCAGACCGGCCAGGTCGACCAGGTCGGGGTCGCAGCCCAGTTCCAGCGCCATCCCCCGACCGATCTGGGCCACCTCGAGCGAGTGGGTCAGCCGGGTGCGGGGCGTCTCGCTCTGCCGCGGCCCGACGACCTGGGTCTTGTCGGCCAGCCGGCGCAGCGCCGCCGAGTGCAGCACCCGGGCCCGGTCGCGCGCGAAGTCGGTGCGGTGCTCGGTGTCGGTGCCCGGCAGCGCGGCGCGCTTGGGCGCTTCGGCCACCAGACGCTGGCGGTCGAACTCCCGGTAGGGATCACGTTGCGTGAGATCAGTGGACACCGAGGCACAGTCTGCCAGGCCCATTAGATTGGCGGACATGCGTCTCGCCCGTCTGTTGCCCCTGCTGCTCGCTTTGCTGACCGCCGGTCTGCTGTGCGCACCCAGCATCGCCGCGGAGCCGCCGTTCCGGCTGCCGACCTACCTCACCGACAACGCCGGCGCGCTGGAGGCCGCGGGCAAGAGCGAGGTGCAGGCCGCCATCGACCGGCTCTACAACGAGAAGCGCATCCGGCTGTGGGTGGTGTTCGTGGAGACCTTCTCCGGCAGTGACGCCCAGAGCTGGGCGCAAACCACCTATCAGCGCAGCGATCTCGGCAGCCAGGATGCGATCCTGGCGGTGGCCACCGTCGACCGGGCATACGCGCTGCTGGCACCGACCAGCGCGGTGGGTGGCGTCGACGTCGACCGGGTCCGGCGCGACGACGTCGAACCGCTGCTGCGCAGCGAGGACTGGGCCGGTGCGGCGGTCGCGGCCGCCGAGGGGCTGGGCGGCTCCGGTGACGGCGGATCGTTCAGCTGGATCGGTCTGCTCATCGCGCTGGCGGTCATCGCGGTGGCGGTGGTGATCCTGGTGCTGTGGCAGCGCCAACGCCGGGCCAAACGCCGCGCGGCGGAGTTCGCCGCGGCGCAACGGGTGGACCCGTCGGATCCCAACGCGCTGGCCTCGGTGCCGCTGGAGGCACTCGACGAGCTGTCCCGCAAGATCGTCGTCGAGGTGGACAACGAGGTGCGCACCAGCGAGAGCGAGCTGGCGCTGGCGGTCGAGGAGTTCGGCGAGAAGGACACCGCGCCGTTCACCCGCGCGGTCGCCACCGCGAAAACCACGCTGGCCCAGGCTCTCAACGTGCGGCACATCCTCGACGACGCGGTGCCCGAGACGCCGGCGCAACGCCGCGATCTGCTCACCCGGGTCATCGTCGCCGCCGCCAAGGCCGACCAGGAGCTCGAGGCCCAACGGGAGGCTTTCGCCCAGCTGCGTGACCTGGTGATCAACGCCCCGACCCGGCTGGACGCGCTGATCCAGCAGATGATCGACCTGACCACCGAGATCGGCCCGGCCGAACAGCAGCTCGAACAGTTGAAGTCCCAGTTCGCCGAGACGGCCCTGGTTTCGGTGGCCGACAACATCGAGCAGGCCCGGCACCGGTTGGCGTTCGCCGATCAGAGCATCACCACCGCACGCAACCTGGTGTCCCGGCCGGCCGGCAGCCAGGGCGGGCTGGTCGACGCGATCCACGCCGCCGAGTCCGCGCTGGGGCAGGCCCGCACCCTGCTCAACGCCCTGGAGAGCGCGTCCACCGACATCAACCGGGCGGTGGCGGGTCTGCCCGCGGTCATCGCGGACACCCAGAAGGGGATCAACCAGGCCGCCGCGCAGCTGGCCCAGGGCAACGTCGCGGTGGCTACCGAGCTCAGCGCCGCCAGAGACGCTGCGGTGCAGGCGGTGTCGCACGCCCAGAGCGAGGGCAACGCCGATCCGCTCGGCGCGTTCACCCGGCTGACCCAGGCCGACGCGGAGCTGGACCGGCTACTGGCCGAGGTGGCGCAGGAACGGGAGACCACCGAGCGGCTGCGC
This sequence comes from Mycolicibacterium sp., assembly GCA_050250295.1. Taxonomy (GTDB): domain Bacteria; phylum Actinomycetota; class Actinomycetes; order Mycobacteriales; family Mycobacteriaceae; genus Mycobacterium. The sequence continues at coordinate 55,664 of JBFWOX010000003.1, forward strand.
CGTACCTTCGACCAGGCCCTGTTCAACGCACAGTCACGGGTGCGGGCGGTGTCGGACTACATCGACACCCGGCGCGGAGCCATCGGGCCGGAGGCACGGACCCGGTTGGCGGAAGCGGTTCGGCAGCTGCAGGCCGCCCGGGACAAGCAGGACACCAACCTCAACGAGGCCATCGCCCACGCCAACGGCGCCGCGATGCTGGCCGCCCAGGCGCAGTCGCTGGCGAACGCGGATGTCACTGCCGCACAACAGCATTTCGGCGGCCCATACGGCGGGGGCGGCGGCGGCAACATGGGTGCGGTGATCGGCGGCATCCTGATCGGCAACGTGCTCGGCGGCATGATGCGCGGCGGGTTCGGCGGTGGGGGCTTCGGGGGCGGCTTCGGCGGCGGCGGCTTCGGCGGCGGTGGGGGCGGCGGCGGTGGGGGCGGCGGCGGTTTCAGCGGCGGCGGCGGCCGCTTCTAGGTTGCGCTCTCCTGCGCGAGCGCGCGCGTCTGCACGCCGACACGCCACAACTTCTGGCATTCAGCGCGCGCTCGCCCTCCACGAGCGCGCGCGAATGACCGATGCGGCCGGCGTGTCGGCGTGCAGACGCGCGCGCTCGCGAAAATGAGTTAGCAGCCCTTGAGGCGGACGGCCAGGTAGTTGGACACCTCGGAGATGGCCACCCGCTCCTGCGTCATCGCATCGCGCTCGCGGATGGTGACGGCGTGGTCCTCGAGCGAGTCGAAGTCGACGGTGACGCAGTACGGCGTGCCGATCTCGTCCTGGCGACGGTAGCGCCGCCCGATCGCGCCGGCGTCGTCGAACTCGACGTTCCAGTTCGTGCGCAACTCGGCGGCCAGGTCGCGGGCCTTCGGCGACAGGTCGGCGTGCCGCGACAGCGGCAGCACCGCGGCCTTGACCGGCGCCAGCCGGGGATCCAGCCGCAGCACCGTGCGCTTGTCCACCCCGCCCTTGGCGTTGGGCGCCTCGTCCTCGGTGTAGGCGTCCACCAGGAACGCCATCAGCGAGCGGGTCAGGCCGGCTGCCGGCTCGATGACGTACGGCACGTAACGGGTGTCGCTGGCCTGGTCGTAGAACGACAGGTCGACACCGGAATGCTTTGAGTGCGTGGACAAGTCGAAGTTGGTGCGGTTGGCGATGCCTTCCAGCTCACCCCACGGGTTGCCGGCGAAACCGAACTTGTACTCGATGTCGGTGGTGCCCGCGCTGTAGTGCGACAGCTTCTCCAGCGGGTGCTCGTAGAGCCGCAGGTTGTCGCGGTCGATGCCGAGGTCGACGTACCACTGCAGGCGGGTCTCGATCCAGTACCTGTGCCACTCGGGAGCGGTGGACGGCTCGACGAAGAACTCCATCTCCATCTGCTCGAACTCGCGGGTGCGGAAGATGAAGTTGCCCGGGGTGATCTCGTTGCGGAAGCTCTTGCCGATCTGGCCGATGCCGAACGGCGGCTTCTTGCGGGCGGTGGTGACCACGTTGGCGAAGTTGACGAAGATGCCCTGCGCGGTCTCCGGCCGCAGATAGTGCAGCCCCTCCTCGGTCTCGATCGGACCCAGGTAGGTCTTGAGCATCATGTTGAAATCGCGGGGCTCGGTCCACTGCCCCTTGGTGCCGCAGTCGGGGCAGGTGATCTCCGACATCTCGACGGTGTCGGGGTCCTCGATACCCTTCTTCTCCGCGTACGCCTCCTGCATGTGGTCCTGCCGGTGCCGCTTGTGGCAGTTCAGGCACTCGACCAACGGGTCGTTGAAGACCTCGACGTGCCCGGAGGCCACCCACACCTCACGCGGCAGGATGATGGCGCTGTCCAGGCCGACGACGTCGTCGCGGCCGGTGACCACCGACCGCCACCACTGGCGCTTGATGTTCTCCTTGAGCTCGACACCGAGCGGCCCGTAGTCCCATGCGGACTTGGTACCGCCGTAGATCTCCCCGGACTGGTACACCAGCCCGCGCCGTTTGGCCAGGTTTGCAACGGTGTCGATGATGGACGCCACGGGGTGACAGCGTAGCGATGCCGGTCGGGCCGCTCCGCCGGCGGTGGACCCTGCCTCCGATTCACAGCTGAAATATTGTCAATCGGCGATCGGATAGGTGTTTCCGCGAAAAGCCCCGGTCGAGCAGGGTGACATCTCGAGCGCAGTTCTTGCACGAAGGGATGTCAGGTGACCGCAACGACGACGGCGACCGCCGGCGAGGCACTGGCCCGGCGGGCCGCTGACGTGATACCCGGCGGCATGTACGGCCATCAGGCGGTCCGGAACTTGTCCCCGAAGTACCCGCAGTTCTTCGCCGGCGGGGACGGCGCGGTCATCCGCGATGTCGACGGCAACGAGTACGTCGACCTCATGTGCAGCTGGGGACCCATCGTCCTCGGGCACCGCGATCCCGTCGTCAACCGGGCGGTGCAGGACCAGATGGACGCCGGCGACTGCCTGGCCGGGCCCAGCGCCACGCTGGTCGACCTGGCCGAGCTCATGGTCGACACCATCGCCGACGCGGACTGGGTCCTGTTCGGCAAGAACGGGACCGACGCCACCACGGCGTGCCTCAGCATCACCAGGGCGCACACCGCGCGGTCGGTGATCCTCGTCGCCCGTGGCGTGTACCACGGCGCCGCACCGTGGTGCACCCCCGACCCGACGGGAACGCTGGCCAGCGACCGGATCGCGATGGGCTATTTCGACTACAACGACCAGGAGAGTTTCGACCGTGCGCTGGAGGCTGCGGGAGACGACTTCGCCGGGGTGATGCTGACCCCGTTCCTGCACGTGGAGGGCCGAGACCAGGAGTTGGTCACCCCCGACTTCGCCCGCCACATCCGGCGGGTGTGTGACGAGCGCGACACACTGTTGATCCTCGACGACGTCCGCTGCGGCTTCCGGATCGCCCACGGCGGCAGTTGGGAGCCGCTCGGGGTCCGCGTCGACCTCAGTGCGTGGAGCAAGGCGATCGCCAACGGCTATCCCCTCTCGGCGGTCACCGGCAGCGACGCCGTCCGCGCCGCGGCGTCGCGGGTCTTCCTGACCGGGTCCTTCTGGATGAACTCGACCCCGATGGCCGCGTCGCTGGCCACCATTCGCCGGCTCGCGGAGATCGACGGGCTGGCCCGCATGCAGCGCGCCGGCGCCCGGCTTCGCGCCGGCATCGTCGCCCAGGCCGCCCACCACGGAATCGAGATCGACTACACCGGACCCGACGTCATGCCGTATCTCACGTTCGCCGGCGACGTCGAGCACCGACGCATGATCCGTTTCGCCGAAGCCGCCCTGAGGGCCGGGGTCTATCTGCACCCCAGACACAACTGGTTCATGTCCGCGGCCATGGACGACGAGGTGATCGACCGGGTACTGCGCGGCACCGAGATCGCCTTCGACGAAGTCGCCAAGCACGCCCTGCGCTAACCCCTCCCCCGTCCGAGATACCCGTCAGGAGCAGTCATGGTCACAGAAGGCACAGCGGCAGAGTCGGTTTCGGTCTCCGCGCCGGGCGGGGCGGAAAACCCCCACGATGCCCGGGTCGCCGCGTTCGGATACAAGCAGGAGCTCAAGCGCACCCTGCGTTTCTTCTCCCTGTTCGCGCTGTCGTTCTCGATCGTGTCGATCTCGACCGGCATCTTCTTGAACTACGGATTCGCGATCAACCAGTTCGGCGGGGCCGCCATCTGGACCTGGCCGATCGCCGCGGTCGGTCAGATCGTCATGGCGTTGTTGATCGCCGAACTGAGCACCAAGATCCCGTTGGCCGGCTACGCCTACCAGTGGGGTGCACGGTTGGTCGGCTCGACCTACGGCTGGTACACCGGCTTCTTCGGGCTGCTCTACATGAGCATCACCGGTGGCGCGATCATCCTGCTCGGCGCCACCCCTCTGCTGTTCAACGCGCTCGGGATCGATGCACCCGACGGCCTGATCCTCGGCGTCGCGATCGCGATCCTGCTCTTCACCGTCGCCATCAACATCATCAGCGTGCAGCTGGCGGCCCGCGTCAACAATGTCGCCGTGGTGGCCGAGATCATCGGCACCGTCCTCCTGGCGATCACCGTGATCGTCGCCTTCGGGCTGTACACCGGCGACGGCGGCGGGACGACCGCCAACCTGTGGAACACCTCGGGCACGGCGGGCCCCGGCGTCGGGCACTTCGTGATGGCCGGCCTGCTCGGCATCTACACGATGGTCGGGTTCGAGTTGTCCGCCGACCTGACCGAGGAGGCCGTCGACTCGCAGAAAGCCGTGCCGCGGGCCGTGTTGACCGGCGTCATCGGTTCGGCCGTGCTGGGCATGGTGGCGCTGATCTGCTTCACCGTGGCAATGCCCGACCTCGGTGCCGCCCAGGCCTCGGACGCCCCCATCGTGACAATCGCCGAGTACTACCTGCCCGCCGCGGTCGTCAAGACCTTCGTCGTCGTGGTGGCGTTCTCGATGATCGCCCTGGTCATCGCCAACCAGGCCGCCCAGTCACGCCTGATGTACTCGATGGGCCGCGACAACATGCTGCCGTTCTCCCGGCACTTCCGCGCCGTCAACGGCCGCACCCGCACCCCGGTGCGGGCGCTCATCGTCGGCGGGGTGATCAGCGTCTGCTTCATGACTTACGGTTTCCTGCAGACGGATTCGTTCACCACCCTGGTGGGGGCCACGTCCATCGCTCCGTACGTCGTCTATCTGCTGATCGTCGGGTCCTACATGCGGCGGCGGCCGACGCTCGCCGCGGCACCCGGGGCGTTCAAGCTCGGCAGGTTCGGTGTGCCGCTGATGATCGTCGGACTGCTGTGGATCGTCTCCGCACTGCTCATCTTGACCATCCCGTCCGACTTCCACGGCGCGGTCAAGGTGGTCGCCGGCGCGACGGTCCTGGCGATCCTGTGGCACCTGCTCGTGCTCCGTGGCCGGATCAAACGCCGCGAGGCCGGGGTCGCGCTGCTCGCGGCGACGCCGCAGCGGTGAGGCTCGGATGTCGCATCACCCCCTGCCCCTACCCGGACAGCAGATCGAGGTCACCGAAGGGGTGCTCGATGGCACGCACCACGTCGCGCTCGCGGCGCCGGACCTGCTGGGCCACCCGATTGAATTCGGCGACAAGCGGATTGGCACTGTCCCGCCGCCAGGCGACCGCCACAGCAGACCCGGTCACATCGACGATGGGGATGTAGCGCACCCCTGCGTGCGGGATGTAGCGCATGATCGCCGCCGGATTGACGGTGCACGCCAGGCCGGCGGCGATCAGCTCGATCTCCTCGGTGTTGGTGGTGGTCGGCCGCATCAGCGGCTCGGTGCGTCCGGTTCGGTAGTCCTGCAGGCTCCAGAACCGCCGGTACGCCTCGTCGGTGGATCGACCGATCGACAGCGGTACCTCGAGGATGTCGTCGACCCGGAGCGACGCCCGGTCGGCGAACGGATGCCGCGCGGAGACCGTCAGGACCCGCGGCTCGACGAAGAGCGTGTGGGACACGATGTCGTCGATGGCCAGCGGTGGACGGATGAAGGCGACATCGGCCCACCGCTCGCTGAGGCCGGCGCTCTGGTCGGGCAGTGGGAATTCCCGCATCTCGATCTCGACTTCTGGGTACCGACGGCCGAACTCCTCGAGGATGTACGGGGTCAACTCGAGGGCCGCACCCAACCCGAAACCGATGCGAAGACTTCGCGCAGTGGCCTTTTCGCAGTCCTGGGCCTCGGCGACACCGGCGTCGAGCTCGGCCAGACCCGCCCGGACCCGCGCGAGGAACGCCTGCCCGGCGGGGGTGAGCGCGACCGAACGCGTGGTGCGCACGAACAACGCGGCACCGACCTCGGCTTCGAGGTCACGGATCTGCCGGGACAGCGACTGCTGGGCGATGAACAGCCGTGCCGCGGCGCGGGTGAAGTTGCGTTCCTCCGCCACCACCACGAAGTAGCGCAGCTTGCGCACGCTGGTGTCCACGTCGAGACGATAGCGCCGGAGTGAGGCCGTGACCACGCTGTTCAACGATCCGGCGCGCTTCACCGACGACATGCTGGTCGGGTTCCTCGACGCGAATTCCCGCTACGTCAAGGGCGTACCGGGCGGCGTGGTGCGCGCGTACCGCACCAGGTCAGGCAAGGTTGCCGTGGTCATCGGGGGCGGCTCCGGACACTATCCGGCGTTCTGCGGGACGGTCGGGCCGGGGTTCGCCGACGGTGCGGTGGTCGGCAACGTGTTCACCTCGCCGTCGGCGGCCGACGTCGTCTCGGTGGCCCGCGCGGCGCACGGCGATGCGGGGGTGTTGCTCATCACCGGCAATTACGCCGGCGACGTGATGAACTTCACCCTGGCCGCTGATCAACTGCGCGCTGAGGGCATCACCGCGAGCTACCTCGCCGTCACCGACGACGTGGCGAGCGCGCCGACGACCGAAACGGCCAGGCGCCGCGGCATCGCCGGGGATTTCGCCGTGTTCAAATGCGCGTGCGCCGCAGCCGAAGCCGGGTTGGACCTGGCCGCGGTGACGCGAATCGCCGCTGCCGCCAACGCCGCGACCCGCACGCTGGGGGCAGCCTTCGCCGGGTGCACGCTTCCCGGGAGCCGGGACCCGCTGTTCGTGGTACCGGATGCCACGATGGGCCTGGGCGTGGGGATCCACGGTGAACCTGGCATCGCCGACGTCGGCCTGCCCAGCGCGGCGGAACTGGCGCACACCCTGGTCGACGGCGTCGTCGGGGACTACAGCGGTCCGGACTGTCGGCGTCTTGCGGTCATCCTCAACGGGTTGGGCCGGACGAAATACGAAGAGCTCTTCGTGGTTTGGGGGACGGTGTCACAGCTGCTGCGCGAGCGCGGGTACCAGATCGTGCAGCCCGAGGTCGGCGAGTTGGTGACCAGCCTCGACATGGCCGGCTGTTCGCTGACCGTGATGCGGCTCGATGACGAACTCGAAAGGTACTGGTGCGCACCGGCCGACACTCCGGCCTACCGCAAGGGTGCGTCGGTCACCGACGAGGGTCACGAACGCCCCGACCCCGACGACGATGACGACGCCGTCGGGGCCGGTGCACCGGCCCCGGTGCCGCGCGCGTCGTCCGACGACGACGGCCGGGCCGGCGCTCGACACGCCGCACGTGTGCTGGCCGCCGTGGCTGCCATGCTCGCCGACGCGGAGGAGGACCTCGGGCGCATCGACGCCGTCGCCGGTGACGGCGACCACGGCCGCGGCATGGTCAAGGGTTCGGCGGCGGCCCGCGATGCCGCCGCCGACGCAATCGACCGCGGTGCCGGGCTCGGCTCGACGATCGTGGCGGCCGGTGATGCGTGGGCGGCACAGGCCGGCGGCACCTCCGGGGTGTTGTGGGGCGCATTGCTCGCCGCGGTCGGAGCGCGGCTCGGCGATCTCGGTCGGCCAGGCTGGTCCACCGTGGCGGCCGGCATGCGCGACGGCTACCAGGCGGTGAGTCGGCTCGGCGGGGCGATACCCGGCGACAAGACCATGCTCGATACCCTGCTGCCGTTCGTCACCGAGCTGGAGCACCGCGTGGCCGATGGCCAGTCCGGCCGGAGCGCGTGGCGCCACGCAGCGGATGCCGCCACCGAGGCCGCCGCACGAACCGCCGGCCTGACCCCGAGGGTCGGACGGGCCCGGCCGCTGGCCGAACGCAGCATCGGCACGCCCGACGCGGGCGCCACCTCACTGGCGATGTGCCTGCAGACGGTCGCCGACCACCTCGGCCCGGACGGGGGCGGGGAATGAACCCGGTCCGCGGCGGGCTGCGCATCGTGGTGGGCGCCGACGATGCCGGATTCACCTACAAGGAAGCCCTCAAGAACGACCTTTTGCGCGACGACCGCGTCGCCGACGTCACCGACGTCGGGGTCGGGGCGGACGAACACACCGACTACCCGCACATCGCCGTCGCCGCGGCCCGGCTGATCGCCGCGGGCCGAGCCGATCGCGCACTCCTGGTGTGCGGGACGGGACTCGGGGTGGCGATCAGCGCCAACAAGATCGCCGGGATTCGAGCGGTCACCGCACACGACAGTTTCTCGGTCGAGCGTTCGGTGTTGTCCAACGACGCCCAGGTCCTGTGCCTGGGCCAGCGCGTGATCGGGTTGGAACTGGCACGCAGGCTCGCCCACGAATGGCTGGGGTATCGATTCGACCCGACGAGCTCCTCGGCCGGCAAGGTGAAGGCCATCTGCGAATACGACAGCAGCCACTGAACCCGCGTCCGTTGACATGCAGGACCATGCATGTACTGTGAAGGCTAATGAAAACGGTTTCCAGTAAAGTCGACGCCGCGGGCGGGCACGACCATGCCGTCCTCGACACCGCCGGCGACCTGTTGCGCGCGCTGGCCGCGCCCATCCGCATCGCGATCGTGCTGCAGCTGCGAGAGGAGGCGCGTTGCGTGCACGAGCTCGTCGACGCCCTGGACGTCCCGCAGCCGCTGGTCAGCCAGCACCTGCGCATCCTCAAGGCGGCCGGCGTCGTCGACGGGGCCCGCTCGGGCCGGGAAGTGTTGTACCGCTTGGTCGATCACCACCTGGCCGACATCGTCGTCGCCGCCGTGACGCACGCCGCCGAGGACGCCCGGTGACCGGGGCCGTGCGCTCGACGCGCCAGCGCGCCGCGATCACGGCGCTGCTGGAGAACGTCGACGACTTCCGCTCGGCCCAGGAGCTGCACGACGAACTGCGCCGCCGCGGCGAAGGCATCGGGCTGACCACGGTGTACCGCACGCTGCAGCAGCTGGCCGCCGCCGGCGCCGTGGACACCCTGCGCACCGACACCGGCGAGTCGGTGTACCGACGGTGCTCGCAGCACCACCATCACCACCTGGTGTGCCGGGTGTGCGGGTCGACGGTGGAGATCCAGGGCGGTGACGTCGAGACGTGGGCCGACGAGGTGGCCCACGAACACGGCTTCTCCGACGTCAGCCACACCATCGAGATCTTCGGCGTCTGCCGCCGCTGCACCACCGGCAACTAGCGCCGCCCGGCGCGCCACCCCGCGACCGCCACGACGATCCCGGCGATCGCGATGAGCGGGCCGAGCACCGACCACGTCGTGGTGTTGCTCATCGGACTGCCCTGCACCGCGCCGATCCCCTGCAACGAGAACAGCACACCGAAGAGCGCGACCACGACACCGACGACCACCACCGCCACCCGCATAGTGGCCAGCCTAGGTCAGTCGACGAGCGCGCGGCGGACGTCGGCGCCGGTGGCCAGCACCATCAACACCAGCGTGCGCAACGCGTCGTCGGTCAGGCCCGCGGCCGGGAAGTTGTACCGCAGCAGCACGTCGCCGGTCTTCTTGGACCTGCCCTGCCCGGGCCCGATCTTCTCCACCATCGAGACCGTGCCCAGCAGGGTGTCGTGCGCATGCTTGGCCACCTTGGCGCGAATCTTGCTGTCCAGCGGCAGATCCCACGCCAGCACCTGGGTCAGCGACACCAGGTCGAGGTCCGTGGCGATGGTGACCACCCGCAGCGAGGCGAACGTCTGCTCGTGCTGCACGGTCAGGGCGCCGTCGTCCTCGTAGGTCACGGCCATGACGTCGGCCAGGACCGGTCCGAGGCGTTCCGACAGCTCCATCGAAGCCCTAGGCCCGCCCGAAGCGCCGGTTGCGGTGCACGTACTCCTCGCACGCGGCCCACAGGTCGCGGCGGTCGTAGTCCGGCCACAGCTTGTCCTGGAAGACGTACTCGGCGTACGCGGCCTGCCACAGCAGGAAGTTACTCGCCCGCTGCTCCCCCGAGGTCCGGATGAACAGGTCGACGTCGGGGATGTCGGCCCGGTGCAGGTGCTTGGCGAACTGGGCCTCGCTGATGCGGTTGGGCTTGATCTTGCCGTCGACCGCTTGCTGCGCGAGTTCTCGTGCTGCTTCCACGATCTCGGTGCGGCCGCCGTAGTTCACGCAGTAGTTGATGGTGATGACGTCGTTGCCGACGGTCATCTGCTCGGCGATGTCGAACTCCTTGATGACGCTGCTCCACATGCGGGGCCGTGATCCGACCCAGCGCATCCGCACACCCATGTCGTTGAGATTCTCCCGGCGCCGCCGTACCACCTCGCGGTTGAAGCCCATCAGGAACCGGACCTCTTCGGTGCTGCGCTTCCAGTTCTCGGTGGAGAACGCGTACACCGTCAGGTGCTTGATGCCGATCTCGATGGCCCCGCACGTGATGTCGATCAGCACCGCCTCGCCCATCTTGTGGCCCTCGGTGCGGCCCAGGCCGCGCTGGGTGGCCCAGCGCCCGTTGCCGTCCATCACCACCGCGACGTGGTGGGGTACCTGCTCGGCCGGGATCTTCGGCGCGGCGGTCTTCGACGTGTGCTGCGGCGGGCGGGCGAACCGTCCGTTGCTGCGCGGCGGCAGCTCCGGAAAAACCACCGGCCAGGTCGACGTGTCGGGGAAGACCGGGTAGTCGTCAGGCGCCGGAGGCAGCTGTGGGTAGCTGCTCTTTCCCGTCCGCTTCGATGCCATGCGCCATATCCTGCCTGATGCCCCGGGCACCGCTTCGATCCGCCCGGTCGACACGTTCCACCAGGGGCAGCGTGCGCAGCTGCCGCTCCAGATGCCACTGCAGGTGCGCGGCGACCAGACCGCTGGCCTGGCTGCGGTGCTGCGGCAGGGATTGTTGGGCGTGCTCCCAGTCGCCTTCGTAGAGCGCGGCCATCAGGTCCAGCACCGCTTGCGGCGGTGTCGCCGACCCCGACGGCCGGCAGTGCACACACACGCTGCCGCCCGCCGCGACGTGGAACGCGCGGTGCGGACCCGGGGTCGCGCACCGGGCACATTCGGTCAGCGCCGGCGCCCAGCCGGTGATCCCCATCGCGCGCAGCAAATAGGCGTCCAGGACGAGTTCGCGGGGGCGGGTGCCGTCGGCCACCGCCCGCAGCGCGGCCACCGTCAGCCGGTGCAGCGCGGTGGCCGGGGCGCGTTCCTCTCCGGCGAGCCGTTCGGCGGTCTCCAGGATCGCGCAGGCGCAGGTGTAGCGGCCGTAGTCGCAGACGATGTCGGAGGCGAACGCGTCGATCGCCTGGACCTGGGTGACGATGTCGAGGTTGCGGCCCGGATGCAGCTGAACATCGATGTGCGCGAACGGTTCCAGCCGCGCACCGAACTTGCTGCGGGTCCGCCGCACTCCCTTGGCCACTGCCCGCACCAGACCGTGGTCACGCGTGAGCAGACTCACGATGCGGTCGGCTTCGCCCAGCTTGTGCTGGCGCAGCACCACCGCGCGGTCCCGGTACAGACGCATTGGGACAGTCTTGCACTGGTAGGCGACGGAAGCCGGTCCGCAGCGCCGATATTCTCGTAACTGATGGTCGACATCTCCCGCCTCCGCAACACCCGGTTCCCCACGGTGGGCAACCAGTTGTTCCAGCTCGCCAGCGGCTCGACGACATCGGTGCAGCTGGTGCGTGACGCCCTGGCCGCCATCGAGGCCAGCCAGCCGACCCTCAACGCGTTCCGGGTGGTGCTCACCGACCGCGCGCTGGCCGACGCCGTCGAGGCCGACCGCAAACGCGCCGAGAGCCAGGATGTTTCGCAGTACCCGCTGCTCGGCATCCCGATCGCGGTCAAGGACGACGTCGACATCGCCGGGGTGCCCACCCGCTTCGGCGCCGACGGCGAGGTGGCGGTCGCCGACGCCGACGCCGAGGTGGTGCGCCGGCTGCGCGCGGCCGGCGCGGTGATCGTCGGCAAGACCAACACCTGCGAGCTGGGCCAGTGGCCGTTCACCAGCGGGCCGGCCTTCGGGCACACCCGCAACCCGTGGTCGCGCGAGCACACCCCCGGCGGTTCGTCGGGCGGCAGCGCCGCCGCGGTGGCCGCCGGGCTGGTCGCCGCCGCGATCGGGTCCGACGGTGCGGGCAGCGTGCGGATCCCGGCGGCGTGGACCCATCTGGTCGGCATCAAACCGCAGCGCGGCCGCATCTCGACCTGGCCGCTGCCGGAGGCGTTCAACGGCATCACGGTCAACGGCGTGCTGGCCCGCACCGTCGCCGACGCCGCGCTGGTGCTCGACGCCGCAGCCGGCAACGCGCCCGGTGACCTGCACACCCCACCGCCGGTGACGGTCTCGGACTACGTGTCCCAGGCGCCGGGGCCGCTACGCATCGCGCTGTCGACGAAGTTCCCGTTCACGGTGTTCCGGGCCGAGCTGCACCCCGAGATCCGGGCGGCGCTGCAGACCGTCGCCGATCAGCTCGAACAGCTCGGTCACACGATCGTCGCCGCCGATCCCGACTACAACCTGCGGATGTCGTGGAACTTCCTGGCCCGCTCCACCGCGGGCCTGCCGGAATGGGTGGAACGCCTCGGCCACCGCGTCACGCTGGACCGGCGTACGACGGCGAACGCCCGGATGGGCCGGGCGCTGTCCCAGCACATCCTGCGCAAGGCCCGCGCGCACGAGGGCGCCACCCAGCGCCGGATCGGTTGGATCTTCAACCTCGCCGACGTGGTCCTGGCGCCGACCACCGCGCTGCCGCCGCCGCGGGTCGACGCCTTCGACGACCTCGGTGGGCTGGCCACCGACCGGATGATGATCCGCGCCTGCCCGGCGACGTGGCCGTGGAACCTGCTGGGCTGGCCGTCGATCAACGTGCCCGCCGGTTTCACCTCCGAGGGACTGCCGATCGGCGTGCAGCTGATGGGTCCGGCGAACAGCGAGCCGCTGTTGGTGTCGCTGGCCGCGGCGCTGGAGGCGATCAACGGCTGGGCCAAATACCAGCCCGAGAACTGGTGGGACACCCGGACCACCGAGGCCGGCGAGAATGCCGGTGAGAATGCCGGGGCCGGCCCCAATCTGGCAGCTCCCACACCGCTGACCGGGGAGGTCGCGTAGTCTGCCCGCTGTGAGGTCCAACATAGTAGTGCGCGTGCTACCGACTGTGGCACTCGTGGGCGCCGCCGTGGCCGCCATCCCCGCCGCCCAGGCCGACAATCGGCGCCTCAACGAGAGCGTCGTCGCCAACGTGTACACGATCCAGCACCAGGCCGGCTGCGACACCGACATCAAGATCAGCCCGCAGCTGCAGCTGGCGGCCGAATGGCATGCCAACGACGTGCTCAACAACCGCGCGCTCAACGGCGACATCGGCTCCGACGGCTCCACCCCGCAGGTCCGCGCCAACAACGCCGGGTACGTCGGCACCGTCAGCGAGACCGTGGCGATCAACCCGGCGCTGGCGATCAGCGGCATCGAGATCCTCAACCAGTGGTACTACCGGCCGGACTACAAGGCGATCATGTCCGACTGCGGCAACAGCCAGATCGGGGTGTGGTCGTTGAACAGCCTGGACCGCACGGTCGTCGTCGCGGTCTACGGCAAGCCCGCCTGACGGGCCCGGCGCCGGCTAGAAGCCCAGCCGCCCGAGCTGTTTGGGGTCGCGCTGCCAGTTCTTGGCGACCTTGACGCGCAGGTCGAGGAAGACCTTGGTGCCGAGCAGTCGCTCGATCTGTGTGCGGGCGGCCGAGCCCACCTCCCGCAGCCGGGCGCCGCCCTTGCCGATGACGATGCCCTTCTGCGAGTCCCGCTCCACGTAGAGGATGGCGTGCACGTCGATCAGGTCGTCGCGGTCCTCGCGCGGGTTCACCTCGTCGATGACCACCGCCAGCGAGTGCGGCAGTTCGTCACGCACCCCTTCCAGCGCGGCCTCGCGGATCAGCTCGGCCATCAACACCTCCTCCGGCTCGTCGGTGAGCTCACCGTCCGGATAGAAGGCCGGCCCCGGCGGCAGCTTGCCGACCAGCACGTCGACGAGCACGCCGAGCTGCTCACCCTTGGTGGCCGACACCGGCACGATGTCGGTGTCGGGTCCGACGAGCTCGCTGACCGCGAGCAGCTGTTCGGCGACGCGGTCCTTGGCCACCTTGTCGATCTTGGTGACGATCGCGATCAGCGTGGTGCGCGGGGCGACGGCGCGGATCTGCTCGTAGATCCAGCGGTCCCCCGGGCCGATCCTCTCGTCGGCCGGGATGCACATCCCGATCACGTCGACCTCGGAGTAGGTGTCCTTGACCAGATCGTTGAGCCGCTGGCCGAGCAGCGTGCGCGGCCGGTGCAGACCCGGGGTGTCCACCAGCACGATCTGGAAGTCGTCGCGGTGCACGATGCCGCGGATGGTGTGTCGGGTGGTCTGCGGCCGGTTCGACGTGATCGCCACCTTCTCACCGACCAGCGCGTTGGTCAGCGTGGACTTGCCGGTGTTCGGTCGGCCGACGAAACAGACGAAGCCGGAACGGAATTCGGTCATATCGGGGCGCCCGAGCGGTCGGTGACGATGACCGCTGCGTCGGCGGCGAGTTCCCGGACCGCCGCGACGCCGGCGTCGTCGGCCGAACCGCCGACGAGGACGGCGGCCTCCAGCCCGGTGGCGCCGCTGGACACCGCGGCCGCGACCGCGGCCTGCAGCGCGGTCAGCTGCAACGCCGCCAACGCGACCGGCGCCGCGGCGTAGGTGCGGCCGTCGGCGTCGCGGACGGCAGCCCCGCTGCCGGCCTCGGCGCGGCCCATCGCCCCGCGGGCCAGCACCACCAGCTTGGCGTCCTCGGCGTCCAAGTCGCTCATCGATACCCGTCCCCTAGTCGTCTTCGTCGTCTTTGTCCGCCTGGCTGACCAGCACGGTGCCCACCCGGACCCGGCCCCGCGGATCGGGCCCGCCCTCGGCGCGCAGCCGTAGCCCGTCCCATTCGACCTCCGCGCCGGGCAGCGGAACCCGGCCCAACTCCAGTGCCAACAAACCGCCGACGGTGTCGACGTCGAGGTCCTCGCCGAACTCGATGTCGTAGAGCTCGCCGAGATCCTCGATCGGCAACCGCGCCGACACCCGGTACTGGCCGTCCCCCAACTCCTCCACCGGGGCGACCTCGTCGGTGTCGTACTCGTCGGCGATCTCCCCGACGATCTCCTCCAGCACGTCCTCGATGGTGACCAGGCCGGCGATCGCGCCGTACTCGTCGACCAGCAGCACCATGTGCACCCGGTCGCGCTGCATGTCCCGCAGCAGCGCGTCCAACGGTTTGGAGTCCGGGACGAACGCCGGTTCGCGCATCACCTCGGAGACCTTGGTGTCGCGCCCGCCGTTGGTCGAGTAATAGGTGCGCTGCACCAGATCCTTCAGATAGACCACGCCGACGATGTCGTCGACGTTCTCGCCGATCACCGGGATGCGGGAATGTCCGCTGCGCACCGCCAGCGAGGTGGCCTGGCCGGCGGTCTTGTCGCTCTCGATCCACACCATCTCGGTCCGGGGCACCATCACCTCGCGGGCCGCGGTGTCGCCGAGTTCGAAGACCGACTGGATCATCCGGCGCTCGTCGTCGGCCACCACCCCGCGCTGCTGCGCCAGGTCGACGACCTCACGCAGCTCGATCTCGGAGGCGAACGGGCCGTTGCGGAATCCGCGGCCCGGCGTCAGCGCGTTGCCGATCAACACCAGCAACCGGCTCACCGGGGTCAGGACCACCGAGATCGCCTGCAGCGGAAGGGCAGTCAGCAACGCGATGGTGTAGGCGTTCTGCCGGCCCAAGGTCCGGGGGCCGACGCCGATGACCACGAAGCTGACCACCGTCATGACCGCGGCGGCGGTCAGCAGGCCCCGGCTGACACCGAGGTAGTCGTCGAGGTAGGCAGCCATCAGCACCGTGGCGCTGACCTCGCACGCGATGCGCAGCAACACGATGAGGTTGATGTAGCGGGGCCGCTCCATCACTACCCGCGCCAACCGCACCGCACCCGGGCGTTCCTCGCGGACCAACTCCTCCACCCGGGCGATCGAGACGGTGCTCAGCGCGGCGTCGATCGCGGCGAACAGCCCACCGAAGGCCACGAGCGCGATCGCCCCGATGAGTTGGCCCAGATTACTCACGGCGCATCGAAATATCGGGATTTGTCGAGCAACCGGCGATCCTTCTCGGTCTGCCGGTCCTGGTGGTAGGCCTCGACCTGCTCGGCCACCCACTCCTCGAGCAGCTCACGCTGCAGCGCGAACATCTCTTTTTCCTCGTCCGGCTCGGCGTGGTCGTACCCGAGCAGGTGCAGCACCCCGTGCACGGTGAGCAGCGCCAGCTCCTGACCCAGCGTGTGGCCGGCCTCCTCGGCCTGCTTGGCCGCGAACTCCGGGCACAGCACGATGTCACCGAGCATGGACGGTCCCGGCTCGGGCGCGTCGGGCCGCCCGCCGGGTTCCAGCTCGTCCATCGGGAAGCTCATCACGTCGGTGGGACCGGGCAGGTCCATCCAGCGCATGTGCAGGTCGGCCATCGCCGCGGTGTCGAGCAGTACCATCGACAACTCGGCGGCCGGGTTGACGTCCATCTTGCGGATCACGAACCGGGCGACGCTGATCAGTTCCTCTTCGGAAACGTCGATGCCCGACTCGTTGGACACCTCAATGCTCATGGTCGATCCGTTACCGCCTGGGCCGGCTGCCGGTGTGGGAGGCGCGGCGCTGCGCCCGGTTCATCAGGGCCGGCTCCTCGGATCTGGCGTACGCGTCGACGATCTCGGACACCAGCTTGTGCCGAACCACGTCGGCGCTGGTGAGTTCGGCGAAGTGGATGTCGTCGATCCGGTCCAGGATGCGCATCGCCGCGTGCAGTCCCGACGCCGCCCCGCCGGGCAGGTCGACCTGCGTGATGTCGCCCGTGACAACGATTTTGGAGTTGAAGCCAAGCCGGGTCAGGAACATCTTCATCTGCTCGGCGGTGGTGTTCTGCGCCTCGTCGAGGATGATGAACGCGTCGTTGAGCGTGCGGCCCCGCATATAGGCCAGCGGCGCCACCTCGATGACCCCGGCACTCATCAGCTTCGGGATCAGTTCGGGATCCATCATGTCGTGCAGCGCGTCGTAGAGCGGGCGCAGATAGGGGTCGATCTTCTCGCTCAGCGTGCCGGGCAGAAAGCCAAGGCGCTCACCGGCTTCCACCGCCGGCCGGGTCAGGATGATCCGACTGACCTGCTTGGTCTGCAGCGCGCTAACGGCCTTGGCCATCGCCAGGTAGGTCTTGCCGGTGCCCGCGGGCCCGATGCCGAACACGATGGTGTGCGCGTCGATGGCATCGACGTAGCGCTTCTGGTTGAGGGTCTTGGGCCGGATCGTCTTCCCGCGCCGGCTCAGGATGTCCAGCGTCAGCACCTCGGCCGGGGACTCCGCGACGGCACCGGTCAGCATCGCCACGCTGTGGCGCACGGCCTCGGGATTGACCACCTGACTGCTGGCGACCACCTCGATCAACTCGGTGATGGCCCGCTCGGCCAGCGCGACGTCGGCGGCCTCACCGGACAGCGTGACGTCGTTGCCCCGGACGTGGATGTCGGCGGTGAGCAGCTGTTCCAGGGCACGCAGGTTCTCGTCCCGGGAGCCGAGCAGACCCACGACGTAGGCGGGCGGAACCGTGATGCTGCTGCGGACCGTGTTACCGGTGGAGTCCGAGGCGGCGTTCTCGCGGGGCGTCACGTGGGGTTTTCTGCCTGCTTTCTGTGCTCCGAGCCTGGTCGGCTCAACCGATGACCAGTTTAACCTCGTGCGGCGTCGCGACCCAACGAATACCGCGGCGGCCGGGAGCGCACCACCACCGGCCACCAGAACCACCGGCCCAGCAGCGTGGCGATCGACGGCATCATGAACGCCCGGACGATGAAGGTGTCGAACAGCAACCCCAGCCCGATCGTCGTCCCGACCTGCGCCATGATCCGCAGGTCGCTGACCACCATCGATGCCATCGTCAGCGCGAACACCACCCCGGCGACGGTCACCACGCTGCCGGTGCCGCCCATGGCACGGATGATGCCGGTCTTGATGCCCGCACCGATCTCCTCCTTGAACCGCGACACCAGCAGCAGGTTGTAGTCCGAGCCGACCGCGATCAACGCGATGATCGACAGCGCCAGCACCATCCAGTGCAGCTCCAGGCCGACCACGTGCTGCCAGATCAGGATCGAGATGCCGAACGACGCGCCCAGCGACAGCGTCACGGTCCCGACGATCACCAGCGCGGCGACCAGGCTGCGGGTCAGCACCAACATCACCATCAGCACCAGGCACATTGCCGAGATCACCGCGATCATCAGGTCGTAGCGCGACCCGTCGGACATGTCCTTGAAAGTGGCCGCGGTGCCGCCCAGCTGGATCGTCGCGTTTTCCAGCGGAGTGCCCTTGAGCGCCTCGATCGCGGCGATCTTGATCGGCTCGACCCGCTGCAGCGCCTCCTCGGTGGTCGGGTTGCCGCGGTGGGCGACGAGCAGCCGCACCGCCTTGCCGTCGGGTGAGAAGAACGCCTGCATCGCCCGCTGGAAGTCGGGGTTGTCGAACACCTCGGGCGGCAGGTAGAAGGAATCGTCGTTGCGGGCCTCGTCGAACGCCTTGCCCAGCTCGGTCGAGTCGCGGGTCAGCTCGTCCATCTGGCCGTAGAACCCCGACATCGTCGCGTAGGTGGTCAGCATCATCTGCTGCATGTTCTCCATCGTCGCGATCATCGGCGGGATGCTGGCGAGCAGCTGCGGCAGCAGCACGACCACCTCGTCCATGTTCACGACGGCCTTGTCGAACGTGTCGGTCATCGCGTTGACGCCGTCCATCGAGTCGAAGATCGACCGGAACGACCAGCACAGCGGGATGTTGTAGCAGTGCGGTTCCCAGTAGAAGTAGTTGCGGATCGGCCGGAACATGTCGTCGAAATCTGCCACCGTGGCCCGGATCTGGTGCACGGTGTCCCGCATCTCCTGCATGTCGACGATCATCGTGGTGGTCACGTCGCTGAACCGGGACATCAGCCCGTACATCCGCTTCATCGTCGCGATCGTCGTGCCGAGCTCCTCGGCCTGGGTGCGCATGTCGGTGATGCGGTCGCGCATCAACTTCATGTTCTGCTGCTGGCCGACCCCCTGCATGCTGATCAGGAACGGGATCGAGGTGTGCGCGATCGGCGCCCCGTCCGGGCGCGTCGGCGCCTGCACGCGGGCGACCCCCTCGACGGCGAACACCCGCTTGGCGAGCCGGTCGAGGACCAGGAAGTCCGACGGGTTGCGCAGGTCCCGATCGGCCTCGACGATCAGCACCTCCGGGCTCATCCGCGACAGCGAGAAGTGCTGCGCGGCGGCCTGCAGGCCGGCGTTGGCCGGGATCGACGCCGGGATGTAGCGGGTGTCGTCGTAGCTGGTCTGGTAGCCGGGCAGCGCGGCGAGCCCGATCAGGGCCAACGCCAGCGACGCCACCAGGATGGGGCCGGGCCAGCGGACCACCGTGGCACCGACGCGGCGCCAGGTGCGGATCCGCATCGCGCGTTTGGGCTCGAGCAGGCCGAACCGGCTGCCGAGTGTGACGATCGCCGGGCCCAGCGTCAGCGCCACCGCCACCCCGGACAGGATGCCGACCGCGCACGGCACGCCCATGCTCTGGAAGTACGGCATCCGGGTGAACGACAGGCAGTACATCGCGCCCGCGATGGTCAGGCCGGACCCCAGCACCACATGCGCGGTGCCGTGGAACATCTCGTAGTAGGCGGCCTCCCGGTCGGCGCCGGCCGACCGGGCTTCCTGGTAGCGGCCCACCAGGAAGATGGCGTAGTCGGTGCCGGCGGCGACGGCCAGCGAGATCAGCAGGTTCACCGCGAACGTGGACAGCCCGATGATCTGGGCGTGGCCCAGCGCCGCGACCACCTGGCGGGCCACCACCATCTGTACCCCGACCATCACCAGCAACAGCACCACCGTGGTGATCGAGCGGTAGAAGAACAGCAGCAACACGATGATCACCAGGAACGTCACCGCCAGGATCAGCGCCATGCTGCTCTCGCCGGCGATGGTGACGTCGGCGGTCAGAGCGGCCGGGCCGGTCAGGTGCACCCGCACCCCCGGCGGGGGCGGTGACGTGTCGAGGATCTCGCGAACCGAGGCGACGGACTCGTTGGACTCGGTCTCGCCCATGTTGCCGGCGAGGTAGAGGGTGACGTAGGCGGCCCGGCCGTCGGAGCTCTGCGCGGCCGCCTGGGTCAGCGGGTCACCCCAGGTGTCCTGGATGTCGCGGACGTGGTCGGGGTCGTCGTCCAGCTTGTCCAGGAGCTGGTCGTAGTAGTCGTGGGCGGTGTCACCGAGCGGCTGGTCGGTCTCGCTCTCGAGCACGATCAGCGCGATGGCATCGGATTCGGAGTCCCCGAACATGCGGCCCATGTCCGCCATGGCGCGCATCGACGGCGCGTCGCTCGGGCTCATCGACACCGCGTTCTCGGCGGCGACCACCTCCAACGGTGGCACCAGCACGCTCAGCGCCACCACGACCAGCACCCACCCGAGCACGATCGGCACCGCGAGACGGCGGATCCAGCGCGCCAGCAGCCGCGGTTGTCGCAGCTCCTGACGTGAGGGTGGCCCGGACCGTCTCATGCCGATTTCGTGAAGCAGTAGATGTAGGCGCTCACCTCGGTGGCTGTGCGCTCGTCCCTGATGGCGCCGTCCGAGGTGATGCGGCATCCAATGAAGTCACCGTTGCCTTGCGCCACAACGTTTCCCACCATCGCCGGGGAGTTCGTCTCGATCTCGATCGACCAGGGCAGGGCGGCCCCGACGACCTGGTTCGGGTCGCCCTCGGCGTCGATGTAGTTGATGTCGGCGTACGCGCCGGCTTCGCCGAACACCTCGTAGCGCACGACCTTCGGATCGGCGGTGCCGACCGAACCGTCGGCGGCGTTGCCCGCGTAGGTCGGCAGCTGCTGGGACCCGAAGACGCTGCGTAGTTGCCACACCGTGAACCCGCCCACCACGAGCACCACCACCAGGACCAGCGGGATCCACGCTCGGGTCACACGGGTGAGAATCGGAAGTCCTTCGTGCTCGGGTTCAGCTTTGCTCCGCCCCAGCGATGGGGCCGGGTTTTCAGGGAAGGCTAACCTATCTAATCACCAGCCGGACGGCTACCCCCCGGGGGTGTCGGTCCCGCTGCCGCTCAGCGCCAGCGCGGCGTCAGCACTCCCAGCGCCCCGAGCGCCACCGCCGCCGCGGTGGAGGTGCGCAGCACGGTCGGGCCGAGCCGCACCACCTGCGCACCCGCGCCGGTCAGCGCCGCCAGCTCGTCGTCGCAGATACCGCCCTCCGGGCCCACCACCAGCGTGACCGCGTCGGCTCCGGCCAGCTGCACCTCGGCCAGCGGTGTCGTCGCGGATTCGTGCAGCACCAGCACCGTGCCCTGGCAGCGGCTCACCACCTCGGCGGTGGACAGCACACCGCCCACGGTCGGGACGTAGGGCCGGCGGGATTGCCGGGCGGCCGAGCGAGCCACCGCCCGCCACCGCCGCAGCCCCTTGTCGACCTTCGCGGCGCCGTCCCAGCGGGCCACGCAGCGCGACGCCTGCCAAGCCAGGACGGCGTCGGCCCCGGCTTCGGTGGCCAGCTCCACGGCCAGCTCCGAACGGTCCGACTTGGGCAGCGCCTGCACCACGGTGACCGTCGGCAGCGGCGGCGGGGCCAGCCGGCGGTCCCGGACCTCGGCCGTCAGCCGGCCTTTGGCCACATCGGTGACGATGCAGTGCGCAACGGTGCCCTGGCCGTCGGACAGGTCCAGTTCCTCGCCGGGTCGGGTGCGCCGCACGGTGGCGGCGTGGAAACCCTCGTCACCGTCGACGACGGCGAACTCACCGACGGATGGGACCGCGTCGACGTAGAACAGGCTGCGCACGCGCGGCGGTCAGCGACCGGTGAACGTCTCGCGCAGCCGGGAGAACAGGCCGCCGTGCGAGGAGTTGTTGCCCTGGGCGGTGCGCACCTCGGCGGTGTCCCTGGTGCGTTCCTTGAACGCGGTCAGCAGCTCGACGGCCTCGTGGTCGAGCCGGGAGGGCACCACAACGTCGATGTGTGCGTGCAGGTTGCCGCGCACCCCGGAACGCAGGTGCGGCATGCCGTGACCGCGCAGCGTGGTCACCGAACCGGGCTGGGTGCCGGGGGCGACGGTGATATCGAGCGGGCCGTCGAGGATCGCGTCGACGGTGACCGTCGTGCCCAGCGCGGCGTCGACCATCGGCACCGAGATCGTGCAGTGCAGGTCATCACCGTCGCGGACGAAGACGTCGTGCGGCTTCTCGTGCACCTCGACGTACAGGTCGCCGGCCGGGCCACCGCCCGGGCCGACCTCGCCCTGGGCGGCCAGCCGCACCCGCATGCCGTCGCCCACCCCGGCGGGGATCTTGACGCTGATCTCGCGGCGGGCCCGCACCCGCCCGTCGCCCGCGCACCGGTTGCACGGGTCCGGAATGACCTCGCCGACGCCGCCGCACACCGGGCACGGCCGCGACGTCATCACCTGACCGAGCAGCGACCGCTGCACGGTCTGCACCTCACCGCGGCCGCCGCAGGTGTCACAAGCCACCGGGGTGGAGTTGCCGTTGGTGCCCTTGCCGTAGCACAGATCGCACAGCACCGCGGTGTCGACGGTGACCTGCTTGGTCACGCCGGTCGCACATTCCTCCAGGTCCAGCCGCATCCGCAGCAGCGAGTCGGATCCGGGCCGCACCCGCCCGATGGGGCCGCGGGAACCGCCGCCCCCACCGAAGAACGCTTCGAAGACGTCGCCGAGACCGCCGAAGCCGGCGAAGCCGCCGCCGGCCGCGGCGCCCGATTCCATCGGGTCACCGCCCAGATCGACGATGCGGCGCTTCTCGGGATCGCTGAGGACCTCGTAGGCGGCGCTGATCTCCTGGAAGCGCGCCTGGGCGCCCTCGTCGGGGTTGACGTCGGGATGCAGTTCCCGGGCGAGCTTGCGATAGGCACGCTTGATCTCCTGATCGCTCGCACCCTTGCTCACTCCGAGCAGCCCGTAATAGTCGCGTGCCACGCTCAACCTTTCCCACCCGATGACCCGGCCAGCCGACCCGGATCAGCGGTTACCTAAGACTTCGCCAATATAGAGAGCAACCGCGGCGACGTTGGCGATGGTTCCCGGATAGTCCATTCGTGTGGGACCCAACACACCCATGCCGCCGAACACCTTGCCCGCGCTGCCGTACGCGGTGCTCACCACCGAGGTGCCCACCATCTGCTCGGCCTCGGTCTCGTGCCCGATCCGCACGGTCACCTTGCCGGCCTCCTGCTGGGCGGCCAGCAGCCGCAGCACCACCACCTGTTCCTCGAGCGCCTCCAGCACCTGCCGCAGAGAGCCACCGAAGTCGGCGGTGTTACGGGTCAGGTTGGCGGTGCCGCCGAGCAGCAGTCGCTCCTCGGTGTGCTCTACCAGCGTCTCGACCAGCACTGTGGCCGACCGCCCCACCGCATCGGCCAGGCCGCCCTGCCCATTGAGGTGCGAGGCCAGATCCGACACCGCGATCGAGGCCGCCGACAGTGGCTTGCCTTCCAGCGCCTGCCCCAACAGATCCCGCAGCTGCGTCAGCTGCGGCTCGTCGATCGCGTCGCCCAGCTCCACGATGCGCTGATCGACGCGGCCGGTGTCGGTGATCACCACCAGCAGCAGCCGCGCCGGGGTCAGCGCGACCACCTCGAGGCGCCGCACCGATGATGTCGTCAGCGTCGGGTACTGCACGACGGCGACCTGACGGGTCAGCTGGGCCAGCAGCCGCACCGCCCGACGCAGCACGTCGTCGAGGTCGACGCCGGATTCCAGGAACGACAGGATCGCGCGACGCTCGGCACCCGACATCGGTTTGACGTCCTCGAGCCGGTCGACGAATTCGCGGTACCCCTTTTCCGTGGGTATCCGGCCCGAGCTGGTGTGCGGCTGGGTGATGTAGCCCTCGGCCTCCAGAACGGCCATGTCGTTGCGCACCGTGGCACTGGAAACACCGAGGTTGTGACGTTCGACGAGGGTCTTGGACCCGATGGGTTCCTGGGTGGCGACGAAGTCGGCGACGATGGCGCGCAGCACCTGGAACCGTCGCTCGTCAGCGCTACTCATTGCTCACCCACTTTCGTCCCAGCTCCCAGTTGCCCCATTTTACGGTGACCAGCGCACTGTCCATCGACCGAGCGACGCGACGCGCTGGACACGGCGGGTTAATCTTGCACACCTAGCCAATGTTTTCGGGGGCAAGCGAAGGCGCGTCGATGATCTTCAAGGGAGTCCGCGATGGCAGGCCGTATCCAGACCACGGTCTGTCGCACCGGCAATGGGCTCAGATCCCGCCCCGCCAGATCCGGCTCGACGAGTTGGTGATGACGACGACCGTGCTGGCGCTGGACCGGCTGCTCTCGGAGGACTCCACGTTCTACGGCGACCTGTTCCCGCACGCGGTGCGCTGGCGCGGCAACGTCTATCTGGAGGACGGTCTGCACCGCGCGGTGCGGGCGGCGCTGCGCAACCGCACGGTGCTGCACGCGCGGGTGTTCGACATGGACATGCCGGTCCCTCAACCGGGCTGATCGCTCCGGCTCACGTCGGCTGGTCGCTCCGGTTCAATTCGGCTGGTCGCCGGGTCGCTCGGCGAGCCGTTCCCGGAGGCTGCGCGGGCGGATGTCCTTCCAGTTCTCCTCGACGTAGGCCAGGCAGTCGGCGCGGCTGGCCTCGCCGAACACCTTCGTCCATCCGGCCGGGATCTCGGCGAACGTCGGCCACAGGCTGTGCTGCTCCTCGTCGTTGACCAGCACGAAGAACGTGCCGTCCTCGTCATCGAACGGGTTGGTGCTCATCGGCTCTCCTGGTCGATCGGTGGTCGGGGTGGCGAGGGTACCGGGCCCCGAGTACCCGGTCGGACAACAATCCCAGGCAACTCAGGTTCGGGAAACCGGGACCTTGGGTCAACCCGGCCAGCCCGGGTAGGAACAGCTTCGGCTCGACCCCGGTCACCGACAGGTCGTGGCCGATCGACTCCTGCAACGCGTCCGCGGTCAGCGGCGCGCCCAGGCCCAGCTCCACCAGATCGCGGGCGTCCTGACCGAACAGCGACTCGAACCACATGAAGTCCGCGCCCGATCCGTCGATCACCAGATCGAACC
Source organism: Mycolicibacterium sp. (assembly GCA_050250295.1). GTDB lineage: Bacteria > Actinomycetota > Actinomycetes > Mycobacteriales > Mycobacteriaceae > Mycobacterium. The sequence continues at coordinate 80,569 of JBFWOX010000003.1, forward strand.
CGTGCACCGTCTCCAGCGGTTCACCGCCGCGATCGATGCTGAGCGTCAACCGGATCCGGTCGTCACGTGCCACCGCGTGCGCCACCCGGCCGCGCAGGTGCCGGATCCGGTCGTCGGCCAGCAGCGCGTCCTGCACCCGCGCCGAGAACACCCCACGGTCGGTGCGGCCCAACGCGTCCCGCCGCTCCGCGGCCGTCAGCGCGGACCATCCGGTCGGATCGGAGAACAGCGTGTTCTCGAAGAAGCCCTCCCCGCGGGTGAACAGGGTGACCTGCGGTGAGATGACCGTGATCGTCGAGACCCGGTGCCGGAACAACTCGTTGAGCATCGAGGCCGCCGTCTCGCCGCCGCCGATGACGGCGACCCGCTCGGCCACGATCAAGTCGGGCCGGGCGGCCCGCTCCCAGAACTGGGCGATCGAGAACACCCGCGGATCGTGCGGCAGGATGGACCGCTGCGCCTGCCCCGGCCCGGTGACCATCACCCCGTCGGCGGTCACCGTGCGCTCCGGGGTGAGCAGGCGCCAGCGCTGCCCGTCGACCGAGATGCGCTGTACCTCACCGATGAGCACCGGCATCGCGATGCCGTCGGCGACCCAGCGCAGGTAGCGGGCCCACCCGGCATGGGTGGGCGCCGGCCGGCCGCGGTCCACCCACTCGGCGAACTGCGCGGTGGCGATCAGATAGGACTGCCAGCTGTGCCGGGTCATCCGCTCGTCCAGCTCCGCGTTGCGCCGGGGTACCACCGATGAGCGGTAGGGGAACCCGACGTCCTTCTCGGGACTGGTGCCCAAGCGGTGCTGGCCGTCGGTCCACCCGCCGACCGGCTGCCAGTTCGCAGCCACCGCACTGCGTTCGATCGTGATCACCTCGGGCACGTCAGCGCCCATCGCGCGCAGCTCGGCGGCCTTGGCGGCCACGGCGATGGCCTTGGGGCCCGCGCCGATCACCGCGAGGGTCGGAGGGGTGCTCACAGGGCCGCTCCCAATGCTCTGACCGCGCGGTCCCACAGCGCGGTGATCGTCGCGACGTCCTCGGCGGTGCTCAACGCCTCGCTCCAGCGCCAGCTGGTGCGCAGCGTGGGCCCGTCTGCGGTGTCGTGCACCACCGAGATGACGTCGAAGGTGTAGCGCAGCGGCAGCAGGGGCTCCGCGGTCACCGGCATCCGCGCGGTGAGCGCCGAGTCGGTCACCAACGCCCAGTCCGCGGCGGCCCGGCCGGCGCGCAGGTCGTAGCGGCCGATGTAGTTGAACTCCAGCTGCGGTTCGGGCAGGTGACCGAGCGGGCTCGGGCCGGGCCCACCGGGATAGCGCAGCAGCCCGTAGTCCAGGCCCCGATTCGGCACGGCGGCAAGCGTTTCGGTGACCGCATGCAGCAGGGTGCGGGCGGCGGCCGGGTTGGCCTCGGCGGTGTCCACGTCGACGGCGGCCTCACCGGCCCCCAACCGCACCGGGAACACCGAGGTGAACCAGCCGACGGTGGCCGACGTGTCGACGTCGGCACCGACCACGGTGTCCTCGCGGCCGTGGCTCTCCAGCGCGACCAGGGTGCCGTGGTGCGCGGGCTGTCCGCGGGTCACCCGCCACGAAGCGATCGTCAGCGTCAGCGCGGTGAGCAGCACGTCGCGCATCTGCACCCCGGCGTCGTCGAGACGCCTCAGCAGGACGCCGGTGGCTGCGGCATTGGTGACGACGTCGGTGAGCCGGGTCGAGCCCCAGGTGTCGGTGCCCGGGTCGGGCCGGCGCCCACCGAGCACCGGATCCGGTCCGGTCAGCTGGCTGGCCCAGAAGTCCTGCTGACCGGTCACTTCCGGGGTCTGCCTGCGCCGGTCGAGCAGGGCCGTCCACTGCCGGTAGGTGGTGTACTCGGCGGCCTGCGCCGGCTCCCGGCCGGCGGCGAGGTCGTCGGCGATGGCGGCCAGCGCACCGAGGATGACGTACCACGACACCACGTCGGTGGCCAGGTGGTGCACGCACAGCATCAACACCGACGGCTCCGCACGGAACCACACGGCCTGCACCATCGACCCGGCGATAGGATCGATACGGTCAATGGCGGCACCGGCTTCCGTGCCGACGGCGCGGGCGGCACCAGCGTCCACGCGGACCAGGATGTCGGCGGCGCGGACCGCGCCGGGCGCCCGGGTGCGCAGCCGGTGACCGCCGGCCCCGTCGTCGTCGAGCACCGCGCGCAGCATGTCGTGGCGGTCCAGCAGGGCCTGCAGGACCGCCTCCAGCCGGCGCTGCGTCAGCCCGGGCGGCAGCGCGACGAGCACGTTCTGGGTGAAGCGGCGGAAGTTGCCGTGCTCGTAGAGCCACGACACGATCGGCGCCGGGGTGACCGGGCCGTACCGCTGCGGGTGCACCGGCGCCGGGCCGCGGGTCTGCGCCGCATCGATCGCGGCGGCGAGCTCTCGAATCGTGGTGCACTCCAACATCAACCGGGCCCGCATCTCGATCCCCCGGCGACGGGCGGCCTGCACCAGGGTCAGCGCGACGATGCTGTCCAGACCGAGTTCCAGGAAGTCGGTGGTGACCCCGAACGTCACGTCGCCGTCCAGGATCTCGGCCATCAGCTCGGCCAGCACGGTCTCCGTCGGGGTCCGCGGCGCGGTGAGCGGGCCGTCCTCGACCGGGATCGCGGCCAACGCGGCCTCGTCGATCTTGCCGTGCGCGGTCAGCGGCAGCTCGTCGACGACGACGATCCGGTGCGGCGCCATGTACCGCGGCAGTCCCTCGGTGAGGCCGCGCAGCTCACCGGGAGACGCGGTGCCGGCGACGTAGGCGATCAGCCGCGGGCCGGCGGCACCGGTGCGCACCACGACGTGCGCGCCCCGCACCCCGCGGTGGCGGCACAGCACGGCGGCGATCTCCCCCGGTTCCACCCGGAAGCCGCGGATCTTCACCTGATCGTCGGCGCGCCCGAGGAACTGCAGTGCGCCGTTGTCGGTGCGGCGCACCACATCTCCGGTGCGGTACATGCGAGCGCCCGGGACCACCGGGTCCGCGACGAACCGGCTCGCGGTCTCGCCGGGCCGGGACAGGTAGCCGCGGGTCAGCTGTGGCCCCGACAGGTACAGCTCACCGGCCACCCCGTCGGGCACCGGGCGCAGCCACGCGTCCAGGACGGCGGCGCGGGTGCCGCGGGTGGGATGCCCGATCGTCGGGCGGGGGTGCTCGTCGAGCGCGGCGACCACCGCCTCGACGGTGGTCTCGGTCGGCCCGTAACAGTTGAACGCCGTCATCCCGGTGCGCGCGCATTCGTCTCGCACCAGGTCCCAGGTCGCGGGGCTGACGGCCTCACCGCCCATCGCCAGCACCGCCAGCGGGACGGTCGAGAGCAGGCCGACGTCGCGCAGCTGGCCGAACATCGACGGGGTGGTGTCGAGCATGTCGACGCCGAACCGAGCGATGGTGGTGACCAGGGCCTCGGCGTCGCGCTGGGCCTCGTCGCCGATGAGGTGCACCGCGTGCCCGGCCAGCAGCGCGACCAGCGGCTGCCAGGCGGCGTCGAAGGTGAACGACCAGCCGTGCCCCACCCGCAGCGGTCGGCCGACCCGCGCGGCCGCGGTCTGCAGCACCCGGTCGGCGTGGTCGGCGGCGTAGGCCAGCACGGCGTCGTGGGTGCCGACGACACCCTTGGGACGTCCCGTCGTCCCGGACGTGAACACGATGTAGGCGGCTTGTCCGGCAACGACTTCGGCGGGTCGGTAGCCCGGCGGCGGTTCGGCGGTCGCCGCCGCGGCGAAGGCGTCGTCGACGACCACGCGGGCCCCGGACTGGTCGAGGATGTCGGCGATCCGGTCGGCGGGCATGCCGGGATCCAGCGGCACGATCACCGCGCCGGCCTTGAGGATCCCCAACATCGCGGCGACGTAGTCGGGGCCGCGGGACAGCAGTACCGCGACCGGCTCCTCGGTGCCGACACCGGCGGCGTGCAGTGCCACGGCCACCCGGTCGGCCGCTTCGTCGAGCTGGCGGTAGGTCAGCGCCCCGTCGGCCCAGGACAGCGCGATCGAACCCAGTCTGCTGCCTGCGGTTTCGGTGAACTTGGTGTGGATGCCGCCGCTCGGCGGGTCGGCGGGTGCGGGCACCGCGGCCCCGGTCTCGGCGGGCAGCAGGATCCCGGCCTCCCGCAGCGGCCGGTCCCAGCACTCGACGATCCGCTGCGCGGTGTGCAGCACCCGGGTGCCGAGCTGCTCGGGGGCCATGGTCCCGAGGGCGCCGTCGATCACCTCGACGAACACCGTGAGCTCGGCACCGGCCAGGTGCGCGGCGATGGTGACCGGGAAGTGCGACAGGCTCTCCAGCGCCGACGGGATGAACGTCGCTCCGTTGGCCGGGAATTCGGTGGTGCCGACGATGCCGCCCGGCGGGAAGTTCTCGTAGACCAGCAGCGTGTCGAACATCTCGCCCACCCCGGCGATGGACCGGAATTCGGCGTGGCTGAGGTAGCCGTGGTCGCGCAGCTCGGCGGCTTCGCGCTGCAGCGCCAGGCATTGCTGCCCGGTCGGCGCCAGTGGGTCCAGCCGCACCCGCAGCGGGACGGTGTTGATGAACAGCCCGACCATCCGCTCGACGCCGGCGATCTCGCCGGGGCGCCCGGACACCGTCACCCCGAACGTCACATCGGTACGGTCGGTGAACACCGAAAGAATGGTGGCCCAGGCCATTTGGACCACGGTGTTGAGCGTGACACCGCGGCTGCGGGCGGCCTCGGCCAGCCGGGTGGTGGCCGCGGCGTCCAGTGTCACCTCGGTCAGCCGCGGCCGGCCGGTGGGTGGCGCACCGGAGGTCAGGGCCGGGGTGAGCAGCGTCGGGCCGGCCACCCCGGCGAGGTGGCGGCGCCAGACCTGCCGGCTGGCGTCCTGATCGCGGCCGGCGAGCCAGCCGATGTAGTCCCGGTAGGGCCGCGGCGGTTCCGGCAGCGCGGCGGTGTCCCCGCCGGCGCGGTACAGGGTGAGCAGCTCGCCCAGCAGCAGTGGCAGCGACCAACCGTCGATGAGGATGTGGTGAGCGGTCACCACGAACCGCCACCGGTGCGGGGCCTCGATGAGCACGAACCGGATCACCGGTCCCCGCGCGAGGTCGAAAGGCCGGGCCCGTTCCGAAGCTTCGGCGGCGGCGACAGCGGCCTCGGACTCGACGACGACGTGCCGCCACGGCAACTCCACCTCGGCGGGCACGACCTGCACCGCGCGACTCAGCTTGCCCTGCACGAAACTGGCCCGCAGGTTGGGGTGGCGCACCAGCAGCGCCGCCGTGCAGCGGCGCAGCAGCTCGACGTCGAGGGTCCCGATGACATCGGCGGCGATCGCGATCAGGTACGGATCGGCACCCGGATCACCGGAGTCGCCGTCGTCGCCGGTGAGCGAGGCCATCGAGAAGAGGCCCTGCTGCAGCGGGCTCAACGCCAGCACGTCCTCGATGGCGGGCCGCCGCGTCGTCTGCTCGGCCTGTGTCATCCGCTCAGGTCCTCCATCAGCGTGGCCAGCTCGTCGTCGGACAGCCCGGACGCCGACATCGGCGCGTGGTGGCTGTCCTGCGGGCCGGTGTCGGCGCCGCCGGCGTCCACCGCCGCCGCCAGCGCCGCGACCTCGGGGTGCTCGAACACCATGCGCGCGGTGAGGTCGATGCCGGCGTCGCGCGCCCTGGCCGCCACTTGCACGGCCAGCACGCTGTCCCCGCCGAGGCCGAAGAAGTCGTCGCCGCGGCCCACCTGCTCGGTCTCGAGCAGGTCGGCGAGCAGCCCGGCGATGGCGCGTTCGGTGTCGGTGCGGGGCGCCTCCCACTGCGGCTGCGGCGTGGCCGGTTCCACCTCGGGTTCGGTTGTTGTCGTGCGCCAAACGATGTCGAGTGTGCCGTTCTCGGACCAGCGGGCCCGGTCACCGGTGCGGTAGAGCAGGGCGCCGGGGCTGAACGGGTCGGCCACCAGGCGCGGCTGCGCGCCGGGGCCGTGCCCGCGCGCCGACGCGAACGGATCACCGCCGAGATACAGGTCGCCGAGGACGCCGGGCGGCGTCGGCGCCAGGTCGGCGTCGAGCACATAGGCCCGGGCCGGCCCGCTCCACTGCCCCAGCAGGCGTTGTTTCTCGGCGACGGTCATGATCTCGACATCGCGCAGCGCGCGGTCGGGGTGCTCGACCATCGCCGTCACCACCCGGGTGAGCCAGCCCGCCAACCGTTCGACGGTGCGCCGGGCGTACAGCTCGGGCCGGTAGATCACGTAGCCGCGGTAGCCGGCGCCGTCGGCCAGGAAATTCAGCGACAGGTCGGCCTGGGCGATGTCGAACGTGGGTTCCAGCGCCGTGAATTCGGTGTCGGCGTCGATCCTCTGGTGTTGCGGCAGCTGTTCGCGGACGTGCACCACCACCTGGAACAGCGGATTGCGCGCCAGGGTGCGCGGCGGGTTGAGCGCCTCGACCACCTGCTCGAACGGCATGTCCTGGTTCGAGTACGCCGACAGCGCCATCTCCCGGGCCCGGCCGAGCAGCTCCCGCACGGTGGGGTTGCCGCTCAGGTCGTTGCGCAGCACCACGAAGTTGACGAAGAACCCGACCAGGTGTTCCAGCTCGGCCTCGGTGCGGCCGGCGACCGGGGTGCCCAGCGGAATATCGGTTCCCGCACCGGCTTTGGCCAGTACCACCGCGACGGCGGTCTGCAGCAGCATGAACTCGGTGATGCCGAGCTCCCGGCACAGTGCGGCCAGCCGGTCCCTGGTAGCGCCGTCGATGCCGAATTCGACGGCGTCACCCTTGCCGCTGGGCAGCCGCGGCCTGGTGAAGTCCAGCGGCAGCCCGGCTTCCTCGGGCAGCCCGGTCAGCTGGTTCTGCCAGTATTCGCGTTGCGGCGCAATGATCCCGGTGTCCTCGGCGAGCAGCCGCGCCTGCCAGGCCCCGTAGTCGGTGTACTGCACGGGCAGCGGCGTCCAGGTGGGCGGGTGCCCGGCGGCCCTGGCCCGGTAGGCGGTGACCAGGTCGGCGAACAGCACCCCGCCGGACCAGTGGTCGCCGGCGATGTGGTGGATCACCACCGAGAGCACGTGGTCGGCGCCGACGGCCAGCACGGCGGCGCGGATCGGCCAGTCCCGCTCCAGGTCGAACGCGTGCCTGCGTTCGCGTGCGAGTTCGGCCTGCAGCCACTCCTCGCCGTCACCGCGGGCCCGCCGTACCGGTACCGGCGCGGGCTGGTGCACGATCTGGTGCGGCACGCCGTCGATCTCGCGGTAGGTGGTGCGCAGCACCGCGTGCCGGTCGACGACGTCGCCGATGGCCGCCACCACCGCGTCGACGTCGCAGGGCCCGGACAGCCGGGCGGCGAACGGGATGTTGCTGATCGGGCTGGGCCCTTCAACCCGGAAGCCGAACCAGGACCGCAGCTGCGACGACGACAGCGGCACCGGGCCGTCGTGCGCCGCGGGCGCCAGGCGCGGCCGGGTTGCGGCCCCGCTATCGGCGAGTGCGTCGAGGTGCGCGGCCAGCCGCGCCACGGTGCCGAGCTCGAACACGTCGCGCACGCCGACGTCGACGCCGAACCGGGACCGCAGCTCGGCCACCAGCTTGGTGGCCAGCAGCGAGTGCCCGCCGAGGTCGAAGAACGAGTCGTCGGCGCCGACCCGGTCGTGTCCGAGCAGGGTCGTGAAGACGTCGGCCAGTGCCCGTTCGGTGCCCTCGGCCGGTTCCCGGAACTCGGTTCCTGCACTGAGTTGCGGTTCGGGCAGGGCCGCCCGGTCGATCTTGCCGTGCGCGGTGATCGGGATCTCGTCGACGACGACGTAGGCGGCCGGGGTCATGTACTCGGGCAGCGCGGCCGCGACGCGCGCCCGCACCCGCTCGACGTCCACGCCGTGCCCGTCGGCGGGTGTGAGGTAGCCGACGAGGCTCTTGCCCAGTCCGGGCAGCTCGCTGACCACGACGACGGCCTGCCCGACGCTGGGGTCGACGGTGATGGCGGCCGAGACGTCGCCGAGCTCGATGCGGAAGCCCCGGATCTTGACCTGTTCGTCGGCGCGGCCGACGAACTCGACGTCGCCGTCGGCGTTGCGGCGCGCCAGGTCGCCTGACCGGTACATCCGCGCGCCGGGACTGAACGGGTCGGAGACGAACCGTTCGGCGGTCAGCCCTGGCCTGCGGTGGTAACCGTGCGCGACATGTGTTCCGCCGATGTAGATCTCGCCGATAGAGCCCACCGGGACCGGCTGCAGCGCGTCGTCGAGGAGGTAGATGGCGGTGTTGATCTTGGGCTTGCCGATCGGCACGATCCGGGTGCCCTGCCTGCCTTCCACCTTGAACCGGGTCGCGTTGATCACGGTTTCGGTGGGACCGTAGAAGTTGTGCAGCAGCGCGTCGAAGGTGGCGTGGAACTTGTCGGCCACCTCACCGGACAGCGCCTCCCCGCCGATCGGCACCCGCTGCAGGGTGCGCCACTGGTTCACCCCGGGCAGCGACAGGAACAGCCCGAGCAGCGAAGGCACGAAATGCATTGCGGTGATGCCCTCGTCGCGCAGCAGGTCGGTCAGGTAGCCGATGTCGCGCAGGCCGTCGGGGCGGTGGATCACCAGCCGCGCACCGCACGCCAGCGTCCCGAACACCTCGGCGATGGAGACGTCGAAGCTCGGCGAGGCGACCTGCAGCAGCCGGTCGTCGGCGTCGACCCGGTAGTCGTCCTTGAACCACACGAAGTACTCGGCGACCGGCCGGTGCGGCACCGGCACCCCCTTGGGCAGGCCGGTGGAGCCGGAGGTGTAGATCAGGTAGGCGGTGTTGTCCGGGCGCAGCGGGCGCACCCGGTCGGTGTCGACCGGATCGTCGTTGCGGTACCCGTCGAGGTCCGTGATCGGTTCGCCGATGACCAGTTTCGCGTCGCAGTCGCCGAGGATGAAGTCCAGCCGGTCCTGCGGGTAGGTCGGATCGACCGGCAGGTACACCGCGCCCGCCTTGACCACGCCGAGCGCGGTGATCACCAGCTCGGGAGATTTGTCGAGCAACACCGCGACCCGGTCCTCGGTACCGATGCCCGCGCGGATCAGCCAGTGCGCGACCCGGTTTGCCGCCTCGTTGAGCTCCCGGTAGCTGTAGTGCCGGCCCTCGTAGACCACCGCGGTGGCCTCCGGGGTGCGGGCCACCTGCGCCTCGACCAGCTCGGCGAGGGTGGCCGGCGGGGCGTCGAACCGTTCGCCGTGGGACACCTCGTGCAACCATGCCGCGTCCCGCTCGGTCAGCAGCGTCAGGGCGCTCAGCGCGGTGTCGGGGTGGGTCAACGCGCTGTCGAGCAGCACCGCGAAGTGATCGAGCAGCTGCTGGGCGAGCTTGGGTTCGATGATCTCGACCAGGTATTCGAGCTCGACGACCACGCCGGTGGCGTCGAACTCGATCATCACGCCCAGCGGCAGATGGGTCAGGTTGCCGCGCAGTTCGGCCCGTTCGCAGCCGACCCCGGGCGGGGTGAATCCGAACCGGTCCGGACCGCGGAAGCCGAAGCTGACCCGGGTCATGCGTTCGGTGCCGTGCCGCCGATCGGGGTTCAGTTCGCGCACCATCCGGTCCAGCCCGACCCGCTGGTGGGCGAACGCCCCCATCGCGGTGTCGCGGGTCTGGGCGAGGAAGTCCCGGAAGGTCATGCCCGAGCGGGGTTTCAGCCGCATGGCGACGGTGTTGCCGAAGTAGCCGATGGCGTCGGTGACCGCGTCGCTGCGGTTGAGCACCGGGGTGGCTACCAGGAAGTCGTCGACGTGGCTGTAGCGGTGTACGAGGACCCCGAACACCGCCAGCAGCACCGAGTAGGGCGTGGCGCCGGCTTCGGCGGCGGCGGTGCTCACCCGCGCGGCGACGTCGGCGCCCAGGCGCACCGTGGTGCGCTGGGACCGCCAACTCGTCGGGATCGCCGAGCCGTTCGGGCCGGGCAGCTCGAGCGGTTCGGGCGGATCGCTCATCACCGACCGCCAGTACCGGACGTCCTCGTCGTCGCCGGCCGGTTCGCCCGCCGGGCCGGGCGGGGGCGGCGGCAGCTGTCCCCCGGCGTAGGCGCGGGTGAGGTCGGTGAAGAACACCTCCCACGAGCCGTCGTCCCAGGCGATGTGGTGGGCCACCAGCAGCAGGACGAGTTCGGTCGGGCCGGTGCGGATGACCGTGATCCGCAGCGGCGCGTCGGCGGTCAGGTCGAACGGTGCGCCGAACTCGCGCTGTGCCAGCACTTCCAGGCGCAGCTGGCGGGCCCGCTCGGACAACTCGGACAGCTCGACGTAGGTCCAGGCCGGCCGCAGGTCGGGGTGCACGGTGGGCACCGGCAGCCCGAGGTCGTCGGAGGACCCCGCGCGGTAGGTGGTGCGCAGCACCGGGTGCCGCACCGCGACGGCGTCGACGGCCTCGTGCAGCCGGTCGACGTCGACGGCGCCGGTGATGCGGTAGGACAGGCACACGTTGAGCAGGGCACCGCTGGGATCGGCGTTGTGCACGAACCACATCCGCGCCTGACCTTCGGACAGCACCGGCGCGGTCACCTCTGCGGCCCGAGCCGGGGCGCCGAGCCCGCGTTCGGCCAGCCGGCGGCGCAACAGCTCGAGGCGCTGCTCGTCGAGTCGGGTTCCGGTGTCGGTGTCAGTCACGCGATGAGTCCACTTTCTGCGGGGTGGTGCCGGCCTCGAGGTCGGCGATCAGGTCGGTGCCGGTGATGCCGCCCAGGAGCGCGGCCAGCGGCACCGTCCGCCCGGTCGAGCGTCTGAGCCGCTTGCGCAGGTCCAGCGCGAGCAGCGAGTCGATCCCGAGGTCGAACAGTGACGCGTCGAGATCCAGTGCCGCGGCGTCGGTGTCGAGGACCTCGGCCAGATGGGTGCGCACCGCGTCGGCGGGCGGCAGCGGGGTCGGCGGATCGGGTTCCGGCGCCGGCCCGACCCGGGGCGCCGTCCCATCGGCGAGCTCCTGTCCGAAGAACACCCGCAGCCGGTCCGGTTCGGCGTCGAGCACCAGCGGGTCGGCCGGGTACTCGCACAGCCCGGCCTCCACGGCCGCCGCCGGATCCATCTGCCGCATCCCGGCCCGCTCCGAGCGGGCGATCTCGGTGGCATCGACGATGCCGCTGCCCGCCCAGAGCCCCCACCGCACCGCGACGCAGCGCCTGCCCTGGTGACGCAGTTGGGCGGCGGTCACGTCGAGCATCCGGTTGACCGCACCGTAGGCGGCCACCCCCTTGCCGCCCCACACCCCGGTCACCGAGGAGCACAACAGCATTCGCGCGTCGCCACGGATCGGCCAGGTGTCGCACAGGGTCGCCAATCCGGCAAGTTTGGCCGCCGCCATGTCGATCACCGACGCGCCGGTGACGCCGGCCAGATCGGCGAACACGGCCGTACCCGCTGCGTGGATCACCAGCGAGGCCCCGGCGCCGCCGAGCTCGGCGGCGGCCGCGGCCAGGCGCACCTTATCGGTCAGGTCGCACGCCACCGACAGCACCTCGACGTCGTGGCCGGCGGTGAGCGCGTCGAGCACCTCGCGGTCGACGCCGCGGCGGCTCAGCAGCACGATGCGACGGGCGCCTGCGGCCGCCAGGTGCTTGACGTAGCTGCGGCCGATGGTGCCCGAGCCGCCGGTGATCAGCACGTCGTCGAGCATCCCGGTCGTGAGATCCCAAGCGGGCGAGTCGGATACGTCGCTGCCGAGGCTGCGGCGGTACAGCAGGCCGTCGCGGACCGCGAGCTCACCGGCGCCGGTGAGGACTGCGGTGACGGCGGCGGTGAGGTCGCGCTCGTCGGCGTCGCGACGCAGGTCGAGATGGTGGAACGCCTGGTCGGGGAACTCGAAGCCGATGCCGCGGTGCAGCGCCGCCAGCGCCGCCGGGCCGGGCGCGGGCACCGGGTCCACCGGCCGCACCTGCTCGGCACCGACGGTGACCAGCCAGACGTCGCGGCAGCGCGGCCCGATGCACTGGGGGTAGCCCAGCAGCCCGGCGTCGATCAGCGCGGCGATCTTCTCGGCGGCCGTGACGGCGTCGGGGATGTCCAGGCGTGGGGCGACGACGAGGAGGATGTCGGCCTCGGCCATCGGCGCCGAGACCGCAGCGGTGTGCGCACGCAGGCACGCGGTCAGGTCCACGTCGCCGAGTTCGACCACCGCGACCGAACGGTCGGCGGCTGCGGGAACCGGTGCGGGTTCCCAGGTCTCGACGGTGACGGTGAGCCGGGGTGCCGGTGGCAACGGTTCCGGTGTGGCCCACAGGTGCTCGGCGCGCATCGGGGCGGGCGGGAACCCGCTCAGCGGCGCCGCGGTGGTCCCGCACAGGTCGGACCACCGGAACCGGGCGTCGGTCAGCGCGACGGTGGTGATGTTGGCCGTGAGTTCCTCGGCGGTCGGTTCGTCGCGGCGCCCCGACCCGCTCAGGACCGCCGAGGCGCCGGCGCGATCCAGCGCGTCCTCGACCGCGAACAGCAGCGACGGGTGCGCCGACATCTCGATGAACGTTCCGGTGTGGCAGGCGATCGCGGTGTCGGCAGCGCGGTCGAAGCGCACCGTGTTGCGCAGGTTGGCATCCCAATAGGACTCGAAATTTGTTCCGGCGCCGACGGTGTCACCGGTGGCCGACCCGATGAACTGCACCGGGGTATCGGCGAACACCGCCTCGGGCAGCAGCCGCCGGAACTCGGCGCGCAGCGGCTCCAGCGCGCTGGTGTGCGCGGGGAAGCCGACCGGCAGCGCCCGCGCGAACCGGCCCTGCGCGTCGAGTCGCGCGACCACCGCCGCCACCGCGGCCCGATCCCCGGAGATCACCACCGACGAGGTGGCGTTGACCACCGACAGTTCCAGCCAGCCCGGGGTTTCGGCGATCAGCTGGGCGGCCTGCGCAGCGTCCACCCCGAGCACGGCCATCCCGAAGTCACCGCTGAGGCGTTCGATCACGGTGGCCCGGGCGATCAGCACGGCGACCGCGTCGGCCAAACCGACGGCCCCCGCCACATGGGCCGCGGCGATCTCGCCCAGGCTGTGGCCGAGGGTCAGGTCGGGCGAGATGCCGCACGAGCACCACACCGCGGCCAGGCCGACGGCATGGCTGAACTGTGCGCCCTGCACCTCGACTTCGGCGAAGGTGTGCTGCGGCGGATTCGTCGTCAGGTACTGCAGCGGGGACGCCGCACCGGCAGCGGTGAACGCGTCGGCGCAGCGGTCCACTTCGGCGCGATACACCGGCGAGCGGTGATACAGGTCGGCGCCCATCGCCGGCCACTGGCTGCCCTGCCCGGGGAACACGAACGCGGTGCGCCCGTCGGCCCGCTCGGTGCCGCGGGTGACCAGCGGGTGCTCCCGGCCCGCGGCCACGGCGCGCAGCGCGTCGGTGAGCTCGGTGTGGTCTGCGGCGCGGAGCGCGGTGCGGCGCCGCCGGATCCGGCGGGTGCGCGCCAGCTGCGCGGCCACCTGTGCGACATCGCAGGGCACGGCGTCGAGGAAGGCGGCGATGGCCTGCGCGTCCTGGCCGATGAGGGTGTCGTCGTGTGCGCTGAGCAGCACCGCGACCCGGCCGTCGGGCAGCCGACTGTCCACGATCACGCCGCCTGGCTCTCCGGAACCGCGACCACGACGTGGGCGTTGGTGCCGCTCATGCCGAACGCCGACACCGCGCCGAGCCGCTCCCCGCGCACCGCAGGCCATGGCGTCATCTTCTCGGCGATCCGCAGACCGGTACTGTCCCAGTCGATTTCGTGGCTCGGCTCGTCGACGTGCAGGGTGGCGGGAACGGTGGCCCGTTCGGCCGCCAGCAGCACCTTCGCCAGGCCGAGCGCCCCGGCCGCGGCCTGGGTGTGCCCGACGTTGGACTTGACCGACCCGAGCCGCGGGCCGGTGCCTGCCGTGCCGTAGGTGGCCGCCAGCGCGGCGAGTTCGGTCCGGTCACCCAGCCGGGTGCCGGTGCCGTGCCCTTCGACCATGCCGACGTCGTCGACGGTCACCCCGGCCTGTTCGATCGCCTTGCGGAACAACCGGATCTGGGCGTCGCGGCTGGGGGCGGTCAACCCGACGGTGCGGCCGTCCTGGTTGACGCAGGTGGCCCGCAGCTCGCCGAGGATTCGGCGGCCCTGCCGGCGGGCGGCGGAGCGGCGCTGCAGCACGAACATGCCGACGCCCTCACCCCACACGGTGCCGCTGGCATGCGCGCTGTAGGGCCGGCAGTGCCCGTCGTCGGAGAGCGCGTGCTGTTTGGCGAACTCCACGAAGAAGCCCGGTGAGCCCATCACGCAGACCCCGCCGGCGACGGCGAGTTCGCAGTCACCGGCGCGCAGGCCCTGTACGGCGAGGTGGACCGCGGTCAGCGCGGACGAGCAGGAGGTGTCGACGGTCAGTGCGGGACCGGCCAGCCCCAGCGTGTAGGCGATGCGCCCGGAGATCACCCCGAGCGCGGTGCCGGTGATCAGGTGGCCGCTGTGGTGGGAGAACTCGGCCAGGTCGGGGCCGTAGCCGGTGTGGTAGGCCCCGACGTACACCCCGGCGTCGGCGCCAACGAGGTCGTCCGGGTTGATGCCCGCGTCCTCGAGCGCCCGCCAGGTGCCACGCAACGCGACCCGCTGCTGGGGATCCATCGCGATCGCCTCCCGGCGCGAGATACCGAAGAACTCTGGGTCGAAATGTCCTGCGCCGTCCAGGAATCCGCCCAGGTCGTGGATCCGTTTGAAGCCGTCGCGGCGGGAGCCGTCGAGCAGGCCGCGGATCGACCAGCCGCGGTCCCGCGGGAACGGGGTCAACGCTTCGCGCTGCTCGCTCAGCAGCGCCCAGTAGTCGGATGCGGTGCGGACACCGCCGGGGGCCTCCACCGACATGCCCACGATCACCACGGGGTCGTCGGTCATGTGCAGCTCACCAGCTCCGCCACGTCGCCCAGGTGCGCGTCGACGTAGAAGTGCCCGCCGTCGAACAGGGTGAACGTGAACGCGCCGTCGGTGTGGAGGTCCCACTGGCGCAATAGGTCCCGGGCCACCCGGTGGTCCTCGCGGCCGCCGATGGCGTGGATGTCCGCTGCGATGCGGACGTCACGGCCGCAGGAGTAGTTGTTGAACGCCCGGTAGTCGGCGCGGATCGCGGGCAGCAGCAGCTCCAGGAAGTCCTCGTCGGCCAGCAGCCGCGCGTCGGTGCCGCCGAGATCGATGATGTCGGCGATCAGGTCCCGGTCCGCGGTGGGGGCAGGCCGGGAGCCAGCGACCGTCGACGGGGCCTGGCTGGCGGAGGCCCACAGTTCGCGCACCTTGACCCCGCGCTGTTCGGCCAGCCGGGTGAACTCGAAGGCCACCACCGCCCCCATGCAGTGCCCGAACAGCCGCAGCGGTCCGAGCGCGGCCCAGTCACCCGCCCCGAGCAGCTCGGCGGCCAGCTCGGTGATGGTGTCGGGGGCCTGATGGGTCAGCCGTTCGGCGCGCTTGGGGTACTGCACCACATAGGTGTCGACTCCCCTGCCCGCCAGCGCGATCGCGAAGCTTCGGTACGCCGCGGCAGCTCCCCCGGCGTGTGGGAACACCACAGTGGCGGTTCCGGCATCCCCGGGGAAATGCTTGATCCACGGCTCCAGCCGGGCGCTCATCGCTTATCGGTGCCCTGCAGCTCCGCGAGCACCTCGGCGCCGTCCATGGCGGCCACCTCCAGGTACAGCTCGGCCACCTCGGCCAACCGGCCGCTGTGCGGCTCGGCGGCGGTCAGGTGCGCGGCCAACGCGGCGACGGTCCGGGTCGCGAAGATGTCGGCGACCGTCACCGTCGGGGTGTCCAACCAGGTCCGGATGCGGCTGACCAGTTGGGTGGCGAGCACGGAATCGCCTCCGGCGGCGAAGAAGTCGTCGTCGGCGCCGATATCGCCGCGGCCCAGGAGGTCGCCGATGATCGTGGCCAGCGCGGCTTCCAGCGGTCCTGCCGGCGGCCGCGAGGCAGGGCCGTCGCGCAGCTCGGCGTCGGCCAGCGCCCGGGCGGCAGCGACGCGGTCCAGCTTCCCGCCGACGGTGTAGGGCACACCGTCGACCAGCCGGATGACCGACGGAACCATATGGGGCGCAACGATCTCCGCCATTGCCGCGGCGACGGCGGCCGCGTCGAGGTCGGCGCCCCGCTCGGCACTGACCAGGGCGGCGAGCACCGCACGGTCGGTCCCGAGGACCGTCGCGACCGCGGCGTCGACGCCGGGCAGCCTGCGCAGCGCGGCTTCCACGTCGCCGAGTTCGATCCGGTAACCGCTGACCTTGACCCGGTGGTCGGCGCGCCCGACGAACTCGATGCTTCCGTCGGGTTGGTAACGGACGAGATCCCCGGTGCGGTACCAGGTCCGGCCCTGGTGCTCGACGAATCGTTCGGTTGTCAGGTCGGGCCGGCCGGCGTAGCCGCGCGCGATGCCGCGCCCGGACACCCAGAGTTCGCCCGGCACCCAGTCGGGGCAGTCCTGCCCGTCGGGGCCGACGACCCGGCACGCGTTGTTGGGCAGCGGGACACCCAGCGGCACCGACGTCCAGTGCTCGGGCAGTTCGGTGACCTCGCAGATGGTGTGGTGGGTGGCGGTCTCGGTGGCGCCGCCCAGACCGGCGAACCGCACTCCGGGCGCCCGGTTGCGCAGTGTGCGAACCATTTCGGGGCGGACCCAGTCACCGCCGGTGGGGACCACCCGCACCGAGGACAGGTCGCCGTCGACGGCCACCAGCATCTCCAGCCAGCCGGGCATGAAGTGCAGCACGGTGACCCCGTGCCGTTCGATCAGCCGGGCCCAGTTGTCCGGGTCACGGCGGCGGGCCTCGTCGACCTCGACGATCGAACCGCCGGCGCGCAGCATGCCGAACACGTCGAGCACCGACAGGTCGCACTCCAGCGTGGACAGGGCCAGGCACCGGTCGGCCGGGCCGATGTCGAAGTGCGCGTTGATGAATTCGACGGTGTTCATGGCCGCGGCGTGGGTGATCTCGACGCCCTTGGGTTCCCCGGTGGAACCCGAGGTGAACAGGATGTAGGCCAGCTGCTCGGGTTCGACGGCGGCCGGGGTGAACCCGGTGGCGCGCCGGCCCACCCGCAGGGCTTCGGCGATGGTGAGCGCGGGCAGCGTCGTCGGCGGTTCACCGGCGCACACCAGCGCCATCCGGACACCGGCGCTGGCGCACATCCGCGCGGCCCGGTCGGCCGGGTGGTCGGTGCCGACCGGGACGTAGACCGCCCCGGCGGCCGAGATCGCCAGCAGCGCGACGATCTGGTCGCGGTTCTTCGGTCCGAGCACGGCGACGGCGTCGCCGCGGCGGACCCCGGCGGCCTGCAGCGCCGCCGCGACGGCGCTGACCTGCTCGCGCAGCTCACCGTAGGTGAGCTCGTCACCGGCCGTGGTGTACACCGCGGGGCGCTGCGGGTGCGCCCGTGCCTGCCGGAAGAAGCCGTCGTGCAACGCATCTGGGCTGCGGGACGCGGTGCGGGAGTTGACCGCGTCGCGCACCGCCTGCTGCCCGGCGGGCACCGCGGGTGGGTCGGTGGCCTCCCAGGCGCCGTCGTCGGCGGCCAGGCGTTCCAGCTCGGCAAGGTGGTAGGCGAACATCGCGTCGGCGACCCCGGGCCGGAACGCGTCCTCGCGCACGTCCCAGTTGATCATCAGCCCCTCGGCCACCGGGGTGGCCTGGGCGTCCAGCAGCACCTGCGGACCCTGGGAGATGGTCCACACCGGGGTGCCGAACCGTTCGGTCACCTCACCGGCGAACAGATCCCCCAGACCGAGCGCGCTGGTGTAGACGAATGGCGCCAATGTCGGGGTGCCGTGGTGGCGGGTCAGGTCGCGCAGCACCGACAGCCCCGAGTAGCTGGCGTGGCGGGCGGTGGCGTGCAAGGTCTCCTGCGCGACGCGGGCCCGGGCGAGTGGGGTGGACGCCTCGGTGAAGTCCAGGTCCAGCATCAGCGACGAGGTGAAGTCACCGACCAGTTTGTCGACGTCGGGGTGGAACTGTTCACGGCCGAACATCGGCAGGTTCAACAGGAATCGCCGCTGGGTCGACCAGCGGGCGAGCGTTCCGGCGTAGGACGCGGCGACGGCCATCGCGGGGGTGATGCCGCGGCGGTGCGCGGCGGCGAACAGCGCGTCGCGGGTCGCCACGTCGAAGATGTGCCAGCGCCGCACCCCCCGGTTGGGGTCGGCTTGTTCGGAGCGCGGAACCAGCGGCAGCGCAGGACCTTCCGGCAGCTGCGGGATGCGCTCGCGCCACCATGCACGGTCCTCGTCGGTCCCGGTCACCCGGGTCGGTTCGGCGGTGTAGGCGGCACGGTACTCCCGGTAGGTGTAGCCCAGCGGGGGCAGCTCGGCCCCGTGGTAGAGCGCCGCGAGGTCGGCCATGAAGTTCCGGTAGCTGACCGCGTCGGCTGCAGCCATGTCGAGGTCGACGTGCAGCCGGGTGCGCCCGCCGGGCAGCAGCGACAGGGACAGCTCGAGCACCTCGCCGCGCAGGATCTGGTGCGATTTGGTGTGGCGGATCTCGTCGAGCCGGTGTGTTGCGGCGGCGTCGTCGAGACCGCGGAGGTCATAGACGGTGACCGGCAGATCCCGATCGCCGATGCGCTGGGTGCCGTCGGGCAGGATCTCCACCCGCAGCATCGGGTGCCGCACCGCCAGTGCGCTCGCCGCCGCGCGCAGCCGGTCGGGATCGACTGCGGTGCCATCGAATTCGACGTACAGGTGGGCAGCGACCCCGCCCAGCTGCTGGTCGTCGTTTCGGCCCACCCACAGGGCGTGCTGGATCGGGGCCAGGGGGAACGGCGCGCCGGGGTCGGCGGGGACCGCGGACTCGGGCTCGGCACTCGCGGTGGCGCTGCGCGCCGCCACCAGCTCGGCCCACGCCTCCACGGTGGGGTTGGCGGCCAGCGCGGCAAACCCGACGTCGATGCCCTGCCGGCGCCAGCGACCCGCGAGCGACATCATCCGGATCGAGTCGAGCCCGGAGGCGATCAGGTCAGCGCCCGGGTCCAGCTCGTCCGGACGCACCCCGATGAGCTCGGCGACCTGCGCATGGACGGACTGGGCCATCGTTGCTGTCACACCCGACCTCCCGCGTTAGTAAAGGCTGTCCTAACTTAAGGGAGGCTACCTTATAAACTGCCCCCCGAGAACACCTACCTGAAGCGGCGGATCTGACTGATGACCAAGGATTTCGTGGACGATTCCGTGCAGTTCGCGACCGATACGGATCTACTGCGCGGGTTCGTCCCGTTCCCCGCCGAACGCGCCGAGACCTACCGGCGGGCCGGCTATTGGACGGGCCGGCGGCTGGACTCGATCCTGCGGACCGCGGCCGGGGCCTGGCCGGACAAGGCCGCCGTCGTTGACGAAGCCGGCAGTTACACGTTCGCCGAACTCGACGCCATCGCCGACCGGGTGGCGGCCGGGCTGGCGGCGCGCGGGCTCGTCCCTGGGGACCGGGTGCTGCTGCAGCTGCCCAACTCGCGCGAGTTCGCCGTCGCGGCGTTCGCGCTGCTGCGGGCCGGGCTGGTCCCGGTGCTGTGCCTGCCCGGGCACCGCTCGGCCGAGCTGGGCCACTTCGCGGCGGTCAGCGGTGCGGCGGCGATGGTGATCCCGGACGTGGTGGCCGGTTTCGACTTCCGCGAGCTGGCCGCCGGACTCGTCGCGGCCCATCCGCAGCTGCGTCACGTGTTCGTGCACGGCGACCCGGCCGGCTTCGAATCGTGGTCCGCGCTGGCCGAATCCGGTGCCGCCGCACAGGTGATCGAGGTCGACACCGCCACCCCCGCGGTGCTGTTGGTCTCGGGTGGCACCACGGGGCTGCCGAAGCTGATCCCCCGCACCCACGACGACTACCTGTACAACGCCACGGCCTGCGCGCAGGCCGTCGGCATGGTGCACGACGACGTCTACCTGGTGGCCCTGCCCGCCGGGCACAACTTCCCGTTCGCCTGCCCCGGCCTGCTCGGGTCGATGACCGTCGGCGCGACCACGGTGTTCACCGCCGACCCCAGCCCGGAGAACGCGTTCGCGGTGATCGACCGGCACCGGGTCACGGTGACGGGGCTGGTCAACGCGCTGGCCAAGCTGTGGGCGCAGGCCTGCGAGTGGGAACCGGTACTGCCCGGCACGTTGCGGGTGGTGCAGGTCGGCGGGTCCCGGCTGCCACCGGAAGAGGCCCGTTACATCTATGACGGGTTGTGCACCGGTCTGCAGCAGATATTCGGGATGGCCGAGGGCATGCTGCAGTTCACCCGGCCCGGCGATCCGGTGGAGGTGGTGCTCAACACCCAGGGCCGGCCGATCTCGCCGCACGACGAACTGCGGGTGGTCGACGAGGACGGTGTCGACGTCGCCCCCGGCGAGGAGGGTGAGCTGCTGGTCCGCGGGCCATACACCCTCAACGGCTACTACCGGGCCGAGGAGGCCAACGCGCGGTCGTTCACCGCCGACGGGTTCTACCGCAGCGGCGACCGGGTGCGGATCTTCGCCGACGGTCCGCTGGCCGGCAACATCGAGGTGACGGGCCGGATCAAGGACGTGATCCACCGGGGCGGCGAGACGGTCTCGGCCACCGACCTCGAGGAGCACCTGCTGGCCCATCCGGGCATCTACGCCGCCGCGGCGGTGCCACTGCCCGACCGGTACCTTGGTGAGAAGATCTGCGCGGCAGTGGTTTTCAACGGCCGTCCGCTGAACCTGGCTGAGGTCAACGCGTTCCTGGACGAGCGCGGCGCGTCCGCGCACGCCCGCCCGGACGTGGTGGTCGCGCTGCCGTCGTTGCCGAGCACACCGGTGGGCAAGGTCGACAAGAAGAAGCTGATCGCGACGATCCTGACTCGCTGACCGTCAGGATGCCACGGATTCTGCTGTGGTGGACAGCATTTCGGTGAGTCGCTCGGTGACCGCCGCGGCGGTGGGATGCTCCCACAGCAGGGTCGGCGGCAGTGCGAGCCCGGTCTGGCGCTCCAGGCTGCGGCGCAGCCGCACGGTCATGATCGAGTCGACACCGAGCTCGACCAGCGGCACCCCGGGTGCCACGTCGGCTTCGGCCACCCCGAGTTGGGCGGCCACCGCGGCCAGCACGTGCCGCGCGACGTCGGCCGGGTCGGTCACCTCCGGGCCGTCGTCGGCGGGTTCGGCGGGCGCCACGTCGGCCAGGATCGGCACCGCGGCCGCGGCCGGCATCAGCGGCAGCACCACGACGTTGGCCTGGTCGCCGCGCAGGACCAGGTCCATCGCGCGCATCGCCTCGTCGGCGGTCACGGTGCCCATGCCGAGCGCGTCGAGCTGGGCGGCGACGAAGTCCGAGCCCGACCCCATCCCGAGCCCCCGCCACGCGGTCCACGCCACGGCCGTGGTGCGATCGCCGAAGGCGCGGCGCTGCCGGGCGAACCCGTCGAGGAACGCGTTGGCGCAGGCATAGGCGCCCTGGCCCGGGAAGCCGGCCAGGTAGCCGCACGAGGAGAACAGCAGCAGCCAGTCCAGCTGCCCGGGCGGGAACACTTCGTGCAGAGTCAGCGTGCCGGACACCTTCGGATGCATCGCCGCGGCGAAGTCCTCGGCGGTGGTATCGGCAAGCAGCGCACCGGCTTCCACTCCGGCGGCGTGGATGACGCCGCGCACCGGCGGCAGCCCCCCGAGCAGCGCGCGCAGCGCCCGCGCGGAACCGGCAGCGCCCAGGTCCAGCGCGGCGACGGTGACCGAGACCCCGCGCTCCTCCAGCGCGCGGACCGCCGCCACCGCGGCGGAGGATTCGTGCTCACCCCACCTCGCCCGCTCGGGCAGGCCGGAGCGGGACAACAGCACCAGCCTGCGGGCCCCCAGATCGGCCAGCCGCGCCGCCAGCCGCAGCCCGAGCGCACCGGTGCCGCCGGTGATCAGATAGGTGCCCGCGGGCGAGCACCGCACCGGGGCCCCGGCCGCGGGTGCGGCCTGGGTCAGCCGGGCCACCCGGGCGGCGCCGTCGCGGATCACCACGACCCCGTGCCCGGCCAATCCGGTCAGCGCGCCCAGCGGCAGCCGGGCGTCGACGGTGTCGTCGATGTCGACGACACCGCCCCACAGCGCGGGCAGCTCGGCCGCGGCCACCCGCGCCAGCCCCCACAGCGGTGCGTGGGTGAGGTTGTCGCCCTCGTGCACCCGGGTGGTCAGCACCCACAGCCGGGCGGTCGAGCCCGAGGTCCGCACCGCGGTGAGTGTGCGCATCACCAGATCGACCGACTCCTGCGGGGTGTCGTCCCGCCGGGGCAGCACCAGCACCGCGGCATCGGGGACCAGCGGCGTGGACAGCTCGGCCGGGTCCTCCACCGCGTGATAGCGCACGCCGGCATCGGTCAGGTCACACACCGCGCGGTCCAGCCCCTCGGCGTCGCCGCCGACCAGCACGACCTCGGCCGGCCGCTGGTCCGGATCCCAGGGCACCTCCCGCCACGCGATGTGGTGCAGCAGGCGTCCGGTGTCGGGCGCGGCGCCGGGATTCTCCAGCTCCTCGAACGTCATCCCGGTGAGCACCGCCAGCACCGCGCCGGCGTCGTCGGCGATCGTCACGTCGGTGGCCGTGGTGCCGGGACGCCGACGGATCACCAGCGTCGCGGCGGCGGGCGCAGGGCCGGGCACGTGCACCCGCTCGATGCGGGCCGGCATCCGCAGCCGCGGCGGACCGTCGAAGATCGTCGAGGCAGCCGACGTCGCCGCGTCGAACAGCGGCGCCCAGGAGCTCGGGTCCTCGACGGTCACATCAACTACGAGTTCGCCGTCACCGCAGCGCAATTCGCGGAAAGTCCAACCGAATCCCATGGCCGCCACGCCGAGTGCGGCCAGGGTGTCCACCACGTGGCCCGGCGGCAACACCTCGGGGCAGCGCCGCCGCGCGTCATCGAGATCACAGCTTCGATAGGGTATTTCGTCGTCGTTGCGGTCGATGGTGGCGCTGCTGTGGGTCAGCCAGGCGCCGTCGTCGGCGTCCACCAGGCGTGAGGACAGCGTCAGCGTGCGGTCCTGCGCCGCCACCTGGATGTCCCTGGCCCGCGCCGGGGGCACCGGGGTACGAAGCTGCACCTCGGCCAGCCGGCCGGTGCCGGCGGCGGTCAGGAAGGTGTTCAAAAGCACAGCCGCGGGCACGATCTCGGTGCCCTGGACCGGGTGATCACCGGGATAGGGCCTGCTGTCGAAGTCCAGCCGGGTCTGCCACAGCGTCGTGGTCACCGCGCCGGTGACCTCGGTCCGCCCGCCGAGCAGGGTGTGGCCGGCCGGGTCGTGCAGCGCGGCGTGCCCGGGCGGTGGGGTCGGAATGCGCCAGAAATGCCGGTGCTGCCACTGGGTGCCCGGCAGGTCGGCCGCCCATCCGACGGTCGCGGGCACGCCGGGATCGACGGTGCCGCCGTGGCAGTACACGGCGGCCACGGCGGTGGCCACCGCACGCAGCTCGTCGGTGTCGCGGCGCAGCGTCGGGATCACGGCGTGCTCGTCGACGCCGAGGTGCAGCAGGGTCTCCGCGATCGAGTGCGCCACCACCGGGTGCGCCGACAGCTCGATGAACAGCCGGTGTCCGTCGGCCACCGCCGCGGTCACCGCCTCGGCGAAATGCACTGCGCCGCGCAGGTTTTGCACCCAATAGTCAGCGTCGCGCCGATCCTCGGCCCTGGGGTCGGTCAGCGCGGTGGAGTACAGCGGCACCGCGGCGGGCCGGGTCGGGCCGAGCGCGCCGACGTGGTGGGCGAGTTCGGCGGTGAGCGCATCCATCGCCGGGCTGTGGAACGCGACGTCGGTGTTGACCCGACGGACGACGACGCCACTGGCGGCCCAGTCCGCGCAGACACGCTCGACAGCGTCGGTGTCACCGGAGAGCACCGTCGACTCCGGGGAGGCGCTGATCGCGGCGACGACGTCGGTGCGGCCGGCCAGCCGGCGCTCGGCTTCGGCGAAGGGCACTCGGACCAGCGCCATCGCGCCACGGCCGGCGACCGCCCGGAAGCCGCGGGCGCGGTAGCAGGCCACCCGGGCGCCGTGGCGCAGGTCGAACACCCCGGCGGTCACGCAGGCCGCGACCTCGCCCACGGAATGCCCGATCACGGCGGCCGGTCGGACGCCCCGTTCACGCAGCACCGCGGCCAACCCGACCTGCATCGCGAAGGTCAGCGCCTGCACGCGGTCGGTGCCGCCGAGGTCGCCGGTGCTCAGCGCGGCGCGGGCGGAGAAGCCGAGCTCGGCACCGAAGACGTCGTCGACCTCGTCGATGACGGCCCCGAACGCCGGTTCGGTGTGCAGCAGCTCCCGCCCCATCCCGGGCCAGTGCGAGCCGTGCCCGGAGAACACCCACACCGCATCCTGCGGGGCACCGCCGGGCACCGTGCCGACGACGACGTCGGCGTCGGCGGTGCCGCGGGACAGCGCGTCGAGGCCGGCGGTCAGCGCGTCCGGTTCGTCGGCCAGCACCGCGGCGCGCACCGACTCGTGGCCTCCTCGCCGCCACAGGGCGGCCGCGACCCGGGCGGTGGGTTCGGCGGTGTCGCGCAGGTGCGCGGCCAGGGCGGCGGCGCCGCGCCGCAGCCGTTCGGTGGACCGTGCCGACAGCGGGACCATCACGGGACCGGCCGACCGCGGCGGAGCGGTCGCGATGTTCAGCGGGGCTTCCTCGAGCAGGACGTGGGCGATGGTGCCGCCGTAGCCGTAGCTGCACACCGCCGCGCGGCGGGGGGTGTCGGTGCGCGGCCAGGCCTCGGCCGCGGTGGGTACCCGCAGGCCGCTGCCCTGCCAGTCGATCGCCGGGTTCAGCGTGCGCAGCCCGGCCGTCGGCGGGATCTGTTCGTGGTGCAGGGCCAGCACCGCCTTGATGAGCCCGATGACGCCCGCGCCGCCCTCGAGGTGCCCGACGTTGGGTTTGACCGACCCGATCCGACACCGGTCATCGTCGGCCCGGCCCGCGCCGTACACCTCGGCCAGCGCCGCCACTTCAGCGGGATCGCCTGTGGGAGTGCCGGTTCCGTGTGCCTCGACGTAGCCGACACTGCCCGGTTCGATGCCCGAGGCCGTGCACGCCAGCCGGAACATGTCGGCCTGAGCGGCCCCGTTGGGCGACATGATGCCGACGGTGCGGCCGTCCTGGGCGACGGCACCGCCACGGATCACCGCGAGCACCCGGTCGCCGTCGCGCTGTGCGTCGGCGAGTCGTTTGAGCACCACCACGCCGGCGCCTTCCCCGCGGCCGTAGCCGTCGGCGGCGGCGTCGAACGTCTTGCAGCGCCCGTCGGGCGCCGTCGCGCCGGCCTCGTCGAGCACCCGCACCAGCCCGGGACCGATCAGCGCGCTCACCCCGCCTGCCAGCGCCAGCGACGTCTCCCCCGCCCGCAGCAGCTGGCAGGCCTGGTGCACGGCGACCAGCGACGCCGCGCACGCGGCGTCCAGCGCGACACTCGGCCCGCGCAGGTCCAGCAGGTGCGAGACCCGGTTGGCGATGCCGCACAGCGACGTTCCGATCCCGGTCCAGGCCTCGATGCCGGGCAGGTCTTCCATGATCAATTTGCCGTAGTCGTCGGAGTTGACGCCCATCAGCACCGCGGTGTCGGTGCCGGCCAGCGCCCGGGGCGGCACGCCGGCGTGCTCGAGGGCCTCCCAGCTCACCTCGAGCGCGAGGCGTTGCTGCGGGTCCATCAGTTCGGCCTCCCGCGGTGACACCCCGAAGAACTCGGCGTCGAAGCCGGCGAGGTCGTCGAGGAAGGTGCCGAAACGGGTGGTCTCACGCAGGATCGCGGCGTTGCGCGGATCTCGCCGCAGGTAGGGCTCCCACCGTTCGGGCGGGATCTCGCCGACGTTGCTGCGGCCGTCCAGCAGGAAGTTCCAGAACTGCGCGGGGGTGGCGACGTCACCGGCCACCCGGCAGCCGACACCGACCACCGCGATGGGGGCGGCAGGCAGGGCCGCGGCACCGGAGACCGCATCGGAATTCTGGATAGCCTTGCCTAAGAACATCGGCCAATCTTGGCACAGTGCGGCCGTCGGCAGGCGTCCACCTGTCCGTTGCCTGTGCGCCACCGGTGTTTGCTATCGCCCCACATAACACACCACTGCACGCTCGCGAGCCGACCCGACACCGAGCGTGCACTCCTGGTAGCGCACGGGCCCACCCAACTACCACCACTGCACGCTCGCGGGCCGACGCGACACCGAGCGTGCTGGGACTTCACCACCGCACCGAGAGCACACGGTATGACTGGACCCATGGATCTTTCCGGTGTGGGCCTCTGGAGTTCGCAACTGCGCTACGGCAACCCCGCGGAGTCGGCCGAGGCCGCCGCCGAGCTCGACGAGCTCGGCTACCGCGCGTTGTGGATCCCCGACGTCGGCGGCCCGGTCCTCGACAGCGTCGAGCACCTGCTGAGCGCGACGACGCGGACGGTGATCGCCACCGGGATCCTGAACCTGTGGATGCACGACCCGGCCGAGGTGGCGGCGCGCTACGCCACGCTGACCGAGACCCACGGTGAGCGGTTCCTGCTCGGCATCGGCTGCAGCCACGCCCCGCTGATCGACTCCAAGGAGCCGGGCCGCTACCGCAAACCGTTGGCGGCCACCGAGGCGTTCCTGGACGGGATCGACGCGTCGGCGCGGCCGGTGCCGGCCGGCAACCGGGTGCTGGCCGCGCTCGGCCCGAAGATGCTGACCCTCTCGGCGTCGCGGGCCCGCGGGGCGCACCCCTACCTGACCACCCCGGACCACACCCGGTCGGCCCGCGAGGTCCTCGGCACCGGACCGCTGCTGCTGCCGGAGCAGACGGTGTTGCTATCCACTGACCGGGCCCAGGCCAAGGAGATCGGAACCGCTTGGCTGCGTTCGTATCTGGCGCTGCCGAACTACGCCAACAACCTGCGCCGGCTCGGCTTCACCGAGGACGATCTGAGCTCGGTCAGCGACCGGCTGTTCGACGCGCTGATCGCCTGGGGTGACGAGGACGCCGTCCGCGCCCGGGTGCAGGAGCACCTCGACGGCGGTGCCGACCACGTCTGTGTGCAGGTGCTCACCGCCGATCCGCGCGAGTTCCCACGCGAGCAGTGGCGCCGGCTGGCGGCCGCGCTGCTGTAGTCAGCTCAGCAGGTCCCGGACCACCGCGTCGGCGAGCAGCCTGCCCCGGTCGGTCAGCACCAGCGCATCCCGGTCGCGGCGCAGCAGCCCGTCGGCGACGGCGCGGTCGGCGCGGCCGGCCTCGGCCCCGGACAGCACGCCGGCGGGCAGCCCTGTGCGCAGCCGCACCCGCAACATGACCTCCTCGGTGTGCGCGGTCTGCGCGTCGAGGTTCTCGAAATCGGCGACCGGCAGCGCACCGGCCCCGAGCGCCGCGGCATAGGTGTTTGGGTGCTTGACATTCCACCATCGGGTGGTGCCGACGTAGCCGTGCGCGCCCGGGCCCGCACCCCACCATTGGCCGCCGTCCCAGTAGCCGATGTTGTGGCGGCACTGGCCGCCGGGGCGGGCCCAGTTCGACACCTCGTACCAGTCGAAGCCGGCGTCGGTCAGGGCTCGGTCGAGCAGTTCGTAGCGGCGCGCGAGGACGTCGTCGTCGGGTGCGGGCAGTTCGCCGCGGCGGACCCGGCGGGCCAGGGCGGTGCCGTCCTCGACGATCAGCGCGTAGGCCGAGACGTGGTCGATGCCGGCGTCGATCGCCGCGGCCGCCGAGCGCAGCAGGTCGCCGTCGGTCTCCCCCGGTGTTCCGTAGATGAGGTCGAGGTTGACGTGGTCGAACCCCGCGGCCCGGGCTTCGCGGGCGGCGTCGAGGGCGCGGCCCGGCGAATGCACCCGGTCCAGCGTGGCGAGTACGTGCCGGGCGGTGGACTGCATGCCCAGCGAGACCCGGGTGTAGCCGGCGGCGCGCAGCTCGGCGAAGAACCCCGGCGAGGTCGACTCGGGGTTGGACTCGGTGGTCACCTCGGCGTCCGGTGCCAGCGTGAAGTTGTCGCCGACGGCGCCCAGGACGGCGGCCAGCCCGGCGGCGCCGAGCAGCGACGGGGTGCCGCCGCCGACGAACACGGTGTCCACCGGGGGCGGATTTCCCAGCCGCTCGGCGGCCAGCCGCAGCTCTGTCCGCAGCGCGGTCAGCCAGCCGTCGGGGGTGGCGCCGCCCAGCTCGGCCGGGGTGTAGGTGTTGAAGTCGCAGTAGCCGCAGCGGGTCGCGCAGAACGGCACGTGGATGTACAGCCCGAACGCGCCGCCGGGGCGGACGGTCAGCTCGGGCAGCCGGACCGGCTGGCCGAGGTCCGGGTGCGTGGTCACAGGACCAAGTCTGGCAGAGGGTGGTAGCGATGAGCGCTGGCGCGAAGAGCACAAGGTAGCGATGAGCGCTCGCGCGAAGAGCAGAAGGTAGCGATGAGCGCTGGCGCGAAGAGCACAAGGTAGCGATGAGCGCTGGCGCGACGAGCGGATAGTTTTGCTCACCCTGAGCGCAAATCTCGCCCGGTTAGGGTCGGTGTGGGTGTCCGTGGCATGATTGGCCACGTGACTGCAGCCCACAGTTCCGCCCGCCGGGTCTCGCTGGTGGCGCGCCGTCATGTCGACTTCAAACGCGTCTGTTCCTGTTGCTGTCTTCGTTGACGACAGATCTCGCAGGACCCAGCCCTCATATCTCAGCTGGCCGCCGGATCTGCGCCGCCGGACAGCCCCCGGTGATGAGCGCGATCTGAACGCCGGCTCCGACCAGGAGCCCAGCCATGACCACAGCACAAGACAAGCCCGTCAAGCCGGTGAAGCGTAAGCGCGGCGAGGGCCAATGGGCGCTCGGCTATCGCGAGCCGCTCAACCCGAACGAGCAGTCCAAGAAGGACGACAACCCGCTCAACGTGCGGGCGCGCATCGAGAACATCTACGCCAAGAACGGCTTCGAGAGCATCGACAAGGGCGATCTACGCGGCCGGTTCCGCTGGTGGGGCCTCTACACGCAGCGCAAGCCGGGTTATGACGGCACCTGGACCGGTGACGACAACACCGACATGCTCGAAGACGAGTACTTCATGCTGCGGGTCCGCAGCGACGGCGGTGCGCTGACCGCCGCTGCGCTGCGCACGCTGGGCCAGATCTCCACCGAGTTCGCCCGCGACACCGCCGACATCTCCGACCGGCAGAACGTCCAGTACCACTGGATCGACGTCAAGAACATGCCGGAGATCTGGCGCCGCCTCGACGAGGTCGGTCTGCAGACCACCGAGGCGTGCGGCGACTGCCCGCGCGTGGTGCTCGGCTCCCCGCTGGCCGGCGAATCGCTCGACGAGGTGATCGACGGCACCCCGGCGATCAACGAGATCGTCAAGCGCTACATCGGCAAGCCCGAGTACTCCAACCTGCCCCGCAAGTTCAAGACCGCGATCTCGGGGCTGCAGGACGTCGTGCACGAGGTCAACGACGTCGCGTTCATCGGCGTCGAGCACCCCGAGCACGGTCCCGGCTTCGACCTGTGGGTCGGCGGCGGGTTGTCGACGAACCCGATGCTGGGCCAGCGGGTCGGCGCGTGGGTACCGCTCGACGAGGTGCCGGACGTGTGGGAGGGCGTGGTCAGCGTCTTCCGTGACTATGGCTACCGGCGGCTTCGCTCGAAGGCGCGGCTGAAGTTCCTGATCAAGGACTGGGGCGTCGATAAATTCAGGGAAGTTCTCGAACAGGAGTACCTGAAGCGCCCGCTGATCGACGGTCCGGCGCCCGACCCGGTGACCCGCCCCATCGACCACGTCGGCGTGCAGAAGCTCAAGAACGGTCTCAACGCCGTCGGTGTCTCCCCGATCGCCGGCCGCGTGTCGGGCACGATCCTGACCAAGGTCGCCGACCTGGCCGAGGCCGCGGGCAGCGACCGGATCCGGTTCACGCCGTACCAGAAGCTGATCATCCTCGACGTGCCCGACGATAAGCTCGACGATCTGCGCGCCGGCCTGGACGCGCTGGGCCTGCCGTCGAACCCGTCGCACTGGCGGCGCAACCTGATGGCCTGCACCGGCATCGAGTTCTGCAAGCTCAGTTTCGCCGAGACCCGCAGCCGGTCCCAGGTGCTGGTGCCCGAGCTGGAACGCCGGCTGGAGGACATCAACGCCCAGCTCGACGTGCCGATCACGATCAACATCAACGGATGCCCGAACTCCTGCGCCCGGATCCAGGTCGCCGACATCGGCTTCAAGGGCCAGATGGTCGACGACGGCAACGGTCCCGAGGAGGGCTTCCAGGTCCATCTGGGCGGCAGCCTGGGCCTGGACAGCGGTTTCGGCCGCAAGCTGCGCCAGCACAAGGTGGTCGCGACCGAGCTCGGTGACTACATCGAGCGGGTTGTCCGCAACTTCGTGAAACAACGAGAGCAGGGCGAGCGTTTCGCTACCTGGGCGCTGCGTGCCGACGAGGCGGATTTGAGGTGAGTGTGTTGGCGATGACCGAGGCTGAACTGCGGGAACTGGCCGAACGCGGAGCCGAGGAACTCGGCCCCGAGGCCAGCGCGCAGGACCTGCTGCGCTGGACCGACGAGCACTTCGGCGCCGGCGCGCCGGCCAGCGGATCCAGCGGTTACATCGTCGCGTCCAACATGCAGGACTCGGTGCTGGTCGATCTGGCGGCCAAGGTCCGGCCCGGGGTGGACGTGCTGTTCCTCGATACCGGCTACCACTTCGTCGAGACCATCGGCACCCGCGACGCCGTCGAGGCGGTCTACGACGTCAACATCGTCAACGTCCGGCCCGAGCATTCGGTGGCCGAGCAGGACGCGCTGCTGGGCAAGAACCTGTTCGCCCGCGACGCCAACGAGTGCTGCCGGCTGCGCAAGGTGGAGCCGCTGTCGAAGGCGCTGCAGGGGTACTCGGCGTGGGTGACCGGCATCCGCCGGGTGGAGGCTCCGACGCGGGCCAACGCCCCACTGATCAGCTGGGACAACGCGTTCGGGTTGGTCAAGATCAACCCGCTGGCGGCGTGGACCGACGAGGACATGCAGGACTACATCGACGCCAACGGCGTGTTGGTGAACCCGCTTGTCTTCGAGGGTTACCCGTCGATCGGCTGCGCACCGTGCACCGCCAAGCCCGCCGAGGGCGCCGATCCGCGCAGCGGCCGCTGGGCGGGCCAGAACAAGACCGAATGCGGGCTGCACGCCTCGTGACGCTCGTTCTGACCGCGCACGGCAGCGCCGACCCCAGGTCGGCCGCCACCGCCCGGTCGATCCTGGACTGCGTCCGCCGGCTGCGACCGGGCCTGGATGCGCGAATCGCGTTCTGCGAGCAGAGTTCTCCAAACTTGCGCGATGTGCTGGCGACACTGCGCGGCCGTCGTTCCGTGGTGGTGCCGCTGTTGCTGGCCGACGCCTATCACGCGCGCATCGACATCCCGGCGATGATCGCCGCCTCCGGCGCCGACGCCCGCCGCGCCGACGTGCTCGGTGAGGACGACCGGCTGATCCACGTGCTGCGACAGCGCCTCGAACACGCCGGGACGTCCCGGCTGGATCCGCGGATCGGGGTGCTGGTGACCGCCGTCGGGTCCAGCCATCCGGCGGCCAACGCGCGCACCGCGACGGTGGCGCAGGAGCTGACGCTGACGACGCACTGGCAGGCCACCACCGCGTTCGCGACGGGCCCGCGTCCCACGCTCGGGGAGGCGGCGGCCGAGTTGCGGGCTCGCGGCGCCACCCGACTCGTCGTCGCGCCCTGGTTCTTGGCGCACGGCCGCATCACCGACCGCGTCGCCGCGTTCGCCGCGGCCGAGGGCATCGCGATGTCGGCGCCGCTGGGCACGCATCGGCAGGTCGCCGAGACGGTCCTGGACCGATTCGACGCCGCGTTCGCGCTGTCCACCGCGGCCTGAACCAGGTCCTAGACCAGGTCAGCCAGCATCGCGGCCGCCCGCGCCGCGCCGTCCGTCTCGACCGGCCGGTACCGCCGCGGCGCCGACAGCTCGTCGAGGATGACCTTGGCCAGCAGGTCCGGATCGGCGGTCTCTGCGTAGCGCATCGGACGACCCGCGCCGTACCGGTTCAGCCGGTGCCGGACGTGGAAGTTCTGCTCGAAATGGTTCTCCAGCGGCACGTAGACGAACGGTGTGCCGGCCGCCGTCAGCTCCATGCACGTCGTCAGCCCGCCCTGGACCACCGCGATGTCACACGCCGCCAAATAGTCGGCGAGGTCGGGCACGAAACCGCGCACCCGCACGCCACGGTGCCGGGGCAGCGACGCGGGGTCGATCCGCGGGCCGGCCACGACGAGGAAGTGCAGCTCGGGCATCACCCGGCGGATCAGGGGCACCGCGTCGAGAATGCGCTGCAGCAGCGGCGTCCCGACCGCGGTGCCGCCGACGGTGACGACGCACAGCCGGTGCTCCGCGTGCAGGCCGAGCCTGCGGCGCACCGCCGCGCGCTCCGGCCCCGTCGGCGGCACCGACCCCAGGACATATCCGGCGAACTCGAAGTTCTCCGCGGTCCATTCCCTGATATCGGGGAGGCCGGGCCCGAAGTCCCGGGAGACGACATCGCTGGGATTGCCGACGAAGATCGACCGGTCACGAAGCCGCGGAAAACGCCGGCGCTGTTCGATCATCTCGGCGTTGTAGTCGGCGGTCAGCGCGGCCTCCCGCGGGCCGCCTCCGGGCATCGGCAGCCAGCCGACGAAGTCGGTCAGCCACGCGAACCCGAACCTTTTCAGCTCCGGGTTCTCGTGCAGGAAGTGGTCCACCTCCCAGGCCTCGTCGGCGATCACCAGATCGAAGCCCTCGTCGGCGATCAACTCGGCGAACACCATGAAGTTCGCGACCAGGATCTCATCCATGCGGCGCAGCGCCTCGAACGCATGCAGGTCGTGTTCGCCGGATTCGTGCTCGACGTGCGTGGATTCGTTGAGCAGATGCGCCGACGCCGGATGAATCGGCTCACCGGCGGCGGCCAGCACCCGGGTGACCGGATCCTGAGCCAGCCACTCGATCTCCAGATCCTCTCGGAGACCGCGCAATTCGGTGGCGATCGCGACGTCGCGGCGGGCGTGTCCTAGCCCGATCGGCGACGACAGGTACAGCGCCCTGCGTCGCCGCCGGGGTGCACGGACGCGCCGCCGGACCGCCGGCGGCGACGGCGCCACCGCGTCGACGAACTCGCGGATCATCGTGTTGACGAGCACCGGATCGCGGGCCAGCGGTGCGTGCCCCGCACCGTCGATCAGCGTCAACGCACCCCCGGTGAGCTCGGCGAACTGTTCGCCCACCGCCGGGCTGCTGACGCGGTCCTTGGTCCCGTGCAACACCCTGACGGGACAGCGCACGGCCTTCGCGAGATCCTCGAACGGCTCTGCGGCAAGCGAATCCGGGTCCAGCCGGGCGTCGGTGGTGTCCGCAAGGGTCTGGGCGTCGATGTCCGCCGACCAGGCCATCAGGTCTTCGAGCTGCTTCGTGGAATGCGGTTCCGGGAGCATCGTCTCGAAGAAGAAGGGCCGAAAGTCGTTCAACCCGTTACGCAGCCAGTGCTGCCGGCTGTACGTCCGCCACCCGGTGGGGTTCTCGGCGTCCTGTTCCCACAGGAGCGCCCGCTCGACGTCCAGCTTGGCGGCGGGCACCGCGCAGGACGGCGCGATCGCGAAAATGCCTGCCACCCGCTGGGGTTGGGCCACCGCGACGCGGACCGCCCATTCGGCGCCGCGCGACAGGCACACCAGCACGCTGCGTTCGGTGTCAGTGGCGTCCAGCACGGCCAGCGTATCGGCGGCGTACTCGCGGTGGGCGTAGGCCGCGGCACCGCGCGGTCGGTCGGACCGCCCGCTGCCGCGGCCGTCGAAGGTCACCACCCGGTAGTGCCGGGCCAGGTACGCCACCTGCGCCTTCCAGAACCGGGAGTCGACGATCGACCAGGTCGGCATCAGCAGCACCGTGGCCCGGCCGGCCCCGAAGACCTCGTAGTGCAGGCGGACGCCGTCGCGGACCGCCGAACCGGTGTGGTCCGGCGGTCTCGCCCTGCGCTGCGGGCCGCGCACGCCACCCATCATCGCCGAGTCGGGGCGGTTCAGGGCCGAACCTCGAAGACGTGGTTGAACGGTGTGGACGCCGCGATCCGGAACCGGGTGAATCCGGCCGCGGTGACGACGTCGCGGATACGGGCTGGTCCCGCCTGCGTGCCGAGCGCCAGCCCCACCGGCTGCGCCAGCGATGACGGTGTACACAGCAGCGTCGAGAAGCCGTAGTAGGCGCGCCCGATCGGATTGAAATTGTCCTCGGCCCGGTCGCCCGCGGCCGGTTCGACGATCATCCACGTCCCGTCGAGGGCGATCACCTCGCGGATCCGGCGCGCCGCCCCGATCGGGTCACCCATGTCGTGCAGGCAGTCGAACATGGTGACCAGGTCGTAGGGCCCGCCGCCGAGTTGGTCGGCGCCGCCCACCTCGAACGTCACCCGGTGGGTCCCCCCGGCTTCGTCGGCGCGCTGTCTCGCGGTCTCGATGGAGCCGGCGTGCGCGTCGGTGCCGACGAAGGTGGAGTTCGGGAACGCCGTGGCCATCAGCAGCGTCGAACCGCCGTGGCCGCAGCCCACATCGGCGACCCGTGCCCCGGCGGCGAGCTTGTCCGTGACCCCGTCCAATGCCGGGAGCCAGTTCTCGACGATGTGCGCCGTGTAGGTGGGCAGGAAGAACTTCTCGCAGCCGATGTGCACATCGGAATTGTGTTCGCCCCAACCCATCCCGTCCCCGGCGCGGGCCGCGTCGACGATGTGCCCGGCATCGCGCAGCGTGCCGTAGGCGAGCTGGAACAGTCCCCCGACGTAGGCGGGGCTCGCCTCGTCGTCGAGCGCCATCGCCTGTTCGGCCGGCAGCCGGTAGCGGCCCGTCGAATTGTCGTATTCGACAAAGGATCCGGCTGCCTGGGCATTGAGCCACTCCCGCGCGTAGTGCTCGTCGGTGCCGGTGTGCTCGGCCAGTTCGGCGGGTGTGCTCGGTCCGTGCTCGACGAGGCTGCGGTAGTAGCCCAGCCGCTGCCCCATCACCACCAGCGCACAGTTCAGGGCCGCCCCCGTCTCCGAAACGGAGCGCAGCACGAACTCCATGAGCTTGTCCGGGTCGACCGACATGGTTGGTGTTTTCATCGCGATGTCCTTTCCTCGATGCGACAGCACCCAGCGTGATCCGAACGGAGGTGTCCGCGAATCAGGTGACCCCCCTAGTCCGTGACACCTAGGATCGGCGCATGCTCCTCGGCCGCGGACCCGAGCAGCAGCGCATCGCCGAACTGGTGGCGGGCGCGCGGCTGGGGCAGAGCGGTGTGCTGGTGATCCGGGGCGAGGCCGGGATCGGCAAGACCGCGCTGATCGATGACACCGCCGCCCACAGCGACATGACGGTGCTGCGGGCCTCCGGTACCGAGACCGAGTCGAATCTGGCGTTCTCGGGGCTGCACCAGTTGCTGCACCCGGCACTGCACCTCATCGACCGGCTGCCGAAACCGCAGAGCGACGCCCTCGCCGTCGCGCTGATGGTGCGCGACGGTCCCGCCCCGGAGCGGTTCGCGGTGGGTGCGGCCACGCTGAGCCTGCTCAGCCGCTACGCCGAGGATGCGCCGCTGCTCGTGCTGGTCGACGACGCGCACCTGCTCGATCCGCCATCGGCCGACGCGGTGCGGTTCGTCGCACGCCGGTTGCTGGCCGACCCGATCGCGGTGGTGATCTCGGCGCGCCCCGAGCCGGATTCTGCGTTCACGGTGACCGACCTGCCGGTGATGGAGCTGTCCGGCCTGGATCTGTCCGCCGCTGCTGCACTGATCGCGGCCTCGGCCCCGGACCCGGCGACCGCCGAGCTCGCCGAGCACCTGCACAGCGTCACGCTGGGCAGCCCGCTGGCGCTGATCGAACTCTCCCGCGACATCGAGCGGGTCCGCGACCTGTCGCCCGTGCTTCCGGTGCCGGTGTCCGACGCGGTGGCGCAGGCCTTCGGCCGCCGGGCCGCCGAGTTGCCGGCGGGTGCACGGTCGGCGCTGCTGCTCGCCGTGGTCGCCGACGGTGACGTCGCGGTGTCCGCGCGTGCCGCGCCGACGGTCGGCGCGGTGTGGGAGGCGATCGTCGACGCGGAGTCCGTCGGGTTGGTGCGCGTCGCCGCCGGCCGGGTCGACTTCCGGCATCCGCTGGTCCGCTCGGCGGTCTACGCGGCCGCCGACGCGCATACCCGGCGCGCCGCCCACCGCGCCGTCGCGGCGGCGCTGCCCGCGACGGCGCACGCCCGCCGGGTGTGGCATCGCAGCGCGGCCGCGGTCGGGCCTGACGACGAGGTCGCCGACGAACTGGTCGTGGTGGCCGAGGAAGCCACCGCCCGCGGCGCACACGGGGTGGCCGCGGTCGCGCTGGCCCGCAGCGCCGAGCTGACCACCGACGATGCGCGCCGGTGCGGCCGGCTGATCGGTGCGGGCGAGGCGGCCTGGTTCGCCGGGCACCTGGGTCGGGCCCGGCAGTTGATCGCCGAGGCCGACGACATCGCCGCCGAACCCACTGCGGTCAGCGAGATCAGCGCGCTGCGCGGTCACATCGCGCTACGCAGCGGTTCCCTGCGCGAGGCCCACCGGCTGCTCGTCGACGCCGCCGCGGGCACGTCGGCCGATCCCGATGCGACCGTGGCACTGCTGGCCGACGCGGTCACCGCCTGTTTCTATATGTGCGACACCGCCGAAGGTGTCGCGCTGGCCGAGCGGATCGAGGCGCTGCTGCCGAGTTGCCGGACCGGTTCGGCGCGGGTGCGCGGACAGCTGGCCGTCGGGGTGGCCCGCATCATCGCCGGCGCAGACGGCGTGCGGTGGCTGCGGACCGCGGTCGACACGCTCAACGAGGAACCCTCGGTGCTCGACGATCCGCGCCGACCGGACTGGTCGATCGTCGGCGCCCTGTTCCTGCGGGAGTCCACTGCGGGGCGCAGCCTGGTGCAGCAGGTGGTGCACGACCGTAGGCAGCGCACCGCCATCGGCGCGCTGCCGAACCTGCTGTTCCACACCGCCCGCGACGATGCGACGTCGGAGAACTGGCAGTCGGCGCTGGCGAGCTACGCCGAAAGCGTCGCGCTGGCCCGGGAGACCAGCCAAACCACGGACCTGGCGACATCGTTGGCCGGGCTCGCGTGGCTGCAGGCGAGGATGGGCCGCTTCGAGGAGGCCTGCGCCAATGCCACGGAGGCACGACAGCTGGCCCAGCGACACCACATCACCTTCGCCGACCTGTGGGCGCAGATGGCCCGCGGCGACCTCGAACTCGCCCGCGGCAACGCCGCCGATGCGATCGCCCACTACCAGGGGGCGCAGAACCTGTTGTCCGACATCGGCTTTCGTGACGTGGACCTGTCTCCCGGGCCGGAACTCGCCGAAGCGCACATGCGCCACGGCGACACCGCCACCGCGCGCGAGGTCGCCGTCGACTACCTCATCCGCGCGCAGCAGAAGCAACAGCCGTGGGCGTTGGCACGCGCGCACCGGGCGGTCGCGTTGACGGCCACCGACACCGCGGACCGGGAGGCTCACTTCGCCGAGGCGTTACGTCTGCACGACCTCAACCCGGACCGGTTCGAAGCCGCGCGCACACGACTTGCGTTGGGGGCCAGCCTGCGTCGCGCTAAGAAGCGGGTCGCGGCCCGGCCCCACCTGCGCGCGGCGCTGGAGGATTTCCAGCGGCTCGGCGCCGGGCCGTGGGCGGAAGCCGCGGTCGACGAGTTGGAAGCCGCCGGCGAGCGGGCCCGTCGGGGCGACGCGGAATACTCGGCCCTGCTGACCTCGCAGGAGCTGCGCATCGCTCAGATGCTCGGCCGCGGCGCTACCACGAAAGAGGCTGCCGCGGCGTTGTTCCTGAGCCCGAAGACGGTGGAGTACCACCTGCGCAACGTGTACCACAAGCTCGGGATCAACTCGCGATCCGAGCTGCGGGCCGTCGTCGTGAAGACGGTCGGCGACCCGGCCTGAGTCAGGGCACGATCAGTGGCTCGTCGTCGGGCAGCGACGGCACCCGGGTGGCGCGCACGTAGACGGTGTCCCCCTCCTGCAGGCCGAGCGCCTCGGCGTCGCCGCGGGTGATCTGCGCGGTGAACGGCGCCTGGGTGGCGGCGTTGGTCAGCTCCACCCGGACCTCGAAGCCCAGCATCACCACCCGGTCGACGGTCGCCCGGGTCACCCCGGCGGCCTGCACCGAGTCGTCGGTGCTGGCGATGGCCATCTCCGGGTTGCGGCCCACCCGGATGTCGTGCGGGCGCACCAGCGCGCCGTTGAGCGAGGACACCTGCCCGAGGAACGACATGACGAACCCGCTGGCCGGGGCGTCGTACACCTCGCTGGGCGTACCGACCTGCTCGATGCGGCCCTTGTTGAGCACCGCGATCCGGTCGGACACGTCCAGCGCCTCGGACTGGTCGTGGGTGACCAGCACGGTGGTGACGTGGACCTCGTCGTGCAGCCGGCGCAGCCAGGCGCGCAGGTCCTCGCGCACCTTGGCGTCCAGCGCACCGAACGGTTCGTCGAGCAGCAGTACCTGCGGGTCGACCGCCAGCGCGCGGGCCAGTGCCATCCGCTGGCGCTGGCCGCCGGAGAGCTGGTTGGGGTAGCGGCCCTGGAACCCGGCCAGCCCCACCACCTCGAGCAGGTTGTCCACCCGCTCCTTGATCTCGGCCTTGGGCTTCTTGCGGATCTTGAGGCCGAACGCGACGTTGTCGCGCACGGTCAGGTGCTTGAACGCGGCATAGTGCTGGAACACGAACCCGATACCGCGCCGCTGCGGCGGCACGTTGGTGACGTCGCGACCGTCGATCACCACGGTGCCGCTGTCCGGGTTGTCCAGCCCGGCGATCGCCCGCAGCAGCGTCGACTTGCCCGAACCACTGGGCCCCAGCAGCGAGGTCAGCGAACCCTTCGGAACCGAGAAGTCGACGTCGACCAGCGCCGCGAAGTCACCGAAATGCTTGTTCGCGCCCCGAACGACGATCGCGTCTGTCATCGGTCAGTACCCACCCCTTGTCGCCTGCGGCCGTCGCCGGAGCACCAGCGTAAACGACTCACCCCGCGGGCACCGCCTCCGAATCGGTTTGGCTGGCAGACGCTTCCACGCGCTTGCCGATCGGCGGAACCCGGGTGGCCCGCACATGGACGGTGTCACCGGCCGTCAGGCCCAGCGCCTCGGCGTCGCCGCGGGTGATCTGCGCGGTGAACGGGGCGTGGGTCGCCACGTCGGTGAGCTCCACCCGGACCTCGAACCCGAGCTTGACCACCCGGTCGATGGTGGCGGTCACCACCGAGGTGCCGACCCCGGATCCGTCGGCGAAGGCCATCTCGGGGCTGAGCCCGACGCGGATGTCGTGGGGCCGCACCAGCACCCCGTCGAGCGCGGACACCGCGCCGAGGAATGCCAGCACGAACTCGGTCTGCGGCTGGTCGTAGACCTCCACCGGCGAACCCACCTGCTCGATACGGCCCTTGTTGAGCACCGCGACCCGGTCGGACACGTCGAGTGCTTCGGCTTGGTCGTGGGTGACGAGCACGGTGGTGACCTTCACGTCCTGATGCAGCCTGCGCAGCCACAGCCGCAGGTCCTCGCGCACCTTGGCGTCCAGCGCACCGAACGGTTCGTCCAGCAGCAGCACCTCGGGGTCGATGGCCAGGGCCCGGGCCAGCGCCATCCTCTGGCGCTGGCCGCCGGACAGCTGCGCGGGATAGCGGTCCCTGAATCCACCGAGGCCGACCACGTCGAGCAGGTCGTCGACCTTCTTGTTGATGGCGTTCTTGGGGGTCTTGCGGATCCGCAGCCCGAATGCGACGTTGTCGCGCACGGTCAGGTGCTTGAAGGCCGCGTAGTGCTGGAAGACGAAGCCGATGCCGCGCCGCTGCGGCGGCTCGTGGGTGACGTCGCGGCCGTTGATGATGACCGACCCCGAATCCGGTCTGTCCAGCCCGGCGATGGCCCGCAGCAGCGTCGACTTGCCCGAACCGCTGGGCCCCAGCAGCGAGGTCAGCGATCCGGTCGGGACGACGAAGTCCACGTTGTCCAGCGCCGCGAAGTCACCGTAGTGTTTGTTGGCGCCCCGGACCTCGATGGCGTAATCGTTTGTGCCAGTCATGAATCGAGTTTCTTCCTGATCAGTCGTCGGTCCTGGTGCGCTTGCGCTGCGCGTCGAACACGATCTGGGCGATGAGCACCGTGACGGCCACCGCCATCAGCACCGTGGAGATGGTGTAGGCGCCGTATTCGTCGCCGCGGGTATAGCGGTCGTGCACCAGCAGGGTGAGGGTCTGCGACTGGCCGGGCAGATTCGACGACACCACCAGGACGGCGCCGAACTCGCCCAGCGTGCGCGCCACCGTCAACACCACCCCGTAGGTCAGGCCCCACCGGATGGACGGCAGCGTGATACGCCAAAAGGTCTGCCAGGCACTGGCTCCCAGTGTGGCGGAAGCTTCCTCCTGGTCGGTGCCGAGTTCGTGAAGCACCGGTTCGACCTCGCGGATGACGAACGGCAGCGTCACGAAGATACTGGCGAGCACGATGCCGGGGAACCCGAAGATGATCTTGAAGCCGAGATCGTTCTGCACGAACCCGAACAGACCGGCGGTGCCCCACAAGGCGATCAGCGCGACGCCGACCACCACCGGGGACACCGCGAACGGCAGGTCGATGGCGGCCTGCAGAATGTTCTTGCCGCGGAACTTCCTGCGCGCCAACACCAGTGCGGTGGAGACACCGAACACCACGTTCAGCGGCACCACGATGGCGACCACCAGCAGCGACAGGGACAGCGCGGACTGGGCGGCCGGAGTGGTGATCGATGCCCAGAACGCGCCGAGGCCGGGTGCGAACGTCCGCCACAGGATCGCGCCCAGCGGAACGATCAGCAGGGCGATGACGTAGAACAGCGCCACCGCGCGCAGGATCAGCCGGGTGGGCAGCGACAGCGTCATTCGTCGGCCCTTCCGCTCGTCATCGCGCCGCCGCCTCCCGCTTGGCGGCCTTGGCCCCGAAGTGGCGCAAGATGAACAGCACCACGAACGAGATCAGCAGCAGCACGATGGAGATCGCCGCGGCACCGGCCGGGTCGTCGTTCTCGATGAGGGTGCGGATCCATTGCGAGGACACCTCGGTCTTGCCGGGGATGGCGCCGCCGATCAACACGATGGAGCCGAATTCGCCGATCGCCCGCGAGAACGCCAGCCCCGCCCCGGACAGCAGCGCCGGCGCCAGCGCCGGGAGGATCACCTGCAGGAAGATCGTCAGGTTGTTGGCCCCCAGCGACGCGGCCGCCTCCTCGACGTCTCGGTCGAGTTCCAGCAGCACGGGTTGCACCGCACGCACCACGAACGGCAACGTGACGAACGCCAGCGCCAGTCCGACACCCCAGGCCGTGTGCTGGATGTGGATCCCGACCGGGCTTCTCGGGCCGTAGAGCGCCAGCAGGACCAGGCTGGCGACGATGGTGGGCAGCGCGAACGGCAGATCGATGATCGCGTCGACGATGCGCTTGCCCGGGAAGTTGTCGCGCACCAGCACCCACGCGATGAGCAGCCCGAACACCACGTTCACCAGCGTCACGACGATCGAGATCGTCAGCGTCACCCGGAAGGAGGCCAGCGCCGACGGGGAGGTCACCGCTGAGACGAAGGCCTCCCAGCCGCCCTTGGCCGCGATCCAGACGATGGCGGCCAGCGGCAGCAGCACGATCAGGGACAGCCACACCACGGCGACACCCACCTGCAGGTGGGCGCCGCCCGGGCGGAATCCCCGCCCTGCGCCGGGAGCCGACGGCTCGGGGCGCAGGGCGTCAGGATTCGGGTCGACGACAGAAGAGGTCATCCAGTGGCCTGCTTGTAGATCTTGGTGATGGTGCCGTTGTCCTTGTCGAACAGCGCGCTGTCGACGTCCTTCCAGCCACCCAGGTCGGCGATCGTCCACAGCTTCTCCGGGGTGGGGAACTTGTCGGCGAACTCGGCGAGCACGGCGGGATCGACCGGGCGGAAATTGGCCTCGGCCCATAGCTTCTGGCCCTCGGGGGTGAACTGGAAGTCCACGAACGCCTGCGCCTTTTCCAGGTGCTGGCTGGTGTTGACCACCGCGGTGGGGTTCTCGATCTTGAACGTCTGGGGCGGGGTGACGTGTTCGAGCTCGAAGTTCAGCGCCTCGTTCTCGTAGGCCAGCAGCACGTCGCCGCTGCCCTGGCGGAACACGTCGGTGGCCTCACGGCCCGAGCCCGGGCGCAGCTTCACGTGCTCGGTGACCAGCTTGTTGACGAACTCGATGCCGGCCTCGGGGTTCTGGCCACCGTTGCTGGCATAGGCGTACGGGGCGAGCAGGTTCCACTTGGCCGCGCCGGAGCTCAGCGGGCTCGGGGTGATCACCTCGATGCCGGGCTGCAGCAGGTCATCCCAGGTGCGGATGTTCTTCGGGTTGCCGGGGCGCACCGCGAAGGTCACCACCGAACCGAACGCGATGCCCTGGTTCGGGCCGGCGTTCCAGTCCTCGTCGACTTTGCCGGCCTTGACCAGCCGGGTGACGTCGGGCTCGACGGAGAAGTTCACCACGTCAGCGGGCTTGCCGGACTCCACGGCGCGGGACTGGTCACCGGAGGCACCGTAGGACGCGGTGACCTCGACGCCCTTCCCCTCCTCGGTGGCGGCGAACGCGGGCGCCGTCTTCGACCAGCCCGGCTCCGGCACCGCGAACGCGACCAGCGTCAGCGTCGTCTCGGTATTGCCGGTGCCACCGGTGTCACCCGCCACGTCGCTGGCGCCGCCGCCGCAGGCTGCGAGCACGGTCGCAGACAGGGCCAGCGCGGCTGCGGCGCGCCAGCGCGACGTCGATTTCAGGAGGTTCTGCATTGATGACCTTTCCGGTTCGGACTTCGGATGGGTGTTCCGTTCCGGAAGGAGAAAGGCCGTACTGAAGGCAGCTATGCCACAGC
The DNA here is from genome assembly GCA_050250295.1 of Mycolicibacterium sp. Classification (GTDB taxonomy): domain Bacteria; phylum Actinomycetota; class Actinomycetes; order Mycobacteriales; family Mycobacteriaceae; genus Mycobacterium. Next base: position 123,375 of record JBFWOX010000003.1, read on the forward strand.
CGTCACCGACACCAGACCGCGAACGGACAGGGAGTCAGCGACAACAACAGACATCAGCAACCGAGCACAAACCCACGGCGATGAGCGCCACGACGTGGCTGCTCGTGGTGCCGGGGACCGATTGCATGGCGCGAAGCGTAACAGAGTTGCTGAGAATGTCCCGCGTGGGGCTGATCGATGGCTGACGCGGCCGTCAACGTGTGAGCAGCCACATGACGATGACGAGGACGATCAGCGCGACCAGCGCCAGCGTCACCCGCGAGCGCGGCAGCCCACTCATGCGTCGCGCCCGTCGACATCGGCGGCACCGTCGCCGCCGCCGCTGTGCCGGACCCGGTGCAACAGCCGGATCCCGTTACCCAGCACCCCGTCGAGCAGCACCGCGGCGCCGTAGGCGATCGCCAGCACCACCGGCATCACCACCGCGGTCTGCGCTACGAACGGCAGCCCGGACAACCACAGTTCGACGCCGTCCCACCAGTTCAGCAACCCGTCCACCTGGCCAGACTATGCGCCGGACACGGCGGGGAAACACCCGGTGTTCGCTAGACGCGGGGCCCTCGGCAGTCGATGATGTGCCCATGGTTCTGCCACATACCGATGCCACTGATGGAGTGTCCGTGCCGGACGACTCCGCATTCGCCATCCCGCACACGACGGCGTACCCCACCGGAGGTGTGTTGCGGAACCCGTTCCCGCCGATCGCCGACTACGCATTCCTGTCCGACTGCGAGAACACCTGCCTGATCTCGGCCGCCGGCTCGGTGGAGTGGCTGTGTGTGCCGCGGCCGGATTCCCCCAGCGTGTTCGGCGCGATCCTGGACCGCGGCGCCGGGCATTTCCGGCTCGGCCCGTACGGCGTGTCGGTGCCCGCGGCGCGCCGCTACCTGCCGGGCAGCTTGATCCTGGAGACCACCTGGCAGACCCACACCGGCTGGCTGATCGTGCGCGACGCGCTGGTGATGGGCCCGTGGCACGACCTGGAGACCCGGTCGCGCACGCACCGGCGCACCCCGATGGACTGGGACGCCGAGCACATCCTGTTGCGCACCGTGCGCTGTGTCAGCGGGACGGTCGAGCTGGTGCTCAACTGTGAGCCGTCCTTCGACTACCACCGCACCAGCGCCAGCTGGGAGTACTCGGCGCAGGCCTACGGCGAGGCCATCGCGCGGGCCACCAAGAACCCGGACTCGCATCCGACGTTGCGGTTGACCACCAACCTGCGCATCGGGCTGGAGGGCCGTGAGGCGCGGGCCCGCACCCGGATGAAGGAGGGCGACAACGTCTTCGTGGCGCTGAGCTGGTCGGGCCATCCGGCTCCGCAGACCTACGACCAGGCCGCCGACAAGATGTGGACCACCAGCGAGGCGTGGCGGCAGTGGATCAACGTCGGAGACTTCCCCGATCATCCGTGGCGGGCCTATCTGCAGCGCAGCGCGTTGACCCTCAAGGGCCTGACCTATTCGCCGACCGGCGCGCTACTGGCCGCGCCCACCACGTCGTTGCCGGAAACCCCTCGCGGGGAACGCAACTGGGACTACCGCTACGCGTGGGTGCGCGACTCCACCTTCGCGCTGTGGGGTCTGTACACGCTGGGGCTGGACCGCGAGGCCGACGACTTCTTCGCGTTCATCGCCGACGTGTCCGGCGCCAACAACGGACAGCGGCACCCACTGCAGGTGATGTACGGCGTCGGCGGGGAACGCAGCCTCGTGGAGGAGGAGCTCAACCACCTGTCCGGCTACGACAACGCCGCGCCGGTGCGCGTCGGCAACGGCGCCTACAACCAGATGCAGCACGACATCTGGGGCACCATGCTCGACTCGGTGTATCTGCACACCAAGTCCCGTGAGCAGATCCCGGAGACGCTATGGCCGGTACTCAAGGAACAGGTCGAGGAGGCGATCAAGCACTGGCGGGAACCCGACCGCGGCATCTGGGAGGTGCGCGGGGAGCCGCAGCACTTCACCTCCAGCAAGATCATGTGCTGGGTGGCGCTGGACCGCGGCGCGAAGCTAGCCGAGATCGAGGGCGAGAAGTCCTACGCCCAGCAGTGGCGGACGATCGCCGAGGAGATCAAGGCCGACATCCTCGAGCACGGGGTGGACGAGCGCGGCGTGCTGACGCAGCGCTACGGGCATCCGGCGCTGGACGCGTCGTTGCTGCTGGCGGTGCTGACCCGGTTCCTGCCGCCCGACGATCCGCGGATCCGGGCCACCGTGCTGGCCATCGCCGACGAGCTCACCGAAGAGGGGCTGGTCCTGCGGTACCGGGTCGAGGAGACCGACGACGGTCTGTCCGGCGAGGAGGGCACCTTCACGATCTGCTCCTTCTGGCTGGTGTCGGCACTGGTGGAGATCGGTGAGGTCAAGCGGGCCAAGCATCTGTGCGAGCGGCTGCTGTCGTTCGCCAGCCCGCTGCACCTCTACGCCGAGGAGATCGAGCCGCGCACCGGGCGCCACCTGGGCAACTTCCCGCAGGCGTTCACCCACCTGGCGCTGATCAACGCCGTGGTGCACGTCATCCGGGCCGAGGAGGAAGCCGACAGTTCCGGGGTGTTCCAGCCGGCCAACGCCCCGATGTGATGCGGATCCGGTTGCGCGCCAGCGCGATCGGCAGCACGATCACCAGATGACCGACGACGCGCCCCGCACCGACAGCACCCCCGGCCTGGCCGGGCTGACCTCCGATTTCGACGCCCTGGTGGACCGATTGGGGGTGAAGTCGGTGCTGGTGATGCGCTCGGAGCCGGACACCATGGTGGTGGCGGCCACCGCGGGCGACGCCGCCAAGCACTACACCGTCGGGGCGGCCGGCAAGAAGGCCCTCGATGATTCCGAGCGGGTCCCGCTGTACTGCGAGCACGTGGTCGACTCCGATTCGGCGTTGTTCGTCGAGGATTCCCGGGAGCACCCGAAGTTCGCGGGCAACGAGGACGAAGTGGAATTCGGCTTGCACAATTACCTCGGGCTGGCCGTGCACGGACCCGACGGCGCGGTGGTGGGCACGGTCTGCGTGCTCGACGACCATGCCCGCGACTACGCCGAGGGTGACGTGGCGGCGCTGGAGGCGTTGCGGGACAAGGTCGAGGGCGTGCTGCGCGAGGACGGGTCCGCCCTGGGCGACTGAGCCGGTCAGTCTGGGAAGGGCGGTCCGACGGCGGTGCGGGCGCCCAGCGTGCGACCCTGACCCCAGCCCAGCTCGCGGCGGTAACCGCCGAGCAGCCCGGCGGCGGCCAGCTGGGTCACGTCGCGGAACACCGAGCCCGCGGGCGCCCGGGTGGCCAGCGGCGCGACGAACAGCGCGTCTGCCGGGCAGTACGCCTCGCACTGGAAGCAGGTCTGGCAGCTGTCGTGGCGGGCGATCACCGGGACGCCGTCGGGCCCGCGGTCGAACACCCGGGTCGGGCACACCTCGATGCACCGGTCGCAGGCGATGCACCGGTCGGCGTCGACGATCTCGATCACGCGGCCAGCCCAATCCGGGCTTCGGGCCGACTCCACAGCGTGTCCAATCCCCCGGTCAGCAGCCGGTGGTGCTGGGCGGGGTCCTGCCCGGGGAAGTCGAGCCGCTTGTGCATGCCCCGGCTCTCGGTGCGGTGCAGCGCAGCGTGGTACATCCACCGGCCGTGGGCCGCCATCGCGGCGGCTTCGCGGGCCCGGAACCGATCCTCACCGCTGCCGCCGAGGCCGGCCCGCACCGCGGTCCAGATATTGTTCAGCGCATCCAGCGCCGGTGCCATCCGGTCGCCGTGCCGCAGATAGTTCAGCTCGTACGGCAGCACCTGCCGCTGCACGGCGGCCACCACCGCCCGGTGGTCCAGTGCGCTGCGGTCCGTCGGGCGCAGCCCGGCCTCGCCGGCCGGGCGTCCGGTGGTGGGTCGGCCGCGGCGCGCCGCGAAGGCCGCCGCGCCGTGGCCGGCCCAGCTCCCCGACGACGCCGCCCAGGCCGCGTTGTGACTGCCGCCGCCGGTGAACCCGCCGCAGATCAGTTCGCGGGTCGCGGTGTCGCCGGCCGCGTAGAGGCCCGGCACGTCCGTGGAGCAGTCGTAGCCGGTGACCCGGACCCCGCCGGTGCCGCGCACCGTGCCCTCGGCGAGCAGGGTGATCTCGAAATAGTCGGTGAACGGGTTGATGCCCAGCCGGTCGAACACCAGGAAGAAGTTGGGCTGGCCCTTGCGCATGGCATGCTGTTCGGCTTCGGTGGCGCGGTCGATGCGGGCGAACACCGGCTCGGTGAGCAGGGTCTCGGCGATCACCGATCGTCCCTTGGTGCTGCCGGCGCCGTCGAGCACCGTGCGGTCGGCGCGGTAGAACGTCGCCCACGAGTAGTAGGCGGTCTTGGTCAGCGAAGTCCCTTTCACCGCAAGGGCGTAGGCGTTGGAGAACTCCATGCCCGAGAGCACCGCGCCGGCCTCGACCGCCATCAGCGCACCGTCGCCGGTGTTGACGTCGCAGCCCAGGGTCTTGGATTGGAAGGCGCAGCCACCGGCGGCCAGCACCACGGCGCCGGCTTCGATGCGCACGGTGGTGCCGGAGGCGCGGTCCAGCGCCAGCGCGCCGCTGATCACCCCGTCGGCGTCGACCAGCAGTTCCAGCACCGGGGTGTGGTCGAGGATCGTGACGCCCAGGCGTTGCACCCGGGTACGTTGGCGGCGCATGTATTCCGGGCCCTGCAGATCGTCGCGCAGGGATCTGCTGTCGGGGCCCGTCGGGAACGGATATCGTTGTACGGCGGCGAGTTCGGCCATCCGCTCGTGGGTCTCGTCCAGCACCCGGGTCATCCAGCCGCGTTCGGCGAGGTGTCCGCCCAGGGCTTCCCTGCTGGCCATCGCGGCCTCGCGCAGCTCGGGCACGTCGTCGACGTACCAGATCCCGGTGCCGACGGAGGCGGTGGCGCCGCTGGCGCCGGTGTACCCCTTGTCGGCCAGCACCACCCGCGCGCCCGCCTGGGCCGCTTTGATCGCCGCCCAGGTGCCCGCCGGTCCCCCGCCGACCACCAGTACATCGGTCGAAAGCGTTTCGACCGCATTGTTTTCCGTCATCACAGCCATCCCTTCCCCGCGGTTCACGCCTTCAGTCGGTCGGTGCCGAAGATGGCCGCCGAGCCGGCCGTCAGCAGCACCGCCAGCGTCCACACCACTACCAACGCCGCGCCCGCGCCGACGTCGCCCTGCCCGAGCAGGCCGATCCGTTCCACCTGCACCAGCCAGAAGATCGGGTTGACGCGGCTGAACCCGTCGGCCGGCCCGGGCAACTGGTCGACGGAGTAGAAGACCCCGCCCAGGAATGCCAGCGGCAGCACGATCACCGAGTCGATGGCGTAGAGCTGATCCAGCGAGCGGGCCAGACTGCCGGCGATGACCCCGATCTGGGCGGACACCAGCAGCACGCCGATGGTGCCGAACACGAATACCGCAGGCCGGGCGACGCCGCCGATGCCGGTCAGCAGCAGCCCGACCGCCAGCACCCCGCCGCCGACGATGATGCCGCGCACCGTCCCGCCGATCACCAACGCGGCGTTGATCTCCCACCAGCGCAGCGGGCTGGCGAACACGTCGTTGATGTAGCGGTCCCGGCGCGCCTCGAACAGGCTGGTCGTGCCGTTGATGAACCCGACCGTGACGATGGCCTGGGTGACCAGGCCGGGAACGATGAACTGGCCGTAGGACACCCCGCCGATGGTGTCGACGTGACGGGCCAGCACGGTGCCGAACACCACGATGAACAGCACCGCGGCCAGGATCGGGCCGACGAGCGTGTACTGCCAGATGTTGATGAACCGCAACACTTCCCGTTCGGCGAGCCACAGCAGCGGCGAGCGGTCGGGACGGAACGCGGCGGCCGCGCTCCCGTCGGTCGTGGCCGCGTCGACGGTCACGGGGCTGCCTCGGTGGTGATGACGCGTTCGTAGACCTCGGTGATGTCGCGGGCCTCGTACCGGTCCCGCAGCGAAGCCGCCGAGCCCCGGTCGACGATGCGGCCGGCCCGGATCAGCGCGATCTCGTCGCACAGGGTCTCGGCCTCGTCGAGATAGTGCGTGGTGAGCAGGATCGTCGTGCCGGCGGCATTGAGCCCCTTCAGCAACCGCCAGATCTCCGAGCGCAGTTCGACGTCCACCCCCGCGGTCGGTTCGTCGAGGATCAACAGCCGCGGCTGGTGACTCAGTGCCCGGGCCAGGATGAGCCGGCGCTGCATGCCGCCGGACAGTTCGTAGGCCCTGCCGTCGGCCTTGGCTTCCAGCCCGAACAGCGCCAGCATCTCGTCGGCCCGGCGCACCGCGGCCCGCCGGCCGGTGCCGTGGTAGCCGCAGTGGTAGATCAGTTGTTGGCGTACCGACAGGAACCGGTCGACGTTGATGTCCTGTTCGGCCAGGCCGATCAGTCGCCGCGCCTCCCTGCTCCGGTGGTCGTGCCCGAACACCGTCAGCTGCCCCGCGGTCGGTCTGACGATGTTGCACACCGAGGCGATCAGCGTGGTCTTGCCCGCCCCGTTGGGGCCGAGCAGGCCGAAGAACGAGCCGTCGGGCAGTTCCAGGTCCAGGCCGGGCACCGCGGTGAACCCGCCGCGGTAGACCTTGCGTAACCCCTTGATGGACAACGCCGCAACGGCGTCAGGCATCGCGGTGGAACTGATTCGGCGGTACCGGCAGGCCGTAGTGCTCACGCAGCGTGGTGCCCGTGTAGTCCTCCCGGAACAGCCCCTTGCCGCGCAGGATCGGCAGCACGTGCTCGATGAAGGTCTCCAGGGTCGACGGCAACGCCGGGGCCATGATGTTGAACCCGTCGGCGGCGCCGCCCTCGAACCAGGCGACGATGGTGTCGGCGGCCTGCTCGGGGGTGCCGATGAACGTGAAATGCCCGCGCCCGCCGCCCAACCGGGTCAGGATCTGCCGCACCGTCAGGTTCTCCCGCACCGCCAGCTCGATGATCAGATCCGAGCGGCTCTGCGAGCCTTCCAGTGTGGGCCGGGCCAGGATGAAGTCCGGCAGCGGCGCGTCCAGGTCGAACACCGACGGGTCGGTCTCGAAGTTCCACGCCAGTTGCCGCAGACCGTATTCGGGGACCTGCAGGTCCTCGAAGCGCTGCGCGAGCTCCCTGGCCTCTTTCTCGGTCGAGCCGATGAACGGCACGATGCCGGGCAGCACCAGCACACCGTCGGGATCGCGGCCGGCCGCGGCGGTGCGGGCCTTGATGTCACGGTAGAAGTCGGCGGCGCGTTCGTAGGTCTGGTGCGCGGTGAAGATGGCCTCGGCGTGCCGGGCGGCGAAGTCCTTGCCGTCCTCCGACGAGCCGGCCTGCACCAGCAGCGGATACCCCTGCGGTGGCCGCTCCACGTTGAGCGGGCCGGCCACCCGGAAGTGGGTGCCGGTGTAGTCGATCCGGTGCAGCCGGGCCGGGTCGGCGTAGCGGCCCGAGGCCTTGTCGGCCAGCACCGCCTCGGCTTCCCAGCTGTCCCACAACGCCTTGGCGGCGGTGAGGAATTCGTCGGCGCGCAGGTAGCGGGTCACGTGGTCGGGCCGGTCGGCGAGGCCGAAGTTCGCGGCTTCGTCGGCGCCGGCGGAGGTGACGATGTTCCAGCCGGCCCGGCCGGCGCTGACGTGGTCGACCGAGGCGAGTCGCCGCGCCAGGTTGTAGGGCTCGTTGTAGGTCGAGGAGATGGTAGCTATCAACCCGATCCTGCTGGTGTGCTGCGAGAGCGCGGTCAGCAGCGTCAACGGTTCCAGCTGCCCGCCCGGGCGGAACTCGCCGCTACCGGTCAGGGCCGGCCCGTCGGCCAGGAACAGCGAGTCGAACTTGGCTTCCTCGGCCAGCTTCGCCAGTGTGATCCAGTGCGCCAGATCGAAATCGGCGCGGGGGTTGCTCTCCGGGAGCCGCCACGCCGCCTCGTGGTGCCCGGCCTCCATCAGGAACGCGTTGAGGTGCAGTTCGCGTCGGTTCGTGCTCATCACGGCAGCTTCGTGGCGTCGAAGCCGTCGGGCAGCAGGTTGTCGGTGATCTCCGCGACGTCGACCTTCTTGTCGATCTCACCGGCCTCGAAGAACGCGTCGCTGAGCGCCTGCTCGGCGGCGATGTCCTCGGGCAGCACCCGGGTCACCGTGAACGGGTAGGCCTCCACCGTCGCCCTGGCGTCCTCGATCGGGACACCGGTCTCCTTGGCGATGGCCTTGGCGTACTCCTCGGGATTCTGCTGCGCCCAGTGGAAGATGCGCGCGATCCGGGTCAGCACGTCGGCCAGCGCGTCCCGGCGGACCGGGTCGTCGAGCGACTTCTCGTTGGCCACGTAGTAGTTGTTGACCTGGTCGATCGGCGGCAACCCCTTGGCGATGATGCGGGCGCCGTCGCTGACGGCGATCGCCGACTGCGGGTTCCAGATGGACCAGGCGTCCACCTTGCCGGTGTTGAACGCGGTGGCCCCGGCGGCCGGCGGCAGGAACACGAACTCGACGTCGTCGGGGGTCAGGCCGACGCTCTTCAGCGCCAGCAGCGCCAGACCGTGCGCCGAACTGCCCTGCGGGATGGCGATCTTCTTGCCCTTCAGGTCGGCCAGGGTCTGGATCGGGGAATCCTTGGGCACGATGATGTTCTCGGCGGCCTTGGTCGGGTCCGCGCCGTGCTGGGTGGCCACGATCTTGAAGCCGTACTGTTTGGCCGCACCGGTGATGGGCGGCACGGTGCCGACGTAGCCGAGGTCGATGTCGCCGGTGGCGGCGGCCTGCACCAGCGGCGGGCCGTAGTCGAAGCGGGCGAACTTGACCTCGTAGGGCGCGTCGTCGAACGCGCCGGTGACCTTGGCCAGTTCCTCGCTGCCGTCGCCGCCGTTGTCGCCGAGGGTGAAGGTGAGCCCGCTCCACTCGGGGTGCTCACCCGTACCGCTCGAGCTCAGCGGGGCGTCGGAGGGCTTGGCCGACCCGCAGGCCGCCGACAGCGCGGCCACCGCCACCAGTACGGTGGCGCCCAGCGCCCGAAAAGTCCTACCAGACATGTATTCTCCTGTGTTTCCTACGGTGAGGTTTCAGTGATGCGCGTGGCCGCTGGCGACGCCGAGATCGGCCAGCAGGGCGGCCCGCAGTTCCTCCCGGGCGATGCTGGCTTCGCGGTCGGCGGCGGACAGCTCGACGCGGTGGGCGTTGCCGATGCGGCCGTTGCTCATCACGACGATGCGGTCGGCGAGGGCGATGGCTTCGTCGACGTCGTGGGTGACCAGCAGCATGGAGGCGTGGTGCTTGCGGCGCAGGTCGCGGACCAGGCCGTGCATCCGGACCCGGGTGATCGCGTCCAGCGAGGCGAACGGCTCGTCGAGCAGGATCAGCTCCGGCTCGGCCACCAACGCCCGGGCCAGCGCGACGCGTTGTGCTTCACCGCCGGAAAGCTGTTTGGGCCACGCTTTTTCGCGTCCTCCCAGGTTGACCTCGCGCAGCGCCGTGCGGGCCTTCTCCTCGGCGTCGGGTCCGCGCAGGCCCAGTGTGACGTTGCGCAGTACCCGCTGCCAGGGCAGCAGCCGGTCGGCCTGGAACACGATGGCTCGTTTGGCGGGCACCTCGATGCGGCCGCCGTCGGGTTTGTCCAGCCCGGCCAGCAGGCGCAGCAGCGTGCTCTTGCCGCAGCCGGACGGACCGAGCAGCACGACGAGTTCCTCGCCGCCGATGGTCAGGTCGAGGTGGTCGAGGACGACGCGGTCGCCGAAGCTACGCACCACCTCTTCGACGAGCACGCCGGTCTGCTGCCGCGGCGCGCTGAGCGCGGGGCTGCTCATCGCGCCTCGTAAGCGGGTCGCCAGCGCAGCAGCACCCGTTCGAGGATCCGCACGAACTGGTCGGCGAGCAGGCCGAGGACCGAGTAGATCACCAGGCCCACGAACACCTTGTTCGTCTGCAGGTAGGTCTGCGCCTGGGTGATCATGAACCCCAGGCCTTCCTTGGCGTTCACCGTCTCCGCGGCGACCAGGCCGAGGATGCTGTAGGCCAGTGAGAACCGGAGCCCGACAAGGAATCCGGGCAGCGCACCGGGGACCAGCACCCGGCTGACCACCCGCCAGGGGCCCGCGCCGGTGGTGCGCGCCATCTCGATGAGGCGGTGGTCGACGCCGCGGATCGCGGCGAACAGGTTCAGATACATCGGTACACCCGCGCCGAACGCGATCAGCAGCACCTTGGTGAGTTCGTCGATGCCGAACCACACCACGAACAGCGGCAGCACCGCCAGCAGCGGGATGGTGTTGAAGATCTGCGCCAGGCCGTTGAAGAGGTACTCACCGGTGCGCAGGAAACCGCCGAGGGTGCCCGCGATGATGCCCACGGTCAGCCCGATGGCCAGGCCGACGCCGGCCCGTTGCAGCGAGATCGCCACGTCGGGCCCCAGGGTGCCGTCCTGCCACAGCGTCACGGTGGTGGCCAGGATCTCGCTCGGGGCGGGTGCGTAGGAGGGTTGCAAGATTCCGGCCTGCGCGAGGATCTCCCAGACGACGAGCACCAGTACGGGCGTGGTGTAGATGCCCAGTGGCCAGCGCAGCCGCCGGATCCGGGCGGCCTGGCCGCTGGTGCGCCGCACGTCACCGGGTAGGAAAACTTCACGTTGCGTGGCGGGCGCGGATACCGCGGCGGTGGGGGCCGCAGCGGGCGGCCCGAGGGCCAGACTGACGTCGGTCATGCGGTGGATGCCTTCCCGGCGGCGACGGGCACCGCCTGGATGTCCACGCCGGCACCCGGGTGACTCGTCACCTGATCATTGATGTTGGCGCCAGCTTGCTCCATCGAGAGTCGCTGCGGCAGCTATGGAATCGGCGCGATTCTATTTGCCGGGACGGTGCGGCCACCGGCGCTAGCTGAGCAGCGACCGCCGGTAACGGACTTCGTCGACGCGGTAGCCGGCTGCCTCGTCGGTCCGTTGTGTCCCGTCCCAGTGCCACCCGGCGAGCTCGTAGAACCGGCGGGCGCGGGCGTTGCCCGAGAGCACCCACAGCAGGGCCGCGTCGTGGCCCTGGCCGCGCAGCTGTTCGCACCCGGCGGCGATCAGGAACCGTCCGACACCCGTGCCCCACCGGAGCGGATCGACGTAGAGTGCCCAGATCTCACCGTCGCCCGGCCGGTCCCCGTCCCGGGAGTGTCCGGTCGTGACGTGTCCGCAGATCGTGTCGCCGTCCACCGCGACCTGGGTGTACGGCCCGCTGGGGACCATCGCCTCGAAGTTGTAGCGGCCACCGCGCTCCACCGCGCGTAGCCCGTCGAGATAGTCCTGCGGTATCAATCCTCGATACGCCACCTGCCAGGCGCGGACGTGGGCCTGCGCGACGGCCATCGCATCCTGCGGTACGGCCGGCCTGACGCGAATCATCGTGTGACTACCGGACTTTGCGCACCGCTGGGCTGTGCATCCGCACAGCGCGGCCAGAGGAAGACGTCGCCCGCGAATCACCCCCGCAGATCCCGCCCATGCACCCTATCGTGGCACCCGGGCGCCGCAGGCTTCAATACATTCACTTCCGTTCGAGTGGCCCGTACGGAAAAAGCCTGCGCCGCCGCACCTTCGGCGAAAGTTTCGAGCCTGCCCCCCGGCGTCCATTGCGACGGGGTCCGGGGCTATCTCGCCGCGTTCTCGATCATGCCGTTGGCGATCTCGGCGGCCTCGTTGGTGATGCTGTACCCGCACGCCCACGTCTCGGCGGTCAGATTGGACACCACCGCCAGCGCGTGCTGACATGCCCAGCCGTCGGCGCCTTCCTGCCGGGTGAGCTGGGTGATCAGCGTGTCCCCGACCTCGACGTCCTCGAGCTGCCACAGGTAGTCGCCGTCCCCGACGCCGATCGCGTCGTTGGCGCAGTCCTGCCAGATGGCCTGGGAGTCCTCGAAGAACCCCTGGGCGTTGGCGGCCGCCGGGTACAGCACCGCCGTCTGCTCGACCCAGTGGTCGTTGTCCTCGTCAGGTTCGCGCGCCACCTGGTCGCGCACCGCGATCCAGTCGCTGCCCGCATACACCGGTTCCTCCGCGCCGTAGACCGCACCCAGGCAGTCGGGATCGGTGACGTCGGCGGAATGATCGGTCATCTCCTCCATCTCGCTGGTGACCTTCATCTGGGTCGACCCGACGATGCCGTTGAGCTCACCGATCGTGAGCAGGATGTCGTCCAGCTGGGGTTCCTGCAGCAGCGGAACGTTGAGCGGGCCCGCGCCCAGGCCCCGCACCGCGGTGCCCTCCACCGTGCTGACACATCCCGCGAGCAGCGCCGATACTGCGGTCACCGCGCCGACGAGGGTGGCGCCGCGGACGGCCACGATGCGTTTCACCGCGTTATTGTCGCTCACCTGCACCGCTGGCGCGCCGGCATGCTCAGCGCAACGTCGAAATCTTGTCCAGCACCAGTTCGGTGATCGCCACGGCCGGCGCCACGCCGGTGCCGCCGCGCGGGTCGGTCAGCTCGACCTCGACGATGCAGTCGCCCGACCGGCCGAGCGCCCGCAGGCTCGGCGGCGATCCCGGCGCGCTGGAGGCGCGCAGCACGCTGGCCGAGACCACCTGCTGACCGAAGGCGACGTCGGAGATCCTGGTCAGGTCGTCGGCGCCGCGGTCGGGCTGGTGCAGCGCCACCGTCTGGCCGTTGCAGCGGCGCCACTGCTCGGTGGTGGCCGCGAAGAACGCCGCCGCGGCCTCGGCACTGCTCATCTGCACCACCCCGAAGAACCCCGACACCGGCGGGCCATCGAAGCCACCGCCGGCCCACGATGTGCTGGCCACCGATTGCACCGGGCTGCCGCCGTACACGGCCTCCTCGAGCCGGTAGGCGGTGCCGACGCAGTCGGCCGGGACCGCCTCGGCGACTCCGACGCTGCGCAGCAGCATGTCCTTGCCGCCCTCCACCAGCCGCCCCATGAACCCGCTGGGTCCGGTGCCCAGCGCCGCGGCGAGTTCCTCCACGCTGGGCAGGAACCGGCCCAGCGCCTGCACCGGGGACGGCTGGGCGGCCTCGGCGATGCGCACGACGGGCCGCTCGTCGGCCGGCGCCCCCGTCGCGCACCCGGCGAGCAGCACGCACGTGGCACCGACCGTCGCGGCGGCTCTCCTCGGCATGACACCTTCGATAGCACGTCGGGTGCCGCCGCGCGACCGGTTCGGCCCAACCCCGCCGTGACGGGTTGGGAATTCCGCTCATCGCGATCACAAAGCTGGCGCGCCCCACGGCGGTGGCGCAATGACGCCTCCGGGACCGGTTGGCGCAGCTCGCCGCCGCCCGCAGGCGGCGCAATGCGAGAGCACCCGAGGGGCGAGGTTGCGACCCGGTTCGGTGATCGGCCGCCGCCGCCCTAGCGTCGCCATCAGCTGATTCCGAACGGGAAGGGGACGGGATGGCCGAACCTGTGCCGACGCCGCTGCGCCGACCCCGGGCCGACCAAGCCCGGTTGGTCGCCGATGTGGTCCGGCATCAGATCCACGCAGGCGGCTACCCGAACGGCCTGCCCACCGAAGCGGAGCTGGCCGCTGAGTTCCTGGTCTCACGCAACGCGGTCCGTGAGGCGCTGGCGGTGCTCAAGGCCGAAGGCCTGATCGACCGGGAACCGAAGGTCGGCACCCACGTCGCCATCCGCAAGTACGACCACGGGCTGGACGCACTGGTCGGGCTGAAGGAGACGTTCAAGGGTTACGGCGAGATCCGCAACGAGGTCCGGGCGACGATGACGGTGTCGGCCCCGCCGGCGGTGGCCCACAAACTGGGTCTGCACCCCGGCGAGCCCGTGCTGTTCGTGGAGCGGCTGCGCTACCTGGGCGATCTGCCACTGAGCCTGGACATGACCTACCTGGCGCACGACATCGGCGACGCGGTGCTCGAGCACTCACTGGAGAGCAACGACGTCTTCGCGCTGATCGAGCTCGTCTGCGGCCAACGGCTGGGCCACGCCGGACTCGCGGTGGAAGCCGTCCCGGCCGACCCGCACTCGGCGGCGATCCTGCAGGTGCCCGACGGCGCCTCACTGTTGCTGCTCGAGCGGCTCACCCACCTCGACGACGGCAGACCCGTCGACCTGGAGTACATCCGGATGCGCGGTGATCGGATCACCCTGCGCAGCAACTTGATCAGAGGGCAATGATGGCTCAGGTCAACCAGCGTGTCGACGTTCCCGTCACCATCGACGAGTCGCTGTGCATCCAGGGCTGCACGCTGTGCGTGGAGATCTGCCCACTGGACTCGTTGGCCATCAACCCCGACAACGGCAAGGCCTACATGCACGTCGACGAGTGCTGGTACTGCGGTCCGTGCGCCGCGCGCTGTCCCACCGGCGCCGTCACCGTCAACATGCCCTATCTGATCCGCTGACACCGAAAGAGCCGCCATGAAACGCGCTTTCGCCGCCCTGCTCACCGCCGCCACCGCCGTGTCGCTGACCGCCTGCACACTGGATTCGGGGAGCGGATCCGATGACACCGTCACGGTGGTCGTCGGCTACCAGTCCAAGACCATCAACACCGTCACCGCAGGAACACTGTTGCGGGCCAAGGGTTTCCTCGAACAGCGCCTGGCCGACATCACCAAGACGTCGGGGGTGGACTACCGGGTCGAATGGCAGGACTACGACACCGGCGCGCCGATCACCGCGCAAATGGTGGCCGAGAAGATCGACATCGGCTCGATGGGTGACTATCCGCTGCTGATCAACGGATCCAAGACGCAGGCCAACGAACGGGCCCGCACCGAGCTGGTGTCGGTCACCGGGTACAGCCCCACCGGGTCGCTGAACATGGTCGTCGTACCGCCGGACTCGCCGGCCCGCAGCATCGCCGACCTGAAGGGGCAGAAGGTCTCCGCCAGCGTCGGCTCCGCCGGCCACGGCACGCTGGTGCGCGCACTGGACAACGCCGGAATCGACCCCAAGACTGGTGTCGAGGTGCTCAACCAGCAACCCCAGGTGGGCGCATCGGCACTGGAATCTGGTCAGGCCCAGGCACTTTCGCAGTTCGTCGCTTGGCCGGGACTGCTGGCCTTCCAGGGCAAGGCCGTGCTGCTCTACGACGGCGCTGAAGGCGACTACCCCACCTTCCACGGGGTGGTGGTACGGCGCGACTACGCCGGCACCCACCCGGAGGTGCTCGACGCGTTCCTGCAGGCGCAGCTGGACGCCACCGAGTTCCTCAACGACAACCCTCTCGAGGCCGCCGAGCTGGTCGCCGAGGGCAGCGGGTTGCCGCAGGAGGTCGTCTACCTCTACAACGGCCCGGGCGGCACCAGCTTCGACACCACCCTCAAACCCGAACTGGTGGCGGCCCTCGAGGGCGACATCCCCTATCTGCAGTCCATCGGTGAGTTCGCGCCGCTGGACGTCGAGGGCTTCGTGTCGGACACCGCGCTGCGCAAGGCGTTCGCCGACCGCGGGCAGGACTACCAAGCCGCGGTCGAGACCACGGCGAACCCGTCGGCGCTGCGCGGGCAGGACCCGGTCTGTGACGTCGCGGTCACCGACGCCCGGTTGGCCGGGGAGCTGTGGATCGACGGCGCCGAGGCCACCCAGCCGGCGGCGAACCCGGACTGCCTGCTGCGTGCGATCCGCGCTGCCGACGCCGCCGGGCAGACCGTGCGGGTGGCCTACGTGCCCGACACCGAGTTCGGCACCCGCTGGTTCGCCGACAAGTCGGTGTGGGTCAAGGACGGTCCGCGGCACCTGCCGTTCGGCACCACCGCCGGCGCGCAGCGCTACATTGCCGCGCACTCGGGCGCCGCCGTCGTGGACTACCAGCAGGCCGTAACGGGGGCGGTGTGAGCACCCCGCCGGCGGTGCTGACCACCGACTCCCCCGCCGTCGTCGCCCCGGTCGCGCGGCCGGCCGGCTCGCGCCGGCGCTCCGCCTGGCCGTCCTGGCTGGTTCGAATCGGGTCGGTCGCGGCGGCGATCGGGCTGTGGCAGCTGTTGACCGCCAACGATGTTCGGCTCTGGCTGCGGTTCGATACGCTGCCCACGGTCGGGGAGATCCTGACCGCGTTCGGCAACCGGCTGGGCACCCCGGAGTACTGGCTCGACCTGGGACAGTCGCTGATCCGCATCCTGACCGGGTTCGCGATCGCCGCGGTCGCCGGTGTCGTCACCGGCATCATGCTGGGCCGCTCCCCGCGGTTCGCCAATGTCTTCGGTCCGCTGACCGAGCTGGCCCGGCCGATCCCGGCGATCGCGATCGTGCCGGTGGCGATCCTGCTGTTCCCCAGCGACGAGGCCGGGATCGTGTTCATCACCTTCGTGGCCGCCTACTTCCCGATCATGGTCAGCACCCGCCACGCCGTGCGGGCGTTGCCGACGCTGTGGGAGGACTCGGTGCGCACGCTGGGCGGCAGCCGCGCCGACGTCATCGTCCGGGTGGTGCTGCCCGGCATCCTGCCCGGTGTGTTCGGCGGTCTGTCCGTCGGGATCGGGGTGGCCTGGATCTGTGTGATCTCCGCGGAGATGATCTCCGGTCGCCTCGGCGTCGGCTACCGCACTTGGCAGGCCTATACCGTGCTGGCGTACCCGGACGTGTTCGTCGGCATCATCACCATCGGCGTCCTGGGCTTCGCCACGTCGGCGGCGGTCGAGGTGATCGGCCGCCGGGTGACGCGGTGGCTGCCGCGGGGCGAGGAGGTTTCACGATGAGCCCTCGTGTGAAGAGCAGAGGAACACGATGAGTGCGATGAGCCTCACGCTGCGCGGGCTGGTGCTGTCCTACGGCGGTGCACCGGTGGTGCACGGTCTGGACCTCGAGGTGCGCGCGGGCGAGATCCTGGTGCTGACCGGGCCGTCCGGGTGCGGCAAGTCCACCGTGCTGCGTGCGCTGACCGGGCTGCTGCGGCCCGACGCCGGCGATGTGCTCGCCGACGGTGTCCCGGTCACCACCACGTCCCGCGACCGCGCCATGGTGTTCCAGGACAACGCCCTGTTGCCGTGGCGCACCGTGCAATCCAACGTCGAGCTGGCGCTGAAGCTGGCCGGGCGGGCGCGGCAGGGCCGGCGCGCGGAGGCGCTGAAATGGATCGCCGACGTCGGGTTGGCCGGCTTCGAGGGCTATCTGCCCAAGAGCCTGTCCGGCGGCATGCGGCAACGGGTGCAGCTGGCCCGCGGCCTGGCCGGCGCCCCCCGCGCGGTCATGATGGACGAGCCGTTCGGCGCGCTGGACACCCAGACCCGCGCCACCATGCAACGGCTGCTCATCGACACCTGGCGGGCGCATCCGACCACGATCGTGTTCGTCACCCACGACGTCGACGAGGCGCTGCTGATCGGCGACCGGATCGCCGTGCTCGGCCGGGCCGGCCAGCCGCTGCGTGCGCTGCTCGACGTGCCCGCACCCCGCGACACCACCGTGGCCCGCACCGCATTGCGGGCCGACGTGATTGCCGCACTGGATCATTCGGAGTTGGTCAGCTAGTGGACGTACCCGCACTCGACGACGCGATCCGCCTCGACTGCGACGTTCTCGTCATCGGTGGTGGCACGGCGGGCACGATGGCCGCCCTGACCGCCGCCGAGCACGGCGCGCAGGTGCTGCTGTTGGAGAAGGCCCACGTCCGCCATTCCGGTGCGCTGGCGATGGGCATGGACGGCGTCAACAACGCCGTCATCCCCGGCAAGGCCACCCCCGAGGACTACGTCGCCGAGATCACCCGCGCCAACGACGGAATCGTCAACCAGCGCACCATCTACCAGACCGCGACCCGCGGATTCGCGATAGTACAGCGCCTCGAGCGCTACGGCGTGAAGTTCGAGAAGGACGAGCACGGCGAGTACGCGGTGCGCCGGGTGCACCGCTCGGGCTCCTATGTGTTGCCGATGCCCGAGGGCAAGGACGTCAAGAAGGCGCTGTACCGGGTGCTGCGGCAGCGGTCGATGCGGGAGCGGATCCGCATCGAGAACCGGCTGGTGCCGGTGCGCGTGCTCACCGAGGAGGTCGACGGGCAACGCCGGGCGGTCGGTGCGGCGGCGCTCAACAGCCGCACCGGTGAGTTCGTGGTGGTCGCCGCGAAGGCCGTCATCCTGGCCACCGGGGCGTGCGGCCGGCTCGGCCTGCCCGCGTCGGGCTACCTGTACGGTACCTACGAGAACCCCACCAACGCCGGCGACGGCTACGCGATGGCGTTCCATGCCGGCGCCGAGCTCTCGGGCATCGAGTGCTTCCAGATCAACCCGCTCATCAAGGACTACAACGGGCCGGCGTGCGCGTATGTCGCAAACCCGTTCGGCGGCTACCAGGTCAACGCCCACGGAGAACGGTTCGTGGACTCCGACTACTGGTCCGGTCAGATGATGGCCGAGGTCAAGAGCGAGATCGAATCCGCGCGCGGGCCCATCTATCTGAAGGTCAGCCATCTGCCCGACGAGACGTTGACCACGCTCGAGAGCATCCTGCACACCACCGAGCGGCCCACCCGCGGCACCTTCCACGCCAACCGGGGCCACGACTACCGCACCCACGACATCGAGATGCACATCTCCGAGATCGGGTTGTGCAGTGGGCATTCCGCGTCCGGGGTGTGGGTCGACGAGAACGCCCGCACCACGGTGGCCGGCCTGTATGCCGCCGGTGACCTGGCGTGCGTGCCGCACAACTACATGATCGGCGCGTTCGTCTACGGTGATCTGGCCGGCGCGCACGCCGCCGGCACCCTCGCCGAGGTCGCGGCACCACAACAGTTGCCGGCCGAGCAGATCGCGGCCGCCCACGAGCTGATCTACCGGCCGGCCCGTCAGCCCGACGGCCCGCCGCAACCCCAGGTCGAGTACAAGCTGCGCCGCTTCGTCAACGACTATGTTGCCCCGCCGAAGACGGCGGCCAAGCTGTCGCTGGCGGTGGAGACGTTCGACCGGATGCGCGAGGAGGTGGCCGGGATCGGGGCGACCACGCCGCACGAGTTGATGCGTGCGGTGGAGGTGTCGTTCATCCGCGACTGCGCGGAGATGGCCGCCCGCTCGTCGCTGACCCGCACCGAGTCCCGCTGGGGGCTCTACCACGAGCGCAGCGATCTGCCCGAACGCGACGACGTGGAATGGCGCTACCACCTCAATCTGTGCAAGACCACCGACGGCGACATCGAATTCCTCAAGCGGCCGGTCGCCCCCTATTTCGTCCCGGTGCCGGGGCTGGACGAATTGCCCAGCGGGGAAACCGAACCGGTCGCCGTGGCGCAACCGCCGCTGGTGGGTCACCGACCCCCGGCCTCGGAGGTGTCCCGGGTGCCCGACCCCGCCACCGCCCCACCACCCTCACCGCGCATCGCGGCCGTGCTGGCCTTCGACGAACCGACGCTCGACGACCTGCGACCCTTCCTGGCCGACGCCGATCCGGGGGTGCGCCGCACCGCGGTCGACGCGCTGACCGAGCACCTGTGCGAGGGCTACCACACGCCGCTCATCGCGGCGCTGGCCGACCCGAGCCTGCAGGTGCGCCAAGTGGCCGCCGACGGCATCCGGGAACTGGTCGAGGTGCTGCCGAACCCGGAAACCGTTGCTGATCACCTGGATTCGACCGATCCGCTGGTGCGCGGGGTTGCGGTCCATGTGCTCAGCAGCCGCCGGGTCGGAGATCCCACGTCGTACCGGCGCGCGATCGGCGACCCGGACCACCGGGTGCGCATCGAGGCCGTCCGCGCGCTGGTGTCCGTCGACGATGCCGACGGTGTGGCGACCGCTCGGTCGGACCCGAACCGGGAGGTGCGCATCGCGGTGGCCACCGGGCTCGGCACGCTGGGCGCCGGCGCGGCGGCGGTGCGTCGCCTGATGGACGATCCCGACCCGCTGGTGCGGGCCGCCGCCCTGGCGGCGATCGGCGCGATCGGCTGGGACGACGGCGATGTCTCGACGGTGGAGACCGCGCTGGCCGCCTCGGCGTGGCAGATCCGCCAGGGCGCGGCTCGCGCCCTGGCCGGGGCGCCGACCCCGTCGACGGCGGTGCCGCCGCTGGCGCGGGCGCTGACCGACCCGCACCTGGACGTCCGCAAGGCCGCGGTGCTCAGCCTGACCCGGTGGGCACCGTCGGAGCAGGCCGCCCGGGCCGCGCTGGCCGGCGCCCTCGGCGACGGCGACGCCGACGTGCGCGCCTACGCCCGGCGCGCGCTGGAGGCCATCGGTCAGAAGTAGCCGCTGGCTGGCGGGGTGGTCCCGTTGACCAGGTAGTTGCCGACGGCGTGCGCCTTGTAGTCCAGGGGGCTGTGGCTGGCGACGGTGCGTACGTTGCGCCAGTGCCGGTCCAGGTTCAGCTTCCGCGACGTCGCCGACGCGCCGCCGGTGTCGAACAGCCGCTGCGCGGCCTCCAGCGTCAACCGCTCGGCGACCAGCTGGGCCTGCGCCACCACCACCGCCGCCTCGGCGAGTGCGTCCGGGTCGGCCTGCGCACCGGAATCCACAAGGGTGTCCAGCGTGTCCGCCGCCGAGAGGACCAGCGCCTCAGCCGCCGCGGCGGCCGCGGCGATCTCCCCGACGGCGTGCAGCACGAACGGGTCGTCACCGGCGCGCTGGGCCAGCGAGTGCGCGGCCGGGCGCGCCCGGGTGGTGACGAAGTCGACGGCGTCGGCGCGGACGGCCTTGGCGATGCCCGCCCCGACCGCGGCCAGGTACAGCTGCAGGAACGTGGTGCTGTGCCCGAGGCGGCTGCCGTCGGACACCGTGATCACCTCGATGGGCTGCACCTTTACCTCGGTGAACCGGGTGGCGCCGCTGGCGGTGGTGCGCTGCCCGAAACCGTCCCAGTCGTCGAACAATTCGACACCGGCACGGTCGGTGGGCACCACCACCTGAACGTCGTTGCCGTCGGCGTCGACCGCCGACACCGCGATCACGTCGGCGTACAGCGTGCCGGTCGAGTAGAACTTGTGGCCGTTGAGCCGCAGCACCCCGGCCGCGTCGGGCAGCACCGTGGTGTCCGAGCTGGACGGTGCTCGGCCCTTGGCGTCGGTGATGGCGTTGCCGAACACCAAGCCCGCGTTGATCTTCGGGAACCACTCGGCCCGCTCGGCCTCGGTGGCACGGTTACTGAGCAATCGTTCGGAGAACCCGAAGTGCGCCCGCAGCGCCTGCGCGACGTTGGAACTGCCCGAGGCGATGTCGATGACCGCGGACAACACGTCGCGCACGCTGCCGCCCGGGCCGCCGTAGCGCTGCGGGACCCGCAGCGCGAGCACCCCGGTGCGGCGCAACTCGGCGACCGCGTCGTGCTGCAGCACCCGGTCCTGCTCGGCCTGCGGGTCCTCGGCGCGCAACGACGCGACGATCGGGGTCAGCCGGCCCAGCCGTTCGGCGACATCCCCTGTCACCTGGTCCGCGACCTGACCGTCCACCGTGAGGGTCATCGAATCTCCTTATGTCTAACGAAATCTCGGGATGATGTGGGTGGCGAAGCGGTCCAACTCGGCCTCCAGCGGCTGGAACTGCAGCATGAACAGCTCGATGCCGGCGGTGTGGAAGGCCGCGATCCGTTTGGTGACGGTGTCGTAGCTGCCGACCAGGCCGGCCAGCGTGCCGCCGTTGGAGCCGACCCGGCTGGTGCCGGCGAGCACCTTGTACATCTGGGTCTTGGGGTCCGTGCCGCCGGAGATCTCCGGCCGGGCTTCGGCGTCGACGAGTGCCTGCAGGTGCGCGGCCTCGGCTCGGGCCTGCTCGTCGGTATCGCGGGCGATGACGAAGGCCGACAGCCCGAACCGCAGCGGCGGGTGGCCCACCCGGCGGGCACGCAGGTCGGCGATCACCTCCTCGGTGTCGGCCAGCGGCCTGCCGTTGATGAAGAACACATCGGCGGTCTCGGCGGCCAGCGCACGGCCCGGTTCGGACTCACCCCCGACGTAGATCGGCGGCACGATGCGCGGCGCGGGCCGCGCCAGCGCGGGCTGCCTGCCGCCGGTGTCGACCTGCTTGCCCGCCCACAGCGCGGTCACCGTGGCCAGCCATTCGCGCGTGTAGGCGTAGCGGTCGTCGTGATCGAGCGCGCCGACCCCGAGGGCCTCCAGCTCCGGCAGGAACCAGCCGCTGACGACGTTGATCGACAGCCGGCCCCCGGAGATGTCGGCGATATTGCCGGCGATCTTGGCGAACACCAACGGATTCAGCAGCAGCGGCTTGATCGCGCCGATCAGTTCGATGCGGTCGGTGGCCTCGGCCAGGGCGGCCAGCGTCGACCACGTCTCCAGCACGTCGTCCTCGACGTCGCTGGGGTGGATCACGTGCTGGGCCACCAGCGTCGCGTCGAAACCGACCTGTTCGGCGTGCACGATGAGGTCACGGTTGCGTCGGTAGCCGGCGTCGGGGGCGTCGTGGGGATGGTGCCGGGCGCCGTGGTTGCCGTAGACCGGCGCCCACACCCCGAAGCGCGGCGCACCCCCTCCGGTCATGACCGGCTCAGGTAACGGTCGCGCTCCCAGTCGCTGACGTGGGTGACGTACCGCTGCCATTCACTGTGCGCGATGGTCGCGAAGTCCTGCACCGAGTCGGCGCCCAGGATCTCCAGGATGGTGTCGTCCTGGGTGGCCAGTGCTACCGCGGTGCCCAGCGAGTCGGGCAACGGCGTGCCCCGGCCGTAGAGGTTGCCGGTCGCGGCCTCGGGCGGTTCCCGGCGCGCCTCCAACCCGGCGATGATCGCCGCCAGCGCCGAGGCGATCAGCCAGTACGGGTTGGAATCGGATGCCCCCGAGCGCAATTCGATCCGGGATGCTTCCGGCGGGTCCTCCACCAGCGAGCGGATCGCCGCGCTGCGGTTGTCACGGCTCCAGTTGACGGTGTCCGGGGCGAAGGTGTCCGGGGCGAATCGGCGGTACGCGTTGACCGAGTGCGCGCCGAACAGCGTGATCGAGGGCAGGTGTTCGAACAGCCCGGCGATGGCGTGGCGCGCGACCTGGCTCTCGGCGCCGTCGACCGCGGCGAACACCGGCCGCTCGTCCTGCCACAGCGAGATGTGCAGGTGCGCCGAGCTTCCGGAGTGGTCGGAGAACGGCTTTGGCATGAAGCTGGCCAGCTTGCCATGCCTGCGGGCCACCTCTTTGGCCGCGTACTTCAACCGAGCGCTGTCGTCGGCGGCGGCCAGCGCGTCGGTGTACACCAGGTTCGTCTCGACCTGGCCGGGCCCGTACTCGGTCTGGATCCCCTCGAGCCGGGTGAACGCGCCCAGCGTCTGGTACAGGTCGGCGATCAGCGGGTCCAGCGCGTTGGCGTTCTCCAGCGAGTAGGCCTGGATGGCGTCGATGATCGGTGAGCCGTCGGTCTCGAGCAGGTAGAACTCGAACTCGACGCCGACCTTGGCGGTGTATCCCAGCCGTGCCAGCCGGTCGAGGACCCGCTTCAGCACGGCGCGCGGGTCCAGCAGCGACGGGGTGCGGTGATGGGTGACGATGTCGGAGATCACGTGTCCGACTCCCGGGCGCCACGGCAGCCAGGTGAACGTGGAAAGGTCGGGAACCGCATACACATCCGGATAGCCACCGGCCCAGTTGGTCAGCTTCAGCGAGTCGATGACGGTGCCGTCGGTGTTCCAGCCCAGCGCCGCTTCACAGAACGCGAAACCAGTGCCGGTGGCCCGGTCGAGGAACTGGGCGGCCGGGATCCGCTTGCCCGCCGAATGCCCGAACGGATCACTCCAGGCCACCTCGATCTCGGTGAGCGACCCGTCGGCGATTGCGGCGCGCACCGAGTCCAGCGCCGCGTTCACGTCCGCGGTCTGGGTCATCGGGTGCCCACCTTCGACCCGACCGCGACACCGGCGGCGAACGCCCCGACCAGCACGCCGAGGATGACCCAGGCCAGCACGCTCGAGCCACCGACCAGGTCGCTGAGGTTGGCCAGGATCAGGCCGAGCGACCCGAGCAGCCCGGCCAGGCCCAGGGCCGGGGCGATCCGGACCCGCCACTGCGAGTAGCCGCGCCGGTCCTTGCCGAAGAACACCAGCACCGCGACGCTGGTGGCGATCAGCAGCACGACGATGCCGACGGTGGTGGTACCGGCGAACCAGGTGTAGAACTGCGCGGCCGGATCGAGGTCGAACAGCACCGCCGCGACGACGCTGACCGCGACGACGGCGGAGATCCACAGCGAAGCCTGGTGCGGGGAGCCGTGTTTGGTGTGCGGCGCGCTCAACGATGCGGGCAGCACGTCCTTTTGGGCCAGCGCGAAGATGTAGCGCGACGCGACGTTGTGGAACGCCAGGATGCAGGCGAACAGGCTGGTGAAGTACAGCACGGTGATGACGTCGGCGCCGACGGTGCCGATGTAGCGGGCCGCGGTGTCTCCCAGGAACGTTCCGCCGTTGTCGGTGGCGTGTGCGATGGCCTGCTCGTCGCCCCACCCGGACACCAGCGCCCAGCTGGTGATCGCGTAGAAGATGCCGATCAGCAGCAGCGAGACGTAGGTGGCCCGCGGGATCGTGCGTTCGGGGGTGCGGGCCTCGTCGCGGAAGATCGCGGTGGCTTCGAAGCCCACGTAGCTGATGATCGCGAACAGCAGTCCGATGCCGAGGGATCCGGAGAAGATGGCCTGCGGGTTGACGATGCCCGAGGACAGGCCGTGGTCGCCGCCCTGGGCGACGATCACCAGATCCAGGATCGCGACGATGGCGATCTCGGCGGTGAGCAGCACGGCCAGCACCCGGCTGGACAGCTCGATGTTGCGGTAGCCCAGGTAGGTGGTCACCGCGAACGCGGCCGCGGCGAACGCCCACCACGGGATGGCGGGCCCGCCGAACAGTTCGACGATGGCACCGCCGGCCGGGCCGAGCAGGCCGTACACGCCGGCTTCCAGCGCGACGTAGCTGACGATGGCCACGAACGCGATGCCGATGCCGGCCGGGAAGCCCAGCGCCTTGCGGACGTAGGAGAAGAACGCGCCCGCCTCCTCGACGTGCGGGGTCATCGCGGTGAAGCCCACCGAGAACAGCAGCAGGATCACCGTCGCCACGATGAACGTCGCCGGGAACCCGGCGCCGTTGCCGTTGGCCAGGCCGAGCGGCACCACACCGCCGATCACGCCGAGCGGGGCGGCCGCGGCGACGACCATGAACACGATCGAGGCGACGCCCAGATTGCCGTGCAGCCGGCGTCCCTCCGGCGGTGCGGCAGTTTTTGCCGTCAGGCTCTCGTCGGGCAGCGTTGCTTCAGGCATTACGGGCGTCCTTCTCGGCTGATGGGTGATGCTCACGTGCACCGTAGGAACGCCACAGGTTTTGCTCAATTATTGGAGTCAGCGTGATTCTTCTCGCCGCCACCACCCCTGCCCCCGCCCTGCCCCTCCCTCTGCCCCGCGAGCGCGCGCGTCTGTCCGCTCGCACACGGCGTGTCGCGTGCAACAGCGCGCACTCGCTGGCGGTGAGCGCGCGGCCGGGGTTGACTGCTCGTGGTGTGGACACCGGAACGGATCCTCGAGCAGTCCCGGCAGTGTGGGGCTCGCCGTGGTACCCCCCCGACTGCGGAGCACGTCACCGCAGGCCACTACGAGCTCTATCTCGTCGGCGGCGACGCGACGCTCATGTCGTACCGCGGCGCGCTGGCCGCAGAGCACACCGTTTTCGACCGACGACCTATCCCCGTTCCGGATGACGTCGACGTGGTCGAACTCTCGACCTATGAGCAGGTTGTCGAATTCGAACGGACCACACATGCCGCTTGGGGCTACGCCCCACCGTCGGCCGATGACGTCGCCGGCGCCTGTTCGAGGTTGAGCCCAGGCGGGTTCCTCGCCTACTGGGACCAGATATCAGCTGGCACAGGTGGTTTCACCCTCGTGGGTGACGTCGCTCGGTTCTGGGGAGCGGCGGTGGTGCCGGCGATGCGGGGCCGCGGTGTCTATCGGGCCCTGGTGCATGCCCGGCTGGCCGGGTCAGCGTCGCGCGGGGCCACCTTGGCGCTGGTTCATGCCGGACGAACCTCGTCGCCGATCCTGCAGCGGCTCGGTTTCGTGAAGTACGGCCAACGGCGCACGATCAGCATCGACGTGGGTGCGACGCCCGCGTGAGGTCCGGTTCAGCTTCAGCGCCAACGCCTCAGGCGCACAGCAGGATGCCACCGAGGAGCACCATGGCGGCACCGACCAGCATGCTCACCCACACGCACATCACCGAGGCACCCGAGGCGTTGACGGCTTCGGCGATCAGCCATGGCGTCGGCGTTTCCTCCATGTCGCCACGGTAGGTCCGCCCGGCGCCGTCCGACGCCGGCGCCGCCGGGGTTCTCCGGCGGCGGTTCCCACACACTCTGCCGGACAAGGGAGTTGGAGCAGACGGAGTTTCGATCAGCCTGCGAGTAACTCCGCTACCCAGCGTTGGCGAGTATCTCGGCGACCAGCGTCCTGGCTTCCTCGTCGATCCGCTCGCTGCAGACCAGCGCCTCGACGATCACCGTGGACACCGCCCCCATCGCGTGCTGGCAGCCCCAGTCACCGAACTCCGGGTCGGTGGACAGCTGGCTGAGCACCCCGTCGCGGCGGTCGATCTGTTGCAGCTGCCAGTCGTAGCCGACGTCACCGTCGTCGACGGTGACCGTCGTGCCGGCACAGTCCTGCCAGACCTGCGCGGTCTGGTCGACGAACTCGGCAGCCACCTCCGCCGTGGGTACGATGACCGCGGTCTGCTGCACCCAGTGCACGTAGTATTCGCCGGGTTCACTGCCGATCCGGGTCTGCACCGCCGTGTACCCGGTGTCGGCGTACATCGGTTCCTCGGCGGTGTAGATCGCCCCCACGCACTCCGGGTGCGAGATGTCGTCGGTCTCGTCGGTCATCTCGTGGAACACCTGGGTGGTGTCGATCTCCCGGCTCCCCAGCAGTTCGTTGAGCCGCCGGTCGCTCAGCAGGATCTGCTCGACGTCGTCGCTCCAGCCGCGCACCGCGGCGCCGTCGACGACGCTGACGCATCCCGACACGGACAGGATCAGCACGACCAGCATCCAGATCCGGCCGGCCATGTCGGGCTACTTCTTCGGTTTGTCGGCGGTGGACTCGGTGGACAGCGCCGCGACGAACGCCTCCTGCGGGACGTCGACCCTGCCGATGGTCTTCATCCGCTTCTTGCCTTCTTTCTGCTTCTCCAGCAGCTTGCGCTTACGGGTGATGTCACCGCCGTAGCACTTGGACAGCACGTCCTTGCGGATGGCGCGGATGTTCTCGCGCGCAATGATTCTCGACCCGATCGCGGCCTGGACCGGCACCTCGAACTGCTGGCGCGGGATCAGCTCCTTGAGCTTGGTGGTCATCTTGTTGCCGTAGGCCGAGGCGCCGTCCTTGTGCACGATCGCGCTGAACGCGTCGACGGCCTCGCCCTGCAGCAGGATGTCGACCTTGACCAGATCGGCCTCCTGCTCACCGGCCTCCTCGTAGTCCAGGCTGGCGTAGCCGCGGGTGCGCGACTTCAGCGAGTCGAAGAAGTCGAAGATGATCTCGCCCAACGGCATCGTGTAGCGCAGCTCGACCCGCTCGGGCGACAGATAATCCATGCCGCCGAGCTCGCCGCGGCGGGACTGGCATAGCTCCATGATGGTGCCGATGAACTCGCTCGGCGCGATCACCGTGGTCTTGACCACCGGCTCGAACACCGACCGCACCTTGCCCTCGGGCCAGTCCGACGGGTTGGTCACGATGATCTCGGTGCCGTCGTCCTTGACGACGCGGTACACCACGTTCGGCGCGGTCGAGATCAGGTCCAGGTTGAACTCGCGTTCCAGGCGCTCGCGGGTGATCTCCATGTGCAGCAGCCCGAGGAAGCCGCATCGGAAGCCGAACCCCAGCGCCACCGAGGTCTCCGGCTCGTACGTCAGCGCCGCGTCGTTGAGCTGCAGCTTGTCCAGTGCCTCCCGCAGCACCGGGTAGTCCGAGCCGTCCACCGGGTACAGGCCCGAGTACACCATCGGCTTGGGTTCGCGGTAGCCGGTCAGGGCCTCCTTGGCGCCGTGGCGCGCCGTGGTCACCGTGTCACCGACCTTGGACTGGCGCACGTCCTTCACGCCGGTGATCAGGTAGCCCACCTCGCCGACGCCGAGCCCGTCGGAGGCCTTCGGTTCGGGTGAGACGATGCCGACCTCGAGGAGTTCGTGGGTGGCGCCGGTCGACATCATCGCGATGCGCTCGCGCGGGGTGATCTTTCCGTCGACGACGCGCACGTAGGTGACCACGCCGCGGTAGATGTCGTAGACCGAGTCGAAGATCATCGCCCGTGCCGGGGCGTCCGGGTCGCCCTGCGGTGGCGGGATCTCGCGCACCACATGGTCGAGCAGTTCGGCCACGCCCTCACCGGTCTTGCCGGACACCCGCAGCACATCGGACGGCTCGCAGCCGATGATGTGGGCGAGCTCCCCGGCGTAGCGCTCCGGGTCGGCGGCGGGCAGGTCGATCTTGTTGAGCACCGGGATGATGTGCAGATCCCGGTCCAGCGCCAGGTACAGGTTGGCCAACGTCTGCGCCTCGATGCCCTGGGCGGCGTCGACCAGCAGCACCGCACCCTCGCAGGCCTCTAGCGCGCGGGACACCTCGTAGGTGAAGTCGACGTGGCCGGGGGTGTCGATCAGGTGCAGCACGAACTGCTCGCCGTCCACTTCCCACGGCAGCCGCACGTTCTGCGCCTTGATCGTGATGCCGCGTTCCCGCTCGATGTCCATCCGGTCCAGGTACTGGGCACGCATCGAACGCTCGTCGACCACGCCGGTCAGCTGCAGCATGCGGTCGGCCAGGGTGGACTTGCCATGGTCGATATGGGCGATGATGCAGAAGTTCCGAATCTGCGCCGGCGCGGTGAAGGTCTTGTCGGCGAAGCTGCTGATGGGAATCTCCTGGTGAACGGGACGAGCCGACGTCATCTCGGCGGGGAAAGGCTCATCAACAGTATCGATCGCGGGCCGTCGCGACACAATCGAGGCACCCCGGCAGCGCCTATGCTTGGCGGATATGGCGCCATCGTCATCGTATTTGAAGACACTGCAGCGGCTGGTCTTCAACGAGGCACCCAAACTGGTCCGTCAGCTGCAGCGATCGGACACCGTGCAGCGCGGCATCCAGCACGGTATCCGGATCGGGTTGGACGCGCTGGCGGCGACGTCGGGGCCGGCCGGCCCCGCGCTGCCCCCGGGTCGGCCGGTGGCCAGCAATTTCGTGCCGACCGCGCACCGGGCCCGCAAGATCGTCTACGCACCCGACCTGGACGGTAAGGCCGACCCGGGCGAGATCGTGTGGACCTGGGTGACCTACGAGGACGACCCGAGCCGCGGCAAGGACCGGCCCGTGCTGGTGGTGGGCCGGGACCGCAGCACACTGCTCGGCCTGATGCTGTCCAGCCAGGACCACCACCGCGACGACCCGAACTGGGTGGGGATCGGCAGCGGCGACTGGGACTACGACGGCCGGGCCAGCTGGGTGCGGCTGGACCGGGTGCTCGACGTGCCCGAGGAGAGCATCCGGCGCGAGGGCGCGATCCTCGACCGCGTCGCCTTCGGTGTGGTGGCCTCCCGGCTGCGCGCCGAGTACTCCTGGTCCTGACGGACTACCGTGGCTGCCGCCACATCACCCCGACCGTGGCTGCCGCCACATCACCCCGACCGTGGCTGCCGCCACATCACCCCGACCGTGGCTGCCGCCACATCACCCCGACCGTGGCTGCCGCCACATCGGCCACAGGCTCGGGCCCCCGTCGGGCACCTTGATCTCCCCGGTCACCTCGAACCCGAAACGCTGGTAGTAGGGAATGTTGTCCGGGTTGCTGGACTCCAGATAGGCCGGCGCGCCCTCGGCGTCGGCGCGGTCCAGCCGGGCCCGCATCAACGCCTGCCCGAACCCGGTGCCGCGCACGCCGGGATCGCTGCCGATGACGGCGAGATACCAGTGCGGCTCCTCCGGGTGGTGCTTCTTCATCAGTTCGGTCAGGGCCAACCCCCGGCCGACGTGCCGACCCATGGCGAGCAGGAAACCTGGCATCATCCGCAGTTCCTCGCGCGGACTCTGCTTCCACCGCCCCGGAGGATCCCACAGCGCCGCGGCGCCGACCTCGGTTGAACTGCGCGCGATCGTCACCGCGCCGTTGGCCAGGAAGTGGTGCCGGATCATCGTCGCGAACATCCGGGGCAGCGCCTTGGCCCGGCGGGCATCGTCGGGCACCATCCACTTCATCACCGGATCGTCGAAGAACGCCCGCGCGAGCACCCCGGCCAGCTCTTTGACGTCCGACCGGCGCGCGGATGCGACATCGATCGTCACGGGTGGCACCTTAGCGACTCACCCCTGCGTGATGTAGGCCTGCAGGTGCTCGTGCTCGCTCTCGAGCTCCTCCATCCGGGTCTTGACGACGTCGCCGATGCTGACGATGCCCGCCAGCCTGCCGTCGACCACGACGGGAACGTGGCGCACCCGGTTGTGCGTCATCAACGCGCTCAGGCTGTCCACGGGATCGTCCGGCGAACATGTCGCCACCACCGTCGTCATGATCTCCGACACCGGGCACCGCAGGAGTTCGGCGCCGCGGTCGTGCAGCCCGCGCACCACATCGCGTTCGGACACGATGCCCAGCAGTCCGTCCTGCGACACCACCACCATGGCGCCGATGTTGTGTACCGACAATTCCGTCAGCAGCCCCGCGATCGACGTCTCCGGCGTGATCGTCGCGACCCCCGAGCCCTTACTGCGCAGCACATCCGATATCCGCATCGCCACCTCCTCGTGTGACGGGACTCACACCAGGCTAGGTCGGATCGCCTTCCAGCGAAAGGCTTGCCGTGTCTCGACTCGGCATAGCCCGGCCGGGGGTAACTTCTGGGCCATGATCGAAGTCACCCTGTTGGGCACCGGCAGCCCCATCCCCGACGCGCGCCGCGCCGGGCCGTCCACCCTGGTAAGGGCCGGCGGGCAGACGTTCCTGGTCGACTGCGGGCGGGGCGTGCTGCAGCGGCTGGCCGCCCTCGGCCTGGGCGCCAACAACCTGTCCGCGTTGCTGCTGACCCACCTGCACAGCGACCACATCGCCGACCTGGGAGACGTGCTGATCACCCGGTGGGTGTCCAACTTCGCCCCGGAACTGCCGCCGTTGCCGATCATCGGGCCGCCCGGCACCGCCGAGGTCGTGGAGAACACCCTCAAGGCGTTCGGCTTCGACATCGGCTACCGGATCGCCCACCACGCCGACCTGACGACGCCGCCGCCGGTCGAGGTCGAAGAGGTCACCGATGGGGTGGTGTGGGGCCGCGAAGGGGTGCAGATCCGCGTCGCCCCGACCGATCACCGCCCGGTGACCCCGACGATCGGTTTCCGCATCGAGCACGACGGCGCCTCGGTGGTGCTCGCCGGTGACACGGTGCCCTGCCCCACCCTGGACACCCTGGCCGCTGGCGCGGGAGCACTGGTACATACCGTGATCCGCAAGGACCTGATCGACCCGTTGCCGATGCAGCGGATCCGCGACATCTGCGACTACCACTCCACCGTCGAGCAGGCCGCCGCCACCGCGGCCCGTGCCGGGGTCGGCATCCTGATCCTGACCCATTACGTGCCGGCCATCCAGCCCGGCACCGAGGACGAGTGGCGCGCACTGGCGGCGTCGGTGTTCGACCGCCAGATCGAGATCGGCGAGGACCTGCACCGGGTGGAGGTCCATCCCGGGGTCTGCGCTAAGCCAGCCGGGTGATCTCCACGATGACGTCCAGATCGGTCGAGCCCTCACCGGAGTAGATGCCCTTGAGCGGGGTGACATCGGCGTAGTCGCGTCCCACCCCGACGCTGATGTACTGCTCGTTGATCTCGGCATCGTTGGTCGGGTCGTAGTTCCACCATTCGCCGGTCCAGGCCTGGATCCAGGCGTGGCTCTGCCCGTCCACGGTGTCCCCGATCTTCGCGTTGCGCTTGGGATGCAAGTAGCCCGACACATAGCGCGACGGAATCCCCATGCTGCGCAACAACATCAATGTCAGATGCGCGAAGTCCTGGCACACGCCCTTGCCTTCGCGCAGCGCGTCCACGGCCGAGGTGTGCACCCCGGTGGTGCCGGGCACGTACTGCAGTTCGGCCTGCACCCAGCGGGCCGCCTCGATGACGGCCTCGGACGGATCGTGGTACTTGGCGATGCGCCGGCCCACCCGGTCGATGCGCTTGCTGCACGGCACGTAGTGGGTCGGGGCGAGCACCTCGTCGTAGCGGTCGATCACCGCCTCACTTTCCAGGTCCGTCCAGGTGATCTTGGTGTCCGGGGGTTCGGGCCGGTCGGTTTCCACCACCGAGGACGCCGTCACCTCCAGCTCGGTGTGGGGAGCGTGCAGGTCGAACGCCGTGACCGCGGTGCCCCAGTAGTCGACGTAGCGGTACGACCTTGTCGCGGGCACGGTTTCGACCCGGTTGAGGATCACGTTCTGTCGGGAGTCCGAGCGCGGCGTCAGCCGTGCCTCGTTGAACGACGCGGTGACCGGCGACTTGTAGGCGTAGCCCGTCGAATGCACCACACGCATCCGCCACATCATCGACTCCTCTTCACGCAAGCGCTCATCGCGACTAGATCTCCCCTTCTTCGATCACCAGCGCGTTGCGACCGGCGTCGGTCCACGCCACCCACGGCGCCGAGTGGAAGTACTGCAGCGCCAACGCTTCTCCGACGTCGAAACAGAGCTTCTGCAGGCCGGCCAGCCGCTGCTCCAGGGATTCGAGCAGCACCCCCGGCTGCAGGAACTCCAGCTCGCTGCGGGCCCGGCCGAGCAGCCGCTGGGCTTCCGCGGTGGCGCCGAGACGGCCGTGCGGCCGGTTGAGCAGCTCGTCGAGGCTGTGCTCGGCCAGCCGCAGCGAGTAGAAGATCGACCGCGGGAAAAGCCGGTCCAGCAACATGAATTCGACCACCCGCCCGGCGTCGAGCACACCGCGGTAGGTGCGCAGATAGGTGTCGTGCGCGCCTGCCGAGCGCAGTAGCGTCACCCACGCCGGCGACGACGCGCTGTCCCCGACCCGCGACAGCAGCAGCCGCACCGTCATGTCGACCCGCTCCAGCGCGCGGCCCAGCACCATGAACCGGTAACCGTCGTCGCGGGACAGCGTGGAGTCGGCCAGCCCGGCGAACATCGCCGCCCGGCCCTCGATGTAGGACAGGAACTCGTGCGGTCCCAGCCGCTTGGCGGCGCGCTCCCGCTCGGGCAGCGCGTTGTAGGTGGTGTTGAGGCACTCCCAGATCTCGGTGGAGGTCACTTCCCTTGCACCGCGGGCATTCTCCCGGGCCGCTGAGATCGCCTCGACGATCGAGCAAGCACCTTCGGTCTCCTTGCTGAACGCCACGATGTCGGTCAGCGACCACACGTCGAGCCGCTGGTCCGGCGGGGCCATGCCCAGCACCCGCAGCAGCGTGCGCGACGCCTGGTCGGGGTCGACGCTGGCATCCTCGAGCAGCTGGTGCACCGTCACATCGAGGATGCGGGCGGTGTCGTCGGCGCGTTCGACATAGCGGCCGATCCAGTACAACGATTCCGCGTTGCGTGCCAACATCGTTCGCCCACCCCCTACTGCTGGTTCTGCTGCTGTTGCTGGCCGGTGCTCTCCGAGGCCTGCTCCGCCCTGCCGTTCTTGCTCGTCGCCGCCCGCGGCAACGAACGCACCACCTCGGCGGCGGCCAGCTCGCGGTCGGCGATCGAGGTGCGCGAGGCCAGCACCCAGGTGTCCTTGGAACCGCCGCCCTGGCTGGAGTTCACCACCAGCGAGCCCTCCGGCAGCGCCACCCGGGTCAACCCGCCCGGCAGCACCCACACCTCGTCACCGTCGTTGACGGCGAACGGACGCAGGTCGACGTGGCGGGGGGCGAGCTCGTCACCGATCTGCGTGGGCACCGTCGAGAGCTGCATCACCGGCTGGGCGATCCAGCCGCGGGGGTCGGCGATGATCTTCTTGGTGATGGCGGCCAGTTCCTTCTCCGAGGCGTCGGGACCGAACACGATCCCGTACCCGCCGGAGCCTTCCACCGGTTTGATCACCAGCTCGTCGATACGGTCGAGCACCTCCTCGCGTTCGGCGTCGAGCCAACAGCGGAAGGTGTCGACGTTGGCCAGCAGCGGCTTCTCGCCGAGGTAGTACTCGATGATGGTCGGGACGTAGGTATAGACCAACTTGTCGTCGCCGACGCCGTTGCCCACCGCGCTGGAGATCACCACGTTGCCGGCCCGGGCCGCGTTGAGGATGCCCGCCACCCCCAGCACCGAGTCGGGTTTGAACTGCATCGGGTCCAGGAAGTCGTCGTCGATGCGCCGGTAGATGACGTCGACCTGACGCTCCCCTTCGGTGGTGCGCATGTAGACGGTGTTGTCGCGGCAGAACAGGTCGCGACCCTCCACCAGCTCCACACCCATCTGCCGGGCCAGCAGCGAATGCTCGAAGTACGCGGAGTTGTAGACACCGGGGGTGAGTACGACGACGGTCGGGTCGGCGACGTTGTTGGCCGCGGCGTTGCGCAGCGCGCGCAACAGATGCGACGAGTAGTCGCCCACGGCGCGCACCCGGTGCGTGGCGAACAGGTTCGGGAAGACCCGCGCCATCGTGCGCCGGTTCTCCATCACATAGGACACCCCGGACGGGGACCGCAGGTTGTCCTCGAGCACCCGGAAGTCACCCTTGGCGTCACGGATCAGGTCGATGCCCGCGACGTGGATGCGGACACCGTTGGGCGGGGCGATGCCCACGGCTTCCCGGTGGAAATGCTCGCAGGAGGTGACCAGCCGGCGCGGGATGACGCCGTCACGCAGGATCTCCTGCTCGCCGTAGATGTCGTCGAGGTACATCTCCAGCGCCTGCACCCGTTGCCGGATGCCGCGCTCGAGCCGGGTCCACTCGGCCGCCGAGATCACCCGCGGCACCAGGTCCAGCGGGAACGGCCGCTCCTGACCGGACAGCGAGAACGTGATGCCCTGGTTGACGAAGGCCCGACCGAGCGCGTCGGCACGCGCCTGCAGATCGGCAACGTCGGAGGGGGCGAGTTCCTTGTGAATGCCCTTGTAGGGGCCGCGGACGTTGCCCTGAGCATCGAACATCTCGTCGAAGGCCTGGGCGTAGCTACCGAGCTTGTTGTACCCGCCGAAGATGCCGCTGTGCCGCTTCGCTGGTTTCGCGGTGGTGCGGACCGTCCGTATTGTTTCGGTCGCCAAGATGTCCCCTACCCTTTCCGACAGCCCGCCGCGCGAGCATCGACTGTCATGCTGCAGCATCGCGGCCGTTTCGGCAGGCCAGTGGAGCACGCTTTGGGACATTTACCCCCTCGCTGGTACCCTGAACAGTCGCTGCGCCCTGGCGGGCGCCCACAGACTCGAAGCAACCCAGTCGACATTTAGAAGGAATACACGCGTGGCCAACATCAAGTCGCAGGAGAAGCGGAACCGCACCAACGAGCGCCGCAGACTGCGCAACAAGTCGGTGAAGTCCTCTCTTCACACGGCCGTACGTGGATTTCGGGAGGCCATCGAGGCCGGCGACAAGGACAAGGCCGGCGAGCTGCTGGTATCGACCAGCCGCAAGCTGGACAAGGCCGCCAGCAAGGGCGTGATCCACAAGAACCAGGCCGCCAACCGCAAGTCCGCGCTCGCGCAGGCCCTCAACAAGCTCTGAGCTCGGGCCCAGCCCGTCCCATTCACCGCAGCCGGTCGCTCCGATCGATCGGCTGCTGTGCTGCTGCTACCCAGGCGCTGACCAGCCCGTCGATGTCTAGTCGCTGACCAGCTCCTCGATGTCTAGTCGCTGACCAGCTCCGCGACCCTGCGCACCGCCTTCTCCAGCGCGTAGTCGGCGTCGGCCGCCGCGCCCTTGACGTCGGCGTTGAGCGCGGCCACCACCCGCATCGCCTCGGCCACCGATTCCCGCGACCAGCGCCGCGCCTGCTTCTGCGCCTTCTGCACCCGCCACGGCGGCATCCCGATCTCCCCGGCCAGCCGGTACGGATCGCCCGAGAGCGGGCCGACCCGTGCGATGGTGTGCACCGCCTCGGCCAGCGCGTCAGCGAGCACCACATGCGGCTCGCCCGCCGTCATCGCCCACCGCAGCGCCTCGGCGGCGCCCGCGACGTCGCCGACGACGGCCTTGTCGGCGATGTCGAACCCCTTCACCTCGGCCTTACCGGAGTGGTACCGGCGCACCGCGGCGGCATCGATGACGCCGCCGGTGTCGGCCACCAGCTGTGAGCACGCCGAAGCCAGCTCACGCAGGTCAGAGCCGACCGCGTCGAGCATCGCGGTGACGGTGTCGTCGCTCACCTTCGCCCGCAGCGCCCGGAACTCGCGGCGCACGAAATCCGCCCGCTCGGCGGCCTTCGTGATGCGCGCGCACGGGTGCACCTCGGCGCCGAGCTTCTTGAGCTGATCTGCCAGCGCCTTGGCCCGGCCACCACCGGAGTGCACGACCACCAGCAGCGTGCCGTCGGGCAGGTCGGCCGCGGCGGAGGCGATCAGCGTGGCCGCATCCTTGCCGGCCTCCCCCGCCGATTCGAGCACCACCACCCGCTCGTCGGCGAACAGCGACGGGCTGAGCAGTTCGGCGAGCTCGCTGGTGCTGACGTCGCCGGCGCGCAGCCGGTCCACCGGCACATCGTCGGTGCCCGCCGCGGCGCGGGCGGCCCGCAACACCTCCGTGACGGCACGCTCGACGAGGAGCTCCTCGTCGCCCAGGATCAGGTGAAGTCCGGTAACCCCTTGGCTCACCTCCCGATCGTGTCATGCCGGGGTGACACCACCCAATGCCACACCGCCCCGACGGCGAGCCCGCCGATGGCGACCGTGACCACACCCGCGGCGCCGGCCGGGACGGGCACCGACGCGGCGGGCAGCCCGGCGCTGAGGTGTGCCACCCGCAGCAGCCACCACACCTCGGGTCCGGTGAAGCGGATCAGCAGCTCGGCGCCGGCGGGCCACCCGATGCCGACGGCGGCGGCCGCGGTGCCGAGGACCGTGATCGGCGCGATGACCGGTGCCGCCGCGAGATTGGCGGCCACCGCGACCAGGCTGACCGAACCGGAGATCCCGGCCACCAACGGGGCGGTGACCACCTGCGCGGCCAGCGCCACACTGACCGCGTCGGCCAACGGTTTCGGCCAGCCACGGGCGACCAGCCGCCGCGACCACCCCGGGGCGATGAGCACCAGCGCGGCGGTCGCCGACACCGACAGCGCGAACCCGACATCCACCGCGAGCTCCGGGGCGGCGACCATGAGCAGCACCACCGTCGCCGCCAGGGCGGGCAGCGCCTGACGGCGCCGGTGCGACAGCACCGCCAGCAGCGTGATCGCCCCCATCACCGCCGCCCGCAGCACGCTCGGCGACGGCTGCACAACGACCACGAACCCGGCCAGCGCGAGCGCGGCCGCCACGACCGCGGCACGCGGCCCGATCAGCGCGGCACTGAGCAGCACCGCGCCGCACACGATGGTCACGTTCGCCCCGGACACGGCGGTCAGGTGCGCCAGACCGGACGCCCGGAAGTCGGCGGTGGTCGTCGGCGGGACGGCGGTGGTGTCGCCGAGGACCACCGCCGGCAGCACCGCGGCCTGTTCCGGCGGCAGCACCCGCCGCGCCGCCTGGGCGAACTGCCCGCGGACGTGGTGTGCTGCCCGGTGGATCGGCGCCGCCTCCCCGGGTGTCGGTTCGCCGACTGCGGCCAGCACCGCCACGGTGAGGTCGCGCCGCGTCGGCGCGGCCACCCGCGCCCGGAACGCGGCCGGCTGTCCAGGGGACAGCCGCGCGTAGTCCGCACCGGAGGCGAAGACCACCACCGTGCCGGAGGCCGGGGTGTCGTCGAG
Organism: Mycolicibacterium sp.; assembly: GCA_050250295.1. Lineage (GTDB taxonomy): Bacteria > Actinomycetota > Actinomycetes > Mycobacteriales > Mycobacteriaceae > Mycobacterium. The sequence continues at coordinate 161,058 of JBFWOX010000003.1, forward strand.
GGTCAGCAGCGCGCCGCGGAACATCACCCGGGCCCCGGCCAGCGAGCGCGGCGTCTCGGACGGGGCGACAACGACCGTGGTGAGGTCGCCGATGTAGTCGGTGACCGGGTGGCGGTGCGCCGCGTCGACGCGCAGCACCACCGCCACCGCGAAGCCGGCGCCCACCGTCAGCACCGCCACGACCGCCGCCACGGCGGCGCGCCGGTCCGTGGCTCGGCGGGCCCGGTGGCCCCACAGGCCCGCCAGGGCGGTCGCGGTCACCGCCACGGACACCGCGGCCAGCGCGCCGGGTGTCGCCCACAGGATGCCGGCCGCGGTGACCGCCCAGGCGGTCAGCGCCGCCGGGACCAGCCGCAGATCGATCATCAGACCCGCACACGGTCGCGCAGCTTGTCCAGCCGCGCCGGGCCGATGCCGTCCACCTCGCCCAGCTGATCGACGCTGTCGAACCGGCCGTTGGCGTCCCGCCACGCCACGATCGCCGCGGCGGTCACCGGGCCGACGCCGGGCAGGGTGTCGAGCTGCTCGACGGTAGCCGTGTTCAGGTCAACCACATCGCCTGTGGCCGAGCCGTTTTCCGGACCCGACTGGCCGGTCGACGGGCTCGGCTCTGCGAGCACCGAGCTGCCCATCTCGGCGGGCCGGCCCGGCGGCGCGCCGATGCCGACCACGATCTGTTCGCCGTCGTTGACCCGCCGCGCCATGTTCAGCCCCAGCACGTCGGCCCCGTCGAGCGCACCGCCCGCGGCCTCCAGCGCGTCGGCGATCCGGGCACCGGGCGGCAGGGTGACCAGTCCAGGGGTGTGCACCAGGCCGACGACGCTGACCACCACCGGTGCGCCCGGCCCTGGCGTGCCCGGCCCCGGCGCCGGAGCGGTCGCCGAAACCATCTCCACCGGCGGCAGCTTGGCGGCCACCACCGGCGGTGGCCGGTCCCCCAGTTGGGTCAGCACCGTCACCAGCACGGCGACGGCGCCCACGAGCCCCAACGCGATCACACCGGCGCGGCCCGGATCCGCCCGGATCGAGGCGAGCCACCCGGCGGGACCGTTCGGGGCGGGTTCGGGTAACCACCGCGACAGCGAGGTGTCCGGCTGCGCCTCGTCGGTGTCGTCGTCGGGATCGGCTCCGGTCCGCAAGCCGACGCGGCGCCGTAACCGCTCGGCGGGCAGTTCGGTGGACATGCGCCGACGGTATTCGCGCCGCCGGACAGGATCCGCGGTGAGCGCGGCACACCGGCGCGGCCTGTGGATGAACTCGACATTGGGGATCGCCGCGCCGCGCAGCAGGGCGGCCGACGACCGTGGTTACCATGCTCGGTGATATGAACCGTCGCACACCCGGGATCGCAGGCGTCGCGTTCGCGGTCCTCTACGCGGCGGCGGTGCTGCTGATCCCCGCGCTGCCAGGGGCCGATCCCGCCACGGCCCGCATCCAGGCGCTGCTGCTGGCCTTCGCCACCCTGGCGCTGGCCGTCGTGCTGGCCTTCGCCAGGGACAGGTTGACCGGGCCGCCTGCGCATCTGTTCACGATCGGATCGGCGGCGATGATCGCCCAGCTGTGCCTGGCTGTCTGGTTCGTCGGCGGCCCCGCGCTGCGCCCGATCCCATCGGGCAATACCGCGGTGCGGGTGATCGGTGACGTCGGGGCGATGTGGCTGCCGGCCGCCGCCATCGTCAACATCGTGGTGGCGGTCCCGATCCTGTTGGCCGCCAACGATAATCTGTTCCCGCGCTGGCTGGGTGTCACCGCGGCGGTGTTCACCGTCGAGCAGCTCATCGAGACCATCACGATCATCGGCCCGCCGGGCAGCTTCATCTCCCCCGGCGGACCGATGAACCACTATCTGGGGGGCGCACTTTCAGCCGTGTTCGTACTCGCGCTGGGGGTGGCGCTGTCCCGGCCCGACGCTCCTCCAACGCCGACGACGGCACCGGAAACCGCCCCGGACGAGCCCGCGTCCGAGGACCCCGTCGCCGCCGACAGCGACTGACCACCGAACCCGTCAGCGCACCACCACAGTGCTGGGCTCCCTTGGTGCACCGAGCATCTCGCGGTGCGACGGCGGCTGTCGGCCCCCGTCGTCGGTGATCCCGTACCGGTGCGCCAGCTCCGCCCCGATCACGGTGTGCCCGCTCAGCTCGGCCAGCGCCGGATCGCGGTGCAGCGCGTCGATCAGGTATCCGGTGAACTCCGGGGTCTCGGCCTGCGCCGCGAAGCCGGCCAACGCCTCCGGGTGGCCGTCGAACGCCGAGCGCATCCGCTCGGTGAGCAGGATGCCCATCCAGATCGACACCGTCGCCACCCCGGTGCCGGCGAAGTCCACCGCCATGTCGGCGGCCATCTTGTCGACGCCGGCCTTCTGCGCCCCGTAGGCCGCACCGTGCATGTAGCACACCGACCCGGGTGAGGAGGTGAACACGATCAGCCCGCGCTCGCGGGCCACCAGCAGCGGTGCGGCATACCAGGCGGCGATATACGACGAGCGCAGGCCGACGTCGAGCACGTCGGCCAACCCGCGGGGCTTGGTCCAGAACGGCCCGGAGCCGACCAGGTCATCGGAGATCACCGCGGCGTTGTTGACCAGCAGGTCCAGCCGCCCGGTCTCGTCGCGGACCCGGTCGAACAGCGCACCGACGGCGTCGTCGTCGCGGTGATCCAGCCGCACCCCGACGCCCCAGCCGGGCGCCGCGGCGATGCTGCGTCCCGTCCCGTACACCCGCCACCCGCAGGCCGCCAGCGCGGTGGCGATGCCTCGCCCGGCGCCGCGGCTGGCGCCGGTCACCACGGCCACCGGTGCTGAGTCACCCATGCGGTCACCTTAGAGGCAGTAACTTCGTCGGTGAACCGCACTCGACGAGGAGCCGCCATGCCCACCGCCCGCCCGTTGCGCGTCATCCAGTGGACCACCGGCAACATCGGGCGCCGGTCGCTGCACGCGATCATCGGGCGCGACGACATGGAACTCGTCGGTGTCTACGCGCACGGCGCCGAGAAGGTCGGCGTCGACGCCGCGGTGCTGGCCGGGTGGCCGGAGCCGACCGGGGTGACCGCCACCGACGACATCGACGCACTGCTGGCACTGCGACCCGACGCCTGTTGCTACAACCCGTTGTGGCCCAGCGTCGACGAGCTGGTCGCGCTGCTGCAAGCCGGCGTCAACGTGTGCTCGAGCGCCGCCTGGATCACCGGCGGCAAGCAGACCCCGGACGACCTGGCCCGCATCCGAAAAGCTTGCGAGAAAGGTAATTCCACGATCTTCGGCAGCGGTGCACATCCCGGGATGAGCAACCTGGTCGGCATGGTGCTCTCCGGCGCGTGCGAACGCATCGACGAGATCCGCATCACCGAATCGGTGGACTGCTCCACCTACGAGTCCGCGGGCACCCAGACCGCGATGGGTTTCTCGCAGGACCCCGACACCCCGGGGCTGGCCGAGAGCGTCCGTCGGGAGAGCGAGGTGTTCGCCGAGTCCGCCGCGATGATGGCCGACGCGATCGGCGCCACGCTGGACCGGATGACCTTCGACGTCACGTTCACCGCGGCCACCGGGGACAGCGATCTGGGCTTCATGCGGATCCCGGCGGGCACGGTGGCCGGGGTGCACGGTTATCACCGCGGCTGGGTCGGCGACCACAACGTCGTCAGCGTCGGGTTCAACTGGATCATGGGCGATCGCGTCACCCCGCCCAAGCCCCTCGAGCACGGCCACGTGGTGCAGGTCTTCGGGGTGCCGAACATGCGCACCGTCGTGCACTGCCTGCCGCCGAAGGACTGGACCGAACCCGGATTCATGGGCCTGGGCATGATCTACACCGCGATGCCGGTGACCAACGCGGTGCCCGCGGTCGTCGCCGCGCCGCCGGGCATCGTCACGCTGGCCGACCTGCCCCCGATCACCGGGCGATCGGCGGTGTGAACCCGTGAGCGCCGTCGCGCCCAGCCCGGCCATGGAACTGGTGACCATGGCCAAGGTCACCCGCCGGCTGATCCCGTTCGTCGTGCTGCTGTATTTCGTCAACTACCTCGACCGGGTCAACATCGGCTTTGCCGGGCCCAACGGCATGAACGAAGACCTCGCGATGAGCGCGACGATGTTCGGGTTCGCCTCGGGCATCTTCTTCTTCGGTTACCTGCTGCTCGAGGTGCCGAGCAACATCGCGTTGATGAAGTTCGGCGGGCGGCGCTGGCTGGCCCGCATCATGCTGTCCTGGGGGCTCATCAGCACCGCCACCGCGTTCGTCCCCAACGCGGAAATGCTCGTGGTGCTCCGGTTCCTGCTGGGCATGGCGGAGGCCGGCTTCTTCCCCGGCATCATCTTGTATCTGACCTTCTGGTTCCCCGAGAAGCAGCGGTCGAAAGCGGTGTCGTATTTCATGATCGCGATCCCGGTGTCCACAGCGGTGGGCGCGACGCTGTCGTCGCTGATCATCGACTGGGGACACGGCATCCTCGGCCTGGCCGGCTGGCGGTTCATGTTCCTGGTCGAGGGGATTCCCGCCATCGTGCTGGCCTTCGTGTGCTGGTTCTACCTGACCGACCGCCCGGCCGAGGCCCGCTGGCTCGATCCCGACGAACGACAATGGCTGCAAACGACATTGGACGGCGAACGGGCGACCACCGAGGCGACCCAGCACTGGCCGCTGAAGAAGGCACTGAGCCACCCGCGGATCCTCGCGCTGGCGTTCATCTACTTCGGCATCACCTACGGCCTGTACGCGGTGGGCTTCTTCCTGCCGACCATCGTCGCGGACTTCCAGCAGCTGTACGGCACCCAGCTGAACGTCATCCAGCGCGGCTTGGTCACCTCGATCCCGTACGTGGTGGCGGCGCTCGTGATGGTGCCGTGGGCGCGCAACTCCGACCGCACAGGCGAACGGGTGTGGCACGTGGCGATCCCGGCGCTGGTGGGTGCGGTGTCGATCCCGGCGGCGCTGTACATGTCCAACCCGTACCTGGCGATGGTCGCGGTCACGCTGTCCACCTGCTCGGTGATGTGCGCGCTACCGGTGTTCTGGGCGCTGCCGTCGAGCTTCCTGGTCGGTGTCGCGGCGGCGGGTGGCATCGCACTGATCAACTCGCTGGGCAACATCAGCGGGTTCAGCGCCCCGTACATCACCGGCTGGCTCACCGATCTGACGGGCGACCCCAAGCTGGCGCTGTGGGTGGTCGGGGTGCTGTCGCTGGCGGCCGCGGTGCTGGTGGTCGCGCTGGGGGCGCGGCCCAAGCCGATCGATCACAGCCGGCCCTAGGGCGGCACCCGGTCACGGCGCGGCCAGCTGCACCACCACCCCGACCGCACCAGCGCCGACGTGCACGGCCAGCAGCGGCCCCATGTCGGTGACCGACAGCGACGAGATCTGCGGCAGCCGCTGGGTCAGCGCGGCGCCCAGCGCGTCGGCGGCGTCGTGGTTGTCCACGTGGTGCACGACGACGTCGGCCCGGCCGGTGCCGACCACCTCGGCGACCCGGTCCACCATCGCGGCGTGCGCCTTGGTGACGGTGCGGATGCGTTGGTCGAGCACCAGCAGCCCGTCGACGTCCAGGCACAGCAACGGTTTCAGCGACAGCGCGGTACCCAGCCACGACGCGGCGGTCCGGATGCGGCCGCTGCGACGCAGGTTGTCCAGTCGGTGCACCACCAGGAAGATGTGCGAGCGACCCAGCTCCGATCGCGCCGCCGCCTCGACGGCGTCGATATCGCCGCCCGCCGCAGCGCATTTCGCGGCGCCCAGGGCGGCGAACCCGACGCCCATCGCGGCGGACCGGGAATTGACGACCCGCACCGAGGGGCCGAACTCGCGGGCCGCGGCCACCGCCGCACTGTAGGTGCCCGACAGCGCGGCCGACAGGTGCACCGCGACCACCCCGGCCCCGTCGCTGTCGGCCAACGCCTGCCGGTAGGCCTCGCTCAGCTCGGTCGGGGTGGCCCCGGCCGTGGTCACCTTGGGCCGGTCCGGGATGTCGTAGGGGATGTCGTCGACGCCATCGCGCAGATCGACACCGTCGATCAGCACGTGCAGCGGAACCTGGCGAATATCGAAGCGGGTCAGGTCATCTGGCTGCAACCGCGACGACGAGTCGCTGACCACCACCACGGGCATGCTGCGCCGTCACCCGCCGGCCGCCGGGACGCCGGCCTCGGCCAGGCCCTTGAGCATCAACTCGGCCACCGCGCGGTGCGCTTCGAAGTTCCAGTGGATCCCGTCCGGGTTGCCCCGCCCGCTGAGCACCTCATCGGCCACCGCGGCCTTCAGGTCGACCAGCGGAAGCGCGTGCTCGGTGGCCCACCTGCTGATCGCCGCGACGGTTCCCGGCCTGCCGTGGTGGACCATTCCGTAGGTCGGTGCGATGTGCACCGACGGCAGGGAGGCCACCATCGGGATCCCGGGCCGGTTGAAATCGATCGCCGACCGGGTCATCTCGAGGTACTCCACCGTCAGGTGCGGCGGCAGCGCCGCGCGGGCCACCGGGGACAGCCGAGGCTGCAGCCAGCCGTAGCCGTCGCGCGCCCACCGGCGCAGCCGCGGCGGGCGCACGTAGCGGATCAACTCACGCAGCGCGGTGGGCAGCGGCGAGGGCAGCGAGTCCATGCCCGAGGTCGCGAAGATCACCGCGCCGGCCCGCGGCAGCGCGGCCCACGCCCGCGGATCCTGCGTCGCGGCCCACCACACGTCGCGGCTGGTCCAGCCGATGCGCCCGATCAGCTCCAGATCCCAATCAAGTTGGGTGGCAACAAGGTTGGGCCAGATCCGGGGATCGTCCGACGGCAGCCCGCCGGTCGGCCCGTAGTAGGACAGCGAGTCGCAGAAGACCAGCAGGGTCCGGCGGTCGGGATCCGGCTCAGAGGACATCGTTGGCGACCTGCGCCGAGGCGTTCCACACGTCGAGGCGCCACCGGATGTCGTCGAACGACGCCGGGTCGCCGCCGGGGCGGGTGTGCCCGGCCAGCTGGACCCAACTGGCGTTGCCCATCCCGCCGAGCACCGGCCAGTTGTCCACCGGGAGCCCGAGCAGCGCTGCGGTCAGCGCCGCGATCAGCCCGCCGTGGGCCACCAGCACGACCGGCCGCTCGGGTCCTTCCACACCCCATTCCGGTTGTCCGGCAACGATTTCACGCACCAGCGGCAGGCTGCGATCGGCGACGTCGACGCGGCTCTCCCCACCGTGCGGGGCCCACCGCGCATCCTCGCGCCAGGCCAGCCGGGCGCCGGGGGCGGTGGCGTCGACTTCGATGTGGGTCAGCCCCTGCCAGTCACCGAGATGGGTTTCGCGCAGCCGGGTGTCGATGCTCACCGGCACCCCGCTGCGGTCGCCGAGCGCGACCGCGGTGTCCAGCGCGCGCCGCAGATCCGACGACACGATCAGCAGGGGCTGGCGTTTGGCCAGCACCTCGGCCGCGGCGATGGCCTGATCGCGGCCCAGGTCGCTCAGGTCGGTGTCGAGCTGGCCCTGCATCCGGCTGCCCGCGTTGTACTCGGTCTGGCCGTGGCGCAGCATCACCAGCCGGCGGATGGTGGTCATTCGCCGTCTCCGGCCGCGGTGTCGTCCGGGCCGTCGAGCTCGACCTGAACGGTCGGGCAGTCGCGCCAGAGTCGGTCCAGCGCATAGAAGTTGCGCTCGTCCTGATGCTGGATGTGCACCACGATGTCGACGTAGTCGAGCAGGGTCCAGCGGCCCTCACGGGTGCCTTCCCGGCGGGCCGGCTTGTACCCGGCGGCGCGCATCTTCTCCTCCACCTCGTCGACGATCGCATTGACCTGACGGTCATTGGAACCCGACGCGATGACGAAACAGTCGGTGATGACGAGCTGCCCGGAGACATCGATGACGACGACATCCTCGGCGAGTTTGGCCGCCGCCGCGCGGGCGGCGATGGTGGCCATGTCGATGGCTTCGGCTGAGGCGGTCAGGGGTGCTCTCCTTCACCTGCGAGGCTGGGTGCGCGATAGAGGTTGCGCTTGGCGACGTACTGCACGACGCCGTCGGGGACGAGGTACCAGATCGGCCGGGATTCCTCGGCGCGCAACCGGCAGTCGGTCGAGGAGATGGCCAGCGCGGGCACCTCGACCAGCTGCAGCGCGTCGTCGGGGAGCTCGGCCAAGGCGGCCGAGATGTGTTGGCCGTCGAGTTCGTAGCCGGGCCTGCTGACCCCGACGAACCGGGCGATCGAGAACATCTCCTCCCAGTTCTGCCACGACAGGATCGAGGCCAGCGCGTCGGCGCCGGTGATGAAGTAGAGGTCGGCGTCGGGGTTCAGGGCGCGCAGGTCGTGCAGCGTGTCCTTGGTGTAGGTGGGCCCGCCGCGGTCGATGTCCACCCTGCTGACCGAGAACCGCGGGTTGGAGGCCGTGGCGATCACCGTCATCAGGTAGCGGTCCTCGGCGGGGGTGACCTCGCGGCTGCGTTTCTGCCAGGGCTGGCCGGTCGGGACGAACACCACCTCGTCGAGGTCGAACAGGTCGGCCACTTCGCTGGCCGCCACCAGGTGCCCGTGGTGGATGGGATCGAAGGTCCCGCCCATCACCCCGAGGCGCCGTCGCGATTGCACGAATAGCGAGCTTACGGGAGTCGCGGTGCCGCCTCAGACCCCAGACAGGCGGTGCGCGTGCAGAACCTCGGAGACCTCGAACGCGGCGCGGTCGGCCCGGTACACGTCGCGGGCGTACTCGACGCAGCGGCCGTCGGCGTCCTCGGTGCGCCGGGTCAACAGGGTTCCGGCCGATCCGGCGCGGACCCCGAGCTGCCCGCTGGTCGCGTCGTCGAGCACGATCGACTCCAGCACCGCCGTCGAGCGGGCCAGGTCGATGCCGTAGCGCTCCCGCAGCACCGCCCACAGCGAGCCGTCGTCGGGAGCGTCGAGGATCCCCGGGGTCAGCTCGGCCGGCAGGAACGTCGTCTCCAGCGCGAACGGCACGTCGTCGACGGTGCGCAGCCGGTGGAAGACGTGCACCGCGTCCCCGTCGGCCAGGCCCAGCGCCAGCCGCACGGCCGGGGTGGCAACCTGACGCTCGGCCCACAACAGCTTCGCCGCGGGCCGGCGGCCCATCCGGGCCACCTCCTCGGAGAAGCTACCGACGTGGAACTTCACCCGCGGTTCGGCGACGAACGTGCCGCGCGGGGGTTTGCGGTAGACGACGCCCTCGCTCTCCAGCAACGACAGCGCCTGGCGGGCGGTCATTCGGCTGACGCCGTGCATCTCGGCCAGTTCCCGCTCCGACGGCAGCAGCGTGTGCGGCCCGAGCGCCTCGGTGGCGATGCGGTCCCGAACGTCGGCGGCGATCGTCATGTACAGCGGTGTGCCCGGTGGCATTCCTGCAGCGTAGTCGGGGGTACTCCGGACCCGCCCGGGCAAAGCCGCATGTAAACACTTTGTGATCGGTGTTGACGCGGTTCCCGCACCGCCGATACTTTGGTTCAACCACATGGTCTATACCAACTCGACTCGATGGAGTGAGCCAATGACCGACCCCGCCCCTTCCGCCGATTCGGCCGAGCTCGCCCAGTTCGGCTACGCCCAGACCCTGGACCGGCGCACCGGTCGGTTCGCCTCCTTCGCCGTCGCGTTCGCGTTCGTCTCGATCGCCACCGGCATCTTCACCACGTACGGCTCGGTGCTGAACAGCTCGGGCCCGGTTGGCATCTGGACCTGGCCGATCGCGGTCGTCGGGCAGCTGGCCGTCGCGTTCGTGCTCGGGGCGCTGGCCTCCCGGATCCCGGTGACCGGCTACCACTACCAGTGGATGTCCCGGCTGGCCAACCCCGTGTTGGGCTGGATCATCGGGTGGATCTCGTTCACGTTCCTGGCCATCGTGGTGGTGGCGGTCGACTACACCATCGCCTCGACGATCCTGCCGGTCCTGCTCAACTACGAGAGCACCGCGACCATCGCCTGGGTGATGACCGCCGCGGTGCTGACCTTGCAGGGGCTGCTGGTCGCGTTCTCCACCCCATGGGCCGAGCGGGTCAACAACAGCTTGGTCACCCTGGAGCTGATCGGGATGGCCACGCTGACGGTGCTGCTGCTGGTGGTCGCCGCCGTGCGCGGCGACATGACGGTCGCGAACCTGTTCAGCAAGGGCGTCGTGCCGGCCGAGGGCTTCTGGAGCATCGGGGACTGGACCTCGGCCGGTCCGTGGATGCTGGGCTTCCTGCTCGGGGCGTTCACGATCGTCGGGTTCGAATCCGCCGCCAACCTGGCCGAGGAGACCCACGACCCCGAACGGGTGGTGCCGCGGGCGATGTGGCAGGCGGTGCTGGCGTCGGGGGTGCTCGGGTTCCTGTTCATCATCGCGGTGACGCTGGCCGCCGGTGATCCGGTGGCGCTGGCCGAATCCGGCACGCCGATCGCCGACGTGATCGAAGCGACCCTCGGGTCGGTGGTGGCCACGCTGCTGCTGCTCATGGTGGTGCTGGCGATCTTCGCCTGCGGGCTGGTCATCATGATCACCGGCGTGCGACTGACGTGGGCGATGTCGCGCGACGAGCGGTTCCCCGGCTGGCAGCAGTGGTACCAGATCTCGCCGCGGTTCCGCACTCCGCTGAAGGCCACGCTGCTGTATTTCTGCCTGGCCCAACTCATCCTGGCGGTCTTCGCCCACTCCGAGACGGCACTGTTCACGCTGTTCGGTGCCGCCACCCTGCTCCCGGCCGTCATGTACGCCTCGACCGTGGTGCTGTACTTGATCAAACGGAATACGCTTCCGCACAACAACAAATTCGACCTGGGAGCGTGGGAAATCCCGATTCTGGTGGTGGCGGTCGTGTGGCTGGTCTTCGAGCTCGCGCTGTTCCGCGACGCGAGCTTCAAGGAGGCCTGGGCCTACGTGCTGATCATGGTCGCCATCGGTGCGGCCTACCTGGGGTATCTGCTGGTCAGCCGCGGCGCGCGGGGGCTGTCGATGCCGGACATGCATTCGATCGACGCCGAGCTGCGGGAGTGACGGACCCGCACGTCCTGGCGATCGACCAGGGCACCTCGGGCACCAAGGCGGTCGTCGTCGACCGCGCCGGCAGTGTCCTGGCCGCCGCCGAGGTGCCGCTGCGCCCGCAGTACCTGGCCGGCGGCGGTGTCGAGCAGGACCCCGAGGCGCTGTTCGCGTCGGTCGTGGCGGCCGGCCGTCAGGCCCTGGCCGAGGCCGGTGTCCCGGTGGCCGCGGTGGCGCTGGCGAACCAGGGCGAGACGGTGCTGGCGTGGGACCGCGCCACCGGCGCTGCGCTGACCCCCGCGATCGTCTGGCAGGACCGCCGCGCCGAGGCACTGTGCGCGGAGCTGGGCGAGCACGCCGACGACCTCGCCAGGCGCACCGGTTTGGTGCTCGACCCGTACTTCTCGGCACCGAAGATGGCCTGGATCCGCGCCCACCTGACCCGTGACGGCGTCGTCACCACCACCGACACGTGGCTGGTGCACCGGCTGTGCGGCGCCTTCGTCACCGACGCGTCCACCGCCAGCAGATCGCTTTTGACCGGGCTGGATTCCGCGGCGTGGGACGACGAGTTGGCGGCGCTGTTCGGGCTGTCCGGCGAGCCGCTGCCCGACATCGTCGCCAGCGACGAGATCGTCGGCTACACCGAGGTTTTCGGACCGCGGGTGCCGGTGGCGGGCTTGATCGTCGACCAGCAGGCCGCGTTGTTCGCCGAGAGCTGCCTGGAGCCCGGTTCGGCCAAGTGCACCTACGGCACCGGCGCGTTCCTGCTGGGGCAGCTGGGTGCCGACGCGGTGCGCTCGACGTCGGGGTTGACGACGTCGGTGGCATGGCGCCTGCGCGGGCGGACGTGCTACTGCATCGACGGCCAGGTGTACACCGCGGCATCGGCCATCCGGTGGGTCGTCGACCTCGGCCTGATCACCGCTGCCGACGAGATCGATTCGGCGGCGGCGGATACCAGTGACGGCGTGCTGTGTGTTCCGGCGCTGGCCGGGCTGGCGGCGCCGTGGTGGGACGCCGGGGCGACCGCGACGTTGAGCGGGATGACGCTGGCCACCGGGCGAGGGCAGGTGGTGCGGGCGCTGGTCGAGGGCATCGCGGCGCAGGTGACCGCGCTGTCGGAGTTGGTGGCCGCCGATCTGGGCATGCCGCTGACCCGGCTGCGCGCCGACGGCGGCCTGACCCGCTCGGCCACGCTGATGCAGGCCCAGGCCGACCTGGCCCGGATGCCCGTGGACGTGTACCCGTCACCGCACGCCACCGCGCTCGGCGCCGCCGCCTGCGCGCGGCTCTCACTCGACCCGGACCTCGCCGTCGCCGACGCCGTGGGCGCCTGGGCGCCGCAGCACACCTACGAACCGCAGTGGTCGGACGACCGGGCCACGGAGTTCCTGTCGCGGTGGAACCGCACCGCCGAATTCAGCCGCACGCAAGGGATTTCATCGTGATCGTTGATGTCGTGGTGGTGGGCGCCGGGATCGTCGGTGCTGCGATCGCCCGCATGCTGGCAGGCACCGCGCTGTCGGTCACGCTGGTCGAGGCCCGAGGCGACGTCGGCGACGGCACCAGCAAGGCCAATACCGCGCTCCTGCACACCGGTTTCGACGCCACCCCGGCTTCGCTGGAATCCCGTCTGGTCGCGCGCGGCTATCACCTGCTCGGTGCGTACGCCGAGCAGACCGGCATCCCGGTGGAGCGCACCGGTGCGATGCTCGTCGCCTGGACCGACGAAGAAGTGGCGGCGCTGCCCGGCCTGAAGGACAAGGCGCACCGCAACGGGTACGACGCCTGCGTGACCGTCGACGCCGCCGAGGTGTACCGGCGGGTGCCCGACCTCGGTCCCGGCGCGCTGGCCGGGCTGGTGGTGCCGGGCGAATCGATCATCTGCACGTGGACGACGAACCTGGCGCTGGCCACCGACGCGGTGATCCGGGGCGCGCGGCTGCGGCGCGGCTGCCGCGTCACCGGCGTCACACCCGGACCCGGTCACACCACACTGCACACCACCGGCGGGGACATCCAAGGCCGCTGGATCGTCAATGCGGCGGGGCTGGGCGCCGACCTGTTGGACGGCGCGTTCGGCCACCATCGGTTCACCGTCACCCCGCGCCGCGGCGAGCTGCTGGTGTTCGACAAGCTGGCCCGCCCGATGGTGCCGCTGATCGTGCTGGCGGTGCCGTCCTCGCGCGGCAAGGGAGTGCTGGTCAGCCCGACCATCTACGGCAACGTGATGGTCGGACCGACGTCGGAGAATCTCCAAGACCGCACGGCGACAGGGACATCCGAGGAAGGCCTGGAGTTCCTGGTGAGCAAGGGGCGGGCCCTGATGCCGTCGCTGTTCGACGAGGAGATCACCGCGACCTATGCCGGGTTGCGGGCCGCGACCGACCACGACGACTACCTCATCGACGTGGACGCCGACCAGCGCTACGTGTTGGTGGGCGGCATCCGCTCTACGGGGCTGACGTCGGGGATGGCGATTGCGGAGTACGTCGGCGGGCTGCTCGCCGACGCCGGGCTCGACACCGCCGAACGCCGCGATTTGCCTGCCCCGCCGCGGATGCCCAACCTCGGCGAGGCCGCGGTCCGGCCGTACCAGGACGCCGAGCGCATCACCGCCGACCCGGAGTATGGCCGCATCGTGTGCTTCTGTGAACGGGTCAGCGCCGGCGAGATCCGCGACGCGTTCGACTCCCCCATTCCGCCAACGAATCTCGACGGACTGCGGCGTCGCACCCGGGTGATGAACGGACGCTGCCAGGGCTTCTACTGCGGCGCGCGTACCGCCGAGCTGTTGGAAGAGGGGGTGCGGCGATGAGTCGGGTCGCGGTGGCCGTCGTCGGCGGCGGGCCCTCGGGGCTGGCCGCCGCCGCCGCGCTCGCACCGCACGTCGACGGGCAGGTGCTGGTGCTCGAGCGTGAGCCCCAGACCGGCGGGATCCCTAGGCACAGCGACCATCTCGGCTACGGCATCCGCGACCTCAAGCGGTTCGTCTCCGGCCCGGCGTATGCCCGCCGGCTCACCGACATGGCGCGCGACGCCGGCGCGGTGCTCGAGACCGAGGCCATGGTGACCGGCTGGGCGGGCGAGCGCAGTCTGCGGGTCACCTCACCGCGGGGCGTGCGCACGGTGACCGCCGACGCCGTTGTGCTGGCCACCGGGGCGCGGGAGCGCCCCCGCCCGGCACGGCTGATCCCGGGCGATCGCCCCGACGGGGTGTACACCACCGGGCAGCTGCAGAACCTGGTGCACCTGCACCACCGCGCGGTCGGTGAGCGGGCGGTGATCGTCGGCGCCGAGCTGGTCAGCTGGTCGGCAGTGCTGACGTTGCGTGACGCCGGGTGCGCCACCGTGGCGATGGTCAGCGCGTACCCGCGGGCCGAGGCGTACGCGGCGTTCCGCGCCGGCGGCCGACTGTTGATGGACGGTCCGGTGTTGACCGACAGCCGGGTGGTCGGCCTCCACGGCAAGGACCGGGTGCACTCGGTCACCGTCGAACACCGGAGCACCGGTCGACGCCGCGAGATCGCCTGCGACACAGTCGTGTTCACCGGTGACTGGATCCCCGACCACGAGCTGGCCCGCACCGGCGGGTTGACGATCGACCCGGGCACCCGGGGACCCATGGTCGATGCCGGGCTGCGCACCAGCCGGACGGGCGTGTTCGCCGTCGGCAACCTGCTGCACCCGGTCGACACCGCCGACGGGGCCGCGCTGGACGGACACCACGTCGCCGCCGCGGCGCTGTCCTGGCTGAGCAGCGGCACCGCCCCGGCCAAGGGGGCCCGCATCCGAGCGTTGGCGCCGTTGAGATGGGTGGTGCCCCAGCTGGTTTCGACCCTAGGAGGCACCGCGTCGCGCGGTGATCTGCTGCTGTGGACCGACGAGTACCGCCGGCTGCCCCGGCTGCGGGCGGTCCAGGACGGTCGGGTGTTGGCGACCAAGCGCACATCGTGGCCGGCCGCGCCGGGGCGGATCTACCGCGCGCCCTGGTCGCTGGTCGCCGGCGCCGACCCCACCGCAGGCGACGTCACCGTCGCCCTGCTCTGAACTACCACCCACATTCTCGCCGAAATTGCATTCCAGCAGGAAAAGATCGAGAAGGACCCTGCTGGAATGCAATTTCGGCGGAAGTGAGCCGGGCTGAACCGGCGGAGGAGAACCGAGGCTAGACCGGCAGCAGGGTGTCGATGACCGAGGCCAGCTGCTTGGCCGAGCGGCACTCGTGCATGGTGATGATGTCCTGGTAGCGCGGCACCGCCGAATCACCGCTGCCCCACAGGTGTTTGGGCTCGGGGTTCAGCCAGTGCGCGTGCCTGCTGGCGTGCACCATGTGCGCCAGCAGCTCGGTCTCGGGGTTGCGGTAGTTGTTGCGGCCGTCGCCGAGGACCAGCAGCGAGCTGCGCGGCGAGAGCACATTCGGGTACTTGTCGAGGAACGACACGAACGCGTGACCGTAGTCGGAGTGCCCGTCGCGGGTGTACACCCCGGCCTCGCGGGTGATGCGCTGCACCGCGACGGCCAGATCGGCTTCCGGGCCGAACAATTCGGTGACTTCGTCGGTGGTGTCGATGAACGCGAAGACCCGCACCCGGGAGAACTGCTGGCGCAGCGCGTGCACCAGCTGCAGCGTGAAGTGGCTGAAGCCGGCCACCGAACCGGACACGTCGCACAGCACCACCAGCTCGGGGCGGGCCGGGTGCGGCTTCTTGAGCACCACGTCGATCGGCACCCCACCGGTGGACATCGACTTGCGCAGCGTCTTGCGCAGATCGATCTCCCCGGCCCGCGACCGCCGCCGGCGCGCGGCCAGCCGGGTGGCCAGCGTGCGGGCCAGCGGGGCCACCACCCGGCGCATCTGGCGCAGCTGGTCCCCGGAAGCGCGCAGGAACTCGACGTTCTCGGCCAGCTGCGGGACGCCGTACATCTTGACGTGGTCGCGGCCCAGCTGCTCGGCGGTGCGCCGCTTGGTCTCGCTCTCGACCATCCTGCGTAGCTGCGCAATACGCTGTGCGGCAAGTGATTTGGCTATCTGTTCCTGGGTGGGTGTGGGCTCTTCGCCGTAGGGAGCCAGCAGGCCGGCCAACAGCCGGCCCTCGAGGTCGTCCAGGCTCATCGCCTTGAGCGCCTGATACGACGAGTACGACGGGCCGCGGCTGGAGTTGTACCGGCCGTAGGCCTCCACGATCTGGGCGATCATCGCCGCCAGCCGCTCGTCGAGGTTGGCCAGCTCCTCGTTGCCGGCCAGCACCTCCACCAGGGCGTCGCGCAGCGCCTCGATGTCCTCCGGCGGCAGCCCCTCCTCACCGGCGTCGTCGTCGAGCACCGTCCTGGCGCCCAGCGCCGCAGGGAAATACAGGTCGAACAGCGCATCGAAGGTGTCGCGATGATCCGGGCGGCGCAGCACCGCGCAGGCGATGCCCTCCCGCAGCACCGCGCGGTCGGCCAGCCCCAGCGTGGCCATCACCCGGCCGGCATCCACCGTTTCCGACGGCCCCACCGAGATACCTTGCCCGCGCAGCGCTTCGACGAACTCGACCAGGTGGCCGGGAATGCCGTGCGGCGCCAGCGGCTGCGGTGGACGAACGCGTCGGACGGCCATCAGTTCAGCCTCAGCTCCCCGGCGGCCTTGATCTGGTCGGACTGGTGCTTGAGCACCACACCCAGTGTGGCGGCGATCAACTCGTCGTCGATGGTGTCCATCCCCAGCGCCAGCACGGTCCGCGCCCAGTCGATGGTCTCGGCCACCGATGGCAGCTTCTTCAGCGCCATCCCGCGCAGCACGCCGATGATGCGCACCAGTTCCTCGGCGATGTGCTCGGGCAGCTCGGGCACCCGGGACAGCAGGATGCGCCGTTCCAGCTCCGGGTCGGGGAAGTCGATGTGCAGGAACAGGCAGCGGCGTTTGAGCGCCTCGGACAGTTCGCGGGTGGCGTTGGAGGTCAGCACCACGAGGGGTTTGCGTTGGGCGGTGATGGTGCCCAGCTCGGGCACCGTCACCGCGAAATCGCTGAGCACCTCGAGCAGCAGGCCCTCGATCTCGATGTCGGCCTTGTCGGTCTCGTCGATCAGCAGCACGGTGGGTTCGGTACGCCGGATCGCGGTCAGCAGCGGCCGCGAGAGCAGGAACTCCTCGCTGAAGACGTCGGTCTTGGTCTGGTCCCAGTCGCCGCTGCCGGCCTGGATCCGCAGGATCTGCTTGGCGTGGTTCCACTCGTAGAGTGCGCGGGCCTCGTCGACGCCCTCGTAGCACTGCAGCCGCACCAGACCCGAGCCGGTGGCCTCGGCGACCGCGCGGGCCAGCTCGGTCTTGCCGACCCCGGCGGGACCCTCGACCAGCAGCGGCTTACCGAGCCGGTCGGCCAGGAACACCGCGGTCGCGGTGGCGGTGTCGGGCAGGTAGCCGGTCTCGGCCAGCCGGCGGGCGACGTCGTCGATGTCGGCGAACAACGGCGCCGGACGGGCGGGAACACTCATGGTCGTCTCCTGGGAACTAGGCCGGGCGGGTGTGGCCGTCGCCCCAGACGATCCACTTGGTCGACGTCAGTTCCGGCAGGCCCATCGGCCCCCGGGCGTGCAGTTTCTGGGTGGAGATGCCGATCTCGGCGCCGAAGCCGAACTGCTCCCCGTCGGTGAAGGCCGTGGAGGCGTTCACCATCACCGCCGCGGCGTCCACCCGTTCGGTGAAGCGTTGCGCCGCAGCCAGATCCGTCGTCACGATGGCCTCGGTATGGCCAGTGCCGTACTCGTTGACGTGCGCGATGGCGGCATCGAGGCCATCGACGACGGCCAGCGCGATGTCCATGGATAGGAACTCCGCGCGCAGTTCCTCCTCGGTCGGGTCGGCGTGCACCGTGACCCCGGCGTCCTGCAGCGCGGCGACCAGCCGGGGCACCGCGACGTCGGCGATGGCCGCGTCGACCAGCAGCGACTCGGCGGCGTTGCACACGCTGGGCCGCCGGGTCTTGGCGTTGAGCAGGATCTTCTCGGCCATGTCCAGGTCTGCCGATTCATGAACGTAGACATGGCAATTGCCGACGCCGGTCTCGATGGTCGGCACCTGCGCATCGCGCACCACCGCGTCGATCAGCCCGGCCCCGCCGCGCGGGATCACCACGTCGACCAGGCCGCGGGCCTGGATCAGGTGGGTGACGCTGGCGCGGTCCTCGCTGGGCAGCAGCTGCACGGCGTCGCAGTCGAGTCCGTCGGTGGCCAGCGCTGCACGCAGCGCGTCGACCAGGGCGGCATTGGAGCGCGCCGCCGACGAACTGCCGCGCAGCAGAACGGCATTGCCGGACTTCAGCGTCAACCCGAAGGCGTCGACGGTGACGTTGGGGCGGCCCTCGTAGACGATCCCGACGACCCCGAGCGGCACCCGCTGCTGGCGCAGCTGAAGACCGTTGGGCAGGGTGCGCCCGCGCAGCACCTCGCCGACCGGGTCGGGCAGGCCCGCGACCTGGCGCAGGCCGTCGGCGATGCCCTCGATCCGGGCAGGGTCCAGCGCCAGCCGGTCGAGCATCGCCTCGGCTGTGCCGGCGGCTCGGGCGGCGTCCAGATCGGCCGTGTTGGCGTCGAGGATCGCGCGGGTGTTCATGAGGACGTGATCGGCGGCGGTGCGCAGGGCGTGGTTCTTGACGTCGGTGCTCAGCGTGGCCAACCCGCGTGCCGCGGCGCGCGCGCGGCGGGCCGCGTCGTGGACCTGCTCGCGCAGGTCGGGGCGCTCGGGGGCGTGCAGACTCATCACCGCAGCTTATCGGACTTGCGAACGGCGGCTCTGGTCGGGAACTAGCGTTGCGGTCATGACGGCGCGGGTGTGTGTGGTCGGCAGTGTCAACGCAGATCTCACGTTCACTGTCGAGGAGCTGCCTAGACCCGGGCAGACCGTGCTGGCGTCGGAGCTGGCGACCTCTCCCGGCGGCAAGGGCGGCAACCAGGCGGTCGCCGCGGCGCGGGCCGGCGCGGCGGTGCAGCTGGTCGCCGCGCTGGGCACCGATCCGGCGGCGGCGGGGCTGCGCGCGCACCTGCGCACCAACGGCGTCGGCCTCGACGGGGTGGTCGAGGTGCCGGGCCCGAGCGGCTCGGCGGCGATCATCGTCGACGCGGGCGCGGAGAACTGCATCGTGGTGGCGCCGGGGGCGAATGCGCACCTGAGCCTGAGCTCGCCGGCGGTGCGGTCGGTGATCGCCGGCAGCGATGTGCTGCTGATGCAGCTGGAGATCCCGGTCGAGACGGCGACGGTCGCGGCGCGGGTGGGCCGGGAGGCGGGCGCGACGGTGATCCTCAACGCGTCCCCGGTGACCGGCGGGATCGCCGAGCTGGCCGGCCTGGTCGACGTGGTCGTCGTCAACGAGACCGAGGCGGAGGACTGGCTGCGCGACGGCGAGGCCGCCGTCCCGCATCTGGTCATCACCCGCGGTGCGAGCGGCGCCCGCTACCTCGGCGACGGGGTGCGGCTGGACGTGCCGGCGCCGGCGGTGGAACCGGTGGACACCACCGGCGCCGGGGACGCGTTCGCCGGGGCGCTGGCCGCGGCGTGGCCGCAGGGCCGGGAGGTGGCGCTGCGGCGGGCGTGCGCGGCGGGGGCGCTGGCCACACTGGTCCACGGTGCCGGCGACTGTGCCCCTTACAGTGAGGCCATCGAGGACGTGTTGGAGGCGTCCTGACGGAGGTGAGGAGCCCGCATCGATGACCACCGGACCCCGTCCGCCCGAAGGTGACTGGCTGGGCACGAAGTTCCTGCGCTTCGACCGCGACGGGCCGTTCGGGATCTGCACGCTGGACCGGCCCGAGGCCCGCAACGCGATGACCCCGGCGATGTACTTCGGCATCAAGTACGCGGTCACCCACGTGGCCTCCGATCCGGATCTGGCGGGGCTGCTGATCACCGGCACCGGTGACGTGTTCGCCCCGGGCGGCGACATGGGTGGCGGTGGCGAGGACAACTGGCTGACCTTCGGCCGGGCGCTCGGCATGGACGCGCTGCCGTTCGACACGCTGCGCCAGTCGGCCAAACCGGTGGTGGCCGCGGTCAACGGGCTGTGCCAGGGCGGCGGCATGCAGATCGCGCTGTGCGCCGACATCGCGGTGGTCAGCGAGCGGGCCACGTTCCGGGTGCCCGAGCTCTACCGCGGGATCGCCGACACCTACTACAGCCACATGCTGGCCCGGCTGATCGGGCCGGTGCGCACCCGGGACCTGATGTTCACCGGCCGCACGCTGACCGCCGCGGAGGCCCTCGACTGGGGGCTGGTGGCCCGGGTGGTGCCGCACGACGAGCTGCAGGACACCGCCCGCGAGGTGCTGGCCCAGTGCTGCCGCACCGCCCCGCACGCCCGGGCGGTGATCAAGTCCAGCCTGGACAACTACCTCGGCCTCTACGACCGCATCGGGATGCAGTCCAGCCTCGGTGCGCCCGAGTCGGTCGAAGGGTTCCTGGCCTTCAAGGAGCGCCGCTCCCCGGACTGGGTGCACCCGGCACTGCGCGTCGACGGCCGCCTCTAGATAGTTCAGCCTTTTCTGAATACAGATTCGGCTGTACCGTGAGCGCATGCAGACGCTCACCCAGGGCGCGGCGCTGTCGCGGTTCGGCAATGCCCTGTCCGATCCGACCCGCGCTGAGATCCTGCTGATCCTGCGCGACGGACCCGGCTACCCGGCCGAGCTGGCCGACCGGATCGGCGTCTCGCGGCAGATCCTGTCCAACCACCTGGCCTGCCTGCGCGGCTGCGGCCTGGTGACCGCCTACCCCGAGGGCCGGCGCAGCCGGTACGAGCTGGCCGACCCGCGGATCGCGCACGCGCTGGGCGACCTGCTCGGCCTGGTCCTGACCGTCGACCCGGCGTGCTGCCCGGCCGCCGAGACCGAGGCCTGCTGTTGATGACCGGCGCGGCGGTGCCCGACCAGCGCAGGCAGGTGCTGGCCCGCCGGATCCGGCTGCTGGTGGCGGCGACGATCACCTACAACGTGGTGGAGGCGACGGTCGCGCTGGCCGAGGGGGTGCGGGTGTCCTCGGCCGCGCTCGTCGGCTTCGGCCTGGACTCGGTGGTCGAGGTGTCCTCCGCGGCCGCGGTGGCCTGGCAGTTCTCCGCGACAGACCCCGAGTCGCGCGAGAAGGTCGCGCTGCGGTTCATCGCGTGCTCGTTCTTCGCGCTGGCCACGTATGTGACCGTCGACTCGGTGCTGACGCTGGCCGGGGTGCGCGAGCCGCAGCCCTCCCCGATCGGCATCGCGCTGGCCGCGCTGAGCCTGGTAGTCATGCCCGCGCTGTCGCTCACCCAGCGCCGCACCGGCCGCGAACTGCGCTCGGCCTCGGCGGTCGCGGACGCCAAACAGACGCTGCTGTGCACGTACCTGTCCGCGGTGCTACTCGGCGGGCTGGTGCTCAACCAGGCCTTCGGCTGGTCCTGGGCCGATTCCATTGCCGCGCTGGGCATCGCGGCGCTGGCGGTGCGCGAGGGCGTCGAGGCCTTGCGCGGTGATCCGTGCTGCCCCTAGATCTCTGCCCGCAAGGAGCCGTCATGCCGATGCTCGCCCTGACCCTGTTCGCCGTCTTCGCGGTGCTCGGATTCGGTTGGCGCAGTTGGGTTCAGCGCCGCCGGACCGGCTCGACCGGCTTCAAGGGCGTCACCGGAGCGCCGGGCTCGGTGGAGTGGTTCGCCGGGGTGGGGTTCATCGTGGCGATCGCGGTGGCCGTCGCCGCTCCGGTGCTGCAGTGGGCCGGGATGGTCGCGCCGGTACCGATCCTCGACCGCGGCTGGATCCAGGTGCTCGGCACCGTGATCGCGGTGGCCGGCATCGCGGCGACGGTGTACGCGCAGCTGGACATGGGTGACTCGTGGCGCATCGGCGTGGACCCCGCCGAGACGACGACGCTGGTGCACACCGGGGTGTTCGCCGTGGTGCGCAACCCGATCTTCACCGCGATGATCGCGTTCGGGTTCGGCATCGCGTTGATGACACCGAACGTGGTGGCGCTGGCCGGTTTCGCGCTGCTGGTCGCCACCATCGAACTGCAGGTACGCGCCGTCGAGGAGCCCTATCTGGTGTCGGTGCACGGCGACGCCTACCGCGGCTACCTGGCGCTGGTGGGCCGGTTCGTCCCCGGGGTCGGGCTGCGCGGATGATCAGTCCGACGGCACCATCCGCTCGATCTCGTCGAGCCAGATCCGCGCGGACATGTCCGACGGCGCCCGCCAGTCCCCGCGCGGCGACAACGACCCGCCCGCAGACACTTTCGGCCCGTTCGGCAGCGCAGAGCGCTTGAACTGGCTGAAAGAGTAGAACCGCTGCGCGAACACCTGCAGCCAGTGCCGGATCTCGGTGAGCGTGTAGCTCGGCCGCTTCTCCGCCGGGATGCCGACGGGCCAGTCGCCGCGGTCGGGGTCGCTCCACGCGTGCCACGCCAGGAAGGCGACCTTCGACGGCCGGAACCCGTAGCGCAGCACCTGGAACAGTGAGAAGTCCTGCAGCACATAGGGTCCGACCTTGCCCTCGCTGCTCTGGATCTCCTCGTCCTCGCCGGCGGGCACCAGCTCGGGGCTGATCTCGGTGTCCAGCACGGACTGCAGCACGTCGTTGACCGCGTCGTCGAACTGGTGCGACGCGATGACCCAGCGGATCAGGTGCTGGATCAACGTCTTCGGCACCCCGCCGTTGACGTTGTAGTGCGACATCTGATCGCCGACGCCGTAGGTGGACCAACCCAGCGCCAATTCCGAGAGGTCCCCGGTGCCCAGGACGATGCCGCCGCGCTGGTTGGCCAGCCGGAACAGGTAGTCGGTGCGCAGCCCGGCCTGCACGTTCTCGAACGTGACGTCGTAGACCTTCTCGCCGCGGGAGAACGGGTGGTCCATCTCGGTGAGCATCAGTTCGGCCGTCGACTTGATGTCGATGGTCTGGAACGTCACGCCCAGCGCCTCGGCCAGCCGGGTGGCGTTGTTGCGGGTGCGCTCGCCGGTGGCGAAGCCGGGCAGCGTGAACGCCAGGATGTCGCTGCGGGGACGTTCTTCGCGGTCCATCGCACGCGCGGCGACGATCAGCGCGTGCGTGGAATCCAGCCCGCCGGACAGGCCGAGCACGACCTTGGGATAGTTCAGCGCCCGCAGCCGCTGCTCGAGACCCGACACCTGGATGTTGTAGGCCTCGTAGCAATCCTGTTCCAGCCGGGCCTCGTCGGCGGGTACGAACGGGAACCGTTCCACCTCGCGCAGCAGCCCGATGTCCCCGTCGGGCGGGTCGAGGCGGAACTCGATCCGCCGGAAGGTGTCCTCGTCAATGAGGTGGTGGCGCCGGTTGTCGTCGAACGTGCCCATCCGCACCCGTTCGTTGCGCAGCAGTTCGAGGTCGACGTCGGCGACCGAACGCCGCTCCCCCTTCGGGAACCGCTCGGACTGCGCCAGGCACACTCCGTTCTCCCAGATCATGGTCTGGCCGTCCCAGGCCAGGTCGGTCGTCGACTCGCCCTCACCCGCCGCGGCGTAGACGTAGGCGGCCAGGCAGCGTGACGACGCCGAGCGGGCCAGCAGGGCACGATCCTCGGCGCGGCCGATGGTGATCGGGCTGCCGGACAGGTTGGCCAGCACGGTGGCCCCGGCCAGCGCGGCCTCCGCGCTCGGCGGGATCGGGACGAACATGTCCTCGCAGATCTCGACGTGCAGCACGAAGTTGGGCAGGTCCACGGCGGCGAACAGCAGGTCGGGCCCGAACGGCACGTCGGCGTCGCCGAGCCGGATCTCCCCGCGCTCGTCGTCGCCCATGGCGATCTGGCGCTTCTCGTAGAACTCGCGGTAGGTCGGCAGGTAGGACTTCGGCACCACACCGAGCACCCGGCCCCGGTGGATGACGACGGCGGTGTTGTAGATCCGGTTGCGGTAGCGCAGCGGGGCGCCGACCACCAGCACCGGCAGCAGCTCGACGGTACCGGCCGCGACCTCGAGGACCGCCTCGTGCACCGCCTCGAGCAGCGCATCCTGCATGACGATGTCCTCGATCGAGTATCCGGACAGCGTCAGCTCCGGGAACACCGCCAGCGCGACGTCGTCGTCGTGGCAGGCCCGGGCCAGCTGCAGCACGGAGGCGGCGTTGGCGCCGGGGTCGGCGAGCGCCGTGTGGTGGGTGCAGGCGGCGACGCGCACGAAGCCGTGCCGGTAGGCCGAGTAGAAATCCATGCCTCATTGTTGCCCGTGAGTGCCCGGGCTACGCACAGCCCCGCCGCCTCCCCCGTTTCGGTACGTTCCGCCCGGGTAGTCGGGAAGGCGTGGCGACGGACCGCATCGTGGCGCCCTGGGGCGAGCGGACCCCGTATGGTCGCGGACACCCGTGGCCCCGGCGCGTCGACGGCCACCTCGCCGACGGCGTGGATCCCGCATCGGTCCAATGGTTCCGGTCGGCGTCGGTGCTGCACTCCAACGGCGACGGCCTCGATATCGCGGTCGCCGACGGGCGCATCGTCGGTGTGCGCGGGCGGGCCGACGACCGGGTCAACCACGGTCGGGTCGACCCCAAGGACCTGTTCGGCTGGCAGGCCAACGCCTCACCGGATCGGCTCACCACACCGCTGATCCGGCGCGCAGGCCGTCTCGTGCCCACCGACTGGGACACCGCGATGACCGCCGTCGTCACGCGCAGCAAGGAGCTGCTCGACACCCGGGGGCCGAGCTCGATCGGTTTCTACACCTCCGGGCAGCTGTTCCTGGAGGAGTACTACACCCTCGCGGTCATCGCCCACGGCGCGATCGGGACCAACCACGTGGACGGCAACACCCGGCTGTGCACGGCCACGGCGGCCGAGGCGCTCAAGGAGTCGTTCGGCTGCGACGGTCAACCGGGGTCCTACACCGACGTCGACCACGCCGACGTCATCGCGCTGTACGGCCACAACGTCGCTGAGACCCAGGCGGTGCTGTGGATGCGGATGCTCGACCGCCTCGACGGCCCCGACCCGCCGAAGCTGCTCTGCGTCGATCCGCGGACCACCGAGGTGGCGCGGCGGGCCACCGTGCACCTGGCGCCGCTGCCGGGTACCAACGTCGCGGTGATGAACGGGCTGCTGCACGAACTCATCGAGCACGGCTGGGTCGACGACGACTACATCGCCGCCCACACCGTGGGTTTCGATGAGCTGCGCAAGCGGGTCGCCGAGTTCCCGCCCGAGCGGGTCGCCGGGATCTGCCGGATCGCCGCCGACGACATCCGGCGTGCGGCCCGGCTGCTCGGCACCGCCGACGCGCTGCTGTCCACGGTGCTGCAGGGGTTCTACCAATCCCACCAAGCCACCGCGGCGGCGGTGCAGGTCAACAACATTCACCTGCTGCGCGGCATGCTGGGCAGACCGGGATGCGGGGTGTTGCAGATGAACGGGCAGCCCACCGCCGAGAACACCCGCGAATGCGGCGCCGACGGTGATCTGGCCGGATTCCGCAACTGGGCCAACGACGATCACATCGACGAGCTCGCGCGGCTGTGGAACATCGAGCGCCGCCAGATCCCGCACTACGCCCCGCCCACCCACGTCATGCAGATGTTCCGCTACGCCGAACAGGGCACGCTGCGCATGCTGTGGATCAGCGCCACCAACCCGGCCGTGTCGCTGCCCCAACTCGCCCGCATCCGCGGCATCCTGGCCCAAGACCGGCTGTTCGTCGTGGCGCAGGACATGTTCCGCACCGAGACCACCGAGCTCGCCGATGTGGTGCTGCCCGCCGCGGGATGGGGCGAGAAACTGGGCACCTTCACCAATGCCGACCGCAGCGTGCATCTTTCGGAGCGCGCCGTGGACCCGCCCGGCCAGGCCCGGCCCGATCTGGACATCTTCCTCGACTACGCCCGCCGGATGGACTTCCGCGACTCCGACGGCAACCCGCTGCCACAGTGGACGGATGCCGAGTCGGCGTTCGAGGCGTGGAAACGGTGCAGCGCCGGCCGGCCGTGTGACTACAGCGGCTTGGACTACCCGATGCTGCGGGACCGTGGGCCGATCCAATGGCCCTGCACCGCAGCGCATCCGGCCGGCACCGAGCGGCTCTATGCCGACGGGCAGTTCTGGGCCGACCCGGACTACTGCGAGGCATACGGCAAGGACCTCGTCACCGGCGCACCGCTGGAACCGACCGAGTACCGGGCGATGAACCCGCACGGACGGGCCGTGATCAAGGCCGCCGAGTACCTGGAGCCGCACGAACCGCCCACCGCGCAGTATCCGTTCGTGCTCATCACCGGACGCACCCTCTACCACTTCCACACCCGCACCAAGACGGCCCGCGCCCCCGAGCTCAACCGGGCCGCGCCGCACCCCTGGGTGGAGATGTCGGCCCGCGACGCGCGGGCCGCGGGCGTCGCCGACGGTGACCTCGTCGACGTCGCCACCGCGCGCGGGCTGATCCGGGCCCCGTGCCGGATCACCGCTATCCGCGACGGCGTGGTGTTCGTGCCGTTCCACTACGGCTACTGGGACGTCGCTGCCGACGACGGGCACCACCGCGCCGCCAACGAGGCCACCCTCACCGACTGGGACCCGGTCTCCAAACA
Source organism: Mycolicibacterium sp. (assembly GCA_050250295.1). Classification (GTDB taxonomy): domain Bacteria; phylum Actinomycetota; class Actinomycetes; order Mycobacteriales; family Mycobacteriaceae; genus Mycobacterium. The sequence continues at coordinate 187,514 of JBFWOX010000003.1, forward strand.
GCCCGTGTTCAAGACTGCCGCGGCACAGGTCAGGAGGAGCCAATGACACTGAACCTGGCGCTGCGCGAACTGCACCGCTCCGAGCTGCGGCTGGCCCGCTCACTGGACGCGATCGCCGCCCGCCACCACAGCGACCACGGTATCTACCACGTCGCCACCGATCTGGCGCAGTGGTCGCGCGAGCACGTCGCGCTGGTCTCGCAGGTGAGCCGGCGGTACGGGGTCCGCATGCGTGAGCATCCGCGCGTCTCGGCGGTCACCGAGGCGGTGCAGGCCTGGATCGGCGACCGCCTCGGCCGTCGGCCCGAACCGGCGCTGGTCCTGCTGGCCGACCTGCGCAGACTGCACCGCCTCGCCGCCGGGGTGTCGCTGGACTGGGAGCTGCTGGCCCAGGGCGCCCAGGCGGTCAAGGACCAGGACCTCGTCGAGCTGACCCAGCGCTGCCATCCGCAAGCCCTGCGGCAGATGCGCTGGGCCAACGCCATGCTCAAGGAGCTCGCACCCCAGGCGTTGACGACCTAGCCGAGACTGTGTTGGCCTTCCGTTCGCCTGGCGGCACCGTGGCCGCTCCGCGGATTTTCCCTCCCCCGAGCAAGGTGAACCCATGAACAATGTTGCCATCCAACGCCACTCACGTCCCCTGCATTTCGACCTGGCCGAACTGTTCGACAGCCTCCCCGCCCTGGCGGCGCTGCGCCCGCTGTTCGACACGCGCGCGATCCGACTCGAGGACGAGGAACACGACGACATCTACGAGATCCGCGCGGAGCTGCCCGGGGTGGACCCGGAGGACGACATCGAGGTCACCGTCCACGACGGCAAACTCACCATCACCGCCGAGCGGCCCCGGCCCGGCGAGCACTGCGGCCGCACCGAGTTCGGCTACGGCAGCTTCCGCAGGACGGTGACGCTGCCCGACGGGGCCGACCCCGACCGGGTCAGCGCCACCTACGACCGCGGCATCCTCACCGTGACGGTGGCCCTGTCCGACGACCACCGGGTCGGCAAGCACATCGAGGTGCTCGAGATCGTCGGCGTCGAGTACGACGATGCCGAGGACGATCCCGACGACGAGGACCACGACCACCCTGACGACGAGGGCCACGACAATGCCCACGGCGCCGCCGAGAATGGGTCTGAGCAGCCCGAACACGCGCACCAGGGCTGATCGCCTACATTCGATCGTGTGGAAGCGCCCGAACTGGTCAACCTGCTACGAGGTCGCCGCGTCGCGGTGCTGACCGGTGCCGGGATCTCCACCGATTCGGGGATCCCGGACTACCGGGGCCCGGACTCCCCGCCCAGCAACCCGATGACGATCCGCCAGTTCACCTCGGATCCGGCGTTCCGGCAGCGCTACTGGGCGCGCAACCACCTGGGCTGGCGGCACATGGACCAGACCCAGCCCAACGCCGGACACCGCGCGCTGGCGGCGCTGGAGCGCGCCGGGGTCGTCGCCGGGGTGATCACCCAGAACGTCGACCTGCTGCACACCAAGGCGGGCAGCAGCGTGGTGGTTGACCTGCACGGCACCTACGCCCGGGTGATCTGCCTGGACTGCGGGCACACCATGACGCGCGCGCGGCTGGCGGAGCTGCTCGAGGCCGCCAACCCGGGCTTCGCCGAGCGGGTGGCCGCGCTCGGCGGCATCGCGGTGGCTCCCGACGCCGACGCGGTGATCGCCGACCCGGAGGAGTTGCGGCGGTTCCGGATCATCGACTGTCCGCACTGCGGCGGCATGCTCAAACCCGACATCGTGTACTTCGGTGAGAGCGTGCCGAAAGACCGTGTGGAGCACGCCTATTCGCTGCTCGACGGCGCGGATGCGCTGTTGGTGGCGGGTTCGTCGCTGACCGTGTACTCGGGGTACCGGTTCGTCAGGCACGCCGCGGCGGCCGGTCAGCCGGTCGCGATCATCAACCGCGGGCCGACCCGCGGTGACGACCTGGCGACCGTGAAGATCGACACCGGCTGCTCACCGATGCTGGCCCTGCTGGCCGACGAGTTGGCGACCCGCTCAGACCGCGACGAGGTCGTCGGCGTGCACGGCGGGCCTGCGCATCTCGGCGGGTAGCTCCGAGGTGGACCGGCCCAGCATGGTGGCCAGCTCGGCCGCGTCGTAGGCGACGACGCCGCGCGCCACCGTGGTGGCGTCCTGGGCGCGCAGCTCGACGACGTCGCCGCCGTGGAACCGGCCCGACAACGCGGTGATACCGGCCGGCAGCAAGGAACGGCGCTGCCGCACAACGGCCTTCACGGCGCCGTCGTCGAGGGTCAGCGCACCGGCCACCTCGGCGGCGTAGCGCACCCAGAACCGGCGCGCGGACATCCGTTCGGCGCGTGGTGCGAACACCGTGCCCACCGACGCATCGGTCAGCGCGGTGGCGGCATCGGCGGCCGCGGCCAGCAGCACCGGCACGCCGGCGTCGGCGGCCAGCAGCGCCGAGGACAGCTTCGACACCATGCCACCGGTGCCCAGGTGGCTGCCCCGCCCGGCGGTGACGTTCTCCAGGTCCGCCGGGCCGTCGACTTCGGGGACGAAGCGCGCGTTGCCTTTTCGCGGGTCGCTGTCGTAGAGCCCGTCGACGTCGGACAGCAGCACCAGTGCGTCGGCGCCCACCAGGTGGGCGACCAGCGCCGAGAGCCGGTCGTTGTCGCCGAAGCGGATCTCGTTGGTCGCCACGGTGTCGTTCTCGTTGACGATTGCCACCGCGTGCAGCGCCCGCAACCGGTCCAGCGTGCGCTGGGCGTTGGTGTGCTGCACGCGCATCGAGATGTCGTGCGCGGTCAGCAGCACCTGGCCGACGGTGCGGTCGTAGCGGGCGAACGCCGTGCTCCAGGAATTGACCAACGCGACCTGCCCGACGCTGGCCGCCGCCTGCTTGGTGGCCAGATCCTTGGGCCGCCTGGTCAACCCGAGCGGTTCCAGGCCCGCGGCGATGGCACCGGACGACACGATCACCACGTCGGAGCCGGCCTTCATCCGCGCTTCGATCGCGTCGGCGAGGTACTGCAGCCGGCTCGCATCGAAGATCCCGGACGGGGTGGTCAGCGCGGTGGTGCCGATCTTGACGACGACCGACCGCGCGGAGCGGATGGCTTCGCGGTGCACGCTCATGGCTGCTGCTGGCCGCTTTCCCGGCGCGCCTTGCGGGCCGCCTTGCGCTCGTCGGCCGATACCCGGTCGGTCTGCTCGAGCCGGACGTCGGTGCCGCGGCCGGTCATCGGCACGTCTACCCCGGCGGGGGTCTGCGGCTCCCAGTCGAAGGTGACCTCGCCGATGGTGACCGCACAGCCGGGTTTGGCGCCGAGCTTGAGCAGCTCATCCTCGACCCCGAGGCGGGCCAGCCGGTCACCCAGATACCCGACGGCCTCGTCGTTGTCGAAGTTGGTCTGCGCCACCCACCGTTGCGGGCGGATGCCGTGGACCACGAATCCGCCTGTGCCGTCGGATTCGACGGTGAACCCGCTCTCGTCGACCGGGACCGGGCGGATCACCGGGCGGCGCGCCACCACCTCCGGCTGGGTGGCCCGGTAGGCCGCCACCATCTCCCACAGCGCGAAGGTCAACGGGCGCAAGCCTTCCCGGGTCACCGTGGAGACCTCGAACACCGGCCAGCCGAACCTGCGGGCAACCTCTTCGCGGACGAAGTCGGCCAGCTCCCGCGCGTCGGGCACGTCGATCTTGTTGAGCACCACCGCCCGTGGCCGTTCGGCGAGATCACCGAGGGCCGCGTCGCCCTGCAGGGTCGGCGTGTAGGCGGCGAGCTCGGCTTCCAGCGCCTCGATGTCGGAGACCGGGTCGCGGTTGGGTTCCAGGGTCGCGCAGTCCACCACGTGCACCAGCACGGCGCAGCGTTCCAGGTGGCGCAGGAAGTCCAGGCCGAGGCCGCGGCCCTGCGATGCGCCGGGGATCAGGCCGGGGACGTCGGCGACGGTGAAGGTGTGCTCACCGGCGGAGACCACGCCCAGGTTGGGGGCCAGCGTAGTGAACGGATAGTCGGCGATCTTCGGCTTGGCCGCCGAGATGGCCGACACCAGCGAGGACTTGCCCGCCGACGGGAACCCCACCAGGCCGGCGTCGGCGACGGTCTTCAGCTCGAGGGTGAGGTCGCGGACCTCGCCCTTCTCCCCCAGCAGCGCGAAACCGGGCGCCTTGCGGGCCCGCGACGCCAACGCCGCGTTGCCCAGCCCGCCCCGGCCGCCCGCGGCGGCTTCGAATCGGGTGCCCGCCCCGACGAGGTCGGCGAGCATGCGGCCGTTCTCGTCGAGCACGACGGTGCCGTCGGGAACCTTGACTTCCAGATCGGCGCCGGCCGCACCGTCGCGGTTGCTGCCCGCGCCCTGCTTGCCGGACGGCGCGACGATGTGCGGATGGAAATGGAAGTCCAGCAGGGTGTGCACCTGCGGATCGACCACCAGCACCACGCTGCCGCCACGGCCGCCGTTACCGCCGTCAGGACCGCCGAGAGGCTTGAACTTCTCCCGATGCACGGAGGCACAGCCGTTGCCGCCGTTGCCCGCGCGCGCGTGAATGACGACGCGGTCGACGAACCGGGTCATCGGAGTCCTCCTCTCTCAGCCGAAACCGGCATTGGGGCGCCAAAAAGCAAGTGAGACGCGCCAATTCGCCGGTCCCGACGGTGAAGAAGGGGAACTACGCCTCGGCGCCGGCTTCGGTACGGGCCACACGCACGACGTTGACGAACTTGCGGCCCCGCTTGGTGCCGAACTCGACGGCCCCGGGGGCGGTCGCGAACAGCGTGTCGTCGCCGCCGCGGCCGACGTTCACACCGGGGTGGAAGTGGGTGCCGCGCTGGCGGACGATGATCTCGCCGGCCTTGACGACCTGCCCGCCGAACCGCTTGACGCCGAGCCGCTGGGCGGCGGAGTCACGACCGTTGCGCGAGCTGGAAGCGCCCTTCTTGTGTGCCATGTCTGTCGCTCCCGTCGTTACTTGATGCCGGTGACCTTGAGCACCGTCAGCTGCTGACGGTGGCCCTGGCGCTTGTGATAACCGGTCTTGTTCTTGAACTTGTGGATGCGGATCTTCGGGCCCTTGGTGTGCTCGAGGACCTCACCGGTGACCGCGACCTTCTCCAGCGCCTTTGCGTCCGTGGTGACCTTCGCACCGTCGACCACCAGGGCGACGGGCAGCGAGACCGTGGCGCCCGGCTCGACGTCGAGCTTCTCCACCTTCACCACGTCACCGGCGGCTACCTTGTACTGCTTGCCGCCGGTCTTGACGATCGCGTACGTGGCTGTTTGCGCTGCCATCGCTGCTCTTCCTCTGCTTCGCGGGCGCGCACCACCCGAAGGGGTGCGCGCGGGTCTGGTTGCGGGATCGTGTCCCTATCCCCGGCCGGCCGTGGCACGGCCCTGGAGACAACTGGTCAAGGGTACGTGACCAGCGGGTAAAGGGTCAAACCGCTCAGTCGTGCGTCGGCGGACCCGCCGGCCGGGCCGCCGCGCGGCGGCGGTGCCGCCCGCCCCGGGCAGCGACGACAGGCTGTTCGGGCTCGTCGATGCCACCCTGGATGCCGTGCTGCGAGTCCCCATCGGGGTCGTCCTCGTCCGAGTCGTCGTCCTCGTCGGAATCGTCGTCGTCCTCCTCGTCGGCGTCGTCCTCGTCGGAGTCGTCGTCCTCCTCGTCGGAGTCATCGTCATCGTCGTCGTCATCGGAGTCCTCGTCGTCGTCCGAGTCGTCGTCCTCGGAGTCCTCGTCGTCATCGGAGTCCTCCGAATCGTCGGCGCCGATGACCTCGATGTCGTCGTCCTCGTCCTCGTCGTCGGAATCCAGGTCGATGTCGTCGTCCGAGTCCTCGTCATCCGAATCGTCGGAATCGTCGGAATCGTCCGAATCGTCGAAGTCGTCGTCGAGTTCCTCGTCGGCGCTCTCGGTGACGGCCTCGCGGATCGCGTCCGGCTCGAGCTCGGCCACCGCCTCGGCGGCCTCGCCGGAGTCGCCGTCGCCCTCGTCGTCGTGCTTGCCGTTGGCCGCGGCCATCGCCTTGAACATCGGATGCTCACCGGGCAGATGCGCAGGCACCTTGACGACCTGCACGTCCTGCTCGCGCCCGCCCCGCTTGCCGCGCTTGCCGCGGCGTCCGCCACCCCCGCCCCCGGACTCGGGTTTGCGGCTCGCGGACGAGGCCGAGTCCACGGGGTCGCCGTGCAACACGATGCCGCGTCCACTGCAGTGCGTGCAGGACGTGGAGAACGCCTCGATCAGCCCGGTGCCCAGCCGCTTGCGGGTCAGCTGCACCAGCCCCAGCGAGGTCACCTCGGACACCTGGTGGCGGGTGCGGTCGCGGGCCAGTGCCTCGGTCAGCCGCCGCAACACCAGATCGCGGTTGGACTCCAACACCATGTCGATGAAGTCGATGACGACGATGCCGCCGATGTCGCGCAGCCGCAGCTGACGCACGATCTCCTCGGCCGCCTCCAGGTTGTTGCGGGTGACCGTCTGCTCGAGGTTGCCGCCCGAACCGGTGAACTTGCCGGTGTTGACGTCGACGACCGTCATGGCCTCGGTGCGGTCGATGACCAGCGTGCCGCCGGAGGGCAACCACACCTTGCGATCGAGCGCCTTGGTGAGCTGTTCGTCGATGCGGTGCACAGCGAACACGTCCGGTCCGTCCGGGGAGGCGGGCTCGTACTTCGTCATCCGCGGCAGCAGCTCGGGGGCCACGGCGGTGACGTAGTCGTTGATCGTCTTCCAGGCGTCGTCGCCGGAGACGATCAGGCCGGTGAAGTCCTCGTTGAACAGGTCGCGGATGACCTTGACCAGCACGTCGGGCTCTTCGTACAGCGCGACCGCCGCGCCGGCGGCCTTCTTCTTGGTCTCGGCGGCCTTGGCCTCGATCTGGCTCCACCGCTCCTGCAGCCGGTTGACGTCGGTGCGGATGTCCTCTTCCTTGACGCCCTCGGAGGCGGTGCGGATGATCACGCCCGCATCGGCGGGCACGACCTCCTTGAGGATCTCCTTGAGGCGCTGGCGCTCGGTGTCGGGCAGCTTGCGGCTGATCCCGGTCGACGATGCGCCCGGCACGTACACCAGGTAGCGGCCGGCCAGCGAGACCTGGGTGGTCAGGCGGGCGCCCTTGTGGCCGACGGGGTCCTTGCTGACCTGGACCACGACGTAGTCGCCGGGCTTGAGGGCCTGCTCGATCTTGCGCTGGGCACCGCCGAGGCCGGCGGCCTCCCAGTTGACCTCACCGGCGTACAGCACGCCGTTGCGGCCGCGGCCGATGTCGACGAACGCCGCCTCCATCGAGGGCAGCACGTTCTGCACGATTCCGAGATAGATGTTTCCGACCAGCGACGCCGAAGCTGCCGAGGTGACGAAGTGTTCGACGACGACGCCGTCCTCGAGGACCGCGATCTGCGTGTAGCGGGCGCCCTCGTGCGGGGGTTCGGTGCGGACCTTGTCGCGCACCACCATCATCCGTTCGACGGCTTCGCGGCGTGCCAGGAACTCGGCCTCGCTCAGGATCGGCGGGCGGCGGCGGCCGGCGTCACGGCCATCCCTGCGCCGCTGGCGTTTGGCCTCCAGCCGGGTCGATCCGCTGATGCCCTGGATCTCGTCGCCGTTCTGGGCGGACTTGTCGGCTCGCGACGCCTTCCGCGGTTCCCGCTCGTGCACGACGGTGTTGGGCGGGTCATCGGGTGAACCGTCGCCGTCGCTGTCGTCCCCGGAACCGGACTTGCGGCGACGCCGCCGCCGGCGGCGGCGGCTGCCGCCATCGCCTCCCGAACCGTCGTCCTCCCCGCTGTCGTCGTCGGAGTCGTCGGCGGACTCGGCGGAGTCGGTCTGGTCCTCGTCGTCCTGGCCGTCGCTGTCGGTGTCGGACTCGTCGCCGTTCTGCTCACCCCGACCCCGGCCCCGTCCCCGGCGGCCCCGGCGGCGGCGCTTGGCCGCGGGCCGCTCCGCCTGGTCGTCGTCGGAATCGCCCTCGGCGTCGCCGTCGTCGGTGTCCTCGTCGCTGTCGTCGACGTCCTCGGGCTCGTCGAAACGAACCGGCTGCGGCGCGACGAACAGGGGCAGGTAGTCGGCCGGCTCGGCCGGACTGGAGGTCGGGACCTCCAGGAACAGCCGCGACTCGGGCTCGTCCTCGGTCACCGGTTCCGCCTCCGCGGAATCCGCCTCGGCGGTCGGTTCGGGCTCGGTGACGACGTGGGCCTCGGTGGTTTCCTGGCCCTCGGTGCTTTCCTGGGCCTCGGCAGCGGCCTCGACGGCAGGTGCGGTCGCGACCTCGGTCATCGGGTCAGCGTCGGCGGTCGGTTCGGGTGCTTCGGCCTCCGGTTCGGGTGCTTCGACCTCGGGCTGCGCCGCCTCTGTCACGAGCTCGGCGGCCGCCTCGGGCTGCGGGACGACCTCGACCTCGGCTTGGGCGGCTTCGGCTTGGGCGGCTTCGGCTTCGGCGGCTTCGGCTTCGGCGGCTTCGAGCGCCTGGCGCACCCGGTCGGCCTCGTCCCGGCCGACGGTGGAGTGCGCGCTGCGGGCGCGGCCGTCGACCTCGGCGAGGGCTTCGATGATCCGCCGGCTGGTGGTGCCGAGCACCCGGGCTAGCGAGTGGATCCTCAGCCGCTCCGGTGGCGGCGCCGCCGCGCCGGGAGCGTCGGCGGGGCGCTGCGGCTCCTCCGGCAGGTCGTGGGTGGGAGTCTGAAAGTCGTCATTGTCGGCCACGTATTCTCCTCAAGCCCCCGGGCGCGTCAGGTGTGCTGACGCGGCCACGCGAGGGCTTCCGATTGTGTGTCCGGGCCAGCTGCTCCCGGACCTTGTTTGGTCTTGCTCCGAGTGTTCCCAGGGGAACGGTCTCGGTGCCGGTCTGAATGATGGCCGGACGGTCTGCGCCGCACCGCAGGCTGCAGTGGTCGCACTCGTCTAAGTCGTCATTCGGGCAGCCGACCCGGGTTGTAGGTCGGACGCCCGCGCCCAGTATCCCACATCGCGGGGACCACTCGGAGAAGGCGGCATACAGTTGCCGCGAACGGCCTTACCGGCCGGGGAACCAGAGCTCGATCTCGCGGGCCGCCGACTCCGGCGAATCCGACCCGTGCACGAGGTTGAACTGCGTCTCCAGTCCGAAGTCGCCGCGGATCGTGCCGGGGGTGGCCTTCTCGACGGGATCGGTGCCACCGGCCAGCTGCCGGAACGCGGCGATGGCGCGCGGGCCTTCCAGCACTGCCGCCACCACCGGGCCGGAGCTGATGAACTCCAGCAGCGACCCGAAGAATGGCTTCTCGGCATGCTCGGCGTAGTGCGCGCGGGCCAGCTCGTCGCTGACGTTCTTCAGTTCGAGGGCCGCGATGGACAGGCCTTTGGCTTCGATTCGGCTGAGGATCTCTCCGATGAGGCGGCGCTCGACGCCGTCGGGCTTGATCAAAACGAGGGTGCGCTCAGTCACAGCCGTCAGCCTAGTGGGTACGGCGCCCGCCGCCGTCCCGGGTCGCGCCGGCGGTCAGTTCTCGCCGGATTGCTGCCCGGGCAGCAGGCCCCGCTTCTGTCGGCGCAGCACCTCGGCGCGCAGGTAGGCGATGAGCACCCATACCACGAGGAACAACACCCCGATGAAGCTCAGCCCTGGATAGACGAACCAGCCGCCGATCAGCAGCACCTGCACCCCGATGTTGGCCCAGATCGCCCAGGACCTGCCCTGCACGCCGGCCAACAGCCCGAGCAGCACCGCGACACCGACCACATAGCCGGTCGAACCGGCCGTCAGTCCCGGCCCGACCGCGCCGACGACGGGCAGGGCCAGCAGCACCACGATGGCTTCCAGGATCAGCGTGCCGGCCATCACGCCGCGGAAGCTGCGCCACGGATCGGGGGCCTGTTGCTGTCCGCTCACGCCGGGTCCTTTCCGAACAACGTGCGCGCCGCGCCCGCGGTGACCACCGATCCGGTGATGACGATGCCGGCGCCGCTCATTCCGGTCCCGTCGCCCTCGCCGGAATCCTCGACCAGTGCGGTGGCTGTCTCGATGGCGTCGGGCAGTGTGGCCGCGGTGATGACGCGCTCGGGCCCGAACTTGTCCTCGGCCTTCAGCGCCAGCGTCTCGACGTCCAAAGCGCGCGGCGACCCGTTGTGCGTGACGACGATCTGGTCGAACACCGGTTCCAGCGCGGCCACGATACCGTCGGTGTCCTTGTCGGCCAGCACCGACACCACGCCCACCAGGAACCGGAAGTCGAACTCCTCCCCCAGGGTCTGCGCCAGCGCGGCCGCCCCGGCCGGGTTGTGCGCGGCGTCGATGAAAACCGTTGGCGCGCTACGCATCCGCTCGAGCCGCCCCGGTGAGGTCACGGCGGCGAAGCCGGCCCGGACCGCGTCGACGTCGAGTTGACGGTCGGCGCCGGCGCCGAAGAACGCCTCGACGGCGGCCAGCGCGACGGCCGCGTTGTGCGCCTGGTGCTCACCATGCAGGGGGAGGAATATCTCGGAGTACACCCCGCCGAGGCCCTGCAGCTCGAGCAGCTGCCCGCCGATGGCGACCTGCCGACCCAGCACCGCGAACTCCGAGTCCTCGCGGGCCACCGCGGCGTCGGCGCGCACCGCCTGCGCCAGCAGCACCTCCATCGCCTCGGGCATCTGCCGCCCGAGCACCGCCACGGTGTCGACGGGCACCAGGTCGTCGGCCTGCTTGGTGATGATCCCGGCCTTCTCCCCGGCGATCTCGGCGATGGACTCGCCGAGATAGTCCATGTGGTCCAGCCCGACCGGGGTGATCACGGCGACGGGGGCGTTGACGATGTTGGTCGCGTCCCAGCGGCCGCCGAGTCCGACCTCGACGACCGCGACGTCGACGGGGGCGTCGGCGAACGCGGCGAACGCCATCGCGGTGACCACCTCGAACTTGCTCATCTTGGGTCCGCCGGCGGCTTCGGACTGCTGGTCGACCAGCTGCACGAACGGTTCGATCTCCCGGTAGGTGTCCACGTAGAGCACCGGGCTGACCGGCTTCCCGTCGATCGAGATGCGCTCCACCGCCGACTGCAGGTGCGGGCTGGTGGTGCGGCCCGTGCGCCGGTGCAGCGCGGTCAGCAGCGCATCGACCATCCTGGCCACCGAGGTCTTGCCGTTGGTGCCGCCGATGTGGATCGACGGGTACCCGCGCTGCGGGGAGCCGAGCAGCTCCATCAGCGCTGAGATCCGCGCCAGGCTGGGCTCGATCTTGGTCTCCGGCCAGCGTTGATCGAGCAGGTGCTCCACCTGCAGCAGGGCGGCGATCTCGTCCGGGGCGGGTTCGGTTGAACTCACGTGGTCGTCAGCTCGTCGCGGGAGCGCTCGCCGCCAGCGCCGCCAGCCGCGCGGTGATCCGCTCCACTTCCTCGCCGGCCAACTGCTGCCGGGCCCGGATCTTGTCCACCACCTCGGCAGGAGCCTTGGCCAGGAAGCCCGCGTTGCCGAGCTTGCCGGTGGTGCCCGCCAACTCCTTCTGCGCGGCGGCCAGGTCCTTTTCCAGCCGGCGCCGTTCGGCGGCCACGTCGACGGTGCCCGAGGTGTCCACCTCGACCAGCACGGTGGCCTCCGTCAGCCGCACCTCCACCGCCGCCGACGGGGTGAACCCGTCGGCCGGCGGGGTGAGCCAGGCCAGCGCGGTGACCGCGGGCACGTGGGCGTCCAGCCCGGCCGCGGTGATCTGCGACAGCCGGGCCGGCACCTTCTGCCGATCGGCCAGACCCTGGTCGCTGCGGAACCGGCGCACCTCGGTGATCAGCTTCTGCATATCGGTGACCCGTTGCACCGCAGCGGCATCCACGGCGAACCCGGACGGGCTGGGCCAGTCGGCGATCACCAGCGACTCCCCGCCGGTCAACGTCTTCCACAACACCTCGGTGACGAACGGCATCACCGGGTGCAGCAGTTTGAGCAGCGTGTCGAGCACGAAGGCGAGCACCGCTGTAGTGCGAGCGGTGTGCGCATCTTCTTGTCCCACCTGGACTTTGGCCAGTTCGACATACCAGTCGCAGAACTCGTCCCAAGCGAAGTGGTACAGCGACTCGCACGCCCGGCTGAACTCGTAGCCGTCGAACGCCGAATCCACCTCGGCGCGCACTTCTTCCAGCCGGCCGAGGATCCAACGGTCGGCGTCGGTGAGCGCCTCGGCGGGCGGCAGCGGCGCCGGGCTGGCACCGTTGAGCAACGCGAACCGGGTGGCGTTGAACAGCTTTGTGGCGAAGTTGCGCGACGCCCGGGCGTGGTCCTCACCGATGGCCAGGTCCCCGCCGGGGCTGGCGCCGCGGGCCAAGGTGAAGCGCAGCGCGTCGGCGCCGAATTTCTCCACCCAGTCCAGCGGGTCGATGCCGTTGCCGCGGGACTTGCTCATCTTGCGGCCGTGCTCGTCGCGAATCAGCCCGTGCAGGAACACGTTCTGGAACGGCACCTGCGGGCCGCGGGCCCCGTCGAGGGTGATCGCCGGATCGTCGCCGACGAAGGTGCCGAACATCATCATCCGGGCCACCCAGAAGAACAGGATGTCGTAGCCGGTGACCAGCACGGTGGTCGGATAGAACTTCGCCAGCTCGGGAGTGTGCTCGGGCCAGCCCATCGTCGAGAACGGCCACAGCGCCGAGGAGAACCACGTGTCCAGCACGTCGGGGTCCTGCTCCCAGCCCTCCGGCGGGGTCTCGTCGGGGCCCACGCACACGGTTTCGCCGTTGGGGCCGTGCCAGATCGGGATCCGGTGACCCCACCACAGCTGCCGCGAGATGCACCAGTCGTGCATGTTGTCGACCCAGCCGAACCAGCGCGGTTCCAGGCTGGCCGGATGGATGACGGTGTCGCCGTTGCGGACCGCGTCGCCGGCCGCCTTGGCCAGGGATTCGACCTTGACCCACCACTGCAGGCTCAGCCGCGGTTCGATCGGTTCGCCGCTGCGCTCGGAATGCCCGACGCTGTGCAGGTACGGCCGCTTCTCGGCGACGATGCGGCCCTGCTCGGCCAGCGCCTCGCGCACCGCCACCCGGGCCTCGAACCGGTCCATGCCGTCGAATTGTGTTCCGGTGTCGGCGATCCGGCCCTTGGTGTCGAGCATCGACGGCATCGGCAGCTGGTGGCGCAGGCCGATCTCGAAGTCGTTGGGGTCGTGGGCGGGGGTGACCTTGACCGCGCCGGTGCCGAACTCGGGGTCGACGTGCGAGTCGGCGACGATGACGATGTCGCGGTCGAGGAACGGATGCGGCAGGCTCTTGCCGACCAGGTGCCGGTAGCGCTCGTCATCGGGGTGCACCGCGATGGCGGTGTCGCCGAGCATCGTCTCCAACCGGGTGGTGGCCACCACGATGTGCGGTTCGTCGTCGTTCATCGAGCCGTACCGGAACGACACCAGTTCGCCCTCGACATCCTCGTACTTCACCTCGAGGTCGGAGATCGCGGTCTCGAGCACCGGCGACCAGTTGACCAGCCGCTCGGCCTGGTAGATCAGGCCGGCGTCGAACAGCCGCTTGAAGATGGTGCGCACCGCGCGCGAGAGGGTGTCGTCCATCGTGAACCGGTCCCGGGTCCAGTCCACCCCGTCGCCGAGGCGACGCATCTGGGCGCCGATAGTGCCGCCGGACTCGCGCTTCCAGTCCCACACCTTGTCGATGAACAGCTCGCGGCCGAAGTCCTCCTTGGTCTTCCCGTCGATCGCGAGCTGCTTTTCCACCACGGTCTGGGTGGCGATGCCGGCGTGATCCATCCCCGGCAGCCACAGCACCTCGTAGCCCTGCATCCGCTTGCGCCGGGTCAGCGCGTCCATCAGCGTGTGGTCCAGGGCGTGGCCCATGTGCAGGCTGCCGGTCACGTTGGGCGGCGGCAGCACGATCGAGTAGGGGGGCTTGCCGCTGGTCGGGTCGGCGGTGAAGTAACCGGCGCGGACCCACCCCTGGTACAGCGCGTTCTCTACCTCACCCGGCTCCCAGGACTTGGGCAGGGCGGGTGGCGAAGGCTGGGCACTGTCGGTCACCGAGCCATTCTAGGAAGAGCCCGCGAGTTACTTCCGTCCACCCAAGAGCCCGCCGAGGATATCGCCGAGACCGCCGCCCTGATTGCCCCCCAGCACGCTGCCCAGGATGCTGCCCAGCGGGTTGTCCCCGCCGCCACCACCGCCGCCGAGGATGCCGCCCAGCAGGTCACCGAGCCCACCCCCGCCAACCTGCGGCTGGGCGGCTCCCCCACCGCCACCGAGCTGTTTGCCGATGTAGGCCAGCACGATGGGGGCCAGGATCGGCAGCAGTTTCTTGATCAGATCGCTGCTGCCCGCCCCGCCGCCGGAGAGCGCGGACGCCACCTGACCGGTGTCGTTGCCGCCGAAGATCTTCGAGATCGCCTTGGCACCGTCGGCTTCGTCGACCTGGTCGACGCTGACCCCGCCGTCGAGCAGCCCGCTGGCGGCGTGGTTGTTGGCCGCCGACGCGATGCTGGTCGCGGTGTCGGGGTCGGCGGCGTTGTGCTGCAGGCCGCCGAAGAGCACCGGCACCAGGGTGTGCACGGCGTTGTCCACTTCTGACTCGCCGACGCCCAACCGGCCGGCGATCTGCTGTATCGGGATCTGGCTGTACAAGTCGTCGAGACCGGCCATCACATCCACCTTCGTCGCTGGAGATTGCGCCTGATGGCTCGACACTAGACCCGGATCAGGGCAGCCGGACAGTGTCCAGGGAGACCCCCGCCGCGGGCAGCCGGGCCAGCAGCGCATCGCCCATCGCCGCAGCCGGGGTCAGCACCCCGCGCAGTTCGGAGAGCTTGTCGCGGTCGAACGCCAGCGCGAGGCCGCTCTCGCCCAGCAGCACGGAGGTGGCCTTGTAGCCGGGGTCGCCCTGCTGCGACATCCGGGCGCGGTACCGCGCTCCGGTGGTCGTGGTGGTGTAGGTCTCGACGACGTAGCTGCCGCGTTCGCGGGTCTGCTCGCTGGGGCCGGTGCCCGGTTTAGGCAGTACCCGGTCCAGTACACCCTGGGGCACCTTGTGGATGAACCGGCCGGCCAACGCGACGGTCGCGCTGTTGCCGGCGGTGGCCATCGCCGCGGCCACCGGCCCCGCCGGGGAGCGGCCGAGACTCATCTGTTCGGCGTACTGGAACCGCCTGCCGTAGGCGTAGTCCAGCAGCGCGTTGGTCCGCCGCACGATCCGGGTGTTGGGGATCGCCATCGCGAAGGCGCCGACCCAGTAGCCGTCCAGTTCGGGGGCGATCTCGCGGCCGCGGCGCCACCGCGCGTCGGGCTGGGCGCCGAACTCCGGTTCAGCGGCACGGTCCGGCGAGAGCGAATAGGGATCGGCGAGCAGCCGGCGCGCCTCCGGGTCGGTGGCGGCCGCCCGAGTCACCTCGATCATGGATGCCACCGTGCCGCCGGACACCCCGCCGGCGAGCTTGCGCACCACGAAGTTGGTGTCGCCCAGCGCGCCCGCGCCGTCACGCGCGGCGTGGCGGTACAGCGCGAACACGGTGAGATCCGAAGGGATGGAATCGAATCCGCAGGCGTGCACGATGCGCGCCCCGGTGTCGAGCGCCTGCTTGTGGTACAGGTCGATGCACTTTCGGATGAACAGCGGTTCGCCGGTCAGATCGGCATAGTCGGTGCCGGCCGCCGCGCACGCGGCGACCAGCGGCAGGCCGTACTTGAGATACGGCCCGACCGTGGTGATGACCACCCGGGCGCTGGCCGCCAGGCCGTTCAGGCTCGACGGCTGGTCGGCGTCGGCGGTGATCAGTGGCCAGGACTGCGCGGCCTCCCCCAGCGTCTCGCGCACCGCCAGCAGGCGGTCTGCGGAGCGGCCGGCCAGCGCGATCCGCGCCCCGCCGGCTGTCGCGGCGAGGTATCTCGCGGTCAGCTTACCGACGAACCCGGTGGCGCCATAGACGACGATGTCGTGCTCACGTTCGGCTCCGGTCATGGGTTGACGCTACCCGAGCGCCTCCGGCATCTCGATGTCCTGTCCGAGCACATGGCTGGCCAGGAACGCCGTCACGACCTGGTACCAGATCTTGGCGTGCTGCGGCTGCAGCACCCAGTGGTTCTCCGACGGGAAATAGAGGAAGCGGTGCACTGCGGTGCCGGCATCGGGACCGGAGTCGGCGGCGGGCAGCCCGGAACTGCTCAGCAGGTCGTACCACAGCCGCAGCGCCTCACCGATCGGCACGCGATAGTCCTTGTCGCCGTGGATGACCAGCATCGGGGTGCTGATCTGGGAGACGAACCGGTGCGGGGAATTGGCGGCCGCCATCTCGGCGGTCATCTCGCGGGCCCACCAGTAGGCGCCGTCGGTGGTCGAGCCGAACTGGTCCAGCGCCCACAGGCTCGCGTGGGTGACGATCGCGGCGAACCGGCCGGTGTGCCCGGCGATCCAGTTGGCCATGTACCCGCCGAACGAGCCACCCATCGCCGCGGTGCGGGTCTCGTCCACCCGCGGGTGCGCGCAGGCCGCGTCGGTGGCCGCCATGAGATCGGTGTACGGCGCGAATCCCCATGCACCCCAGCCTCTTTGGATGAATTCCTGGCCGTACCCGGTGGACAGGGCAGGGTCGGGTAGCAGCACGGCGTAGCCGCGGGCCACCATCACCCACGGGTTCCACCGCCAGTGCCAGGCGTTCCAGCTGCCCAGCGGGCCGCCGTGGATCCACAGCAGCAGTGGCGCCGGCGGCGCATCGTCCCCGCCGTCCGGCAGCACCAGCCAGGACCGCACGGGTTGGCCGTCCTCGGCGACCGCGGTCACCTCGGTGACGGTGCCGGGCAGCTCGGGCAGCGGCACGCACGGCAGCGCCGTGACGGTGCCGTCGGCGTCGATGCGCACCGGGTGCTGGGGTGCTCGGTAGGAACTGCGCAGCGCGAACAGCACCCCGCCCGGGGCGGCCCGGACGTCGGTGTAGGTGTAGTCGTCGTCGACGATGCGGCGCACCGCGCCGGTGTCCGGGTCCACCGCGAAGATCGGTCCGCGGCCGTTCTCGTCGGCCGTGACGATCAGCGACGCACCGTCGAGCGACCAGGTCACCGACGTGGGCCAGCGGTCCCAGTGCGGGGTGAGATCGACCGGTGGGGCACCGAAGCGCAACAGTCCCAGGGTGATTCGCGGTGCCTGGTGTGGCGTGGAGATGGTCTCCCGCAGGTAGGCCACCGCGGTACCGTCCGGGGAGATGGCCGGCGAGCCGAGATCGGCGTCGGGGTCGTCGGCGACGACGGAGCGCTGCCCGGTGGCCACGTCGACGCGGACCAGGGCGCCGCGGATGGCGGCCTGCGGGGCCGCGGTGCGCCACGAGGTCACGACGAAGGTGCCGTCGGCGCTGAGGTCGAAGTCGGCTTCGTGCAGCGCGCCGCCCGGGTCGGGGGTCAGATCGCGCAGGCCGTCGGCGTCGAACAGGTGCGGGTGGTCGGGGCCGAGATGGTGGTCCCAGTAGCGCACCGGGTAGCCCTGGTACAGCACGGCGGAGATGTTGTTGTCCTTGCGCACGCCGCGCAGCCTGCGGTCCTCGTCGACGGTGTCGGCCGACGGCAGCACGGCGGCCATCACGACGGTGGTGTCAGCGGCGGCCGCGCTCACCACACCACCGATCCCGCCGGGCAGCGCGGCGGCCCGGGTCGCCTCGCCGCCACCGGCGGGCAGCCGCCACAGCGCCGCGGGCGGCTTCTCGTCGTCGCCGGTGGGCCGCGACGCCAGGAAGAGCAGATCCCCGTCGGCGGTGAACGCCGGCGCCGACTCCCCGCGGGCCCCGTGGGTGATCCGCCGGGCCGGCTGCTGCCCGGCCGGGTCGAGTTCCCAGATGGCGCTGACGAACTCGGTGCGCTTGTCGTTGAGTTCGACGACCGTGGTGACGATACGGGATCCGTCGCGGGACACCGCGAGGCCGGAAACCCTGGGTAATGCCAAGAAATTGTCGAGATCGTCAAACGGCGTCGGGGATCCCGTGGTCGATTCCATACGGATTTCGTAACACACTGCAGGACACGACTTCACACGGAATTAACTCGCCTTGACAGGTGGGACACATTTCCGCAGCTAGCGTCAACCTTCGTACACCGTCAGTACCTTGAGGACACTGCGGATAAACCCGGTTTGCTCTCGAGACATCCCTATCCCATCGGTGGAGGTCCCCTTGACACCCGAAGTCGAGGACGCATTAGCGTCCATGGCCGCAGTCAACAACGAGTTCTTCTACTGGATGTCCATCGCGTTGATGATGCTCATCCACGCCGGCTTCCTCGCCTACGAGGTGGGGGCGTCGCGCTCGAAGAACGTGCTGGCGACCGCGATGAAGAACCTGTTGGCTTTCGCCACCATTGTCGCGTCGTTCTATTTCGTCGGCTGGTTCCTGTACAACGCGATGCCGAGTGGCTTCATCGAGTTCAACGATGCGGCCAGGGCGGCCCTGCCGTGGAGCGACAACATGGGCCCGAACGTCCAGGACCCGGCCAGCGGCATCTTCTGGGGTGCGTTCGCGCTGTTCGCCGCGACCACCGGGTCGATCATGTCCGGAGCCGTGCTGGAACGCATTCGCACCAGCGCGTTCCTGGTTCTCACCGTGCTGGTGGGTTCGGTCACGTGGATCATCGGCGCCGCGTGGGGGTGGCACGGCGCCGGATGGATGCTGACCAAGCTCGGTTTCCACGACGTCGGCGCGGCCGGCTGCGTGCACATGATCGCGGGCTTCGCCACGCTGGGCATCCTGATCAACCTCGGCCCGCGCATCGGGCGCTTCCTGCCCGACGGCAAGGCCGTCACGATCCGCCCGCACAACCTGCCGCTGACGATGCTGGGCCTGATGCTGATCTTCACCGGCTTCTTCGGCTTCCTGATGGGCTGCGTGATCTACGCCGGCGACGGGTTCGCCACCATCTACGCCAGCCCGACGACGTTGAGCGCGTTCGCTTTCAACACGCTGATGGGCCTGGCAGGCGGCATCATCGGGGCCTATCTGACTTCCCGCGGTGAGCCGTTCTGGACGATCTCCGGCGGCCTGGCCGGCGTCATCGGCGTGGCCTCGGGCATGGACCTGTACCACCCGGCGTTGGGCTTCGTCATCGCGTTGGGGGCCGGCGCACTGATCCCCTACATCGGAAAGTTGTTGGAGAAGTTCAAAATCGACGACGTGGTGGGCGCGGTCGCGGTGCACGGCGGCATCGGCCTGTACTCGGTGCTGATGGCCGGTGTGTTCCTGTGGGGCTACCCGAACACCGACGGCAACCCCTCGGTGTCGTTGTGGGGTCAGGCGGTGGGCGCGGTGGTGTTCGCGGCCCTGGGCTTCATCCCCACCTATCTGGTCTCGCTGGGATTGAAGAAGGTCGGCATCCTGCGGATCCCGGCGGCGGTCGAGGAGCAGGGCCTGGATCTCAGCGAAGTGCCCGCCACTCCGTACCCCGAGGGCATCCCCGTCACGGTCATGCCCCTCAACGGCGGCAAGGCGCTGGTCGGCACGATGGAGGTGAAATAAATGTTCAGCCCCATCGACAGTTACGACGATGCCGGGGTGGTGTTCACGTTCGGCGGCTACTCCGTGGGCGTGTGGCTCTTCTTCATCCTCGCGGTGCTGCTGTTCATCGGATTCTTCGTCCGGATGATCCAGCACGAGAACCGGGCGTACAAGGCGATCATCGAGCACCAGCCGATCGAGCCCGGCCCGGCGGCCGAAGGGGAACCGACCCCCTACTGATAACCGATCCTCGACCGAAGAAGCGCCCCGGCCGGATGGCCGGGGCGCTTCTCGTTGCGCGTTTCGCCTGTGCGGTCAGTGCCGCCCGAGCCATTCCACCACACGCTCGCGGTAGGCGATGATGCCCTTGTAGTCGGCCATGTCGTCGGGCAGCTCGGCGAGCACCGCGACGGCGCGGTCGCGCCACGCCGGCACCGTCACGAGGTCGGCGAGCGGCAGCATGTAGGTGCGGATCAGGAAGCAGATCGACCCGGATTCCGGCAACCGGATCAGGTGCTGCACCTCGACCCGCAGATGCACCTCACGCCCGAACTCCTCGTCGGAGACGGTCTGGATCCTGGTGCGGTCGGGTCCCCACTCGTGGTACCGCTCGGTCGAGACGTCGAGGCGGCGCCCGATGGTCATCGACCAGTTGGTGCGCCGGTAGGTTTCACCGGGTTGCAATCGCATCAAGAACTCGCGGGCGCGGGTGATGACCCCGGACTCGCGCAGTCGCGGCACCGGCCCGTGGATCTCGAGGAACGTCATGCCCACGTCGAACCCGAAGGACCAATCCGCGGCGAACGTCACCACCCCGGCGTCGCCGAACAGGTCGCCGTCGCGCTGGTCGAGCAGGACGATGTCCTCCTGGACCTGGCTGCCGATGTAGGCCAGCGGTTCGGCGGGCAGGGTCGCCTCGTCGCCGACGACGAAGTGCTGCGTGATGCCCAATCGCGCGTTGCGCCAACACCATCGGCTGCCGTCGCGATCCAGCGACATGGTCTGCGGATAGGCGGCGGCCATTTCCCGCATCAGGGTCAGCATGGTGTCCCAGCAGGCGGGCCGCATGTGCGGAAGCACGGCGTAGCGGCTGGGGTCGGCGGCGAGGATCCGGGCGCGCTCGGCGAGCTCGTTCTCGTACTCGCTGTCGATGTCGACCACTCGTTCCCCCCACCGGCCGACCGGGGTGTGCACGGCCGAGCCCGCCGGTTCGACGTTGGTGCTGTAGCGGTAGGAGTCGGTCGGGAACGGGAACGGGAACGTCTCGAGCAGATCCGGTGCGGAGATCACCGCGCCAGTCACAGTCCCAGCTCCAGCGTGTCGTTCTGCGCACGGGACACGCAGGCCATCATCGCGCCACCTTCCTGTTTCTCGTCGTCGCTGAGGTAGAGATCGCGGTGCAGCACCGCACCGCCGGCCACCTGGATGCGGCATTCCCCGCAGACGCCCTGGCGGCAGAGGTTGGGCAGGTCGAATCCCCGGCTCTCCAGCGCCTCGAGCAGCGATACGCCGGCGTCGACGGTGAATTCGGCTGCGGTGGAGGCGATCCGGACGGTGAACGGTTCGCCGGGATCCAGGGCGGCGGATCCGAAGTGTTCCAGGTGGATCCGGCTGCCCGGCCAGCCCAGCCCGGTGGCCGCGGCGACGACCTCGTCGATGAAGACTGCAGGCCCGCAGATGTAGAGGTGGGTGCCGAAGGGTTGGTCGGCGAGTGCGGCCGTGAGCTCGGCGGTGAACTCACCGCGGCGGGTGTGGATCGACGCGTGTTCGGTGAGCGCCCGGACCTCGTCGACGTAGGCCGGGCGCGCGGCCCGGTGGATGTAGAGCAGCCGCACCTCGCGGCCCCACAACCGGGCACCGCGCAGGTGCGACACCATCGGTGTGATCCCGATGCCGGCGGCCACCAGCAGATGCCGCCGCGCCCGCAACACGGGGGCGAAGGCGCTACGGGGTGCCCGGGTGACGACGGTGTCCCCGAGCGTCAGCTCGTCGTGGATCCACCGGGAGCCACCGGATCCGGTTTCGCAGCGCAGCACCGAGATCACGTAGGCCGTCGGTGAGATGCCGTCGCCGGTCAGCGAATAGGCGTTGGCGGGTCCGCCGCATTCCACGACGATGTGGCTGCCCGGGGTGAAGGAGGGCAGCACCGCACCGTCGGGGTGGGTCAACGTCAGGGTGCGGATACCGTCGATGGTGTCGTCGATGCCGGTGACGACGAGTTTCAGGGTGCTCACGACGCCGCCTGCTGTTCGGCGTCGACCATGAATCCCAGATGCGCCCCCTGCCGTCGCGAGACGTGGTAGTACACAAAGAGATTGCGGCCGCAGCCGGCGCAGGCCACGACGTCCTCGAGCTGCGTCGGCCGGCAGGTGACGGCGCGGCAGTGTGCGCACTGCACCGAGCGCGTCCGCACCTCGGTCGACGCGACGGTGATCTCGTCGTCGGCGACGCCCAGCGCGAGGGCCGCGGCGCGCAGGCGCAGGCAGGCGTACGCGGGTCCGGCCATCATCAGCCGCCAGCCCACCCGGGCGTCGACGACGTCGGCGGCCAGGGCGTCCGAGGCGGAATCGTCGGCGCCGAACTCGTGGACCCGGACCGCGGATTCGTCCGCCACCGCGGCGATCTGGCCGCACCAGAACTCGGCCACATCCGCTCCGGCCGTGCCGAAGGCGACGATGCTCCAGAATCGGCCGGACAGGTCCGCACCGGGACGGGTGGGGGTGGTCGCCCAGGGGGGCACGCTGGTCAATTCGAGGGCGGGATCCATGACACCTTCCGGTACACCTGTGGTTAACGTGGTTGCCTTCGAGGAAACCAGCCTCGCGTTTCATCGATGTGACTTGGCTGTCTCGTACCCGATACGGTCACCGTATGCCCGCGCATATCACCGTGATCGGCGCCGGCATCGCCGGCTTGGCCAGCGCCGTGGCCCTGCGCCGCGCCGGGCACGAGGCGACCGTCATCGAGCAGCGCACCGACACCACGACGGGGGCGGGCATCAGCATCTGGCCCAATGCGCTGGCCGCCCTCGACGAGATCGGACTCGGCGACACCGTCCGCGACGCCGGCGGCCGGGTCACCGCCGGGGCGATCCGCTGGCGTGACGGTGCGTGGCTACGCCGTCCGTCGGCGCAGCGGATCGTCACCGCACTCGGCGAGCCCCTGGTGGTGATCCACCGATCGGCCCTGACCGAGATCCTGCGGTCGGCCCTGCCACCCGACGCGGTCGAGTACGGGGTGGCCGCCACCGGGCTCACCGCCGCCGGCGCCACGGTGCGGATCACGCTGTCGGACTCCCGGATCCGCGACGCCGATGCCGTCGTGGGTGCCGACGGGGTCAACTCGATGGTGGCGCGAATCCTCAACGGTCCGCTGCCAAGCCGCTACGTCGGCTACACCGCATGGCGCGGCGTCGCCAAGTTCTCACTGGACCCCGATCTGGCCGGCGAGACGATGGGCCCGGGATCCGAAGTGGGGCATGTGCCACTGGGCCCCGACCACACCTACTGGTTCGCCACCGAACGCGCATCGGAGGGAAGCTCGGCCCCCGGCGGCGACCACGCCTATCTGACCGGCCGGCTGGCGTCGTGGGCCGCCCCGATCCCCCAGTTGATCGCCGCCACCGATCCGGCGGCCCTGCTGCGCAACGACCTCTACGACCGCGCCGAGGCCACCCACTGGTGCCGCGGCCCGGTGGTGTCGGTCGGCGACGCGGCCCATCCCATGCGCCCGCATCTCGGCCAGGGAGGCTGCCAGGGGCTCGAGGATGCCGCGATCCTGGCCCGGTTCGTCACGCTGTGCCCGGACCTGGCGACGGCGTTCGCCCGGTTCAGCCGCTTCCGCCGACCCCGGGTACGCCCGGTGGTGCACGAATCGAGGGCCATCGGCAGGATCGTCAACCTGCGCCCGGCGGTGCTCAGCGGTGCCGCCAGCCGGGCCTCGGCCCTGATCCCGGAGCGGGTGGTGACGAGGCATCTCGCTTCGATCGCGGCGCGGTCGGCGTTCGTGCTGCCCACGGCGGCCGACGCGGCTCCGTGAGGTCGCGCGGGGCGCTCAGCGCGCGGCGCGCGGGGTGGTCAGCGCGGTGCACATCTTGCGGAGATCGATGATGCCGCCGAAGACCGACGTCGGCATGGCCTCGCAGCCGGTCGCCCGCACCGGGGTCGACACCGGGATGACCGGCGACGCCGGCGCATTGCCCCACACCTGGGCGGCCAGCCCCTTGGCGCCGCACTTGGGCCACGCCTTGAGGCCCTGGGTGCGCAGCACGTTCTCGGCGACCCGGATCTGCTCGGAGCGCGGTGCGGTGGCCGGGTTGCCGACGCCCCCGTTGGCCGACCAGGTGGCCTGCTTGAACTGCAGCCCGCCGTAGTGGCCGTTACCGGTGTTGATCGACCAGTTGCCGCCGGATTCGCACTGCGCGATCGCGTCCCAGTTGACCGAATCGGCGTGCGCGGTGGCGGTGGAGCCCTCCATGGCCATCGGGGCGACGGCCAGCCCGGTGGCGATCGCGGCGGCCATCAGGCCCTTGACGACAAGCGAGCGAACGTTCATTTCTGCGGTCCTTCCCCGACCGTGGTACTCAAGGCCCGCATGTGATGTCGCGCTCTCACGCTGCGGTTATCCGGTGTGTCGGGTGACCGATGTCACGTGTTACGCAAGGGTCAAAAGTTTTATTCGTTACTTATCTGACATAAGAGGCCTCTGAGAGAACAGAGGCGGTGCCGGCTCGTGCCGGCACCGCCTTCGTCAGGTTTCCGCTGTTCAGCCGCGGGCCCCGCACACCGGCCAGGCGCCGATGCCCTGGGTCTGCAGCACGTTCTCCGCGACGCGGATCTGCTCCTCACGGCTGGCGTTGTGCGGCGAGCCGGCACCTCCGTTGGAGCGCCAGGTGCCCATCGTGAACTGCAGCCCGCCGTAGTAGCCGTTACCGGTGTTGATCGACCAGTTGCCGCCCGACTCACAGGCCGCGACGGCATCCCAGTTGACGCTGTCCGCATGGGCGGTTCCGGTCGCGAGCGCCATCGGGGCCAGGGCCAGCGTCCCGGCGAAGGTGGCCAGACCGAACGTCGTGCGGAGGTTCTTCAACTTCAATCCTTTCGACGAGCGCGCGCCATCGCCCCACGCGCATCGACATCGCGATGCCGCGCGGGCGCGGTTGCCTGGGGTCAGGCCGGGTTTGTGGGTCGCGCCGTCTCGGTCAGGCACGACTGTCGGCAGGCGGCAGATCGCCTCGCCGGGTCATCCCGACCCGACGGCCACCGGAGGCGTTCCGCCGCCCGCAGCCCCGACACACACGCTGGTTCGTAATCTTTGTTTTATTTGCTCCGTATGAAGCCGATTTGGACCGTACAAAGCGATTCACGGAAAGTCATGTCGGCATCTGTCATGTCGCTGTCAGATCACGGAATGATCACGACCGGCGGTCATCGCCGTCCACGCAGGTCAGCCGAGGGTTTTGCGGGACACAAGGTAGTGGAGATCGCCCGCGTAAACGTGACTCGAATCACGTCGAAAATGTGACCCGCGTCACCCGTACGGGAATCCAGTTTTCGCTTGCGTATACACGAAAGTGCATGTCCAGGACCGAAATCGCGAGCAAACAGCTTCGACGGTCTCCCTTGTTCGCTGCCCGGCCGGCATCGCCCGGACTGTCCGAGATCAGGTGAAAACCACTGGGCAAGAAGTCATTCAGCGTGTGGCAGTGCCGCGGCACGAGTCGCTTGATCTTGCTGGCACCATCGCCACAGCGGCATCGACGAACGCGAAAACCGTTCGGCCCCAGTCATTCGGGCCCGATACCGAGGACAGGGACCAAGATCTGTCGAAACCGCGACCACCGCTCGACGCGTCCCCCAGCTTCGCCCCGGCGCGGGATCATGAGGCGCTGGAAACTCTCGTGGACTCGCCGTGACACCGAAAAGCACTTGAGCGACCGCTTATTGGCGGATATCGATGGCCACAATGACTGCGGCGCAGGCGGTCTGGGCTTGGTCAGTGTTGAGACTCACCGTCCGGCTTTCCGGCGTGGCCGCCCTTTATCACGGACAAATTCTGCCTTAATTCGTTGCCGCGAATAACTGCGGCGACCGACAGAATTCACTCCAGTTCCATCAGTGAATTTGCTAGGCCAATCGGGGCGGGGCGATCGACTCCAGGTCGGTGGCGGTGTTGACGTTGACCAGGGCCCGCTGTTCGGGCAGCACGATCCGCTGGGTGTCGACCGCCTCCGCCAAGGCCCGCATGCTGCGCTCCCCGGCGTCGATCAGCGCGGCGGCCGTGGCGTGCAGTGCGGTCCGATAGATGCCGGCCAGGTAGTGGGTGCGGCCATCCCAGGGCAGCACGACGTCAGTGCCCAGCCCGATGTGGGCGGCCAGGGTATCGATCAGGTCGGCGGTCAGATACGGCATGTCCACCGCGCAGACGAAGGCGTGCTCGAGCCCGGCCTCCGCAGCGGCGCGCAAGCCCCGGGCGGTGGCCAGCAACGGTCCCACCCCGCGCACCTCGTCACGAAGGATCTGCGCGGGCAGCTCGGGCAGCGCCTGTCCGGGAGCAGCGACGACGAAGGCAGGCTGACATCGCCCGCCGACGGCCGACACCACCCGCTCGACCAGCGTCAGTCCGTCGAGCATCACGGTGGCCTTGTCACGTCCCATCCGCCGGGACGCCCCACCAGCCAATACGACAGCAGCCAACGGTATGGGCGACGTCACACCGGTGACGTTAGCGCACCTCCCCCGTCAGACGGTCAGTCGACGGTCCACGTGTCCTTGCCGCGCAGCAGCGCCTGCAGCGCCGCGGTGTCGTGCGCCTTGGCCTCACGTGCCGCGGCGACCTGCTGGCGGGCCGCGTCGTCGTAGGTGGGCTTGGTCACCTGACGGAAGATCCCCATCACCATGTGGTCGAGGTTCTGCTCGGACAGCCGCGACAGCGCGAACGCGTACGCCGGATCGTCGATCGTCGCGTCGTGCACCACGATCTGGTCGGCCGAAACATCGGCGGTCTTGGCGACCTCCAGCCCGAAGCCGGACTTGACCACGGCGTAGGCGCCGTCGGCACCGAAGGTGATCGGCTCACCGTGCTTCAGGTTGATCAGCCGGTCCTCGGCGCCTTCCTTGCGCAGCGCGTCGAACGAGCCGTCGTTGAAGATCGGGCAGTCCTGCATGATCTCGACCAGCGCGGCGCCGCGGTGCTGGGCCGCGCCGCGAAGCACCTCGGTCAGGCCGGCCCGGTCGGAGTCGAGCGCCCGCCCGACGAACGTCGCCTCGGCGCCCAGCGCCAGCGACACCGGGTTGAACGGATAGTCCAGCGAGCCCATCGGGGTCGACTTGGTGACCTTGCCGGTCTCCGAGGTCGGCGAGTACTGCCCCTTGGTCAGGCCGTAGATCCGGTTGTTGAACAGCAGGATGGTGAGGTTGACGTTGCGGCGCAGCGCATGGATCAGGTGGTTGCCACCGATCGACAGCGAATCGCCGTCACCGGTGACCACCCACACCGACAGGTCCGGACGGGCCAGGGCCAGCCCGGTCGCGATGGTCGGGGCGCGCCCGTGGATGGAGTGGAATCCGTAGGTCTCCAGGTAGTACGGGAACCGGCTCGAGCACCCGATACCGCTGACGAACGCGATGTTCTCGCGCCGCAGGCCCAGCTCGGGCAGGAAGTTGCGGATCGTGTTGAGGATGACGTAGTCACCGCAGCCGGGGCACCAGCGGACCTCCTGGTCGCTGGTGAAGTCCTTGGCCTTCTGCGGCTCGTCAGTCGTCGGGACCAGGCTGGTCTTCGTCAGCCCGGCCGCCGTCAACCCGAGATCACTTCCTATGAGGTCGGTCATGCGCTCGCTCCCACACCCGTCTCGATGGTGGCCGCCGCCAGCCGGGCGAACTTGGCCTTCTCCGCTTCCTTTTCCCCAAGAGTTCCGTCCAGCGCCGCATCGATGATGCCCTCGACCTCGTCGGCCAGGAAGGCCATGCCTTCGACCTTGGTCACCGACTGGACGTCGACGAGGTAGCGGCCGCGCAGCAGCAGCGCCAGCTGGCCGAGGTTCATCTCCGGGACGACGACGGTGGAGTACCGGTCGAGCACCTGGCCCAGGTTGGCCGGGAACGGGTTGAGGTGGCGCAGCTGGGCGTGGGCGACCTTGATGCCCTTGCGGCGGGCGCGCCGGCAGGCCTCACCGATCGGTCCGTAGCTGCTGCCCCAGCCGAGCATGAGCAGTTCGGCGTCGCCGGTGGGGTCGTCGACCTCGAGGTCGGCGACGGTGATGCCGGCGATCTTCTCCTGCCGCAACCGGACCATCAGGTCGTGGTTCTTCGGCTCGTAGGAGATGTTGCCCGAGCCGTTGGCCGACTCCAGGCCCCCGATGCGGTGCGCCAGCCCCGGGGTGCCGGGCACCGCGAACTGGCGGGCCAGCGTCTCGGGATCGCGGGCGTAGGGCGCGAACGGCTCACCCTCCTTGGCGAAGGTGTGCTCGATGCGCTGGTAGCTGTCCACGTCGGGGATGCGCCACGGCTCCGAGCCGTTGGCGATCGCGCCGTCGGACAGGATCATCACGGGCGTGTGGTAGTCGATCGCGATCCGGGCGGCTTCCACCGCGATGTCGAAGCAGTCCGATGGGGAGCGCGGCGCCAGCACCGCCACCGGCGATTCGCCGTTGCGGCCGAACATCGCCTGCAACAAGTCGGCCTGCTCGGTCTTGGTGGGCAGACCCGTCGACGGGCCGCCCCGCTGGACGTCGATGACGATCAACGGCATCTCGGTCATCACGGCCAGGCCGATGGCCTCCGACTTCAGCGAGATCCCCGGCCCCGACGTGCTGGTGACACCGAGCGCGCCGCCGTAGGACGCGCCGATCGCCGCGCCGATGCCGGCGATCTCGTCCTCGGCCTGGAACGTCAGCACGTTGAAGTTCTTGTGCTTGGACAGCTCGTGGAGGATGTCCGAGGCCGGGGTGATCGGGTAGGTGCCCAGCACCACCTGCAGGTCGGCCAGGTGACCGGCTGCGACGATGCCGTAGGCCAGCGCGGTGTTACCCGAGATCTGCCGGTATTCACCGGTCTTGAGTTTGGCGGGCGCCACCTCGTAGGTGGTGCCGAAGGCCTCGGTGGTCTCCCCGTAGTTCCAGCCCGCCTTCAGCGCCAGCACGTTGGCCTCGGCGACGTCGGGCTTGCGGGCGAACTTCTCGCGGATGAAGGCCTCGCTGTGCTCGAGTTCGCGGCCGTACATCCACGACAGCAACCCGAGCGCGAACATGTTCTTGGCGCGCTGCCCGTCCTTCTTCGTCGCACCGATGGCCTCGACGGCGCCCAGCGTCAGCGAGGTCATCGCAACGGCCTGCACGACGTAGTCGGACAGCTCGCCGGACTCCAGCGGGTTGGACTCGTAGCCGACCTTGGCGAGGTTGCGCTTGGTGAACTCGTCGGAGTTGGCGATGATCAGCCCGCCGCGCGGCAGGTCGGACACATTGGCCTTCAACGCGGCCGGGTTCATCGCTACCAGCACGTCGGGCCGGTCGCCCGCGGTGAGGATGTCGTAGTCGGCGATCTGGATCTGGAAGGACGAGACACCCGGCAGCGTGCCCTGCGGCGCGCGGATCTCGGCGGGGTAATTCGGTTGGGTGGCAAGGTCATTGCCGAACAGGGCCGCTTCGGAGGTGAACCTGTCGCCGGTGAGCTGCATACCGTCACCGGAATCGCCGGCGAATCGGATGACGACTTTCTCGAGCTTCTGCCGAGGCGTTGTGGCCGAGCTGGCGTTGTCTCCCACTCGCCTACCTTCCTGTTCTCGGGCCCGCGCGGACCCGCAAGCCGGCGAATTCCCCCCGAGTCGCTGTCTACCCGACGCGCCGTCGATGGGCGTTCACCTGAGTTTGGTGTCACTGCCAGTACCGATTATTGCACTTCTCTTAGGCGGCCCTATACCAGGTGGGCCGATGACGTGCCGGCGGCGTGTCGCCGAACGCACTGTTCAGCGCGTCGGCCTTCGTCGCGATGAGACAGAACTGTGGTATTCGTCACGCTGGCCGACGGGCCATTCCTAAGAACTTCGGTTACCCGTCGGTAGATCCGTATCGCTACGGGGCGGGGATGTTGTAGGGCGTGATGATCTGGATCGGGACCGGCCGGGCCGGCTCGGCCGGCAAAGCACCCCGTTGATGCAGGATCAGCCGCATCGCCAGCCGGGCGTCCGCGCGCAGATCGTTGTGCAGCACCGCCGACACCCGGCCGTCGCGCAGCAGGCGCCGGTTGTCGGCGTCGAGGTCGTGGGCGATGAACACCTGGCAGTCCCGGCCGAGCTTCTCGAAAGCGGCCACCGTCGCGGTGTTGCCGCCGCCCACGGAGTAGACGGCGGCCACCCCGGGGTTGGCGCGCAGCGCCTCGAGCACCAGCCGCTCGTTGGTGGCGTCGATCCCGTCGCTGTCGCTGACCTCGACGATCGCGCGTCCGGAACTGCGCAGCGCCGAGCGGAACCCGACCTCGCGTTCCCCCTCCCCGCGGAACACGGTCCGACTCAGCGTGATCAGCACATCCGCCGGCGCCT
This sequence comes from Mycolicibacterium sp., assembly GCA_050250295.1. Taxonomy (GTDB): domain Bacteria; phylum Actinomycetota; class Actinomycetes; order Mycobacteriales; family Mycobacteriaceae; genus Mycobacterium. The sequence goes on from JBFWOX010000003.1 coordinate 217,437, forward strand.
GCCCCAGCCATTGCTGCATCAGATAGGCCGCGGTCACCCCGGCGCCGTGGTTGTCGATGCCAACGTAGGCGCAGCGGGAGCTGGCCGGCACGTCGGTCGTGTACGTCACCACCGGGACCCCGGCGTCGACCAGGAGGTCGATGGCCTCGGCCACCGCCGGCTCGTCCTGCGCCTTGAGCACCACGCCGTGGCTGCCCTTGATCCGCGACAGCGTGTCGACCATCTGCTCGGTGCTGCCCGACTCCCACAGGTGGAACCGCGCCCGCAGCATCGCCGGGGCGAACGCGGGCAGCTCGGCCTCGACCGCGGCCCGGAACGCGTCGGAGAACCGCCGCGGGGTCTGCATGACGACGTCGATCAGGTAGCGGCGGCCGTTGAGCCGCAGCTGGGCACGTTGCTTGTCCAGATCGGCGATCGCCTGGTTCACCTCGGCGATGGTGGTCTCCCTGACCCCGGGCCGTTGGTTGAGCACCCGGTCGACGGTGGCCTCGCTCAGCCCGGCCTGCTGGGCGATCTCGCGAACCTTGTAGCGGTGTGCCATCCCGCCCCCCGTGAGGTCTTTTTGATGGATTTTTGCCGTTGAATGCGGTGTCGATCACAGCAAGACTAACTGCCATGACCGCATCGGTGAACGCAGCATCGTCGCCCTGGCTGGACGAGCAGGACTTCGCCCTCGACGACTTCCGCGCGCAGGTCGAGCGGAACACCGACCTCGCCGACTACCCGCTGGCCGCCGAAGTGCGCGACAACGTCCTGGTCTATTCGGCCGCCACGCTGGCCACCGCCGACCGCCGCACGGTGCAGGCCGAGCTGATCCGGGCGCTGGCCGAGGGCCCAGGGGTGGTGGTCTTCACCGAGGCGTTCCGGCCCGAGGTCGTGGACCGGGCCAGCACGGCGTTCTTCGCCATCATCGAGGCCCAGCGCGCCGCCGGCGCAGCGGTGGGCGACCACTTCGGCGACCCGGGTGCCAACGACCGGATCTGGAACGCCGCCCAGAAGCTCGCGCTGCACGACCCGGAGGTCTTCGCCGAGTACTACGCCAACGACGCGCTCGCGGTGATCTGCCAGGCCTGGCTGGGGCCGCGCTACCAGGTCACCTCGCAGGTCAACGTCGTCAATCCCGGTGGCAAAGCCCAAGTCCCGCACCGTGACTACCACCTCGGGTTCGTCCCACCCGAGCAGCTGCGCGCCTACCCCACCCATGTGCACCGCACCTCACCGGTGCTGACGTTGCAGGGCGCGGTCGCACACTGCGACATGCCGGTGGCCAGCGGCCCGACCATGCTGCTGCCGCACTCGCAACGCTTCCCGGGCGGCTACGTGGCGTTCAACCGGCCGGAGTTCATCGAGTACTTCACCGCACACCACGTGCAACTGCCGCTACGCAAGGGCGACGCCGTGTTCTTCAACCCGGCGCTCTATCACGGCGCCGGATCCAACGTCTCGGCCGACATCCGGCGCATCGCGAACCTGCTGCAGATCAGCTCGCCGTTCGGCAGGGCGATGGAGGCGCTCGACCGCAGCGCGATGGTGCGCGCCGTGTACCCGGTGCTGCGGGCGATGCGCTCGGCCGGCCGGCCGGACCGGGACCTGGAGAACGCCGTGGTCGCCACCGCCGAGGGCTACGCCTTCCCCACCAATCTGGACAGCGATCAGCCGATCGGCAGCCTGGCACCGCCCAGTCAGGTCGACCTCGTACTGAGTGCGCTGGAAGACGGCCTCACCGACGAAGAACTCGACCGCGCACTGACCGCCCACAACGAACGGAGAATCCCATGACGACCCTCGGCCTGATCGGCCTCGGCCGCATCGGCGCGTTCCATGCCGAGACCCTGACCAACCTGCCGGCGGTGTCGAACCTGCTGGTCACCGACGAACGACCCGACGTCGCCGCCGAGGTTGCCGCGAAATACGGAGCTACGGCGGTAGATTCGGTGGACAAGCTGTTGTCGGCCGGCATCGACGGCGTGGTGGTCGCGGCGGCCACCCCGGCGCACGCCGAGCTGACCCTGGCCTGTGTGGAACGCGGACTGCCCACGTTCTGCGAGAAGCCGATCGCGTCGACCGCCGCCGAGAGCACCCGGGTGGCCGAGGCGATCGCCGCCTCCGGCGTCCCGGTTCAGGTCGGTTACCAGCGCCGGTTCGACGCGGCGTTCGCCGCGGTCAAGCAGGCCGTCGACGGCGGGTCGCTGGGCCACCTGCACACCGTGCGCAGCACCACGATGGACCCCGCTCCCCCGCCGATGGACTACATCAAGGGTTCCGGCGGCATCTTCCGCGACTGCGCGGTGCACGATTTCGACGTCATCCGATGGATCACCGGCCAGAACGTGATCGAGGTGTACGCGACGGGCAGCGTGCAGGGCGATCCGCTGTTCACCGAGTACGGCGACGTCGACACCGCCGCGATCGTGGTGCGCTTCGACGGCGGCGCGCTGGGCGTGGTCTCCGCGGCCCGCTACAACGGCCGCGGCTACGACTGCCGGCTCGAGGTGCACGGCTTCGACGACGCGGTCGTCGCCGGCTGGGATCGCGGCGCGCCGGTGCACAACGCGGACCCCGCGGAGAGTTTCCCGACGGGTCAGCCGCACCACTTCTTCATGGACCGGTTCACCGAGGCGTTCCGCGCCGAGCTGGATGCGTTCGTGAAAACTGTTGCAGGCGGCCCGATCCAGGGTGCGACGGTGTCCGATGCGGTCGAGGTCGCGTGGATCGCCGAGGCCGCCACCGAGTCCCTGCGCCGGGGCGTCCCGGTGCGCATCGAGGAGGTCCGGGCGTGAAGATCGCGGGTGCCCCGATCTCGTGGGGAGTGTGCGAGGTTCCCGGCTGGGGTCATCAGCTCGACTCCGACCGGGTGCTGGCCGAAATGCGTCAGGTCGGTCTGACCGCGACCGAACTGGGCCCGGAGGGTTTCCTGCCCACCGACCCTGCGGAGTTGGTGCGGCTGCTCGACGGGTACGGACTGACGTGTGTGGGCGGGTTCGTGCCGGTGGTGTTGTACCGCGACGACCACGACCCGGCCACTGACCTCGCCGGCCCGCTGGAGTCGCTGGTCGCGGCGGGCGCCGGGGTGGTGGTGCTGGCCGCCGCGACCGGCCAGGACGGCTACGACGAGCGGCCGGCCCTCGACGAGAACCAATGGGCCACATTGCTTGCCAACCTCGACCGACTGGCCGAGGTGGTCGCCGCCCGCGGGCTGACCGCCGTGCTGCACCCGCACGTGGGCACCATGGTGGAGACCCGCGACGAGGTGGACCGGGTGCTGGCCGGGTCGCGGATCCCCCTGTGCCTGGACACCGGCCACCTGCTCATCGGCGGCACGGATCCGCTGGCACTGACCCGGCGGGTGCCCGAAAGGATCAGGCATGCCCACCTCAAGGACGTCGACGCCGCGCTGGCCGCCAAGGTGCAGTCCGGCGAACTGACCTACACCGAGGCGGTGGCCGCGGGCATGTACGTCCCGCTGGGCGCCGGTGACGCAGACATCGCAGGGATCGTCAAGACGCTGGAGGACAACGGCTTCGACGGCTGGTACGTGATGGAACAGGATCGGATCCTCGACGGTGAGCCCGACGGCGACGGTCCGCTGAGCGATGTCCTGGCCAGCGTCGCCTTCCTGCAGGGCGCCGCGTCCGGCGGGACCGCGTAGCGGTGCGGATCGGGATTCTCGGGGCGTCGCGCATCGCCGAGTCGGCGATCGTCGGCCCCGCGCGGGAGCTGGGCTACCGCCTGGTCGCCGTCGCGGCTCGTGATCCGCTGCGCGCCAAGGTATTCGCCGACAAGTACGGCGTCGAGCGGGTGGTGCCGTCGTATCGGGATCTGGTGGTCGACCCCGAGGTCGACATCATGTACAACCCGCTGGCCAATGCGCTGCACGCGCCGTGGAACCTGGCCGCGGTGGCCGCGGGCAAGCCGGTGCTGACCGAGAAGCCGTTCGCCCGCAATCGGGCCGAGGCCCAGCGGGTCGCGGCCGCGGCGGATGCGGCCGGCGTCGCGGTGATGGAAGCCTTCCACTACCTGTTCCATCCGGTGATGCGACGCGCACTGGAGCTGGCCGGCGACGGGACGCTGGGCGAGCTGACCCGGGTCGAGGTCCGGATGGGCATGCCGCCGCCGGCACCGGAGGATCCGCGGTGGTCGCTGGGCATGGCCGGCGGCGCGTTGATGGACCTGGGCTGCTACGGCCTGCACATCCTGCGCCGGTTCGGCACGCCGTCGGTGCGGACCGCAACAGCGGTGCAGCGCACGCCCGGCGTCGACGAGCGCTTCGACGCGGAGGTGGTGTTCCCGTCGGGGCTGACCGGCCTGACCGCGAATTCGATGGTGGACGAAGACTATTCGTTCACGCTGCGGCTGATCGGCACCCGCGGGGACGCGTTCGTGCCCAACTTCATCAAGTGCCACGAGGACGACCGGATCATCATCAGCACCGAGTCCGGCACCGTCGTCGAGCACCACGGCCGCCGCCCCACCTACACCTACCAGCTGGAGGCGTTCGCCGCACATGTGCGCGACGGCGCGCCCGTGCCGTTGGACAGCGCCGACGCGGTGGCCAACATGGCGCTCATCGACGAGGCCTACCGCGCCGCCGGGATGCAGCCACGCTGATCAGCCGGGCGGTGCACTGGCCAGCCGCACATAGGCCGATGCCGCCTCGGCGCGGTTGGTGGCGTGCAGTTTCCGCAGCACCCGTTTGACGTGGGATTTGACGGTGCCGGCGGAGATCACCAGTTCGTCGGCGATCTGCTGGTTGGTCCGCCCGGCGGCCATCAGCCGCAGCACTTCCACCTCGCGGCGGGTCAACAGCGCCAGCACCCGGGTCTGCACCTCGGCCAGCGACTGCGCGGCCGGGCCACGCTCGACCGGCTCGACCTTGCGTAGGTCCAGATCGGCGTCCTGCAGCGCACGCGTCGCCTCGTGCGCATTGGTCAGCGCGTGCCGGACCTCCGCGTACTGTCGGCGCATCCGCTCCAGCAGTACGGTGCGCTCGTAGGCGTAGCCGAAGCCTTCGGCGAACGCCCACACCGTGTCCCGGTCGATCTCGTCGACGGTGCGGCCCGAGTACAGCAGGTCGGCGTGCAGGAACCCGATGACCTTGCCGGTCGGCATCACCGGGGCCGCCACATAGGAGTGGGTCATCGAGAAGTCGACGATCGGCCGGTTGACGCGGGGGTCCTTGCGGGCGTCCCGCACGATCGCCGGGGAATGCCTGCGGATCATCTCGGTCTCGAGCAACATGTGGTTCAGCGGCGGAGCGACCGACTGCGCGAACGCGACCATCTTCTGGGCACCGTCGTGGTCGTCACCGAAATAGGCCGCCTCCATGACCATCCGGCCCTCGTGCACCCGGAACAGCACCGCCCGGTCGAAGCCGCACGACTCGACCAGCTCCCGCGGCGCCCGGTCGACGATCGCGGCCACGTCGTCGACGAACCGCAGTTTGCTCAGCGCCTCCTGCACGCGCAGCAGCGCGAAGGTGCGCCGCCGGGCCCCGTCCTCGATGAGTTCCCGCTCCACCGAGGCCAGGTCGAGCAGGGCGTCGAGGGCGTTGAGCGCGTCCTCGTCGCCGAGCCGCTCCAGGGCGGTGCGCACCACCGCCGCCTTCGCGTCGACCACCTCGGCGACGACGGCCAGCCAGTCCTCGCCGGGGTCGGCGTCGCAACACTGGACCGCCTCCCGGTAGTGGCGGACCGCCTCGGACTCGCCGGCGGGGCGGCACCCCCAGCCCGGGTGGTCCCCGTCGGCCAGCGCGCCGGCCGACGGCACATCGGACACGTCGCTGACCGTCACGGCTACGACTGTCCTCCGATCACCGGCCCGGCGGGCCGAAATCGGGCCACGAAGTGGCGATTCACCTCGTACGGGAGCACGAGTGCACCCCTACGGGGGATCGCTTTGCGGTACCCGCTCGCCGAGGCTGAGGACCATGACATCCACGACGGTCCCGGCGCTGGAGCTGTTGACCACCCCCCAGGGCATCGCGAATCCCTATCCGCTGTACGACCGGTTGCGTGACCTGTCCCCGGTCCCGGGTTACCGGGACTGGCCGCCGGGGACCGTGCCCGGCGCCGACGAACCGGTGACGGCGTGGGCGCTGTTCCGCTACGACCAGGTGTTCCAGGCGGCGCGCGACAGTGCGACGTTCTCGTCCCGCGACCCACTGCAGGAGGCGTCGTCGGCACCGAGCCTGATGCTGGTCAACACCGATCCGCCCGCGCACGAGGTGGAGCGCAAGCTGGTCAGCCAGGCCTTCTCGCCGCGGCGGGTGAAGCGGCTGGAGGGCTGGCTGGGTGAACTGGTGCCGCGGCTGCTCGATGCGCTGGGCGCCGGTGAGGTCGAGGTGATGGAGTTCGCCGCCGAGATCCCGACCCGGGCGATGGTGCGGCTGCTCGGCCTGCCCGACGGTGATCATGTCCGGTTCCGGCGGTGGGCGAACGCGTTCATGCTGTCCTCGTCGCTGACCCCGGAGGAGCGCATCGCCAGCAACGAGGAGATGGTGGGTGTGTTCGCCGAGCGGCTGGCCGAGCACACCGCGCTGCTGGCCGAACGCGCGCCCGGTGACGACGTCGAGGACGCCGAGGACCTGATCTCGGCGCTGCTGCGGGCCGAGGTGGACGGTCAGCGGCTCACCCCGCAGGAGATCGTCCGGTTCTGCGTCACCCTGGTGGTGGCCGGCAGCGAGACGACCACGTTCCTGATCGGCAACCTGCTGCACGCGCTGGCTCGGGAACCCGAGCTGACCGCCCGCATGCGCGCCGACCGCACCCTGCTGAACGCGTTCGTGGAGGAGACGATGCGGCTCGACGGGCCACCGCAGCGGCTGTTCCGGATCGCCACCAGAGACGTGGAGGTCGGCGGCAAGCTGATCCTCGAGGGGGAGTGGGTGGCGCTGTTCTTCGGTGCGGCCAACCGCGATCCGGAGGTGTTCGAGAATCCCGGCGTGCTGGACATCGACCGGCCCAACATCCGCCAGCAGTTGTCGCTGGGGCACGGTCTGCACTTCTGCCTCGGTGCCGCGCTGGCCCGGTTGGAGGTGCTGGCGGTCCTCAACGCGGTGCTCGACCGGTATCAGAGCATAGCGTTGGCCGACGATCCGGGCACCAAGCAGACCGCGAGCCTGCTCACCCACGCCTACGTGCGGCTACCGCTGCTGCTGTCATGACCGCCTCGGCGACCACGGCCCGCAACATCGCTGCCACACAGTCGATCTACGCCGCGGTGCCCGCAGGTGATCTGCAGACCGCGCTGGATCTCCTCGATCCGGACGTGCGGATCACCTACTACGGGACCGACGAGATCCCCTATGCCGGTGACTATCACGGCATCGATGAAGCGGTCAGGTTCTTCACCACGGTCGGGCAGACCATCGCCATCACCGAGATGGAGGCGTGGAAGTTCATCGCCTCCGGTGACGACCTTGCTACCTGGGGACGCCAGCGCTTCCGCCTGCTGGCCACCGGCTACGAGTGGGAATCGGAGTTCGCCCACATCATCACGCTGCGCGACGGCCGCTGGCTGCACTTCCGGGATTTCATGAATTCGGCGCTGACACTTAGGGCCTTCACCGACTGACGGGCCGGCCGTCAGGACCCCGGCGGGCGCACCATCGTCTCCCAGGTCCGGTCTTGCGCGGCGCCCTCGGCGAGGTCGGCCCGGGTGTACCACCGGCCGTCGGGCCCGAGGTAGCGCCCGGTCGCCGGGTCGTAGTGGGCTGCCGGGATCTGGTGCGGTACCGGTTGTCCCGACAGTGTCGCGTTGGGGTCGCCCTTCCAGTTGAAGCCGTCGTTGAGCGGGACGTAGTTCTGGTCGCTCTCGCACAGCGCCACGGTGGGCGCCCGCTTGCCGGGTCTGGTGACGCATGGGGTGTTGCGGGCGCCGCGGACGTTGAAGGGCGAGTCCTGCGGGACGCGGCAGTACAGGTCGCCGGCGGGGCGGTCGGGGGCATCTTCGAACACCGCTGAACGCTGTTGCTGGGCGGGCAGGAACCCGGTGGTGCACGGGGGCGGCAGGTTGATGTTCAGGTTGAAGCTCAGGTACTGGCCGGTGAAATCCTGCACGGTGTCGAGGTTGGCCACCAGACCGGCCTGGCCGGCCGACACCACCTGCGGCAGCAGCACCAACAGCTGCTCGATGTTGTCGTGGTAGGTGACGGCGACCTGCCCGACGCTGAGCAGGTTGGCCAGCAGGATCGGCACGGTCGGTGTGATCCGGTCGACCAGCTCGCGCACCGCGTCGGCGGCCGGGGCGCCGGTGTCGATGACCCTGGCCAGGGTCTGGTCGTGTTGCCGCAGTTGGGTGGTCACCGTGGCGACCTGCGCCGCCCAGGTGTGGATGGCCGCCGAGGTGCGGGACTGGGAGTCCAGCACCGGTTGGGACTGTTCGATGAGGGTGATCAGCGGGTCCAGGTGTGCGCGTGCCTCGATCGCGAGATCGGTGGAGCCCCTGACGATCCGGGACAGTTCCGGCCCGAGTCCGGCGACCGCGGTGTAGGACTCGTCGATGACGGTCTGCAGGTTGTCCCGCGGGATCGCCCGCAGCCCGGTGTTCGCGTCGGCCAGCAGGGTGTTGACGTCGGGCGGCACCGAGGTGTCGGCCACCGCGATGACGTCACCGTCGCGCAGCGGCCGGGCGTCACCGGTGCGGGGCAACAGCGCCACGTACTGCTCCCCGATCGCCGACTGGCTGTGCACCTCGGCGCGCAGATCTGCGGGCACGTCGATGCCCGACTGAAGCGACAGCTCCGCGGCCACGCCGGTCGGCGTCAACTGGACGGATTCCACCCGTCCGATCTCGCTGCCCCGGTAGGTGACGTTGGCGCCGCCGTATAGCCCTCCGGTGCGGGGTAGTTCGACGGTGACGGTGTACCGTCCGACCCCGAACAGCTTCGCGGGCAGCTTCATGAACTGCAGCGCCATCAGCCCGGTGGCCACCAGCGCGATCACCGCGAACAGCACGAGCTGGATCTGCATCCTGCGGTCGAGTCGCATCTAGGGCCCCTGGTCCCACCGGTACGGCACGGTCAGCGGATTGGCTCTGGTGTAGGGGCTCGGGAACTGGCCGACGGTGCGGCCCCACTGCAGCTCGAGTTCGGTCAGGTCACCCTCCCACCGGGTTCCGGTGAACATGCCGGCGTCGATGCGGCTCAGCGTCAGGTCGGCGATCGCGGTGAGGTTCGCGTAGTCGCCCCGCTGCCACTTCTCGATCGTCTCGTTCGGGAACGGGAACGTCAGGATCAGCGACAGTGCCCTGGTCATGCTCGGCCCCGCATCGGCCAGCGATTCCAGGACAGGGCCGATGTCGTTGAGCTCGGTCACCAGGTTGTCCTTCGTCTTGGTCACCGAATCGACGGTCAGCGCGCTGAATTGGCCGAAGCGGTGCGCCGCGTCGACGAGGTTCTGCCGGTCGTCGGCCAGCACGGCCAGCGCATCGGGGATCGTCTCCAGGGCGTGGTCGAGCACCGGCTGCGCCGCGGCGAACCTGCCCACCAGCCGGTCCAGGCTCTCGGTGGCAGCGAGAATGTCACCGGTCTGCGCGTCGAGGGTGCGGGTGAACACGTCGAGCTCGCCGATCAGGCTGCGCAGATCCTGTTCCCGGCCGCCGAACGCGGTCGCCAACGCTTCGGTGATGTCCTGCACCTGGCCGAGTCCGCCACCGTTGAGGACCACCGACAGCGCGGCCAGGGTCTGCTCGGTGTTGGGGAATGCCCCGCCGCGCGACAACGGGACCATCGAGCCTTCACGCAGACGCCCTTGCGGCGCAACATCAGTGGGTGGTGCCAGCTCGACGTGCAGGGAACCCAGCAGGCTGGTCAACCCGAGTGTGACGGTCGAGTTCGCCGGGAGGTCGACGTCCCCGTTGAGCCGCATCGTCAGCAGCGCGTGCCAGCCCTGGCGTTCGATCTTGGTCACCGTGCCGACGTCGACGTCGCCGACCCGCACCCGCGAGTTCGGCTGGATGTTATTGACGTCGGGCAGCTGCGCCTGGATCACGAACGAGCCGGGGCCGCGGCCCTCGGTCCCCGGCAATGGCAGCGAGTTGAGCCCGCGCCAGTCCGCGCAGCCGGCCGTCAGCACCGCCACCGCGACCACCGCCAGCAGCTGTCGCCATCGGTTCATCGGACACCCCCGCCGTCGGGAACCATCAGTGCAGGAAGCCCGCCGGCCGGGTCGATGGCGCCGGGGCGCATCCAGTCCTCGCTGTAGGTGACCTCGTTGGGTCGGGCCTGCGCACCCACCACCAGGTTCTCCCCGATCGGCGGGAAGTTGTACTGGCGGTTCTTGACGATCGGGGCCAAGTACTGCACGCAGAGTTTCGCCGATTGTTCGGCGCCGAGACGGGCCGCCGCCTGGATCGCCCCGCACAGGAAACTGACCGGGTCGGCGAAGTTGTTGACCGCCAGCGCCCCGGTCAGCGACCCGTTGGCCGGTTCGAAGATGTTCGCGAAGTTCGCGACGGTGCCCGGAGCGATGTGCAGTGTCTGTTCGATGTCGTCGAGGCTGTCCACCAGCGTGCCGCTGATCGACGCCAGCGTCTGCGCTGCGGTTCCTATCGCGTCGCGGTGTTCATCGGCGAAGGTCTCGACATCACCGATGACGGCCCCCAGATCTTCGATGGTGCGGGCGACCTTGCCGGGATCGTCGGCGACCAGCGTCGAGACGGTCGCCATGTTCTCGTTGAGCCGCTCCAGCAGATCGGCGCTGTCGTGCAGGGCCGACACCAGCGCGGCGAGGTTGGTGAACGTGGTGAAGATGTCGGCGCTGTGATCGCCGAGGGCGGAGAGCACCTGGGACAGTTTGACGACCGTCTCGCGGATGTTCGCGCCCTGGCCGCGCAGGTTCTCCGCCGCGGAGTCGATGACCGCGCCCAGTGTGCTGACCCCGCCCGGCTGGGTCGGTGCCAGCAGTGCGGTCAAGCGCTGCAGCTGGATTCGCAGGTCGTCCCACTCCACCGGGACGGCCGTGCGGTCCCGGTCGATGACGGCGCCCGACTCCAGCACCGGCCCGGCAGTGTACACCGGGGTCAGCTGGATCGCCCGGCCGGTGACCAGCTGCGGGGACAGGATCACCGCCTTCGCATCCACCGGGATCGGGTGCTCGCGCGCCACCCAGAACGTCACCTTGGCCCGGGTGGGTTGCGGTTCGATGCGAGCGACCCGGCCCACCGGTACCCCGAGGATGCGCACGTCGTCGCCGGCGAACAGACCGTTGCTGTTGTCGAAATACGCGGTGACCCAGACCTTGTCGGATCCGCCGAGGTGGTGCACCGTCATCGCGCCGCCGGTCGTCGTGGTCGCCAGCACCGCGGCCAGCACGGCGCGCAGCCACTTCACGGCTGCACCGCCGGCGGGCCGGGCGGCGGACCACCCGGCGGTGGTGCCTGCGGTGGCTGCCGGTACGGGTACCGCGGATCGCCGGGCGACCCGGTGATGGCGTCGGGCAGGGACAGCCGCGGGCCACCGCCCTGCCCGGTGCGGGGGTAGGGCACCGGCAGCGCCGGGGTGCCGGGCTGGCCGGTCTGCGGGTCCGACAGCTGCGACGGTGCGAGCACATGGGGATCCAGCCCCAGATCGGAGAACGCTGCGTCGACGAACGGTTGGACGAACTGACCGGGCAGCAGGTTGGCCACGTACGCCTTGAAGAACGGGCCCGAGGACAGCGACTCCCCCAGGGACATCGCGTATTTGTTGAGCAAGGTGACCGCCTCCTGCAACTGTTGCCTGCGGTTGTCGACGATCGCCAGCACGCCGTTGAGTTTGTCCAGCGCTGGACGCAGCTGGTCGCGGTTCTCGGCGATGAACTGCTTCAGTTGCTGCGCCGCGGCGGACAGGCTGCGCCAGATCCGGTCGACCGCGGCGCTCTGGGTGCGCAGCTGCTCGAGCAACGCGTTGGTGTCGGTGACCAACCGGGCGATCTGGTCGCTGCGGCGGGCCAGCACACCGGTGGCCTGTGCGGCGTTGTCCAGCAGCCGCCGCAGCGCCACGTCGCGTTCGGTGAGGATCCCGGCGAAGCGCGAGACTCCTTGCACCGCATGGCGCAACTCACCGGGGGTGTCGGCCAGCGCCTCGGACATGGTGGCCAGCGACTCCGACAGCTGATCGGTGTCGACGCCGCTGATCGTCTGTGCCAGGTCGCCCAGGGCATCCGGCAGCTGGTACGGCGACGCGGTGCGCGCCAACGGGATCGGGCTGTCGAGCCGGCCGCCGCCGCGTGGGATGACCGCGAGCATCTTGGTGCCCAGCAGGCTCTTGGTCTTGATCGCCGCCTCGGTCGCCTCCCCCATCCTGATGTCGTCGTCGACGGTGAAATGCACCAGCACCGCGGTCCCGTCCAATTCGATGGACGACACCCGGCCGGCGGGATAGCCGGAGACCTCGACGGTGGCCCCGGTGAAAAGCCCACCGGCGTCGGCGAAGTGGGCGGAGTAGGTGTGCACCCGGTTGACCAGTGGCAGGTTCTGGTACTGCAGGGCGCCGACGACGACGGCGCCGACCGCGGCGATGCCGAGTCCGCCGATGATGACGGGGTTGCGTTCGGCGAAGGATTTCATCGGGGCGCACACCGCCCGGTTTCCTGGCCGGCGATCTTGACGTACACCGGTTGGCCGCCCTTACCGTTGAGTTTGAGCACCAGCTCGCACAGGTAGAAGCTGAAGAAGTCGCCGTACATGCCTTGACGGCCCAACGCCCGGTACTTGGCGGGCAGGGTGGTGAGCAGGTTGTCGAGATAGTCGTGATCGGCCACGGCGATGCCCGCGGCCCGGTCGGTCTGCCGCACCACGGCGCGCAACGGTTCGCGGGACGCCGCCAGTAGGTCGGCCACCGAGGCCGCCGCGGCGTCGGTGTAGGCCAGGGCGTCGGACAGATCGGCCCGCCGTTCGGCCAGACCGTGCACCAGTTCCGAGAGCGAGGTGACCGCCACGTCGAGGCGGTCGGACTGGCTGCCCAGCGATCCGAGGACCACGTTGAGGTTGTCGACGACCTGCCCGACCAGCACGTCCCGATCGGCCAGGGTGTTGGTGACGGCACCGGCCTGCCGCAGGAACGACGCGATCGTCGGACCCTGGCCCTGCAGCGCCGAGATCAGTTGGGCGCTCAGATCGTTGACCTGTTCGGGATCCAGCGCACGGAACAGGGGTCGGAACCCGCCGATGACCGAATCCAGGTCCAGCGCGGGCTGGGTGCGTGCCAGCGGGATCGTCGCACCCGGTGCCAGCGCCGCCGCTCCGGGTTCGCCTTCCTCCAGCGCCAGATACCGTCCCCCGATCACGTTGTCGTAGCGGATCGCCGCGCGGGTGCTCTCGGTGAGGACCACCGAGTGGTCGGTGGTCAGCTCCACCCGCAGCGTCGCATCCGGGTTGAACGAAATGTTCTTGACCTGACCGACTTCCACCCCGGCGATGCGCACCATGTCGTCGGTCTTCAGGCCGCTGACGTTGCGGAACTCGGCGAAGTACCGGGCGTCGTCGCCGAACCGGAACTGAGCGAACACCGCCAGCAGCGTGAAGGCGCCGAGCGCGCAGATCGTCAGGAAGATCAGCAGCCGCCACGCCGCGCCCCTGAAGTCGTCCTTCATCGGCCGCCTCCTGGTGTCGCCGCGGCCGGCACCGCCCCGTACGGCGGGGCACCGGGGTACGGGATCGGACCTGGCGCCGGCCCGGGCAGGCACTGCCTGATGCTCGGCGGCTCTGGGTTGGCGCGGGTCACCGGAAAGTAGTTGGCCCAGCAGGGATGTCCGATACCGGGATTGGGCCGGACGTCCAGCCCCGTCCCCCACCCGGTGTTGGTGACCAGTTGGCGCACGGGGAAGTTCTTGGTGGCGTCGGGCAGCGATCCGCATCCGGGGCGTCCGCCGGGGCCGCCCTTGGCGGCGATGATCGGCAGGTTGTCGGGATAGGCGTAGGCGTCGTTGCCGAACAGCAGACCAACGTCGAGTTGGATCGAGCGTCCGTTGGCGCCGCCCCAGACGTCGAAGCCGCCGTTGTCGAGGAACCAGGTGGCCCCCTGCAGCCAGCACGTGTAGACCGGGTCGTACTTGTGCAGCAGCCGAGTGGTCGGTTGCAGGATGTCGACCAGGGCGACGAGGTGGTCGTTGCTCCTGCCGAGAAGTTCGGTGCCCGAGCGGGCCAGGCCGATGGTGCTCAAGAGCAGGTCGTCGAGCGCGGCGGCGTGCCCGGTGACCGTCGCGCTGGAGGTGGCGGCGCCGTCCAGGATGGTGACGATGTCGTCCGCGGCACCGGCGTAGGTGTCGTTGAACCGGCCGAAGGAGCGCCAGTCCGCGCCGATGGTGTCGGCGCGGTCGTTGAGCGCGCGCAGCACCTCGTTCAAATCGGTGGTGGCCCGGCCCATCCGCTCACCCTGACCCCTGACCCCGTCGGCGACGGCGGTGAGCACCGCGTTGAGCTTGGCCGGGTCGACGCGGGCCAACAGCTCGGACAGGTTGCCGAAGAGTGTGTTGACCTCGGTGCTGACGTTGGTGGAGCGCAGCACCGCACCGGCGGCGAGCCGGTCCGGGCTCGGCTGGGCCGGATACACCAGGTCGACGAACTTCGCCCCGAACGCGGTGGTGGCCTGGATCTGGGCCTCGACGTTGGCCGGGATGAACTGGATCTGGTCGGGGTCGATGTCCAGCCGCAGGGTGGTCTGGCCGGCACCGCCGCTGATGCTCTCGACGCGCCCGACCTCGACGCCGCGCAGCTTGACCTTCGCGCCGGACTCCATCACCAGACCGGAGCGGTCGGCGGCCAGCGTCACCGGCACGGCGGACCGGAGGACGCCGCTGTAGACACCGGCGGTGACGAGCAGGAACGCCGCGATCACCATGAGCAGCATGGCCGTCCACCACGCGTTGTGGATGCGGGCCTCACCCGCGCGGGGCCGCACTCTAACCCGCCAGGTTGAAGTTGCCGGACTGACCGTAGACGGCCAGCGAGATCATCACGATTTCCACCGCAGCGACCACCATCGAGGTGCGTACCGCGCGGCCCACCGCCTCGCCGACACCGGCGGGTCCCCCCGATGCGGTGAACCCGTAGTACGTGTGCACCAGCATGATCACCACCGTCATCGCCACGCACTGGAAGAACGACCAGATCAGGTCGGTGGCGCTGAGGAACGTGCCGAAGTAGTGGTCGTAGACGCCCGAGCCCTGCCCGTAGATCACCGTGGTGCCGAAACGTGCTGCCAGGAAAGCCATCATGACCGCCACGCAGTACAGCGGGATCACCACCACCACACCCGCGAGCACCCGGGTCGCGGCCAGGTAGGTCACGCTGCGGATGCCGATGACCTCGAGGGCGTCGATCTCTTCGTTGATCCGCATCGCTCCCAACTGGGCGGTGGCGCCCGCACCGATGGTCGCCGAAAGCGCCACCGACGTGGTGCCCGGCACGATCAACCGCACGTTGAAGAACGCCGATGCGAATCCGGTCAACGCCTCGAATCCCACCGAGGCCAGCTGGTTGTAGCCCTGCACGGCCACCAGCGCGCCGGTGGTCATGGTCAGGAACCCGACGATCGCGACGGTTCCGCCGACGACAGCCAAAGCGCCGCTGCCGAGTCCCATTTGGGCGATCAACCGCAGCAGCTCGGTGCGGTAATGCGCCACGGCGTCGGGGATCGCCCCGATCGTCTCGGCATAGAAGCGGGCCTGACCGCCGATCCGATTCCAGGCCGCAGCGAAGTCGCGCGCGGCGGCGCCGAGCCGTCCGAACGGCCGACTGGGCGCCCCGGTGGTCATGTCGTCGCCCTCACGAGACCGTGAACTGGATGCCGACGGCGGTGACGATGACGTTGATCGCGAACAGCACCATGAACGTGAAGACCACGGTTTCGTTGACCGCGTTGCCCACCCCCGCGGGCCCACCGCCGACGTAGACGCCCTTGTAGCAGGCGATCAGGCCGGCCGCCAGACCGAACAGCGTGGCCTTGGTCAGCGACACCACGACATCACCGGCACCGGTGAGCAGCGTCATGCCCGAGATGAACGCACCGGGTGAAACATGTTGTATCTGAACGCAGAACACGAAGGCGCCGGCGAGCCCGACGATGATCACCGATGCGGAGAGCGCCAGCGCGACGGTGGTGGCCGCCAGCACCCGCGGCACGACCAACGCCTGGATCGGGTTGATACCCATCACCCGCAGCGCGTCGAGCTCGTCACGGATCGTGCGGGCTCCCAGGTCGGCACACATGGCCGTCGCGCCCGCCCCGGACACCACCAGGACGGTGACGATCGGGCCGATCTGGTTCACCGTCCCGATGGCGGCCCCGGTCCCGGAGAAGTCGGCGGCGCCGAACTCGTTGAGCAGGATGTTGAACGTGAACACCAGCAGCACCGAGTACGGCATCGTCAGCATCAACGCTGGGAGCACCGATACCCGTGCCACAAACCAGGTTTGAATGACGTACTCACGCCAGGCGAACGGCCTACGGAACATCGACACGGCCGTGTCCAGTGACATCGCGAAGAATCCGCCGACCGCGCGCAGGGGCACCGTCGCGGCCCCCACCGTGATCACCACACACCTCGTGTGATCGGGTCCCCCCGCAGTCCGGTGGAGTCGCACACGCTGGCCTCCGACGGTCGACGTAGACGGATGACGTGGGGCAGAGTACGCCCAACGAGCTTTCTATGTCTATAACCGATACGATCCATTACCGAGTCGGTTCTCGTCAATAGTCGTCGGAACAACCGATTTTTGACCTCTATGTATCTGATCGATAACCGAGTGGTCGGCGGCGAGGAGCCTCGCCGGATCGCGTTCTCGCGCCGCCCACCCGCCGGCCGGACCGGCATACCAGGGGTTTTCCAGCGCAGGTGTCGTCATACTCACCAGCCTCTGCCAGGCACTGCCGCAAGTCGACTCCCGTTTGGGAGGACTACTGCTCCCGTGTGAGGTAACGGCGTGCGGCAGCTGCCGAGTTGCGCGGTGGCACGGATTTCGGCCGGTCAGCGCGCCGGCCACCGCGGGCCGCCCGGCGCCCAGCCGCCCGGCACGGGCATATGTCAGTCGATGATACGAGCACACGGCACCGGTGTGGCACCAAATACCCAGTCGAAGCTGCACCTTGCTGAGCGATGTATGTGGATAGTATGCCCCTGTGACTGTCGTTGGGGTACCGCCGAGCGGGCGGGCCGGTCGATGAACTCCGCCCGCACCGGCGCGGCGGCACGCGCTCGGAGAGCCGTCGGTCCGGTCCGGCGCCGTCCCAAGGACCGCAAGCAGCAGATCCTCGACCAGGCGGTCGCCCTGTTCGTCGACCGGGGCTTCCATGCGGTCACGGTGGAGGACATCGCCGAGGCCTGCGGGGTCACGGCGCGAGCCGTGTACCGGCACTACGACAACAAGCAGGCCCTGTTGGCCGCGGCCATCCGGGCCGGCCAGGAGCAGTACCAGAGCGCCCGTCGGCCCGCCCAGGGTGCGGACACCGCGGCGCACCGGCCGTTGAGCGTCGAGCTGCCCGATCTCGTCACCGCGGCCGTCGCGTCCCGCTCGCTGACTGTGCTGTGGCAACGCGAGGCGCGCTACCTCGATGACGCCGAGCGTGCCGAAGTCCGCCGCCGCATCAACGCGATCGTCGCCGGCATGGACGCCAGTTTGCGCCTCGAGATCCCCGGCCTGAGCGCACCGCACTCCGAGCTGCGGGCGTGGGCGGTCTCCAGCGTCATCACCAGCCTGGGGCGGCACCACCTGACCCTGCCCAAAGACGACCTTCACCGGCTGCTGTACGGGGCCTGCATGGCGGCGGCAGCCACCCCGCCGGTGGTCGCGCTGGAACCGACCGGGGAGCCCCTGGATCCGGAGCGGGCGCTGTTCTCCCGGCACGAGACGCTGGTCTCGGCCGGGGCCCGGCTGTTCCGCGCACGGGGGTACCCCGCCGTCAGCACCGTCGAGATCGGCCGGACCGTCGGGATCGCGGGGCCGGGGCTGTATCGCTCGTTCGGCTCCAAACAAGCCATCCTGGATGCCCTCATCCGCCGCCTTGACGAGTGGTGGAGCCTCGAGTTCGTCCGCGCCCTGCGCGCGGACGGCGATGAGGCGCAACGGCTTCGGCGTCTCGTCGAGGGCCGGGTGCGGGTCAGTCTCGACGACCCCGACCTGGTGGCGGTCGCGGTGACCGAACTGGGGTACGCCTCCGACGCGGTCCGCGCCGGGTATGCGAAGACCCAGGCCGACCGCGAAGCGCTCTGGGTCGATCTGGTCCGCGCGCTCGTGCCGGACACCACCGGCGCCCAGGCCCGCCTGCTGGTGGCGGCGGCCACCAGCGTCATCGACGACATCGTCCGCACCTGGCACCTGACCCGCTACACCGGGGTGGCCGACGAGATCACCGCCATCGCGTTGGCGATCCTCACCGGCGGGCGCTGACGGATCTCCCCCGTCTCACGCACGGGCCGGCCGGACCTGGTGGGCACCGGCGGATGCGCGCATCAGCGCCCGTACCGCGACCGACGGCCGCATCAGGGTCATCGGCGCACGCTGCAGGTGCATCACGTCGATGAACTCGCGGGCGATGCTCTCGTCGCGCCAGGTCATCTCGGTGATCTTGCCCAGGTACCAGCTCGCAATCCGAGACACCAGGCGGCCGCCGCCGTTGGTGGACACCGCACCGTAGTCCTCGACGGTGGAGGTGAACCAGCACTCGTCGAGCAGCTGGCTGTAGGCCCGGTGGAAACGCTTGCTCAGGCCGTCGATCCGGCCTGCGCCGACGTCGTGGCGTTGCTCGCTCAGGCAGGCATCCAGGATGCTCGTGCCGATCGCGCCGTGCGACATCCCTTGGGCGTAGAGCGGATTCAGTGAGGTGTTGGCGTCGCCGATGACGACCAGCCCCTCCGGCGCGGCGGCCATCTTGTCGTAGTGCCGCCGAAGGTTGGCCGGGAATCGCCACCGGTGGACATCGTCCACGCAGGTGGCCTCGCTGAGCACGTTGTGCATGTCTGGGATGGGCAGGCCCGTGGTCCATTCCAGGAAGCTCTCGATGTCACCACCGGCGTAGTCGCCCTGCCACCCGAGCAGGGTGACGATCCACCGACCCCCCTCGGTGGGCAGCAGCGCAGCCGTGCGGGTGGCCGGCGGCTTGGAGTGGATCAGCATACCCTTCCAGTCCCTGGCCCGGTCCGGTGCGGTGAACAGCGTGGTGGAGTACCCGATGTCGACCTTGAGCTCGCTGACCTCCGGTATCCCGAACCCGAAGGCGGACAGGTGTTTCGGGGTCTCCGAGTTGCGTCCGCTCGTGTCGATGACCAGATCCGCCTCCAGCACCGTCCCGTCGCCGAGTTCGACGCCCGTGATGTGTCTGCCGCTGGCCGTGTACCCGGCCACCTTGGTGTTCTGCAGCAGCCGCACGTTCGGGATCTGTGCGAGCCGCTGGCGGATGTAGTGCTCCAGGAACCCCCGGGTCTGGCACAGCATCGTGCGCCCGCTGTCGAAGCGCTTCTTCCATCCGCCGGAGTGGTACCAGCAGATGTCGTTGGCCATGTCGACCTCCACCGAGCCCCTGGCGAGCAGATCGGTGGTCAGCCCCGGGAAATAGTGGTTGAACACGTTCTGTCCGCCGCGCAGCAGGATGTGCCCATGGTGCGACTGGGGCACACCTTTGCGCCAGGTCGGTCCGTTCGGCAGGCTGTCCCGTTCGATGTTCGTCACCGTATCGAAATGCCTTGCCGCCGCGGCCGATGCGGCCAATCCGGTGGTGCTCGCGCCGATCACGATGGCGTGCCGTCCGCCGAAACTTCCGTATCTGACCGTGTCTTTGCCATTCATGACGCACAGTGTGCGAAGCGCGGCGCCGCGCAGTCTTGGACGGTCTTGCGGTGTTCTCGGTGCCGCTTTGCGCAGACCGTGGTGCGGCGGTCAGCCGTCGGTGGCCGACCTGCGCAGCTCGGCCGGTGTGGTGTCGTATGCGCGTTTGAACGATTTGGTCATGTGGCTCTGGTCGCAGAACCCAGTCGCGCCAACGATTTCCTTGAGGGGCATGTCGCTGTGCCGGACGAGCTGACGGGCCCGCTCGATCCGGCGGGTCTGCACATAGGCGTGTGGCGGCAGCCCGAAGCGCTTCTTGAA
Source organism: Mycolicibacterium sp. (assembly GCA_050250295.1). Taxonomy (GTDB): domain Bacteria; phylum Actinomycetota; class Actinomycetes; order Mycobacteriales; family Mycobacteriaceae; genus Mycobacterium. Next base: position 237,498 of record JBFWOX010000003.1, read on the forward strand.
CAGCCGGGCGAAGTGGTACTGGCTCATGCCCGCGATCCGGGCCAGCGACTCCAGGGTCAGTTCCGAGGCGAGATTCGCCTCGATGTAGTCGCCGACCTGACGCGCCTGCACCGCGCTCAGCGCCCCCGGGCGGCGCGGCGCCCGCAGCCGGGTGTGCGCGTAGTGGCGCAGGATGTGCACGCTCAGCTGCGACATCAGCGACTCCCGCAGCAGGGTGCTGCCGACCAGGTCGTCGCCGCGGTTGCGCAGCTCGGTCGCCAGCGACGCCACTGCACGCTGGATGACGGGATCCTGCAGTTGGAACGACTCCGGGACCATCACGGTGTCGACGTCGCGGTCGTAGACCTCGGAAGCGAAGCGGGCCAGCCGGCGCTCGTTGAGGTAGAGCACCGTGGCCTGGAAGGACCTGTTCCACTGCCAGGTCGATTCGAGTCCGGGCCGCAGGATCGAGAAGTCGCCCGGCGTCATCTGGGTGCGGTCGCGAATCCCGCCGCAGCGCAAGGCGATCTGGGCCCGGGTCTGCCAGGCGATGATCGCGATGTCGCGCAGCGGCGGAACCTGGATCTGGTGCGAATGGAATTGGTACACACGCAGATCCGCACCCGGGAGTTCACCGTCACGGGTGGCGAACGCGGTTCTGGCGGGAAGCCGGCGGTCGACCCCGGTGGCGTCGAGGTCTCGTATACCCGGGCTGACCATCGTTCCTCCGAAATGCCATTCGGCCGGGCGCCGCGGCGACCCTGCCGAACTCACGCACTCCCACCGGCCGGCGGTTGTGCTGCGACAAAGTGTAGTCAACGCCCCGGACCGTATGGGAGGCATTTGCGCGCGGTCTTGTACGTGCTTGCTTTCGCGGGCTCGCGGCGGGATTTCGCCGCTACCGTCGGCGCCGTGCGTGAGCTGGTGAATCGAACAGGATGGCGACCGTGAACGAACGATATCTCGACAGGACGGTACTGGTGACCGGGGCGGCGTCCGGCATCGGAAAGGCGATCGCCGCCGCCGCAGCCGGGGAGGGCGCCCGGCTGATCCTCGGTGACATCCAGGTCGGGGCCCTCAGCGACGTCGCCGCCCTGCTGCGGTCGCGGGGCACCGTCGTCCACAGCGCCGAGTGCGACATCACGAGCACCGAGGAGGTCGACAGCCTCGTCGCGGCCGGGTCGGCGGCCGTCGGGCCGATCGACGTCGTGTTCGCCAACGCGGGCACGCTCGGAACCCCCGGGGATGTCTGGAGCTACTCCGAGTCCGAGTTCCAACGCATCCTCGACATCAACGTCACCGGGACGTGGCGGACCCTGCGGGCGGTGCTACCGGGGATGATCGAGCGTCGGCGCGGGACCATCGTCGCCACCGCTTCCGCGGCCGGCGTGATCGGACCCGCGGGCCTGCCCGCCTATGTGGCGAGCAAGCACGCCGTCGTCGGGCTGGTGAAGTCCACCGCCATGAACGTCGCGGCTTTCGGCATCCGGGTCAACGCGTTCTGTCCCCACCTGGTCGACACCCCGATGCTCGACAGGGTGACCGCCGAGATCCCGGGCCTGCGGGATTCACTGGACCAGCAGACCCCACTCGGGCGGGTGGCGACCTCCGAGGAGGTGGCGCGCTCGGCGCTCTGGCTCGGGTCCGACGAGTCGAGCTTCGTGACGGGCCACCCGCTGCTCGTCGACGGCGGATTGGTGGCCCAGTAGCCGTGGCCGTCCACTCCGCTACCGGTACGCAGCCGACAACGCTTGCCCGCCAAGCACACCGAGCCGCGACGGACCGGCCACACGAGACAGCCGTCGTCGAAGGCGATACCCGGACCTCGTTCGCCGAGATCCTCGCCGGCGCCCAGCGGCTGGCCCGGGGCCTGCAAGAGTTGGGGCTGCGGCCGGGTGATGTCGTGAGTTTTCAGCTGCCCAACTGGACCGAAGCCATGTGCATCAACGTGGCGGCATCGCTGGGCGGCTGGACGGCCAATCCGATCGTGCCGATCTACCGGGACGCCGAACTGGTCGCGATGCTCGGCGACTGCCACAGCCGGGTGCTCTTCGTTCCGGGCTGCTGGCGCGGTTTCGACTATTCGGACATGGCGCAGCGGGTGGCCGCACGGGTGCCCAGCCTCGACCACGTCGTGACCGTCCGCGGCGACGGACCGCTGCGGTACGAGTCGCTGGCAGACCGGGAATTCGATCGGACACCGTCATGGCCCGACGTGGACCCGCATGACGTGAAGCTGGTGATGTACACGTCGGGGACCACCGGCCCGGCCAAAGGGGTGCGGCACAGCCACGCCACCCTGCTGGTGGCCGTGGAACGGGCGATGCGGATGTGGTCCGTCGGGCCGGGCGACCACCTGCTGATGCCGTCCCCGGTGACCCACGCCACGGGGTACTGTGTCGGCCTCGAGTTGCCGTTCTCGAGGGGCACCACCACGGTGCTGATGGACAGTTGGGATCCGGTCGCCGCAGTCGAGCTGATCCGCAGGCACGACGTCAAGGCGACCGTGGGCGCAACGCCGTTCCTCCAGGAGCTGATCGAGCACAGCGATCCGGCCGACCCGCTGGGACTGCAGGTGTTCGCGTGCGGCGGCGCGTCCGTCCCACCGGAGCTGATCACGAAGGCCGACAAGGCTGTTCGCGGATTTGCCTGCCGGGTGTACGGCGCGACCGAGGCCCCGCTGGTCACCTACGGGCGCGCGGCCCACGACGACGAATCGATCGGTGCCACCACCGACGGCAAGATCAACGGCTACGACGTCCGCCTCGTGGAGGGCGAGATCCAGGTACGCGGAGACGGCCTGTTCCTCGGGTACACCCGTCCCGAGGACACCCGGCAGGCCTTCACCTCCGACGGCTGGTTCCGCACAGGTGATCTCGGGATCCTCGGCCAGGACGGCACCCTGACGATCATCGGTCGCAAGAAGGACCTGATCATTCGGGGCGGGGAGAACATCTCCGCCAAGGAGATCGAGGACGTCCTGCACACCCACCCCGCCATCGCCGAGGCCGCGGTGGTGTCCGCACCGCATGCCAGGCTGGGCGAGACCGTCGCCGCCTTCGTGAGAACCCGGGGCACCGGGTGCCCCTCGGTGACCGAGATCGCCGAATTCGTCACCCGGGCGGGCCTGGCCAGACAGAAATGCCCGGAGATGGTCCTGATGGTCGACGAGTTGCCCAGGACACCGTCCGGGAAGATCCGCAAAGACATTCTGCGACAACGTTTACGCAGTGACACACAACCATCGACCCCACGACCGGAGAAGTGAGCGTGAGAATGATCCACAAGAACATCAACTGCAACGGCACCCGCATCCACGCGGTCGAGGCCGGGGTCGGCCCGCTGGTGATCCTCATCCACGGCTTCCCGGAGTCCTGGTACTCCTGGCGCCATCAGATCCCGGCGCTGGCCCAGGCGGGTTACCGGGTGGTGGCGATCGACCAACGTGGGTTCGGCAGATCGTCGAAGTTCCGGGTCAATAGCGCCTACCGCATCGACAAGGTCGTCGACGACGTCGTCGCACTGATCGACGCCTACGGTGAAGACCAGGCGGTCGTGGTGGGCCACGACTGGGGCGCCCCCGTCGCGTGGACCTTCGCGTGGCTTCATCCGCAGCGGTGCCGGGGTGTCGTCGGGATCAGCGTCCCGTTCGCCGGCCGGGGCCTGATCGGGTTGCCCGGCTGCCCGTTCGGGGAAATCCGTCCACGCGACTACCACATCGAGCTGGCCGGGCCCGGCCGGACGTTCTACCAGGACTATTTCTCGTTGCAGGACGGGATCATCGACGAGATCGAGGAGGACCTGCGCACCTGGTTCCTCGGTCTGACCTACACCGTCTCCGGCGAGCCCGTGGCGGCCGCGACCGCGGCCGGGGCGATACCGGAGGACCCGGTCGAGGCACTGCGTTTCGGGCCGCTGTGCATGGCCGACGGGGCCCGGCTCTCGGACGCCTTCGTGTATCCGGAGTCCATGCCGGATTGGTTCACCGAGGACGATCTGGACTTCTACGTCGACGAATTCGAACGCGCCGGCTTCTCCGGCGGACTGGCGTTCTACCACAACGTCGACGCAGGCTGGGAAGTGCTGGCCGACGTCGAGCACGAAAAGCTCACGCCGACGGCGATGTTCATCGGCGGCGAGTTCGACGTCGCGACCGCATGGGGCGCTGAGGCCATCGACCGGGCCGACGAAAAGATGTCCGACTACCGGGGCAGTCATATCGTCGCCGGCTCCGGGCACTGGATCCAGCAGGAGGAGCCGACCGAGACCAACCGTCTGCTCGTGGAGTTCCTCGACCAGCTGGAGTGATCGGATCCGGTTGCCAGGGAGGGAAACTGCGGGCTGTCAGCTGACCGCCCGCAGTCCCTGCGCCCGGATGGTCCCGAACATCGCCAGCCCGACACCGGGCATGTCCTCGGAGAGCCTGATCGCATAGAGCCCGAGATCGCGCAGGACCCAGGTCACCACCTCGGATCCGCCGTGGAGCCCCCGGTCGAGCAGACCGCAGGCCCGCAGGCGGCCGGGCGGCCGAAGGTAGACGATGACGCCACGGCCCGCGGCCCACATCGTGCCCAGCGCGGTGTCGAGTTCCCCGGCACAGCGGCAGGCCGTCGAGCCGAACACGTCGCCGGTGAGGCACTCGACGTGGACGTGGAACGGGACGGCGGCGCCTGTACCCACCTCGCCGATGAGCACGGCCAGGTGTTCTCCCCCGTCGTGCACGTGCCGAAAACCGATGACGCGCGACTGGCCCGCCGGGGTGGGGACCACCGCCTCGGCCAGCCGGGTCACCTGCGGCTCGGTGCGCCGCCGGTGCGCGGCGAGTTCCCCGATCGACACCACGGCCAGCCCGTGCTCGATGGCGAACTCGACCAGCTCGGCGCCGCACGCCATGGCGGTGGGCCTCTCCTGCGACACGATGTCGCACAACCCTGCCGCGCGCCCACGCCCGGCCAGCCGGGCCAGGTCGGCGGCCGCCTCGACAGGGCCCCGCCGCGCGAGCACCCCGCCGTCGGCCGCCGCGACCGGCACCACGTGCCCGGGTCGGACGAAATCCATTGCGGCAGAATGCGGAGATGCCAGCGCCGCGATGGTGCGGGCACGATCACACGCCGAGATCCCGGTGCCCGGCCCCCGGGCGTCGACGGCCACCCGGTGGGCGGCGCAGCGCCCCTCACCGGGGTGCCACATCGGCGGCAGATTCAAGCGGTCACACTCGGATCCCGGCAGAGCGACCCGGACATAGCCGGAGGTGTGCCGGATCGTGAAGGCCAGCAGGGCGGGCGTCGCGGCGTCGGCGGCGAAGACCAGGTAGCCCTGGTGATCTGCCGGGCCGTCGTCGATCACTACCGCGGGCCGACCGGCGGCCACCGCCGTGACCGCGCGCCGCACCCGCGCATCGATCGTCCTCATCCGGGTTCCCGCCCGCTCGGTCCCGTTCGCACGGGACTAGACGATCGCGGTGAGGGGCTTCTGCGCGATCCGCGCGTTGAGACGGGGCATGACCTCCTCGGCCAGTAGCCGCATCGACTCCTTCCACGGACCCGGGTTGTCGCGGTAGTCGAAGCTCAGGATCAGCAGGTGACCGAACCCACCGACCTGGTCGTAGGTGGCCTCCAGCTTGTCCACGACCGTGTCCACCGACCCGACCACGAAGGTGTTCTCGGCGAGGTACTCCGGTGTCACGTCGTCGTCGGGCACCAACGGGTTGTGTTTGTAGAACTTCGTCATGCCGAACATCCGGAAGGTCGGCAGCACGTACTCGCGCATGTTCCGTCCCATCGCACCGTCGACCGCGTAGCGGAAGGCCTGCTCGTCGGTTTCGGCCACCAGGACCTCGCGCACCAGCCGCCAGTCGCGGCGATCGGGGGTGCGGCCGCTGCGCGCCGCGCCCTCGAGCACAGCGTCCCAATGTGTGGCAACGTATTCCGCGTTGAGATCCAGACTCATCGGCAGGTAGCCGCGCTCCCCCGCCAGCTTGAGCGTCTCCGAACCCGCACTGAACCCGGTGACACCGATGGGCGGATGCGGCGCCTGGAACGGTTTGATGTGGCGGGTCATCAGACCCTCGAACATCGGGGCGATCCCGTTGGCGTTCCAGTACTTTCCGCGGTGCTCCCACGGCTGGTCCTCGGTCCAGACGCGCAGCATGATCTCGAGCGCCTCCCGGGTCATCTCGCGGTGCTCGCCGTTCTGCCCGTCGACGTCGAACAGCGCCCAGTCGCCCGGGATCCCGCTGGCACCGACGCCGAGCATGAAGCGGCCCTGGGCCAGGTGATCGAAGTAGGCCACGCGGTGGGCGAGCTCCACCGGGTGGTGGTACGGGAGCAGATGCGCGCCGGGAGCGAGCTTGATCGTCTTCGTCCGCAGCAGCGCCTGCGCCAGCAGGAGGTCGGGAGCGCAGATCGGCTCCCAGGGCACCGTGAAATGCTCACCGACCCACGCTTCGACATAGCCGAGCCGATCCGCCAGCTCGATCATGTCGAGATCCCACTGCGTGGCGTCGTACAGGCTCCGCTCCGGCGGATGCGCCGGCATGAGGAATATCCCGATCTCCACTTTCCAACCTCCTCGGTCTTCGTTCGCAACCGCTGGCGCGAGCCGCTCCGGGCACCCGGATCAGGCCCCGCAGTAACGGTGTGAATCCAGTATTGAGGAGATACATACGCCGCAGATAGGACGCATTTGCTCTGCACATCCAGCGGATAGCAAGATCGTTCTATACGTACTGTCCATGGACATAATTATCTGGTGCCGCGCAACTTTGCGGGGGCGGACCCAGTCGTGTCACCACCCGTCACGGGGTTCGGCGCAGCTGGAGAAGGGATGCTTTCGTGCAGGGTTTCGACTACCTCGGCTACCAGACCACCGACGCGGGGCGGATCGCGACGATCACGCTCGATCGCCCCGCACAGCGCAACGCGCAGAACCGGGGGCTGCTGGTCGAGCTGGGCTCGGCGTTCGCTCGCGCCGAGGCCGACGACGCGGTCCGGGTGGTGATCCTGCGCGGCGCCGGCACGTCCTTCTCGGCCGGCCACGACCTGGGCTCGGCCGACGACGTCCGGGAGCGCTCACCCGGGCCGGGTCAGCACCCGACGTACCGATGCAACGGCGGCACCTACGACGGCGTGGAGGCACGGCACCGGCAGGAGTGGCACTATTTCTTCGAGAACACCAGGCGCTGGCGCGATCTGCGCAAGGTCACCATCGCCGAGGTCCGCGGGACGGTGCTGTCGGCGGGCCTGATGCTGGCCTGGTGTTGCGATCTGATCGTGGCGGCCGAGGACGCCGTGTTCGCCGATGTGGTGGGCACCCGGCTGGGCATGTGCGGCGTGGAGTACTTCGGCCATCCGTGGGAGTTCGGGCCGCGCAAGGCCAAGGAGCTGCTGCTGACCGGGGACGCGCTGGGTGCCGACGAAGCCCACGCCATCGGGATGGTGAGCAAGGTCTTCCCCACCGACGAGCTGTCCGACCGGACCCTCGACTTCGCCCGCAGGATCGCCAAACTACCCACGGCCACTGCGCTTTTCATCAAGGAGTCGGTGAACCAGTCGGTCGATGCGATGGGGTTCCCCTCGGCGCTGGACGCCTGCTTCTCACTGCATCAGCTCAACCACGCGTACTGGAGCGAGATCACCGGCGACCCGCTGGGCATCGGCACGGTGGACAACGGTCTCGACGACTGGCGGCTCGCGCCCGAGATTCTGCCGGCCAGCAAGCAACGGCCCTGACCCGGACGGAGTTCGAGTGGATATCGACTATCCACCGGCGGTGGAGGCCTTCCGCGACCGGATCCGCGCGCTGTTGGCCGAGCACTTCCCGCCCGGGTGGCCCGGCGCGGGTGCGACACCGCCGCAGGAGCGCCGCGCACTGGTGCGGAGTTGGCGGCAGACCTTGGTGACCCACGGCCTGGTGGCGGTGAGCTGGCCGAAGGAGTACGGCGGGGGTGGCCTGTCGGTGCTCGAGCAGGCGGTGCTGGCCGAGGAGTTCGCTCGGGTGGGGGTGCCCGAGCGGCCGGAGAACGATCTGCTCGGCATCGATCTGTTGGGCAACACGCTGATCGCACTGGGCACCGAAGCGCAGAAGCGCCACTTCCTGCCCCGTATCCTCTCCGGCGAGGACCGTTGGTGCCAGGGCTTCTCCGAACCCGATGCCGGCTCTGACCTGGCGGCGGTGCGCACCAGGGCGGTGCTCGACGGCGGGGACTGGGTGATCAACGGGCAGAAGATCTGGACTTCCGCAGGGCCGAGTGCCAACTGGATCTTCGTGCTGGCCCGCACCGACCCGGACGTGCCCAAGCACCAGGGGCTGTCGCTGCTGCTGGTGCCGGTGGACCAACCGGGGGTCGAGGTTCGGCCGATCGTCAACGCGGCCGGACACGCGTCGTTCAGCGAGGTGTTCTTCACCGATGCCCGCACTCCCGTCGGCAACGTCCTCGGCGGGGTGGGTGGTGGCTGGCGCGCCGCGATGACACTTCTGGGGTTCGAGCGGGGTTCCCAGATCACCACCGCCGCAGCCGAATTCGGCCGGGATCTGGAAAGATTGTGCGCCCTGGCCCGGGATCGCGGGCGGCATACCGACGCGCGCATCCGAGATGCGTTGGCGTGGTGCTACACCCGTGTGCAGATCCTGCGCTATCAGGGCTACCGGGGCCTGACACTGTTGGCCGCCGGGCAGCGCCCCGGCGCCGACGCCGCGATCAACAAGGTCATCTGGAGCGAGTACTTCAGGCGCTACACCAGGCTCGCCGTCGAGATCCTCGGGCTCGACGTGTTGTCCCCCGGCGGTCCTGGCAACGGCGAAACGCTGTTGGTACCGGTGGCGGGCACCCCCAACTCGGCCGCCTGCTGGACCGACGAGCTGCTCTATGCGCGCGCCTCGACGATCTACGCGGGCAGCTCCCAGATCCAGCGCAACGTCATCGGCGAGCAGTTACTCGGTCTGCCGAAGGAGCCCCGACCCGGGCCCACCGCGGCGCTCGGCCAGCAGAGCGGGGGGTGACGTGGACTTCGGTTTCAGCACCGAACAGGAGGACTTCCGCGAGTCGCTGCGCCGCTTCCTGCGCGACAGCAGCCCGATGGCGCGGGTACGCCAGACCGCGGGCGCCGACGGGTACGACCGCGCACTGTGGCGACGGTTGTGCGACGAGCTGGGGGTGCTCGCGCCGCACGCCCCGGCGCGGTATGACGGGGCAGCCGGCACCCTCGTCGACACCGCCATCGCTTTCGGCGAACTCGGCCGGGCTCTGACCCCGGTACCCCTGGCGGCCACCACGTTCGCGATCGAGTCAGTACTGCGCCTGGGTGACCCCGAGCAGCGCGACCGGCTACTGCCCGCCCTGCTCTCGGGGGCGGTCGTCGGCGCCTTCACCGCGACGAACGCCCACCCCACGTCGACGACGGTGCGCGCCGAGTGCCGCGGCAGCACCGTGCTGACCGGGGCGTGCGCCCCGGTGCTGGACGGCCACGTCGCGGACCTGTTCGTGGTCCCGGCCCGGGCCGACGGCGAGGTCACGCTGCACGTCGTGCGGGCCGACGCCCCGGGCGTCACGGTCACCCGCCTGCCCTCGTTCGACCCCACCCGGCCGGTCGCCAGGCTGGTGTTGACCCGGGCCCCAGCCGAAGCGCTCACCGCGGGGCTGCCCGGCGCGGTCGAACGGGTGTCGGACGTGGCCCGGGTGCTGCTCGCCGCCGAGATGCTCGGCGGCGCCGAGGCCTGCCTGGCGCTCGCCGTCGACCATGCGAAGAGCCGGAGTCAGTTCGACCGTCCCATCGGGTCGTTCCAGGCGGTCAAGCACGCGTGCGCCGACATGCTCATCGAGATCGACGCCACCCGGGTCGCGGTGATGTTCGCCGCGATGACCGCCGACGGCGATCAGCTGCCGGTGACCGCGCCGCTGACGATGGCGCAGGCCGGTGAGACGTACCTGCAATGCGCCGATTCGGCCATGCAGGTGCACGGCGGTATCGCCTTCACGTGGGAACACGAACTCCACCAACACCTCCGCCGGGCGACCACGACCGAAGTACTCTTCGGGGGGAGCGCCCACCAGCGGGCCCTGCTCGCCGAGCGAGTCGGGCTGTGAAGCCGCCGAACGTAAGGAGCAGACGATGACGTCGCACGGCGCCGAATCCCTGGACGCGGGTCCCACCGACACCCCGCTGCTCGACGAGACCATCGGGGTGAACTTCGAGCGCACCGCCTCGACACATCCCGACGTCGAGGCCCTGGTCGATGTGCCCAGCGGCCGCCGCTGGACCTACGTCGAACTGAACGCCGAAATTGACACCCTGGCAAGGGGATTGATGGCGAGTGGGATCGCCCAGGGTGACCGGGTGGGGATCTGGGCGCCCAACTGCGCGGAGTGGACGATCCTGCAGTACGCCACCGCCAAGATCGGCGCGATCCTGGTCACGGTCAACCCGGCCTACCGCACCCATGAGCTGGCCTACGTCCTGCGGCACTCGGGGGTGCGCCTCCTGGTCTCGGCCACGGAGTTCAAGACCTCGGACTACCGCGCCATGGTCGCCGAGGTGCGCGGTGAGGTCCCCGAGCTGGCCGAGGTGATCTTCCTGGGCACCGACGACTGGCCGCGGCTGCAGCAGCAGGCCGCTCAGGTGTCCGAGCAGCAGCTGCGGGACAGGGCTGCGGCGCTGACGCCCGACGATCCGATCAACATCCAATACACCTCGGGCACAACGGGTTCACCGAAGGGCGCGACGCTGTCGCATCGCAACATCCTCAACAACGGCTACTTCGTCACCGAGCTCATCAACTTCGGGCCGGGTGACCGGCTGTGCATCCCGGTGCCGTTCTACCACTGCTTCGGGATGGTGATGGGCAACCTGGGCTGCACCACCCACGGCGCCACCATGGTCATCCCGGCACCGGGCTTCGACCCCGCCGCCACGCTGGCCGCCGTCGAGTCCGAGCGCTGCACCGGGCTCTACGGGGTGCCGACGATGTTCATCGCGGTGCTGGGCCACCCCGACCTCGCGTCGCGGGACGTGTCATCGCTGCGGACCGGGATCATGGCCGGGTCACCGTGCCCGGTCGAGGTGATGAAACGCTGCGTCAACGAACTCAACATGTCCGAGGTCGGCATCGCCTACGGGATGACCGAGACCTCGCCGGTGTCCTGCCAGACCCGCGTCGACGACGACCTCGAGCGCCGCACCGCCACCGTCGGCCGGGCCCACCCACACGTGGAGATCAAGATCGTCGACCCCGACACCGGACGGATCGTCGAGCGCGGCCAGCCCGGCGAGTTCTGCACCCGCGGCTACTCGGTGATGCTGGGCTACTGGGCGGACGAAGCCAAGACCAGGGAGGCCATCGACGAGAGCGGCTGGATGCACACCGGTGACCTGGCCGTGATGCGTGACGACGGCTACTGCACCATCGTCGGCCGCATCAAGGACATGGTCATCCGCGGCGGCGAGAACGTGTACCCCCGCGAGATCGAGGAGTTCCTGTACACCCACCCCGACATCGAGGACGTCCAGGTGATCGGGGTGCCCGACCCGACCTACGGCGAGGAGATCTGCGCGTGGATCAAACTGCGGTCGGGTGCACAGCCGCTGGATGCCGACGCCGTGCGGGAGTTCGCCTCGGGCAAACTCGCCCACTACAAGATCCCCCGCTACGTGCGCGTCGTCGACGAGTTCCCGATGACGGTGACCGGAAAGGTCCGCAAGGTCGACATGCGTGCCGAAACTGTGGCCCTGCTCGGGTTGTGACCGCTACTGTCGCGCCTCGGTGGCCGCCTCCCTGTGCTCGTGCCACCGCAACCGCAGCAGCAACAGGTTCCGGTGCGCCCGCCACCCCGCCGACAGCGGGTCGCGCCAGACGGGAAGCTCCGCCTGCGGCTCGAATTCACTGTCCATGGATTCATTGTGCCGCGGGAGGCGGCACCGGGCAGGTCGACGACGCGAGCGTCACCATGTCGAGACCATGAACGTTGCGTGACCGAAATCCCGCCGCGACCGCTGAGCGGTCAGCCCTTGGGGCCGCGCAGTTCGTGCGACAGCGCCTCGAGCTCGTCACCACCGGCCATTTCCTGGGTCAGGTGCTCGAGCGTGATGTCCTGATAGGTGCAGTCCAGCTTCTGCCGGCCGCGGTTGAGCAGCACGAAATGGTCACCCACCATGTACGCGTGGTGCGGGTTGTGGGTGATGAACACCACACCGAAGCCGGCCTCCTTGGCCGCGGTGATGTACTTGAGCACCACACCGGACTGCTTGACACCCAGCGCGGCCGTCGGCTCGTCGAGGATCAGCACCCGCGCGCCGAAGAACACCGCCCGCGCGATCGCGACACACTGGCGTTGCCCTCCGGACAGCGAACCGATCGGCACGTCCACATCGGGCAGGTCGATGCCCATCTTCGACAACTCGGTCAGCGTGGTGGCTCGCATCGCGTTGGCGTCCAACGAGAACGGGAACGACTTGCGGCGCAGTTCCTGCCCGAGGAAGAAGTTGCGCCACACCGGCATCAACGGCACGACCGCCAGGTTCTGGTAGACCGTGGCGATGCCCTTGTTCAGCGCCGCGGCGGGTGAGGAGAACGTGGTCGGCTCGCCGTCGACGAGCAGCTCACCCTCGGTCTGCTGGTGCAGTCCCGCGATGATCTTGATCAGGGTGGACTTGCCCGCCCCGTTGTCGCCGAGGATACCGGTCACCTCTCCGGCGTGCACCCGCAGGCAGATGTCCTTGAGCGCGGTGATGTTGCCGTAGGACTTGCCGACGTTGCGGAGCTCGACCAGGGGCACCTTGCCTCCGGAAGCCGCGTCATGGCTGGGCTTTTCGACAGAGATGGTCATCGAATCACTTCTTTGCGGCGTAGTTGCGGAAGGCGTTGTTGGCGATGACGGCGAACAGCAGCATCGCGCCGAGGAAGAACTTGAACCAGTCGGGGTCCCAGCCGGCGTAGACGATGCCCTGGTTGGTCATGCCGAAGATGAACGCTCCGATGGCCGCGCCGACCGCGGTGCCATAGCCACCGGTGAGCAGGCAGCCGCCGATGACCGCGGCGATGATGTAGAAGAACTCGTTGCCGATGCCCTGGCCGGACTGCACCGTGTTGAACGCGAACAGCAGGTGCATGCCGACGAACCAGGCACAGAAGCCGACGAACATGAACAGGCCGATCTTGACCTTCGTCACCGGAACACCCACGGCGCGAGCGCTGTCCGCGTCCCCGCCGACCGCGAAGATCCAGTTGCCGACCTTGGTCTTGAACAGCACCCAGGTGGCGATCGCGGTGAAGACCAGCCACCACACCACGGTGATGCGGATGCTGACACCGAACAGGGTGAACGACGACGCGAACACCTTCTGCGCCGAATCCCACCCGGCCATGTCGCTGACGCTCTGGGTCGCGACCTGGCCGGCCACCAGCTTGGTGACCGCCAGGTTGATGCCGGCGAGCATGAAGAACGTACTCAGTGTGATCAGGAAGCTCGGGATCTTCGTGCGCATCACCAGGAAGCCGTTGAAGAAGCCCACCGCCAGCGACAGCACCAGGGCCAGCACGGCACCCACCCACAGATTCAGGTGCAGGTTGTAGGACAGCATCGACGCCGCCAGCGAACTGAACGTCACCGCGACACCGGCCGACAGGTCGAACTCGCCGCCGATCATCAACAGGGCGACACCGCAGGCCATGATGCCGATCGTGGAGCTGGCGTACAGCACGGTGGCCAGCGAGGACGCCTCACGGAACGGCCCCGCCACGATCATGAAGAAGACGAAGATGCCGATCGCGCCGATGCCGGCCCCCATCTCGGGGCGGATCAGGATGCGCTGCAGCCGGTTTCGCTCCTTGACGCGTTCGTCTCGGACCACCTTGTGGCCAGCGACGTCGAGAGCCTCCTGGGTGGTCACTTCTCTCCCCTGTTCCTCTCGCAAGCGCTCATCAGCAGCGCTCTGTTCTTCGCGCAAGCGCTCATCACCAGCGCTCTGTTCTTCGCGCAAGCGCTCATCACCGGGTCCCGCCCTTGGCGTACTCCGCCACCGCCTCGATGTTCGACTTGTCGATGAACGCCGGGCCGGTCAGTGTGGGCTGCCCACCGCCGATGACGTTGCCGTTGCTCAGGTACAGCCACAACGAGTCGACGGCGAGGTAGCCCTGCAGGTAGGGCTGCTGGTCGACGGCCCACTGCACGTCGCCGTTCTGGATGGCGTCGACGAGGGCGGCGTTGGTGTCGAAGGTGCCGATCTTGGCGGTGCTGCCCGCGTTCTTGGCCGATTGCACCGCGGTCAGCGCGAACGGCGCGCCCAGCGTGACGATGTAGTCGATGCTCGGGTCCTGCTGCAGCTTGGCGGTGATGGTGGACTCGACCGACGGCATGTCCTTGCCGTTGACGTTGAGGACCTCGGTGGCCGGGAAGGTCTGCTTGACCCCGGCGCAGCGCGCCTCCAGGTCGACGTGGCCCTGCTCCTGGATCACGCAGATCGCCTTGGTGGCACCCTCGCTGTTCAACCGCTCACCGACGCCCTGGCCGGCGATGCCGCCGTCCTGGCCGAAGTACTCCTTGACGCCCATCGGCTTCCAGGCGTCCATCCCGGCGTTGAAGGCCACCACCGGAATACCCTTGGCCTCAGCTGCTTTCACCGCAGCCGCCATGGCGTCGGGCTTGGCGAGCGTCACCGCGATGCCGTCGACGCTGCTGTCGATGGCGGACTGCACGAGGTTGGCCTGGTTGGGCGCCTCGGGATCGTTGGAGTAACGCAGCTCGACGTTGTCCTTCTTGGCCGCGGCCTCGGCGCCCTTGCGGACCAGGTCCCAGAACGAGTCGCCCGGCACCTCGTGGGTGATCATCGCGATGGTCATCCGGGGGGTGTCGACGGTGCCGCCACCGCCGCCCTCGCTGGACTGCTCAGGCGCACCACCGGTGGACGAGCAGGACACGATTCCCAGCGCAAGGACGCCCGCTCCCGCCATCGCCGCGAGTCGACTGAACTTCATTGTTTCTCCTTCATCGGATGCCGGTGACACGCCTCACCACAGATGTAATACGGCTCACACACGAAAGTCAATACTTTGTCCTGACATTAGGACTGCAGGTCATACATGCCGCGATGTTCGCGCAGGTCACGAACGGGGCGGCACCACGAAGCCCCGGAGCACCCGGCTCTTCGGCTTAAGATGTCGACCGCGGCGGCGGAATCACCTACCGTCGCCCACAACGTCGCAGGCCGTGATCGGAGTTCACCATGTCACCCCGTTGGTTCTTGGCTCGGTCGGCGCCGGCCGGGGTAGCGCAGTGAGCTTCGACCTGGCCGTGTGCGCGGAGATGGTGTTCACCGAGCTCCCGCTGTTGGACCGGGTCCGGCGTATCGACGAGCTCGGCTTCGCGGTGGAGATCTGGAGTTGGCACGACAAGGACCTCGACGCGTTGGCGGCCACCGGCGCCCGGTTCTCGTCGATGACGGGCTACCTTCGCGGCGACCTGATCGACCCGGACACCGCCGACGACGTGGTACGCACGGCCGAAGACAGCCTCAAAGCCGCTGAGACCCTGGGAATTCCGCGGTTGAACCTGCACACCGCCGAGTTGGTGGACGGGCAGGCGGCCCGGCCCCGGCAGCGGGCCACCGGCCGGATGTGGCTGACGGCGCAGCGGGCGCTGGAACGCATCGGCGAGCTGGGCGCTGCGGCCGGGGTGACGTTCTGCCTGGAGAACCTCAACACCATCGTCGACCATCCCGGCGTGCCGCTGGCCCGCGCCAAGGACACGCTCGCCCTCGTCGAGGGCGTCGGGCACCCCAACGTCAAGATGATGCTCGACCTGTACCACGCGCAGATCGGTGAGGGGAACCTCGTCGAGCTGGTGCGGCGATGCGCAGGCGCGATCGGCGAGGTCCAGGTCGCCGATGTGCCGGGCCGCTGCGAGCCGGGCACCGGCGAGATCCACTACCCCGTCGTCGCAAAGGCGCTGCGCGACATCGACTATCGCGGCACCGTCGGCATGGAGGCGTTCGCATCCGGTGACAGCGCAGTCGCGCTCGCGGCGTTCCGGTCCGCGTTCAGCTGACCGGCGGTCAGCGGTCGACGAGGGTGGTCTCGAAGTAGTACCGCGACGCCCGATAGCAGTGGTTGCCGAATTCGACGGCCCTGCCCGAGTCGTCGAATGCGGTGCGGGTCATGGTCAGCAGCGGGGCCCCGGTCTTCTCGTCGAGCAGCCGGGCCTCGTTGCGATCGGCCGGTCGGGCGCCGATGCGCTGCCGCGCAAGCCGGATGTGCACACCGCGTCCGCGCAGCGCCTGATAGAGCCCGCTGCTTTGGAGTTCCTCGGCGTCCGGGGCGATCTCGACCGGCAGGTAGTTCGTCATCACCGCCAGCGGCTCGCCGTTGGCGCAGCGCAGCCGTTGGATGGTGACGATCTCGTGGTCCTTGCCGAGGTTGAGTTCGGCGGCGATCGCCTCGTCGGCGGCGCCGACGTGGTAGTCGAGCAGTTGGGTGGTCGGGTCCTGCCCCGACTTGGCCAGGTCGTCGAAAAGGCTGGTGAGCTCGACCCGGCGATGCACCGGGTTCTGTACCACCTGGGTCCCGACGCCGCGCTTGCGGACCAGCAGGCCCTTGTCGACGAGTTCCTGGATGGCGCGCCGAGTGGTCGGCCGTGACAACGCCAGCCGGCTGGCGAGTGCGAGTTCGTTCTCGAAGCGGTCACCGGGGGCTAGTTCGCCGTTGCGGATCGCAGCCTCGATTGCCTGAGCGAGTTGGTAGTACAGCGGGACAGGACTGGACCTGTCCAGTTCAACGGCCAGTGGCACATCCACTCCGATCTTGCACTCAGGACGAGAGGAAGAGTAGCTGAATCCTAACATCGCATGATTGAAAGTAAGAATGTCAGGACAAACTATTGACAGCGCGGAGTGACCGGAGGCACAGTCATACACACACCACCCACCCATGCCCGGGAGCAGAGTTGACCGACGCAGCACCGTTCGACGTCCTGGCCATTGGCCGCAGCGGCGTCGACATCTACCCCCTCCAGACCGGCGTCGGCCTCGCCGAGGTCACCTCCTTCGGGAAGTTCCTCGGCGGCAGCGCCGCCAACGTCGCCGTGGCCGCCGCCCGGCTGGGCAACCGCGTCGCACTGATCTCGGGCGCCGGAGCCGATCCGTTCGGTACGTTCGTGCGCGACGAACTGGCCCGCCTCGGCGTCGACAACCGCTTCGTCGGCACGCACCCCGAATACCCGACCCCGGTGACCTTCTGCGAGATCTTCCCACCCGACGATTTCCCGCTGTACTTCTACCGCAAGCCCAGCGCGCCCGATCTTCAGATCCGGTCCGAGGACATCGACACCGCGGCGGTGCGGTCGGCCCGGCTGTACTGGTCGACGGTCACCGGGCTGTCCGAGGAGCCAAGCCGCAGCGCGCATTTCGCGGCATGGGAAGCCCGCGGTCGCGCCCCGCTGACGGTGCTGGACCTCGACTACCGGCCGATGTTCTGGGACTCCCCCGTCGCGGCCACCGAGCAGGTACAGCGCGCGCTGGGCCATGTCACCGTCGCGGTCGGCAACCGCGAGGAGTGCGAGATCGCCGTCGGGGAGCGCAATCCGCACAAGGCCGCCGACGCACTGCTCGACCTCGGCGTGCAGCTCGCGATCGTCAAGCAGGGCCCCCGCGGGGTGCTGGGCAAGACCCGCAACGCCTCGGTCACGGTGGCGCCCAACGAGGTTGACGTCGTCAACGGGCTCGGTGCCGGAGATGCGTTCGGCGGCAGCCTGTGTCACGGCCTGCTGCACGACTGGCCACTGGAGAAGGTGCTGCGGTACGCCAACGCCGCCGGCGCCATCGTCGCGTCCCGGCTGGAGTGCTCGACGGCGATGCCGACCGCCGCCGAGGTCGCCGCGCTCGCCGAGCAGACCGCCGTGGAGGCCATCAATGTCTGAGGTCGCCGCTCCCGCCGCACGGTGTGCCAGCTATGCCGACATCACCGCGCTGCGCGCCGCCGACCCCGGGGCCATCGCCGCGGCCTGGGCGCAGCGCACCACCCGGCCCGCGATCCGCGGCGACGGCAGGCTGATGATCGTCGCCGCCGACCATCCCGCGCGCGGTGCGCTGGCCGTCGGCTCCCGCCCGACCGCGATGAACAGCCGCACCGACCTGCTGGACCGGTTGCGCGCCGCGCTGGCCAACCCCGGCGTGGACGGGGTGCTGGCCACCCCCGACATCCTCGATGACCTGGTGCTGCTCGGGGCGCTGGAGGACAAGGTGGTGTTCTCGTCGTTCAACCGCGGCGGGCTGGCCGGCGCCGGCTTCGAGTTCGACGACCGGATGACCGCCGCCACCGCCGAGTCCACCGCCGCCGCCCGGATGAACGGCGGAAAGATGTTGTGCCGCATCGCCCTGGGCGATCCCGGCACGGTCGCGACGATGGAAGCCTGCGCGCAGGCCATCGACGCGCTGGCCGCGCGCGGGCTGATCGCGATGGTCGAACCGTTCCTGTCGGTCCGCGTCGACGGCAAAGTCCGCAACGACCTGGCCCCCGACGCCGTCATCAAGTCGATTCACATCGGCCAGGGCCTGGGCTCCACCTCGGCCTACACCTGGATGAAGCTGCCGGTGGTCGACGAGATGGACCGGGTGATGGAGGCGACCACGCTGCCCACCCTGCTGCTCGGCGGCGACCCGACCGACCCCGACGAGGCCTTCGCCAGCTGGGAGAAGGCGCTGTCGCTGCCGTCGGTGCGCGGCCTGATCGTCGGCCGCGCCCTGCTCTATCCGCCCGACGACGACGTCAGCGCCGCCGTCGCGACCGCCGTCCCCCTGGTGCGGTCCGCGGCGAGCGCCGGGACGGGAAAGGGCTGAGCCATGAACAGCGAGTACTACATCCCGGCCCGCAGCGCCGAGCCCCCGTACACCGTCGACGTCACCCCGAGGTCGGCGGGCTGGAGCGAATCCTCGCTGCAGGTCCTCGAACTCGGTGCCGACACCGCGAGCATCGAGCTGGCCACCGGCGGTGTCGAGGTGATGATCCTGCCGCTGGCCGGCGGCGGGTCGGTGCAGTGCGCCGGTGAGATTTTCGACCTGGCGCCCCGCGCATCGGTGTTCGACGGTCCGGCGGACATGGTGTACCTGGGCATCGAGCAGACCTATGTGCTCTGCGGTGCCGGCCGGTTCGCCATCTGCGGCGCCCGCGCCGAACGGTCGTTCCCGAACCGGCGGGTGGCGGCCGCCGACGTCGCCGTCGAGCTGCGCGGCGCCGGGAACTGCAGCCGCCAGGTGCACAACTTCGGCACCGCCGACACCTTCGAGGCCGACTCGCTGATCGCGTGCGAGGTGATCACCCCCGGCGGCAACTGGTCGAGTTACCCGGCGCACAAGCACGACGAGAACACCCCGACCCAGAGCGAGCTCGAGGAGATCTACTACTTCGAGGTCGCCGCCGGCCCGGACGGCTCCCGCGGCTTCGGCTACCACCGCGTGTACGGCACCCCGCAGCGCCCGATCGAGGTGCTCGAGGAGGTCCGCACCGGCGACGTCGTGCTGGTGCCCCACGGCTACCACGGGCCGTCGGTCGCCGCGCCCGGGTATCACATGTACTACCTCAACGTGATGGCCGGACCGGGCAAGGAACGCGCGTGGAAGATCGTCGACGACCCCGAACACGCCTGGCTGCGCGGCACCTGGGACGACCAGGCCGTCGACCCCCGGCTACCCCTGCGTCCAGCTGATTCTCAGAGTCCCTCCGAAGGAGCCTGATCGTGGTTTCCAAGGCCACCGCATTCAAGAACCCCGACACCGAACCCACGGTGCGCCTCACCGTCGCGCAGGCGACCGTGCGGTTCCTGGCCAACCAGTACGTCGAGCGCGACGGACACCGGCACCAGTTCTTTGCCGGCTGCTTGGGCATCTTCGGCCACGGCAACGTGGCCGGGCTGGGTCAAGCCCTGCTGCAGGAGGAGGTCGACGCGGTCGAGAACGGCACCGAGCCGGCCCTGCGATATGTGTTGGGGCGCAACGAACAGGCCATGGTGCACACCGCGGTGGCCTTCGCCCGGCAGAAGGACCGGCTGCAGGCCTGGGCGGTGACCGCCAGCATCGGGCCGGGGTCGACCAACATGCTGACCGGCGCGGCGCTGGCCACCATCAACCGGCTGCCCGTGCTGTTGCTGCCGTCGGACACGTTCGCGACCCGGGTCAGCGCGCCGGTGTTGCAAGAGCTCGAGCTGCCGCACGACCGCGAGGTCACGGTCAACGACAGCTTCAAGCCGCTGTCCCGGTTCTTCGACCGGGTGTGGCGGCCCGAGCAGCTGCCCGCGGCGCTGATCGGTGCGATGCGGGTGCTGACCGACCCGGTGGAGACCGGCGCGGCCACCGTGTCCATCCCGCAGGACGTGCAGGCCGAGGCGTTCGACTGGCCGGAATCGCTGTTCGCCGAACGCACCTGGCACGTCGCCCGCCCGGTTGCCGAGCGCGCGACGGTGGAGCGGGCCGCCGCGATCATCCGGTCGGCGCAGCGCCCGCTGATCGTGGCCGGTGGCGGGGTGATCTACTCCGGCGCCACCGATGAGCTCGCCGCGTTCTGCGCGGCCACCGGCATCCCGGTCGGGCAGACCCAGGCCGGCAAGGGCGCACTGCCGTACGACCATCCTCAGTCGGTCGGCGCCATCGGTTCCACCGGCACCACGGCCGCCAATGCGCTGGCCGCCGAGGCCGACGTGGTGATCGGCATCGGCACCCGCTACAGCGATTTCACCAGCGCGTCGCGGACCGCGTTCAACCACCCCGACGTCCGGTTCGTCAACGTCAACGTGGCCTCGCTGGACTCGGTCAAGCAGGGCGGCCTGTCGGTCGTCGCCGACGCCCGCGAAGCCCTCGCCGCGCTCGGGACAGCCGTGGCCGGATACTCCGTCAGCGACGAATACCGCTCCAGGGCAAGGCAGCTCGCCCTGGACTGGGACGACACGGTGTCGGCGGCCTACCGCGTCGACGACGACTCCGCCGCGCTGACCCAGAGCCAGGTGATCGGGTTGGTCAACACGCTCTCCGATGCCCGCGACGTGGTGGTGTGCGCGGCCGGATCGATGCCCGGCGACCTGCACAAGCTGTGGCGCACCCGCGACCGCAAGGGCTATCACGTCGAGTACGGCTACTCCTGCATGGGCTACGAGATCGCCGGCGGCATCGGGGTGCGGATGGCCGACACCGACCGCGACGTCTTCGTGCTGGTCGGCGACGGCTCCTACCTGATGATGGCCACCGAGCTGGTGACCGCGGTGCAGGAAGGCGTCAAGGTGATCGTGGTGCTGGTGCAGAACCACGGCTTCGCCTCGATCGGCTCGCTGTCGGAATCGTTGGGCTCGCAGCGGTTCGGCACCGCCTACCGCTACCGCGGCCAGGACGGGCGCCTCGACGGCGCCAAGCTGCCGATCGATCTGGCCGCCAATGCCGCCAGCCTGGGCGCAGAGGTGATCCGGGTGGCCAACGCCGCGGAGTTCACCGATGCGGTCAAGGTCGCCAAGGGCAACGATCGCGCCACCGTGATCCACGTCGAGACCGACCCGCTGGTGTACGCCCCCGACAGCGAATCCTGGTGGGACGTGCCGGTCAGCGAGGTCTCCACCCTGGAGTCGACGCAGCAGGCCTACGCGGCCTACGCCGAATGGAAGAAGGTCCAACGTCCGCTGGTGCGGCCGACCGACAGCTAGAAGTGAAAGGACATCGCCGCGATGAGCACCATCCTGGTCGGCTCGGCCCCCGACTCATGGGGCGTCTGGTTCCCCGACGACCCACAGCAGACCCCCTACACCCGGTTTCTCGACGAGGTGGCCGCCGCGGGCTACCGGTGGATCGAGCTGGGCCCGTACGGCTACCTGCCCACCGACCCGGACAGGCTCGCCGACGAGCTGGCCGCGCGGAACCTGAAGCTCTCGGCGGGAACGGTTTTCGAGCGCCTGCACCAGGACGACTCCTGGGGTGCGGTGTGGGAACAGATCGAGGACGTCGCCAAGCTGACCGCCGCGGTCGGTGGCAAGCACGTCGTCGTGATCCCCGAGATGTGGCGCGATCCGTCGTCCGGGGCGGTGCTCGAGGACCGCAACCTCACCCCGGAGCAGTGGCGCACGAAGACCCAGGGCATGAACGACCTCGGCAAGGCGATGTTCGAGAAGTACGGGGTGCGAGCGCAATACCACCCGCATGCCGACAGCCACGTCGACACCGAGGAGAACGTGTACCGGTTCCTCGACGGCACCGACGGCGAGTTCGTCAACCTCTGCCTGGACACCGGGCACATCAGCTACTGCGGCGGCGACAACCTCGCGATCATCGAGAAGGTCCCTGACCGCATCGGCTACCTGCACCTCAAGCAGGTCGACCCGGAGATCCGGGCCAAGGTGGCCGCCGAGGACCTGCCGTTCGGGGAGGCCGTCAAGCTCGGTGCGATGACCGAGCCGCCGCGCGGTATCCCGGCGATGCCCCCGCTGCTGGCCGCGGTGGCGAAGCTCGGAATCGACGTGTTCGCGATCGTCGAGCAGGACATGTACCCCTGCGAGGCCGATGCTCCGCTGCCGATCGCCCAGCGCACTCGCAGCTACCTGGGGTCCTGCGGGGTCCCGTCGGTGAAGTTCTGATCCTGGAAAGTGTGCAACATTATGTCTGACTTGCGTATTGCCGTTCTGGGGGTCGGCGTGATGGGCGCCGACCACGTCGCCCGGATCACCGCGCGGATCAGCGGCGCCCGCGTCGCTGTCGTCAACGACTACTTCACCGAGAAGGCCGAGCAGATCGCCGCCGAGATCCCCGGCTGCCGGGCCGTCGCCGACCCGCTGGACGCGATCGCCGACAGCGAGGTCGACGCGGTGCTACTGGCCACCCCCGGCCCCACCCACGAGAAGCAGCTGTTGGCCTGCCTGGAACACCGCAGGCCGGTGTTGTGCGAGAAGCCGCTGACCACCGACATCTCCACTTCGCTCGAGATCGTGCGCCGGGAGGCCGAACTCGGTGTGCCGCTGATCCAGGTGGGGTTCATGCGCCGCTTCGACCACGAGTACGCCCGGCTCAAGGCGCTCCTCGACGGCGGTGAACTCGGGGTACCCCTGGTGATGCACTGCGTGCACCGCAACCCCGCGGTGCCGCCGTCGTTCGACAGCTCGATGATCGTGCGGGATTCACTGGTGCACGAGGTGGACGTGACCCGGTTCCTGTTCGGTGAGGAGATCACCCAGGTGCAGATCATCAAGCCGGCGGCCAACCCGAAAGCCCCTGAAGGCCTGCAGGATCCGCAGATCGCGGTGTTCACCACCGACAGCGGCAAGCACGTCGACGTCGAGGTGTTCGTCACCACCGGGGTGGCCTACGAGGTGCGTACCGAGGTGGTCGGCGAGCTGGGCAGCGCCCTGATCGGCTTGGATGTGGGGCTCGTGCGCAAGTCCGCGCCCGGCACCTGGGGCGGGCAGATCACCCCCGGCTTCCGGGAGCGGTTCGGACAGGCCTACGACACCGAGGTGCAGCGCTGGGTCGACGCGGTGCGCACCGGCGCGCAGACCGGCAGCTACATCGACGGCCCGTCGGCCTGGGACGGCTACGCCTCCACCGCGGTGTGCGAGGCCGGGGTGAAGTCGCTGCAATCCGGGCGGGCCGAGCGCGTCGAGCTCGCCGAGCGTGCCTGACATGTTGATCGCGCTGGATCCCACCCCGTTCCACCACGACTACGATCTACTCGAATTCCCCAGGCTGGCAGCTGAACTGGGCTACGCGCACCTGCAGTTGACCCCGCACCGGGACTTCATCCCGTTCTTCAACCATCCGCGTGCCGACGACGCGCTGGTGGCGCAGTTCCGCAAGGCGTGCACCGACGCCGGGGTCGGTATCGCGTCGGTGCTGCCGGTGCTGCGCTGGTCGGGTCCCGACGAGGACGCCCGCGAAGCGGCGGTGCGCAACTGGAAGCGCGTCGTGCAGATCACCGTCGACCTCGGCGTGAACGTGATCAACACCGAGTTCTCCGGGCGGCCCGAACGCGCCGAAGAGTCCGAGCGGGCGTTCTTCCGGTCGATGGAGGAGCTGGTGCCGATCTTCGAACGCGAGGGCATCGACGTCCGGATCGACCCGCACCCCGACGATTTCGTCGAGGACGGGCTGGAGGCGCTGCGCATCATCCGCGGGGTCAACTCCCCCAACATCGGGTTCGTGTACGTCGCCTGCCACACCTTCCATATGGGCGGCAACATGACCGAGATCATCCGGGCCGCCGGCGACCGGCTGCGCCTGGTGCACGTCGCCGACACGATGGACCACCGCCGCAGCCACGGGCTGCGTTACATCACCAACCCGCCGGGCAACCCGGCCCGGGTGCACCAGCACCTCAAGATCGGTGATGGCGACGTCGATTGGGACGAGTTCTTCGGCGGGCTCGCCGAGATCGGGTTCTACGACCGGCCCGAGACCGTGATGGTGTCGTCGGTGTTCGCCGAGGACGAGAACGCCCACGAGGTGTCGCGCTACCAACTGGACACCATGACCACCTACATCCAGAAGTTCCGCCCCTGACTTGACCGGACCTGACCTGACCCCTCGCGTAGTTGTGGCGAGCGCGCGGGTCTGCACGCCGACACACCGTGTTCAGTGTGCAAATCCGCGCGCTCACCCGGGAGGACCGACGTGAAAACGCCAGAGTTGGTGGCCACCGCGTGGACGAGCGCGGGCGACACCTCGCCGATGCTGACGCCGGCGGTCAGCCCGGTTCCGGTCGACGAGCGTGTCCGCGCCATCGCCGACGCCGGTTACGTCGGTTTCGGACTGGTCGCCGACGACCTGGTGGCGGTGCGGGATTCGATCGGGTTCGCGGCGTTGCGCAAGATGGCCGCCGAGCACGGGCTGCGCCACATCGAGATCGAGCTGCTGGAGCGATGGTGGGTCCCCCGCGGCGAGCCCGGCAACACCCATGCGACGCGCGAGTTGCTGTTCGAGGCGGCCGGCGTGCTGACCCCGGCGTTCATCAAAATCGGATCGGAGAATGGCGCGCCCACAACCGATCTCGACGCGCTCGCGGCACCGCTACGCCGGCTCGCCGAGGAAGCCGCCGCCCACGGCACCCGCGTCGCGATCGAGACCATGCCGTTCTCGGCCATCGCCACGGTGCCGATGGGTGCGCGGCTCCTCCGCGCCACCGCGCATCCCGCGGCGGGCCTGCTCGTCGACGCCTGGCACGTGTTCCGCGCCGGCACCACACTGGCCGAACTCGACGCTGCGCTGCCCGGTGAGTACGTCTTCGGCGTCGAACTCGACGATGCCGACCCCCATATCGTCGGCACCCTGTTCGAGGACACCGTCGAACGCAGGCGGCTGTGCGGTCAGGGCTCCTTCGACTTGCCCGGGCTGGTGCAGGTGTTGCGGGACAAGGGCTTCGACGGACCATGGGGAGTGGAGATCTTGTCGGAGTCGTTCCGCAGGCTGCCGGTCGCCGAGGCTTTGCAGGTGGCCGCGCGCACCGCCCGCAAGGTGCTCTGAGCGCGCTCGCGCTTCGCGAGCGCGCGGATTTGCACACTGGCACGCGGCGTGTCGGCGAGCAGACGCGCGCGCTCGCGGGGCAAAAGTCGCGCGCTCGCGGGGCAAAAGTCGCGGGCTCGCGGGGCAAAGGGGCGCCCGCGGGGCAAGGGGGGCAGGCTTCAGACGGTGACGATCGACGTGCCGATCTCCGCGGCGCACTGCCGCACCGCCTCCAGCCAGCGCTGCTCGTCGTCCACCGATCGGCAGCGCGACTCTGGGCCATAGACCCCCAGCGCCGAAATGCCGCCCTCGGCCGCGGGATCCTGGATCGGCACCGCCAACGCCGCCGCGCCGATGGTGCGCTGACTGTGGGTGATCGACCAGCCCTGAGCGCGCACCCGTTCGCACTCGACCTCGAGCGATTCCCGTGAGGTGATGGTGCGGTCGGTCAGGCGCGGCAGCTCCGCCGAGAGGATCTTCTCCCGCCGCTCCTCGGGCATATGGGCGAGCAGCACCAGCCCGCTGGCGCCGGCGTGCAACGGTCCGGCCTCACCGAGACCGAGCACCAGGCGCAGCGACTGCGTCGACGGGATCTCCTGCACGCAGGTGCGCATCGCGCCGGACGCCCGGATCAGCGTCGCCGTCTCTCCCAGCGTGTCCCGCAGCCGCGTCATCGGACCCACCGACGCCGCGATCACGGTGTCCGACGAAAGATATTGACCCGCAAGGCCGAGGATCGCCGCACCCAGTGCGTACTGGCCGTCCGCGTGCCGCGACACCCACGCGCCCTGCTCCAGCGACCGCAGCAGGCGCAGCACCGTCGGCTTGGGCAGGTCGACGTCGGTGGCGATCTCGGTGAGGGTGCGACCGCGGCGGCCCCCGAGAGCGCCGAGGACGGCGAAGAGCCGATCCTGACTTTTCATTTTGCCTAGTGTACTCACGATTCCGACCAGCGAAATTCAACAAACTGGTATACCAAATACCCTTGACCCTGTACGTTAGCCATGTCACAGTTACACAAGACGCAATAAGTGTTTCATTCAGTGGAACTTTATGGGAGGTCCGATGTCCGCTTTCTCCCGGGTACTGGCGGGGCTCTCCGTGACCGCGCTGATCCTCACCGGTTGTGGGTCCGGCGGTGGCGGCAAGGAGGACGACGGCGGTGGCGGCGCACAGACACTGCAGGCGGTGGCCGGGTCCAGCGTCGACTTCATCGCCCTGGTGCCCCTGGCCGCGTGGGAGATCCTCAAGGAAGAGGACGGCATCACCGTCGAGCAGCGCTACGTCGAGGACGGCGCCACCGCGATCCAGGCGATGCAACAGGGCACGGCCGTCATCGGCACCAACATCGGGGTCAACACCGGGGTGCCCGCCGTCGACGCCGGTGCCGAGATCGTCGATGTCGTTGCCACCCAACGCCCCACCTGGGCGCTGGCGGTGCGCCCGGACATCAACAGCTTCGCCGACCTCAACGGCAAACGCATCGCGGTGCACGGCGAGACGTCGTTCACCCGCGCGGTCGCGCAGTACTACGCCAAGACGGAGAACTTCCAGTACGAGGAGCTCATCATCCCAGGCAGCGACGTGCGCGCCGAGGCGTTGGCCAAGGGCCAGATCGACGCGTCGGTGATCGACCTGCCCGATGTCGTGCAATTGAGCAAGGAGTACCCCGGCTCGTTCAAGGTGCTCTCCACCTTCGGCGAGCAGTTCCCCGACCTCATCGAACAGGACATCTGGCTGAGCAAGGAGTGGGCCGACGCCAACCCCGAGACGGCGACCAAGGTCGTCGCCGCCGTGGTCAAGGCCAACCGCAAGCTCACCGAGGACCCGCAGTGGGGCCTCGAGATCGCCAAGGCCAACCTGCCCGACATGGACGAGCAAGTGCTGCAGGATCTGGTCAACGAGTACGCCGAGCGCGGGATCTGGTCCGTCGACGGCGGGCTCACCCCGGAACGGGCGATGACGACGCTGAACTTCTTCAACGACGTCGGTGAGATCGAGATCGGCACCGTCGACGAGAACTCGCTGAACAAGTACTTCAACTTCGACTTCCTCCAGAACGCCCTCGGCGAGCTGGACGGGAACAAGTGAGTTCAGCCACCGAGGACACGTCACGGCTGGGTGACGCGGCACCCACGGCCACTTCCGGGGCTCCCCTCGCCCGCGAAGTGGCCGTGGCCCCGCGTCGACCGCGGGTAGGCCTCCGTGCCAAGCGCACCCTGGTCGGCGCCGCGGCGCTGCTGGCCGGCGCCGCGATCTGGCAGGTGTACGGCCTGATGCAGGTCAACAACCTGTTCATCCCGACCTTCTTGCAGGCCGTCGGCGCACTGTTCGAACAGACCCTCACCGCGGAGTTCTGGCAGAGCTACGCACGGACGTTGGTGCCGTTCGTATTCGGCTGGACCACCGCGCTGGCACTGGGCATCGCGCTCGGCGTCGCCATGGGGCTGATGCCGCGGATGTCCAAAGCGTTCATGCCGTACTTCGCGTTCCTCAACGCGCTGCCGGTCTCCGCGCTGGTGCCGCTGGTCGTCATCGCGTTCGGGATCAACGTGACCGCCGGCGCCACTTTGGTGTTCCTGTTCGCGATCGTCGACGTGGTGCTCACGTCGTCGGCCGGCGTGCGCTACGTGGACAAGGACCTGCTGGAGATGGCACGCTCGTTCGGCATGCCCCCGGTCCGCCGGTTCCGCCGAGTCATCTGGCCCGGCGCGATGCCCGGCGTGATGGCCGCCGTACGGGTAGGCACCGGCCGCGCCATCGTCGGCATGGTGGTGATGGAACTGCTGCTGGTGTCCACGGGTGTCGGCAAGCTGATCACCCGCTACAAGGACACCTTTCAGAGTGCCGAGCTCTACGCCGTCGTCATGTCGCTTGGCATCTTCGGCCTGATCATGCTCGGCCTGACCCGTGCACTCGAACGCCGGGTGCTCAGTTGGCAACCCGCGAGAAAGCAGAGTTGATGCTCACCTTCACCGACGTCTCGGTCACGTTCACCAAACGCGACGGTGAACCGTTCGTCGCGCTGCAGGACGTCACGTTCGACATCCCCGACGGCGAGTTCGTCGCGCTCATCGGCCCCAGCGGATGCGGGAAGACGACGCTGCTGAAAATCATCGCCGGCTTGCAGAATTCGACCTCCGGCCAGGTCGCCGTGAACGGCCACCGCATCGACGGCCCGGGTCCCGACCGCGCCCTGGTGTTCCAGAACTTCGTGCTTCTGCCCTGGTACGACATCATCACCAACGTCGCGTTCGGGTTGGAGGCCCGCGGCGTCGGCAAGGCCGAGCGGCTGGCGCGGGCGCAGAAAGAACTGGAGCGGGTGGGCCTGCGCGGGTTCGAACACCATCTGCCGCACGAACTCTCGGGCGGCATGCAGCAGCGCGTCGGCATCGCGCGGGCGCTGGCGGTGGACCCGCAAACCATCCTGATGGACGAACCGTTCGGTGCGCTCGACGCGCTCACCCGCCGGGTCATGCAGCGCGACTTGGCCGCCATCTGGTCCGAGGAGGGCAACGAACGCACCGCGGTGTTCGTCACCCACAGCATGGCCGAGGCGGTGTTCCTGGCCGACCGGATCGTGTTGATGAACACCCGGCCCGGCCGGGTCGAGGAGGTCATCACAGTGCCGTTCGCGCGGCCTCGCGGCGACGACGTCACCCGCTCCACCGAGTACCGCGACTTCGTGGACTACCTGTCCTCGCGGCTGGAAGGCATGCAGCGCAACGATATGCAGACC
This sequence comes from Mycolicibacterium sp., assembly GCA_050250295.1. Classification (GTDB taxonomy): domain Bacteria; phylum Actinomycetota; class Actinomycetes; order Mycobacteriales; family Mycobacteriaceae; genus Mycobacterium. The sequence continues at coordinate 266,658 of JBFWOX010000003.1, forward strand.
GCCGGGATCACCGCATGACGGCGGTCACCAGCGCACCATCGCGGCCGCGGACCCGGAGCATCGGTCAGCTGTTCGACGCGGCACTGCCGGTCATCAGCGTGTTGGCGTTCGCCGGGTTGTGGGAACTCATCGGCCGCCTCGAGCTCTCCCCCGCGGTGCCGCCGCTGAGCGCGGTACTGACCGCGATGACCGACGTGTTCGCCGACAACCGATTCCAGACCGCGGCGATCAACACCGGCATCTCGGTGGTCGTCACGTTCGTGCCGGTGGTGATCCTCGGCGTGCTGATCGGCGCGGCGATGGGTACCAACAAGTACGCCGAGTGGGCCGGCGCCCCGTATCTCAGCCTCGCACTGTCGATTCCGCTCGTCAGCCTGATCCCGGTGTTCATGCTCATCTTCGGGCTGGGCCGCGGCACCATCATCGCGGTCATCGTCGCGTACTCACTGCCCGCGATGATCGTCAACACCCAGGCCGGTATCGAGAGCGTCGACCGCGATCAGCTCGACATGGCGCGGGCGTTCGGGGCGTCGCGGTGGCTCGCGTTCCGCCGGGTGGTGCTGCCGTCCGCGTCGGCGCTGATCCTGGCCGGGGTGCGGGTGGCCGCGGGCCGCTCCATCAAGGGCGCGATCATCGCCGAACAGGTGATCGGGCTGGTCGGCCTCGGCGGGCTGATCCAGCGCTACGGTGGCGCGTTCGCCGTCGAGGACCTGTATGCGGTCATCTTGTTCATCGGTCTGGTCGGCGTGCTCGTGGTCCGGCTGATCGGCATGTTCGAGCGGCGTTTCGCTATGGCGCGATGACGGATCCGCGCCCGCCGCTCGACGGCCTCGTCATCGTCGATTTCACCCGAGTCCTCGCCGGACCGCTGTGCACCATGCTCCTGTCCGACCTCGGCGCCGAGGTCATCAAGGTCGAACGACCCGGCGTCGGGGACGACACGCGGCAGTGGGATCCCCCCAGCGTGGGTGGGGATGCGACGTACTTCCTCAGCGTCAACCGGGACAAGAAGTCCGTCGCGCTGGATCTGTCGACCCCGCACGGCCGCGAGATCGCCACCGCGCTGATGGCCAACGCCGACGTCGTCGTGGAGAACTTCCGCAGCGGCGTGATGGACCGACTCGGCCTGGGCTATGACGATGTGGCCGCCCTCAACCCGCAGGTGGTGTACTGCTCGATCCCGGCATTCGCCGGATCATCTTCTCCCAAACCGGGTTACGACCTGCTGATGCAGGCGCAGTCCGGGCTGATGTCGCTGACCGGGACCGAGGTGCCGACCAAGGCGGGGGTGGCGCTGCTCGACGTCATCACCGGGCTGTACGCCATCACCGGCATCCTTGCCGCGCTGCAGGCCCGACACCGCGACGGCGTCGGGCAGCAGGTGACGGTGGGGTTGTACGAGGCATCGCTGGCGGCCCTGGTCAACCAGAGCGCGGCCTACCTGATGGCCGGGCAGACCGCCGGGCTGGCCGGCAACGCCCACCCCAGTATCGTTCCCTACCAGGTGTTCTCGGCCCGGGACCGGTCCTTCGTGCTGGCTGCGGGAAACGACAAGCTGTTCCGGGACACCGTGGAGGTGCTGGGCAGGCCTGAGCTGGCCGACGATCCCCGGTTCAGCACCAACAACGTGCGCGTGCAGCACCGGGAGCTGATCGTCGGGATCCTGTCGGATCTGTTCAAGGCCGGTGACGCCGAGCACTGGGTCCGCGAACTCGACGCGCGGGGTGTGCCGGCGTCGCTGGTACGTTCGCTCGACGAGGTGTTCGCCGCACCCGAGTCGCAGGGCGCGCTGGTCACCGTGCCCGACGACGTCCGCGGCCCGCTCGGCTACGTCCGGACCCCGATCAGGCTGTCCCGGACGGCATTACGGACCCCGGCGCAACCGCCGCCGCACCTCGGCCAGCACACCGACGAGATCCTCGCGTTCGCCGAGCGAACGCGGGACAACCACAACCCAGGAGGTACCGCGTGACCGACCGAGTGGTCGATCTGCACACCCACTTCTACACCGACGGCTATCTGAAGGCGGTCGAGGACGCACCCAACACCGAGGTGTACCGGCGCGGCGACGGACGGTTCGTGTGCCGGTGGCAGGGCGGCGTCGCGCTGACGGTGCCGCAGCCGCACCCGGGGGTGGCGCAGCGCATCGAGATGATGGACGAGCTCGGCATCGCGATGCAGGTGCTGTCGGTGCCCTCGCCCAACGCGTACTTCCTGCCGGCCGCCGAGGCGCGGGCCCTGGCCGACACCGTCAACCGGGACTTCGCCGAGATCGCCCGGGCGCACCCGGATCGGTTCGACTGGCTGGCGATGGTCCCGATGCAGGACGTCGACTCCGCGATCGCGGCGGCCGAACTGGCGGTCGGCGAGCTGGGGGCCAAGGGGTTGCACCTGCTGACCAACGTCGCGGGCACCTACCTGGACGAGCCGGTGTTCGAACCGTTCTGGCAGTACGCCGACGACCGCGGGCTGCTGATCTATCTGCATCCCACGGTGCCGGAGCCGTCGAAATCCCTGGAGCCACATGCGCTGGGCATCGCGATGGGGTTCTTTGCCGACACCAACCTGTCGGTGGCGCGGCTGGCCTACAGCGGGGTGTTCGCCCGCTATCCCAACATCCGGTGGGTGATCTCGCATCTGGGCGGGACGCTGCCGTTCATGCTGCCGCGGCTGGACAGCTACTGGCGGCAGTTCCCCGCCGCCAACGAGCGCTGCCCGCAGGCGCCGACGTCCTACATCAAGTCGCTGGTGTTCGACACGGCCTCAGCGCACCGGCCCGCAATCGTCTGCGCGCGAGACACTTTCGGCCTCGACCGGCTGGTCTACGGCAGCGACTACCCGCATGTGCCCGGTGGCAGCGGCCCCTATCTGGAGGCGCTCGAGGTGCTCGACCTGTCCGGCGACGAGCGGGCCGCCGTCCTGCACGGCCGGGCCGACCGGTTGCTCGCCGGCGAGAAGGTGTGACGGTGCCCGAGCACCTCATCGCCGCCCACCGTGCCACCAGGGGGCAGGTGTCGCAATCCCCGTTCGGCCCCGACGACCAGATCGGCATGCTGAACCTGCTGACTTCGGAATCCACCCGCGCCGTGCTGGCCCGCGCGGACGGCGGACACGTCATCGACCTGTCGGTGGACGTGTTCGTCGGCATGCCGACCTGGACGGCGGGCGGGGAGCCGCCGTTCCAGATGTGGATGGAGCACACGCCGCGCGGCAGCGCGGTCGACGACCCGATCGGGGTGGGCCGGGCGCAGAACGAACACGTCAGCTGGTCGGCCGATGCCATGTCGATGTTCGTGCACAGCGGCACCCATATCGACACGCTGAACCACTTCGGCTACGACGGGCGGATCTGGAACGGGTTCACCGCCGACGACCATCTGGGCAGCAAGCACTGGACCATCGGGGGCGCCGACGCGATGCCGCCGATCATCGCGCGTGGCGTCCTGATCGACGTGGCCGCCGCCCACGGCGTCGACGTGCTCCCGGACAGCTACGCCATCGGCCGCGGCGATCTCGAGGCCGCCCTGGACCGGCAGGGCGTGACCGTCGAGGTCGGCGACGTGGTGTGCGTGCGCACCGGGCGGGGCAGCGTGTGGCCCGACGCCGCCCGATACCTGCCGCTGGAACCGGGTCTCGACCTGGAGGGGGCGACGTTCCTGGCCGAGGCCGGGGCGATCGCCATCGGTGCGGACAACATCGCGTCGGAGGTGCTGCCCTCCCCCGACCCGGATAACTGGATGGCGGTGCACACCTACCTGCTGGCCGAGTGCGGGGTGCCGATCATCGAGGTGCTCGAATTGGAAGAGCTTTCCCGCCAACGCCTCTACGAGTTCGCCTTCGTCGGGGCCTGCATGAAGATCCGCGGGGCCACCGGCGGGCCGATGCGGCCGTTGGCCATGCCGTTGAAGGAGAATCCATGACCGTCATCGACGTCCACGCACACTACATCCCCACCGACTCCATCGACATGATGGCCGCTGGGCGGGTTCCGGTCGCGCTGCACGAGGACGACGGCGTGCCCGGCTGCATCGCGCTGCGCGGCATGCGGGTGGGAGCCACCATCGACCAGCTGAGCAACGTGGACTCGATGCTCGCGGCGATGGACGCCGCGGGAGTCGACGTGCGGGTGATCTCCCCGCCCCCGTTCACCTACCGGTACTGGGCCGACCCCGAGGAGACGTTGCGGCTGCACCGCCGGCTCAACGAGGCGACCGCGGCCGTGGTGGCCCGCCATCCCGATCGGTTCGTCGGCCTGGCGACCGCGCCGATCCAGGCACCTGAGCAGGCGAGCGCCGAATTGCAGCGCGCCCTAGACGAATTGGGGCTGGCCGGGCTCACCGTGGGCACCAACGTCGACGGCGGCAACCTCAGCGACGACGGCCCGTCGCAGGTGCTGCGGGCGCTGGCCGAGCGCGGTGCGCCGCTGTTGGTGCACCCGGACTTCGTGCCGAACGAGCGGATCGCCGCGCACTACCTGGTGAACCTGCTCGGCATGCCGCACGAGTCGGCGATCGCGTTGGCCAACCTGATCCTGTCCGGCCGCCTCGACGAGATCACCGGTCTGCGAGTGTGTTTCGTGCACGGCGGCGGCACGCTGCCGTATCTGATCGGTCGTCTCGACAAGGGCTGGGCCGTGCGCCCGGAGACCCGCTCGGCCACCGCGGCCCCGCCGTCGCAGCGGCTGGACCGGGTGTGGTTCGACTCGTTGACGCACTCGCCGCTGGCACTGCGCTACCTGATCGACCTGGTGGGCCGCGAGCACGTCGTCGTCGGGTCGGACAGCCCGTTCGACGTCGAGGAGGCACAGCCGTTGCGGCGGCTGCGGGAGTGTCCGGGTCTGACCGCCGACGAGGAGGCCGCGATCGTGGAAACCTCGGCGATGGCGTGGCTGCGCGGCCCGCACGCCCACCAGGGCACCGTCACCAACGCGAGGAGGGCAGCGCCGTGAAGATCGTCCGCTTCGACGAGTCCCCGACGTTCGAGCCGCGCGGGCACGCCGGCGTGCTCAACCACGCGCTGGTGAGCACCGAATGGCACGACACCCCCGAGGTCAGCGTCTGGTGGGGCAGGTTCGCCGATGGTGGTGCGTCAGACCTGCACCGCCACCACGGCGCCACCCAGGTCTACGTGGTGCTCTCGGGCACGTTCACCGTCGACGACGGCACCGACGAGTACCGGCTGAACCCGCGCGACACCGCCATCATCGGCCCCGACGACCCGCACCGGATCCGGGCCGTCGGGGACGCCGAGGTCATGGTGATCACCACCCCGGGACTGCGGTGAACACGACTGGCATTTCAGAGGATGTAGAGCTTCGTTGTACTGGGCGTTTGTGCGCGTTGGCCTCCGTTGGGAATGCCTTTTGAACAGCGCATATAGATCCGTGCCCTTCGGTGCCAACCGCACCAACTGCGGACCCACTGCGGACCGAAGCGGACACCTCCCACATAGACCAGCCCGCCTGATGCACCATGGACCCCATGGACCCCATGGACGCAATGAAGCCAATGGACGCACCCACCGATGCACCGTGGCCGATTGAGGAGGTTTACCCCCGAGACTTCGTCCTAGGTGACGTCGTCAAGATCGCCGGGAACTTCCCGTGGCTGCAAATCACGCGGATTGTCGACGCGGACGAGAATCAACCCGACTGGGAAAGGCCGCTCGGGGGCCGCGCCTTCGTGCTGTCAACCATTGACGAGGAACGACCCATCACCGTCGCGTACGACAACCACAACGTCCGAACGGCGTGGCGTCGGCGGCGGGACCACAGTTGAGCGAAACGGCAGAGAAGGGTGAAAAGGGGGAATTTGTGCATTTGCTCGCCTCAGCTTTGCCCGGATTTCGGGATCTGCGGGCACCGCTTATTGCTGGATATCTCTGGCTGGTGTTTCTCTGGATCGTCCTCAAGCCCGACATCAAGACACGACCGGCGAATGAGGTGGCCGGTGCTCTGTACGACCTCGGAAGGGCGGCGGGACCGTTCTGGATCGGCATCGCAGTCGGCGTTGGCGCGTTCCTCGTCGGATCGGTATCGCTGGCCTTCACGCCCGTACTGAGCAAGTTGCTGTCTAACCTCCAGCGTTGGTGGTGGGGAATCGAGGGTATGAAAGTGCTGCGGGAGAGGAACCTCCCTCGCATCCTCAAAAAGTCGGCCGCACGCCGACAAGCCGAGAACGCGCGAGATCCCCTTTACGAGTACTACCCAAAGGCCGCCGAGAAGCTCTACCTCAAACCAAATGTGAACCCATACACAGGCGAGATCATCAACCCGGATATGGAGATATCGAACAAGAGCATTGCAGCAGGCGAGTCACTTAGGCGCGAAATCGCTCTACCCGCAACACTTCTACTCGGGAAGGACCCCGAGCTTTTCACCGAAGCTGATCGACTCAAGGCCGAAAGCCAACTGCGATTCGCGGTCGTGCCGCCGATGCTCGCCATCATCGCCCATCTCGCCCTGACGGTCACACCGTGGTGGTGGTTGTGCCTCATTCCGGCAGCAATTCTCTGGGTGCAAGGGCACAGTCGGAACTACGAATACGAGACCCTGATGTTGGGAGCGGTGAAGCTCGGTGCCGTCAGTTCCGCAACATTGGACGACCTAAAGCAATGGGTGGACGCAATACCAGAACTGACGCCTGACGAACAAGCGGCGCATGATGCGGCCATGCGACAGAATTACAACAGAGAACCGGAACCCGAACTTGACGACGGGGAGTACACGCCGCTTAAGAGGACACGCATGTGGGGGCGGAAGACCTACCAAGTGACAACAGATCCCCGGCCACCCGTGAGATGACCGGGATCTGCTCCATGTCGAGTCCCACGACTCGGTTCCAGGTGACCGCCAGGCGCACCCGTACACACCCCCGGCAGGAAATCTGGTGAAACCCACCGGGAAACGGTTTTAGGCCCGATGCCGTGTCGAAGAAAGCTGCTTTTGAGGAAAGAGCGGCCACGGCACCGGGCAGCCTATTCACACCGCCCGCACCCGATATCTGTTCAGCACCAACTGTTCCCGACGCTGAACCCGTCGAACCCTTCGCGGAAATCCACGGTGAACGCGGCCATGCTTTCGGCCATGTTCAACTGTCGTGGGTGAGCCAGCAGGCGCAGCGTAGCCGTGAGCGCCACGGCGGCAACATCTTCGGGAAGCACGTCCCAATCCTGACGGCAATAGGACTTCGCCATCGCGGTCACCACCGCCAGCGCAGCAGTGACCTGCTCGTCGGCCACCGGACGGCCCAGTAGGGCTGAAATATCATCGGGTGTAGGCATTAGGCGGTGTCGTAAATCCGAACCACACCAGCCGGATTCGCGAAGCCGAAGCTGACGCGGGCAGTGGCGCGAACCTGAGTCGCGTCATAGTCGAAAGCGGCATCGGTGGAGCGGACCACGGTGGTTCCGGTGCGCTGCACGATCAGCACGAAAACGTCAGGGGGACAGTGCATACCGCCCCCTTCGGCCCTCGCCTCATGTCTCCTCTTGCTGATTAATTCGTCTGCGCGCCTAAGGGCCGGGCGTCCGGTCAGGTGCCGACAACCCCCGTTCCCCTGGTCGGTCATTCAGACGTGCTGAAACATGTTGCCGTGCAACGGTTCCTGTTAATCGAATGGCGTTGCCCGGCTTAGGGTTTCAGTCGGCCCGCGTGACGTTGTCGCCATGGGCTGGCCCTGCTTTGACGTTGCAGGTGTGACAGCGGACAGCTATGTCCTGCAAGCGTATTGGTAGCCCGTGTTCTCTGCCCCGCCATGCTTCGGGGGTGTGGTCGGCGGTGAGGTTGTTGGTTGTGCCGCAGTCGATGCACCAGGATTGGAGTGTGCGTGCCCGCTTGGATAGTCGTGTCCATGCTGCGTCATAGCCACGGGCGGTTGCGTTGGGACAGTTACGCTTTCGCGTGTCCCTCAATGTGTGTTCAGTGCAACGTGATTCGGGTGATGGTGTGTTGCAGATCAGACAGGGTTTCGAGAGGGTGGTCATAGTTGAGTGTGGCATTGCTGTCGGTGTGAATCGTGTGCACGGTGTAGGCGCGGCAGCGATACGAAGGCGGTCCTGATCGTGGCATTCCGGCGTAGCTGTAGAGCTGACCGACGGTGTCTCTCATCAGCGGGCGGTTCACGGTGCCCACGGTGACCGCGAAACGTGACGGGTCGAGCAGGTCGGTTGCTCGCCGTACATCGGCGGCGGTGAGGTACACGCTGATTCCGCATTGGCAGCCGGGGTGTGGTGGAAGGTGGGGCCTGTGGCATTGCGCCGTGAGTGTGCCGTTGTTCGGGAGGACGTCACCCGCGAACGGCGAAACCAGTTGCGTCCCTCGGATGAACCAGAAGCGGTAGGCGGTCGTATCGCCGTCCGTATGGCCCGTAGAGGGACTTTCAGGGCCAGGGCGGGGTGATGGGGTGGGCTCGGTCATTTGCGGTCCCGTTGCGCCGCCTTCATCTGGTCGGCTATCGCGGTCACCCGTGGGGATTCGACCGCGGACGCGAGTAGGCCCGCCAGGTAGTACGCGGCGTCGGGGTCCAGGACGATCCGGTACGGGACAACGGAGGGTCCGTCGTGAAATAGCACCGATACCCGGTCGCCGCGCTCGTGGGACGGGTGAACGGACACCGCGAAGGTGTCGGGGTCTGGTTGCAGGAATCCGTCGTCCATCAGTTGCCTTCCTCGGCCCAGCGGCGGCGGATATCATCGGCTTCGCGGTCCATGCAGCGGTTGCAGAGGGAGGACGCGACCCAGGGTGTGCAGGGTTCCCCGCAGCCAATGCAGCGGTAGTACGTCATGCGGGCATCAGTTCGCCGAGCCGCGCCAGCAGCATCCGCCGCGCGGTCTCTTCCCGACCCAACCACGCGTGTGCGGCCAGCATCGCGGACCGCCGTGCCGACTCGAAAGCAACCCAGTCGATCCCGGTTTCGTCCTGCAATGCCCACATGTACATGGTGCGGGCATCCTCGTCGGAGTCCAGGTAGATCAGAATCAACCGGGCCGCCAGAATTTCGCTCTCGCGGGCAATCCATGCCGGTGGTCGTGCTGGGTACAATCGATGGCTCCTGATGAATAGTGTTGGGATGTAATGCTATTCCCATACTTCTGATTATATCGTGCGAACCCACTTATCCCATGCCGCGTCGGCGACGGCCCGGGTTGGCGCCTTGTCGTAGAGCTTGGCGTGCACCTGGTTGCAGTAATCGCACATACCGCGCATGACCGCAATGTCGTTGCAGCCGTTCGATTTACATTCTCTGCCATCCCTCACCCCGGGCATCTGCGATTGTGGCATCCCCTTTCGGGGCGGCTGATCGAAGATTGCTCGGGGTCGGGGGAATCGGTGGATTCCTCAGTTGCGTCAGTAGTTCCTAGGGGTGGCGTAACTGACGTAGCTGGTGTGACTGTGGTGTGACTGCGTTCAGTTGCGTCAGTTGCGCCAGCTTTCGGGGATTGACGTGACTGGTGGTGTGACTGTGACTGGTCGTCGGGCAAGGACCACCAGGTGACCCGCGGGAACCCTTCCGCCTGCTTCACCACATTCAGTTTCCGGGCCGCGCGATCGATACTCGACGCGCTGAACCCTTCGGCCTTGCCTGCGTCCTTCGCGTCCCGGGACCGTACACGGTTGCCAGTGAGAAAGTCGGCCAACCAGTCCGCAACCTCGCTACTGGAGCCGGATGCGTTGTCCTGTAGGGCATCGGCCACGGTGCGTCGGGATTCTCCGGTGATAACGAACCGGCCAACCTCCGCGGACTGTCCCGAATCGGTTCTGACGTTCCGCGATTCGATCCGGTAAACCAGCGCCAAGTCCTCTTCGCCCGCGGAGTTCTTCTCCTGCGACATGATGCGGTCCTGATCCGATTCGGCGTCCTTGGCGAACGCGAACACCGACCGGGCCACCTCGCCGAAGGCAGACGAGCCATTGATACCTGCCACGACGTCTCCACCGGGCGCTTTGACCAGGTGCACAACACCGTGCACGACTCCACCGATGTCGGCTGCCATCGTGGCCCAAGGGTCTAGGTGTTCGCGTACCTCGTTGTTACGGTGGATGTCCACGTTCGCGCCGATGGTGGACATCAGGGGGTCCACGATGACCACCGTGACCTGTCGGGCCTGCAATAGGTCTGACAGGTCGGACACGTCGCCGGTCTGGAGACGTACCTGGCGTTCGTCGTGGGTCACCTCGAGGAAACAGATGCGTTCCAGGTCGGCCCCCGCGGCACGTAGGCCGGGTTTCACGACGTAGCGGGTGGATTCCTCTGCTGGCGCGATGTAGGCGACGTTCTGGGGTTTGCCATGCCAGCACCCCGGCAGAGTGCCGTTGCTGTACTGGGCGGCCAGCCAGCGGGCGGCCGACGACTTCCCCGCGCCGGGGCGACCGGCGAACAGAGATAGGGTGCCGAGCTGGATTCGGCCCTTGCCGCCGTGCTCCCATACCCATACGGGCACGTCGTCGGCTACGGCATTCGCTGGTGTCAGGTGAACGGCGCGGGTCACATTCCACCCCAGACCGTTTCGGCCTTGCGGGACTCCCGCCAGGCGACCACGTCGGCGGGGTCGTACACGACCTTGCGCCTACCGAGGCGATAGCACTTCGGCCCTTGGGGTGGGGACAGATGACGCCAATACCGCAGGGTGGAGGCGGGAATGCCGAGCAGCATCGTCACATCGGCAGTTGAGAGAGGGGTATCCACGAGAGGTAATCCGTTTCTGGGCAGCGCCCAACCGACGCACCTAAATTTGTGGTGGTGGCTAGCGCCGGGTGCACTGGCGCCTCTCGTTCGCCTCTCGTTTATGTCCGCCTTGATTTTATCGTGGGGGCACGCCGGAATCGTTGGCCACATGACCGGCGTGTTGCGGGCGTAGGCTCCATGAGCTATGGACACCCGGCGAAACCCATCGGACCTCGGATACATCGAGGACCGATGGTTCACGGACGACGCGAGCCCAAGGCCCGCAGCGGCCAGGGCAAGCGATACCGCGCCCGCGGGGTGGACGACGACGGCAAGGAACGCGCGGCCAGCTTCGCCAGCGAGAAAGCCGCCAAGGCACACCTGCGTCAGGTGGCGCGCGGCGAGTACGCCAACACCGGCGGCAAGCTGACGTTCAAACAGTTCTTCGACCAGTGGGCATCGACACAAGTGTGGGCACCAGGCACCGTGAAGAAGGTCAACCAGGCCATCGACTCCGTCACTTTCGCCGACGTGCAGCTAAACCGCCTGCGCCCCTCCCACATTCAAGGGTGGGTAAAAGTCATGGTGGATAAATCTTTGGCTCCGAACACGATTCGTTCTCGTGTCGACCATGTTCGCGCAGTGATTCGCGCCGCCGTGGCCGACCGGGCCATCCCGTTCGACGTGACGACCACTGTCACCCTCCCCCGCACACGCAAAGCCGAGGCCGCGATGACCATTCCGACTACGGCGCAGGTCGGTGATGTCCTCCACCACGCACCGGAACAGTTCACCGCGTTCGTGGCACTGTGTGCATTCGGCGGTCTGCGGCTCGGGGAAGCAGCCGGACTGAAGGTCTCCGATGTCGATTTCATGCGCCGCGAAGTTACCGTTCGCCGCCAGGCCCAGGTGGTCAACGGTGGTGGCGTGGACATCCGGCCGCCGAAGTTCGGCAGCGAGCGGACCGTCTACCTACCCAAGGACCTCGTGCAGATCCTCTCGGAGCACGTGCGCCTGCACGTCCCCGGCGATGATCCCGACCGGTGGTTGTTCCCCGGGCGCAATGGTGACCCACTGCACCAGAACTCCGCCGATCATTTGTGGCGACGTGCCCGCACCGCCGCGGGCGTCGACTTCCGGCTGCATGACCTACGACACTTCTACGCATCCGGTCTCATCGCGGCCGGATGTGACGTAGTGACCGTGCAACGTGCTCTTGGGCACGGTTCGGCGAGTCTGACGCTGAACACCTACAGCCACTTGTGGCCGAAGGCTGAGGACCGGACACGCAATGCTGCGGCCCAAATGCTGAACGAGGCACTTACTGCGGACCGGCTGCGGACCAGAACGCAATAAGTGCCTCGCCATCAGGCATTTCAGAGGATGTAGAGCATCTCCTGATACGTCGGCAGCGGCCACAGGTCGTCGGCGACGACCCCTTCCAGCGCGTCGGCGGCGGCGCGCACCGCGTCCATCGCCGGCAGCAGCGCCTTCTGCGCGTGCGTGGCCTCCGCCAGCGCGGAGTCGGCCGAATGGTCGGCCAGCGCCGACTTCAGTGCGGCCAGCGCGGCGGTCAGCTCGGCGATGGGCGCCGACACCGCCTCCAGCAGCGTGGTGTCGGCGGGGACGCCGGCGGCCTTGAGCGCCGCGACGTTCTGCGCCAGCTCGGTCTGGTAACGCAGCGCCGCGGGCAGGATCACGGTGGTGCCGAGCTCCAGCGACAGCTTGGCCTCGACCGCGATCGTCAACGCGTACTGCTCGAGCCGGACCTCGTAGCGGCTGTGCAGTTCCCGCTCGTTGAACACGCCGTACTTCTCGAACACCTCGACGGCCTCGGGCTTGATCAGCTCCGGGATGGCATCCAGCGTCGTCTTGAGGTTGGGCAGACCCCGCTCGGCGGCCTCGATCTGCCAGTTCTCCGAGTATCCGTCGCCGTTGAACACCACCGCGCCGTGCTCGGTGATGATCTCGGTGAGCAGCTTCTGCACCGCGGAGTCGAAATCCTCGCCGTCAGCCAGGGCCTTCTCCAGCACGGTGGCCATGTAGTCGAATGAGTCGGCCATGATCGTGTTCAGGATGATCATCGGCACCGCGACGGTCTGCCCGGAGCCGGGCGCGCGAAACTCGAACCGGTTGCCGGTGAACGCGAACGGGCTGGTGCGGTTGCGGTCCCCCGGATCGGTTGGCAACGCAGGCAGCGTGTCCACCCCGATGTGCATGACGCCCTTGCCCTTCGACGACGTCGCCGCCCCCTTGGCGATCTGTTCGAAGACGTCGGCGAGCTGCTCACCGAGGAAGATCGAGATGATCGCCGGCGGTGCCTCGTTGGCGCCCAGGCGGTGATCGTTGGTGGCCGAGGCCACCGAAACCCGAAGCAGCCCAGCGAACTTGTGCACCGCGCGGATGATCGCCGCGCAGAACACCAGGAACTGCGCGTTCTCGTGCGGGGTGTCACCGGGCACCAGCAGCGAGCCCAGCTCCGCATTGCCCACCGAGAAGTTCACGTGCTTGCCGGATCCGTTGACCCCGGCGAACGGCTTCTCGTGGAACAGGCACTCCATGCCGTGCTTCTTGGCGACGGTCTTGAACACCGTCATCAACAGCTGCTGATGATCGGAGGCGATATTGGCGCGCTCGAACATCGGTGCCACCTCGAACTGCGCCGGGGCGACCTCGTTGTGCCGGGTCTTGGCCGGGATGCCGAGTTTGAACAGCTCCCGCTCGGTGTCCATCATGAAGCCGAGCACCCGCTCGGGGACCGCACCGAAGTAGTGGTCGTCGAACTCCTGGCCCTTGGGCGGTTTGGCGCCGAACAGGGTGCGGCCCGCGTTGACCAGGTCCGGCCGGGCCAAAAAGAAGTGCCGGTCCACCAGGAAGTACTCCTGCTCGGGACCGCAGAACGACACCACCTTCTGGAGATCCTTGTGCCCGAACAGCTTCAGGATCCGTTCGGCGTGTGCACCCATGGCCTGCTGGCTGCGCAGCAGCGGGGTCTTGTAGTCCAGGGCCTCCCCGGTCATCGAGACGAACACCGTCGGGATGCACAGGGTGTTGCCGTTCGGGTTCTCTAGGATGTAAGCCGGGCTGGTGACGTCCCAGCCGGTGTAGCCGCGCGCCTCGAACGTGCTGCGCAGGCCGCCCGACGGGAAGCTCGAGGCGTCCGGCTCCCCCTGGATCAGGGTCTTGCCGGCGAACTCGGCGAGCGTCTCACCGTCGGAGATCGGCTCGAGGAAGCTGTCGTGCTTCTCGGCGGTCAACCCGGTCATCGGGTAGAAGACGTGTGCGTAGTGCGTGGCGCCCTTCGACAGCGCCCAGTCCTTCATCGCCGAGGCGACGGAGTCGGCGATCGCCGGGTCCAGCTTGGCGCCCTTCTCGATGGTGGCGATCACGGACTTGTACACCGACTTGGGCAGCCGCAGCTGCATCTCGGCCTTGGTGAAGACGTTGGAGCCGAAGATCTCACCGGGAGCCTCGGTGGGGTCGAAGCTGATGGCCGGGGGAACGTAGGCCTCGACGTTGTTGATCGCCTGCAGGCGGACCGCATTTCCGCTCAATGGAGTTCCTATCGGTGCTGGTGTCCGCGAGCTTCTTGACGGACTACTGGACCGGCCCACAGTAGGAACCATCGATGCCGAACTTGTTACGCCAGCGTCAACGACAGGAGTCGCTGATTACGGGCGAGCGCCGAACGCGCGGCCGGTCGCAGCGAGTGCGCGCCTAATGCCAAAAGTTGCGGCGTGTCCCCGGGCAAACGCGCGCGCTCGCAGAAATAAGGGGGCCTCGCGGAAATACGGGGGCCTCGCGGAAACGAGCTAGGGGGTGGCGGAGGTCTGGTGCCACAGCGTGTCGATGCGGGTGCCCAGGTCCAGATCGGCGGCCACGGCCACCAGCGCCGCCGCGACGATGGACGCCGGCGCCCGGTCGTGGACCACCAGGCCGATCGGCGGGCGCGGCCCGTGCTGGACCATCGGCTGCGCCGCGAAACCCTCCGGCACACCCAGCTGCGGCAGCCACGCGGTCGAGGCGATGGTCGCCCGCCGCGACTGCCCCAGATGCGCGTACAGCGCGTCGACCGAATCGGCCTCCACCGCCGGGCGGTACCGGACCCCTTCGGTGGCCATGTTGGCGTCGAGGATGCGGCGGTTGCGCATCGTGGTGGTCAGCATGCACAGCTCCAGCTGCGCCGCATCCGACCAACTGACCTCCCGTGCGCGCATCACCGGGTGATCCGCCGGGGCCAGCAGCACGTACTGCTCCCGGTACAACTCCACCGACCTCGTCCCGGGCGTCGCCTCGTCGTCCAAATAGGTCAGCCCGGCGTCGATCTCGAAATCGGCCAGCCGGCGGGCGATCTCCCGCGACGACAACGCCTCGATGCGCACCGACGCGGCCGGATTGCGCAGCAGGAACTCGGTGGTGATGAACGGGCTCGCGGGCACCGCCGTCGGGATCGCCCCGACCCGCGCGGTGGCGGTCAGCCGACCCTGCACGCGTTCCAGGTCGGCGAGCATCTCGTCGCGTTCGGCGATGATCCGCTTCGCCCACGTCACCACCCGGCGGCCCTCTTCGGTGAAGCCCTCGAACCGCCGTCCGCGCTGCACGATGACGATGCCGAGATCACGTTCGAGCCGGCGGATCGCGACCGACAGCGTCGGCTGGCTGACGTGACAGCGGGCGGCCGCACGGCCGAAGTGGCGCTCCGCGGCGAGCGCCAACAGGTAGTCCAGATGCTGCAGCTGCACGTCGTTCGCCACGGACCCTCCCGCCCACGCTTTTGATAGACAGCGTCTATCACTGCATGTGATTTACCAAATGAGCGGGCATCGAAGAAAGCCCGCGCCCGGGGCTAGATTGAAAAAATGGGCAGGACGCAGGACGTCGACGCAACCTACGACGAGCGGAATGTGGCGGTCACCGGCGCCAAACACGAGGCGGCCGGGGTCAAGGCCGTGATGGTCAGCCTGCAGCGGGCGGTCGAGCAGATGGGTCCCGTGCGCACCGCCGCGACGCTGACCAAGCTCAACCAGCGCCACGGCTTCGACTGCCCGGGATGCGCGTGGCCGGAGGAACACGGCGGCCGCAAGCTGGCGGAATTCTGCGAGAACGGCGCCAAGGCGGTGGCCGAGGAGGCCACCAAACGCGTGGTCACCCCGGAGTTCTTCACCCGGCACAGCATCGCCGAACTGGAGGCCCGGCCCGAGTACTGGCTGTCCCAGCAGGGCCGGCTCACCCACCCGATGGTGTTACGCCCCGGCGAGGACCACTACCGCCCGATCGGGTGGGACGACGCCTACCGGCTGATCGCCGACGAGCTCACCGCCCTCGCCGATCCGGACGAAGCCGTCTTCTACACCTCCGGGCGCACCAGCAACGAAGCCGCGTTCCTCTACCAACTGCTGGTCCGCAGCCTGGGCACCAACAACCTGCCGGACTGTTCGAACATGTGCCACGAGTCCTCGGGCACCGCGCTGATCGACGCCATCGGCATCGGTAAGGGGTCGGTGACCGTCGAGGACCTCGTGCTGGCCGATCTGATCGTCATCGCCGGCCAGAACCCGGGCACCAACCACCCCCGGATGCTGTCGATCCTGGAAAAGGCGAAAGCGAACGGCGCCAAGATCATCGCGGTCAACCCGCTGCCCGAGGCCGGGCTGATCCGGTTCAAGGACCCGCAGAAGGTGCACGGTGTGGTCGGCGACGGGGTGCCGATCGCCGACGAGTTCGTGCAGATCCGGCTCGGCGGGGACATGGCGCTGTTCGCCGGGCTCGGCAAGCTGCTGCTCGAGGCCGACGACAAAGCGCCGGGGAGCATCCTCGACCACGACTTCATCGACGCGCACACCGCCGGTTTCGACAGCTGGGAACGTCAGACCCGCGAGGTCGATCTGGACACCGTGCTCGAAGCCACCGGCATCACGCGCGAACAGCTGCAGCGGGTCGCGACGATGATGGCGGCTTCGCAGCGCACCATCGTGTGCTGGGCGATGGGGCTGACCCAGCAGAAGCACGCGGTGCCCACCATCTCCGAGCTGTCCAACCTGTTGTTGATGCGCGGCATGATCGGCAAGCCCGGCGCCGGACTGTGCCCGGTGCGTGGGCATTCCAATGTGCAGGGTGACCGCACGATGGGGATCTGGGAGAAGATGCCCGAGCGGTTCCTGGCCGCACTGGACGACCGGTTCGGCATCGCCAGCCCCCGCAAGCACGGCTACGACACCGTCGAGGCGATCCGCGCGATGCGCGACGGCAAGGCCAAGGTGTTCATGGCGATGGGCGGCAACTTCGCCTCCGCCACCCCGGACACCGCCGTCACCGAGGCCGCGCTGCGCAACTGCTCGCTGACGGTGCAGGTGTCGACCAAGCTCAACCGCAGCCACCTGGTGCACGGCCGCACGGCATTGATCCTGCCCTCGCTGGGCCGCACCGACCGCGACATCCAGGCCGGCGGCAAGCAGCTGGTGTCGGTGGAGGATTCGATGTCGATGGTGCACCTGTCCCGCGGCAGCCTGACCCCGCCCGGCGACCAGGTCCGCAGCGAGGTGGCGATCATCTGCCAGCTGGCGCGCACCGTGCTCGGCCCCGATCACCCGGTGCAGTGGGAGACGTTCAACGCCGACTACGACACCATCCGCGACGCGATCGCCGCCGTGGTGCCCGGCTGCACCGACTACAACCGCAAGGTCCGCGCCCCCGACGGCTTCCAGCTACCGCACCCACCGCGTGATTCTCGCGAATTCCCCACCGCCACAGGCAAAGCCAACTTCGCCACCTACCCGCTGGAATGGGTGCCGGTACCCGAGGGCCGGCTGGTGCTGCAGACGCTGCGCAGCCACGACCAGTACAACACCACCATCTACGGACTCGACGACCGCTACCGCGGCGTCAAGGGCGGACGCCGGGTGGTGTTCGTCAACCCCGAGGACATCACCAGGTTCGGGTTGCGCGACGGCGACCGCGTGGACCTGATCTCCGAGTTCGACGGTCAGCAGCGCCGCGCCGAGGATTTCCGGGTGATCGCCTACTCCACCCCGGTCGGCAACGCCGCCGCCTACTACCCCGAGACCAACCCCCTGGTGCCGCTGGATCACGTCGCGGCGAGATCGAACACCCCGGTGTCCAAGGCCATCGTGGTCCGGCTGGAGCGCCGCCCGCATGGGTAGGGTCACCGCGCGCCGCCGGGCCCAGCACGTGCGGGCCGGCCAGGCGGTGGCCCGGCCCGAGACGCTGGCCGTCGAGGAGCCCCTCGAGATCCGGGTCAACGGCGCGCCCACCACCGTGACCATGCGCACCCCCGGGTCGGATATCGAACTGGCGCAAGGGTTTCTGCTGACCGAGAGCATCATCGGCGCCCGCGACCACATCAGCCGGGTGCAGTACTGCAACGGCACCGGCGAGGACGGCACCAACACCTACAACGTGCTGGACGTGACGCTGGCCGCGGGCGTGCCCGCCCCCACCGTCGACGTCACCCGCAATTTCTACACCACCTCCTCGTGCGGGGTGTGCGGGAAGGCATCGCTGGACGCGGTCCGGCTGAGCAGCCGCTACGCCCCCGGCGACGACCCGTCGACCGTCGCGGCCGCCACACTCTCGGAACTGCCGGGCCAGCTGCGCGCCGCGCAGAAGGTCTTCGCCAGCACCGGCGGCCTGCACGGTGCCGCGCTGTTCGACACGGACGGCACCCTGCGCGTCGTGCGCGAGGACATCGGCAGGCACAACGCCGTCGACAAGGTCATCGGCTGGGCGCTGGAACGCGACGAGATCCCGCTGACCGGCACCGTGCTGCTGGTCAGCGGCCGGGCGTCCTTCGAGCTGACGCAGAAAGCCGTCATGGCCGGCATTCCCGTGCTGGCCGCGGTGTCCGCGCCGTCGTCGCTGGCCGTCGACCTCGCCAGCCAATCCGGGATCACCCTGGTGGCGTTCCTGCGCGGTGACTCGATGAACGTCTACACCCGCCCGGACCGCGTCACGAGCTGAGAACCGCCCGCCTGCCCCCTTTACCTGCAATCTCCACGCTTTCTCCACACAACCTCCAAGCGCCGCCGACCCTCCAACCCCGAGCATCGACGGCATGCCCGAGATCCTCATCGCCTCCTGCCCGCCGGTCGGGCACATCGCGCCGCTACTCAATGTCGCCCGCGGCCTGGTGGCCCGCGGCGACCGCGTCACCGTCCTCAGCAGCGCCCGCCACGCCGACAAGGTCCGCGCCGTCGGCGCCGAACCGCGCGCGTTGCCGCGCAGCGCGGATTACGACGACTCCGCGTTCGACGCCGAGCTGCCCGGACGCGCCGAGACCTCGGGCATCGCCCGGATCAATTTCGATGTCGAACACATCTTCGTACGGCCGCTGCCTCACCAGTTCAGCGCTCTGCGGGATTTGCTGGCGGACAACCACTTCGACGCGATCATCGCCGACGCATTCTTCCTCGGCATGCTACCGCTGCTGCTCGATGAGGCGGTGAAGCGGCCGCCGATCCTGGCCTACAGCACCACCCCGCTGTTCCTGAGCAGCCGCGACACCGCACCGAGCGGGCCCGGCATCAGGCCGATGTCGGGACCGGTGGGGCGACTGCGCAACCGTGCGTTGCGGGGGCTCACCCAGAACGTACTGCTGCGGCCGTCGCACCGCAGCGCCAACCGGATGCTCGCAACCATGGGGCTGCCCAAACTTCCGGTGTTCCTGCTGGACGCGGCGGTCCTCGCCGACCGCGTGATCGCGCCCACCATCCCCGAATTCGACTACCACCGCAGCGATCTGCCCAGCCACGTCCGCTTCGTCGGCGCGGTCTCTCCGTTGCCGTGCGAGGATTTCCTGGCCCCGCCCTGGTGGAACCAGCTGCTGCGCAACCGCCCGGTCGTGCACGTCACCCAGGGCACCATCGACAACGCCGACCTGACCAAGCTGGTCGAACCGACCATCGAGGCGCTGGCCGACGAGGACGTCACCGTCGTGGTGAGCACCGGCGGTCGGCCGACCTCCCAGATCGCCATCCCGCTTCCCGCCAATACGTTTGTCGCCGAATATGTTCCGCACGACGTGCTGTTGCCGATCGTCGACGTGATGGTGACCAACGGCGGTTTCGGCGCGGTGCAGCGTGCCCTGTCCGACGGCGTGCCGCTGGTGGTGGCCGGGCAGACCGAGGACAAACCAGAGGTCGCCGCCCGGGTGGCCCACGCGGGCGTCGGGATCGATCTGCGCACCGGGACGCCGTCGGTGGCCGCCATCCGCAGCGCGGTCACCGACGTGCTGGGCGACCCGTCGTTCGGTGAGAACGCCCGCCGGCTGCAGCAGGCCTATGCGTGCCGCGACGCCATCGCCGACATCGCGGCGCTGGTCGACGAAATGGTCGACGAAGCGGCCGCCGGCCGGGCACTCAGGCTGGTCTGACGCCGATGGCCACCATCCTGATCGCCGCGCTGTCCCCGGTCGGGCACATCGCCCCGTTGCTCGCCGTCGCCGCCGATCTGGTCCGGCGCGGCGACGAGGTGACGGTGATGACCGGCCCCGCCCACGTCGCCGCCATCGTGGCGGTGGGCGCCCGCCCGCACCCGCTCCCCCCGCAGGCCGACTTCGACGAGCGGCCGTTCGACTCGGCGCAGCGCGCCGCCGCGTCCGGGGTGAGCGGCATGAGCGAGGCCATCACCCGGCTCTTCCTGTGGCCGATGCCGCACCAGGCCGCCGAGATCGACGCGGCGCTGGCCGCCACACGCTACGACGCCATCATCGCTGACCACGGCTTCTTCGGGGTCCTGGCGCTGCTGCTGGGCAGCCGCCGCGATGCCCCGCCGGTGCTGTTCTACACACCGACGCCGCCGACGCTGTCGAGCCGCGACATCGCACCCATCGGCTTGGGGCTGCCGCCGGGACACTCGGCGATGCGCCGGATGTACTACCGGGGACTGACAGTGGCGTCGCAGAAGATCCTGCTGCGCGGCGCGCAACGGGCGGCGAACCGCTTCCTCGCCGAGCTCGGCGCCCGACCGCTACCGGTGCCGCTGCTGGACTGCGGGATCCTGGCGGACCGGCTGATTGTGCCGACCGTGCCCGAATTCGAGTACCCGCGTACCGATCTGCCCGACAACGTGCGCTTCGTCGGGGTGGTCCGCCCGCACCCGCCGCACCGGTTCGCCGCACCGCGGTGGTGGTCGAAGCTCGATACCGGCCGGCCCGTCGTGCACGTCACGCAGGGCACCGTCGACAACAAGGACCTGTCCCGGTTGATCGAGCCGGCGATCACCGCGCTCGCCGACGCCGACGTCACCGTCGTGGTCAGCACCGGCGGCAGGGCCGTCACCGACGTCGCGGTGCCGATCCCGGCGAATACCTTTGTCGCCGAATACATTCCCCACGACCGGCTGCTGCCGAAGGTCGATGTGCTGATCACCAACGGTGGCTACGGCGCGGTGCAGCAGGCCCTGGCCACCGGTGTGCCGGTCATCGTGGCGGGCAGCACCGAGGACAAGCCGGAGGTCGCCGCGCGGGTCGCGTGGTCCGGCGCCGGGATCAACCTGAAGACCGGCACCCCGAACCCGGACCAGGTACGCGCGGCGGTGACGCGGATCCGCACCGATGGCCGGTACCTGACCCACGCTCGCCGTCTGGAGGTGGCGTTCGCTCGCCGCGACGGCATCGCCGAGATCGCCGCGCTCGTCGATGAGGTCATCGACGAGCACCACGCGGCGACGCGATGAATGCCTGCACCGATCCCTACGTACCGCCACCGAATCGGACGCCGCAATCGCGTAGTCGGCTACCCGTGACGGTGGCCGCTACCGACAGGAGGCTTCACTCATGGTCACCGAATTGCAGTTCATCGCCGTCGGCGCATTCCTGCTGTGGGGTCTGGCCAGTGCGCTGTGCGACGTGCTGTTGCCCGACGAGCCGCCGGGACATGACGAGAATGCGCCCAGAGTAGTTCGAGCACGGTCGCATCGACCGTCAGCGCACTCTCGGTGAAAGCTCGAGCAGAGTTACTAGGCGGACTTATCGCGGCGCTCGGTGCGCGACGGCTTGCGCGGCACGATCGTCGGCAGCACGTTGTCCTGCACGGTCTCCTTGGTCACGACCACCTTGGCGACGTCGTCGCGGCTGGGGATGTCGTACATCACCGGCAGCAGGACTTCCTCCATGATGGCGCGCAGGCCGCGGGCGCCGGTGCCGCGGTGGATGGCCTGATCTGCGATGGCCTCCAGCGCGTCGGGGGTGAACTCCAGCTCCACGCCGTCCATTTCGAACAGCCGGGTGTACTGCTTGACCAATGCGTTCTTCGGCTTGGACAGGATCTGCACGAGCGATTCCTTGTCCAGATTGGTCACTGAGGCCACCACGGGCAGCCGCCCGATGAACTCGGGGATGAGCCCGAACTTGATCAGATCCTCGGGCATCACCTCGGCGAAGTGATCCTGGGTGTCGATCTCGGCCTTGGAGTGCACCTCGGCGCCGAACCCGAGGCCGCGCTTGCCGACCCGGTCGGAGACGATCTTCTCCAGCCCGGCGAACGCACCGGCCACGATGAACAGCACGTTGGTGGTGTCGATCTGGATGAACTCCTGGTGCGGGTGCTTGCGGCCACCCTGCGGGGGCACCGAGGCCTGGGTGCCCTCCAGGATCTTCAGCAGCGCCTGCTGCACGCCCTCACCGGAGACGTCGCGGGTGATCGACGGGTTCTCGCTCTTGCGGGCGATCTTGTCGACCTCGTCGATGTAGATGATGCCGGTCTCGGCGCGCTTGACGTCGTAGTCGGCGGCCTGGATCAGCTTGAGCAGGATGTTCTCGACATCCTCACCGACGTAGCCGGCCTCGGTCAGCGCGGTGGCATCGGCGATGGCGAACGGCACGTTGAGCATCTTGGCAAGGGTCTGCGCCAGGTAGGTCTTGCCGCAGCCGGTCGGGCCGAGCATCAAGATGTTGGACTTGGCCAGCTCCACCGGCTCCGAGCGCGAGTCGCGGGCCTTCTCCCCGGCCTGGATGCGCTTGTAGTGGTTGTACACGGCGACGGCCAGCGTGCGCTTGGCGGTGTCCTGACCGATGACGTAGCCCTCGAGGAACTCCCGGATCTCGGCCGGCTTGGGCAGCTCGTCGAGTTTGACGTCGTCGGCGTCGGCGAGTTCCTCTTCGATGATCTCGTTGCACAGGTCGATGCACTCGTCGCAGATGTACACGCCGGGTCCCGCGATGAGCTTCTTCACCTGCTTCTGGCTCTTACCGCAGAACGAGCACTTCAGCAGGTCGCCGCCATCTCCAATGCGTGCCATGGTGTTGGGGTCCTACTTCCTGTCGCCGTGATCGTCATTCGGTTCGGTGGGCCACACCGGGCGAATACACCCGACGCTACCCGGTTGTTCGCGGGCACGGCGACCGATAAAGCCGAATAGCGCCCGTGGTATTTAGCTGTGTTCGCGCCAACATATCGTCTGAGACGTTCCCGGGCCCGTGGAACGCACCACCGTGTCCCTGGCGTGTCGCCGCTGTTACCCGACCGAGAGTACCCAGCCGCGCCGTGAGTGTGCGGTGAGCGTCCGTTCGGGGAGGGAAACGCCGAGGCCACTCGTACAGTGGCGCCGTGGCGTTCACCCTGTCCGACGATACCGTGCTGGTCAGCGACGGCGGTCTGGCGACCGAGCTGGAGGCGCGCGGCCACGACCTCTCCGACGATCTGTGGTCGGCGCGGTTGCTGGTCGACGCGCCCGACGAGATCGCCGCGGTGCACGCGGCGTACTTCGCCGCGGGTGCCCAGCTGGCCACCACCGCGACCTACCAGGCCTCGTTCGACGGGTTCGCTGCGCGCGGAATCGACCGCACCGAGGCGGCCGAGCTGATGCGGCGCAGCGTCCGGCTGGCCCGCGCGGCGCGCGACGAGCACGGCAGCGGATGGGTGGCCGCGTCGATCGGCCCGTACGGCGCGGCCCTGGCCAACGGCGAGGAGTACCGCGGCCGCTACGGCCTGACCGTCGACCAGCTGACGGCCTGGCACCGGCCCCGGCTGGAGATCATCGCCGACGCCGGACCCGACCTGTTGGCCGTCGAGACCGTGCCCGACGTCGACGAGGCCGAGGCGCTGGCCGGCCTGATCGGCGAGCTCGGGCTGCCCGCCTGGCTGAGCTATACCGTCGCGGGATCGGCCACCCGGGCCGGTCAGCCGCTGGCCGAGGCGTTCGCAGTCGCGGCCGGGGTGCCCGAGATCGTCGCGGTCGGGGTGAACTGCTGCGCACCCGGCGACGTCGCCGAGGCGGTGACGATCGCGCGGGAGGTGACCGGCAAGCCCGTCGTCGTCTATCCCAACAGCGGTGAGGTGTGGGACGGGCCGCGCCGGGTGTGGACCGGCACGTCCACGTGGGCGCCCGGCCTGGTACCCGGATGGGCGCAGGCCGGGGCGCGCATCGTGGGCGGCTGCTGCCGCGTGCGGCCGTCGGACATCAGCCGCATCGCGGCCGACGTCCGAGGCTGAGGCTGGGGCTCAGCGCGGGCCGATCGGTCCCGGACCGAGCGGGCCCGGTCCTATCGGGCCGGGACCCACGGGACCCGGGCCCACCGGACCGACGACGCCACCGGCGCCGATCGGGCCGGCCGGCCCGATCACCGGATTGGGCGGGTTGACATAGACGGTGACGGCGACGCACGTCGCGGTCGCGGCGTCCCAGTAGGTCCCCTCCGGGCAGACCGGCTCCTGCGCCTGCGCGGCGCCTGCCGCGGCGATCTGCACCAGCACCCCGGCCGCCACCGACGCACAGAGCGCGGCCAGTGTGCCGCGACGTTTCATCCCCACCGACATACCTGTTTCCCCTCGTGTCAGGACGCAGTCGCTCGTTGCGCTGACGTCTGCGTTGATTATCAGCCTGACACGGGCGGACGTTACGGCGACGACTTTCCCGCCATTTGCCTGTGGCACGGTCAGCGGTGCCGCGCCGTACCCTGCGATCATGACCACGCTCGAGGACGCGTTCGCACTGGCCCGCGGCGACAGCGGCCTGGCCGTGGTGGCGACGCTGCGCGCGGACGCCACCATCCAGTCGTCGTTGATCAACGCCGGGCCGCTGCCCCACCCACACGCCGGCGAGCCGGTGCTGGGCTTCGTCACCTACGGCAGAGTGAAACTGGCCAACCTGCGGGCCCGGCCGCAGATCGCGGTGACGTTCCGGCAGGGCTGGCAGTGGGCCACCGTGGAGGGCCGCGCCGAACTGGCCGGCCCGGACGATCCGCAGCCGTGGCTGCGCACCGACGCCGAACTCACCCAGTTGCTGCGCGACATCTTCACCGCGGCAGGCGGCACCCACGACGACTGGGACACCTACGACCGGACGATGCGCGAGCAGCGCCGCACCGCGGTGTTGATCACGCCGACGCGGATCTACAGCAACCGCTGAGGGTCAACCCTTCTGCGCCGAGAGCTTCCGGTACTCGAGCACCGTGTCGATGATGCCGTAGTCCTTGGCCTGCTCGGCGGTGAGGATCTTGTCCCGGTCGGTGTCCTTGCGGATCACGTCGGCGGGCTTGCCGGTGTGCCGCGCCAGCGTCTCCTCCATCAGCGTGCGCATCCGCTCGATCTCGGCCGCCTGGATCTCCAGGTCGGAGAACTGGCCCTGGATGACACCGCCGAGGGCGGGCTGGTGGATCAGCACGCGGGCGTTGGGCAGCGCGAGCCGCTTGCCCGGGGTGCCGGCGGCCAGCAGCACCGCGGCGGCCGAGGCGGCCTGACCCAGGCACACGGTCTGGATGTCGGCGCGGACGTACTGCATGGTGTCATAGATCGCCATCAGGCTGGTGAACGAGCCGCCCGGGGAGTTGATGTACATGGTGATGTCACGGTCGGGATCCAGCGACTCGAGCACCAGCAGCTGCGCCATGATGTCGTTGGCGGAAGCGTCGTCGACCTGCACGCCGAGGAAGATGATGCGTTCCTCGAACAGCTTGTTGTACGGGTTGGATTCCTTGACGCCGAAGCTCGAGTGCTCGATGAACGACGGCAGGATGTAGCGGGCCTGCGGCTGCACGCGCGGATCCAGGGCCGGGTGGATGTTGTCGGTCATTTGTCGAGTCCTGCTCCTGGTCCGTCGCCGTTGACACTGGCGTTGGTGATGATGTGGTCGACGAAGCCGTATTCGAGCGCTTCCTGCGCGGTGAACCAGCGGTCGCGGTCGGAGTCGGCCTCGATGCGCTCGATCGTCTGCCCGGTGAACTCCGCGTTCAGCCGGAACATCTCCTTCTTGATGACCGCGAACTGCTCGGCCTGGATGGCGATGTCCGCGGCGCTGCCAGTCACCCCGCCCAGCGGCTGGTGCATCAGGATGCGCGCGTGCGGCAGCGCGTAGCGCTTGCCCTTGGTGCCCGCGGCGAGCAGGAACTCACCCATCGAGGCGGCCATGCCCATCGCGTAGGTGGCCACGTCGCACGGGGCGAGCACCATGGTGTCGTAGATCGCCATGCCGGCGCTGATCGAGCCGCCGGGTGAGTTGATGTAGAGGTGGATGTCCTTGGTCGGATCCTCGGCCGAGAGCAGAAGGATCTGCGCGCACAGCCGGTTGGCGATGTCATCGTCAACCTGAGAGCCCAGGAAGATGATGCGCTCGGCCAGCAACCGCTCATACACCGAGTCGACAAGGTTGAGGCCCGAAGAGGCGCCACGCATGTCAGTCACGACTGGATACCTGCTTTCTTTACGTACTTCCGACGCGGTGACCGGTCTTACGAATGACACTAACGAACCCGCGCCGCCGGGGAGTCCCCAGACGGCGCGCGTTCGCTCAGAGCATCACTTGGTGTCGTCGGACTCGGTCGCCTCGTCGGCCGCACCGCTGTCCTCGGCCACCGGGTCGCCGTCGTTGTCGGCCTGCGCCTCTTCGCCATCCTCGGCGTCGGCCTGGTCGGTGGACGGACCGAAGAACTCGGTGGTGTCGATGACCGTGCCCTCGGTGTCGGTGACGGTGGCGGCGTGCACCACCGCGGCCACGGTCAGGCCGCGGCGGACGTCGGCGAACATCACCGGGAGCTGGTTGTTCTGCTGCAGCGCCTGCAGCAGCTGCTGGGGCTCCATCCCGTACTGACGCGACATCAGCACCAGCCGCTCGGTGATGTCGTTCTGACCGACCTGGACCTCCAGCTTGTCGGCGATGGCATCCATCAACAGCTGGGTCTTGATCGCCTTCTCCGCGTTGGTGCGGTTGTCGGCGTCGAACTCCTCACGGCTGCTGCCCTGCGCCTCGAGCTGCTCGGCGAGCTTGGCCTCGTCGTGGTCCAGCCCGTGGATGGCGTTGTGCAGCGTGTCGTCGATCTGGGCCTGCACCACCTTTTCCGGCAGCGGCACCTCGACCTGCTCGAGCAGCGTCTCGATCGCCTTGTCGCGGATGGCCTCGGCCTGCTCGATGCGCTTGACCCGCAGCACCTTGTCCCGCAGGTCGGCGCGCAGTTCCTCGATGGTGTCGAATTCGCTTGCCAGCTGGGCGAACTCGTCGTCCAGCTCGGGCAGCTCGCGCACCTTGACCGACTTGACGGTGACGGTGACCAGCGCCTCCTTGCCGGCGTGCTCCCCGCCGACCAGCGTGGTCGGGAACTCGCGGCTCTCGCCCTCCCCGAGCCCGACGATGGCGTCGTCGACCCCGTCGATCAGCTGGCCGGAGCCGACCTCGTGGGAGAGCCCCTCGGTCTTGGCCTCGGGGACGTCCTCGCCGTCGACGGTGGCCGACAGGTCGATGGAGACGAAGTCGCCGTTCTCGGCGGGCCGGTCGACGCCGGTGAGGGTGCCGAACCGCTTCTGCAGGGTGTCCAGCTCGGCCTCGACGTCCTCGTCGGAGACGCTGATCGGGTCGACGGTGATCGTCAGCTGGCTCAGGTCGGGCAGGTCGATCTCGGGGCGGATGTCGACCTCCGCGGTGAACACCAGCTCCTCGTTGTCGGCGAGCTTGGTGATCTCGATCTCGGGCTGGCCGATCGGCTGCAACGCCTCGGCGGTCACGGCCTCGCTGTAGCGGCCGGGCAGCGCGTCGTTGACGACCTGCTCGAGCACGGCACCGCGGCCGACGCGGGCCTCGAGCAGCTTGCGCGGCGCCTTGCCGGGGCGGAAGCCGGGCAGCCGGATCTGCTTGGCGAGCTGCTTGAACGCGCGGTCGATGTCCGGTTCGAGTTCAGTGAAGGGCACCTCCACGTTGATGCGAACCCGCGTCGGGCTCAACTTCTCGACGGTGCTCTTCACGATCGTGCTCCTCTATAGATGTATTGCTGCCAGGGTGGGTGGTACTGGTCGGGGTGACAGGATTTGAACCTGCGGCCTTCCGCTCCCAAAGCGGATGCGCTACCAAGCTGCGCTACACCCCGGTCCCGTTGTGCGCACCCGCGCACAGCGTTAGACCACCGGCGATACTACGGCCTGGCGAGTTCAATGCCTCAATTGGATTTGAGTTGGACGCGGCCGGTACAGTCTCCCGGTACTGTCACCACGTGCAGTACACGCGGGCGTAGCTCAATGGTAGAGCCCTAGTCTTCCAAACTAGCTACGCGGGTTCGATTCCCGTCGCCCGCTCCACCCGGACCAGCGCATGGCCCGTCGAACACGGTTTCGACGGCCCGCGCGGACCCCTATCGGGCCCCTACGCGGCGCGGCTAGGCGGTTGCTTGTCCGCCCGGAGTGGAACAATCGTGACCGTGACAGCAAACCCCCCGAACAGCCTCAGCCCCGGCGAGCACTTTGATCTGGCCCGCGCTGTGCTGAGCCAGCTTCAGGACAGGTTTGAGCCCGACGAACGGCTGACCCTCATCAACTTCTTCGGAATACGGTCGGGGGAATATTCTTCATGGCTCGACGACCTCCTCTCAAGTGATCAGGCACAGCTGCTCCAACTTGCCGATTACCTAGGCGTAGCTGCGCCCGAGCGTTCCGAGGCGCCACCGAGGATCCAAACTGCAGCGTCAATCGACACCTACTCGGAACTGGTTGCCGCCGAGACTGCGTTTCGCGAGATAGTCCGGTCGGCCATCGGAGACTCCTGGGTTGACGAACTCGCACCAGAGAAAGTTGACACCCTTCGGGAGAAGCGTGACGCGGAGGACAAGCGCCGCGACGGGGTGATCGTTAGCCAGGATCTACTTGACTACACCGAGGCGTACCAACTGGAATCGTTGATCTTGAAGCACTGGGACAAGACTGGCCCGATACTCAAAGACAAAAGGCGGGCCGAGGCGTACCTCAATCTAATGTTGGACGTCCGTAACACCGTCGCCCACGCGCGTCCGGTTGTGCCGTATGAGCGTCAACTGCTCGCCGGGATCGCCGGGCAAGTGCAGAACTTGATCTCTCTTTACCGCAGTGGCTCCGAGACTGCTGATGCGTACTACGCCAGCATCAATTACGTCCGCGACTCGTTCGGTGTCGAAGGCCGCCGCGGTGGTATTGGAAACAACGACGAGAGGAAGCGACTGAAGATCGGGCAAGTTATCGAGCTTGAGTTCTCGGCCACCGATCCTCACGACCGCGAAATCGAGTGGGCTTTCAGCATCTATGACAAGGGGCGGTCAAAGTCGAGTGATCTCGGTACCGCGATAGGAACTAGTGGCGTATTCATCTGGACCGTAGGGGAAGAAGAAGTTGGCGAGCGGATAGACGTCTGGGCCTCAATAGCAAATGAGAGTCCATACCAACGCAACGGCGCTTACGACGACAGGGTGTGCCTCGGCTACTCCGTGAGCCCGCCAGTGCCGCCTCGGGTTAACTAACCCCACAGCGGCACCACATTCGGCCCGTAGCTCGGCTCGGTCTCCAGCGCCGCGAGCGCGGCCATCGCATCAGCGTGGTCGTCCTCGTACAGGTGGGCGTAGACACCCAACGTCGTCGCGACCTTCGCGTGGCCCATGAACCGCGCGACCTCCAACGGTGGCCGTCCCGCCGCGATGCACAAACTCGCATAGGTGTGGCGGAGACCATGCCAGCGGAATTGCGGCGGCACCTTCGCGGCCTCGTCCCCCGTTGTCTCGGCGCACCGATTCGCCCGCAAGACGGCGGGCCGAAACACGGCCTTGTAGAAGGTGGCGTGGCGATAGGGCACGGTCCAGTCGAGCACCAACCGCTCCCCCGCCTCGGCGGTCGTTAGGTCCGCGAGCGCGGCGGCTTGGCGAGTGGCCTTCGCGCGGCCGCCTCCTGTGGTCGCTCCTGTGTCGTCGGGTGGGGTGGCTACGCCGGTAGGCCGGGGCGCGAGTAGGCGCACGCCGGGGAACAACGGCGCGGTCGGGTCGTCGCCTCGCGGGTGCACCGCGAGGTAGTCCCGCAGCATGACGGTCGTCGCAGGGGTCAGCGGCACCGTGTGGCGGCTGCCCTTGGTCTTGGGCGCCATCGCAGCCGCCGTCGCCCCGGTCCACGCGATGGTCTGCTCGACGCGCACCGTCCCCGGCTTCGCGGATGCATTCGGATTCAACGACGACTTCGGCACGTGGACGTCGCCCACCCGCAAGCCCGCCAGTTCGGCGGCGCGTAGCCCGCCCCAGGCCGCGAGGTGCGTCGCGACCGAAAATGGCCAAGGCGTCGCCGCGACCAACGAAGCAACCTGCGCCGGGGTCAAGAACATGGCCGGATCGTCCACCGCCCGAACATGGCCGGTGTTGTGGTCGGTAGGCAGCTTCACGTAATCGGCGGGGTTGCTGTCCAGCCGGCCATCCGCGACCGCCTGCGCGAGGACCTGCTTCACCAGGAAGTAGGCGTTGCGGATCGTGGACGGCTTCTTGCCCGCAGTTAGCATCCGCCCGACCCAATCGGATATGTCGTCGCGCCGGATCGCGTTGATCGGGTAGTCGCCGAAGGTGTTGTCGATCCGCAGATTCGCCAGTCGCTTGTGCCGCTTGACGGTGTGCTCGCTCGTCGGGGCCAAGGCATCCGCGTACGCCGCGCGGGTGGTTGCTTTGAGGTCGTGGCGGGAGGCGAGCCACTTCGCCGCCACGTCGCGGAACAGCACCTTGCCTGTGCTGGGATCGACGTGGATTCCCCGCCGCCGTTTCGGCTCAACATGAATCGCCGCCCAATCCTCGGCTGCCTTCTTCGTGGGAAACCCGCTATGCTCGCCGCGTGAGCCATCCGGGTTGTACCAACGGACCCTGAATGTTGTTGCGCCGCTGGCACGTACACGCTTCTTGATGCTGGCCATATCACCAATCCTGTTCTTGGGACTGGGGTCTGCCGATGGGCTGGACACGAATGGCGCGGGGGTCGGTGACCGCTGCCAGTTCGTCGGCCTCGTAGTACGCCGAGTTGCCATCGCCGAACTCAACGCGGTGGATCATCTCGCCACAGTCGTTGAATGTGCGTTCGACTTTGCCGGTACGGCCTGCGAAAGGGTCGCCCGGCACGGTGATACGGACGCTGCTGTTGGGCGGGTAGTAGTTCGCCTTCACGCTGCCGCCTCCGCGCGCCGCAACACGTTGCGAACCGTGCTGTAGTGCCAGCGGCTACCGCCTGGTGCGGGCACGCTCTCCCGGGTGAGCCGGGTGGCAATAGCCTTCGCCCCTAGCCCGTCGTCCCGGTGGAGCCGCACGATCTGCTCCACGATGTCAGCTGGCACCTGGCGCTCGTTTCCGAGTGGCGGCAGCCCATCGCGTTCGCGCTCGCGCTTGACTCTGGCCAGACCGGCCTTCGTGCGTGCGCTGATTCGCTCGCGTTCCTCTTGTGCGAATGCAAGTTTGATGGTTAGTTCCAGCGCGCTCATCGTGTCGCTGTCCTCGCCCCTGACAGTGACTACCCGCCAGCCTTCGGTCTTGGCCTCAACGAGTAGTCCCAAGCCGTCCAACGTGTCTCGTGTTGCACGGTCCACCGCGCTAATCACCAACACATCGGCGACGTGGGCGCGTATCGCGGCGACAGCTGCGGCCCGCCCGTGGAGCCGGTCGCCTTTGCTTCCGCTCATGACGTCGGGGACAAACCCCACGAGATCGAAGTTGTTTGCGGCGCAGTGCTTCTCTATTGCATCACGCTGCGCATCTAGCGAATACCCATTCGCTCCTTGCGCTTTCGTGCTCACTCGGCAGTAGCCGATGGCCTTCGTAGGTTTGGTCACGATTCCTCCTTGTCGGGGTTAGGGCGTTCGTTTTGACCGTTACGAACGTCCTAGCCCCGAATTTACGCCAGCTAGCACATGCTCGTCTGCGCTTCACCTGCGCTTTCTCCGCGTTTGGCTAACTCGCGTGGGTCGGTTCGCGGCGGCTACGTCGCTCGCGGCCTGTTCGAGTGGCACGAGCTGGCGCGTGGGGGCTGCAGGGGCCGGTTCGGCCCACTCGGGCACGCGCGGGCGGTCGGCATGGTCTCCGGTGCGCTCGGGTGGGTCTTCCACAATCTCCGCGTCCACTACGTCGTCCCGGTCCTCGGGGGCGGGCGGGAGCGCCGGTGGCCCG
The DNA here is from genome assembly GCA_050250295.1 of Mycolicibacterium sp. GTDB lineage: Bacteria > Actinomycetota > Actinomycetes > Mycobacteriales > Mycobacteriaceae > Mycobacterium. The sequence goes on from JBFWOX010000003.1 coordinate 298,683, forward strand.
GGCGGTTCGGGGGTGGCCGGCTGGTACTCCCCGCGCATCATCGCGTCGTGTTGCGCTTTGGTGATCTGCATAACGTCGCCAAGCAATTCCTCCCAGGGCGCTTTGACCTCAACTTCGACTGCCTGCTTGCCGGTGACCCCGCTGCGGTCTAGTGCGTCTTTGACGGCTGCAAGCTTCACCGCCTCGGACTCTGCACCGGTGGCTATTCCCAACAACTCTCGTGCCATCCGGTCGGCGGCGAGATCAAGCCGCTCGCGCGCTTTCGCTTTCACTTGCGGGGCTGCGCCGCCGTGGAAGCGGCAAACCGTGCCGCCTCTGCGGGCGGGCAGATGGCATTGGTTACCGCCTTTTTCAGCCCTCTGATGCGCTACGCAGCGGTTCTCGGCGTGTGCATAATTCGCCCACCACTCATCGGAGTACCTCTTGATAGGTCGGGCTTCTTGTTGGGTCATGTCATCGTTCTCCTGGTCTCCATCTAGCTTCTGGCGGTCTTGGTTCTGCAAACGGGTTTCTTCTGGGACGCGTGGTATGCCCTCGGCGCGTCCGCCGTTGCGGCCGCCACCAATAGGGCGGCTCAATCGGCGCAAAGATGGTGCTCACGTCGGGTTCCAAAAATGCGGCAGCCCCGCTGCTTCGCCGTCGATACTCCAAACACAAGGGTCTCTGCCCTCGTGCACATCTTCCGCTCGTCGCTCGCGGAGGTACTTGATTGCCTCGTCACGATCATCAAAACCTTTGACGATGTGGTCCATAATCTGCACGCCATACCATTCGGCGGTCATCTTTCAATTCTCCTGTATCACTTCGGGGTTCGCGGTCGGTCGCCGCCGTAGCGGGTCGGCTCGTCCTGCTGTCCACACCCTCTACCACACCCGTAGCGCCCGTAGCGCCCGTAGCGGCTTTTCCCGGTTGCAGAGGCAGGACGCCGTTTGGTTTGCCTCCCTAATAAATAAATTCGTCTTCGTTATAGACGTAATAGCTACTTCCCTCCCCCACCCCGTAAACCCGCTACGCCCGCTACGCCCGCTACGTTGCTGGTAGGGGCCTCGCCGTTCGTAGCGGCACTGCCATTCGTAGCGGCCTCTGCGCCGTTAACCTCGTTCGGGAGCACATATCTCGTCCATGCATCCTCAAAGTCCGCCCGGTAGTAGCCCTTACTGACGGTGTCAGCGCCCTTGCTTCCTTCGCTGCCCCACCTAATGTCATGAGACTTAATCCCATACGGGCGCAGTCGCGTTGCCAATCCAACGGCGTCCAGTTGTAACCCGCCGCGTCGAACGTCTTTCCAAGGACTCTCCGGTATCATCGCCAAGTCTTTCAACAACATTGGCGTCTTCATGGCCGGCTGGCCATTGCTGGCATAGAGGTTGTTAGCCAAGAAGATTCCACGAATATCCGAGAGCAACAGAACACCCTGGCTTTCCTTCTCGCCGGGCTTATCGGTTACATCTGCTATCGCAGCCGCACGCGCAAGTTTCGGCCACCGACCACCAGCTAGGTCAGCTACCGCTAGCAGAGCCTCCCAACGGTCGGCATTGCGGTCCTCAACTCCCGCTGGCAGTTCCGGCCAATAGTCGCGTGCTGTTCCGCGGATCGAATCGGCCCATTCAGCCAGTCGCTCCCCAAGTTCCGACGCTTCAGGCTCACTGAGACGACTACGCCACGGCTCCACCCGCTCAGACTTCGTGCGCTTCTTCATCGGCACCACGATTGCGCGGTCGGTGATCGTGTCTGGCAGATCACCAAGTCCAGCCAGGGCCACCGGACAGTACGCCGGAAGATCCACTAACGCGACCTTATTGCCCATAACCATGCAGCGGCCTGCTACTGCCCCCTTGTCGATGACCGGAGTTGATGACGGCACGAATGTCTTCGTGTTCTTTGGCTTTCGGGCCGAACACGGTGTCAATTTCGTCGTACAAGAGCGTCGGCATCGGGCTACTTGAGACACGCCTAATCAAGTAGGCGGCCGACATCTCCATCGCCAACAATCCGTTAGCGACAATGTATTTCGACACTTCCAGCGCTCTGGTCTTGCCGCTGCCTGGTTCGGGAGACTTGAAGTAGAGACGCGGCGTGCTCTCCCAACAATCCATCAGGTGCGTGTGCGCGCACCAAAGAGCATGGGCGTGCCTCGCGTGCTCGGTTGGGTAGATTACAAACCGCTCAAGGAAACGGTCGATGTCATCAAGTAGAGCCGCACCATTGTTTGTCGTCTTGTTCGTCTTGTTCGTCTTGTTCGACTTCATGAGGAGGCAACCCTTGCTTCCCAGACGCTCACATCCACGCGGGTTACCACCGACCTGCCCCTAGCTCGGGCTTTCGCCACGGCCCCGCGCACCGCGTTAGCCCACTCTTGAGCAGCTGTCGCCCCATCCCGTACGTCACCAGGTAGTTCGCCAGCGGCACGGGCCTCCATCACGGCCAAGTACGCCTCGCCGATACTGCGGAGCGCCACCACAAGCCCGGCGCGCCCCTCCTGCGCGGAGAACACAGCATGCAGGACTTTGTTGCGCATTTCCGCGTGCGCGCCTTCGTCGCCATCTGCGAGCACCCGCACTAGAGCCCCGGCGTCCAGGTACTCCCATAGGACCGTGTTCATCGGGCGTACGTGGCGCAAGGCTCGTAGCTCTGCGAGTTCTAACGTTGCATCAACTTGCGCTTCAATCCACTCGGTTGCCTCGTCAAAGTTGGTCGGCAACTCGGCCATGGTTTCTCTGACACGCTTCAGTGGCTGCACCCTTTCGGCGTCCAGCCGGGCGACCAAGTCCCGCAACAACACCCGCTGGGAGCCGGTTATCAGATGCGTCTGCACCGGCACCGGGTCGTCGGGGTCTTTCCAGTTGATCGACCCAGGACAGCGCAGAATCCGGTCCAAGTTGAACACACCGTCGATGGTGCGGTGGTTGTGCGCACCGTCCGGTGACCACACGGCCTTCTGCGCGGCGTTCTGCGCGGCGTTCTGCGCGACCGCGCCGAACCGCCACCACGTCTCGCGGAACTCCTGGCGGGTCCAGTCGCGGTCGATCACGTTGCTGTCGCCGCGTGGTGACCCCACCCGCCACAACGGCTGCAACCCGTGACCGCTTTCTATCAGCGCCACCGGATCCGTGTCGAGGTAGTCCGCTAGCGTCCGTGCAGCCGCATAACACTGGTCTAACGTGTCGAGGCACTTGCCGGGTTTGACGTCCAGATCAGCGAACAATGACCGTGCACGGGTGATGTCCGCCTCCGTGCCGCGGCCATAATGAACTTGCCGCGCAACAGGGTTCACTCCAAACCACACATTGCGATCCTGCAGCGGAGACCAGCCGGCCAAGTCGCGGACCTCGTGCAGTTCCGACATGAAGCGCTTGCCTGGCAACTGGGTGTTGACCGAAACACGCTCGCGCTCAGCGAAACCGAGTGCAATTAGCAGATCATAAAGGCTTGGATCCGCGACGTGATCGCGTAGCGGGCGGGCACGTTCAGCGGGTAGACTCGACATCAGACTTCCTATCGGTTTTGGTCCTGCCAGGTTCCCTTCGGTTGGTTGCCTGTCCTTGTTGGAGCAGGGATTCTTGGTAGTGCCTCTGACGCGTGCCCGCCCAGGTTCGTGTTGGAGGCATTACTTTTACGCCTGTGCTGCAGCAGATTCCGGCGCACGATAGTGACCATCCTGCCGCCGAGACTCGATCCACGCCAACAGGTCGTTGACGCTTACATAGTTACCGTTGCCGAGTCGAACCGGCTTCATCTCGCGGCGGTCAAATGCGTACTTGATCGTGCGCCGGGTGATCGGATAACCCCACTCGCGCAACTTCTGAAACGCGGCCTCTTGGTTGAGGTTCGCGACATCGTTAGGGTTTGGGTCCATGAGCATGCTCCAGAAGGTTTCTTCCGGGGCGCGCTATTGCGCTGCTCACGCCGGGTGTCGTTCCTTAACCTATACCTTAGCCGACCGGAGCCGCGTTCGCTCGAACAACTTACGTGTAACGCACACGCGAACGCAGCACGGCGGCAGCAGGTTACGCGATGCGGTAACCATTCCTCCTCTCAGCGCGCTCAACCCAATCGAATCCTGACACGGCAAGCCGAATCACCTTGGCGTCAGGGTATGCCTCCAAAATCTCGCGGTGCTTCGCAAGCAACGCCTCGGTGGTGAGGTAGGCGCCAACCTTACTAGCCACCCACAGATCGCCGAACCGGCGCGTCGTCAGACTGGCCGGCTGGTCATCTCGCCGCCACTCCAGTCGGTCGCCCATCAACCGCTCATCAATCGTTGTCACAGTCATTCCAATCTGTCGGTGCCGCAGACCTCCTGCGGCGTACGGCACCAGGATGCACCAACACGAAATATGTTGCAACACTCAATCTTTCGTGTCCAAGCCGGGCCGCAACCAACAATACCTTTAGGCGTGCTAACTGGCATTTAGTCTGTCAAAAGGTATTCGTTCATGCGGACCCGTTCGGCCCACGCCGCGCCCAAAGCGGCGGACTGTAGGGCCGTCCAAATGAGAACGCCATTCCATGCCCCCAGCTGCCACGCAGAGCGAAGAACACTTTTCGGGCTCACCCGGTAGTGGCCCAGAATCGCCCAAAGCAATCTCGTTCCAGACCTTGCGCTGCAGGCCCGCTCGGCGTATAGGCGTGCCACCCATCCCGGTCTCTACCCCTTGTCAGTCTGACGCCCGCATGCCTTCTATGGCCAGCCCGGCCACGCCTAGCGGGCACCGAAACTTGGCGGCGGGCGCTTGACCGCCGCGTGCATGATGTTCGGCTGCCAGCCCTGCGGCATCCGCCAGCCTGGGTGTGTCTCTTTGAACTCGCGGTCCAGCTCCGCCAGGCAGGCGTGGCAGATGCTCACCATGTAAATGTCGCGGCCTTTGGGGATAGCGGCATGCTGGTATCGGTTGGCACAGTGGCGGGAAAATCCCAAGTCACACGCCCAACCCTTTTCCTCGCGTAGTCGTTCCGCGAGTTCAAAGAACGCCGAGAAGTCGTAATGCGGCGGCATGTACTCGTCTGCGTCTGCGTCTGGGTCATCTTCCAGCTCAACACCGGGCCGTAGCACGTGCACTACGTTCGGCTCGCTGAGGATGTGGCCGAAAGGCAGGTTGGCGTGGTGCGGGTTGTCGGGGTTGTACTCGGGTAGCTCGTCTGCGCCTTCCCACCCGGCGAAGTAGAGCACCATCCCGGCATCAAATTGCGAATCCCGGCGCTGGGCTTCATGCAGGCGCGTTGCATAATCGGCGATACGGTCGCGCAATCTTGCAGGTAAGTCCCAAGTCAACCATTCGATCTTCTGGCGGGTGTTGTATTGAGGTGAGCCCTTCGTAGTGGTCCAGTCGTTGTGCGACTCTGTTGCCCGGTCTGCGGGCAAGGAAGAATCAACAACGACATGGCATCGAACAAGCGCCGGCGGCACACCCCGGACCAGATCATCCGCAAGCTCGCCGAGGGCAACAAGCTCCTCGGGACCGGCCAGGAACTGGCTGAGGTGTGCCGGCATCTGGAGATCACCGAGTCGACGTGGCATCGCTGGGTGGCCCAGTACGGCGGCATGAAGGCCAACGAGGCCAAACGGCTCAAAGAGCTCGAAGCCGAGAACGCCCGGCTCAAGAAGCTGGTCGCCAACCAGGCTCTCGACATCGACATGCTCAAGGAGATCTCGTCGGGAAACTTCTGACCCCGAATCGCAAGCGCAGCGCCGTCATAGCGCTGCGTGAACGGTTCGGGGTGTCTGAGCGCCGCGCCTGCACGGTCGTCGGCCTGCACCGCTCCACGATGCGGCTGGCGGCGGCGCCGGTCACCACCGAGGAGGCCGAGCTTCGTGCCTGGCTGCGCCGGTTCTCCACCGACCGCCCGCGGTGGGGGTGGCGCCGGGCCGCGAAGATGGCGCGGCGGGCGGGCTGGACGGCTAACAACAAGCGCATCCGCCGACTGTGGCGCGAGGAGGGCTTGCGGGTGCCTCAGCGCCGCCGTAAGAAGCGGCTGACCGGTATCGGAGTCGCCGTGGGTGCGATGTCCCCGATCCGCCCGAACGTGATCTGGGCGATGGACTTCCAGTTCGACACCACCGCCGATGGCCGCACGCTGAAGATGCTCAACGTCATCGACGAGTTCACCCGCGAAGCACTCGCCATCGAGGTCGACCGCGCCATCAACGCCGACGGCGTCGTCGACGTCTTGGATCGCCTCGCCCTGCACCACGGGGCACCGCACTACGTGCGCTTCGACAACGGACCCGAGTTCGTCGCCCGCGCCGTGGCCGATTGGTGCCGACTCAACAGTGCCGGTTCACTTTTCATCGATCCGGGCTCGCCATGGCAAAACGCCTGGATCGAATCCTTCAACGGCAGGCTCCGGGATGAACTGCTCAACCTGTGGCGCTTCGACTCGCTTCTGGAGGCCCGGACGATCATCGAGGACTGGCGTACCGACTACAACGCCAACCGGCCCCACTCCGCCCACGGCGAACTCACCCCATCCGAGTTCGCTCTACAGTGGACCACGACCCACCAACCCCAAGTCGCATAGCGACTGGACCACCAAACGGGTCCCCCTCAGTATTCCTCGCACGCACGGTGCGCATCGGTGACCGCACGTTCCAATTGCTCCGCTTCCGCGATGATCGCAGCGTTCTCCAGCGTCGGCTCAAGATTGATGTACTTGCGTCGCAGCTGTCCTGGTGTCAGGTCACTCATCGGTCGTACCATTTCTCGCGGCTCTGTTGCGCACCATTGGCGGGCGGCGCAGTGTAGTTGTCGACGAACCAGTCGAAGACATCTTGCGTTGTAAAGTACAGAGCACGACCGATTTTCGTGCATCTTAGCTGCCGTGCACTAGCGGCCTTCCGCACCGTCTCCAACGGCACCGTAGCGCCCAATGCCTTAGCGAGCCAAGCGTGCGCGGCCTCACGGCCACGGATTGTCAACAGCGGCGACAAGGTCACGCCCGGTGGTGGTTGAGGTTTAGTTTGCATCTTGACTCCTGCAACAGTTGGGCCGCGTAATACGCCGATTAACATAGCCTTTCGCGTTTATCCTACCCGCACGCAACCGCTAGTACCCCTGTATGACCGCGACGAACTTTGCGCAACCTTCCGAGGAAGTAGATTCAGCGCTGAAACACGCCACCGCGGTACACTCGGCGAAAATACATTGGGACAGAAGGGCAGATCATGGCGAATCGTGGTGGAGCACAAGATCGTGGCTCGGTCTTGGTCAATCGAACAGCGGATGGCGTTGACCTTAATGACATTTGGGCGGAGCTAACTGACGTACTCGATGAGTACAACAAGCACAGGAGTGCAATCGCTTCGTTGCTTTCGTATCCGACCACCAACGTCGCGGACGCGGTCCCCCAGGATGTCAGAGCCGAGCTCATGGAAGAGGCCACGGAATGGGGTGTGCCCGTTGGGATTTCAGATTCAAGCTACCTCAAATTGGCCTACCTTTTTCGTGATTACGATCTATCCCTCAGAGCTTCGTGGAAGTACATCAGGGATGCGTCCGCTGAGCAAATCGAGAACAGAACCAGGCGCGCCTTAGAGGCCGACAATACACTCGTGAATGGGCTCATCCTTCAGCGGTTGTTCTCAAACGAGGTGTACATGAACGACTTTGGGTTGCAGGTCTACGGGCTCTGGAACGCTGATGGCCAAGTGCCTCCAAATGATCTTGGCCGTTCCTTCGCGGGCGATCACACCCACTGCCTCTGCACGGAAAGTGCTACGCTCAACCCGGTGCACGTGGAAGCTGGAATTAAGCATGTGACTGAACACGGTTACGGTTCAACACAATCCGCTCGGCTGATCTTGCTGATCCACTCAGATGACTTAATTTCATCCAAACTTCCATCCTGGCGCGCTGGGGTGACCTTTGACACCAGCAAGACCCCGGCGCACGACTTCATACCCTCATCAAATGCGCCAGCTCGGATTACAAACGAAGTCGTTGTCGGTGCCACGCCGCCACCGGAATACAACGGACTTGAGGTCACCGGCAGTTACGGAAAATGCTTGATCGTTGAGTCGTACTACATACCCAAGGGCTGGTGCACGATCGTCGCATCTGGCGGGCTGAACAGCCGGGACAACCCCGTTGGTTTCCGCGAACATCGCGATCCGAGCTACCGGGGGTTGCGCGAAATACCAGGGCGGGGGCCGTACCCTATTGTTGAGTCGTACCTAGCGAGGGGTTGCGGTACCGGCGTTCGGCATCGTGGTGCAGCCGTGGCGATCCAGATCACCGCGTCGTCCTCGTACACGCCGCCCGTCATCGTCGCTCACCGCTAAGTGCTAAGCCGGTACGGCAATGGGTTTCGACAAGAAATGGTACGGCGACCGGCAACACGCACGCGGTGCCGAAGACACCGGCGCAACAGAATTCAGCTTCGGCCCCGGCCCGGTGCCACGCGGCAAGGAACTCGCACCACCGAGCGAGGGCGGGCAGTACGTCGGGCGATCACCCGACATGGTCGATCCGCCACGAGGCCGCTATCGACGTAGCGGGGCACCACGCGGTTACGCAGGCGAACAGATCGCCCGCTGAGGACGGCTCTAGTTCAGTAGTCCGGGGGAATAGTGATGCCGTTGCAGGTTGGGTTGGCATGGTATTGGACCGAGTTATACGCCTGTTCGACCAAAGCCGTCGCTTGGTTGTAAGTCATGTCTGGGTATCGCTGCACCATGCCGAGGGCGTACTTGCCGCCGCTCCCGTCATTCGGATTGACGCCCATAGCCATCACGGCCAGGCAGACCTCCCTGTTGATGTCATCATCAGCGTGTGCGCTCGGCGCGAGCCCTATAGCGAGACCTGCGGCCACCACCGCTGAAGCAACTAGCTTTTTGTTCATATTTGTTCCCCTCTTGCCCTACCGCCCCGGGTCAGGAGAAACCCGGCGCAGCCCCCGACCCGACATTAGCCGCTTGCGGCGAAGTCGTGACCGCTTTGCGACCGTCCCTCTGCCAGTTAGCGACCGCGCCGACCGCGCGCACACCCCTAGCGTCACGCTAGGCCGCACGACGGCACACCCCTAGTCGCGCCGGGGCGGATGTAGGTTGCGGAACTTCGGCCCGCCCCGGCTGCCCGAACGAAAGGCCAAGCGGAGTTAGATAGTTAGGTCGCCTTTTTAGCTGGCGCCTTCTTAGGTGCCGTTTTCTTTGCAGGCGCTTTCTTTGCAGGCGCTTTCTTTGCTGCCTTCTTGGCAGGCGCTGGCTCATCCGACTCGGAGCCACCGTCGTCATTGTCCCTAGTAACCATCTTTAGGGCTGCCAACTTCTCCCGCCCAAGCTCCGTGAGCCGAAGATACCGGTTCGTGTCACTCGGCACCCGCCTCTTGGTTCCGGACTCGATGATCCCGAGTGTCCGAAAATGCACGAGGACGGTTTCGAAATCCTGCTGCTGACACATTAATTTCCGACTCGTGACCCGCCGAACCGCTTGGCGGTCCTCATCGTTCATCTTGCTCTGAAAGAGACAGAGCTTGAACTTATCCTTCAACTCCTCTTCGGTGGCCTCATCAAACATCGCGGGACCGAGCGCCGCAAGAACGTCGTTCCAGGTGGTGTCTGGCCATACCCACATGTCCGAATCGTCGTTCCAGGCACTGGAATAGACGCGTACCGGAAAGCCTATTAAGTCCTCGCCCTGGGCCAGCTTTGACGGATCCACTACTTGACTTTTCTCTGCGACAAGGGTCTGAGACTTTTCCCGCGCTTCGGCCAATTGCGCTCGGAGAGTGAGGATTTCCTTCTCGGCGTCTGGACTCAGCACAGTATCGCCTCGCACCCACCCGACAGCTGGCTGGGAGTCTGCCAAGTTCATCAGACTGATGGCTACCTGACCGCCAAGTTCAGCCGCGCTGGTGAAGTACTTCACCGGCAACCCCTCAACCTTCTTGCGGAAGGCCGTGAGTTTCTCACGCGCATCGTCGTTCTGGTCGGTCTTGCCAACAGGAATTGTTTCGGGCTCCTTATGCAAGAAGCCAAGTACCGGCGTGCCGGTACTGATCGCGTAGTCATACTCGCGCTCGGTGTAACTGATGCCCGATGCTTCATCCATCGCGCCGTAGCGTCCTCCGACGACAACGATGTAGTAGTCGCTCTCGTCAATCACGCGCTGAATGAGCCTCCACTGATCCTCGTTCGCGGCCGGAAACATCTCCATGCCTGCGGGGAAGTGGTTCAGGTTCAAGATCATTTGTATGACCGTTTGGCGCTCTTCCGTTAGGTCTTTGTAAGTAGAGCTCACAAACACCTGGTACCGCTTCTTCACGGTGACCAGCCTATGGCCGCGCTCCGACACATCTCGGCGTGTCGCCGAACGTGTCGTCCGTGTGTTCGATGGCCCCCTATTCGGCCCCCGAACGCAGCCGTACTGCGCGCGTACCCCAGCAGTACCGTAGGCGTGCGCTAGCCGTACCGAAACGGCAGGCCGCATAGCAATTTGGGTTTGCTAGCACGCGTCCGACGTGGCCCTTTCCGAACACGGTTTCGGTCGCGTACGAAACTTCCAAACTAGCTACGCGGGTTCGATTCCCGTCGCCCGCTCCACCGGACCGCCCCGAGGGGCGGTTCTTTTCATTCTGGGCGCGCCGCGGCGGGCCAGTGCCGCACGGGCCAGGTGTCGTCCCGAGGTCGCGTCCGGCCGTCGCGAACCAACGCACGGCTCGATCAGGGGAATGCAATTGCCGGGTTGATCGGCGTGATCACTCACGCGATGAGAAAACCGCAGGTCATCGGTATGTGCGACCGATAGTCACAGTCACCAGGGGGTAACGCACTGGTTTGCTGAGCGGGATTGGTGTGCAGTGTTTGCACTATCTAGCAAATCTCATTGTGGTAACCAACTATGCACACGGATGGTCAATATGACTTCTCATCCATGGCCATCGCGATGAACAAGCAGGCCACGATCGCACTGATGAGGATCACGATGGTCATGGTTATCTCCAATTGAGTGTGCCCATTGGTTGAACAGCGAACTCAGCGTACGTTGACTTTGACAGCATGGTCAATTGTCTGTGGCCGACGTCACGACTGCCCCAGAGGGGCCCGCGGGCCACCCCGCACACCGCGGGCACGGCCGGTCGCCGAACGAGTTGGCCGCACCGCGCGTAGTTCGCCGCGGCGCGGGTAGTCCGGGGCTAGTCCGGGGCCGTCCACACCGCCCGGCTGGAGGGCACATGCTCAAAGAGGTCGACCCCGGACTCGGTGGCACGCCATCGACGTTCCTCGGCGTGGCCGCCGCCCAACTGTTCGCCGGCACCGATGCCCGCTGGATCGAATTCCCCTCCGGGGGCGTCATCTTTTCCGAAGGTGACGTCGACACCCGGCTCTACATCGTGGAGACCGGCAAGGTGAAGATCGGCAGGCACAACACATGCGGGCGGGAGTACCTGTTCACCGTCGCCGGCCCCGGGGAGATGTTCGGCGAGGAATCCGCCCTCGACGGCGGCCCCCGCAACTCCTGCGCCACCGCGATGACCGACGTGCGGGCGCTGGCCGTGACCGGACAGTCCGTGCTGTCGCTGGCGGTCACCGACACCGAGGTCGCGCAGCGCCTGATGCGGGTGCTGGCGCGACGGATCCGGTGGACCTCGGACAACATCACCGACGCCGTCTACGCGGACGTGACCGCGCGGGTGGCCAAGCAGCTGCTCGGGCTGGCGCAACGCTTCGGGGTCGCGCAGGACGGCGCGCTGCGGGTGCCGATGGAGCTGACCCAGGAGCAGTTCGCCCACCTCGTCGGCACGTCGCGGGAGTCGGTGAACAAGGCGCTGTGTGAGTTCGCCGACCGCGGCTGGATCGTCATCGGCAAGGACGCGGTGCTGATCCGCGACTCCGAACCGCTGGCCGCCCGCATGCGCGGCGCCCGCTGCCCGGGACGGCCCCGCCGGAAGGCCGGCGGCGATGCACATTGACGTCACGTTCGTCGGCAATGCCACCACGCTGATCGGCTGCGACGGGCTCACCGTGCTGACGGATCCGAACTTCCTGCACCAGGGCCAGCACGCCTACCTCGGCTACGGCCTGGTCTCGCGGCGCCGGCGGCCACCCGCGATGACGATCGACGAGCTGCCCGACGTGGACGTGGTGGTGCTCTCCCACATGCACGGCGACCACTGGGACCGGGTCACGCAACGCGGACTGGACCACAGCATGCCGATCATCACCACCCGGCACGCGGCAAAGCGGTTGCAGCGGCGTGGGTTTCACCGTGCCCATGCCCTGGACACCTGGGCCAGCTCGACGCTGGAAAACAGCCACACCCGGCTGACGGTCACCGCGCTGCCGGGCCGGCACGCCCCCACCCCGATCGACCGGTTCCTGCCCCCGGTGATGGGCACCATGCTCGCCTTCGGACCGGTCGACGGTGCCGCCCAACGCCACCTGTACATCTCCGGGGACACGCTGTGGATCGACGAGCTCGACGAGATCCCGGTGCGGTTCGGTTCCATCGACGCCGGCGTGCTGCACCTGGGTGGCACGCGGCTGCCGGCGGGCGATCGCCTGCCGTTCGGGTTGACGGTCACCATGGACGGCGCCCAGGGCTGCAGGGCCGTCGAACGACTGCAGCTGCCCAGGGTGATCCCCGTTCATTTCGACGACTACGGCGTATTCGCCTCTCCCCTATCGGATTTCACCGAAGCGATGACACGCCGCGGCCTTGGTGACCGCGTCGTGCTGGTCGAGCGCGGCCACACCGTCGCCCTCTGAGCGCGCTACCCGCGCGGGGCCGCGCCCCGCGCGCCGGCCACCGGACGGCCCAGCGCGACGCCGAGGCCGACCATCCCGATGCCGAGCGCCAGGTGCAACCAGTTGTCGGCGGTGTTGACCGGGACGAAGTTGGCCGCGCTGTCGTGGTCGATGACCAGTCCGTACAGCCACAGGATCAAGTAGATGACGCCGCCACCGATGAGGTAGAGCCGTGCGGCAGTAGCGGTGCGGGACATGACGATCCCGGCCACCCCGAACAACAGGTGCACGATGTTGTGCAGGATCGAGACCGCGAAGATCCCCAGCAGCATGGCACTGGAATGGTGCCCGGCGAAGCTGAGTTGGTCGTAGTGGAAGGTGATCCCGGGGATGAAGCCGGCGATGCCGACCACCAGGAACACCACCCCGACCACCAGGGCGGCGAGTTGGAGGGGGCCTCGGGCGTTGAGTCGAGCGCTGGATCGGGGTTCGCGAGTGGTCATCGGACTCCTCGTTTCGTCGGGTCGTCATCTCGCCGGCCGCGCGCAGCCGGACGAGGATCGTGCTACCCGCGTCAGGGCGACGGAAACACCGGTGGGCACAGTGCTTCGATTCGTCGGTTTCGATTTCTCGGTTTCCATTTCTCGCGCCGGTCTGCGGCCGTTGCCTGTCGGTACGCTGTGAACCATGAACGGCATGCTGCTGGTCCTCATCCTGTTGGTGGTCGCGGCGATCGGCCTCGCTGTCTACTCGTCGTCGAAGGCGACCGGCAGGCGCAACGCCGCGTCGCTGGACGACGCCAAGGCCGACGCCCGTCGGCTCATTGAACGGCTCGGCGGTCAGGTGTTCGCGCTGACCGGCACCGACGACGCGTCCAAGCAGGCGCTCGCCGACGCGTCCGAGCGCTACACCGCGGCGTCATCCCAGATCGACCAGGCCAACACCACCCGGCAGGCCGAGCTGGCCAAGGAGAGCGCGGTCGAAGGCCTCTACTACGTGCGCGCCGCGCGCACCGCGATGGGCATGGACCCCGGGCCTGAGCTGGAATCGCTGGCGGGGCAGCGCACGGCGGGCGTCGTCACCGAGGACCGCCGCGTCGACTTCGAGGGCCGTCAGATCGAGGCGTCACCGACCCCGTCCCAGCGCACCCCCAACTACTACCCCGGCGGCCGTGTCGCCGGCCGTCCGGTGCCCGCGGGTTGGTACTCCGAACCGTGGTGGAAGCCGGCGTTGGTGGCCGGCGCCTGGGGTGTCGGTTCGGCACTGCTGTTCAGCACGCTGTTCACCGGGATGAGCGGCGTCGGCTACGACGCGCAGGCATTCGAGAACGGTTACGGCGACGGTTTCCAGGACGGCCTGGACCAGGGCCAGCTCGACGGCAGCGGCGACTACGGCGGCGGAGATGCCGGCGGTGGCTGGGATTCCGGCGGCGGCGACTGGGGTGGCGGCGACT